>JAXLTX010000001.1:0-273453 GCA_046329775.1 Chitinophagales bacterium
TCCTAACTGAAGGACAGTCTCTGTCTTTCCGGTTCCCGGCAATCCATATAATAAAACTGTGACTCCCTTTTTCATTCCTTGCTTTTCCAGCCTTTGTGTTAATTGATTAAAATTATCTTTACCAATCATCTTGTGCAATTTATTCACCATCTCTTGCTCTTTAAACTCAAAAAACAATTTCTTTTCCGGGATGGTTACAGGTTCAATATGTTTAAACATGCCATCAAGTAGTTTTGCTTTTACCACCGCGTTCTTATCAAATGTTCGTACCCCTTTCTCCGTCAGGAAATAAGTGACGCCACCAAAAACATCTGTAGAAACGCCCTCTTTTATCAGACCGGCGGTAAATAAGATGTTTTTTCCTGACTTAAAGGTATTTCTTAATTGATACTGCTCATCTTTTGATGGTTCTAAATCCCGAATAATGCTATCACAATCAAAGTTCTCGACACCGGAATAATACTGAAGACAGATAAACATAAAATGAGCTGCATCCTGAACCGGCATCTTTGATTGAATGATAAATGCAGCCAGCTCTATATTTTTATAATTATTGATTAATGCCCCTGTTGTTTCAATGAACTGGGTGTATGTGATGCGTTTATTGACCCTATCGTGTGTGACATTTTGAAATTCTGCAAGCAGTTGAAATGAATTCTCAATTTTTAATGTCTCCCATTTCTCCATTTTATTCAATAATACGGCAGTTATAAGTTTTTTACTTAACAGATATTCCGTTAAGGGAAAAAGAGTTGCATCTTTTTTAGGCTTCAACCACTCTCTTTTTACCAATGGTTGCAATAACTCGTTTATGTAAATCGCATGTGAAATCTTTAAATTTACGTGCAACAGCACCTCTTTAATTGAACAATGTCCTTCATTTAACTGGGATTGGATTAATATGGATAAGATAACAGCCTGCTCATCTGTACAGCTTAAAAAATCCGTAATTGTAGATAATTCTGTTTTATTGTTTATAAAAGTGTGAGACTTCAATAACGAATCTTTTACAAGATCGTAAGTCTTTTCTATGGCATCGAGTACCGGATTTTGAGGCTGCTCAAAATTAAACATGTGGTTTGGTTTAATCATTTTAAATAGTTATGAATACAATATTAATCTACGACATTCTATTTTAATTAGAATGTCGTCGTGTAGGTTTACTTCGTGTGACATAAATAAGTTTTTACTGTAATTATTGAATATTAAAGATACAGAAATGATTATGCCAACATTTAGAGATGCAGCCTGGGGGTTTATAGTAGGTGACGCATTAGGAGTCCCTTATGAATTCAGTGACAGGAATTTTATGAAACTTCATCCCGCAAAAGAGATGACAGGTTTTGGCACCTTTAACCAGCCACCCGGGACGTGGAGTGATGATACCACAATGATGTTATGTGTGCTCGAAAACATCCTTAACGAGGGCGATTCTGCCGATTTGGAGTTGTTGTTTCTGAAATGGTACAACGATGGATACAGGACTGCTCATGGTGAAGTATTTGATATAGGCATTACAACTAGAAGTGCATTAATCAATTTAAATAAAACGGGAAAGTCATATTTAAATATTAGCAGTAATCAATATTCAGCAGGCAATGGAAGCCTGATGCGTTGTTTACCATACGCATTCCTTGAAGATTTCTCAGAATCTGTTTTTAGGATGATGAAAGACAACAGAATTACACACAGAAATAGCCTTTGTGATTTATGTTGCCTTTTTTATGTAAGAATGGTAAGGTGTATCCTTGAAGGGGATTGTAAAAATAGCGCTTTGGAAAAGAGTATCTCTTATCTGAAACATGGATGGCGCATCACAGATCATGATGCAAGGAACATGCTTGAGATTATGAAGTTCAAAAGGATATGTAACAATTCATTCAGGCTTCTGCCTGAATCAGACATACAGTCTACAGGTTATGTACTGAGCACACTTGAAGCCGTCATCTGGTGTTTCATAAATTCAGACAACTATAAAGATGCAATACTTAAGGCAGTGAATTTAGGTGGGGATACTGATACTATTGCCGCCTTAACGGGTGGTTTGGCTGGTTTATATTATGGCATCAGCGATATACCTCAGGAATGGCTTGATTGCATTTCAAACAAGCAGACTATTAATGAACTCTTAAACAGTATAAATCATGACGGACAATTCATTTAAGATAAACATGATAAGTATAATATTATTACTATCATTAAATTTATCAAATACAGGTACACCTTACGCAAGAACTGACAGTCTATCAAAAACAACTTCATTGCATATTAAAGATACCTCTGTATATCCAAATCTGCGTTTTAATGAAAACTGGTTAAATCTAATTGACAGCAGTGATTTAAGGTGCATAAATAATTCAATTGGTAAAATAAATGAGATAAATCGAGCTTTGCAATTAGATGTATATTCTGCAAACAATAACATTTTAGAAGAAAATGACATTGATACAGTAAAAATAAGTCAGATTTCGGAACTGGTTAACTGTATAAAACATCCAATCAATAAAAATGAATTAACAGGATACAATAAGGTGAAATCTATTCAATGCAACACAATGGGGCCAGGCATTGCTGAATATGGTTTTTTCCCTTGTCGTTTCTATTTTAGAAATAACAAAATATTCTTTCAGAAAATAGGTGGTTCACAAAGAAAATCAGGTTATTTATATAGAAAGGATGATTTTAGTTATGTATTTCTAGGCGCTTGGTCTGTTAACGAGAATCCAACAACTGAATACGGAGGGGAATATTCAACAGCTGGTATTATGTATAAGGTAGCTCCTGATACTTTAGTAATAATTTTTATTGGCGATTCTGAGTATGAAATATACTTTATAAGCAGACGTTAATGTACTAATTTTTAAAAAGCACCGTCTACTTGCTCTAATTCTAAAAGATACATGCAATCGATATTTAATTGCATTATACCCTCTCCATTACAACCCCATGCAATTGCATGTCACCCTATTTTCTCTTAGAATAGCCTCCTGAACCGCTATTCCGCTTCACGCTTCATATTGGCTGAAATACTTCGAAAGTTAAAACTTGATTGGAAACAGCAAGGTAGTACAAGTCTCCACCTTGCCTTTATTTCCAATACTTCGTTTTTATCACTTACTACATATTTCTTAACCAATAAATTAAAGCGTATGAAGACTCTCATAGCTACCACCAAGGGACTATCCCAACACTACATAAGGACCATGTCCAATGGCATACTTGCTGCTGCAATGCCTGTACTAAGGACTGCGTCCGATTCACATATCCCTCACAGGGGACTGGATGCAATTGCATCCTTTGGACAGGGCGGGGTGTGGTGGTTGCGAACAATTGGGCACCCATTTGCCCAAACAGAAAGATACAGCACTTTCAAAATCAATGAATTGACACTTTTCAATTGCGAACTCATTTTTTCACTATAAAAACAATTTTATTATGAGCAACACAGCGAAAGCAATCCAAACGGTAAAGCCAACCGTAACAACTCCAAAAACAGCTTTGACAGTTGTAAAAGGCACAGACAGCACAGCAAAAATTGCTGAAAAATCGGTAGAGAAACCGAATACGGAACAACCTGCAATTGCATCAAAACAATTGTCATTTGCAGAACGTAAAGACAGAGCCGAACGCCTGTATGATTTATTTGAACGTCACGGCAAACTCAAAGAACACGCCAACGAATTATTGGGAATTGTCAGGGCAGACGAGAGCGTAAACACCTCTTTTAAACTAAACAGTTCAAATGGTCATGTATGGCAGACCACCAACCAAGAGTTTATCAAAAAGACTGTTAAGGTGATGCACGAAGCGATTTTAACCAAAATCGAGGAAGTAGAAACCGAAATCGAATTAATCCAAATCGGATAGACACTAAAAGAAAGTAGCGAGTAAGTGACGTTACTCGCTACCATTTTTCACTCTAAAACGAATTTTAAAATGAGCATACAACAAAAATACACACTTTTTAATGAATACTTAGACAGTATCTATGAAAGCGGATATGCTGAACAATTAGCAACCGAAGACCCTGAAAGCTACAAATTCCAGTTTGAACAGTTTAAAACCATGTATGTATGAAAACGCAGTACGTTAATGAAATAGAGGTATTATATAAGCCACAGCTACATACGAAAGACTTGTTAAAGATAAAGTCATCTAAAGACGTAGTTCCCTTTTTACGCTCCATTTGGACGGAGGATATTGAATACAGAGAACGTTTTTACGCTATCTACCTGAACAGGCAAAACAAGATTTTAGGCTATTTCTTAATCAGTATCGGAGGAAGCAGCGGAACGGTAGCAGAACCGAAAATGATTTTTCAGCCTGCTATCAATATGCACGCCAGCAGTATCATTTTAGCGCACAACCACCCGAGCGGAAACACAACCCCGAGTGAAATGGACTTGAAACTGACAGATAAGGTATGCAAAGCCGGTACTTACTTAGAAATTCCTGTCATAGAGCATATCATTTTAACCGCTTCCGATTATTACAGCTTTGCGGACAATGGCAACATAAATTATTAATCAATCAAACATCATTAAAATGAAAACAGAAGAATTATACGAGAAAGTGACCAACACCATTATTGAACTATTGGAAAAGGTGAATGAAGACGATTACATCGTTTTTTGGAACAACATAGCCAAAGAACGTCCGAAGAACATTTTTAAAAAGTCCTATTATACAGGCATCAATTTTTTGTATCTCTTAGCAGTAGCGCAGATGCGAAAATACACGACCAACCATTGGTTGACCTTTTTTGAAATACAGCAATTGCAAGCTAAGATTAAAAAAGGGAGCAAGGCAACCGAAGTGATATTTTACAAGTCTGTTTTTTACGATAAAAACAACCAACTGTTAAAAGCAGATAGTTACGACCAAATAGAGAACAAGGAAGGAGTGAGCAAACGCAGGGTATTAAAATACTATCATGTATTCAATGTTGCGGACGTCGAAGGCTTACCGACCGAATATTACAACGACCAAAAGCAAAAGGAGACCATTTTAACGAATTGGGAAAAGGATACCAAAGCCGAGGATATTATCATCAGTACAGGGGCAGATATTGAATATTTGCCACAAAACAGAGCCTATTATAATCCTGCAACGGACAAAATCACCTTACCGATACGGGAACAGTTCACAGGGGCAGAGCCATTTTATTCCACCTGCTTCCATGAGTTGATACACTGGACTAAGAAACCCGAACGATGCGACCGCAAGCAAAGCACCAATGAAAGCGAATATGCTTTTGAAGAATTGGTGGCGGAATTGGGCGCAACCTTTATCTGTTCACAGCTCAATTTTGAACGCCACCGAATGGATAATGTGATTTACATAAAATCATGGTTAAGAGCTTTGAAAAATGATACTTCATTTATATTCAAGGCGAGCGCACAGGCAAACAAAGCAGCAGACTATATCTTAACGCTCAATGCCGTGAAGAGTAAACAAGTTGCTTGAATAATCTAACAGGAAGCGTCTGTCTTTTGATAGATGCTTCTCAAAAAAATCCGCCCTTCGGGCGGATTAATCTTTTTCATACACTGCATTACTGAAAAATCTTTGTCACTCCGGTTGGGTGACGAATTTATTTATCAACAATTTAGAAGGTGGAGGAGAGGCTAAAAGCGTTTACCCTATGTTTACCCTTAAAAGAAAAAATCTCATAAGTGATTGATTAAACAATACTTATGAGATTAAAAGTGGAGCTGGCGAGATTTGAACTCGCGTCCGGACAAAACGTTCATACGCTTTCTACATGCTTAGTACAAACTTGATTTTCGTACTACTACAGGCGTTTTTACCAACCGATAGTAATCTTAGCTTCTGAATTTTGCACTACAGGCGAAACAACTGCAGCACTATTCCAATTCGGTTATGCACTGGCGGATAGTATTGGAAAAACTATTCCGTAGTACAAAGGCCGAGCTTAATAACCTGTATTAAGCAGCCATTGCGAAAGTATTCTCGCCATGTAAAAAAGTTTCGTGCGTTAAATTTAACGAGCCAAATTGCACAATGCTCGGCATGCTTACTTATCAACTATCCTGCCGTCAATTCCTGTCAACCCCATATTTAATTATGAATTATGATTTCAGAATTATGATTTCAGATAGAATTTTTACAAAGAACTAATTTCTATAACTTCAAAAGTAGAAGTAAAGTTCCGCAAAGATAACAAATTTAGTAGATGTTGAGGTGCTTAGATAATTCAGTACTCAAAATTCAGCACTCACAATTCTTTATACGCTTTCAACCCTTCTTCCAGACACTTAATCGCTTTGTTTAAATCAATGGAATTTAACACATACGCAATGCGCACTTCGTTTTTGCCTTTGCCTTCCGTGGCATAGAAACCGCTGGCCGGCGCCATCATCACGGTTTCGCCTTCGTAATTGAAATCACTCAGCATCCACTGACAAAATGCGTCCGTATCTTTCACCGGCAGCTGCACGATGCAATAAAATGCACCACCGGGCGTATGGCATTTCACCCCTTCTATTTTATTCAGCCCTTCCACCAGCGTATCGCGGCGTTTGCGGTATTCCGTATTTACTTTGGTGAAATAATGTTCTTCCACATCAAACATGGCGATGGCGCCAAGTTGCTCCACGGTTGGCGGACTCAGTCGCTGCTGTGCAAACTTCAACGCAGTTTGCAATACTTCCTTGTTCTTGGTTGCAATCATGCCGATGCGCGCACCGCAGGCACTGAAACGTTTAGAAATTGAATCGATTAAGATGGCGTGCTGTTCCAGTTCCGGAAAACTCAACACCGATGTATAATGTTTTACATCGCCATAAATGAAATCGCGGTACACCTCATCGCTGATTAAAAACAAATCATGTTTCAGGACTATTTCCTTCAGTCGGTTCAATTCCGCATCGCTGTAAGCGTAACCCGTAGGGTTGTTTGGATTGCAAATTAGAATGGCTTTGGTTTTTTCGTTGATGACTTTCTCAAATTCATCAATGGAAGGCAACGCAAATCCATTTTCAAAATCAGTAGGAATGGGGCGTACCCTAATGTTGCCGCTTTTAGAAAAGCCGATATAATTGGCATATAATGGTTCCGGAATGATGATTTCATCCTCCGGATCTAAGATGGAAAATAAGGTGAATAATAAGGCTTCCGAACCGCCGGTGGTCACCAGCAGGTCATCCGGCGATAGATGCTTCAATCCATATCTGTTTTGAAAGAAGTGAGCATATTTGTTTCTTACTTCCTCATATCCGTTTGATGGAGAATATTCCAATACCTTACGGTCCAGTTTTTTGATTGCATCCCAAAACTGGTAGGGGGTTTCAATATCCGGCTGCCCGATGTTCAGGTGATAGATATGCATGCCATTTCTTTTAGCCTGTTCAGCATAGGGTGCTAACTTACGTATCGGAGAAGCAGGCATGGCATTGCCTTTGTTGGAAATCTTTGGCATAATGAGCATACAAAAGTAAAAAACTCCGGGCGAATTGCACGGAGTTTTTTTATACGATATTAATTTGTTTTTCTGAGGATTATTCTACGCTGCCGCCCAGCATATTGTTTTCTGCCTTATTTACGCCCTGTTCTTGCGCTACTGCATTTCCTGAAATGTATAAGGTGATCGTTTCACCGTCTTTGGTGGTAACGGTGATGGATTTTCTGAATGCGCCGTCTCTAGCCATATTGTACTGCGCCTTGATGGAGCCGCTTTTTTTAGGCATTACCGGTTCTTTTGTCCAGGTCGGCGTGGTGCATCCGCAGGATGCTTGTACATTTTCCAGTACTAAAGGTTCTGTTCCTTCGTTGGTGAAGGTGAAATCCCAAGTGACAGGTTTACCCTGAGGCTGGCTGCCGAAGTCATGTTCAACGGCGGCGAATTTAATCTTGGAGGAAGTGTTAGCCGGTGGATCGGCTTTCACAAAGGGGCTTAAAATAGTCAGTGTCAGTGCAAATAATAAGTGTTTCATATCTGTGTATTTTAGTTTTTTTGAATGAATGAAACTGAAAAATTCAGTTGATGTTGCAAATCTCACAAAAAATATACCAATTTGCAGGTATGCACATTATTATTTAACGAGTCATTAACAACTTTAATTAAATGTGAACAAACTGATGCTTATTTCAGGTATTAAATGTAAATTTCGGTTTAAATTTGAGACGAAATTCTATTTATGACCTTGATTTCATCAAATCCATTGATCACAAAAGGTGTAAGTCAGCAGGTTTCCTTTGATGAATTCAAAGTGGAAATACTGAACGATTACCAATTGGCTTGTGTCAGTCGCGAAGCCAGTTTGACAGGAAGAAAGGAAGTATTGACAGGAAAGGCCAAGTTTGGCATTTTCGGAGATGGCAAGGAATTACCCCAAATCGCTTTAGCCAAAGTTTTTGAAAACGGAGATTTCCGTGCAGGCTACTACCGCGACCAGACTTTTGCGCTGGCTACCGGAATTGTGAGTGTTGAGCAGTTGTTCGGTCAGTTGTATGCCAACCCTTCACTGGAAGAAGATCCGCATTCCGGCGGGCGTCAGATGAATAACCATTTTGCCACCAGAAATCTGCACTCAGACGGCAGCTGGAAAGAATTGAAACATCAGAAGAATTCCGCCGCCGATAATTCACCCACCGCCTCTCAAATGATTCGTGCGCTGGGCTTGGCAATGGCTTCCAAGAAATACAGAGAACTCAGTGCCCAAATCGGAGAAAATGGGTTCAGCAATAACGGTAATGAAATCTGTTTTGCCACCATCGGTGATGCATCCACCTCAGAGGGCTTATTTTGGGAAGTGGTGAACGCGGGCGGAGTATTACAGGTCCCTCTGATCATTTCGGTTTGGGATGACGGATACGGCATTTCCGTTCCGAAGGAATACCAGACCACCAAAGGCAGCATTTCTCAGGTCTTAAAGGGATTTCAGCGTACCGGCAACAGCAACGGCTATGATATCTACGTGGTCAAAGGCTGGAACTATCCGCAGTTGGTGGCTACATACAAATTGGCCGCAGATAAAACCCGCAAGACGCATATTCCGGCCATCATACACGTGGAAGAGCTGACGCAGCCGCAGGGGCACTCCACCTCCGGCTCGCATGAACGATATAAATCGCCGGAAAGACTACAGTGGGAAAAAGAACACGATTGCAACCTACAGTTTAAGAAATGGATTTTACAAAATAAGATTGCTTCGGAAGAAGAACTGGAAACTATAGAGAACGATGCCAGAAAATTTGTGGCGGAGCAGAAAAAGATATCCTGGAAGAAATTTCATGGTCCGATTATGGACGAACTGAACGAGGCCACGGCCATCATTCAGAAAATAGCGGAAACATCCGCCTACAAGGAACAGTTGGAAGAGATTGAAAAGGAATTGAAGTATTCCATCGATCCGATGCGAAAGGATGTATTTAAAACCGTTTCAGATGTGCTGGTGCTGGTGAAAGATGAGCGCAATCAGGCCGTGGAGCAGCTAAAGAAATGGCGGGCCATTCAGACGCAAATCAACGACGAACGCTACTCATCCTATCAGCATACCAATTCCCTGTATTCACCCTTGCGTTTGCCGATTGTACAGCCGCACTATGAAGAAAGACCATCCGTTGTGAGCGGTTATCAGGTACTGAATGCCTGTTTTGATGCCAACTTCTCCAGAGACAGCAGAATCGTTGCCTTCGGGGAAGATGTTGGCAAGATCGGGGATGTGAATCAGGCATTTGCAGGTTTGCAGGCGAAGTTTGGAAAAGAACGTATTTACGATACCGGTATCCGGGAAGCAAGTATCATGGGCGAAGGTATTGGTCTTGCCATGCGCGGCCTGCGTCCGATTGCGGAGATACAATACCTGGATTACTTACTCTACGGATTGCAGCCTTTGGCAGATGACCTGGCCTGTCTGAGTTACCGCACCAAAGGCGGACAAAAAGCGCCGTTGATTGTGCGCACCCGCGGCCATCGACTGGAGGGTATCTGGCATACCGGATCGCCCATACAAATGATATTAGGCGCATTGCGCGGTATGCATATCTGTGTGCCAAGGAACATGACGCAGGCAGCCGGCTTCTACAATCTGCTGTTGAGAGGAGATGAGCCGGCACTGGTGATCGAATGTCTGAACGGATATCGTTTAAAAGAAAAAATGCCGCTGAATCCGGGTGAATTTACCGTGCCTTTAGGCGTTCCTGAAATCTTACACCAAGGCAACGATGTTACCTTGGTGACTTATGGTTCCTGTGTACGTATCGCTCAGGAGGCATTGCCAAATCTGAGTAAGTCCGGTATTTCCGTTGAGCTGATTGATGTACAGACCTTATTACCCTTTGATACCTATGGCGTGATTGGAAACTCCATACGGAAAACCAACCGCGTAGTGTTTTTAGATGAAGATTTTCCGGGAGGCGGCACCGCCTATATGCTGCAGCAGGTGCTGGAAAAACAAGACATTTTCCGCTACCTGGACAGCGAGCCGGTGACACTTTCGGCTAAAGAGCACCGCGGTGCCTTTGGCAGCGACGGCGATTATTTCTGCAAACCCAGTGCGGAAGATGTGTTCAACACCATCAATAAGCTGATGCATGAAGTGAATCCGGCCAAATTCCCGATGATGTGGTAATTTGTTTAGTGCCTTTTTACCAAAACAGAAGTGGCGATGGCATGCTGTTGAAAGGATGGCAATGAATACACCACGGAAATCTGATCTTTATCTAAGCGGAAAATGGCAATCTCACAACCTTGATCACACTTATCTGTTCCTTCGGTGATGTTTTCACGGATATCAATTCTATTTTTGGTGGCCTTTAAGACGATCCAGTTGCCCTGACAACCCAGCGAGGGGTAACTGATGCTGAGCGTTTTCCCTTCTTTCACAAACTCTACCGTCCATGATTGTCCGTCTACCTGATATCCGGTGCCTACCCATGTTCCTTCGAACCATCCCGGTGTCTTAGCCAGAGAGTTGCTTATGCTGATACCGATGATGACAATAAATGTGATGACTATTTTCATACAGCGTTGTTATATAGGCTAAAATAGCGTAATATTTTTTTTCTTCAAACGTTTACCCGATAATTGCATGAACTCTTGCCGCTTTTATTTATTTTAGTCATTGAATGAAGGATTATTACCACATACTCGGATTGCCGTTTGGTGCGCCTTCATCAGCGATAAAATCAGCCTACAGAAAACTTGCGTTCAGGTATCATCCGGATAAAAACCTGAACAATAAGGCTGCGGAAGATAAATTCATTGAAATTACCGAAGCATATAGTATCTTGTCTGATGCGGATAAGCTGGCCTATTATCATCTGCTGTATGCCGAATTTATTAAACTTCAACAGGAGCCTAAAAAGGAAATTCCCCAACCCAGAGTAAAGGTGCATCCCTTTTATGAGGAGATTGTAAAGAAACACCATCGTCCGGTAACGGGCAATGCTTCACCCAGAGGCATCGAATGGAATATCTATAATGTCGGTGCCATTGCCGTGTTTTCGCTGTTCATCGTTTTTCTGCTCGTTTATTCCATGGTGCAGATGCACGAGCAGGAACAGATGCGAAATAATCGAACAATGTATTACAGCACGGACAGCCTGCCGCCTAAACAGAAATACCACATGACAAGAGATGAATATTACAGAATGGTTTCGGAGGAGTTTCAGGAATCACAGGATTCTACGTTAATGAAAATAAAGAATGTGGATTCCATGATACGCGTATTGGATTCCATCAATATCCTGAATCAGTAGTTTATTGCAGTCTGTTCAGGTACAATTGTATCGTGTTCTCTAAGCCCAGATAAATTGCGTCGCAGATCAACGCATGGCCAATGGAGACTTCATCCAATTGCACAAGATTGTCTTTCAGGTATTTCAGGTTGTCTAGATTTAAATCATGACCGGCATTGATGCCAAGGCCCAGCTGCTTTGCCACATGGCAGGTTTCTTTTATTTGCTTAATGGCGACATCCGGATTGGTCGTATAATGCTTGGCATAAGGTCCTGTGTAATATTCAATTCGCTCAGCACCCGCCTTTGCGGCGCCTTCAATAAGGGCGCTGTCTGCATCAATGAATAAGGAAACACGGATGCCGTTGCTTTTTAATTCTGTGATGACTTCTTCCAGAAATTCCTTTTGAACAATCGTGTTCCAGCCATGGTCGGAGGTGAGCTGATTGGGTGCATCCGGCACCAGCGTGCACTGATGTGGTTTTACACTGATTACATGGTCTAAAAAGTGTTTATCAGGATAGCCTTCGATATTGAATTCCGTGGTACAGATGGCTTTTAAGGGGGCTAAATCCGTGTATTTGCAGTGCCGTCCGTCCGGTCGCGGATGTACGGTGATGCCCTGTGCTCCAAAACGCTCGCAGTCTTTGGCCACCTGAATCAGGTCAGGATAGTTGCTGCCACGGGAGTTGCGGATGAGTGCAATCTTATTGAGGTTGACGGATAAGCGTGTCATGTTTATACCAGTTTTTCTTGCTCAAAAATATGTACGATCTTCTCGATGGTTTCGTCAATGGACAAAAAGGATCTGCCACCGGAGGCATTGCGGTGACCGCCGCCTTCAAAGTTTTCACGACAGATGCGCTCCACCGAAAAATCTCCTTTGCTTCTGAAAGAGAGCTTGATGATTTTCGATTCCTGTTTGATCAGGATGGCCACTTTCACATTTTTGATGGACAACGGATAATTCACCAGACCTTCCGTATCGCCGGTCTGTAGGTTGAAACGGTAGGCATCTTTCTTGTCTACGATGATGATGCCGATACCAATATCTTCACGAATAATCATATTGCGCGACAATGCATTGCCGATGAAGCGCAGTTTTTCCTCGCGGCCGTTCTGGTTCAGTTGTTCCTGCACATAGATGATGTTCAGACCGCAGTCTAATAAATGCGCGGTGATTTCCAGTGCCTTCTTGCTGGTAGCGCCGTTGGAGAAACTGGCCGTATCTGTGAGGATACCTGTATAAATACATTCCGACACTTCTTTGGTCGGTACGTAAGCCGGTTCCAGTATTTCATATAAGCGGTACACCAGTTCGCAGGTGGAACAGGCCTTGGTGTCGTGCAAAATCCATTCTGCATCAATCTGCGGATTCAGATGGTGATCAATTAAGACAAGCTTTGCCGTCTCCTTCTTAAGGATGAACTCGTTCAGCGGTTCTATTCTGCCTAAATCATTGAAATCCAGACAAAATATCAATTCGGCTGATTCGATGGCAATCTGGCTCAGGCTGGGGTTTTCCAGGTAGTTCCAGACTTCATCACAGCCCGGCAGGTAGCCAAAATAGGCGGGAAACTCCGTTGGTGTTATCACGCGGACATTATGCCCCTGCGGTTGCAGGTAGTTGTACAGCGCCAGCGAAGAACCCATGGCGTCACCGTCCGGCTTCTGATGCGTGGTGATCACGATATTTCTGGGTGTCTTTAAGAATTCCTGTAGCGTTGTAATATTTTCCATGCGCTTCAAAGATAATAAAAGTGAGAGTGAAAGTGAAAATGAATGTGGTTTACATTAATTTATAGTAAATCTTTTTGCTAATAACCAATAACTTATAACTTATAACTAATTTTGCACAAAATTTAAAAAATGGCAACGAACAGAACTTTTACGATGATTAAACCGGATGCGGTGGAAGCTAACAACATTGGCTCTATTTTGGCAATGATTACAGAAGCAGGCTTTAAAGTAGTGGCTTTGAAATACACCAAATTATCTGAGGCTCAGGCTGGTAAATTCTATGAAGTACACAGCGCACGTCCGTTTTACGGCGAACTGGTGGAATTCATGAGCAGAGGCCCGATTGTGGCAGCTATCCTGGAAAAAGACAACGCGGTGGAAGAATTCCGTAAATTAATCGGTGCAACCAATCCTGCACAGGCAGAAGAGGGTACTATCCGTAAACGTTTCGCGAAATCCATTGGTGAAAACGCGGTACACGGTTCTGATTCTGATGAAAACGCTGAAATCGAAGGCAATTTCTTCTTCAGTCAGTTGGAAAGATTCTAAGAAAGTCATTTTCTCGAAAGAGGGAATCTCACTAACAAACAAAAAAAGGTGCTCAGAAATGAGCATCTTTTTTTGTTTACTCAAAATTAATGTTGCATTTTGAATATAAGCGTGTATCTTTGCAGCCACATCGCGGGATGGAGCAGTTGGTAGCTCGTCGGGCTCATAACCCGAAGGTCATAGGTTCGAGTCCTGTTCCCGCTACTAGAAAAAAGGTTTCCAATTGGAAACCTTTTTTTATGTTGTTCTTAGCCATCGCAAGTTTTTAATATAGAGCATTCAGCGTTAGCAGATCAATGGTAATCTTCTATATATTGGTTTCGGGTGTAGAGAAACAACCAGCCCATTTTCTTTGTGGCATCGTTCTTCTGTTTTTGATATGTCCATTCCACCCTGAAATCCATGGTTTCCCAGATATGCGCGATGTTTCCCATGCCCCTTCGGTTGCGGATGATGCCATTGGGATAATGCTGCGGCGCCCAGAGATTCAGCAGCGCCTTGCGAATGGCTTCAAAGCCTTCGTAGGAGAGGCCATTGCCGGTTTCGTTGAAGAGCACATGCAGCGAAATCAGCCTGCAGGAATCAAAATAGGCAACAATACGGTAAGGATATCTTTTGGGGAGACCGGCGAGTTGCAGCGTGTCTGACGAGTAGCTGACCAGGCCGTTTTCTAAAGGAAACTGTGCCATAAAACTGCCGATGTCATTCAGCTCAAAAGGGGAGAGAACCGGATAGCGTTTGGCCTGTGCATGCAGCGAACCGCCAAGCGCCAGAAGGAAGATGAATAAGAGAAAACGCGGCATTTTTATTCTTGATTTACAGGTTTTCATCACTACTTAATTCGATATCAGTTATTGGATTAGCCTAAGTTAGGATGCATTAGGTTTACGAGCGTTGTGGTAAATATAAGAATGCAAAGGATTTCTACTATTATTTTCTGGTGCCAGAAATCGTTGGATTTGACAGTTTAATGTTTTAAAAGCAATAAGCCATCCGCATCGCTCAAGCTCCATTTCCGATTTCCCCGAAAAATCACTATCTTTGCGCCAGCTATACAGCAAAACGGATTTTAGTTTTAAAATTTAGACCACCTACCATGAGCCACAAAGCAGGATATGTCAATATTTTAGGGAAACCCAATGTCGGGAAATCTACCCTGATGAATGCCCTCGTCGGCGAGCGCGTTTCCATCATCACTTCTAAAGCACAAACCACGCGCCACCGCATTCTCGGTATTGTGAACGGCGATGACTTCCAGATTATTTTTTCCGATTTGCCGGGTATCATCAAGCCGGCCTACAAGATGCAGGAATCCATGATGGAATTTGTGCGCACCTCGCTGGAAGATGCAGATGTGTTCATCTTCATGGCGCAGATTGGCGATAAACCGGAAAACCAGCCTGAAGAATACGAGAAGATCAAGAATATGAGGGTGCCGGTTGTGCTGCTGCTGAACAAAACGGATCTGGTAGCCCCGGAGGAGGTGGAGCCTGAGCGCCTGAAGTGGCAGGAAGATTTTCCGCAGGCTAAGGTGATCCCGTTTTCCGCCAAATTCAGCTGGAATCTGGAAACGCTGATGAACGACATTGTGAGCCATTTGCCGGAAAGTGAGCCTTATTTTGGCAAAGACGACTGGACCGACCGCCCGGAGCGCTTTTTCGTGACGGAAGTGGTGCGCGAGAAAATCCTGCTGAACTATAAACAGGAGATTCCTTACAGCTGTGAGGTGGTGTGTTCCTCGTTTACCGAAGATAAGGATATCATTAAAATAGCCGTGGAAATTTATGTGGAGCGCGAAAGCCAGAAACCGATTTTAATCGGTAAAGGTGGCGAGATGCTGAAGAAAGTGGGCATGCAGTCGCGCACTGACCTGGAAAAGTTTTTCGGCAAAAAAATATTTCTGGAAACCCATGTGCGCGTGTCCGACAACTGGCGAAACAATGAAAGCATGTTGCGCAAGTTCGGTTACCGGGATTTTTAATGAAATAATTGAATAATTAAGTAATGAAATAATGAGGAAGTTTGAGTCAATGTGTTATACTTTCTTTTTTTTCGTAAAATATAAATCTCAAATCGTAAATCGTAAATCATAAATCAATAAAAAGTGTCATATACAGTTGCTATCATAGGCCGCCCAAATGTTGGAAAATCCACCTTCTTCAATCGTTTGCTGGAAGAGCGCAAAGCCATTACCGATGACTTCAGCGGCGTTACGCGCGACCGCCAATACGGCATTTCCGAATGGAACGGCAAATCTTTCAATGTCATCGATACGGGCGGTTTTGTGCTGCATACCGATGATGTGTTTGAAAAAGCCATCCGCAGCCAGGTGCGCCTGGCCATACAGGAAGCGGACCTCATGATTTTCATGGTGGACGTCACCACGGGCATCACGGACCTGGATGAGTCGCTGGCACAGGAACTGCGCAAGACCAAAAAGCCTGTGGTTATTGCCGTGAACAAGGTAGATAATACCGAGCGTTCCTATGCCGCCAACGAATTCTACGGACTGGGTTTTGAAAACCTGTTTTGCGTGTCGTCCATGAGTGGCAGCGGCACGGGCGAAATCCTGGATTTTATTACGGAGCAGATTCCGGACGAAGTGGAAAATGCGGTCGATATTTATGCCAACCTGCCTAAAATCACGATAGTCGGACAGCCGAATGCCGGAAAGTCGACCTTGCTGAATGCACTGGTAGGCGAGGAACGCAACATCGTGACGGATATTGCCGGCACCACCCGTGATTCCATTCACACACATTACAATTTATACGGCAAAGAGTTTTTGTTGGTCGATACGGCGGGCATCCGCAAGAAAAGCAAGGTGCATGAGGATCTGGAATTTTATTCCGTTATCCGTGCGGTGAAGGCGATTGAGGAATCGGATGTCTGTATCCTGATGATAGACGCTACCGTGGGCATCGAGCTGCAAGATCTGAAAATCTTCAGCATCATCGTACAAAGAAAGAAAGGCGTGGTGATATTGGTGAACAAGTGGGATGCGATAGAGAAAGATTCCAAAACCATTCTGGATTTTGAAAAGAGAATAAAGGACAAGATTGCGCCGTTTTCGGATGTGCCGATTGTCTTTGTATCTGCCTTGCAGAAACAACGTATCTATCAGGCAATCGATAAGGTGCTGGAAGTGTACGAAAACAAGCAGATCAAGATACCGACGCACCAGCTGAATGAAATCATGCTGGCGGAGATAGAAAAGTACGGACCGCCTGCTTATCGTGGTGAATACATCAAGATCAAATATGTGACACAGCTGCCTGCCAGCACGCCGTCCTTTGCCTTTTTCTGCAACCATCCGGATTATGTGAAAGAAGCATACCGGAATTATCTGGAGAACAGGATGCGTGAGCATTTTTCGCTGAGCGGTGTCCCCATCAATATTTTCTTCCGTAAGAAATAATACAATTGCTTGTGCTGTACTGATTTTATGTATATCTTTCCTGTATAATGTTACCAAACGTCACTCAACGCATGCCGGGTATCATACAAATAGATTCCATTCGAAATTTTGAGCAGTATCCGTCATATCTGATCCTGTATGAGTTGGAAGACGATTTTTCTGCTGCACAAAATATTCCCATTCATTTGCTGCCCAAACTGAAATACACGCTGGGAAAACTGATTTATAAAAGCGTCGGAAATTTTGCCATCAAGCAATCGACTTCGCCGGGGTATCTCTTTTCGGTGATGATGACGCCGGATTACCATCGTTTGTACCTGAATAAATCCAATGTGGTTCCCTATATCATCGATTACTGGAAACGCTATGACGATTTGTTTGAAAAGCATTTTGTGCATTTTCCGTTGGTGTATATTTCCGGACTGGAGGTGTATGAATACCTGAAGGCGAAGCGCACCAAAGTGAACATCCAACACCTGCCGCTTTCCATCTCGGATAGGCATCTGAACCTGTTCAATCAGGAAGTATCCAAAGATATCGACATCATCAATGTGGGCAGAAAAAACAAGACGATAGAGGAATACATCGCCCGTTTTTTAACGAAGTATCCGCAGACCAATTACGTACACCGCGAAATGGAAAACGGTGAGAATATCTATTATTCCAGCATCAACGGAAAGATGGGGAAACTGGAATCGCGGTTTGATTTATTGATGACTCTGGCGAAGGCCAAAATTGCCATTGTCACTTCTCCCGGCATTGACGGCGGGGAACAGCGCACCGGCGGTTTCAATCCCGTGACGCCCCGTGTATTTGAAGCTGCCGTAGGAAAATGCTACATGGTGGGCAAATATGAAAAGAACAGTGAGTTCTATGCGTTTGGCCTGGATCAACTGGTGGGTATGCCCGATTCTTATGAGGCGTTTGAAACGATGGTACAGGCCAGAATAAACAATCCATTTGATATGCATAAGGAGTATGAGGTGTTTCTGCGGTCCAATTTAAACAGTAAAAGAGTTGCACAAATCATGCAAGATCTAAATCGCAAATAGTAGATTTCCTCTTTTGCGGAATACCCGTCTCTTATTTTTTCAATTCCTGTAAAGCGCGTTGTATCATCTTGTCATCCTGTGCCACTACAGCATAGAATCCATCCGTTTTCCAACCTTGTTTGCCTATATAGGCTTTCAGCTTATTGCTTAGGAATACTCTTGATTTTTCCGTGTAGGCAGCTGTGGATTTTCCTACGCCGTTTTGTGCGCAGTATTTTACAAACTCGGCATACAGATTATTGTCTATGTTAAATCCGTTTTTAAACGCTTCGGCTGTTGTATATCTTGCAAAAGCGTCTTTGTGGAGGAGATAGTAGTTGTAAGCAAACTCCTGCAGCATATTGGATCCGTAAACTTCCGTTACAAATGGATTCAGCATGCTGGTGTCCAGCGGCATGTAGATGTCAGGTGTGATGCCTCCTCCACCATAAACGGTTCTGCCTTTGATAAGCGTCTTGTATATTTCCTTCTTATCCTGCTTGATGCTATCCTGGTTGAATACCTCGCCGTCTTTGAATCGCTTGGAGATATCGCCGTAGTAATCATCCACATTGTCATCATACGGGCGCTGAATGCTTCTGCCGCTTGGAGTATAGTATTTCGCGATTGTCAGACGAACGGAGCTGCCGTCGCCCAGTTCATATTCCTGCTGTACCAGTCCTTTTCCAAAAGAGCGTCTTCCAATGATGACACCTCTGTCCCAGTCCTGAATGGCACCACTCACGATTTCACTCGCAGAGGCGGAACCTTCATCGATTAGAACCGCCAGCTTACCGGTTTCAAACAAACCTGCAGATCTTGCCTTGTCATATGTTTTTGGCATGGTTCTGCCTTCGGTATATACGATGGTTTTATTGCCATCTAAGAATTCATCGGCAATGGCAGTGGCCTGATCCATGAAACCGCCCGGATTCTGACGCAAGTCCAACACTAAACGCTGCATTCCCTGTTTGGAGAGCGCATCCAGTTTGTCGTAAAATTCCTGATAGGTGGTTTTGGAGAAACGGTTTATCTTAATATAGCCTGTTTCCTTATCCAGCATAAAACCTGCATCCACACTGTACAACGGAATCTTGTCTCTCTTTATCGTGTAGGTGACCAATTTTTTTGTACCATTCTTGAGCATGGTCACTTTCACTTTGCTGTCTTTCGGGCCTTTCAGTTTCTTCATCACCATTTCATTGGTGATTTTTATACCCGCCACAGTTGTGTCATTTATCTTTATAATCTTGTCGCCTGCTGAGATACCTGCCTGCTCGGAAGGTCCGCCACTGATGGGGGTGACTACCTGTATCGTATCTTTTTGTATGGAAAACTCAATGCCGATGCCCTCGAAATTTCCTTCCATGATTTCTGCTTCATGTTTCATTTCCATAGGAGGCAGGTAGACACTGTGCGGGTCGAGGTCGCTCAGCATCTTGGCGATGGCGTCATCGTAAAGTTTCTGCTGGTCAACGGAATCTACATATTTGGCATCTATGAGGCGCAGAAGATACTCCAGCTTGGAGTCGTTGGAAGAACTGTAAAATACCTTTCCTTTAGCTGCGTTTCTCGCCTGTATCTTATATCCCAGAAAAATTCCCGATGCGAGTACTACGGCAATCAGGAAAGGATAAAATGCCTTGTTGATGTTCATGAATGCAAATGTAAAGTTTTCTATTCTAAATTAACCTTAAATATCATTAACAACACGAAGGACGGATGGTTTCAGCATTGTTGAAGAGTCTGCGACTCGGTGTATAATATTTCAGATCGAATCCATTTAAATTTCCTAATATTGCAGTATAATCATTAAATAGTTACGTATGAAGTTTTTTGTTGACACAGCCAATCTTGAACAGATAAAAGAAGCCGCAGATTTAGGTATTCTGGACGGATGCACGACCAACCCCTCTCTGATGGCAAAAGAAGGTATCACGGGCGATAAGAATGTGTGGAATCACTACAGGAAAATTTGTGAAATTGTAGATGGCGATGTGAGTGCCGAAGTGATCTCCACGGATTATAAAGGCATGGTGGAAGAAGGCAAAAAACTGGCAAAACTGCATAAGAATATTGTGGTGAAAGTTCCGATGATCAAGGATGGCGTGAAGGCCATCAAGTATTTCTCCGATCATGGCATAAAAACCAATTGCACCTTGATTTTTTCACCGGGACAGGCAATCCTGGCGGCAAAAGCAGGAGCAACGTATTTGAGCCCTTTTGTAGGCAGATTGGATGATATCAATCAGGATGGTATTGAACTGATTCAGCAGATCCGTCATATTTACGATAATTATGATTTCAATACACAGATACTGGCTGCATCAGTGCGCAATGCGCTTCATATCGTGAGATGTGCCGAAGCGGGAGCCGATGTGGTAACCTGTCCGCTGAGTTCCATCATGGGGCTGTTCCACCATCCTCTGACAGATAAGGGATTGGCACAGTTTCTGGCAGACCATGCAAAAGCAAATAAGAAGTAAGCATTTTTTTATAATGGGTTATGTAATGAAATCACTGCAGGATATCATACACTATTCAAAAAGCAGCCTCAACATTTGGCTGATGTTATTGGCTTTAACATGCCTGTTGCCATCCTGTGATTTTTTGGTCAGCAAAAACGACAGCTATAACAATGGCTTTCGTGCAGGTTATCTGGAGGGACTGAAGGACGGGAAAGAGCAATGTAAGACTGCTTCCGGAATTACCGATAAGACAGTGAGTGATCCTAATTACAGTCCGGCACCAGCCGCGACAGAAACCCGGATTTCCAAGACTTCGAATCCCTCTGTGCCTGAAAAAGCGATTTTAGTCCTTGATTTTATCCGTAAGCATAAGAAAGCACCGGAAGGATATGTGGGAGGTCGCCATTTTGGTAATTACGAGCACAACCTGCCGGAACGAGATGCTGCTGGTAACCAAATTGACTACCAGGAATGGGATATACAACCAAAAGTGGAAGGGAAGAACAGAGGGGCGCAGCGATTGGTGACCGGCAGTGACGGTAGGGCTTGGTATACACCGGATCATTACAGTACCTTCATCGAAATATCCAGATAGGAATAGCAGATTCGTTGAAATTCACACATTCGATTTTTCTATAAGCAAATCTAAATATACAACAGCACACAGTAAATCAGAAATGCAGTCATTCAAACATCATATTATCAGCAAGGGGACCTATCTGGCTTTCGTAGACGGTCAGCAGTGTGCCGTGATGGCTCATTTCTATGAAGAGATTGCAAAGGCCTTGAACTTTCCGCCGTATTTCCGGCACAACTTCGATTCATTGGATGAATGCCTGAATGATTTATCCTGGATTGGAGAAAAGGAAATCAACCTGATCATCTTTCATTATGAAGATCTATTATTTGAAGAACCTCATCATCTGGAGGTGGTTAAAAATATCTTTGCCAATGCTATCGGCGAATTGGAGGAGCAGGGCAAGCATTTTTCGATATACACCCAACGACTGTAGCCTATAACCATTGCGAGAACTCGTTCCGCAGTTTATCT
This sequence comes from Chitinophagales bacterium, assembly GCA_046329775.1. GTDB lineage: Bacteria > Bacteroidota > Bacteroidia > Chitinophagales > JADIYW01 > JADJSS01. The sequence continues at coordinate 21,961 of JAXLTX010000001.1, forward strand.
GACCAGGGTTTGGATTTTCCTGTTGCAGGGTCTGTTGCTACGATAATACCTTCTCCGTGGGCAGCTATCTCTCCCTTGCAGCGTACCACGTGGTGAACGACAAGGCTGGTATTTCCTATTTTCTTAATTCCGACACCTATTTCAATCTCTGAGGGGTGTGTGATTTCCCGGATGTAATTGCATTCCAGTTTGCCCACCACAATACGGATTTCTTCGTCGATGAATGTTTTCCATAAGTCGGTCTGGTTAAAGAACTCGACACGGCCTGTCTCAAAATAACGGAAATAGATGACGTTATTGATATGGTTGAACGCGTCCATTTCACCCCAGGCAACCTGTTGTCTGACGGGGAAGGGAAATTTGATATGCTCAATGAATTCTAACTTGTCCATGCCTAAAAATAAAAAAGTCCTGAACAAGTCAGGACTTTCGATATGTGATTAAACGTTTATTTTTTCTTTGCAGCTTTTCCACTCGTTTCAGGTTGAGTGTAGCCGTCGTGATTCTTATCCAGATCGTACATGATAGGAGAGGCGATGAATACGGATGAGTATATGCCGACTACAACACCAATCAGCATGGCGAAAGAGAATCCTTTCAATACAGAGCCTCCAAAGAGGAATAAGATAAATACCACGATGAAGACGGTAAATGCCGTATTGAATGTTCTGGATAGCGTACTGTTGATGGCCGCATTCATGGTATCCTTCATGTTTGAGTTTGGATTCATGTTGAGGTATTCTCTCAATCTATCGAAGATGATCACGGTGTCATTCAGTGAGTAACCGATAACGGTAAGGATAGCCGCGATGAATGTCTGGTCGATTTCCAATGCGAATGGCACCACACCATGCAGGATCGAAAATAAAGCCAATACAGCAAATGCATCGTGTGCCGTTGCAGCGATTGCCCCTACAGAATATCCGTATCTTCTGAATCGGATCAAGAGATAGATGCCGATCACCACCAGAGATAAGATAGTAGCGAGAATAGAACTGCGTTTAAAATCACCGGTTACAGTCGGGTCCACTTTAGTGGAACTCATCAGGTTCACTCTTTTAAAGTTTTCCAGAGACGTATTAGGAATGAATTTGCTCAGTCCATTGTAAACAGCGGTTTCCACTTCTGCATCTACTTCTTTTCCGCTTTTCTTAATCAGGTAAGAAGTGGTGATTTTCACCTGATTGGCAGAACCGAATTGTTTTACAACGGTTCCATTACCCAATGTGGCATTTAATGCATCACGTACATCATTGGTATTCACTGCCTTTTCGAATCTCACTTTGTATTCACGACCACCTTTGAAATCTATACCTAATTCAAAACCTTTTGTGAAAAAGGAGATAAAGCCGATAATGATGAATATGGTTGAGATGGCATAGGTTATTTTTCTTTTACCGATAAAGTCAAATTTCTTTCCTTGCAGGAAATTCTTACTCCACTCTGTGAAGTAGCTCAATTCCTTGCCTTTCTCCATTCTGTTGTCTACAATCATTTTGGTGAGCAGCACCGCTGTAAACAGGGTGGTGCCGATACCAATCATCAATGTAACCGCAAAACCTTTGATAGGTCCGATACCTACCATAAATAAGATGAATGCCGTCAGGAAAGTAGTCACGTTACCATCCAAGATGGCAGATAAAGAGTGCTTGAAACCTTCCTGTACTGAAAGATACAATCCTTTTCCTGCCCGTAGTTCTTCTTTTACGCGTTCGTAAATGATAACGTTGGCATCCACAGCCATCCCTAAAGTCAATACGATACCTGCGATACCCGGCAATGTGAGTGTAGAACTGAATCCTGCCATCAAACCTATAATCATAAACAAGTTTAACAGCAATACTATATTGGCCACCACACCGGCAGATGAGTAGAACATGATCATGAACACTACCACCAGCAGGAAACTGACACCCATAGAGATTAAACCGGCATTAATAGATTGCTTACCCAACGATGGTCCTACAAGTTCCTCTTCAATGATACGTGCGGAAGCCGGTAGCTTACCTGTTTTTAGAACGTTAGCAAGGTCGGTCGCTTCCTGAATATCAAATCCGCCGGTAATTTGAGAGCTACCGCCGTCGATTTCGCCGTTTACGTTTGGTGCAGAATACACCTGATTGTCCAATACGATGGCGATACTGTTGCCCACGTTCTTACGGGTAAGGTCTCTCCAGATTCTTGCGCCGATGGAGTTCATCTGCATACTAACCACCACTTGTCCGTTTGGGTCGTAATCCTGACGGGCTTGTGTCACCACACTGCCGTCTAAAGGTGCATTACCATCATTTGTACTTCTTTTGATGGCGTAGATGGTATAGAATTTTTGCTTGTCGCCGAATGGTTTTGCTGAATATAAGAAATCAATATCTTTCGGGAATACCCCTCTTACATCGGGGTTGTTCAGGTATTCAGACAATTTTGCAGTGTCCAATGCACTTACATATCCGATTACCGGAGATGGTTGGAACTGATTGTTGTTGTCAACAGCAGGTTGTAAAACGGCAAACAATGGATTCTCATTTTTAAACTGCTCGAATTTCTTAGCCTGAGAAGTGTCCGCCTTTGTATCTTTTTTACCACTCAGGGGGTTGACTGCATTGTTTGCAGAATCTGTAGCTCCGGTCAGGATGTTCTTGGCTTTTGCCAATGTAGAAGAGTCTTTGCCCAAATCTTTCTGAGTATCCAGGAAGTTTTTCAATACGGTATTTGCATCATTAATCGATCTGGCAATTTCTGTTGCTTTATATGTTTCCCAGAATTCCAGGTTAGCTGTAGCCTGTAATAGTTTACGAACTCGGGCAGGGTTGTCAACACCGGCGATTTCCACGGTGATTCTACCTTTGTTAGGTTCCAGTGTTACGGTAGGTTGTTTGGTGCCAAATTGGTCAATACGGGATTGAATGATACTGTAGGTTCTGTTGATAGCATCTCCGGCTTGTTTACGGATATATTTCTCAACCTCAGCGTCTGAACTCTCAAATGAAAGTTCGTCTTTATTGTTTCTGGTTGCAAATGTCTGTGCCAGTTTGGTCTCAGGACTTAATTCCTTGTATGCTTTTATAAATAAGGTGACATAATCATCATTGGTTGTTACCATGCGTTGTTCTGCCAATTCCAGCGCTTTATTGAATTTCGGGTCACGGCTGTTATCGGATAACGAAAGCAGCAATTCCTTTAATGAAACCTGTAAAACCACACTCATTCCCCCCTGTAAATCAAGTCCCAGGTTCAATTGTTGTTCCTTGCAGGATTTGTACGTATTCCATAAATATACCTTTTCGTTGGAAATGGAATCGAGGTATCTGTTTTTATAGCTGATTCTGCTCTGATGAATAGAGTCTTCATATAGAAATTGAGCCAACTTGTTGTCAGGATAACGTTTTACAGGATCCTGCATCTCAATATTCTTCTCTGCTAAAGCCACCGCTTTACTCTCTATGGAGTTTACTTTGTACGTGAATGACAAGCAATAAATGCAAATCAGTACGATAAATGCTGTTAAAATAACCAGCGCCGTTCTTGTTCCTTTACCCATGATGGTTGTTTAATTAAATAAGGGTGCGAATATAAGCCTTTTGAGCAAAAAACAGAAATGATTAATGCACATTATGTTATAAATCACTCATAAATGACCAGTTTTACCGTCTGCTGTTCCCTGTTGTTGATAATTGCCCGAATGATGTATACATCTTTAGGTAATTCAGGAAGCAGTATGTTGTTATCCGGATTTTCGAAAAAACTGACTAATGCACCGCCAGAATTGTAGATTGCCAGTTCCGTCACCCTTACATTTAGCTTGTTCTGGATATTCAGATGATGGTTGCTAATGACAAACAATAGAGGTGTGGCATATATGTTGTTCCGGATACCCGTTAAGGTTGTAGTGTCAATAACCTTCAGCACAATGGTGATCACAGAGTCACAACCATTGACGGTTTGCAGGGTATTGATGTAGTTTCCTTCTATGGCGGTTGTCGACCCGTTCGGCAGTGTGTACAAGTCTCCGCTATATATGGAGTCCTGTTTTACGATGTCGTAAACCGGGTGAACATACAGGTTGATGCTTATCAAGGAATCGCAACCGCCGATAGTTTGCAACGTATCTCTGTAAAGCCCTTCAATACCGGTAAAGCTTCCGTCCGGCAGTCTGTAGGTTTCTCCTAAACAGATATTTGCCGTTTGGCTTGTACTCACAGCCTGTAATGCGTTGATGGTGATGCTGATCAGGGAATCACAGCCCGCTGCATTTGGAATGGTATCGCTGTAGGTGGCACCGGCTTGTACTGATTTCCCACTTGGCAATACGTAGCTGTTGCCTGCACAGACAGCAGTAGTGAAAGTTGCTGTAGTATTATTGTTTCTGGAGAGGTTGACGGTGATGATGGAGTCACAACCGATGGAGTTTGTCAGGGTGTCGATATAGATTCCCGCAGCAGTCACCACCGTTCCTTTGGGTAGGGTATAGCTGTATCCTTGGCAGAAAGCAGCGTTCAATGTTGAGGTGCTTCTGTTCTTTCTGGTCAAATTAATGGTGATGATGGAGTCACAACCGATGGAGTTTGTCAGGGTGTCGATGTAGATTCCTGCAGCAGTCACCACCCTTCCTTTGGGTAGGGTATAGCTGTATCCCTGGCAGAAAGCGGTGTTCAATGTTGTAGAGCTTCTGTCTTTTCTAGTCAGATTAATGGTGATGATGGAGTCACAACCGATGGAGTTTGTCAGGGTGTCGATGTAGATTCCCGCAGCAGTCACCACCCTTCCTTTGGGCAGGGTATAGCTGTATCCCTGGCAGAAAGCGGCGTTCAATGTTGAAGTGCTTCTGTCTTTTCTGGTCAGATTGACGGTGATGATGGAGTCACAACCGATGGAGTTTGTCAGGGTGTCGATGTAGATTCCCGCAGCAGTCACCACCCTTCCTTTGGGTAGGGAATAGCTGTATCCCTGGCAGAAAGCGGCGTTCAATGTTGAAGTGCTCTTATTCCTCTGTGTAAGGTTAACCGTGATGATGGAATCCCGGCCGGATGGTAATACGATGTCGGATATGTAGACGCCACCTGAGCTTACTGTTCTGCCGTCCGGCAGCGTATAGGTTCTGCCATCGCAGAATGTGGCATTTTGGGTAGTGTATACAGGAATTTGTCTCAATTGAATATCAACATTCAGGGTTGTTCCGTTTACCAGTGTTGCGTAAAAGTATTTTGTGATGTAGCCTGTCTTTTCGGCCTTGAATTGTGTAAGTCCTGCTTTGGCAGAACCTGTTTTGTAAAAACCGTCAATGTTGGTGGTGGCAGAAATGGCGGTATCCACAAAACTGATTTTTACACCACTCAGCACCTGTGTGGTATTGGTGTCTGTCACGGTGCCTTGTATTCTAGCCCCTCTTACATAAGTTGGTTTCACCACATATAATCCGACTCTCATATCGCTAAGTGAAATAACACCGGACTTATAGAAACCCCAGGCGCCCCAAACTCCGTTTTCCGTTCTGGTGGAAGTGGGTTGCGTATCGTAATAACCGACAGGTATGACATTCGTAGGGTCGGAGGCATCAAAAATTGCCACCCCGTCAGAGTAGTAGGAGCCAATGATATAGTCGTTTAAGACATGTACATTATGCAGAATCTCCTGGTTGGTCGGTGAGACCTTGAATTCACATAATTGGCGAATATTATTCAAATTGGAAATATCATAGGCCTCGGCCGGTAAGCCAAATTCTTCATGGGTAACAAATAAAGTCTTGCTGTCGTCAGACAGCCACATATTATGTATGGTGTTATAGGGGGTAGCGAAATCCTGTATTTTTATAGGATTGGCCCGGTTCCGAATATCCCAGACCGTAAAACGGTTGTTATAGATATGTGCTTCGTACAGGGTGTCGTTCCTTACATAGCAATCATGTACATAGTTGGTGCTTGTTCCGGAAGCCGATGGTGTATATCCCACAAAGGTAGGTTTTTTAGGGTTGGGCTTCAAATCATAAATGATGGTGCCATTTTGGCCCACGCCATTGATGTTTACCCTTCCTCCATTCAGGTAGAGGAAACCTTTTTCATCAATATATAAGGAGTGGTTTCTGGTAATATAGTCATTTCTGGTGGTGCCTTTAAAGGTATCCGCCTTTCCGTTGGGTATCTGGCTTAAATCGTATATCAGTATCCCTTCCGAATTGGTGGTATCGTTATCCTGCGTGATATAGGCATAGTTCTTATAGGTCTGGCATTCTCTCCAGGTGCCTTGTTTACCGTTGATGAATTTCACCTCTACCGGATTGCTTGGGGTGGTGATATCTACAATCGATAAGCCTTTTGTTGTTCCCACCAGTGCATATTCTTTGTTGTTGATGGTGTCATTCCAACCCCAGCTTCCAGAGAGATTTTGCCCTGTATAGGTTTTCTTTCCGAGGAATTGCATGTTATACTGTGCAAACAAGCTAGAAACTGCAACGAGAAATAAGGTTGCAAGTGTAATGACTTTTTTCATGAATTAATTACTACTAAGGTGTTGCGATGATAAATGTACCGTTTACGTACTTGTAAAGATACAAAAATGTGTTGTCGTAGTAATCAACGTTGCCGTTTTTATTTAATACTGGTTTTATGCGGAATCTACTCTGTGTATTGTAAAAATCCGCTGTGTAATTGAAGATATTATCCTGAAGATGCTGGTTTTTATCGAGAAGGTAGAAAAGATACAACATGATGTCGTATCCTTGGTTTGAATACTCAGAAGGTTTCTTCTTGTATTTATCTTCATACTTTGCTGCAAATACACTGTAATTCGGATTGTCTGTATTAAATGGATAAACACTATAGACGGTATGTGGATTCTTAGTGTCTGTCAGCGCTTTGATATTCTTTGCGCAAGAAGAGGTGAATATCTGCAGATGATTCTTTATCGGTTTCAGTTTAGCTATAATTGATTTTATATAAGTGTCTTTTGATGAGTAGATTAAGACCACTCTTTCGCTTGTGGTGTCGCTTTGTCGTAAGGCAGCTGCTACATCCTCAGATAGTTTCAGGGGGGTGTATTTAATTTCACCGTATCCGTAATTTCCAGCTAAGGATTTCAGTATATCGATGCTTTCTGCTGTGGAGTCCTGAGCATCGAATAAAACCTCCAGTGTCTTCTTCGGGTATTTGGATTTTACAGTCTCCAGAATATAAGTGTATTGAGATTTGAGCGATGCAGAGGCGTTGAAGTAATATGGATTGTTATTTATGTACATGGAGTTTGCCAAAGGGGAAATCAATGGAATCTGGTTGTTTTTTGCCAGATCCGAGGCTAACTTCAGGTTTTTAAAATAAAGCGGTCCAACGATGTAATCTACATTCGGGAATGGTTTCATGTTAAAGAGGGAAGTCGTGGTGAGCGAGTCATTTCTGTCATCCAGAAAATATACATTGGTTTTCAGTTGCTCGCTTTCAAATTTCTCTCGAGCCATCTGGCATCCCAGATAAAATTCCATTGCATTTTTGGAATCTGTACCCAGTTGTTTGGTGGTATCGTCTGCATATTGCCCCAGCGGAATCTGGTCGAGGTAGAATGGAAGAATAACGGCAATATTATGTACCCGGTTGGGGTCGGTATTTAGTATTTTTGCAGGCTCTGTATAAGTACTTGGATTGTAATTGCTTGTATTGTTTTGTATCGAGTTATTATCCAAATCAAAAACAACAGGTTTCTTTGAAACAGAATCTTCGTATCTGTTCTTTGTTGAACCGGATGTTGTAGAGGTCTCCGTTCTTTTGGTATCAATAGCCACCACCTCTACGTTGGATGAAGAGCTTATTTTTTTTGAAGCACAAGATGAGATTCCAGATATTATTAAACAGAATATCAATAGTTTATTCCCATTCAATCGTTGCAGGTGGTTTAGAACTGATGTCATATACTACTCTATTTATCCCTTTTACGTTATTGATAATCTCATTCGAAACTCGTGCCAAAAATTCGTAAGGCAAATGGCACCAGTCGGCGGTCATACCATCCACGCTGGTTACAGCCCGCAAAGCTACAACATTTTCATAAGTTCTTTCATCTCCCATAACGCCCACGCTTTGCACTGGCAGATACATCACGCCTGCCTGCCATACATCGTTGTATAACCTGTCCCTTTTCAAGCCTTCAATGAAGATATAATCTGCCTTTTGCAGGATTTCCACCTTTTCAGCGGTCACATCACCCAAAATTCGGATGCCGAGTCCCGGCCCTGGGAAAGGGTGCCTGTGGAGGATGTTTTCAGGTAATTCCAATGCTTTTCCCACGCGTCTTACCTCATCTTTGAATAAACGGTTCAAGGGTTCAATGATTTTCAGGTGCAGGGTTTCCGGCAGACCGCCCACATTATGGTGTGATTTGATCTTGGCGGATGGACCGTGTACAGAAACGGATTCAATGACATCGGGATAAATGGTACCCTGTCCCAGCCATTTTACATTTTCCAACTTCTGCGCCTCTTCCTGGAAGACATCAATGAACACTTTTCCGATGATTTTGCGCTTGGCTTCAGGTTCTGAAACGCCTTTCAGTTCATCATAAAACCGTTGAGAGGCATCCACGCCGACTACATTCAATCCAAGATGTTTGTAGGAATCCAGTACGGATTCATATTCATTATATCTCAGTAATCCGTTGTTTACAAATATGCAAACCAATTGACTACCAATAGCTTTATGTAGTAATAGTGCAGCAACACTTGAATCTACTCCGCCACTTAAACCCAGTACCACATTATCCGTTCCTACCTGCTGCTGTATGTCGCTGACCGTTTCTTCAATGAAAGAAAGCGGGGTCCAGTCTTGGCGGCAACCACAAATATGCACCACGAAATTGCGCAGCAGGGCTTTCCCGTCTGTCGAATGCGTTACTTCCGGGTGGAATTGTATGGCGTACACTTCTTTCTCCTTCTGCTTGAATGCCGCCACGGGAATGGAGTCGGTGGTGGCCAGCAGTTCAAAATGCGGCGGTAGCTCCAGAACAGAGTCACCATGACTCATCCAGACCTGAGACTTTGGAGGAATACCTTTAAAAAGAGCATTGGTGGGCTCAATATAATCCAGATGTGCACGTCCGTATTCTCGTTTAGAGGAGCGTTCTACCTTGCCGTCAAATACATGTGCCATGTATTGTGCACCATAGCAAACGCCTAGAACCGGCACCTTATATTGATCTATAACATCTTTTACCGGAAACTGCAGGGCGTCTTCCTGTAGAACAGAGAAAGGGGAGCCTGATAGTATAATTCCGCTAAAGTCTTGTTTGTCAAGGATGTGTAAATGGTTGTACGGATGTATTTCACAATAGACATTCAGTTCGCGGATTCTTCTTGCTATTAACTGAGTGTACTGGGAACCGAAGTCGAAAATGAGAATCTTGGAGTGCATGTGCAAAGGTAAATGACAAAAGGCAAAAAGGCAAAACTAAAGCGGTAAAAGTTATTAAGATATAGAAGAATATAAAGCCTCGATCTAAGGATAAAGTGGCTGTATTTTCGCGTGCTTACCTTTTTCGTCCTACAAACCGTATAACAGCACCTTGCCCGTTGTGAAAAATCCCTTCATTCAGTTCTATGATGTCGTAATTGGCAAAGTCGTTTTGTATTTCCTCTATGGAAAATAGGGATGCAATATCCTTTGGGCCGCCCACTTTTTCGTTTTTTTGCAGGTATTCCAGGTGATTTTTACTGAAGGCTTCAAAAATAAGGATGCCTCCTTGGTGGAGATATTTATCCAGTGTCTTATGTATTTGAGATTTTATATCAGCCGGGAAATGGGCGTAAATCAGGGCGATAGCGTCAAATTCCTCTTCTTTGTAATTTAAGTCTTCCAATATACCAACTTGATAATCAATATGTACATTGTTTTTGTCTGCCAATTGTACTGCTTTCTTTTGTCCTTCTGTGCTTATGTCAAATGCGGATACCGTCCAGCCCAGTTTGGCTGCATAGACTGCATTTCTTCCTTCGCCCTCGGCAGGGAATAATATTTTAGCTGGTTTTAGCTGTTCTAATTGTTCCTTAAGGAATAGATTCGGTGATTCCCCATAGGCAAATTCATTGCCTGCGTATCGTTCATTCCATCTGTCTGTCCAGGTATCTGCCATCTGTATTTATTAAGTAATGATTTAATTATTAAGTGCTAACTTGCTGTTATATGCATTATTATCTGTTTTTATTGAAAGAAAATAAATTCCTCGAGGAAGATCAGATAGATTGAATGTTGGGGCATGATATCTATGGACTGTCATACCGCTTACTGAGTAGATTTCTATTTCTCGAATGGTTTGATCGGGTATTTCAACCCAGACTTGACTGTCGATTATTGAAATGTTGATTTTAGGTGGCTTTGCCTGTGGTGGATGTACTAAACTCAGTACAGAACAGATACCGTGTGTTCCAAGTTGGTTTCGGAATGGGCTATTGAGTAATGCAGTATGTACCCTGCTCATTTGGTCCACCGTAAACATGTATTTACTTGGCCCCATAGTATAGTCCATGAAATTCATAAACATTTCACCATCAGGGCTATTGGACGGAGATGAGCAGCTGCCGGCATGGTGTGGGTAGTCTGGTGCGCCACCGTTTTGTCCGGCAGCCGGCGGAGTGTCGTTGCAGAAGTCATTTCCACATTCGGTATCTCCCCAAATATGTCTAAGTCAGAAATAATGCCCCGCCTCGTGTGTCAGTGTTCTTCCGTCTATGTTAGAGGATAGGTATGTTCCGGAAGGGAAAAGGGGGTAGGAGCCGGTCATTTTTGCATAACACCATATTCCATCAGTAGAATCGGTTGCCGAATTAGGGATATCTGCTATGCCGCTTAGCGGGGGCACAGAGGATACACCACCATTTGTTAATGCCGGACTTTTGTCTGTAATCCAAATATTCATGTATTTGGTTACATCCCAAATGGATGATGGCTTGAGGATATTGTCCAGATAGTTCTTAAAAGTGGCTTGTGTGGTGTAGTTTGTAGGCGCCGGCCATCCCTTGTCAAGGTAATTGATGCGTTCGATGCCTGGTTCAGCCATTGTGTTGCCGTGCTCATCTGTCGTAGCCAGGCAAAAGCTGATATTTAGATTGGCTATCTTTACTCTCCCAAATTCGTCCAGGTTGGCGGCCGGCAAAGATTGGTTGGTTGCTCAGTTTTTAAATGCGTTAATAGGATATTTTCCAATATTATAGGAGTTTGAGTTAAAGTCCTGGTTTAATATGGTAATCTGTGAGTTGATCTGTTCCTGCTCCAAATTTGGGTAGGTTCCTTTGGCCTCGCCTCCGTGAATAATATGGAATATTACAGGAATGGTATAGGATTGCTGGACTGATTTATTCTGAATGGAAGATGTATAAGTGCTTATTAACTCCTGAAATTTATCTTCCCATTCCTGATTGGGTGCATCACTGCCGCACTCCAGGTGGTTCTGCTGGGCAATAATTGACTGGGTAAAAGATAGAATTGCGCAAAATACCAGCAGCTCTGCACTTATTTTTAGATTGAATTTAATCAAACGTTGCATTATAACGTGTGCTTTTTTGTGTATTTACATATAATCCGCATCATATCCCCAGCGGTATTCCATCAGGTAGCCGAGAGCGGTTTCTACGTTAAGGTCTTCAAAGAGAGCCCGGTAGATATTTTGTATAATGGGCAGCTTGATGCCGGTAGAATCTGCCAGTTTTTTGGAAATGCTGACTGTTTTGATGCCTTCTGCCACTTCTGTGGAAGAGGCAATGATCTGTTCCAGGCTTTCACCTTTTGCCAATCTGGCGCCCACCGTATAGTTCCGGCTCATTGGAGAGGTACAAGTGGCTACGAGGTCACCGATGCCAGCTAGTCCGAGGAAAGCCTGTCGGTCGGCACCCATGGCGGTTGCCAGGCGTATTATCTCGCCAAGGCCACGCGTAATCAGGAAAGCCATAGCATTTTGTCCGTAGCCCAAACCGCCCAAAGCCCCCGCTGCCAGCGCCATGGAGTTTTTAAGAACACCTGCAAGTTCTACTGCATAAATATCATGATTACTATATACTTGTAGTCGTTTACTTCTAATAGCACTTTCGCCTTCCCGTATCACTTCTTCAAATTTGCTGGCAATCACCGTAGCCGCCGGATGCTGGTTGGCAATCTCTCTTGCCAAGTTGGGACCACTCATACAGCCTACCCGTTTTACGCAGGTTTCTTCCAATATTACCTTGCTCATGGTGTAGATATCGGATGGGTGGAGAAGGATGTCTTTATCCAGAATCGTCTTTCCCGGTTCCAGTTTGATGTCAAAACCCTTGGTACAGTGGATCATCATATGGTCAGGCCTTAGAAATGGAGCCATTGTCTGCATCACCTGCCGGAAGGCATCAGAGGAAACAGACGGGAAAAGCAGGTAGCATTTGTCTGTCACTTCTTGTAAGTCGCTGGTTGCCCGTATATTCGGATGTATGCTTTGTCCGTTATTTATCCGTTCTTTATTGATAATATCGACAGCCTCCTGTCTTCTGGAGTAGAATAGCACTTCTCCGTTTTCCGCCAATAGATTTGCCACGGCAGTACCAAAACTACCCGCTCCAATAACGGCCACCGGATGTTTTTCAGATACACTTTTCGAGCCCATAGCCTAATAATCTGTTATGATAGTAATACAATAGTTTTAGATCTTCACTGGTGATGTTGCCTTCTTTAGTGCGCATTATCGGTAAATTGGTATGGTAAATACACACATTGGTAATGCCCAGCTCAATGATTTCATCCAATTCCTTGGTGGTCATGTTTTGTGAAAGCTTGATCTGTTCCTTGTTGTTCAGAACATAAAGTTGATCGATAACACGCTTTACAGAGATCTTGAATGTATCCCAGTCTATTTCCCGGTCTTCATCGGTGGTACGCATCAGGGTGAACAAGTCTGGGTAATCGAGTTTCTTTTTGAGTAACTCAAATGCTACGAAAGCCACCACATGAGACGAATAGACTACGTTGTTCTTGAAAAATCCTTCAATAATCTTGTCTCCCAGCATTTGGGTGTAGATCATTTCTCGCTGGTCGTCAGCTTTCAATTGACCTTTATTTACAAAATAATTCCGTATTTCTATACGGTTTCCGAATTTGTCCAGGCTGTTTCCGTCTTCATCTAAAGGATTTCCAAAAACATCCATAGGTTCACTTAATGAGAGAGTTATATCTGTTGATTTAGAGAAGGTTTCCCAGAAAAACTTCCAGATTCCCTTGCCTGCCACCTGAGGTTTATCATAAACGAGGTATTGTTCCTTGCCGGTTCTTCTCAGCTGGTCTTCAATCAGGGAAGATGCCTCCAGCACGAAATGATAGCTGAGGGTCAGGGGTACTATGAATATCTTAGGGGCCAGATTGGCCGGATTTTTCTCAAAATGGATGCGTTGAGCTTCCATTACCGTACCTAATAAGCCTAATTTCAATTCCGTTTCTATATTGCCGGCACGGGAACGGGTTCCTCCGGGGAAGAATATGGTATGCGCTCCGGCCAGTACATTGGTTTTGGAGTATGATTTTAATGTTTCAAGGTAAATCGGGTTTTTTTTGCGTCTGTCTAACTTATAAGCCCCCAGATTTCCAGCAAAAAAGCTGAATATCTTGGAATTGAACAGGTTTAGTCCTGCACCGTACTGGAAAGCCGGCATACCGATATAGTCCATCCCGAAACCAATGATGGCAGAATCTAGGTTGCTGAAGTGGGTGGGGACCAGAATAACCGTACCCTTTAAGGAGAGATTGCGCAATTTTTCTACAGGACCTGCCACTATCAGTTTGTCTTTCAACTTTTCCTGCGGGTTGAAAATACCCCTGAAACCACCAAAATGGGAATTGAACAGTCGGGCAAATACCCGCACCAGCAATTGCCGGGCAAACCAGAACATGTTTGGATTGAAATGACCGATGATTTCATTGGCGTAGCGCGACATGATATCCTGCAGCATTTCCTGATGTTGCTCTTTGGAGATGTCTTCATCCATCTGTGCCGGATCTGCCTGCAGCAGGCGTTTTTTTATCTTTCCCCAAAATTCGCGTTCATCTTCCGGGTCTACCTCCCAGGCCTCATTTCGAAGCCGGATATGTTCCAGATAGAGTGTCTTCTGCAACTGGTTACGCAATTGTGATAAGGTAGGGTATGACTTATTGAATTCTAATACCGCTTCAGAAATGGTTTCCTGTAATATCTTATCCCTTTTTTGAGCTATCAGGTTGATAGGCCAGTCTTTGATTCTTGGTATGACAGATTTGAGCATGGGTACCTTTCAGCTAAGTAGGGTAAAAATATGTATTAAATCGGGAAAATTTAAGTATTCATATTAACGATTTTTCTTTTGACTCTATTTGATGCCAAAATAGCTCACCTAATGTTAAACTTTATTTTTTTTTCACTAACTCACAAGAAGATAATTGGATCCAAAAAAGTGGAACCGGGAAGGGAGCGAGCATACTCCTTCTTTTTCATACGCTGTAATGAATTGTAGAAAGCAACAACAAAAGTTATCCTGTTTCATTATGTGTTGAGATTGTTTCTGGTTTAATATTGTATTGTATTCATTTTATTGCTTAATTTGGCTTAATATGCGGTTTCATCCTGAAATAAAATACGACACCGAAGCACTGGAGCAACTGATTGCCAAAGGGGAGGGGGTGCAGCAGGATTTCAAACAGAGCATCAGCAGTTCTAGGAAAATCGCTCGTACGCTTGCCGCATTTGCCAACAATCGAGGTGGCAGACTCCTGATTGGCGTGAAGGACAATGGCCGCATACTGGGCTGCGATACGGAGGAAGAGATGTATATGGTCTATGAGGCCGCAGAACATTTCTGCGAACCGCCGGTGGATGTGGTTTTTACCGTTTATGAAACCGACGAAGAGCTTTCCGTGCTGGAGGTGGAAGTGAAAAACAGCCTGCGCAAGCCGCATTTTGCGTTGGATGATCATGATGAATGGCAATTGTATATGCGCAGTAACGACAAGACCATGGTAGCTTCCAAAAACACGAAGAAGATGCTGGAAAACGAGCAGGTGGAGGAAGATGTGACGCATGCGCTGGATTCCAAAGAGCAGTTTGCGCTGGATTTCCTGCAAAAAAATGAAACCTTGACACCCAAAGAATATGGACGCCGACTGAATATTTCGCTGCAGCGTGCCAATGCCTATCTGGTAAAACTGACCAAGATGGGCCTCATCCTGCACCACAAGGACGGGAGAGGAGATTATTACACACTTCGCTGAATGCCCTCAGCTCAGCCTTTTTTGCCGCACCTTCTCCATTCTTTTGGCCACCAACTCATTTAGCAAGATGGAAAAAAGGATGGTGAAGATCGTTAAGGTCAATCCTTTGCCGCCAATGAGCGGAATCTTAAAAAAGGTAAGGCAATATTGCACCAAAATGTGAGAAATGTAGATGGGGTAGGACAACTCGCCGATAAAAGCATCCATCTTCCATTTTTTTGTCAACATGAAGACAAAGGGCAAGGAGAGGAAAAAGACAATCAGGTAGAGATAGGCCAAGTAAGCCGAGGAAAATAAATGATAACATACGGTAAACGATACGATTCCCAGCCAGATTAGTTTCAGGTAATGCGCTCTGATTTCCAGCGTCTGTATCTTTTTATACAGGTGATAGGCGGCAATACCTAGGAAAAAAAACACCATTTCAGTCGGGAAAAAGCGATAAGTCCAGGGATCGTGCTGCAATCCGGCGCCAAAATACAAGGCTATACGCAGCAGGAGAGAAAGCAGGATAAGCGGAACGATGACGCTAAGTTTTCGCCGGGCAATGAAGGGCGCAATCAGGTAAAAGGCAATCTCCACGCCGATGGTCCATGCCTGTGGGATGAGCATGAACTGGTAAAGCATCGGTTGGGAATTCCGGAAATTGGACGTAAAAAACAAATGGCCGCTTTTCGTATCTAGTCCCAAAAACATGATGGTATCCTGCAGAAAAAGAAATATATTGGTAAATGCGAGATACAGGAAGCTGAGAGGTCCGATGTCATGACAGTAGCGGATATACATGTTCAGGCGACCGTAATCACGGCCATCTGTATGTATATACAACATAAGCGAGTATGCAATGGTACACAACAATACCGTCCAGTAGATGGGATATAACCTCAAAAGCCGGTTGGTGAGAAACAGTTTGTAGGAGCCGTTTGCCCCTACGTATTTCTCATTGAGAATCAAAGCCATATAGAAACCAGAGATGATGTAGAAGGTTTGCACGGCGAGTTGGGCGCCAACGAAGGTAAAGCCCAGAATCGGGCTGGTGTGTCCGATGACTACCGTAATGGCTAAAAGGAATCGTAAAATACCCATGGAGGAACTTATTGTCTGTGCGTATTGCAAAGCTACAAATCCCTTTCTGATTTTTTATCGGAATACATGTGGAGGCAAGGGAAGATATGATAACGTTTATTTATAGAATCATGTTGATATGCTTACAGCCCCTGAAAGTAATAGCCATTATCGTCTGTTTCTCTGTTATGTATTAATTTATGGGTTCCCAAAGTTCAATCTTATTATTTTCAGGGTCCATGATATGGATGAATTTCCCATAGTCATAGGTTTCAAGAGAGTCCACAATAGTCACATTTTCTTTCTTTAATTCTGCCACAAGCACTTCTAAATTTTTAACCCGGTAATTAATCATAAAATCTTTTGTGGAGGGGGCAAAGTATGTTGTCTTTTCTGAAAACGGAGTCCATTGTGTTTGTGCCTTTCGGGTGCTGTCTTTTCTTTCATACCATTCAAAAGTTGCCCCATAAGCATCTGTGTTAAAGCCAAGATGTTGACGATACCATTCTTTCATTTTTTTAGGATCCTTGCATTTGAAAAATATGCCACCGATTCCCGTTACCTTTTCCGTTTCTGCATTTTGCTGTTTTGTCAGCATTGACTTAAAGGAGAATCCGGAAAGAAAGGATACTATAACAACGAAAACTATTAATGATGCTCTTTTCATGTTGTCTGAAATATTATTGGATGAATGGAGATCTTTTATTTCAGGAATTTATCTGCCGGCCTAATGCTCAGCTTTTGCTCTTTGAGAACAAACAACAGCCAGATCCAAATAAAGAATGCCAGAATGAATGAAATCATCGTATTCTGATTGAATACGTCCTTTGCTGCCTGATTTGTCTGGAATTCTGACAATGACTGACTGACTGACAGCCCTTCGCTTACAAGGACAGCAATGACCGTCATGGCATTGGCTATCAGTATGCTTATAATATTGGACACGACAATCACATATTTTGTAAATTTTCCTTGTTTCCCATTGAAGTAATCGTACCCCTTTAGCCCTAGAAATGCTATCACCATAGCCATTGCAGAAGCAAGCCTTTCCAAATAAACGGCTATTAAAACCCATGCAATGATACCGGGAATGGAAAATACAAGAGAGCCAAGGAATCCTGTCAGGTAGTTTTTGTCTTCTGTACGTTTTTCTCTTTCAAATTCATGAAAGCTGTTGTCTATTTGTCCGAAACAGCTGTTACACAGTAGCATGCCGTTATCATTCAGTACATAATGGTTGATTTTATCTTTAGTACCGCAGTTATGGCATTTGTTTTGTTCAGGAACATCCAGTTTTTTGAATAAGACTACGAGAAAGTCAAGTAAGGCATAAACCGTCTTAAGTTTTGTAAAAGTCAGATTCTCAATAAATTGAAAAGATATACTGCTGTCTTCTATTACGAAAGTCGAAAATTTCAGCTCCTTTTTGTTGGTTTCCAGTGCTGTTTTTAGAAGCTCCTTTTGTTCTTCGCTCAGTTTGTCGGTTGTTGCTATCACATATTTGAACTGAGGATTGCTCATTAAGCTCGCATCCGCTATATTAAAGAAATACCCTTTGTAAAGTCCGAATACACCTACATCGGTTTTGTGCCAGTCCAGTTCGCCGGCTATCTTTTTGGCTTTAGGGAAAATCATACGTTTTTATCTGTTTTATATGCCATCGCGTACATAATTCTTTATCAAACATACGTTTTTATATATGGAATTGGTAATCCTTCAGGAAATTGTTGAAAATAAAACACCCCTTCTTGGGAAGGAGTGTTTTTATGTACTTTTTACAACAAGGTTATATGTTACATGCTATTGATGTTTTGGGCATATTTTCAGGAAATGCGAGATAAATTATAAGCGCTATGATTTGGTGGCTGTAAAATTCAGATTATATGTTGGGTTGGTGGCAATCGTTGCTATTCCCGATTCCAATTTGGTGTTATTGGTGGTAAGTGTAGCCTGGCCAACATAATTACCTGAAACTGTAGCGAGGGTGAAAAACAACCGTACCGTTGTAGAATTGGGTGTAAGGTTCCAACTGCCGGCAAGTGCAAAGCTGCTGCCATTGGTTAAACTGCCGGTTAATGTACCGTCTGCATTAAATGTCAGTACAAATGGTCTGTCGCTTAATGAAGCCCCCGGAACATTGGCCGTACCTGTCCAGGTAGTTCCACTTAAATCCACAGGTGCTGCTGTTTCAGTCTTTTTGCAAGAGGTGATGATGAATGCAATCGAAATTGCGAGCATGAATAGTTTTTTCATAAATTTGGTTTTATAGTATGTAATATTACTAATTCTCGGCAATAAGTGCAATATCTTTCAAGCTAATTATGCATTCGAATCATTCCATAAAATAAAAAACTCCTTCGGAGGAAGGAGTTTAGGTATAACGTAGGCTATGTATTATTTAGCCGGTTGTGTCGGATTTTGTGGTGCCTGTTGTGCCGGTGGAGGCGCAGTTGGCAAAGAGGGCACCGTAGATTTGGCAGCTCCTTCGGTTAAGGTTTTTACCTGTCCTTTGCTGCCTTCCTTAGGTACCACAAAGGCTGTCATCACACACAATGCCAGCAAAACGATGGCGCTGCCCCAGGTGGTTTTTTCCATTACGTCGCCTGCACTTTGCACGCCGATTACGTTGGATGCCGCGCTGCCGATACCGCCGCTCAGACCGCCGCCCTTAGGGTTCTGTATTAAAACGATGAGTATGATAAACAGACAAACTACAATTATCAATACGCTTAGGAATGTAAACATGTTATTTTTCTTTTTCTATTTTTTCAATTAAGGCTGCAAAGTAAGCACTTTTTTCGGGAAATTTCAAACGAAGTGCGTTATAAATCTCTAAAGCCTTGTCTGTTTTGCCCTGTTTATGGTATATTTTGGCTAAAGTTTCAGTCATCATGTCCTGTTTGAAACGCACGGACTCGGTGGCCACCTTGGTCACTTCTTCGTCAATTTCATTGAACAGGTCGACTTCGCCTTCTTCAAAATTGGGTTCAAACAGCTTTTGTTCCTCTTTCTGGATGTCTTTTTTGTAGGCAAGTGTCTGTTCCACCTCATAGCGTGGAATCTCCATCCAGTTTTCCGGCTCTTTTGGCACCTCTGCTGCCGTCTGGATCTGCAGGTTGCCGTCCAGCAGTTTCAGCCATTCCACAAAGGTATGGGGTTCTTTTATGACTGCTTCATTCAATTCATTCATCTCCATTTTATCGTCTATGGAAGGTTCATGGAATTTCGCTACCGCTGACTCTTTATCGCTGATGATGCTGATTTCGATAGGTGATTCTATGTCATCCTCTTCCACATTCGGGATAAATATTTCATTATTTGCTGAAATGATCGGCTCGTAATCCTGTAAGTGGACATCGCCAAACGTCTCTGTATCCGCATCCTCTGTTAGGGTTGCCGTATTTTCCGTTTCAGGCGTCACAATGTCAACAGGCTCATCGTTCACTTCAGGTGCTGTTGTCTCTTCCGTATGTTCCAGCGGTGGTACAATACTTTCCTCTACGGTGGTTTCTGTAGCTTCCATCGTTTCCGGAGCTGTTTGAGGCGTTGTTTTCTCAGATTCCTGTGTGGGACTTACTGCTGGAACCGGCACTGCTTCTTCTATTTCAGGTAAAGCTACAGACTCAGGTTCTTCCGTTTTCCGTTCATGCAATTGTACTTTTACCAATAGTGGCTGCGGGAGTATCCCGGCAAATCTATCCATATCTTCCTCTTCGGTAAGTGCCACATTCAGCACTGCCGGCTCAACGGTTGTGGGAGCAGTCGGTATCAGTACCGCAACAGGTTCTGAAGATTCAGACAGTTCTGGCAATACTTCCGTGATAGCTATTTCCGGGTGTATCGCGCTGATGTCGTTTGTCTGCTGATATTCGGTTTCGTGCATGCTTGCCAGCGCATCCACATCTTCCATTTCCTGTTTAAGTTCAGGGAGCAGTTTATGTTCAATCAGTTCAATATTTTTTTCCTCTTCAGGGGAAGGAGAGATGACAATCGCTGCTTCGTCCGTGTTTTTCACCTCTTCCGATACGGGAAGGATGACTCTTTCTGTCTTTTCTACAATTTTTATGTCATCGGTATCCGACGGACTTATTTCCAAAGCTTGTTCTGTAATGTCAGGTACTAAAGCTTGTTCTTTCTGCTGTATTTCAAGAGGTGGCTGCAACTCTTCAGGTTGTTCAATTACATCAGGGGTGAGCTCTGGTTTGATTGCTTCAGTTTGTTTTTGAGCGCGATCTTGCTGTATTTTTTGAATTCGGGCAATCACTTCTTCCTGTATGGTCAGCGGTTTATCGGTATTTTCAGGTTGAATCTCCGTTCCTTTCTGGATATCTACGGTAGGAGCTGACGTCTGTGCCGGAATTTCCTGTTCTACCGTCTGCTCAGCTTGTGGGCTGATTGTTTCCGGTGTCGTCACCCGAGAGTTGGCGAAATCCTGTAGTTGCCGCTCCCGCTCTTCTTTTATTTTACGGATGCGTTCAATGACTTCTTCCTGTATGGATAATGCTTTCTTCGTAGGCAGGTGAATGCTTATGGAGGTGCTTTTCGGTGGCGTTTGCTCAATGGCTATTTCCACTTTCTTAAGCTCAGTCTCCGGTTCACTTATTGTGATTGCATCTGCATTTGTTTCCGCAGCAACAGTTGCCACGATTTCCTGAACCTGTTCAGGTGTTTCTGGTGTATCTGCTAATACCGGTGTTTCTTCTTCCATTACCGGAGGAATGACAACTTCTTCCTTCATTGGCGGTGTTGCAGCGGCAGGTATTGCTGTCGGCAGGCTGATGTTTTCCGTAGCCTTTGATTGCTGTTCTCGGGCTCTTTCCTCTTTCAGTTGTTGTATTTCCAGCAAGATTTGTTCTGCGATGGAAAGCGGTTTCGCAGTCGGTTCCGGATTGATTTCCACCGGTGCTGCTGAAATGGTAGATTCTAAGGTGTCTTTTTCTGTTGTTTCCATCACAGATTCCGCTGTAGATGGATGTGTGGTGATGTTTATGGCCTCTTCTGCAGGTAAAGATGCTGCTTCTCTTTCTGTTGACTGCACAATCTCAGGCACTGCTTCCGGGCCATTAAGATCTGGTGTATTTGTTTCCGCTCCGTCAGGCTTCATTTCGGTTGCAACGACGGATATTGTTACCGGTTCTTCCTGATCGGTACTTATTTCCTTTGACGAGATAGGTTCGGCGGATAGATTCGTTTGAGAGATTCCATTATCACTCACAGATGTTTTGGCGTAAACGGGTTCCTGTTTTTTATTGTTCAGCAGATAGAATAACTTCTCCCGATTGTTAAAATAGAAAGCCGTTTTATGTAAATCCGTCTCGTTATAATGTTCTTTTGTTTTCAGTGCATACAGGTGAAACAACGCAACATATGGATATTGTTCTATCCATGTTTGCAGGGTATCGTGAGATACATCTTTGAGCAATGCCGGGTTGGATAATATGTCGTGTATCTGAAAACTCATGTTACCAGTTGCCGAATGTACGATTGAATGTTTGTTGAACCAATCTGTCAAATATAGTATTTATAAGTGCGTTTTCCACTTCTGAGAATTGTTTATTCGCATCATAATTTTCACCATCCCGAAATGATTGCGAGAAACTTTTTGAGTTATCCCGTTTGTTTACACAATCTACTTTCACGGAGATATTTAAACGGTTTTGAGCAGTAGTCTCTGTATTGGTGATGGCTACCGGGTCAATGTTGTATTCCGTAATGACAACACTGAACTCAAGATCTCCGCTTTCCCGAATCAGAGAAAGTCTGGTGTCTCGCAGAAATCGTTCCTTCATTTTCTCTGTAAATGTCGGTGCGGCATTTGGATTTTGCAGGGTGGCGATATTGGTGGTTTGTGCTACCGAGAATGTTTTCCAGTTCGGATCCACGCTCGCATCGGTGAAACGGTAGATTTTACATGAACCGATTGCCAAAACAAGCATTGAAATGATGAAGTAATAAAATAATGAAGTAATTTTACCTTGATGGATAACTGAATATTTAAAACCTTTTACTCTCATTATTATATTATTTCATTGCTGAATTATTTCATTATTAAAACTAATCTTCCAGTTCATACTCTTTAATCTTTCTATATAAGGTTCGTTCCGAAATTCCGAGGTCCAATGCGGCATCTCTGCGTTTTCCCTTATGTTTCTCCAGTGCTTTTAGGATCATGTTTTTTTCCATGTCAGCAAGCGACAGGCTGGTTTCCACACTTTCTTCTTCGTATTGCGGTTCTTCATTCAGGATGATGGTTGGATTGGTGCTGTTGGTCGCCTCGATGGCAGGCAAATGTTTGGCCGAATAAAGGCTGTTGCCTGCGTTTGGCTCCATGTCGGCTACATCACTGAAGTCAATCTTGGATGCATCGTAGTTTCCGTTGCTCATCTTCCAGACAAAACTCTTCAGGTCATTCAAATCATGTTTGATGTCAAAGATCATCTTGTAGAGCAATTCCCTGTCGGTAAACCCTGCTGCTTCGTTGGCGTTCACGAGTATCGGAAGGTTGGAGGCTTCAACGTTCGGAATGAATTTAGCGAGTTCGTCTTTTGAGACAATTTTGTCTTTGGATAAAACAGATACCTGTTCCGCAATATTCTTCAATTCACGGATATTCCCGGGAAATCTGTAACTCATGAGCACCTGTTTGGCTTCTTCAGACAACTGCACCGGTGGCATTCTGTATTTCTCGGAAAAGTCTGAGGCGAATTTTCTGAACAGTACGCCGATGTCTTCCTTGCGTTCACGCAGAGGCGGAACGAAAATGGGAACAGTATTCAGTCGGTAGTACAAGTCTTCCCGAAATTTTCCCTGCTTGATAAGTTTAGGCAGATCTACATTGGTGGCAGCCAGCACCCGTACGTCTGATTTCTGTACGACAGATGAACCTACCTTGATGAATTCACCGCTTTCCAGCAATCGTAGCAGTCGTGCTTGTGTTCCGATTGGCATCTCACCGATCTCATCGAGGAAAATGGTACCGCCATTCACTGTCTCAAAATAACCTTTGCGTTTGTCGTGTGCGCCGGTGAAAGCTCCTTTTTCATGACCGAATAATTCAGAATCGATCGTGCCTTCCGGTATGGCGCCGCAATTGACGGCAATGAAATTTTCGTGCTTCCTGGTAGAGAGATTATGGATAATCTGGGAAAATACTTCTTTCCCGACGCCACTCTCTCCGGTAATTAATATAGATAGATTGGTTGGTGCCACGCGCACAGCCACCTCTAATGCTCTGTTCAGGGCAGGTGCGTTGCCGATGATTCCAAACCGCTGTTTTACTGATTGTAATTCCATGTCTTAGATTAACGATGAACGATGTACGATGAACAATGATAAGCACGATAAAAATTTGCAGCATTTAAATCGTGCATTGTTAATCGTTACTTGTCAATGACTCTTCCTCTCAATGTCGCTTTGTTGGCGCTTTCAATATATACATTCACATAGTCGCCGATTTTGTAATCTCCTTTTGGAAATATCACCATCTTATTTTGTGAGTTTCTCCCGCTCAGTTCATCTTCACTTTTTCTGGAGATTTTTTCAATCAGCACCTCATAGGTTTTGCCTACATCCTTCAGGTTGTTTTGCAGGGAAAGCTCGTATTGTTTGTCCACGATTTCCTGCAGCCTTCTTTTCTTGGTTTCCAGCGGTACATCATCGGTATATTTTCTGGCTGCCAGTGTTCCCGGGCGTTCAGAATAATAGAACATATAACTGTAATCGTACTGAGCGTATTCCATCATGGATAAGGTGTCCTGATGTTCTTCTTCCGTTTCACCGCAGAATCCCGCAATGATATCAGAAGAGATGCCGCAATCCGGAATAATCCGGCGGATGGCATCCACACGGTTCATATACCATGCTCTGTCGTAGGTCCTGTTCATGCGTTCCAGGTTGGCGGAGTTGCCCGACTGTACCGGCAGGTGGATATATTTGCAGATGTTATGGTATTTTGCAATGGTATGCAACACGTCGTCTGTGATGTCTTTCGGATGAGAAGTCGAAAAACGTATACGCAGCAAAGGATTCACTTTAGCCACCATTTCCAGCAGTTGAGCGAAATTCACCAGTATTTCAGCATCTTTGTCGTCATTTTTGCCTTCACCTTTCCATTTATAGGAGTCCACATTTTGTCCCAGTAAGGTCACTTCACGGTAGCCTCTGTCAAATAAATCCTGTGCTTCCAGCAGAATGGTTTCAGGATTTCTGCTGCGTTCACGGCCACGTGTGAATGGCACCACGCAGAACGAACACATGTTATCGCAGCCACGCATGATGGAAATGAAGGCGGTGATACCGTTTTTATCCAGACGAACAGGAGAGATGTCCGCATAGGTTTCTTCACGGGACAATAGTACGTTGACGCCTTTCTGTCCTGTTTCAGCTTCCTGAATTAATTCAGGAAGAGAACGGTAGGCGTCAGGTCCGACGACAATATCCACCAACTTTTCCTCTTCCAGCAATTTGGATTTCAGACGTTCCGCCATGCAGCCCAGCATACCGACCAGCATATCGGGCTTTTGCTTCTTTACTTTATTGATTTCCGATAAACGCATGCGAACGGTTTGTTCTGCTTTTTCACGGATGGAGCAGGTATTCAGCAACACGAGGTCCGCATCAAAAATATTGGTCGTGATGCCATAGCCTTGCTTACCTAAAATGGAAGCAACTATCTCGCTGTCGCTGAAATTCATGGCACAACCATAGCTTTCAATATAGAAAGATTTGTTGTTTTTCAACTCAGACTCGTTCAATGCTAAGTCTAATGCTTCTCCTTGACGCGATTCGTCGTGCTTTTTCTGTTCTATATAGTCTAAAAGTTCGTTCATGTTGAAGTTATACGAAAATAAGTATCCGTTATAAGTAAAAAGGGGAACAAAGTTACAAAAAAATAACTGAAA
Organism: Chitinophagales bacterium; assembly: GCA_046329775.1. Classification (GTDB taxonomy): domain Bacteria; phylum Bacteroidota; class Bacteroidia; order Chitinophagales; family JADIYW01; genus JADJSS01. The sequence continues at coordinate 47,153 of JAXLTX010000001.1, forward strand.
GTGACAAATTGGCAGGGGGATTTTATGTAAAACTTTGAAGTTTGATTTACATAAGCATTCAACGAACCCTTAAAATTCCTTAATATTTTCAGCAAAGGAACTCTCTGTAATACTTTTTAGTTTATTCCGACGTATAAAAGCAATAATTAAACAATAAGGTATTGACGACTGCGTTGGTTTTTCTGTTTATCGTGCTTGCATTGGCAGCGGTTTATTTCTTCAGGAAAAAACCAAGGCCCAAAGATGTAACGATTCCCCTTGTTGCAAATGAAGAAAATCTGAATGAACCCATTTTTTCGTATTCTGTTTATACGGTAGATGTCGTTTTAAATCACCGCTACCTAAATTATACGCACAAAGATTTTCCTAATCATGTCGGCATCTTAAAAGGACAGTATATCGAAATTGAATGGAATATCCTGAATGCGGATCTAATCACCATCAGCGGAGTTGGGTTGGTGAAAGCCGTTGGAAGAAAAGCTTTCTATCCAACCAATGCCACACAATACACAATAACCGCCAGGAATAAAGAATATGAATTGTCGCAAACCATTTATGTGCGCGTTTTTCCTGTGAGTGTCAGCGATCATCTAATCACTAAAATGCCGAATATTCGTATTCAATCTCAGCAAATTACTAAATCACCTGAAGTAAGCGGACCGCCTCTTTTTACTATAGATAAACCTGCATTAAATACTGAAAAACCAAGTGTGATAAGTCTACACGAAGTGTTGCAGGAGAAAATTGTTACAAAGTCATTTACGCAAAAAATTAACGACTATTTATCCTTGAACAAACCAACCAACTAAACTGGACAAGATGGAAGCATTTAAAAACAATACGAGTTACCCAATCAATAACGTCAGTGGTTTCACCCGATTTTTCTGGTGGTGCTCCGGTGCCAATCAGGATGTACTGATGGAATGTCCGCAATCGGAACACAATAAATATGTAGGCATTGGAGCCACGGTATTCTTTACAGGAGTGCTGGCAACCATTTCCGGCGGTTATGCTTTATTCAGCGTATTTAAAAGTGTGTATCCAGCCATTGCGTTCGGTATCATCTGGGGAATGGTCATCTTTAATCTGGACAGGTTTATCGTTTCTACCTTACGCAAAGATGAGTTGTTCTGGAATGAATTCAAACTGGTGTTGCCGCGATTGATACTGGCGGTAATTTTGGCGATTGTGATTTCAAAACCGCTGGAATTAAAAATATTTGAGAAAGAAATTGCACAGAAAATAGAGGAGCAGCAGCGCGAATTTGCCATACAGGCACAGCGAAAAACCGAGCAGCAGTTCAATCCTGTGATGGATAGCTTACGTGGCGAAATTGATTTGTACAAAAATGAAATAGCGAAAGTTTCCACAGCAAGGGATTCCTTATATACTGCATTTATTGGAGAGGCAGAAGGAACGCGTGGTACAAATAAATTAGGCAAAGGTCCTGTGTTTAAAGAAAAGAAACAGCAGTATGATAAGATAGAGCAGGAGATGAAGGACATGCAGGCAAAATATCAACCTTTAATTGATGAACGGGAAAAACAGATACTGGCTGCAAAAGCCCAACGCGATACAGCGCTGGCAAAAGCACAACCGGCTATCGCAGGCTACGATGGGTTGATGGCGCGTTTGGATGGGTTGGCGAAGTTGCCGCAAACGCCGAGTTTGTTCATTATGCTCCTGTTTATCTGCATCGAAACTGCTCCCGTTTTATCCAAGTTGTTTTCATCCAAAGGTCCTTATGATGAGAAGTTGAAAAACATAGAGCACGAAATAGAATTGAGTACGATAGAGAATATCAATTACAGAAACCATGAACTCAACAAGAAACTGACGCTCACCACCAATATCGATAAGGCGCAAATTGAACAGGAGATTTTAAATAATAAAGAATCCTTGAAAGTGATTGCAGATGCGCATCTGGAACTGACGAAAGAAATGGTGAACGACTGGCTGGAAAAAGAGAAAGCGAATCTGAAAAAGAATGCGGTCTAGTTTTTCTGCACTTCTTCTTTCTTTTCTTCTTCTACCACCACTTTCTTTGGTTGACATGCAATATATTTTTCATACTGGCTTCTATCCCGGATGACATCAAATATCGTCAGCGGCTGTTTGTCGCCGTACCATCGAAAACCTGTCAAGCGAAAAGACTGAAGATCTATCTTTTTCATCGGCGTAAATTCTGCTTCTGGATTTCCGGTTAGTTTTATGCGATTCACTTCACCCTTTTCAAAAGAAACGGTGATGAAGGCGGAGCTGGACTTGTTGGCTCCTTTATAAGCGCCATCGTCTTTTATAAAATAAATACTTTCAGCATTGCCGTCCACTTCCACTTTCTGTATCTTCTTGTTGGAAATAAAGGCCTGCATGAATTTTCCTTTTATCTGGTTGTAAACATCCTTATCCTGTAGGTTGATGATATACGCATTGCCGAAAATATCCACCCGGCTGATTTCATTGTTGGTATTGTACAGATAAATGGAATCACCGGTGATTTGTGTGGAATCCATCCACATTATCGGATTCAGATAGAGTTTGAAGATGGAATCATTTTCGGAGTAGAACATAGAATCGGCAGTGGCACTCATTTCACCTTGTATCATTTTCATATGATACCATGCCTTCAGGATTTTTATGGAGTCATTGCTGCTGCTGCTGTCGTTCATTAAAACAGAATCTTCCACCGCAATCGAATAGGTCAGCAGCGTATCCGCACTGAGGTACATCGTGTCTTTTTCATCTTCCGAAACCGTAATCATCAAAGGGTCTTTATAAGCTTTTACATACGATTTATTTTCATCGGAGTAGACATGATTGCTGAGTATGGTGGTGCGTTCCGAGCTGTCGTTGTATACCACATTGCCCTCCGCCACCGCTATTTTCGTTTTGTTGTCATAGTCAATGGTGGCGGCCTTCACCGTGGCATCACCTTTCTTTATTTCGGCATTGCTGCCAAGAAATGCTTTCTCATTTTTCGTATCGTAATAGCCACTGTTCGTGATGATGATATTGCTGTCTTTATCGATGATGGTGGTTTTGGTGATGAAATAGGCGATTTCCTTATCCGTATTGTAGCGCATGGAATCTGCATAGATGGTCCTTTCGGGTGTTTTCAGGACCACATCGCCATAGAAAGCAGCTTCATTTTTTTGATGATAGTAATAACCAATGGCGCTAGTGATGGTCGTTTCTTTGTTGACGATCCTTCCGCCGCTCATATAGGAACCTAGATCCGTTTCCGTGTTATAGTTGAGTTCTGGTGCCGTCAATATCATGGTCTTATCCCGCATAGAGCACATGCCGGTAAGTCTTCCCAGTTTCTGGTCGCCGAAATATTCCAGAAAATTTCCCCATACGTCTACACTGTCGCCTTTCTGGATATGCACCTGTTTCCCGAATGCGGTCATGTAATTGGCGTCAATGTCAATGACAGCGCTGTCACAAAACATGTATGCATCCACATGTTTGAGTTTCACGTTTCCAATCAGTTTGCGGTATTTTCCGAGTTCTTGTGTCTGATACAGCAAAGAGTCGGATTTGATGATTTCAATTCTCTTTTTATGAGACGTGTCTTTCGGTGGTGGCGGAAAATAAATGGATTTTTGTGCAAATGTGTCCGCCATAACCAAAAGCAGACAAATGCCGAGACTTGTTTTGATTATTGAAATTAAACGGTATATATTTATTTCTTTCACGATATCATAAAAATAGCCATTGCGGTAACAATGGCTAAATTAGTATTTTTTATCTCATTACTCACTCCTCATCAGTCCGTACTTATTTCACTTTCTTTGCTGCTTTCGGATTATTATCCAGAAACTGCTGGACAGATGTATCGGTAATGGTAATGGTCCTGCTTCTGTCAATCAGTGATAAACTGATGTATTTCTTAGGATTTGCCTTTAAGTCTGTCAGGACGGCATTTAAGGACTGAATTGTTTTCGTAATATCCTTATACGCGCCGTCTTCTTTCAGTAATTTGGAAATAGACCCGTCGCCGTCGTTGATAAGTGATAATGTTTTTTTCAACTGCTCCAAGGTTCCTTTGGCGCTTTCGATGGTCGGAGCCAGTTCAAGCGATGCGATTTTTCCGGAAAAAGTCTGGAAGTTGGTCAGGATGGAATCCAGTTTTCCGGATTCAGCCGTCAGTCTGCTTACATTGGACATAATTGCGTCAATGTTGGTTTTATTGTCAGACAAGGTGCCATTTAAGGTGGTTATCATCTTATCGGCGTTGGCAGCCAGCTTATTTACAGATTGTAAGGTGCCGCTCAAATCAGTGACTGCTTTTTTCAATAAGCTGTTTTCTCCGGTACCCAGTTGTGTGTTCAGATTTGTTGCGAGATACTGGAACGATTTCAGTGTGCTGTCAATTCTGGGTTTTAGCTGTGTAATCAGGTCAACTCCCTGATCAATGGAATTCCCCTTCACCAGGCACATCATGGTATCTGTCTCTAATGCACTCTTATCACTGTTGCCCCGTACCAGACCTACTCCCATCTTTCCCAACATATCCAATGCGTAGATAATGAACTTACTGTCATTCGGAATTTCCACATCGTTGTTCAGTTTCAGTTTCAGCAAAGCCTTGTGCGGATAGGTAGGGCTGGTGCTGATTTCTATATTGCTCACACGGCCAATAGGGACATCATTTTCCATGACAGGACTGGATGGCGTAATGCCGGGCACTCTGTCCGCTACGATGTAAATATACTTACTGCGTACAAATAAGCTGTCTCCCTGCAGGTATTTAAACCCGATAATAAATGCAGCTATACCTAAAATGGTAAGTGCGCCAACTAAAATTTCGTTTTTATTTTCCAAAATGGTCCGTTTTTTTATGAATCACCAAATATAAGGAGAAAAATATAATATTTACACCAGAAAAATAAGGTAATTAAAAGGAATTTCTTATCTTATTGTAAATATTTTTTAGCTTCTGTCGCAGATAATTTTTCTCCGTCCTTAAATACGACAATAAACGCATCCGCGTAGCCGGAGGCCTTTACTTTTTTCAGTACCTTGGCGGCGGCGGCATAATCGTAAAAAGGAGCGTAGGCATATTTGTACATTCCGTCTGCCTTGTCGTATTTCAGATTGTCAAACAACTGATATGCCTTATCTGTTTTGGGTAATGGTTTTGCCGATGATTTTATCTGTACCTTATAGATGATCCCTTTTTCCGCATCTGCGGATTTAGGTTCCGGCGTTGTTTTTACCGTTGTCGTCTTTGGATTGGACACGATAGGTTTGGTTTCAATAATGGAAGTTTCCGTATCTTTAATCAGATTACTTTCCTGGTTTTCAATAACAGGAGGGGTCAGCCTGCTGCCTTTCTCGACGGTATTTTTATAATCTTCAAATGCATGAAAGATAGCATCGGACAATTCACCTTGTCCTTCTGCAGAAATCAGGTATTTTTCTTCAGTCTTATTGGTCAGGAAACCTGTTTCAATCAGGATAGAAGGGCAGGTGGTACGGTAGAGCACCCAAAATCCCGCTTGTTTGACGCCTCGGTTAAAGCGGTTCAGTTTGGTGGTCAGCTGCTCCTGCACCTTGCTGGCCAGAAAAGAACTTTGTTCAATATTGGCATTCTGAGCCAATGATAAAGCAATCATGGCTTCCGGAGAATCAGGATCAAAGCCTTCATAGGTATTCTGATAATTGTCTTCCAGCTTGATAACGGCATTCTCTCGTTTTGCCACCTCCAGATTTGCCTGAGAAACGTGTAATCCCATCAGGAAGGTCTCTGTACCATAGGCTGATTTGTTGGGGTTTGCGTTGCAGTGAACGCTGATGAAAAGGTCGGCATCGTTGTTGTTGGCTGTCAATGCCCTGTCCTGCAATGGAATGAAGACATCTGTCTTTCGGGTGTAGATGACCTTGATATCCGGATATTTCTGTTCTATGAGTTTGCCAAGCAGCAGGATAACCTTCAGGGTCACTTCTTTCTCATACGAACCGGTTGGTCCGTGACATCCGGTGTCATGACCTCCGTGTCCGGCATCCAGTACAATCGTCTTGATCTTATATGCACCGGCCGCTTTTGATACACATTGTCCAATAGTGTGAATAGATAATAGAAATATTAAGCAAGCAATCCGTATTTTTGACGTTTTAAACATACATTTGAAACTCATTAGGTAAAGAAATATTTTGTTGTTGTTGCACTTAATTTTACATAAGCGGTCTTTGGTTTTCTTCCTCATAATTTTTATGTCGGTCGTTGCGTTTTCACAAAGAAGACAGCAGGATGGCATAAAAATCATGAACGATACCACAATACAAGCAAAGTTCAAGCCAAAAGTACTAAAAACAAGCGCAGATTCCGTTTTTAAAGATTCCACAATTGTGGAAGCGCAACCCATAAAAATTGCAGAAAATGACCTGGAAGACATCGTGAAATACAAGGCACAGGATTCCATCATCTATGATATTCCAAACAAGACGGTTTATTTGTATGGCAGAGCCAGCATTCAATATCAGGAGATGGACATGGCTGCCGGCTTTATCAAATTCAACTGGGACAGTAGTGAAGTGTATGCCAAAGCCACTTTTGACGATAGCCTTGGTGCGATGAAACGGGTAGAGTTTAAAGACGGATCCGGCGAATATGTAGCGGATGAAGCCAAATTTAATTTTAAAACAAAAAAAGGCAAAAGCATAGGATTGGTCACTCGTGAGCTGGAAGGATATCTTCATGGATCACAGGTGAAAGTGATAGATACCAATACGTTATACATTAAGGGAGCGCGTTATACTACCTGCGATTTTGACGACCCGCATTTTTATGTGGAAATCGGAAAAGCTAAGGTGATTAAGGATAAGATCATGGTGGGAAAGCCCGCAGATATCGTAATTGCCGGAGTGCGTACACCTTTGTTCTTGCCGTTTGCCATGCTGCCATCCATCAAATCAAAAGGAACTGGTTTGCTGATGCCTACCTACGGACAAAGTGCGGAACTTGGTTTCTTTCTCAACAATATAGGGTATTACTGGAAAATAAATGATCAACTTGCCCTGACGACCACCGCAGATGTGTATACACTTGGCAGTTGGGGATTGCATACCAATCTCGCCTACAAGAAGATATATAAATTTACGGGCAATCTCAGTTTTAATATCAATCAGCAGCGGGGTGGTTCTCAGTACGAACGCTTTAACCCCAAGCGCCAGAAACCGCCTTTAAACTTTGGCGTTCAATGGCAGATGAATCTTGATCCGAAGAAAATGTACAACAGCAGCTTCAATATCAACCTTAATATTGTGAGCAATAAGACCTATCAGTTTCTCAATTCCAGAGATCCGCAAAGTGTGTTGGCAACCAACTTTTCTTCTAATATTTCCTACAGCAAATACTGGCCGGGAAAACCGTACAGGATTGCCATCAATACCAGCTTGAATCAAAATACACAATCAAAGCTGATATCCCTGACGCTTCCTCAGTTTTCATTCAATGTCACGCGTATAAACCCTTTCCAACGCAAGGTGGCCGCCACCAAACGCAAATGGTATGAGAATATCGGATTTTCATATGACCTGAATGCCTCCAACCAGCTGAATGCCACGGATTCCACCTTCTTCACCAAGAAAACGCTGAAGGATATGCGTAATAGCATCACTCATAGCCTACCGATTTCAGGAAATTTTACGCTGTTCAAATACCTGAACCTGAATGTAGGATTCAACTATCGTGAAAATTGGTATTTCAGCTATGTCAATAAAACCTATTACGATTTTCTGGAAAGAAAAAATGATGAGACAGGAAGAATGGACACCTTCTACAATCAGGCGGTTGCAGAAACCAAATACGGATTCAAGTCGTACCGTGATTTTAATTTCAACATGAGCTTTAACACGCAGTTGTACGGTACCTTTCAGTTTAGAAACAGTAAACTGAAAGCGATCCGTCATACATTCCGTCCGAGCTTAAATTTCAATTTCAACCCCGATTTTACGAAACCTTTCTGGAAATATAACAGGACGGTGCAATCGGATAGTCTCGGAAATATTGCCACTTATTCCATTTTTCAGAATAACAATATTACTCCTCAGACCAAGCAAGGGAACATTGGCGTGAATTTCTCCAACACGCTGGAGATAAAAGTGTACTCTAAAAAAGACTCGCTTACGCATACAAAGAAAATCACTTTGCTGGATAATGTGTCTTTCGGCATGAACTACAATCTGCTCACCAAGCGTTTCAGCCCCCTGAATATCAATGCAAGTACGCACATTACGGACAAGTTGAACCTTAATATGAGTGTGAGTATGGACCCATATGCTACGGATAGTCTGGGCAGGCAGACCAACGATTTCTACTGGAAAGAGAAGAAGCGCTTTTTCCGCCTGACAAATATGAACATTGCGCTGGGGGGCAGTTTCCGTTCCAAGAAAGGTATGCAGGATCAGCAGGAGCTGAACAGAACGCTGATGGAAACACAAGGAATCAACAATCAGTTCTATCAGAAAAACGTGTATGAGCGGGACTACTATAATTTTTCCATTCCGTGGTCGGTTAACTATCAGTACAGTCTGAATCTTTCTCGCTTTAAACAGAATAAAAAGGATACCACCACAATAACGCAGACCTTATCACTGGGGCTTGATGTGAATATCACAAAAAAGTGGAAAGTAAATGTGTCTTCTGGATTTGATGTAACCAATAAAAGCATTACGAGAACAGATATCTCAGTCATACGCGATTTGCACTGCTGGCAAATGGAATTCAAGTGGACACCCGTAGGTTTTCAGAAAGGATTTTATATGACGATTTATGTAACCTCGCAGCAATTCAACTGGTTGAAACTGCAGAAACAGAAAGGCTTCTTCGATACCGGAATTTTCGGCGGACTGAACAGCAGTGGCTTAAGTAATATAGGAGGAGGCTTGTAGTGATGTCTGAAAGACGATTTTTGGAAAAAAATGTATTGTTGGATTCATCAAACACATCCATGTTATAATTCAGAAATCCTCTAATCCAGATTCAGACAAATTATTTCGTAAAGGCATACTGAACCAGATTGGCACCCATTTTCAGCGCTTTCAGCCTGTTTTCCTCAGAGTCTTTGTGCACTGCCTGATCTTCCCAGCCATCACCTAAATCACATTCATAGTCGTAAAAACAAACCAAACGACCCTGATAAATAATGCCAAATCCCTGGGATGCCTTTTTATCGTGTTCGTGTATTTTAGGCAAGCCGTTCGGGAAATCATATTTCTGATGATAGATGGGATGCGAGAATGGGAGTTCCACAAATTCCAGTTCCGGGAATACCTTTTTCATCGCCTTGCGTATAAACGGATCTAAACCGTAATTGTCCGATACATGCAAGAAACCTCCGGCCATCAGATAGGCTCGCAGATTACTTGCTTCCTGATCGGTAAAGACGATATTGCCATGTCCGGTAATGTGAACAAATGAATAGTTGAACAATTCAGCGCTGCCGGGCTCCACCTCGGTGATATCTGTGGACAGATTCAGGTTCAGGTTTTGGTTACAGAACTTTGCCAGATTTGGAAGGGAAGTGGGATTCGCATACCAGTCTCCGCCACCTTTGTATTTTAATAAGCCAATTTTTGCCGTGGTTCTTACCTGAGAAAAGGAGACAAAAGGCAGCAGGCAAAATGCAAAAATAATAAACAGGTATTGTATCGCTTTTTTCATCGTTAATTGTACATCGTTAATTGTTCATTGTCAGTCGTTCATCATTTGTACCATTACACAAGCCGCCACGCCGGCCGTTTCCACCCGCAAAATAGAATTTCCCAGCGAGACGGGAATATAATTTTTGTTAACAGCCGTCACCACTTCTGTTTTGGTGAAATCGCCTTCCGGTCCGATCAGCAATAATGCGGTTTCATCTTTCTTGTAAACATTTTTCAGATGTTGCTTTTCGTCTTCACAATGTGCTATGTAATAATGGTCGAATTGCTGATTTGTTGAATTGAAGAATGATGTTAGCTTCTGAATCGGATGCAATTTTGGAAAAAATAACTGCCCGCTCTGTTTGGAGGCAGAGAGGATGAGCTGCTGCAGTCGATCCTGTTTGATGCTTTGCTTTTCTGTTCTCTCGGAAATGATCGGGTAGATATTGGCAATGCCAATTTCAGTGGCTTTTTCCAGAAACCATTCGAGACGCGAAGGGTTTTTGGTCGGGCAGATGGCTATGGAAAGTCTATTGGGATTTTCTTTTGCTTCCTTTGTGATGCCCTGAATGGTAATCTGAACTTCATGTTTTTGAATCGACGAAATAATCCCCTGATATAAAATTCCGTTTCCGTTCAAAACCTCTATGGTTTCGTTCTCTTTACAGCGTAAGACTTTGGCGCAATGCTGAGCCTCTTCATTTTCTAAATAAATGAAATTTGACTGTATGTTGGTTGAATAGAAACGTTTCATTTTTATGCACTTTCTTCCTCATCTTCACTTTCATCCTCCCCGAAAAACCAAAAATGGGTTTGTCCGTAGTTGCGCACTTCTAAAAGTTTCGGATGCTCCGTAAAGTCATGTTTGGGTGATGTTTCCAGAATAAACATACCGTCTTCTTTCAGTAGATTCTTATCGAAAATGATATCCGGTATCTCATCGATGACCTCCAGTGCGTAGGGTGGTCCTGCAAAAATAAGGTCATACTGTTGCGTACAGCTTTTAGCAAACTGAATGGCGTCGCCAAAGATGATCTTGTGATTGGGAATCTTTACTTCCTCACTCATCTTTTTGATAAATCCCAGACTGATCTTGCTCATGTCCACCGAGGTGATATCCGTGCAACCGCGAGAAAACATCTCCATGTCCAGACTGCCTGTGCCGGCAAACAGATCCAGAAACTTCACGTCCGCAAAATCGAAATGGTTGTTCAATATATTGAAAAGCGCTTCTTTGGCAAAATCCGTTGTCGGACGTGCCGGTATATTTTTGGGCGGATAAAAGCGTTTCCCGCGTAAACTTCCTGAAATGATTCTCATAAACCTAAGCCTAACAGATTGATGTAATAATGCAATGGTATGTCTTCAATGCCGTACAGATATGGCAAGGTGTTCTTCAGTGTCCTGTCAATTTCAAAATTTCGGATATACCCGTATGTGGTAGAATACATGGGGGATTTCTCCTCTACAAATCCATATAGATAGGTCGGGAATTCATTTAGATCCAGTCCCAGCTGCTCGTAGGCAAGCCTGAGGTAATATAAGAGGTCTTCCTTGGCCTTCACCGGAAATTTATTATAATAGAAGTTGCTGCCATTGTTCTTGTAGCATATGGTCAGTTCTTCGCCGTACAGGTTGGCAGACAGATAATTTCGGAACGATAACTTAGCATTGTAGAAATGCAGCAATCCGAAATCCGCACAGTAGAATTCCACATTCGGTAAATGGTTTTCAATGAAATTGATGGTTTTGTCAGGTAACGAATAATACACATAAAATGCGTCACCTACCTTGTTCTTAAGATAAGTGATATGTTCATTGTGTGAAAACCCCAGCAGCTGAAAAATATCCTGTGCCTTATCGGTCTTATCCGGCAAGATGGTAAATTCCGGAGTGTAAATGGCAACCTTACAGGTCTTGAACGGCAGGCTAAATACATCCTGATGATCTGAAAACCAAATGGCTATGGAGTCATTGTGCAGGAATTTTCCCGTGTTTTGCCCCAATGTCTTAGCCTCAAAGTCAATAATCTTGTTCAGGTCTTTGTCAAGGATGGCATAGGAAAAGCAATGTGGATGCAAATGCAGCAGCAATTCGGCGTTTTGAGTCCTTTTTAATATGTCAATGGGTGTTTTGATACCTAATTTTTATGCAATTATAGCTAAAAACTAAAATTAATGAGCATCTTTTTGCTTTTTACTTTACACTTTTAGTACTTTTGCCCCGCATTGATTATCTGTTGTTTTCTTTCAGAACAACAATTTCTGATAGAGCAGATAACTTTCATTGAATCATTCAATCTAAAAACGAATCATACAAAATGAATTTACACGAATATCAGGGAAAAGAACTCTTGAAGAAATTTGGAGTGAAAGTACAGGAAGGCATCGTAGCGGAATCGGTAGAACAAGCCGTGGAAGCCTGGAAAGTGATCAGCGCGCGCACCGGCAGCGAAGGTGTAGTGGTGAAGGCACAGGTACATGCCGGCGGACGCGGTAAAGGCGGTGGCGTGAAATTCGCTCCCAATCTGGAAGCTTTAAAAGAAAAAGCGGGACAAATTCTGGGCATGACGCTGGTGACTCCGCAAACTGGACCACAGGGAAAAGTGGTGCATAAGATTCTGGTAGCGGAAGATGCATACTACAAAGGTGCATCTGAGACGAAAGAATTCTATATGTCTGTTTTGCTGGACAGAAAGAAAGAATGCAATGTTATCATGTATTCCACCGAAGGCGGGATGGACATCGAAGAAGTGGCGGAACATACGCCGGATAAGATATTCAAGGAATGGGTGGACTCTGCCGTTGGCTTACAGGCTTTTCAGGCAAGACGAGTAGCGTTCAATCTGGGACTGAGCGGACAGGCGTTTAAGGAAATGGTAGATTTCACGCAACGTCTGTACAAAGCGTATGAAGCTTCCGACTCCAGCATGTTTGAAATCAATCCTGTGTTGAAAACATCGGATGATAAGATCTTGGCGGTGGATGCAAAAGTGAATCTGGATGACAATGCGCTTTTCCGTCATAAAGACCTGGAAGAGCAGCGTGATTTACTGGAAGAAGATCCGACAGAAGTGGAAGCAGCGGCGGCAGAACTCAATTATGTGAAACTGGACGGAAACGTTGGTTGTATGGTAAACGGTGCGGGCCTCGCCATGGCTACCATGGATATCATCAAACTGAGCGGCGGTGAGCCGGCAAACTTCCTGGATGTGGGCGGTACGGCCAATGCGGAGCGCGTGGAAAAAGCCTTCCGTATCATCATGAAAGATGAACACGTGAAAGCCATCTTAATCAATATCTTCGGCGGTATCGTGCGCTGCGACCGCGTAGCGGAAGGGGTGATTGAAGCCTATAAAAATATCGGCACCATCAATATTCCTATCATTGTGCGTTTACAAGGCACCAATGCAGACATTGCGAAGAAGATGATAGAAGAATCAGGCTTGCAGGTGCAATCAGCCATTTTGCTCTCAGAGGCGGCTGAGTTGGTAGCGAAAGCGGTTGCATAATAAACAATTAAGCACATATCTTATAAAGTCGCCTAGGCGACTTTATTTTTTTGTTGGTCTATTAAATGTTGACATAGAGATAAATTTCGGCTAACTTGTTGCTATTGCAGTCATTTAAATTGCTATCATGGAAAAAATGAGTCCAAATACCAATTCACTAAATTGGTTTGAAATTCCGGCAACAGATCTGGATAGAGCTAAGAAATTCTATGAAGCTATCTTCGATGTACAAATGTACAGCATGAATGTCGGTGGACAGGATATGGCCATTTTTCCTTCTTCTCCTGAGCCAAACGGGAAGGTCTCCGGAGCACTGGTACAAAGTGAAATGCATATTCCTTCCGAAAACGGTACCGTGATTTACCTGAACGCCAATCCTTCCATTCAGCTCGTCATCGATAGGATTGAACCGAATGGAGGCAGAATTATTGTTCCTAAAATGCTGATAGATGAGCAGATTGGGTATATGTGCCATTTCTTAGATACGGAAGGCAACAGAGTGGGGGTGCATGCCGGGGCATAGCATAGTCTGCTGATTATCAGTTGATGTGTTGAAAACTAACAGTCGTTTCTTAATGCATTATTAAACAAATTATTCTAAATTGCCCATAATAAAAATATAAGCTATGCATTTTAACATGTTAATCACATCAGCCATTGCGGCACTTATTCCACTATTGGTGGGGTTCATCTGGTACCATCCGAAGGTATTTGGGAATGCCTGGTTGAAAGCCGGGAATCTGGATGAAGCGAAAATGAAAGAAGGTTTCAATATGCCGCTTGTTTTCGGACTTTCCTATGTTTTTGGCTTTTTTGTTGCCTTCGGACTAACACCTGTCGTTATACATCAGTTTGGTTTTTTCGGGATGTTGCAGCATAAGATCATGATAAGTGATGCGGCGGCACTTGACTTCCTCAAAACAGGTTTTGAAAATTACGGCAATGAATTCAGAACCTTTAAACATGGTGCGTTGCATGGCACCATCACAGGTGTGGCCATTGGATTGCCAATCGTCGGAATCAGTGCCTTGTTTGAGCGCAGAGGTTTCCAATACATAGCCATCAGTGCAGGGTATTGGATTTTAACTTTGTGTTTAATGGGTGGCTTTATCTGTCAGTTCGCAGATGTCACGATAGAAATGTTTAAATAAAACGATTTTAAACGTAAAAAAGTCGCCTCAGGGCGGCTTTTTTTATGACAAATATATTTCTTTGTTTTAATTTAAATAATTGATTAATAATTATTTGTGAATTAATTACTGCTTTGTATTGGATTTTATTCTGAAACATAGGTGATAATTTGTACCGAATCTTGTGTCTTTTTATTGCTGAGTTTGATTATCAGGATTCCTCATAAACAATTTAAAATATGAAAAAAAATATTTATTCTGTCATCTGCCATAATCTTGTTTGCCATTGGGTGTAAGAAGTCAAACAATGAAACCGGGGCTATTCAAAAGTCCAATATTATCGCCACTATTCCAGAAGTCAGTCTTTTGTTTACAAATGGCAATGCAAATGATATAAGCGGCAATGCGAGAAAAGTGAATTTGCATGGAGCAACCTTTACTGCAGACAGATTCGGGAATGATAATAGCGCACTCTATTTCAGAGGCTGGAATGACGGCGACCCGGATTATGTCGATTTGCCGACATTGTACGATTTTGACAGTACGGATGAACTGTCCATCAGCATCTGGTTAAAAGTAGATTCTACAAGACCTACCGGAAATATGCCATTCGCGATGATTCCGGATGTATATACGGACAGATTGGTGGCTGCCGTCAATTATTCACCGTATACCGTTTATTGGGATAATGGAGACATTTATGGTTCAGGGAGGGTGTATGGTACCCGTGCCAATTCATATGTTTGGGATCATTATGTTTTCATAAAAAGTAAGATTGAAAATAAGATGCAGGTTTATATCAACGGCAATCTATTCATTTCAGAGAACACATATGACGATATCGAAGATAAACACAGGTTGGTGCGTTTGGGCGGCGGCGGAAATGGAACACAATATTTCGGAGGCTGGATAGATGATATTCAGTTTTACAGTAAAGCACTATCCGCTGGGGAAGTGGATTCATTGTATCATGCAACATCTGCCCTGTAGTGACATTTTGAAAATATAACAAACGTATAAACTGACAAAGTCGCCTTCGGGCGGCTTTTCTTGTTTTTTATTTGTAATTTACAGCTACAATCTATGTTACTCGAGATTTTCCCCCATAATATTGATATGCGCAAGATGAAGCAGGTGGTGGATTGTTTGCGCAATGGCGGACTCGTCATTTATCCTACGGATACCGTTTATGGCTTGGGCTGCGATATTTTTAATAAGGACGCCGTTGAAAAGATATGTCGCATAAAAGGAGTAAAGGTGGAGAAAATGAACTTCTCATTCATTTGCAATGATCTAAGCCATATCAGCGATTATACATTGAGTGTGGATACTCCAACCTACAAGCTCATGAAACGTTGCTTGCCCGGTCCATATACGTTTATCTTGAAAGCTAATAATTCCATTCCCAAATTATTTAAGAACAATAAGAAAACAGTGGGGATTCGTGTACCGGACAACGAGATTGCACGAATGATGGTGGAAGAACTGGGGAATCCCATAATAACCACTTCCGTCCATCATGAAGATGATATCGTAGATTACATCACAGATCCTTATGCCATTTACGAGCGATATGAAAACCTGGTGGATATCGTTATAGATGGTGGTCCCGGAGGTTATCATCCATCAACGGTCATTGATTGCACCGGTGAAGAGCCCATCGTGGTACGTGAAGGAATCGGTAATATTGATGAACTGATGTGATGAAATTTATTTCCTAAAACTAAATTTGAGGTGGATTTTTTGTATTTTTAATGTAAATAAGAATACATGAAATCTGTTTACACGTTGCTGATTCTATGCTGTATCACCTTTTCGCTTCCCGCACAAACGATTACTACATCCGTAATTAAACCGCCGGCATTGCTGCGTTGCAATGAAGTGCCTGCAAAATTAAACAACATCGTATTTGGTGCCATTCCTCCGAATGCTCAGAATAAGCCGGTGGTGGTATTCATACACGGCTGGTTCGATAATGGCTATGCATGGTTTATGGCAAAGAATAAATGGTATGAAAATTCCTACAATGCCGGCTACAGAACGGCATTCTTTTTTCAGTCGTACAGCGATGCATTTGAAGATAATGGAAGAGTGATTGCAAAAATGATTCGAGAAACGTGCAGATACTACAATACAGATAAGGTAATTGCCGTATGTCACAGCAAAGGCGGATATGATATTGATTATGCATTATACAATGAAAATGTCTGGGATTCCGTGCAGGGCGTCATTACATTATCCACTCCCTATTGGGGGGCACCCATGTCTGACTTGATTGCAGTACCTTTCTTCCGAACCCTTCTCGAAGCCATACCTATTGTAGGACCCATTTTTCAGGGGAAAGGATCGTATCAGATGCAGACGGCTTATATGGCCGGTGTGGTACGCCCCATGATGGATAACCATCCGAATAACCGTCCTGAAAAGTTTCATTGCTTTGGTGCCTGGGGATACGAGCATAAAACCGTATTGCCCAGTGCCATCTCTGATGATATCCTGAAAGTGGTCTTTCCAGACTACCAGCCTTTGTGTCTCGATATCCCAGGATTTGGCACCACGGCAGGAGACCTGATGAGCGGCTTTATGGGAATCACAGGGCTACTGACCAATGTTTCCGCAATTCAGCCGAAGTATGAGAATCCCCAAAGAAACCATCAGCTGAACGATGGTCTTGCGCCTTATTACTCAGCTCTCCGTCCCGGTTCTGTGGAAATTTCGCAAAGGCCGCCGTCTCAGGCGTCCAACCTGAATCATATTGATGTGCTGTTGTCTTCCTATATGTGGAACATCGTTCAGCCGGAGATAGAATATTTTAAAGATCATCCTGTGTTGAGGAAAGGTAATGTCCAGGATTCGGACGAAAAGGAAGCAGCCATTCCTACGCCATCCGTTTCAGATGTGCAGCTTATTCAGGGAAATACCCTTAAGATAAACACTGAAACGGTGAATAAGATTTATTTATTGGGAGAATATTCCAATGCATTCATTCAGGTATTGGACGAGTCCGATCAGTTGGTGAAGAAAATCCCAGTGAATACCGCCACACGAGGCATGTATGATATTTTTCATGAAGTGGATCTATCAGGATTGCCGGCAAATAGAAAATACACTTTACAAAGTTCTACACCTCTGACGGGTTTGCTGAAAGATGGAGCTGCGGCGTCCGTTCAACTGAATACCAACGCTGACAAAACTTATTATGTAAATGAACCAATGGATATTGAGGTGAATTTGAACGATTGGCCGGTCTCCGTTGCCGCTACAAGGGTAAACGGTTTTTTAAACAGAAACATTGATGAAAACGGAAATGTCATTCACGATAAACTCATTCCGGTTGCATTTGAATATGATGAAACAAAACATGCTTTTGTTTGCGTTACATCAGCTTCATTGCCCGATGGCGTATATAACGTTTCCGTTTTTGCAGAAGGTAACTCCGTTAAGCGTTTTGCCACCACCAGCATCCTGATGAAACAGGAGCGTAGAAGCTCAGATGTACAAATTTCCATTTTGTCCGTATATCCTAATCCGGCAAAAGATATGGTCAATATCCAGTTTGAAGCAAGAGAAAATGCGGCATACACCATTGAATTGTTTGATGTGGCAGGAAAGAGCTTGCTGAAAAGATATGTAGACAATGTTGCGGGAGTGCAACAGATCCAATTTTCTGCCAAAGACTTTAATCTGGCAAAAGGAACCTATCTCATATCACTGTCTGTAGACGGAGAAAGAAAAGACAGTAAGGTTTGGGTATTGAATTGATGGACTACCAGACCTTCACTTTTAAGAACGCTTGTATATCTTTGTATGGTATTACAAAACTTGAAGCCCCAACGGCATATGGCCCGATTTCATAGGCATTGTACCAGAATTCAACGCCTTCTTTCGTCAAGGCAAAATTGTTGTTGAAACGGAATTTACCATAATCAGGGCCTTCCTCAAAGTCTTCACCATCTCCGAAAATAAAATAACTCGCATCTTCCAGTGAAGTGGTGTCGGCAAGACCATTATCTTTTCTGAAACAACGTTCACCAATACTCAGCAAGGTGGAATCATTCAGGTTCATCAATTGAGATGCATTCAACTGTCTGCCGGAGATCAGATCAACTACTTTGTATTGCAGATAGGAATTCGGATGTGCGCCACCTTCATACATATCGCTGAATATCTTCAATGTGAGGTACTGACCTATCTTATCATAGACGCTGACGGCTGTACCGACATGCCAGGCAGAACTTTCATCGTCATAATCCCCTTGTTTCTTCAGGTCTGAATACTCATGAAAGAAATTCTTAAGGTAATCCTCTACGGATGCATAAGATGAAGTGTCAGATTTGGAGAGAACGGCTTTCATGACCTCAGCATTCAGCAATCTGTTGAGTGCCGTATCGGGTGTATTGAAAACCGGATAACTTATTGTTGCATTCGGGCAGTATTTATATCGATTCACGCAGGATGCATCAGTGGTATCTATGGATACGAAATCATAGACCAATGTGTCGGCGCCAATAACATCAAAAGTTGCTGCATTGCCCGATTTGTTGGGTTTGCAGGAATCCAGACTTAGCAGGCATCCGGACAACAGAATGCCGTAGGAAATATTTCTTATCATACAAGTGAAGCATTAAACGACAGGAAGATATTAATTTTTTCCTTTTTGTTCAACGGGTGTCGGAATGATTTTTTTGCTGGAAACCGCTTGTGCCTTGCGCAATCTGCGTTCAATATCCAGTTTTTCACGCTCAGTACCTTTATAGTGCAAACGTGTGCCCATAACATAATCCCATAATGGGAATGTTACACACCAGTTTTTATCCTGATCCGGTGCCATGTGATGGTCATAGTGCCAAGGAAGATATTTATAGGCCCATTCAGGATCCAGGTGCGATTTTTTGTGTACCCTGTAGTAATTGTATTGAGAAAACCATACGCCCGCTGTAAATCCGGGTGCAACCCAGAACAATGGCGACACGATAACGGCACCGGCTGCAAGAGCAGCCACCTCCTTGCTTTGAGGATCCCAGGCATCCCAAATATTATGCTCATAATCAGAATCCCTGAAATTTTCCTTCAGTACCGTTCGGTGATGTACCGCCCAGTGGAATCTCCAGAAATTATCTTTCTTCTTTCCTTGTCCGTGTAAAACATATTTGTGAAAATACCATTCAAAAGCGTTGGAAAATAGGAGTCCGTTGATAAAGCCTAGCATACTTGTAGTTTTCCATAAAAATAGCTAAAATCCGTTTAAATGCGATAAACAAAAGATAAACAATAGAACAAATAATGAAATCCCTTGTTACCTTTGTATCAAGCTATGCAGGTATGTTCTGAGCAACTGGGCGGAAGGTTTTCTGTCCGTATTTTCGAAAGCATTTCAGGTATTGACGAAAGTCAATGGGATGCCATCTCGGATGTGGTGCCTTTTTACCAGAGATATCAATTCCTAAGGGTCACAGAAGCGATTCATTCGACGATACAATTCAGATACGTGCTATTGTATGAAGGGGAAATAATCATTTCGGCCTTATATGTGCAGTTGCTGGATTTTTCCTTTAAGAATCTGGTCAGCTACACCGCCGAATCATCGGCAGGAATAAAGTCTGCCTTTAAGCGTTTCATATCGAAAAAAGACATCAAGCTGCTGAATCTGGGCAATGTGTTTTTTACAGGCGATAAAGGCGTTATCTGTAAGAATGAGCAGCTCATCATTCCTTTTATTCCGGCTGTTTTCAGGCTTATCCACCAGTCCTTCTCCGGTAAAAAGCCGGGTGCCTTTCTGGTTGCCAACATCTACCTGCAGGATGAAGACAAATGTATTGATTTTTACAACAATGCATTTCATCCATTCAACACGGAACCGGATATGTTCATGGCGATTGATGAACACTGGAAATCGTTTGACGGATACATGAATGCTTTATCCTCCAAGTACAGGGTGCGAGCAAAAAAAGTATTGTCTGTTTCATCTGAAATCACCTGCCGTCCACTTTCAGCAGGAGATATTGTGGTCAACAAAACAGCCATGCAAAGTCTTTACGATAATGTGCTCAATCATGTTGCCTTCAATATGGCTACGCTGAATGTGGATTTCTTTGAACAGATGAAATTAATGTATCAAGATGACTGTACCGTACTCGGGTATTTCCACAAGGAAGAACTGGTGGCCTTTGCCTGCTTGTTTCATGTGGATGCAGATACCTTGCACGTTCATTATATCGGACTGAATTACGAGATAAATAAGACGGCAAAATTATACAACCGCATGTTGCTTGATTTTGTGAAGTTTGCCATTGAGCAGGAGAAAAAGACCATCCATTTCGGCCGTACCGCTACGGAAATCAAAACGACGATAGGCGCCATTCCCAAACCACTGCATGCATATCTCAAGATGACCAACGGATTTGTCAATGCGTCACTTCCATACTTTTTGAAACGTATCAAGCCTGCGGAGTATACGGTTAGGAATCCGTTCAAGGAGGAATTAGCTATTTAAAAAATCATCGAAAGTCCTTCGTTCCACGACTTCATTTTCATGTTGTTGCAGGAGGGAGTCTTTGTACTTGTTTCTGTATATGAATGCCAACAGGAATCCTGTGAACCCTCCGAAAAGATGCGACTCCCACGATACACCGGATTGCAGTGGAAGTACGCCCCACACCATGCCACCGTAAAAGATGGCAACACCGCTGGCAATGGCAATCGCCTTGATATCCATTCTGAAGAACCCGCTGAACAGCAGGAAGGAAGCCAGCCCGTAAATGATGCCGCTGGCACCGATATGATAAGAGTTGCCACGAGCAAACATCCAGACCATCAGCCCTGTGAGCAGATAGTTTAGTATCCAGACCCTTAATGCAAGTTTTTCGTAACTAACAAACAGTATGATGCCCAATATCATTAAAGGCAGGGTATTGGATAGCAGATGATCCCAGCTGCCATGTATGAGTGGAGCGGTAAAAATGCCGCTTATGGTGTGGATATCTTTTGGATGAATGCCCAATTCACTCAAATCCAGCAGGTAGAAAAACTGTACCGTATGGATGATCCACATGAGTGATACAAACGTAAGGGGGAGTGTTATTCCTTTTTTCATCTTTGTTATTGAAAACTAATCTACCGAATCATAAGTTCAAATTATGTAGGATGTCGTTTTTTTGTTTTAACATATGTTGAATTTTACAGACAAACTGAAATATAAGCCTTAATATGCTTATTTTAGCAAACAAAATTTTCTCAATCAATGATCATAGGCGTTCCTAAAGAAACCAAATTCAAAGAAAACCGGGTTTCCATTACTCCGTTAATAGCAAAAGATTTGATAAAACAGGGCTTTTCCGTACAGGTCGAGAGCGGAGCCGGATTGAACTCTTTCTTTTCGGATGAAAATTACAAAGAGATTGGTGCCACTTTGGTCGATAAGCATACGATTTATTCCACATCAGATGTTGTGTTGAAAGTAAATGCACCACAACCGGATGAAATCTCTTTAATGAAAAAGGAGTCTGTTCTTATTGCTTTCATGTGGGCAGCTACCAATCCTGAATTGGTAAGCGCTTGTGAAAAAGCAGGCATATCCGCATTTTCCATGGATGCCGTTCCCCGTATTTCGCGTGCACAAAAGATGGATGCTCTGTCGTCACAGGCTAACCTTGCTGGCTATAAAGCCGTATTGATGTGTGCTGATACATTGGGTAAGATTTTCCCGATGATGACTACCGCTGCAGGTACCATCAAACCGGCAAAAGTGGTCATATTTGGTGCAGGTGTGGCGGGTTTGCAAGCCATTGCTACGGCAAAACGCCTGGGGGCGATTGTAGAGGTGTCTGATATTCGTCCGGAAACCAAAGAGCAGGTTCAATCTCTGGGCGGAAAATTCATCGAAGTGAAAGGCGATGATACCATTAAGATGGAAGGCGGTTATGTGAAAGGCGTTTCCGAGGAGTTCCTGAAAAGACAACAGGAACTGGTCGGTAAGCATGTGGCCGAAGCGGATATCGTCATCACCACAGCTTTAATTCCAGGCAGAAAAGCACCGGTACTGGTGACGGAAGAGATGGTGAAATCCATGAAATTCGGTTCCGTGATTTTAGATATGGCAGTGGAGCAGGGAGGAAATGTCGTAGGCAGTAAATTAAATGAAACGTTAAATGTCAACGGCGTTACCATCATAGGAGAGGGAAATATTCCATCATTATTGCCGATGAACGCCAGCGATCTGTATGCTAAAAATATTCAGACCTTACTCTATCATTTGGCTTCGAAAGATGGTTTCAAATGGGAAATGGAGGAAGAGATTACCAAAGGAAGTTTGATCGTGTTGAATGGAAAAAAACAAATTAAATAATTAAACAATAAAATGATTTGATAATGGGACCCATTATTAGATCGCTTCATTAATTCACTACTAAATTATAATCATGGAAATATTCGATTTTTTTGTTCAAAATCGCGAAATGATTTACTTCATCATTCTGGCCGTTTTTGTCGGTATTGAAGTAATTGGTGGCGTACCCACTGTTTTGCACACACCCTTAATGTCGGGTGCCAATGCCATACACGGAGTGGTGATCGTAGGTGCGATCATCGTGATGCTGGATACGGAACCGGACAACATCTTTGGACTGGCGCTGGGTTTTTTAGCGGTTATCCTCGGAACCCTCAATGTGGTGGGAGGTTTCGTGGTGACCGACAGGATGCTGGAAATGTTTAAAAAGAAATAAATCAATTAGATAATGAAGTAATTTGTTAATGAAATACTTTAAAAACCATTACTAAGTTATTTAATTACTCAATTATTAAATTTAAAAAATGAAAGGACTTTTAGAAATATGCTACCTCATCGGATCGGTTACATTCATTGTAGGCCTGAAGATGATGGGTAACGCAAAAACGGCACGCAAAGGAAATTTAATCGGTGCATTTGGTATGACCATCGCCATACTCGGCACCATCTTTTTATTTGATACGGAACATACTTCCCGCACGGTTTTGAAACTGGTCATGATTTTCGGAGCGATTTCCATTGGAACCGCCATCGGCTGGTGGAAAGCGAAAAGTGTGGAAATGACTAAAATGCCTGAATTGGTTTCCATGTTCAATGGTATGGGCGGTGCTTGTGCAGCCTTAATCGGATTGACAGAGTTTCAGCATAATATTGGCAATCCGGCTGCGTTGTCATTTATCGTGGCGGGTATGGTGATAGGAACCATTTCTTTCTCAGGTTCCATTATCGCGTACCTGAAATTGGAAGGAACCATGAACAAGCCAATCCGTTTGCCACAGTATAATATTCTGAACAATGCGATTCTGTTTGCCGTGATTGCATTTTCTGCATGGGTGATTATTCAGAATGAAACCATGCCCAACTTTATTATCTGGATGTTGTTTGCAGTGGCCATCGTCTATGGTGTCTTATTTACCATCCCTATTGGCGGAGCGGATATGCCGGTGGTGATTTCCTTGCTGAACTCCTTTACCGGTTTGGCGGCTGCATTTGGCGGTTTCTTGTACGACAATAAACCCATGCTGACAGGTGGTATTCTGGTGGGTTCTGCGGGGACATTACTGACGCTGGCGATGTGTAAAGCAATGAACCGCCCCTTAAGTAATGTAATTTTCGGTGCATTTGGCGGTGGCAGCGGTGCAGCAGCAGGAGAGACAACGGTGGGTACCATCAAAGATATTCAGGTAACGGATCTGGCGGTATTATTAAACTATTCTAAAAAAGTGGTGATTGTACCGGGATATGGTCTGGCAGTGGCTCAGGCACAACACATCATCCACGAACTGGAGAAATTGCTGGAAGAGCGTGGCGTGGAAGTAAAATATGCCATACATCCGGTGGCGGGACGTATGCCTGGACATATGAACGTGTTGCTGGCAGAATCGAATGTGGAATATGAAAAACTGGTGGAAATGGAAGATATCAATCCTGAATTTGACCAGACGGATGTGGTATTGGTTGTTGGTGCAAATGATGTGGTGAATCCTGCAGCTAAGACAGACCCGAGTTCTCCAATCTATGGAATGCCCATTTTGGAAGTGGACAGAGCAAAACACATTGTCGTCAACAAACGTTCCATGAATGCGGGCTATGCCGGTATTGATAACCTGCTGTTTTATGATCCGAAATGTTCCATGTTCTTTGGCGATGCAAAGAAGGCACTGACAGAACTGGTAGCGGAAATCAAGACAATGTAATTTACCTATGAATGCATGAACAATATGAAAAGAGTCAGGAATTCCTGACGCTTTTCAGTTGATAGACGCTAGATCTTTTCAGCATCATCAGTCAACATTCAGACCGATAAGCACCAATGCCCAAACAATCAGTCCAAGAATTACGACAATCAACTGATTGCGACTGAATGATTCCTGCTCGTAAACCTGCTCGCCAGAACCATATTGTTTGTAATAGTTTAATGCTTTGAATGGGGGAATCAGTGCCAGAAAACTAAAAGATGAAGCAATCCAGAAAGGGTCCGGTAATTTGTATAATAAATTGACGATAACAAAGGCGATTCCGAATGCAGCGGTCGAAAAATCTTCCGTATAGCCCGCCCTTTGCGCATGAGTCTTTATCTTATCGAATAGGGACCACAGAAAAATATAACTGAATATGGCACGTGCCA
The DNA here is from genome assembly GCA_046329775.1 of Chitinophagales bacterium. GTDB lineage: Bacteria > Bacteroidota > Bacteroidia > Chitinophagales > JADIYW01 > JADJSS01. The sequence goes on from JAXLTX010000001.1 coordinate 72,076, forward strand.
CGGGAGAGATGTCGAGATGTTCCCGCTCTTTAAAGTATCTCCACGCCTTGTACATCCACCACATCTCATATAGCCCGAAAGATAGAAAGCATAAGACCATGAACTGGTTGACACTGATGATGGGTTCACTTTCTTCATTGTATCTGGAGAGGTAGCTGTCGTCTAATAGGTTGTCCTGTTGATTCATAAATTGCCCTTATGATTTTTATAAAATAAATATTGTCTAATATATGAATTATTTCTTTCTGGTAAATAATCCCAATAATGTTTTCCCCTTGTACAGATAGAAGAGTTTATCCGTAATCTTATATCTGGTGGCCGTATTCAGCATGCTGATGAATGTAGGTTCAATGGAGTGCTTCCCACAGGCCATTTTGGTTGTCACGATATGCTCAATCTTAAAGGAAGAACTGTCTGCTGTAAATCCAGCATTGAAAGAATTACATTCCGTATTTCCGCTCAGTACTCCTTTGTTCACATCAAACGACAGATATGCTTTCTGAATGGAGAAGGTTCTGGTGCTGCCATCCTTAAGTCGCAATTTGTATAACAACCATTTGCTGCTGTCAGGAATATTGACGGATGATTTATTCATGTCGGTCGGCTGGCCAGTCTTTATTTTTGATTTTATTTCACTCAGCACATATTTTACCTGAGCAGCATCAAACGGTACGGCAGGTACTGAAATGCCGGGTGTTTGCACTTCTATCAACAGGCAATATTCATATCCTTCCAGATAGGAAAACCCTTCTATCTCTTTATCGAAAATCTGATAAGCATCCGTCGGGGTATCTCTGCTTAATAAACAGGATTTGGTGCCGCATTCCACTTTGTGGTCTGCTATATAGACCACTTTCAAATAAACCGCTGAAAAAGCCTGCAAGGAAAAAAAGAAAATGTGAAATAAGATTATTTTTTTCATTCTGTAAATAAAGTTAGGTAAATTTGAACATATACATCTGTTTATGAAGAAGAAAATACTGCTTTCCTTGCTTGTCATATTGGTGGTGATACAGTTTATCCATCCTGCAAAAAATCAAAGCGCCGAATTGTCGGCAAGTGATATCAGCAAGGTGACAAAGGTGCCGGAAGATGTGCAAAAGATATTGAAAACCGCCTGCTATGATTGTCACAGTAACAACACGGTTTATCCATGGTACAATAACATACAACCTGTTGCATGGTGGCTGAACCATCATGTAGAGGAAGGTAAGGAACACCTGAATTTTTCAGAGTTTGGAACGTATGCAGCTAAAAAAGCGAATCACAAATTGCACGAAGTTGCAGAAACCATTGAGAAAGGAGAGATGCCTTTAAGCAGTTATACCATCATTCATAAAGATGCAATCCTGAGCGATGAACAGAAACAACTTGTCATCGATTGGGCTAACAACACCGTGATTGCAGATGCCGGGCACTAAAATTCTCTAACCACGAGATAATCCACCAAACTTCTCAATACAGCCTTCTTGCTGTCATCAAGACTGATTTTATCTAATGCCATCAGAGACCTTTCTACATAAACGGCACGATGTTTCAGCGCAAAAGATTTGATGTCGTATTCATTCAGAATGGACAGGATATTGTTTACCTTTTCCGAGTTGTCAAATTCTTTTCTCGCTATCCATGCGGAAAGTCGGGTATCCTTATTCGCAGCACTTCTATGCAGCGCTTCAATCAGCAACAAGGTCTTCTTGTTCTGAATGATATCGCCGCCGGGTTGTTTGCCTACCAGCGCTTCATTGCCGAAGCAATCCAGAATATCATCCTGTATCTGAAAAGCAATCCCCAGATTTTCAGCATAGCTGTACAGCCATTCCGCATCTTTGTCTTCTGCACCGCCCAGTATCGCTCCGATTTTCATGCTGGCAGCCAGCAGTACCGATGTTTTCAGGCGAATCATCTCAATGTACTCTTCATGGCTTACCGACGCTTTTGTTTCAAAATCAATATCGTATTGTTGTCCCTCGCAAACCTCTATAGCCGTTTTGGTATAAATGTCAAAAACCTTTTTAAAATATTGAGGTTCCACTTTGCTAAGATATTCACAGGCTTTTATCATCAGCACGTCACCGCTTAGAATGGCCGTGTTCAGGTTGTACTTTTCGTGTATGGTTGTAAATCCGCGACGCACCGGTGCATTGTCCATTACATCGTCGTGTATCAGTGTGAAATTGTGAAAGTATTCAATCGCGAGGGAAGCCGGCAACGCATGCTCAATCTTGCCGTCAAACAATTCTGTAGCCAGCAGCAGCAGGGTAGGACGTATGCGTTTTCCGCCGATTTGCAGAAAATAGTGATTGGGTTCATACAGGTTTCTCGGCTCGGCAACAAGCGACTCCTGATTCAGATAGTTGGTGAGAATCACCCGTAATTCTTCAATGGAATGCATCGGTTAACAATTTCTAACAAAAATAAATGATTTAATAGAAGTAATTTTGAATAAAAGTATATTTATTCTAAACGAAATACTGGAAAGAATGTTTATTAACACAGAAGCCGTCTTTAAAGCATTTTTTTCATTCTTCACTTATATTAAATGAATACACAGATACAGTTTGAATGGAGTGTCCTCATGGATAAAACGCTGGAAGTTTGCCGCGAGGATGAACTTTACAGAAATTATTCCGTACGCGAGAAGATGCTGGCGTTTGTATATACCTTTTTGCAGACAATGAATACGGATGAACAGAAATTTGTCTCCTTGCTGCAACAACAGCATGTTCCGTTTTTTCCATACAGAGATTTGCAACAACTGAAGAACGATTTTAATGGCTTTGTCGAAGAGCTGATATTGGAAGGAACCAATTCCGGCGAAATACAGGCAAGGCCGCTGATTGCCAATTATTATAAAAGCGTGTTGTGGAATGCGTTTATGGCGATCTTGTATTTTTGGGCAAAAGACAACAGTGAACTTCGCGAGAATACGGATGTGATGGTAGAAAAGACGGTACACTTTACATTTGACCTGCTGGCGCCCAATGCCATTGATTCAGGGATGGATCTGGTGCAGCATTTTTTAAAACTGAGAAAATAATGTATGGGAGAGCAGGATAAGATACCAACCTCGAAGGTGGCACGTGCTTCCAGCGTATTTCGTACGAGCATGAAAGTTGGTGCCAATTACATCAAACACAACGCACAGAAGGTAGTGAACAGCAAGGTGGATGACAAGGCGCTGGATGAAAGAAATGCGGAAGAACTATTCAAGCTGATGAGCCAGCTGAAAGGCAGCGCACTGAAAATCGCACAGATGATGAGCATGGACAACGGGTTGCTTCCGAAAGCGTATGCTGAAAAATTTGCCCTTGCGCAAAACAGCGCGATGGCGCTGAGTGGCCCGCTGGTGATGAACACCTTCAAGAAATACATGGGCAAATTCCCAGCAGAACTTTTTGATGCCTTCAATCCACATGCCGTATATGCCGCCTCTATCGGACAGGTGCATGAAGCTTACAAGGATGGACAAAAACTTGCTGTAAAGCTTCAGTACCCCGGCGTTGCTGATAGCATCCACTCGGATATAAATCTCGTGAAACCATTGATATTACGTTTTATAGGTGTTAAGGAAAAAGATGTAAAACAATATTTTGACGAGTTTGAAGAAAGGCTGAACGAGGAATGCGACTATGCGCTGGAATTGAAAAACGGAACAGATTTCGCCGAGATGTGTAAAGGTATTCCCAATCTCATTATCCCAAAATATTACAGGGATTTATCCGCCAAAAAGATTCTGACGATGGAGTGGATAGAAGCCAGGCCATTGCAGCATTTTTTAGACAATGAAACCGACCAGGAGAAAAAAAACAAGATAGGACAGGCCTTGCTGGATTTCTTACAATTATCCATTCATGGATATCAGCGTTTTCATGCCGATCCTCACCCCGGAAATTTTCTGGTAACAGATGATATTCAATTGGTAGTGCTGGATTTCGGTTGCGTCAAGACCATTCCGCAGGATTTTTATAATTATTATTTTTCTCTGGTCAGAGACGATGTATTCAATGATGAACAGAAACTTCGAAAATGTCTTGTAGGGTTGGATATGCTGCGGGAGAGCGATTCAAAAGAAACGGAAAGCCTGTTTCTTGATACTGCTGTGCGGGCGATACAGAATATGTCCAAACCGATGAAGAGGGATACGTTTCATTTCGGTGATCAGGACTTCTACCTGCAATTGCAGACACATGGAGAAGAAATCATGGCAAATAAAGAATTCAGAAAGCCGAGTGCCATGCGTGGTTCGCGTCATGCCATCTATTTACACCGCGCGTTTTTTGGTTTGTATTCTATCCTGTATAGGCTGAATGCCACCGTGAATATCGACAGACGTTTTGTAGATAAAGTGGGAGTGTGATATGCTAGTGTTATCCGAATAAGGTGGCGTCATCATATCCCAAGATTTCGGTTTGTTTCATGGATCCTATTTCGTCATCAGATTCACTGATTTTACAATCGGCTTTTTATAATTACCGGTTTTTATTTCTACCCGTTCTGCCGTGAAACCATCTTTTGTACAGTCAAAAGTATAGGTGCTGTTCGTATCCAAAAATAAGGATAATTTTTTGCTGAATATGCCTTCTTTCACCGTTACACTGTCTTTATGAACGATGATCTTTATGTCATCTGAAATTTTCCCATCAGCATATAGATTAAGGTCAAAGGGAATGTCTGTAAATTCAAAGCTGTATATGTCATCACTGCCCATTCCTCCGTTTCTGTCCGAAGAGAAAAACCCTTTTTCATAATTTCCGTCCAGATAAAAGCCAAAATCATCGGTAGCGCTGTTAAACGGCTTTCCCAGATTTTCGGGTTTTCCAAACTCCCCCAATTTGTTTGGCACACATTTAAAGATATCCATCCCGCCATAACCCGGCAATCCGGTAGAAGAAAAATAGAGCGTCCCATCCGCGTGCACAAACGGATAACGTTCGTCTCCTGCCGTATTTATGGACTTTCCGGCATTTTTAGGTTTGCTCCAAACGCCGTTTACCAATATAGAATAATAAATATCTTTTCCGCCGTAGCCGCCGCCGCGGTCTGAGGTAAAGTACAACATGTTGCCTTCCTTGTTGATGCTCGGGAAAGCACAGGAAGATTCCTGGTCGTTCAGCTCCAGTTCCTTGATGTCTTTCCAGTTTTCATTGCCTTTTTTTGCTGAAAATATTTTCAGTGTCACGTCCCCTTTCTTGTTTGTCACCGCATCGCCATACTGGAAATTATTTTTGGTGAAATACATGATCTGCCTTGCCGTGTCGATACATGCCGGACCGCTGTTGTAGTTTCTGGAATTCACCACTCCTTTTACCGCTTCAATGTCATACGTGGAGTCTTTTGTACGTCTGGCATAAAACACTTCCTGAAAACCACTTCCCGAAGTGGCGTTGATTTTTCCCTGGCGCGCAGAGGTGAAGAGTATGCCGTCTTCATAAGGGAAGGCACAGAAATCAGACGCCGTCGAATTCAGGGCTTTCAGGTTTTGAAACAGGAGCCTTCTCTCCGTTGTAATACCTGCTTTTGATTTTTCGCACGACGTCAGCAAGGTTCTTGCAATTGCCGTATCGCCATCCGGTTTCAGGGTCAGGTATTTTTGCAGCCAGATTTTAGCATCGTCGTATTTTTCATTCGTCATCAGCATCTGACCATAATACAAAAACGTTTTAGGAAGTGCGTTTTTATCCGCTACCACAATGGCGTAATACTTTTCTGCATTGTCGTAATCATTGATTTTTCGGTAGCATTCTGCAATCTTGCGCACCGCACGGATGTTGCCCTTGTCGGCAATCGGTTTGTAGAGTTCAATAGCCTGCGCATATTTGTAATCGGCAAATAATTTATCGGCCTTATCCATCTGGGCAAAGGAGGCAAAAGTCAAAAATAAGCAGCCAATGGTCAAAATGATTCTGCTATATGAAAATCGTAAATCGTAAATCGTAAACCGTAAATTCATTATATATCTTCTAACTTCAATAGCTTATCAACTTCTATGCCTTTTTCCGTGCGTTTCAGGGTGCAGCATTCCACATCCTTGTCGTGCTCAAAAAATAAGATATGGTCGTTCTCGTAGGCTTTTTCGAGAAAAATGGTTTTTTCCTGCAGGGTATCCATCGGTCGAATATCGTAGGCCATGATGTAGGGCAGTTTGATGTGATGATGCGACGGAATCAGATCGGCGCAGTAGGAGATGGTTTGTTTCTTTTTGTAGATATGACAAAGCATCATGGATTCGGTGTGTCCGTACACATATTCAATCTCTATGTTTTCCATGCCCAATTCTTCGTTTTCCGTAAACTTCAGCTTACCGGAATTGAAGATCTCGGTCAGGTATTCTTTCAGGTAGGATGCCTTTTCGCGGGCATTTGGGTTCAGGGCGGATTTCCATTGCGTGTACGATGACCAGTGTGTGGCATTCGGGAAACGCAGCGTTGGCTTGCCGCTGCCGTTATCTTTCAAGGCGCCGATGCAATGATCGAAGTGCAGGTGCGTTAAAAACACATCCGTAATATCTTCCGGGGTATAACCGTGTTTTGCCAGCGATTTCTCCAAGGTATCTTCCCCGAATGGCTGGTAGCGTTTGCGGTAGGTGTTGTCGATGAAATCGCCCATGCCGGTATCAATCAGCACCAGTCTGTTCTGGTCTTCCACCAGGAGGCAGCGCATCGCCCAGGTACACATGTTCTGTTCATCCGGCGGATTCAGCTTTTGCCACAAGGTTTTCGGCACTACGCCAAACATGGCGCCGCCGTCTAACTTAAAAAAGCCTGTATCGATAGTATATAACTTCATATAGCAGAATTAGTGCCTAAATATAAGAAGATAAAGGCAAATGAAAATGTATCGTCATGGAATCATTTTTTGCCGGAGATTAAATCTAAAGTATCATTATTTGAAAAGATGTCAGTATATGCTTTTGACAAAAATGTATAATCTTCATCTATTAATCATATTGTGTACAAGATGGTAAGATAACATAAATAGTATAGATAGGGATAGGCAAAAATACAACAAAATATGATTAAATGATGTATAAGTGCTTTTTTTGGGTGATAGATAATCTCAATACGGAAGTGATAAAAGTGAATAGATTTAAACTGAATTAAACAATAATTTTCAGGATTTAAATAGCATTAAAATGTACAGTAGAACGTTCTAGTTGCGCTACTATAACTTTTTTTGTACCTTTTTTCTTTGTTATGATATTTATATTCATTTAACTGCTACTTTTATTCTGTTGTTTTCTCTATTCACTTTCTCTTGTTTTAATGCTATGTCAATGCAGTAACGAAGTAAAGTGTCAATCTGTTTGCCGACTTTAGCAAAACCAAAAGTTCTTGCTAAGTAGCGAATCAGTTCATCTTCTTCAATACTTAAATTGTTTGTTACGACTTCCTCTAAAGCTACAATTACCTCTTCGGGAGCGATGTCTTCCATATTCCTTTTTTCAATGTCGTTGCTCCGATAGTAGTCTAATTTAGAGTTGATATTCCAATAAAACGTTTGGTGATGAGTAGTCTCAACTACATTCATCTCTTTGATAATTCCTTCTAAATACTTGTCTAATCTCGCCCCTGCTCGACTCGTGTTCCATGCTTGCAATACCTTTTTATACAACAAACTTTTGCTGATCGGGGCTTCAGTGTCCAAAAGGGATTGTATTTGTTGTTTTATAGTATTTCGGTTTTGAAATTCAAATATTGTTTCACTGTTGGCAGATGAAATTGAAGTTAAAGAAGCTGTTATGTATTGTTTTAGTTTGGTTGTAATGTTGTTTGTTACAACTTCTACCGGCATTGATTTAATAGATTCAAATACAGGCTCAACAACTGGTTCGGCAATTTTCTCTTCTTTAATGTCTGGTTGCGTTTGCAGATTTTTTACCTTTTCAATTATTGTGTCAATAATCTTGTCTGAATTTTCAAACCAATCCATTGTCCAAATGCGATGAACATTCCAACCTAATGTTTTTAAAACAGCAGGCATAACCATTTCCCTATCATTTGTTGTTTGTGCGTTGTAATAGTAATGTCCGTCAATCACAATACCCAAAATATATTGCTGTGGCTTGTCAGGGTGAACAATTCCAATGTCCACTTTAAAACCTGAAGTACCAATATTGCACTTTACATCAAACCCCTTCTCTTGTAATTTTTTGCTTATTGAAGCCGACAAATGTTGTTTATTTATAGCTTCTTGAACATCTTCGGGACGAACACTCAAATGCCCCTTTTCAGCAAAATGCAAAAATGCTTTCAAACCTGCTACTCCTTCCGCAGATGTGCGACTTAAATCTATTTGGTCGGTATGCAGTGTAGCAAAAATGTGCATTTCGTAACGGGCACGTGTTACAGCTACATTTAATCTTCGCCAGCCACCATCACGATTTAATGGCCCGAAATTCATACTCATTTTACCTTCTTCATCAGGGGCATAACAAACTGAAAAAAGAATTATGTCACGTTCATCGCCTTGAACATTTTCTAGGTTTTTAATAAACAAAGGTTCTTCACTTTCATTTGCAAATTCCTCCAGTTTAGGGTCGGACATGAAAAGTTTCTGCAATTTATCTTCAATCAAATTTTGTTGCGTTTGACTGAATGTAACTACACCTAAACTCAGTTTTCTTTTTTGTGGACTGTTATAGTGCGACCTAACAAATTCTACAATTTCATCAGCTTCAAATTTATTTGTTCGTGTTTTTCCCTTATCGTAGAAACCCTTCACTTGATGATATTTTACCTTACGGTTCAAATCATCGGATGATGGGAATGTAAGCAACTTGTTTTCGTAATAATTAACATTGCTGAAAGCAATTAAACTTTCGTGCTTGCTGCGATAGTGTCGTAATAGATATTTTGAAGGAACAGACAAGGACAAGCAATCATCCAAAATACTTTCTAAATCTTCAACATCCATATTTTCTTCATCTAACTTAATGGTGCTGAAAAAAGATGTAGGTGGCATTTGTTTAGGGTCGCCAACAATTACGGCTTGTTTTGCTCTTGCTAAGGCACTTACTGCTTCACAAGTTGGTAACTGCGATGCTTCATCAAAAATCAATATGTCAAAATGCTTTGTGCTAACGTCAAAATATTGAGCAACAGATATTGGACTCATTAGCATACAAGGTGCTATCCGTGGCAGCAATGTTGGAATTTGGTCAAATAGTTTTCTTATACTTAAACCTCTTCCTCTGTTTTTGATAGCACGTTGCAAGATGCCAATTTCAGAACTTTGCATCGCCTCTGTCGTAGTATTTGGCAACTGTGCAGCCAACTTTACACGCAATTCTTGAATTGTAAGATATTGAAAGTCTTTTGCAATCTTTTTATACTGTTCAATTTTACCTTCAAATAAACCAACATTGAACAAACTCAATGCTTCGTGTTGTGAAATAATTCTTTGTGCAACGGAAGTGTGAACAGTGTAATGAAAATAGTCCGATAACTTTTCTATGCTACAGGTTTTGTTTTCAAAAGCACTTATTAACCATTGCAACTGCAAAGATTCCCCTTGTTTACGAAGTTGCACATAGTTCATCCAGTTTTTCAAATGTGGCAAATGAGTTTGTATATTTTGTAGTTGCTTGGTGGTTTCATTATTCCAATTTTCTTTCTGTTGGAAATGAATACCTGTAAGTGTTTCATAACTTTTTATTTGTTGGCTGAATGTATAGGAAGTCTGTATAAATTCACTAATTGCAGGCAAATGGCTTTGTTTTATCTCATCAGAATATTGTAAGTTTTTTTCTTGTAGAATCTGAACCCATTTTACAAGTGCATTTCGTTCCCATGAATTTGTCAGATTGCTTATTTGCTGAACTAAAACGGCTTTGTTGCTTATATCCGCTAAATCTGTTTGTTCATCTTTAAACAAATTTTTAAGGGCTTGTTGCACAGATACAAAACGGCTTTGCAGCAATAGCCTTTGAACTTCTTGTAATTGATTATTGTATCCAAAAATTTGCTCAACGTCACTATCATTATTAAATGGTGTGATTCTAAAAACAGATAACTGTTTTTTTATTTTTCTGGTTTGTAGCCACTTTGGTAAGAACCAACTTTGCTGTGCTTGTTTCCACTGTATTTCAGTTGCCGAAATATCTGTGTCTAGAATATTGCGGTTATAGCTTTGTAAGATGCTTTTTAAAATAGTTTGATATTGGTTGTATGTTTTACTCCATTCTTCATAAATGCTGTAATTCTCTTTGTCAGCCAGATAACGAATAAGTTCTAATGGAATGTCAGGTAGTTTTTGAAGAGCAGTAACAATATGCACGAATTGTTCCCATTCAGATTTAGCTTGAATTGCAAAAGGAAAGTGTATTGCTTTTGCCAAATTTTCAGATTTGCTTTGCAAATCGGGTAATTGGCTTAATAGTTTTTGGGTTTGTAACGAAATTTCATCGTTTACCGTAGTTGAATACTGCGATAGATTAAGAGCAATTAAAGGGTTTTCAGATGGATGCACCACCAAAGCGGCAATGGAGTGAAATTGGGGAAGCCAATCCGTCCATTGTTGCCAAAGTGTTGTGTTTAAATTTTGCAAAATTGATTCGGGAATAAAATTCTTTGAAAAGTTGTATTCCTTATAGTTTTCCAAAGCGGTTATACTGTCATATAAACTCCATCCTGTTTGTTGTTTTTTATGTAAAACATTCACATAGTCACTGATGGCTTTTTTCGCAGCATCTAAGCGTTGGGCTTCTTGTTGAAAGTCTGCTGTTCGTGAAAGTTTTGCAGTTTCTATTGATTTAGCTAACTGCTCTAATACATCCGATTTTTTTGATTTGTTAGAGTGTAATTCTAAGGTAAATGGTGCAAGTCCGATTTGCTCCAATCGCCTATGCACAACATCCAATGCGGCTTTTTTAGCAGCAACAAACAAAACTCTTTTGCCACGATACAAAGCATCTGCAATGATGTTCGTTATTGTTTGAGATTTTCCTGTTCCGGGAGGACCATGTAAAATAAAGCTTTGTCCTTTTTGTGCTGCAATAACAGCTTCCATTTGTGAAACATCTGTTGAAATCGGCAACACGATCGACTGGGAAGTAATGCTATCAAAATCACTTGCAGCATGAGGTTCGTGATTTTCACTTAGCACTAATTTACCATCAACCAAACTTCGCACCATGTCGCTTTTTAGCAAATCTTCTTGGTGAACAACAATGTCTTTCCACAGAATTAACTTACTAAATGAGAAATTACCTAATACCAATTGTTCTTCAACATCCCATCCTTTTAACTGCATTACAGCCCTACGAAGAATCCCCATTATTTTTGCTACATCAACACCCTTTTCATCGGTTGGAAGTTGTTCCAATGCTCCCAAGTTCATTTCATATTCTTGACGAAGAAATTCAACCAATGTAATGTTAATCATGGTTTCTTCTTCACGGCTCTTTAATGTAAACTTACTATTGACAGACCTGCGACTAATTTCAACAGGCACTAATAAAATTGGAGCATATCTTGGTTGTTCAGGTGTTTTTCTGTCAAACCATTTTAATAAACCTACTGCTAAATACAAGGTGCTTGAGCCGTTTTCTTCAATAGCTTGCTTTGCATTTTTGTGAATGTAAACGAGAATATTATCTAAGTCCTGTTGATGATAATGTGTTAGTAAGCGGTTGTGTTTTAGTTCGTCATTTGCTAATTGATATAGAGGTGATGAATGGTGAAGGGGTTGAGAGAATAAATTATACTTTCTCAAAATTTCGGCATTCGGATTAGGCATTATTGAAAAACTTTTACCGTCAGATAGTGTGTCCTCCAAATGGCTGATGTCAATATCAACCAATTGGAGCATATTTCGGGTAATGTGCAAATTCAATAAATTATTACGTAGGGATAAGTCTAAGAGTTTTCGTTCCCAAATCTTTTGTTTTGTTTTTGGCTGTTTGCCTTGTAATAATTCATCATGGTAAATAGTTCCTATTTCAAACTGCTTTTCCATAGCAGCCGTTTCAGTCTGTTTTAATGCCTCTTCATCTAACTGTGTTCCAATCGAGTTTGTAAGTAATGGTAAAGGACGAATACGAAGTGTTCTTGCACGTTTTATATCAACTGAAAGCAAAAATTCTTCTTTCTGAACTAACTGTGCTTCGCCTGCATTTAAAGCATCACTAAACTTGGTGTTATTGCCTTTGCAAACGCTTGTTGCTTCAACGGCTGCCATTTCGCGAATGCCTTTGGAAAGTCGTTTTGTAATAGCTGCTTTGTCGTCATTTATTACCTCTGGAAACTTGTCGTCTTGCAGCCAACATCCGATAAAAGCATGACCACGAACTATAATTAAAATTGGATTAAGGTCAACGGCTTCTATACATGCAGCAAATAGCAAACTTATGTCTATACAATTTCCAAACTTTTCTTGCTGTATGGTATTCAATAATCGTAACCTTTGTCCTGTTTCCTCATAACCAGGAGGCAACGAACTATAAATAATCTCCTCATTTTGTATAGCCGTGTAAATTGCTGACATGATTTGCAAAACACGCTCTTGGTCATTGCTTTGATAACCTTCAAAAGCCGTTTTTAGACCTTGCTTTTCAAGTATTTCAATAGCTTTTCGTTTTATATGATATATGTATGGGTGATTTGGTGTAATGTAAGCCGCAATTAATTCAGGTAAAATCTGGAATCCGCCAAAGTGCTCTATTGGGTGAACATTAATTTCAATTGTTTCCTTATAAACTGTCGTTTCATTTCCAATAACCTCAATTGTGAAATTTGCCTTTTCTGTTTCAGAAAGTTTGTTTAAAAAATCACGGGTTACTTTCAAATTATCCAAAGGAATTTTCACTTCTTTCTTAGCAGGCACAAACGAAACATTGTAACTAAATGGTTCAATGCAAGCAAGGTCAGCCGTTATTTTTACTTCAAGCGAAGTAGAATCAACTTCTGATATATTTTCAATTACCAGAGACTGGACAGGCTTCATGTCATTAAGATACAATGAGATATTTAAAAAGGGTAGTGTCTGCTTATGTATTAATAGTTTGGATTGTATTTCCATGATTTATTATGATTTATTAAGTTCGTCAAATTTGGCTTTCATTGTAGTGTTTCCTTGAGTTAATTTTTTTATAGTTAAATCCTCTGCTTTTTGATTGGCAAGTCGAAGATTGTTGTCTGATGATAGTAAGGCTTCTTTGGTCTTTTGCAGGTGGTCAATGGTTTTATCAATTTCTTCAATTGCTGTTTTGAATTTTCTACTTGCCAACTCATAATTTCTTGCAAAACCTTCTTTAAACGTATTTATTTTTTCCTCAAAATTGGTAATATCTATATTCTGATTTTTAACTAATGCAAGCTCTGCTTTGTATTGTAAGGAGTTTATTGCTGCATTTCGGAGTAAAGTTATTATAGGGATGAAAAACTGCGGACGGACAACATACATCTTACTGTATTTGTGCGATAGATCAACAATCCCTGAATTGTAATATTCGCTATCAGCTTCTAAAAGAGAAACAAGAACAGCGTATTCACATTTTTTTTCTACTCTGTCTTTGTCAAGTTCTTTCAGAAAGTCTTCATTTCTCTTTTTTGTTGCAGTTTCATCCCCTTCATTTTTCATTTCAAACATTATTGAAATGATTTCGTTTCCCGCTTCGTCAGTTTCTCTATAAATAAAATCGCCTTTACTTCCAGATTTGGAATCGTTGTCTTTTTCAAAATATGCTCTTTGAAAAGCTGTTGCCCGAAGTTTGTTAAACTCTGTTTCGCAATGCTGTTCAAGTGTTTCACCAATCATTTTAGTTGACAGTTTAAGCTTCATGTCTTTTCTTAGTGCAATCTCTTCATCCTTGTGTTTTATGATAGCATCTTTCTCTTTTAATGCAGCCAAATATTTTTCGCTTAGTGATTTTTCAAGTAGCTCTTTTTCGGTATCTTTTAGTTTTACAGCACTTGCTAACTCGTCCCTTTCCTTTTCAACCTTTTGAGTGGCTTCGGTAACGGCAAGTTTTTTCTCAACTTCTATGTTGTCAAGTTTGGCTTTAAGTTGAAGTAACTCAGTTTCCTTTTGAGTTAATTTTTGGGAAAGTTCTGCGTCTTTTTGTGCCTTTAGCTCAGTTAATTCTTTGTCTTTTTTTGCAAGTTGTTCCTGTAAAGAATTTCTAAGATTTGCTTCCGCAAGTTTTACGGCACTTTCTTTTTCTTTTTCTGCAAGAGCAAGGCGACTTAGTAGTTCTTCTTCAAACTGATGGTCTCGAACTTGTTTAAGAATGTCAGCAAAACCTGCTTCATCAACTTTAAATGCTTTCTTGCAATTTGGGCAAATTATTTCGTTCATATATTTCGTTGTTACTTGTTGTCAGTTAATTCAATGCCACAATGCGGGCAAGTATTCTTCTCCTTTTTTATTTTTTGAAATTCTGTAGAAAATCCTGATGCTAAAATACCAGCAGGTAAAGCAAATATTCCAATTCCAAGAATTGAAATACAAGCTGTCAAAACTTTACCTAATCCCGTGATAGGATAAACGTCTCCATATCCAACAGTTGTAAGTGTAGTTACACTCCACCACATTGTTTCAGGTATGCTGGAAAATTTCTCGGGTTGAGCATCGTGTTCTACAAAATACATAAGGCTTGATGCAACAACAATCAAAGTAAGTGTTATTAAAAAACACAAAATCAATTCCTCTTTTTTGGATTTGAAAACATTTGAAATTATTCTTGTTGCATTTAAATATCTACCTAATTTAAATATTCTTAGAAATCGTATCAGGCGGAATATTCTTATAAAACGGAAATCATAAATTGTTGAAAGTGGCAGATAAAATGGCACAATTGCGAGTATGTCTATAAGTGAGCCCAACGAGAAAATATATCTAAGTCGTCCAGTTATTGGATTTTTGAATTTGTCATCATAAGTGCAGGTCCAGACTCTTAAAGCGTATTCAATTGAGAATACTCCAACTGAGAAAATTTCAAAAAGTCTGAATAGTTGGCCATACATAACCAATAAACTGTCAACGGTTTCAAGTATAACTGCCAATACATTCAGAAGAATTAAAGAGATAATAAAACTGTCGATAAGTTTGTCCCAAAAACTATCACCTTTTGCTGGATTAAGTAATATGAAAACTTGTTTTTTTAAAGTCGAATACATCTAAAATTTTGTTATGTAAATATATCATTTTATTTTGTTTTATATGCTATGTGGAACTTTGACTCTCAAACTTCTCATTATTTGTCACTATGTTTGTCGGTTTCTTGGTTTACAATAAACTTGCCACTAACTTGTTTATACTCAACACATGTTTCGTATATAGGGTATAGTTTAGCTTCTGTATGAGCAACTCCATATTGCTTATACTGTCAAATGTAAATATTTATTCATATAAATTATAATTAAAAATTTTGATTATTTCTTGAACTGTTTCTCATACATCGCCACCCAATCTTTTACTGTCATTTTGGAAGCCAGTTCCCCAATCAATTCAAATGGAATCTGCTCCGTTTTTTTAAAGCGTATACAGCTTTTTCCCATATCTAGTTTTGATTTGCTGTGTTTCGGAAATTCCGCCAAAAACCAATCCATCAGTTTCGGGTCGGCATAAATGCCCATGTGGTACACGGCAATGAAATTTTTCTGAGAAGCAATATTCATGAATGGCAGCGGCAACTTCGGGTTGCAATGGTAACCTGCAGGATAAAGCGTGTGTGGCACGACATATCCAATCATGCCGTAGCTCATTTCCTCCTGAAATCCTTTTGGAAGCTTCTTTTGAATCACCGTTCTCAATTGATTGATCGCTTCTTTGCGATCTTCCGGGAGTCCGTCGATATACTCTTTTACGGTAGTTGCTGCTGATGTCATATTTAAAGATATTAAAATTATTCTTTTCGTTCACTTTATTTTCATGCGGTCTTCATAAAACAGATTTAGTTCACTATTTTTAGTGAAGTGTAAAATGCAACGTATGAATAGATTCTTGATTTCAATGCTTGTCGTAAGCTGTTTCTTTGTTGCCTGCCGGAAAGAAAAGGCAGATGACAGCAATTCCGCTACGGCCAATTGGATGAGCAATCTACTGAAAGAGCATCCTGATAAAACCATTGCGCTGAAGGATATTGCGGTACCCGGATCGCATGATGCAGCCATGTATGTGCTGGTGGATTGTGTTGGCGGAAATGCCTGCAATACACAAACGCAATACCTCAATATGCAGACGCAGCTGGAACAGGGGTTACGCATATTTGATATCAGGCCTATTCTATATAACGGAAGCTATTATACGCAACATGCCACCGATTGCAATGGTTTCGGATGCAAGGGAGACAGAATGGAAAACATTCTGAATCAGACCCGGGACTTTCTGGATAATCATGCCGAATTGCTCATCTTTCAGCTTAGTCATTTTTGCGGACTGGAGCCGGATGATGCCACTTTTCTGGCATTTGTCAGAAACAAACTAGGTGACCGTATCTATAAGGAAACAACAGCAAGCAGTGTTCCATTCATTCAACGGCCGCTGACCGATTTTATTCCAACGAGTCAGAAAACAGGCAAGGTGATACTGATTTTTGAGGGGATTGCGGATTCGCCAGCCAATAGAGCAGCCGGGTTGTTTACATCAAATATATTACCAGCAGCCGGTGGCTGGACAGATGATGATAATTTTACGGAAATGAAGAGGAATCAACTGGATAATTTTTCCGCCTATGTGAACGACAGTTCGAAATTATTTCAGTTTTCCTGGCAGATTACACAAAACGCCAATCAGGCGGTAGATTGTTTCTTTTATCCAGACAGCGTAGCCTCCATAAGGTCTGCGGCACTGAATGCCAATGAGCAATTGCCCCTTATTATCGATAGCCTGATAGCAAATAATGCCATCAGAAAAGGAAAGATTCCGAATATCATTTTCGTGGATTTTGCCGATGCGTTTGTAACAAAGGTCTGTATTAAACTAAGCAAACTGAATATGGAATAAGCTCCTAGAGTTTAAACGCTTTTGCGATGATCTTGTGGTAGCTGTCCGGAAAAATACGTACCATCCAATCCAGTACTTTGGCGTCACTTCCAATTAGAATTCGGGATTTATCTTTTTTGATGCCCTGGATGATGACATCCGCTGCGTCGGCTGCCGGCATTTTCAAGGCAACTTTCTCAAACTTAGCCATGGTCTTTTTCGCGAGTTCTATATTTTGCGTTGCAGAGATTCTTGAGTTGCGGGCGATATTGGTCTTGATGCCGCCGGGATGTACGGACGATACTTTCACATTGGTGCCTAACAATTCAGCTTTCAATACATCCGTAAATCCCTTTACACCAAACTTTGCGGTGGAATAAGCGGAATTGGTGGGCATTCCGGCCAGCCCGTACACACTGGACACATTGACGATATGTCCTTTATTTTGTTGTAACAGATGGGGGAGAAAGGCTTTCGTCAGTCGAACGACGCCGTACAGATTGATGTTCATCAGCCATTCAAAATCTTCCAAAGGCGTTTCTGTGAAATTACCGGAAGCTAAACCAACGCCGGCATTGTTCACCAGAATCATGGTTTCCCGCGGATGTTTCTTTATGATATCCGAAGCAAAGGATTTTATCTGTTCCGCATCCGCCACATCCAGTAAATGTCTTTCCGCTTTGCCATTGCTTAGGGCAATGGTTTCATCCAATGCTTTTTCATTTACATCACTGGCAATAACCTTGGCTCCTGCAGCAATGGCTTTAAGGGTTAATGCTTGTCCGATTCCCGAACCGGCGCCGGTAATGATGAAAAGGCTGTTCTTGATTTCACTCATGGATACTATTTCTATAAATATAGTGAAAAATTGCATAATGTAGTTCCGAAACAAGTTCAGCATGTCATTGCGTTGGGGTCAGCTAAAATATCCTATGTTGAAGTAGAATGGATGAACGTGTACTTTTTCTCCTGAACTTGTTTCAGGATCCAAAATCTGAATATGGAAAGAGAAAATTAATGGATGCTCATCTTCAGCGCCGTTACTGCCGCCTCCACGCCTTTGTTGCCGTGTTTTCCGCCTGCACGGTCGAGTGCCTGCTCTTCGTTGTTAGGAGTAAGTACTCCGAAAATAAATGGAATATCAAAGGATATGTTCAGATCCTGGAGTGCATGTGCTACGGAAGTATTGATATATACGTCGTGGTCAGTTTCGCCTTTTATGACGCATCCCAAGCAGATAACACCTGCCACATGGTATTTTTGTGCCAATCGTTTGGCTGCAAAGGGAAGTTCAAAAGTCCCCGGAACAAAATGGATATGGATATCTTTTTCGGAAACTCCGTGCTGGGTCAGCGTTTCCACACAGCCTTTCAGCAATTCAAAAGTGATATGCTTATTCCATTCCGCTACTGCTATGCCAAAGGATTTACCACTGCCATTCGGCACCTTGTCTGTATCGTATGATGATAGGTTTTGTAATGCAGAAGCCATGGGATTTAGGATTTAAGATTTGGCATTTGAGATTTATGCTGATTCATACACATAGATCCTTAGGTCATAAAGGATTACAGCGTTTCAGCTTCCAGTTTTGCGATGGAAATCTCTGATACCATACCTTCCTGAGAGTTAGGATAGCTCTTGTTCAGTTTTTTGTATAATTCCAGGGCATCTTTCTTGTTGCCTTTTTGTTCCAATGCCAGCGCCGCGCGGTATAAATAGGTCGGAGCGGTCAGTTCATTGTCGGCAGCATCTGCTGCTTTCTTATAATTGTCGATAGCTTTGTCCATTTGGTTCTGTTCTGCGTATGCATCTGCAATACATCCGAACTTACGTGCATTCAATACGGCGTCATCCGTGCTGAAATCTTCCATGTATTTAACGGCATCAGCATATTTTCCGAGTTTTAAACTGGCCACACCTGCTCCGAATTGCGCTCTATTGCCGGCTGCTGTCCCGCCGTATTGTTTTACAATCGCTTCAAAACCTAAATGAACGCCATCTCCTTTTAGCGCCTGTGTCATAGAATCCATCTCAAAATATCTTTGAGCAAAGATGATGGCATCTTTGGCCTTGTTTTCTTTTGGTCCTTTTACTAAGTTCGTGTAAGCCCACCAGCCGCCGCCGCCAATAACCAATACGGCAACTACACCTAAAATGATATTCTTATATTGTTCAAAGAAGTATTCCGCATCCGTGAAGGCATGTGTCAGTTTTTCGTTGCCTTCTTCTAAAATATCGTGTTCTGTGTTTCTTGATTTATTCTTTGCCATAATTTTGCTTTAAAATAGAGCGCAAAGGTACGATTTTTAGTCAATTTATAAAATTTTTTATCCACGTAGCGTTCACATTTGAGGATTCCGCTATTTTGACCGTATCTTTGCCTTATGTCCGGGGATTCGTTCCATATTCAGCAGATCAAACTGACCAATTTTAAGAACTATTCGTTTAAAACGGTGGATTTTTCACCTAAACTGAATTTCATCGTTGGGAACAATGGTATCGGGAAAACCAATCTGCTGGATGCCATTTACTATTCCTGTCTCACCAAAAGCTACCTTTCCTCGTCCGATTTAATGGTGCCCAATTTTTCAGATCAGTTTTTCAGAATAGAAACACATTTTGTATTAAATGGTGATAATCAATTGCTTGAAGTGAAATACCTGAAGCAGGAAAAGAAGGAAGTATTGCTGGATAAGGTAAAGGTGGAAAAACAGGCCGCTTTTATTGGCAGGTTTCCCTGTGTAATCATTACACCGGATGACAATCAGTTGATTTTGGGTGCCAGCGAGTTGCGCCGCAAATTCATGGATGCCACCTTGTGTCAGTTTTCTTCCGCTTATCTGGCCAATCTCCTCCTGTATAACAAGATACTTGCTCAACGGAATGCCTTGCTGAAATCCTTTTTTGAAAACCGTTCCTTTGACAGGCAACTGTTGGATGTGTATGATGAAAAACTGATAGGGGCTGGGCAACTGGTATTTGAACAGCGAAAATCCTTTTTGGCGCAGTTTATTCCCGTTTTCAAAGAGGTGTACAGACAGATTTTTGACGGGAAAGAGGAGATAAGCATTACTTATGATTCTGATTTGCTCAATAAAGATTATCAGTCGCTTATAATAGAATCCAGAGAGCAGGACAGGCATGCTCAACGCAGTACCAGAGGTATACACACAGATGATCTGGTGTTTGAACTGAACGGCTTTCCTGTGAAAAAAATCGGTTCCCAGGGACAGCAGAAGACATTTTTGCTCTCCCTGAAACTAGCACAGTATGAATTGTTAAAGTCCGAAAAACATATCCGACCATTGTTACTGCTGGACGATATTTTTGATAAATTAGATGCCGATAGGATGTCCAGGATTTTTCAGTTGGTGAATGGCGATGCTTTCGGGCAGGTGTTTATCACGGATACGGATGAAACCGCCATCCGGGCATATATTGAAGAAAATAAGATTTCAACCTGTAAAATAATACCACTTGGCGCAACATAGAAATAGCAAATTCCTGACCTTAAAAGACGTATTGGACGACATGATTCGCGAGATGCGCATTGGTGGGAAAATGGATGAAATGAAAGTACGGAAGTACTGGCACGAACTGATGGGAACCTATATCACCAATCACACCACCCGTATCTTTTACAAGCAGGGAAAACTATTTGTATACCTCGAATCCTCTGCTTTGAAGCAGGAGCTGTTTATGGCCAGAACCAAGATTGTCGCCAGCCTGAATGAACGTCTCGGGGAGCATTTAATCCAGGAATTGATTATTCGATAATTAATTCTACTCGTCATCCTGTCTCGAAATTTCCGGATTGTTTCCGGATCTCTTTAGGTCAGATAGAGTCTGCCTATCAGAAAATCAGAAAATCTTATGGCAAAAATTAAAGCTTTTTTGTGTAGTTTTGGAACTCAATCATTCAAACATTGTTATACTAATCAATTAAACAAAAAATATCATGGCAGTAGAATTCACAAACGATAACTTTAAAGAGAAAGTTCTAGACAACAAAGGCGTGGCTTTAGTAGATTTTTGGGCAGAATGGTGCGGTCCGTGCCGTCTGATCGGTCCGGTAGTGGAAGATTTATCGAAAGAATATGACGGCAAAGCGACCATCGGAAAATTGAACGTAGATGATAACCGTGAAATCGCGGCTCAATATGGCATCATGAGCATCCCGACTTTGTTGATTTTCAAAGACGGTCAAATCGTAGACAAACATGTTGGCGTAGCTTCTAAAGGCGACTTGAAGAAAAAGATAGAAGCGGCAATGGCGTAATACGTCAGTTATAAGTTAAAAAGGTATAAGGAATAAGTAGTTTACTTTTCTTATACCTTTTTTCTTTTTACATTTATCCTATATCTTTAAATCACACATGGTTATCCAGCAACAAGATTTTCTTCAGTTCGATCAACTCGATATTCTGGCACGTCAGGTGGTGGAAGGTTTTATTATCGGGTTGCACAAGAGTCCGTATCACGGGTTTTCTGTGGAGTTCGCGGAACATCGTTTGCACAATCCCGGCGATTCCATCAAAGACATCGACTGGAAAGTGTTTGCCCGATCAGAGAAATTATACACCAAACGATTTGAAGAAGAAACGAACCTGCGATGCCAGATTGTCATTGACGCTTCCTCGTCGATGTATTTTCCGCAGGAACGTGAGAAAGGGAAACTGAATAAAATCGAATTTTCCTGCGTGGCCTCCGCGGCTTTGATGCATATGCTGAAGAAACAACGGGATGCGGTGGGGTTAACCGTTTTTGATTCTGAAATTAAAACACAAACCACCGCAAAGACAAACGCGCTGCATCATCAGTTGCTGATGAATGAATTGTATAAGCTGCTGACCAATCCGCCGCTGCAAAAAACGACGGATGCGGCAAAGTGCCTGCACCAGATTGCAGACTCCATCCACAAGCGTGCTCTGGTAATTTTGTTCAGTGATATGCTGGACAGTACTGAGGAGAATGATATTTTTCTGGCACTGCAACATTTAAAACACAGCAAACACGAAGTGGTCTTGTTTCATGTGATGGATAAATCCAAGGAACTGGATTTTACGTTTGAGAACCGTCCGTATAAATTTGTGGATTTGGAAACAGGCGAGGAGTTGAAACTGCAGCCCAATCAGGTGAAAGATTTTTACATTGAAAAGATGCAGGAACGCAAAGCCAATCTGAAACTCAAGTGTGCACAATACAAAATTGATTTCGTGGAAGCAGATATCAACGAAGGGTTTCAGACGGTGTTATTATCCTATTTGGTAAAGAGAAGTAAAATGGTATGATTAACAAGTTTGATGCTTCAGTAGAGAAAGGTGATAAATACACTGAGCGGGAAAATATGTACGGATCAGATGTACTGGAAATGTTCACCTCCGTTTCCTGGGAAGAGGATTGGAAAGAATGCATCCGGTCAGAAGATGAATTCGGGACTTTCTTTTCCGTGAAATTCAAAGATTCCAATAATCTGGAATTTGAATTTAATGCGGAACTATACGTAGAGGAGGAGCATAAAAATGAAAATCTGCCGCTTAAATTTTCACTGACCTATTCATATCAGGAAATTAAAATGAAAAAGGTGCTCTTTGGTCTATTGGGTGAAAAAGAAGCAATCCGTTCAGAAAATATTTTTATGGATGACCAGGATATGGATTTTACATTGAAATGTTTAAATGCTTTTCTTAAACATGACCATATATTTCTGCTAAGCAATATGTATGAAAATTTCGGAACGGATTTGAAAGAATAAATAAAATTAGGTTATGAAAATCAGGTTGCTTCTAATTTATAATTTAATCATGCTTTCTTTTGTTTTTTCATTTGCTAAACCTAAAAGCAGGGTCAAAATATTAAATGATTATAAGTTTGAATATAGATTTAATTTGCGTGTAGATAATGATATACCAAGTAAATACAATGTTGTTAAAGTGGTAAATGATTTTTCTTCAAATCAAACGGATTGTCATTTTAAAGCGCAGATAAAAGATTCTACAGGAGAAAATTTAGTTGGTGTAAATGTCTTTTTTTATAATGATAAGAATGTTGAAACAGGAACAGTTAGTGATATTGATGGCAAGGTAGACTTAATGCTGCCTAAATCAAATTACAGATTAAATATTTCTTATATCGGATATACAACACTTATCATTGATTCATTGCCATTAAATGATAAAAACATTATTGAGTTAGAAATAATATTAGGAAAAAGCCCAATTGATGATTTTGGTGGATTTAGATGTAGAAAACCATTGACGAAACAGGAATTGGACGAGATGAAAGAACAGATGCGGAAAAATATTGTTCCATTAAAAGTTAAGTGTAAAGATTGCATGCAATATATTGAAATCTAATGAAACTCAATTACAAAAAACTCGGAGATTCAGGTTCCACCCTTATCATCTTGCATGGTTTGTTAGGTTCTTTGGATAACTGGCAAACCATCGCCAAACAGCTTTCATCCACGCATCAGGTATATATTGTCGACCAGCGCAACCACGGCCGTTCACCGCATACAGAAGAAATGAGTTATGAAGTATTGGCGCAGGATATGGTGGAGTTTTGTGCACAGCATCAAATTTCTAAAACAACTATCATCGGACATTCCATGGGTGGCAAAGTTGCTATGTTTCTTGCCTTACAGCATCCCGAATTAATTGAAAAACTGATTGTCGTGGATATTGCCCCTACATTTTACGATGGAGGACATGAAACCATCTTATTTGCCATGGCGGAAGCACCTTTAAAATCTACAGAGAAACGGGAAGACATCGATCAATTTCTGCAGCCACGGATACATAACTTCGGTGTTCGTCAGTTTATCATGAAAAACCTTTCGAGAGACGAAAAAGGGCAGTTTGAATGGAAATGCAATCTTGAAGCCTTGATTTTGAATTACAGATTGCTGATGGATTTTCCTAAATCAGATAACATCTTTACAGGTAAAACCTATTTCATAAAAGGCGAGCTTTCCAATTATATCAATCCAGATAACTGGGATGCCTGCGACAAATATTTTCCCGACAATACCATCCTCGAAGTGAAAGGAGCCGGACATTGGGTGCATGCAGAGAATCCGGAAGGATTTCTGGAAAAGGTTAGCGCTATCATAAAATAAAAGACTCCGGTAAAATACCGGAGCCTCATCACGCAAAATAGTTAACAACGATTATTTGGTATATGCCAGCTCGTTACCCGGTAGTTGTATTGCTTTCCCGGCATCCAACTGTTTATCTTGTTGCATTATCTTTTCACCTTTGATCAGATCTGCAATATTTGATTTGGTCGTGTAGGCACCTTGTTGCTTGCCGTTTTTATCCAGCAGCACAATATTGTTTTTCACCACCTTCCATTTTTCAACAGTACTGTTTTCCATACTTTGTGGCCGGTCGCATTGGGTGGTGCTTTTTGTTCTCACACAGGAATTGTCAGAATAGAAATAGAAGTTTTCAATTTCTGTGTAACACACATTGTTACCATTGTAGTAATTGGTTTTGTGCTGCCAGCTGCCTATCAATTCAGCATTAGGTTTGAGCTGGCTTGTTTTGTCTGTTGCGAAGTTCATCATCCGGGAGAACATAAGGCAAATTAAAATCATCTTTTTCATACTTTATTATTTAATGGTTTAAAATCTGTTTGTTTGTTGATGTAAAGATGCGGCGGCATTTTTAATCATAGTCTTGTCAGTGATTGAGAGGAAATATGAATGAGTAAATGGTTTTAGGGAATGGGAAAAGGAACTATTTCAAAGATTTCTACATTTTATTAAAGTATTTCTTCGTTTCATTCGTCTATTAATGTATAATGTATAAGCAAACCCCCATTATAGTGCTGCAAAAGAACCTCCAGGAGGATAAGAAAATAGAGCAAATCGTCCGGAAGGAAAAGAAACGCCTGCTGGATTTTATTCGTCAGCGTACACCATCCGCAGAAGATGCGGAAGATATTTTGCAGGACGTGTTTTATGAATTGGTAGAGAGTTACAGGCTAATGAAGCCCGTAGAACAGCTGGCTTCATGGATGTTCACGGTAGCCCGCAATAAGATTACCGATTTATACAGAAAGAAGAAGCCCGACCTGCTCGAAGATCATGTACAAATCGGAGAGGAGGACGAGGAACCTTTACTGCTGGCAGATATTTTAAAGGCAAATACGATGGCTGCAGACGACAAGATGATGAATGATTTCATCATGGAGGCGGTGGCGGAAGCACTCGATGAATTGCCAAAAGAACAACGTCATGCTTTTGTAATGCATGAACTGGAAGACAAAAGCATGCAGCAGATTGCTGAACAGACTGGCGTGAGCGTTAAAACGGTGATATCCAGAAAGCGCTATGCGGTACTTTATTTACGGGAGCGCTTACAGACATTATACCAACAATTTATAAACGATTAAAAATAAAAAAATGAACAGAAGATTTAAACTTTTCAGAGCATTGAAAATAGCGGTAATGATAACCCTATTCATCAATATGGCAGGATTTGGCACCATGTATTTGTGGAACTGGCTGGTGCCGTTGTTATTCCATGGTCCGGTGATTACTTTTTTACAGGCATTAGGATTACTGGTACTCTCTAAGATATTGTTCGGCGGTTTTGGCCGAGGCGGCCGTTTCGGCGGCAGACGCAGATGGCAGCGACGTATGCAGGAACGTTTTGCCAACATGACACCGGAAGAAAGAGAGAAATTCAGCCAACAGATGCAGGGCAGGTGCGGTGGCAGATATAACGGATTCCAACAGTCATCGCCAGTGTCAGAATAATAAATCATTAAGTGGAAAGAGAAATCAGGTTGGTTTCTCTTTTTTTATAGCCAAAGCAGTAACTTAGTCTTTCTCAATATCAGCGTATGTACAAGAAAATAGGCATTGCCGTAGTAGTTGTCATCATTGGCTTATTTTTATATACCGCCTTCGGCAGGAAAGACCTGACCTTGTCGAAATCGTATGTGAAAGAAAAATATACGCTGCCGAACTCAAGATTTATAGACTGGAAAGGTGGGCAGATTCATTATACGGAAAGTGGAAGCGGATTTCCTATTCTGATGATACATGGCTTTGGCGGCAGCAACCGGGATTTCATGCTGCTGGATTCTCTGATTCATGATAAGTATAGGGTGATACGTATAGACATGCCGGGCTTTGGACTATCCGATTTTCCCAAGCAAACGGAAGAGCATCCGGATTACATAAAGATATACGATGAATATTTTTCCTTCCTGCTGGATACCTTACACCTGGATTCCTGTTATGTGATGGGGAATTCTCTTGGAGGGATGATGAGCTGGAACCTGGCGGTAAAACATCCGGATGTCGTCAGGAAGCTGGTCTTGTTCAACAGTGCTGGCTATGATATGGGCGAAGTGATTAAGACCGCGAACGCCAAGATATTTAAATATAAGATTGTTCAAATGCTCTTACAGAAAGGCATACCGACATTTTTTACCAGAAGAGGGATGGACAGAATCTTTTATAATAAATCATTGCTGACAGATGACAGGGCGCAACGATTTAATGATTTTTGGAACCGCGAAGGCAACATGCAACAGATTATGAATATGGCCTCTTCTGAAAAATATCTCGATCAGAACCTGATTAAACAGGTAGGCTGTCCGACATTAATCGTATGGGGTAAACAGGATAAGGTGGTGGACCCTAAATACGCAGAGCGCTTTCATACAGACATAAAAAACAGTAAACTCATTGTCTATGACAGTTGTGGCCATGTTCCGATGTTGGAGAGACCATTGGATGTGAAAAGAGAGGTGTTGAAATTCCTGAGTGAGTAATTAATGCTCATCCAGAGGACGTTTCTTCACCAAGCCTCCTTTGATATTTTTCACACTCTGTGTGATGATGAAAGCATCCGAGTCTATCTTTTCAATTTCGCTGTACAGTTTTCCGGCTTCCAGTCGGGTAATGACTGTGTATACTATTTCCGAATCAATGGTTTTTTCACCTTTCTTGCCGCTCCCTTTCTTCTGCTTGTAGATGGTATACCCACGTTTCAGGTTGTCTTTCAGCATGATGCAGATTTCGTCGGAGTAATCCGAAACGATTGTAATACCCATATACTCTTCGAAGCCTTCCACAATGAAATCTACCGTTTTTGATGCGGCCAGATAGGTCAGCATGGCATACATGGCGGTTTCTATGGATAACAGATAAGCGGCAAAGCAGAAAATGATGATATTGATGATCATGATGATGTCACCTATGCTGCTTCCCAGTCTTCTGCTGACGAATATGGCCAGTACTTCGGTTCCGTCTATGACAGAACCGCCACGTATGGCCAGTCCGATACCGGCCCCTAAGAAGAAACCTCCGAACAGAGAAATGAGCAGTTTGTCGCTGGTAATTTGCGGAAAAGGGACGAAGGCAATTACAATGGCAAGGCCGATGATGGATAGGGTGGTCTTAAGTGCAAATGTCTTATTGATGACACGTATTCCCAATACAATAAACGGAATATTGATGAGTACCACCAGATAGGACAAAGGGATTTTGCTCACCTCATATACCAGCAGGGAGATGCCCATGGCGCCACCGTCAATGAAATCATTGGGAAGCAGAAATCCCTTGAGGCCAAATCCGGCGGCAAAGATCCCCATGACAATAAACAGGACATCTTTCGCCACCCGTTTCAGGGTGATGATAAACTCCTTCATTCCTTTTTTCAAATCCTGTTCGGAATAATCCGGTTTTCGTTCAGGTTGTTGTTTGTTCTTGTTATTCAGAACGGTATTGATGATGACTTTACTAAGCAATGGATTCATAAGCAATTCTTTTTCGGTAATATCTTGGTTATAAGATACAAAATTTTGCGCGAAATTTCAAACTTAAGCGTATTAAAGGAAATCATTACGATTGCTTAAACCTCGGATGATGCAGCGACAATGATTCTTTTAAATACTGCTGGTCAAGATGGGTGTAGATTTCGGTGGTGGTGATGGAAGAATGTCCGAGCATTTGCTGCACTGCCCGTAAATCAGCACCGCCTTCAATCAGATGTGTCGCAAAGGAATGCCGGAAAGTATGCGGAGAAATGCTTTTGTTCAGTGAAATCTTTTCTGCAAGCCCTTTAATCACTAAAAATACCATGACACGGGAGATGGGGGTTCCGCGTTTGTTCAGAAATAATACATCCGAATATTTGGGGTATTGCGGCAGTTTTTTGCGTACGTGTTCCAGATAAATATGGATGTGTTTCAGCGCCTCGCTGCCGATGGGCACCAGGCGTTCCTTGTTGCCTTTTCCTATTACGCGGATAAATTCCACGTCTGTATAAATGTGCGAAATCTGCAGGTTGATTAGTTCAGATACCCGCAAACCGCTGCTGTATAAGGTTTCCAGCATGGCTTTGTTGCGCACGTTCTCATCTTTGCTCAAATCCAGTGCGCCAATCAGTCTTTCTATTTCTTCAAAAGATAAAGTATCCGGCAGTTTTTTACTGAGTTTAGGACCTTCCAGTAAGGTTGTCGGGTCTTCCTTGATGTAGTCATCTGTGATGAGGTATTTGTAAAAGGCTTTCAGCCCTGAAATGATGCGAGCCTGACTTCTGTCGCTCAGTCCCAGGTCATGTAAATGTGCGATAAAATGTTCCAGGTCTTTTAATTTTAAATCGTCCGGATTTACAGCCTTATTTTCAATGTTCAGATATTGCAGCAGCAATTGTACATCATGCAGATAGGCATCCACGGAGTTTTGAGAGAGCGATTTTTCAATCTTCAGGTAGGCCTCAAAGTATTTGATATATGGTTTCCAGTTCGTCATGTACAGAAAGCTAAGATATGGTATATGAGATAGGAGAGGGTGATTTTTTATGATTTTTTTATATCTTGTATCTCTTATCTCACGTCTAAAAATCTACTTGTGAAAAAAATCATCATCATTAACGGTCCGAATCTGAACCTGCTGGGAAAGCGTGAACCTTCCGTTTACGGGTCTGAGACCTTCGAGCATTTTTTGTCTGAAATGCAATCCAGATATGCCAATCTGGAAATTTCCTATTTCCAAAGCAATGTAGAAGGTGAGTTGATATCCAAACTGCATGAAGTTGGTTTTTCGTATGACGGTATTGTGTTAAACGCAGCCGGTTATACGCATACTTCCATTGCAATCGCAGATGCTATCCGCGCCATCAAGACACCGGTGGTGGAAGTGCATATCAGCAATACTTTTTCACGTGAAGAGTTCAGGCATCATTCCTTTATCTCTCCGGTAGCCAAAGGTATTATCGTTGGCTTTGGATTGAAAAGCTATGAACTTGCCCTGAAATTCTTTGAATGATGACAGCTTAAGGCAATCTATTTCTTTAGCACAAATTTTCTTTCGGAGTAGCTGTATGGGCTTTCTACCTGTTTGCCTTTTTCATCCAGCAAGGTTAATTTGACAGAATTCTCTCCCATTGGAAGGCCTTCCATGAAGTAGCCGCACCATTTTGTCAGCATGAATTCCGTACCATTGATTTCTGCCTTCACCTTGTATCCGTTTTTAGACAGATCACAGTTCACGATATAGAAATCCAGCAATACCGCATCTGTTTCGATACCTGTATATTCTCCTTTCGGTCGGCTGTAAAACAACATCGGGCTGGTCAAATCCGGTGCGGCATATCTTGAATAATAGCGGGATGGTCCGGTAATGACGGATGTCAGTGCGTATGCATTCTTGTTCTTGATACTCTCATGATATGAACGGGATAGAAATGACAAAACTGTGTGCTGTCCGTCCTTTACGGCGTTCAGTTTTGCTGAATGCTCGTAAATGGCAACATAAGGTGCATTATCCACGATACAGTGGATATGCTGCCCCTTGGCAGCATTGGCGCAGGTCTTTATCTCGTTCATACTGGTTTGCTTTCCCAGTTCATAGTTGGTCATGGTGTAATCAAGAACAAATTTATTGCTGTCCAGTTCCTCCGGTCCGGATGCAGTGGATTGCAACAAGGTCGCATCGGAAAATGATTCAGGAGAATACAGTTCGGTAAGGGTAATGCCGTTTTTTGTCATGGTCAGAAGGGTAGCTGTTTTTTCAGATGAATGCTCCGATGCACTTGCATTGGCTTTGCGGTTGCAATTGGATAAGGACATGCAGACAAGCAAAATGGGAAGCGCTAGTAAAGTTATCTTTTTCATGTTATTGTATTCTAAGTCAAAGTTGGTGTTTTTCTTTTAGATTTTGCAGCAAATATAGCGCGTGAATGTTATTTATTCTAAAATCCTTTTGGGGAACCTGTGTTTTCAGCTGCTTGTAGAGTTCCTCATATAAAAATAAGGTGTTGTTTACGTCTCTCGATGCATCCTGACTGTTTTTTCGCTTTATGTACTTTGTGATAGAAAGTGGCAGTATTGCCTTGATTAACCTCTTTATGTTGTAAAACGTATCGGTATCGTCGTATGTAGGCTTCTTGAAACGGATATCGTATTTTCGGAAGATGCCATCAAACAAATGATTGTGATAGAATCGCTGGTGCATCCGTAATGTAATCGGGAGGCTATACCAGAAATGAATCCAATTCGTATCCCAGAATGGAAGATAGAAATCAAGTCCGAAAGTTTCATATATTCTAACGGAATTGACGATGAATTTGGAAAGCCGGTTTTTCACCAGCCACTCCTGATAAGCGTTCCATGAATTTTCATAGCAGGAAAGTTTCGGCTGTATATCGTATTTTTCTCCTATGAATTTTGTTAGGTTAAATGAATGAAGTGGCTCAAGAAAGCTGCCTGCCATGATATCCTGACAAAAACCATTCATGACAACGGCATTATCCGGCAGCAGATCATTGCAATGCAGATAATAGAGGGCGAAGAAATCCTGCTCATGTGGTAGTGAAGAATAATTATGATTCCCTTCCGAATATTGCTGCCATTTATCTGAGAAAAAACTTTGCAGCAGTTCATCGGTATATTCTATGTAATGCCATTTTATCTGCAGCTTTTCACATACCTTTTTTGCAGTTTGTACTTCATAGCTGTCTTTCTTACCATAGGTGAAACATTCTATCTTCGCATACTTTTTCTGTTTCAGTAGCGCCAACAGATAACGGGAGTCATACCCGCCGGAGAGCGGAATGAGGATGGTCCTGTTAGCGGCATATGTAATGGCCTTATCAATTATGTTTTGTTCTGCCGTACTCAGTTTTGATTTCAAGTCCCGCTCGCTTTCTCCGCTTGCAGCGTGTGCATGATGATAATAAGTTTGAATCTGAAATTCCGAACTGCTTTTGGGTATAATCCCATATTCGCCGGCTTGCAGCTGTTTCCAGTCTTGCAGAAGGGTGTTGTTCTCCAATGTGCAAAATACTTTCTTAAAGTATTCGGTTTCAGTTTCATCCCATTGTCCGCTTGCCGTATCAATGGCATCTGAAAGCAGGATGCCTGTCTTGTTTTTTTGGATGAATAAGGGAAATGTCCGGATGGTATCTACGGCAATAAAAAAAGAATCATCGTTTTCTATTACCACCGAAAAATGCCCGCTGAGCCGTTGCAGATGCTCCTGAAAGCTGTTTGCATCGCATACTTTTTGGAAATACCCGATGAGTTCGCTACTGTTCAATAAAAGATGATTCAGGAATGCTGCTCCTTTTACCGAAATCCCGTTTTCGGTGTGCCACGGATGAATCGTATGATATGTCAATCTGCAATCAGTCATGTTTCAGCAGATGGAAATTGATGTAATACAACAGCAATAAATTCATGGCCACGCCTGTTAAAGCATATAACAGCATGGCCAGATAAAAATCATTCAGGTAGCCGCCAACCGCAATAGCTGCAATTCTTATCACAAACAAAAGAGCATTGAATCCAAATTCAAACTTTAGCTTGTTTTTTATGTCCAGCAGAATGGAAACGGGAGAGGTGATGACGCCCAGAAAATACCATACGATAAGATACTGTGCAATCTTGCCGGCTTCCAGCCATTCTCCGCTGAACAGCAGATAAAAGAGCTCTTTTCCGAAAATCAGAATGAATAAGGTAGGCAGTATGGATATCGAGCAACTAAAAACAATGATCCTTCGGGTAGCTTTTATTAAATCTGCCTGTGACAGTTCACTGGCTTTCTTGAAATACACCTGGCCCAGCGCGGAAGTGTACATGCCAGTCGGCGCATTGAGCAGTCGGGTGGCATAGGCATAAAAACCTACCATCTGCGGACTAAAGAAAGCCGATAATATGACAGGAATGCTATTGCGTGAAAAATTATTAAGCAGGGACGACCAGGTACCGTATTTTGGAAACTGATCATACCTTTTCCATATTTCTCGGGTAGTATTCAGATTGAAAACAGGTACGGCATAGAAGAGTGCGTATGCGGTAGCCATAAATAATCCGGCGATGAATCCGAATACAAGAGCATGTTCGATATGCAGGACGCCTAAGCCTAAGGTTACGAGGGAAGTGCTAAGCACCTGAATGATACGGAATAGGTTGATGACCTTATAGTTTTCCTGTTTGTTCAGCCATACCAGCACCGGCTGATGAATGCCATAAAGAAGGATGGTGAGGGGCAACAGGAAATATATTTTCGGTACAAAGAACAAGAACAGCAATTGTGCCAGTGTCATCAGGCAAAATGCCAAGATGGCAACGGTGAATGCGGCATGGAGTATCTTCCTCGCTTCCGTCTCATCTTTGCCCAGCATCACCGCAATGTCGAGTTTTGCATTCACCACTTCCATGAATATGAAAACAATGGAGGTGAAGATGCCGAACTCTGCAAATGCCGACGGCTGGAAGAATCTGGGGAGCAGCAGGGAAAAGAGAAAGTTGATGGCCTGTACAATGAGCAGACCGCTGAAAAGTGCCGAGAAATTCCGGAAGAATGAAGTGTTGACGGATGGTGCATTCATCCTCGCTAAGTTACAATTTTATTTTTTTTGCTCTGCTTTTAAATGCGGCAGTAGCCGTTGGCATCTGGTCATCAATCAATCCTCTTAGTTCTGATTTCAACTCGGGATATGTATGCGAAAGCTTATGGAGAATGCCCAAAGAATATGCTTTTATGGCAATGGGCGTATTCCTGTCAACGACATAATCATAACAGATGTTCATGATGCGTGCATGGAGGTGTTCAGGAATGTCTATCTGGTCAAAGATCCTGACTGTATTCCGAACAACGGCATTGTGTACCGGATTTTTTAAGTTGTCTAAAATCTGCGTGAGATACTTTTCGGCAAGTTCGGGATGTTGTTCGATACAAATGGATACAGCCCAGGCTGCACGTTGGGAAAGCCGGTATTCACCATGTAGGAAAAGTTGAATTAAATCATCAAATCTGGATTTGTCATTGCCGACATAATCAACAATGCGTAATATTTGTTTTTTGGAATGTTCTTTCAAGATGGTGTTACGAAGATGCATGCAATACAGCTTTTTACTCAAATTTCCATTTTACCGTAGCCCACAAGCTGATCATTCTTGACCAACGAAAGATGAATGGCCAGAGTACAAGCAATATGATGGCGTTCATGATGAGCAGCTTCGGTATCCAGTCCAGTCCCAATATAATGGTCAAAGGAATTAGGAAGGAGAAGGATAACCCCATACTGACAATATAACTCATATACATGGACAGAAAGTGAAATCCCGTTTCATTTTCCAGATCAAAATCACAAACAGGGCATCTTTTTTCCATCTCGCTGAGTCTGGATAGATGATAGGGGTTCTGATCTATGAAGATTTTTCCTTTGTGGCATTTCGGACAACGACATAGGAGGATGGATTTTATAGCAGACATGTTCTGAAATTAGTACTGCAAAGATACTAAATTATGCAGCGAGGTGTTTGTTACCTGTTTAGAACTTAGTCAGCTAATCAGGGTTTGGTTAGTTTGGGATCTTTGGGGTCTATTTTAGAAGGTTTTTCTTCACTAGAATTCAGGATGTCTTTCATCGTGAAATAGGCACTCTGGTCGATTTTTACCTTTATGGGAATGAATCCCAATGCCTTTACCTTAACATAGCCTTTGTAATCCACTTTTATCTTCTTACCCATCAGTACCATCTTGGAACCCTCTGTAAAGAATTTGGTGACGGTGGGACCTGTATTAACGTCAATGTTTAAAGGTAAATCAAAGGCACCTTCTTTGGGTATTTTCACCTCGTCAGCCGCTTCGAGAATGGTACCCAGCTTCTTGTCCGCAATAAAAACATCAATCATGATTTCATCAATTTTCACCTTTACATTATAGGGATTATAAATAACGGCGGTGATGCCTAATCCTATCTTTTTCAGGGAAAAATCAGATACGTGGAAATCTTTTGTTTTTACCAGGTACGGCTCCTTTTCTTCCGCTTCTGAAGACAAGAATGCCAGCAAGAGGAGGAAGAGTACATATAATCTGCGGGTCATGGTTTAATTATTGTCTTTTTTTGCTTTTCTTTCAGCCTTCCTGCTCTCTCTCTCTTTCTTTCTATCCTCTCTGTTCTCTTGTCGTTCTTCACGCTTTTCCTGCCGGATTTCCTTTTTTGTAAGGTATGCCACCTGTCCTGAATATTTCACGGCGGTAGTGATTTCTTCACCGGCACTGTTTTTCACCGTTAAGTCACCTTTGATTTCGACCTGATACTGACTGGAAGGGTCGTGGCCTTCCAGCACCAAAGGTTCCGTATAGTAATTATATTGAAAAGGAATGCTGAATTCTCCTTTTGCCGGTATCTTTTTAGATGTCTTGGTGACAATGGTGCCGATGTTTTTGCCATCCACACTGAATTCCAGCACCATTTCCTTTACTTCAAATTCCTTGTCGCTCAGGTTTACAAAGACCGCATTCGCTTTTAACTTTGCATTTTCTTTAGATAAGTTTCCCAAATCCACGTCTGTGATTTTTGAGAACTCGATTTCTTTTTTGTCTTCTGCACAGGACATGAAGACAAATACGGATAAAAGGAGAATTATGAATTTCTGCATGATGGTATTTTTTACAAATGTATTTAAACAGATGATGTATTTCATCTTTTTAAGTAATTTTCACAATGATTAGATGATATCAAAAACCTTACCAACTTCCTGAACTTCCGCCGCCGCCGAAACTTCCGCCGCCAAATCCGCTGAATCCACCGGAGCTTCCACCTCCCCAGGAGCTTCCGCCACCGCTGCTCCATGTCCATCCGCCGCCGCCGCCGCGACCGATACCTCCGCTGCCCATACCTCCGGTAGCAGAGATGATAATGAGGATGACAACAATGATAATGAGGATGATTACCCAGGTAGGGATTTGGTCAGTTGTGCCGGATGAATTTCCGTAATCACCGCTTTGGTAGGTTCCCTGAAGTAAGCCTGTGATTCTGTTGACGGCCTGATCCAGCCCTTCATAATAGTTGCTCTGTTTGAAAGCCGGGACGATAAGCTCATCAATGATATGCTTGGTATCGTAATCTGTAATATGGCTTTCTAGACCGTAGCCAATTTCAATATCGACTTTCCGTTCTTCCTTTGCCACGACTATCAGGATGCCATTGTCCTTATCTTTTTGTCCCACACCCCATTTCCTGCCTAACCTGACGGCATAATCCTCGATGCTGTAGTCACCGATACTGTTGACGGTAACGATACAGATCTGCGTTGACGTGGAATCATTGAAGGCCACCAATTTCAACTCCATATCCTCCCGATTGTTTAGACTGATCATTTCCGCAAAGTCATTCATCAGCCTCGGAGGGCTGGGCTTTTCGGGAATGCCATCTTTGTCCAATACTTGTGTAAAAGCAAAGCTCTGCATAAAAAGCAGGAGGGGGAGCAGTATTTTATTCAAAGGAGATTTCATCCGGTAATTCGTTTCTGTCCAGTTCATCCACATCGGGAAAATATTTTGTCAGAGTAGCACCAATGGTCTCGATGGCATGTTGGATGCCGATACCGTAGTGACCTTCGCTGAAATCATCGTGCAGGCGGGCAGTTATTTTTTTCCAATAGTCGGTTCCCACCTTGCTATGCAGGGCTTCATCACCGATTACTGCAAATTTTCTGTCTTTAACGGCCACGTAAATCAACACGGCATTTCGAAAAGGCTTGTTGTTCATGTTGAGATGTTCAAACATCTTAATGGCCCGGTCATAGGCACTGCCATCACAGCGGTCGTCTGCATGTACGCGAATTTCACCGCTCGTATGCAGTTCCGCTTTACGGATGGATGCCACGATGGCTTCTTTTTCATCCTCGGTGAAGAAATTTACTGCAGATGCCATGCTTGTTAGAATTGTACTTTAGGTGCCTTTTCCGTACCTGGATCTGCTTTGAAAGGTTCGTGTAGTTTGAATTTGAACAGACCTGCCGTTATATTTGAAGGGAAGGAGCGAACCTTGGTATTGTATACCTGTACCGCTTCATTATAGTCTCTACGTGCTATATTGATTCTGTTTTCCGTTCTTTCCAATTCATTCATCAGGTCGGAGAATGCCTGTGTAGATTTCAGGTTAGGATACTGTTCGGCCACCACCAGTAATCTGGACAAGGCGCCACTCAGCTGGCTTTGTGCTTCCTGAAACCTGGCCATGTTTTCTGGTGTCAGTTCATCCGCTTTCAATTGTATGGAGGTAGCCTTGGAACGTGCATCGATTACCGCAACCAACGTCTCTTTTTCAAATTTTGCTTCACCTTTTACCGTTTCTACGAGATTGCCTATCAGGTCGCTTCTTCTTTGGTAAGATGCTTCCACGTCGGCCCAGGCTTTCTTTACAGCTTCATCATATGATATCAATGCATTATACGAACAACTGGGCAACAAAAATGTACTTGCCAGCACTAAAAACAGATAAATGAATCTCTTTTGCATGTTTATATTTTTTGGTTGATTAAAGATAAACATTTTTTGGTTAAGCTTAGTTCCACAAACATCATTTTATATGATTTCCGGATACCTTGCTAAAGGGACTTTCCTGATACAGGGGCATTGTAGTATTATTAGCTGTGTGAGATGCAGAAGGGCAAAAAGGATGTTCGAAACAAGTCGGTTGGGATAAGGAGAAAAACAAACAAAAAGAAAAAAAGTAGTTGGGGGACTTTTCAGGGCTTTTTGTTTCTATTCATCTTATCATAGGGTTTTTATGAACGGGTATTTTTGTTTCTTAACAGTAAGGTAAACCATGTTTTTGGATTTGTCAATAGGTAAGGAGTGAAAAAGTGCATTTTTTTTTAAATATCTATCAGTGCAAACTCCACTTTGCCGGAAGACTCTGTTCTATATAAGTAAGGGCTGTTGTACAATGCTTCTTATTTTTGGTATAGTATTCATGCAGCGGTCTATACTTTTTGGCGACATTTAATTTATCCTTAATGTCTGTTTAGCCGGAGTATGCCGGATAAGATTCTATTTTTAATCTATGGCATTTGAGGCAGCGATAGATATCATCCGAAAAAAGATAGAAAGCTATAAAAGTGAAGGCAAAACCTTGTTTGCGGGTTCTTCCTTTCAGACGCATTCCATTCCAATGCTGCATATCCTTTCGCAGATAGATAACAGCATTCCCATTTATTTTTTAAACACGGGTTATCTTTTTCCGCAAACCATCGAGTATAAAGATGAAATTGCCCGGTTGTTCGGCATTCAAGTGATTGATCAGAAATCGTCAACACCACGCAACATGCAGAAAGACAGCAACGGACGTTTGTTGTTCACTTCCGATCCTGATTTTTGCTGTCACCTCAATAAGGTGGCGCCGATGGAACCGATTTTGCAATCTTACGACATTTGGATAAACGGTGTACGTGCCGACCAGAATGCCAATCGTGCGAAGATGAAAGAAGAGCAAAAGACACCGCAACGGGCGATGCGCTATCATCCCATGCTAAGCTGGACAAAACAGATGATCTGGAATTACATCAAAGAATATGAGATTCCTCATCATCCGCTGGATGCGCTGGGATATACCAGCATTGGTTGTGAACCGTGTACGCGCAAGATAGATGCTTCACAGATGGGAGATGAGCGCATGGCACGTTGGTTTGGTTTAAATAAAACGGAGTGCGGTTTGCATACGGAATTAATCAAGTGATGAGATAATAAAGCAATTAAACAATGAATGTCTGTTTTGTGATCACATGAAATCATATAGCATACATCCTAAATCTTAAATATACATGAAGGTATTAATAACAGGCGGTGCAGGATATATAGGAACAGAGCTGGTGAAAAAACTGGTGAAGATTCCGAAGATTAAAGAAATCATCGTGTATGATAACCTGAGTAAGGGCGGATATAATTTCTTTTTGTGTACCTGCATAGGAGGAGATAACATCCGATTTGTGCAGGGGGATATACTGGATACCCGAAAGCTGAAAAATGCATTGCAGGGCGTGGATGTGGTGTTTAATCTGGCAGCCAAGATTGGTTCGCCTTTTGCCGAAACGGATCCGCATTTGTATGAACAGATCAACCACTGGGGCACGGCTGAACTTACCTACGCGATGGAGGAAAGTGCGGTGAAAAAGTTCATCCATGTCAGCAGTTTATCCGTATATGGAGCATCTGCCAAGGGTAAGTTGATTACTGAGTCGACCAAACTCAACCCTCGTACGAATTATGGAATCTCCAAGATGAGAGGCGAGGGATTTGTGGAGCGTTTGATGAAAAGCGATAAGCTGGAGACTTATGTCATCCGATTGGGCAATGTTTATGGGTTTAATCAATCCATGCGTTTTGACGCCGTCATCAATCATTTTGCCTTTGAAGCCAATTTTCTCAAGAAAATTTCCATTCATGGTGACGGGCAGCAGATTCGCTCCTTTATCAATGTGGACAAGGCCGCCCAGTACATTACACAGTTGCCGTTCTTAAATGTGCCTTCCGGTACTTACAATATGACCGATTTCAATAAATCCGTCATGGATATTGCACTTACTTTCAAAGACCTCATTCCTGAACTGGAAATGCAATTTATCAACCAGCATCTGCAACTCAGAAACATTGCAGTAGATGAAGATTGCAAGATTTATAAGTATATTCCTAAACAAAGCACCAACTTTAAAGATGATTTGTTTACTATGATGAATCAGTTTGCCTTCCACTGATCATTTTTTCTACGTATTAAATTTTGTCTTAATTTTTACAATCTTAATTGTTTAGTGCATTAATTATCAAATGATTAATACATTATTTGGATTGTTTCCAGATAGTAACTGTCCTGTTTACAGTGGGTTATCCACAATGTGGATGTTAATTTATTGTATTCGGCAAAAAAAAAATACCAAAAAATTTGGAGATTGAAATTTGCTTACTAAATTTGTCGTAGGGTTTTTATGTTTCTAGACTTTAGGGTCTGACGGGTAAGTGCAAAGCTTGCCCGTTTTTTTTTATCTTAATGTTCGGATTAATTTCTGATCGTTTTTCCGGATGACATCCACCAGCATTTTCCATATCACATCATAAAAAATGATTTCACTCTCATGCATGATCTGAGTAGAGTAATTTTCTTTCAGTGCCTGGTATTCTTTCAGTTGATGGAGTTCTTTGTAATTGAAACTTTTCTTTTCCATTGTGGTCAGCAGGCGGATAAACAGCAAACTTCGTGTGTTGCTGTCATCTTTGAGATGGCGAGCCTGATATACCCTGAGCGACTCTATGTGCTGCATCGCGTTGTCCAGATCATTTCTGCCGATATGAAAAAGGATATGTAAAATTCTGGCTGCCAGATTGAACCCGGACTTATCCTGCGAAACCAATGGGATTTCGTTGGCGAATTTGGATAAGCTGAATTTATAGTTTCCGTCGTTCATGTAATGTTCCAGAAATTCAAGGTAGGCCTGATATACAACCCATCTTTCCTTTAAGGCGGCATTGGCATTTTTATAATTGGCATTCGTCTGTATCTGATGCAGGGTTTCCCTGGCTTTGTCTGTTTTCATACCGCTCAATAACAGTTTCATCTCAAATTCTCTTACCGCCAGGTAACTCGCCCCTCCGGATGTCGGCACTATTTCTTTTATAAGCGATAAGGCTTCCTCCATCTTTCTGAGGTCAAACAGGGATTTCAACTTGTAGATGTATATCGTATTCAGGTAATTCTCCGAAAGTATGGAGCTAAGGTATTTCCGGTAATGTTTCAGATAAGTGTCGCAGGTTTCGTTTATTTTCTTGTTGTTGCCTGAAATCTCATAATAGAAGAGCAGGGTTCTTATATAGATGAAATAGACCACCAGCGATTTTGCCTCTGCAATAAATGAGGCAATTTCTTCGGTGCATTGTTTGATCTCCTTTTCCTTGTCTTCCTGATTTTTCTTTGCATAATGTACCGTCATCATCGCTTTGGTGTAAATCAGCTGTGCCTTTTGTTCCAGTTCATATTCTTTGCAGTATTGCTGATAGGAGGCATATTCCTCTTCGTATTTTCTGATTTGGCCGCTCATGCCGTAATGAACGAGCAGCTTGTAGGAGTACTCTTTCAGGATATCAAAGAAGTTATTGCGTTTTGCCGTAGCATAACTGTCAGCGATGAGCTGTATCGATGAATTCCGGCTCTCCGCATATCGCAGCAGGATATTACTGAGGTAAAGATGGTTGAGGCAGTCGAAGTAGGCTTTTTTGCTGCTGTCTGTTTCCGCAGCGTGATTGATATCAATGAAGTACAAGGTATTGAGAAGTCGTTCCTTGAACCTCGATTTCAATTTACGATAGTTTGTGGCATCTTTATTCGAACCATAGATGTAAAGCACCGCATCCCGGTCCGTTTTTATATGTCCTTCCGCAATGCCATTATAAAATTTGGCAAACAAGGTGTCTTTTCTGCTGATAAGTGATTTATCCAGTATCTCAATCTGGCTGAGTTTACGTTTGTTGATGATGCTTACAAGCTCTGTGATGTTTTCCATGCTGGCTGTGTTTGGATTTTAATGTATAATGATACGACAAATGTCAAAATATAGTAGCTCAGATGTTTCCACAGTGGTGGAAATAAGGATGTCACATTTTTAGTCAGTATGCCTTTTGGTGTGAAGCGGAATGCCTGTAATTTTATAATAGAAATTAAAACAAAAGCTAATATGACTCTAGGTTAACATTGAAACCCACCTGAAGGCAGAAACATAGACACCCGATTGAACCTGAGTAATGAGCGTAAAAACCCAACTAACGTTCTGAAACCAAAAACCCGACAGACGCAGAGCTAAGACATAAAAACCCCCGACCCATGACTTAGAATTAAATCTACACTGTCAAGTTAAGCTGACCTTCCGGTCAGCTTTTTTATGCTTTTACCAACTGAAACACTGTTACCTCCGGAGAAATTCCCAAACGGCCGGGATATCCTAGAAATCCGGCACCTCTGTTGACGTACAGGTGTTGTTCCTCCGTTTTGTACAAGCCTGCCCAGTGCGGATACACATATTTTGAAGGGCTCCATTTGATACCCGGTATTTCAATACCGAACTGAAAGCCATGGGTATGGCCGGCAAATGTAGCGTGAATACCGGCATATTCCTCTTTTTGAGAAACCTCATGGTCCCAATGTGATGGGTCATGAGACAACAACAACTGGATATCCGCCGATTCAGCACCTTTATATGCTTTTTTCAAATCGCCAAACTTGCCGAATTTGAGAGAGTGTCCGATATATTGCACCCCTATGATGGCCAGTTTTTTGCCGTTTCTATCCAAAATGCGATGTTCATCCATTAGTAGATCCCAGCCCAGGTGATGTCGCTGCAATTCCAATAAATGCCGGAAATTATCCTGCATTTCCTTTTCGGATTCCCATTGCATGTATGTGCCGTAATCGTGGTTGCCTAATATGGAATAGATGTTGGTTTTTGCCTTGAGTCGTTTAAGCACATCAATATGTGGCAAGAGTTCTTTGGATGCATAATTGACCAGGTCTCCCGTAAAGAAGATGATATCAGGTTGCTGTGCGTTTACAATGTCCACGATTCTTTGTACGGGAGAGGAGTCGGCAAAACTGCCTACATGCAAATCTGAAATCTGTACGATTTTCACATCCTGCCACTCTTCCGGTAAATTTTTGACAGGCAGTTTTACTTTTCTCACCTGATAATTATAGGCACCTCTAAGGATGCCATATACAAAGGCACCAAAAGTTAGGGAGCCGAATGCCAACCCCAATCTGCTGAGAAATTGGAGACGGGAAATGCCTTCCGGTTGAATGTCTGCCGAGGATGCCCCGAAGAAGCTGAAAATCCAGCGGAATAATCGGAAAAGGTCATCCATCAGCAGAAAGGGCAACACGAGCACTTTACCCAGAAATACGGCCTGAGCCAGACCGACAAGTATATTTTTGCTCCAGCCGTGCCAGTTGGAATAGCCTTTTACCAGCAGCATAAGCAGCGCGATATAGGTAAAAGAGGAGAGCAGCCAGTAGATGGCATATGCAATGCGTTGCGTGTTTGTTTTGGAATCTGAGAAGGAACTTCTCACTGCCTGAAACACGTAGAGATCCACTACGATGATAACCAGTGCGGGAAGCAACATCCAGACAGGACTGAATCTGTTTTTCATAAGGTGATAACAAAGATACTATAGTTAAGTTTAACTTGGCTTTATGGCTGTTTTTTGCTGAATTTTACAGCATATATCTATTGATGTCAATTCCTCTCGTAAAAGTCATGGAATATCTATGAATTCTTAACAGTTTACATACGGAGATAGTCGCAATAATAGCTAACTTAGTATCAATTATCATCATGTCAACCAAGCTGTTCAGTCATTTGCGTTATAATTTCAAAGGTATTTTCCTGCTCTCAGCGGCGGCAATGCTTCCGTTTCTTTTCTTGTCCGCCTTCAAAGAAAAGCAGCCGGCAAAGGAACAGACAAAAGCCATCTGTCTGGAGCATATAAAATCGTTTCAACGTGAACTGGATACTTTTCAGAAGCTTACGGAGCAATCCGCCGACCGTCAGATATTACTGAGCCGATTTAAAAATACCAGAATCGCCTTTAAGCGTTTTGAATTCATGTTGGAATATTTGGATAACAACAGGTATCCCTTTTTCAATGGCGTCAACGCAATAGAGATGGATGAAGGATATAATCCCAATGCCCAACCCGAAGGCCTGCAGGTGGTGGAAAGCGAACTTTATCTCGATACATTGGATCATGACAGAATCATTTATCTTACCAAGCAGCTTAAATACAGGACACTGGCCTTTTATATGCTGCTGAAAGACATTCAACTACGGGATACCTATATTTTTGAAGCGATTCGTTTTAACCTGATCAGAATAGAAACGCTCAGTCTGGTCGCATTTGACTCGCCAAATGCCAGAAACAACATTGAGGAGATTGTTTCGGCATTGAAATCCTTCCGGACAATCGTCGCCTGCTATAAGGAAGAAAAAAGTACGGCGGCCATTGAGGCTTTGGATGCACAGTTGAAATCAGCGCTTGCCTATCTGGAGAACAAACAATTTACAACGCTGGATCGCTTGCATTTCATTAAAAAATACCTGCAGCCGATTACGACATCCCTGACGTCCGTACAGCAGAAATTATCCATTCCTTATCTCGAAGCTTCCGGACAAGTTTTTCGAGCGGTCAACCTTTATGCAGGCAATATTTATGACAGCAGTTTTCTGAATACAAAGTTTTATGCACAGGATAAATATTATAAAAACAATCCACTCTATGCCGCTTTGGGAAAGAAGCTCTTTTTTGATAAACGGCTTTCTGCTGATGAAAGCATGAGCTGCGCCACCTGTCACCAGCCGGCAAATGCCTTTACCGATCAATTGCCAACGGCCATCTCCAATAAGCCGGGCGTATTTCAGGCGCGCAATACACCGACTATCTTAAATGCGGCCCTGCAGGCGGCTTATTTTTATGATTTGTCGGCAGTATCGTTGGAGACGCAAGTAGATCATGTCGTAATCAATCCTAAGGAGTACAATCATAATTACAGTGAGATCATGAAGCGGCTGAAAGCCGACACGACCTATGT
Organism: Chitinophagales bacterium; assembly: GCA_046329775.1. GTDB lineage: Bacteria > Bacteroidota > Bacteroidia > Chitinophagales > JADIYW01 > JADJSS01. Next base: position 115,887 of record JAXLTX010000001.1, read on the forward strand.
TCGTCTATTTTCGGAGGCATTTCCGGAGTATAGCAAAGATGCCATTTCCATATATGCCATCAATACCTGCATTGCCGATTTTGAACGGAAGTTTGTGCAACTCAATACACCGTTTGACAGATACATGCGGGGACAAACAAACAGCCTAGATGCTTCCGTAAAGCGCGGATTTAATCTGTTTATGGGTAAAGCGCAATGCGGTTCCTGTCATTTTGCACCTACATTTTTCGGTACGGCACCGCCGTTTTACGGTGTCTCGGAATCGGAGGTGCTGGGCGTTACCAAAACATTTGATACCATTCATCCCGTGCTGGATGATGATATCGGTCGTTTTAAGAATTTTGAAATTGACCAGTTTCGAAATGCCATGAAAACATCTACCGTCAGAAATGCGGCATTGACAGGGCCATACATGCACAACGGCGGTTTTAAGACGCTGGACGAAGTGATAGAATTCTATAACCGTGGCGGTGGAGCGGGGATGGGGCTGGAGGTGCCTAATCAGACTTTACCGGCTACAAAACTCAACCTGAGCCAACAGGAAAAGAAAGATATTATCTCGTTTATGAAGGCGCTGACGGATACTTCGGGAATTAAGAGTTTGTTATAACGTAAAGGTTTCTTACCTTTGCATTTCAGAAATGACTTCGTAGCTCAGTTGGTAGAGTAGCTGACTCTTAATCAGTGGGTCCTGGGTTCGAGCCCCAGCGGGGTCACCAGGCAATCAGAAATGGTTGCCTTTTTTATTTTAAGCGTTCCAATACACCTTTTCTTTTTATCAGATTTTTATAATCCCATTGGATATCGATGGACTTTTTCAACCAGCGTTTCAGGTCTTTTATATTAATTTGACAGGCTGATGTGTAACATGTTTCTGCTGCTTTGAAACGGCCTTCCTTTTGCAAGCCTTCTTCTTCAAATGATTGTCCGCTCCAGAATAATAAACGAACGCTGTTTTTCAATCTGCTGTAACCAACAACAGGATTGCCTTCTAAAAACCAGACAGGATGTGCATGCCATATTTTATTTTCAGCAGTTGGTAAATGACGATTGATTTCCTGTGCCAACACATCGCAAATAGCCTTTTCCTCCGCAGATAAGGCGTCATTGTATGCTTGTGTGTCTTTGTTCATTTTATTCAAATATATCTACTTTACCCATCCTAAGCAAATTTTTATATCTTTATACAAACCAAAAAAGCATGGCCTGGAAAAATCTGTTTCGCACCAAACCTATTAATGTCATCTTAGAGGAAGTAGAACAACATCCCGACCTGATTGAATCGCACGGCAATGCCGAAGGACTGAAACGGGATTTGGGTGTGAAAGATTTAACGGCACTGGGTATCGCTGCCGTTATCGGGGCAGGCGTATTCTCTACCATCGGCAAGGCTTGTTTCGACGGCGGTCCTGCGGTTTCACTCTTATTCATCGGTATCGCGGTGGCTTGTGGTTTTTCCGCCCTGTGCTATGCGGAGTTTGCTTCCCGTATTCCCATTTCCGGCAGTGCGTATACGTATTCCTACGCCGTATTCGGCGAACTGATTGCCTGGATTATCGGCTGGGATTTATTGCTGGAATATGCCATCGGAAATATTGCAGTCGCCATTTCCTGGAGCGGCAATCTGACCAATTTCCTGCACGGCTTCGGTATTGATTTGCCAAGCTATTTAACCACCAGTTTTCTGGAAGCAAAAAATAATATGCCCGAACTGTGGGCCTCGGCACCTAAGGTTTTCGGCATTCCGTTCATCATCAACATCCCCGCCTTTTTAATTACCTTATTTATTACGGCTGTGGTATATATCGGTATCAAGGAATCCAAGAATTTTGCCAACGGAATGGTGCTGTTTAAAATCATTGTCATCCTGATTGTCATTGCCATTGGTATTTTTTATGTGGTGCCGGGCAACTGGACGCCTTTTGCACCCAACGGCGTAAGCGGTGTACTGAAAGGGGTTTCCGCCGTTTTCTTTGCCTACATTGGCTTTGATGCAATTTCCACGACGGCGGAAGAATGCAAGAACCCGCAGAAGGATTTGCCGCGCGGTATGATTTATTCCTTAATCATTTCTACCGTTTTATATGTGCTGGTGGCCCTGGTGTTAACGGGCATGGTGCATTATTCTAAATTAAATACCGAAGCGTTTTTAGCATCCGCTTTCAAAGAGCGCGGACTGAACTGGGTGGGTGGATTGATTGCCTTTAGTGCCTTAATTGCGACGGCCAGTGTGATGCTGGTTTTCCAAATCGGACAGCCGCGTATCTGGATGAGCATGAGTCGTGACGGATTGCTGCCGCAGAAATTTTCCGAAGTACATCCGAAGTTCAAAACGCCCGCATTTGCTACTATTGTAACGGGTTTACTGGTTGGTATTCCCACCTTATTTCTGGACGCTAACTTAGTGGTGGATATGTGCAGTATCGGTACCTTGTTTGCCTTTATTCTGGTGTGTGGCGGCGTTATTATTTTACAGGAAAAAGACAAGCAAAATGCCACGGATAATCATCTGTCAACGCCAAAATTCAAAACACCTTATATCAACGGACAGTTTATTGTTCCGGCCTTGCTTATCATTGGCTTAGTATTGTTTTTTAAAGATCCGGCAAATGTAGAAAGTACCTTTCCGTTTGATAAAGGATTTTCAGAATGGAAACATCAGATTCCCTTCTGGGCGTTTATAATCGCAGCCATCTACATGGCGATAAAAACATTCATACATAAATGGTCGTTGATTCCGGTGCTGGGTTTTCTGAGTTGCGCCATGCTGGTTTCTACACTTGGAGTTGTCAACTGGATGCGTTTCTTAATCTGGATGGGATTAGGGTTTGTCATTTATTTCTCCTACGGTATTCAAAATAGTAGATTACGATAAGAACCTTCGTTTCTTTTCTGTTCATCCAATATAAATCTCACGGCGATTTTACGTAATTGTTTGGTTTGGCATTTCTGAAAATTGCTTTTTTTTATGACAGTTTTTTTTATAATCTATTTATAATCATAAAGTTGTGTTTTTTTTGGTCGATTTGGTGTTGACAAAGCCAATAATTTGTACCGCACATTTTATTTTGTTTGCTATATGTTTGTACCTGAACTTATTTCAAAATGTTCATGGTACTGAAAATACGGCAATATGAAAAATGGTTTACTGATTTTATTTTTACTCGTAACGACATCAGTTTTTTCACAACCATCCTTGAAAGATGATTTTCGTATTTATCTGGAAAATGACACGGTAATGATAAATACTTACAGCAGCAAGACGCTCTATATCATTGCTGATTCTACACCTATTTATAAGAATGCGAAAGTGAAGGTCATCTTTCCGAAATTTTTCGGAGAGTATGCATGGGATAATATGTTGTGGATTTTGATTCCACCCAATCTGAGAGCCGGGTATCTGCAGGCAAGTAGTGTCAGTACAGGAAAGCGAGCCGTCATTACTTCCGTCAACTTATGCTATGATGAATTTCAGACCACACCGTCCAGCTATTTTGATTACAAGTTCGGACATGAAAATAATCAACGGATTGCAACCATTGAGATGTTGGACACCTTACCGGTGGGAGATACCTTGCGAATTACTTATGGTGCCAATGGCTCGGCAACCCATACCTATAATTCCATCATTGCCCAGACCGATAATTTCAGTGTGTTGCTGGATAACAGAAATAACGGGAATTACATAGCGCTACGGGATCAGCCTGAGATTGTCTTTAAACATAGCAATCCCAAGAACCTGAATATGGCACTGGCATCTACCGGAAATCCCGGGAAACCTGCCCTGCTGAGACTAATGATAAATGATGTAGGCAAGAATATCGCACCTGATTTCGACGGTGTCATCCAGTTGAGCTGTTCGGATGCTTCTGCCATATTACCTTCTACCGTAAATATCACTCCGGCTGATCAGGGAGCCAAAGATGTGCATGTGACTTTTTCCGAAGATGGCGTATTCACGATTACAGCGAAAGTATTGACGTCAAACTATCCCATAGCCGGTTTGTTTGTTTCCAATCCGATCAATATCTCTAAAGACAGCATGCACATTTATTGGGGAGATTTTCATACACACGGAAAATTCAGCAGAGATGGCTTTGGCGACGACGGGTACCAGTTTGCCAGAAATGCGGCGGGATTCGATTTTTACTCTGCTACCGATCATTCGGATTATAACCAGACAGATACCTTTGGCATTAACCGGGATGAATGGAAATTACTGCAACACGAGGCCATCCGTTATAACCAACCCGGGCGTTTTGTTTCTTTTCTCGGTTATGAAAACAGTCTGGATAACCCGTCCGGACACTATAACTTCATCTATAATTTTGATGACAGCCTGATGAGTTCCGTGCCGATGCTGGCAAAGAATCCGTTGTTTACCATTCAGAATTTCTGGATAAAACTGAACCAGCTGAACCAGCAGGGAAAAGTGTTATCCATTCCGCACCATACCGGGAAATTATTCGGAACGACAGGGACAGATAATGGTGCTTCTCAGTTTGGCGGCACCTATAAGAACAATGTTTACAAGAGAACGATAGAAATCTATAGCGGACACGGTTTGTGTGAATCGTATAACCCGAATCATAACCTGGCCTACAGTAAATTCGGTGCCCGCGATACCAAATACCCATGTTATGCGCAGGATGCCTGGGCGTTGGGAGAGAAGCTGGGCGTGATAGCGAGTACGGACAGCCACAATGGAACCCCATCTCAGACCAACGTCGGCTTGGCGGCCATTCTATCAGATACGCTGAATAGAAACAGTCTCTTTTCCAATTTATACAACAGACACAGTTATGCCACAACGGGTGAAAGAATTGTGCTGAAATTTACGATGGATAATGCCCTCATGGGCGATGAGATGACTGTTGATTATGATTCCTTTCCAACGATTCGCTGTACGGTGAATGGCACAGATGCATTGGATTATATTGAGGTGCTGAAATGGGATTTTAAAAAGGGGCAATACAGCTCCAATCCTGTTCATCCCGTATTTCCGGTCATTAAGAAAATATCATTTATAGATGCGGTAAGAAATTACTCGTTTGCGCTGATTGATACGGGTATGCGCGATACCAGTTTATACTATATCAGGGTTAAGCAAAAAAATCTGGTCAGCAACCGGGAAGTCTGGGCATGGAGTTCTCCCATCTGGGTGAATAAACCCCATACCGATAAGATATATCAGTCGGATTCCTTATACAACTTTCACTTGCAGCATGAGCAGCCGTCCATCGGTGTCAGCTGGTGCATGCTGGATGAACTGAATACGGACTATTTTGTGCTGGAAAGAAGAAACACATCTGCAGCAACCTTTTCACCGCTTGATACCATTTATACCGCGCACATAGCCTTTCAGGATTCCTGCTATCATTTCACCGATTATTTTCCGAACGATACCACCTTGTTTTATCGCATAAAAATGGTTTCCTATCTGAACGGGATTACCTATTCACCCGTATTATCTATCAATATCCCTTACGTAATTGATAGTGTTTATAATTTGAACGCCGATGTATTATCCGACAGAATTGGTGTGGAATGGAATGCGAAGGAATATTTTACACAGCACTATCTGGTTCAGAAACGAAGCAGGCAGACAGATTTTCAGAACGTCGCCTCTCTGAATCCCAACACGCCTGCAATTGAAAACCATTATATGCATGCAGATTTTTATCCATTGAAAGACACTTCTTACTACCGCATCATCATGAATCTGTCCAACGGAGCGTACAAGGTTTCCAATCTCGATACCATCGTATTTAGGATTGATTCGATGATACAATTTAAGGTATTGCTAAATGGAAATAATCATGCCACTTCTGGATGGAAGGGCGTGCACGAACAATCGGTGATAAGATATGAGCTGCAGCGAAGTGCAGACAGGGCAATCTACTACACAATTTCCACTCAAACGCCGGTAGGACATTTATTCGATACCGCAATGTATCAGTATGACGATACTACTTTGCTTTCCGGTTGGAACTATTACAGAGTGGTGCAGTATCTCATGGATGGCAGCATCAGGGTATCCGCCCTGGATTCTGTTTTCAGGATAACAAGCGGTCTGCATCCTTCGCTACTGTCAGCAACAGAACTTTCTTTACGGATTCCACAGAATATTGTGGATGAGAGCAGCAGTTATCTGGATTACACCCTTGAATCCAGTTTCAATACAGACGGGACTCTGGTCATCGCAGGCGGCGACGGCAGATTATGTTTTCAGGAAGATATACACCTCAAAAAAGGGGAAAACACCGGAAAATTACCCGTCGGAGGTTTAAGTACCGGATTATATCATCTGATGTTCGTATCGGGCGAGGGGATGGCAAAAAGTTCATTTATCATCGCTTTTCATGGCGGATGTAGCCATTAGGAGCATTTTTTCACATAATTCTAACATCTTTTGCCTTTTTTGTTTCAGAATATAGACGGATATTTACGTATAAACTCCAACAGATGAAATTACGTAACTGGTTTTTAATTTTTCTGCTCAGTTTTTCTTTCCGATTAATGGCAGAGAATTCCTACACCGTTCAGAATAATGCGCTTGTTTTGCCGGGTTCCATTCAGTTTGATGCACATGCCTACGATGTAAAAGATGCAACCGATCCGATGCTGGACTTTGTGGCACAATATTTAAAGGATAAGCCATACATTACCAAACTTCGTATTGAAGGCCATGTATACACGGAAAAAACTCCGGAAGAAAACATCAAATTGAGTTTGCAGCGTGCGGCTATGATCAGCTATTATCTTACAACCAAAGGCATTGACTGCAGCCGTTTGATTCCCGTGGCGTTTGGAGATACCAAACCGGTTGCCCCAACAGATGAGTGTAACCTCACCTATAATACACGTATTGATTTTTACAATGCGGAATTGAATCATAAAGCGATACCAGGAAATGCCGTAGATGGCTTTGCCCTAAAGGTATTTGAACCTTGCGAATAATTTCATAAACCGGAAATGATGTAAAAATAAAAACCCCTTGTTAGGGGTTTTTGTGTTTCTGTGAGGGGGGCTTTTGTGTTTTTTTGTTAGGGTTGAGGGTTTTTATGTTCTTCTTTTGGTTCTGTCGGGTAAAGATTTAATGCATAGTTCAATGTTAGATAAACTTTACATACTTGTCAATAGATGTCAACGTTTATTTTTGCAGTTCTTGATTATAATCAAGCATAAATGTGATAAATACCGATAAGTAAGTAGGATAAAATATGGTGCGTGTACCAGAAATGAAAAATTAGGATGATTAAAATGGGGCAGATATGAGCATACAAAACAACCTCATAAAATTGTTTGAAACGCAAGTAAAATGTGAAAATGATTAGAGGCGAAAATAAAGCGTACCCGGGGCGGGACTCGAACCCGCACAGCCGCGATGGCCACAGGATTTTAAGTCCTGCGTGTCTACCATTCCACCACCCGGGCGCTGTAAATGAAAAAAGGAGTTGCTAAAACTCCTTTTTGGAGCGAAAGACGAGACTCGAACCCGCGACCCTTACCTTGGCAAGGTAATGCTCTACCAACTGAGCTACTTTCGCTTGTATTTTAAAGAACTGTCAGGTGTTTTTCCCTAACGGATTGCAAAGATAGTAATCTTTTTATTTTTGACAATACCTTTGCGTATTTTTTTTTATTCATAACAATTTCCTTAAGTAGGTACGAGTTGTTTTTTTCGCATTTAGTGTACTTGTATCAAGGAATACAAATCAAATTGAAGTGCAGGTTCATATTTAAAAAATGTCGACAGCTCTTATATCGTCTTGCATTTTCAACAATCAGGTGGATTATTCAAGACTGATTTTTTTTAGTGCTTGCGTCTTTTTAATGCTCTGTTTTGTGTGGCCATTTCATGCAGAGTTACATGAAATGAATCTTTTAGAAAAAGTTTTTTTAAATGGTTGGTGCCCTCACCAGCCATCCGTATCGGTAGGTGAGGACACCAACCGATAGGTTATCATTTTAAAGAAGGTTCATTACAACAACTTCCTCAGTTCATCCAGCTTCATCATGGCTTCCACCGGTGTCATGGTATTGATATCTACCTTTTCCAGGACATCTTTCAGCTTTAATAAGCGCGGGTCGTCCATGGCAAACATGTTCAACTGGAAGTCGTCGTTTCTTGCAGGCAGATGCTTTAGAGAAGAGGAGATATCCGTCGCTAGATTTCGCTGCGATTCCAGTTCCGTTAAAATCTCATTGGCTCGTTTGATGAGTTCATTTGGCATGCCGGCCAATCTCGCCACATGGATACCAAAGCTATGTTGAGAGCCGCCTTCCACCAGCTTGCGCAGGAAGATGATCTTATTGCCCGTTTCTTTTACAGCCACATTGAAATTCCGGATGCGCGGAAATTTATCCGCCAGCTCATTCAGTTCATGATAGTGTGTGGCAAACATGGTTTTAGGCTTGGCCACTTTGTTGCCATGCAGAAATTCCACCAGACTCCAAGCAATCGATATGCCGTCATAGGTACTCGTTCCGCGGCCGATTTCATCCAGCAATACCAAACTTCTTTCCGAAATATTGTTGACGATGCTCGCCGTTTCTATCATCTCCACCATGAAGGTAGATTCTCCCAAGCTCAGGTTGTCGCTGGCGCCCACACGGGTGAATATCTTGTCTACGATACCTATATGCGCTTCCTGTGCGGGCACAAAACTCCCGATTTGTGCCATCAGCACAATCAATGCGGTCTGGCGTAGAATGGCCGATTTACCCGACATGTTCGGACCGGTGATGATGATGATCTGCTGTTCATTCGGATGCAGGTACACATCGTTAGGAATGTATTGCTCGCCGAGCTGCAGCTGATGTTCTATCACCGGATGTCTTCCTTCCTTGATTTTCAGGCCAAGGTCATCCGATAATACCGGACGGCGATAATGATGTTTCAGGGCAATGGTGGCAAACGATTGCAAGCAATCCAGTCTGGCAATCAGATTTGCATTGAGCTGGATAGGTTGTATGTAATCTAAAATCTCGGTGATGAGCGACTCAAATAACTTCACTTCCAGCGACAATATTTTTTCTTCCGCCCCTAAGATCTTCTCTTCGTATTCTTTCAGTTCTGGCGTGATATATCGTTCCGCACCGGTCAATGTTTGCTTGCGTATCCAGTCGTTCGGCACCTTGTCTTTATGGGTATTTCTAACCTCCAGAAAATAACCGAATACATTGTTGAATCCGATTTTCAGCGAGGGGATCTGTGTGCGCTCGCTTTCGCGGTTTTGTATTTCCAGCAAATAATTTTTCCCGGACGAAGATAAGTCACGCAGTTCATCCAGTTCAGGTGATACACCGGATCTGATGGCATTTCCTTTCTGTACCAGCACAGGCGCGTCTTCGTTCAGGGTGTTGTCAATTTTTTCTTTTATAAGCTGGCACAGTTGCAGCTGTTCACCGATTTTCTTCAAGCCGTTGTTGTCCGAACCTAAACAGATTTCTTTAATGGGCTGTATTGCCATCAGAGCGCGTTTCAGTTGCGTCACTTCACGCGGGTTGATTTTGCCTAAAGGCACTTTGGAAATCAACCGCTCCAGATCGCCAATTTGTTTGATCTGCTGAACGACGGTCTGATGTGTGTCATTTTCTTTAAGGAGAAATTCCACCGCATCCAGTCGTTCGTTGATTTGATGTATGTCTTTTAAGGGTAATACCAGCCAGCGTTTCATAAGACGGCTGCCCATCGGAGAAATCGTCTTATCCAGAATCTGAATCAGCGGAACGCCTTTCTCGTGGGTGCTTTGTATCAACTCCAGGTTGCGGGCGGTGAAGCGGTCTATCCAGACGAATTTGTCGTGTTCTATTCTGGCAATGGAAGAGATGTGCTGCAGCTTATTGTGCTCTGTTTCTGCCAGATAATACAGGCAGGCACCCGCAGCCTGAATCCCCAGTTTCAGTTCATCCACTCCGAAACCTTTGAGGGTTTGTACCTGAAAATGTTGATGCAGTTTTTCGTTCAGGAAATCTTCCTGATACACCCAGTCTTCAATGGCAAAGGTGTAGTATTTATTGCCGTAAATTGCGACGAAGCGTTTCTGCTGGTGTTTCGGGAACACGATTTCAGCAGGAGAAAAGCTCTGCATCAGTTTGTCGATGTAGGATTCATCGCCTTCCGCTACCAAAAATTCTCCGGTGGAAATGTCCAGAAAAGCGATGCCGATTTCCTTATCTGTAAAATAGACGGAAGCTAAAAAATTATTGGATTTGTGATCCAGAATCTTGTCGTTGATGGCAATGCCGGGGGTGATAAGCTCTGTAACGCCTCGTTTGACGATACCTTTCACCATCTTAGGGTCTTCCAGTTGTTCGCAAATGGCTACGCGGTAGCCGGCTTTCACGAGCTTTGGTAGATAGGTCTCCACGGAATGATGCGGAAATCCGGCAAGCTCCAGTTCCGTCTGACTTCCATTCGCACGTTTGGTCAGCACGATACCTAAAATCTGAGAAGCCTTGATGGCATCGGAGCCGAATGTTTCGTAAAAATCGCCCACACGAAACAGGAGAATGGCATCCGGATATTTTTGCTTGATCCGGTTGTACTGTCCCATCAGCGGGGTTTCTTTCACTTCTTTCTCTTTTGCCACTATTTATAGTTTATTGATACCACAGAGTTGCACGAGGTTCACAGTGTACACGGAGTCTCAATTAAAATAATATTCTCTGCAATCTCTGTGTTATCTTTGTGCAACTCTGTGATATATCACAAAAATACAACTTATGCGAAAACTAAAATTAGACGAACTGAATAGGTTATCCACAGAAGAATTTAAAGTTGCCGACAAAACCCCCATCATTGTAGTGCTGGATAACATCAGAAGTGCCGCCAATATCGGTTCCGTTTTCAGAACCTGCGATGCCTTTTTGTTAGAAGCCATTTATCTGGTGGGCATCTGCGCCACACCGCCCAACCGGGATATTCAGAAATCGGCTCTGGGAGCCACAGAAACAGTTGATTGGGAACACTTTGAAACGATCAAGGATTGCATTGCCGCTCTGAGGGAAAAGAAATGTGAAGTACTGACCGTGGAGCAGTCGGACCGTTCCGTGATGCTGCATGAGTTTGTGCCGCAGCAGGATAAGCGATATGCCCTTATTTTCGGTAATGAGGTGGATGGCGTTTCAGATTTTGCCATGCACTATTGTGATACCTGTATTGAAATTCCGCAATTCGGTATGAAGCACTCTCTCAACATATCCGTGTCAGCAGGTATTGTCATTTGGGATTTTGCCCGTAAATTGCAATTGACAAATAAAGAATCATCATGAAAAAAACATTCTTCATCCTAGCGCTGCTTTTGTCCTTTTCACAGGTTTCTCTTGCTCAGATTCGTATGACATTGAAATATCCGAAATGTGATATCATCAGTCAGGACGTATTTTCCGGCATTAAGAAATACAAAACCTTTTATATCGAATCTCAGGGGGAGTTTGATAAATATTTTAAATTGCAGGAAGGCGAAAAGATTGATTTTGAAAAAACGCTGGTGCTGGTTGCATTGGTGGGAGAAGGCAATGAGGATAAATTCATTGAAATCAATGCGGCCACTTATGAACCCAAAGCCAAATATCTGAGCGTACGCTTTGATATCAAAGAAACGAAATTGGAAGATAACGGTAAATTTTGTGTGGTCAGCGTTCCAAAGTCATACAGTTTCAAGAAGATTGCTTTTCTGAAAGGCAAGATGTACAACTGGTCACAATCCGGAGAGTAGGAGCAGCTAGAACGATTTATCCTCGATATGCAGCAACTCTTCCTGCTCGAGTTTCACGAAATTCATTCCGGGGTTGTATTCTCTGTCAAAAAGTTTCAGTAACTGACGGTAGGCAAATACGTTGCTGATCCAGTCAATGTTATTGACATCAATGATGACGTATTTGTGTTCCGGATTCTGTTTGAAAAATTCAAAATACATGCGCTCCAGACGATTCAGGTAAATTCGTGACATGTTCTGTTCATACTCTCTGCCGCGCTTTTTTATGTTGCGCATCAACTGGTCGGTATCTGCATGCAGGTAAAAGATGATTTCCGGTTTGGGCAGTTTTTTATAGATCTGATCAAAGAAGTGTTTGTATAATTTATATTCCTGTTTGCTCAGGTTCACTTTGGCAAACAGCAGGCATTTTTTCAGCATGTAATCCGTTACCGTAAAATTGGAAAAGATGTTCGGTTCGCTGAAAATACGGGTAAGCTGCTGGTAACGTTCAATCAGAAAGGACATTTCCAGCTGCAAGGCATATTTGCTGTTGTTTTCATAAAACTTCGGAAGATAGGGGTTGTCTTCAAAGGCTTCTAAAATCAGCTGGCCATGATATTCTTCGGCCAAAAGCGAGGCGAGCGTAGTTTTTCCCGCGCCAATATTGCCTTCTATGCCTATGAACTTGTAAATCATTTCCCTGGTACGAAAATACTTACTTTCATCGTATCTGCACAGTCTTTCGCCAAATCTTCTATCGACGTTTGTAAAACCGGATGTGTATAACTTTTATTCAGCTCCAGCAGTGGTTGCAGTGTAAAGTTTCTGAGGTGCAGTCGAGGGTGCGGTATTTCCAGATTTTTTGCCTGTATCACGGTGTTATCATAAAACAGGATATCGATATCGATGGTGCGGGCGGCATAATTGTGTTTATTTACCCTGCCCAGCATCTTCTCAATCTTTTGTAAGGATTTCAGCAATTGAAAGGGAGACCGATCTGTTTTTATGAGCAATGCCTGATTCAGATAAGCGGGCTGCTTGGTATTTCCCCAGGCTTCCGTCTTATAAATGGCAGAGGTGCCCAATACCTCTCCGCCCATTTGCTGTATGAAATATCGTGCGAGCAGCAGCAATTTGTGTCTGTTGCCTTTATTGGAACCCAGCAATAAATAAACTGTATGCAATGGTAATATTTTTCCAATAATAACAACTAATTTTGAACTTTCTGAGTCAAAACAACATTTTACTAAATTAATAATCTCTATGAAAAGTTTTTTGAAGACATTCTTTGCCTGCTTACTGGCAATCGGCTTCCTGTTTTTCTTTGTATTTGTACTATTGGTTGGCGGATTGATGAGCGGTGGTGACGGCATTCCCAAGCTGGAAGCAAACTCCATCCTGAATCTGACACTCAAAGGGGAAATCACAGATCGAGCCTATAGCAATCCGTTCAGGAACCTGAGTCCGGTTGCAGCACTGACAGGCTCCATCTCCGATGCTTCCACCATTGGCCTTTTTGAGTTGAAAGACGTGTTAAAACATGCCAAAACAGATGACCATATCAAAGGGATTTATTTGAATGTGGATGAAGTGGAAGGACGACCTGCCACCATATTTGATTTAAGAAAAGCGTTACTGGATTTCAAGGCTTCCGGTAAGTTTGTCTATGCTTATTCCAATTCCACCCCGGAACTCAATCTGATGCTGAATTCAGCAGCGGATAAATTTTTCATCAACCCGTTGGGTGGTTTTGAATTTGATGGATTTGCGATGCAAATGGATTATTTTAAGGGATTGATGGATAAGCTGGGGGTGGAATACAAGGTGTTTTATGTAGGTGAATATAAAAGTGCCACGGAAAGCTTCCGTCGTGCTGATATGAGTCCTGAAGACAGATTGCAGCGAAGTGAACTGTTGAACGATATTGCCGCAGAATACCTTTCCGTTCTGCAGCAGTCTATGAAGGTTCCGGTCGACAGCCTGAAGGCCCTGCAAGATAATCTCTCCGTAATGGATGCTGCTGATGCCGTAAAATACGGCCTTGCAAGCGCCTTGAAATATGAAGATGAAGTGAAGGAAGAGATGAAGAAAAAGTTGGGCTACGACAAAAAGGACGAACTGAAAATGATCTCATATGACAGCTACAAGGAAATCGTGAAAAACAAATCCACCTCAACGCATGACAATAAGATTGCTGTCGTTTACGCGGAAGGAGAAATCAATGACAGTAAATCTGATGACGGTGTTGTGGGTGGTGAAGCTTTTGTAAAGATTATTCAGAAACTGGAAAAAGAGGAGGATGTTAAAGGCGTTGTGCTAAGGGTGAATTCCCCCGGTGGAAGTGCCTTTGCTTCCGAACAGATTTATCATGAACTCAAGAAGTTAAAGCTTAAAAAGCCACTGGTGGTGTCAATGGGCGATTATGCCGCTTCAGGAGGGTATTACATTTCCGCAGCCGCAGATAAGATCATTGCAGAACCTACTACCATTACCGGTTCAATAGGCATTTTTGGCATGATTCCAAATATCCGTAAAGCCCTGAATGATAAGGTGGGTGTAACTTTTGATGAAGTTAAAACCGCACAACACGCTAACTTTTTCAACCTGACCAATGATTGGGATGAACTGGAATCTGCCAAAGTGCAGCAACATGTGGAACGCGGATATGGCATATTCCTCGAAAGGGTGGCCAGCGGCAGAAAGATGGATACGGCTGCCGTGAATAAGATCGCCAGAGGCAGAGTATGGACAGGACAGGATGCATTAGGAATTGGCTTGGTGGATGAATTGGGTGGCCTGGATCTGGCAGTGAAACGCGTTAAAGAATTGGCAAAAATTAAGGAAGCGGATTTGGAAACCTATCCGAAAAGCAAAACGGTGGTGGAAAGCATCATGGATGATTTCATGGGTAAGAAAGAGGATGAACAGTCACGTATGTTGAAGAACATCACTCCGCAGTTATTATACATGAAGCAATTGGAACGTATTCAGTCATTGGGCATTTATCAGTATAAATTGCCGTATGATATTAATGTGAAATAATCATCAGAACCATCCATGCAAAAGATTTCCATAGCAATACACGGTGGTGCGGGTACCATACTCCGCTCTGAAATGACGGAAGAAAAGGAATCGGCTTACAAAGAGGCCTTACGGCAGGCACTTATGGCAGGCTACAAGGAGCTGGCCGATGGTGGAACATCTCTGGATGCGGTGGAAAAGGCCGTTGTGGCACTGGAAGATTGCCCCTTGTTCAATGCGGCTAAAGGTTCCGTATTTAATGCGCTTGGTGGCCATGAGATGGATGCCTCCATCATGGAAGGAAAAGAAAAAATGGCCGGCGCTGTGGCTGGTGTACACAATATCAAAAACCCGGTCTCTCTGGCGCGGCAGGTGATGCAGCAAACGGAACATGTATTGCTGATAGGCGAAGGTGCGATGGATTTTGCGGCAAGCATCGGTTTCCCGTTTGTCGATAACGATTATTTCTATGATGAATTCCGTTATCAGCAATGGTTGAAACTCAAGGACTCTGAATCGTTTCAACTCGATCACAGTGACCTGAAAGACAAGAAATTCGGTACCGTAGGTGCCGTGGCGCTAGATGTTTTCGGTAACATAGCTGCCGCAACATCCACCGGCGGTATGACCAATAAGAAATTCGGCAGGGTGGGAGACAGTCCGGTCATTGGTGCGGGTACCTACGCAAACAATGCAACCTGTGCCGTTTCCTGTACTGGCAGCGGAGAGTTTTTCCTGCGTGGAGTGGTGGCCTATGATGTATCCTGCCTGATGGAGTATAAAGGCTATACTTTGCAGCAAGCCTGTGATGAAGTCATCCATCACCGATTAATAGATATAGGTGGAGACGGCGGACTGATTGCCCTTGATACCGAAGGAAATATCGCTATGCCCTTCAATACGGCGGGCATGTATCGTGCGGCTAAGCACAACGTCGGTTATGAAGAAGTGAGCATTTATCGGTAAACATTTATATGTGGTTATTGTTGTAAACGTATTGTTCCGAACGTTATTTATATAGATATTCAATTATTTAACATTCTTTTTTACTATTGTGGATGTTTTTATGTTTTAATTTGATGTATATCATAAAATATCCCACAAATTTGATGTAATATTGCATTTGAAATCAGATTTGACACAACATTAAAACATACATTTCAAGATATTAACGGTGAACTAAGTTAATACGGCAGGCCATGGTTGAATAACCATGGTTTTTTTATTGCATTAAACGTTCATTGGCACTTCCATCAGCAAAAACTCAGCGTCGCTTTCTGCCGTAATGCTGAGTTGGTCGGTATTCCAGATACCCATTCCGTCACGGGTATTCAGCAATTGTTCATTTACCCTGATATTTCCCCTGATGTTGAATACATACAATCCGTTTCCTTTAGCCTTAAAGGAATATTCAACGCTTTTTCCTTTTTCAAAGTCTGCCAGATGAAACCATGCTTGCTGGTATATCCAGACTCCGTCATCGTCTTCATTCGGAGATACGATCAGCTGAAGCTTGTTTTTGCGGTCCACTTTTTTCAGGGTAATCTGGTCATAACGTGGCTTTACGTTCTGCCGGTTCGGCATTATCCAGATTTGAAGGAATTTGACCGGTGCGTCCATATTTTTATTGTACTCACTGTGCCTGATGCCATTTCCGGCACTCATTACCTGTATATCGCCCTGCTGAATGACGGAAATGTTCCCCAAGCTATCCTTGTGCTCCAACGCACCCTCCAGCGGTATCGAAATAATCTCCATGTTGCTGTGCGGATGGCTGCCAAATCCCATGCCTCCATCCACCATATCGTCATTCAACACACGCAAGGCACCAAACTGCATTCTTTCCGGATGATAATAATTTGCAAAACTGAAAGTGTGTCTGCTATGCAGCCATCCGTGATTGGCATCACCACGACTTTCTGCTTTATGTAATACTGTATTTGCCATGATTCTTGTTTTTTTGTAGATATTGTTTTTTACTACACAAAATTGCACTAAAACAGCAAGTTTTATCATAATCCAGGTTAGGAAATTAACTTGATACAGGTCAATGGATTTTAAACGCTGATGTGAAGGAAGGTGTGCATCTTGCAGGAATTACTTTCTGTAAAAATGGGAAGCATCTATTGTTTGCAATGCTATGCCTGAATATGGAAGCAGCTTTCCGGTTTCATATATACAGATTACATTACCGTTTTTAAGGACAGCAAGGTCATTATATGCACTTTTTCCTTTGTGTATCACCACTTGTTGGGGCCAGCTAATACCATCATCATAGCTCATGGATATCGTGAGATTTTTTCGCTTTGACGGATGATGCGGATTTGCAAATAATAGTGTAGGAGGTTCGGATGTATATCTCAATAATGCACCCTGGCATACAGGTTCTGTCAGCAAGCTGTCACAGGCCACAGCAGACCATGTCAATCCGCCATCTTTACTGAAACTGACCTTTCTGAGTGAGGCTATCCTGTCATTATTTCTCATGTTCAGCAGTAGACTGCCATCTGTCAATTCCACGACCGTGCATTCATCCGTTTTATCATCCGATACACTGCCGCCTGTATGCCAGCTTCTGCCACTGTCATCGGAGTAAATGACATGTGATAGGTGTCTGTCACTGCCTTTTACAGTGTGATTACAGGGCACCACTATACGATGTTTATATTTTTCATCGTTTAGCTGGATGGCATGAACTGGCCCACTCGCATACCATTTCCAGTCATCCGGTTTTACCTCTTTTGTGATATCTCTCGGGATATCCCAGGTTTCCCCCTCGTCCCCCGAACTCAATACAAAAACCTTATCATTGTTCAAGGTGGCAGTTAAGATAATATTGCCCGTAGTAATATCCAGCACAGGACACGGATTACCACAAGTATTTTCACCCTCATTCCATATTACTTTAAGTTTGCTCCAGGTATTGCCGTTGTCGTCGGAGGATTTCATCACCAGATCAATATTGCCACCATCGAACAGGTTTTTTCTTCCTTCACAAAAGGCCAGAAGCCTGCCGCTCTTTGTCATGATCATAGCAGGAATACGATATACATTGTAGCCTTCCCTTTTGTTTTCAAACAGATAAAAGGTAGATGCTGATTGTGCAAATACTGTAATGTTGAATACACTTAAGGTAAGAATGATGCTATTTTTTAATAAGGAAGACATCTTTTTGATAAGCGAAAATACGAGCAAAATAAATGACTTGCAACATTTTCAATATTCAGATACCGCGATGCAGATGGTTTTTAGTGGCTAATGCTCAGCATAGCGGTAGTTATATGATTTTTCAGCCAATCTCAATGATTTCTGTCATATATATTACTAATAGTTGTCATGTGTTATTGTTTCATTATGGGCTAAAATTAGGTTAATAAAAACAAACAATATGTACTATGGAAAAAACATCTTAATGACATTGATATTGTACGGCGCAGGACTTGCTAGCATTTATGCCCAGCAGGTCATACCATCTGGTGGTGGCAATGCATCTGGCAGCAGCGGTACAGTCAGTTACAGTATCGGACAGTTGGTGTACACGACCAATACCGGTGCAAACGGTTCGGTAGCTCAGGGGGTACAGCAACCTTTTGAAATTTCAATGGTAACAGGCATCAGGGAAGCAAAAGGAATCACGTTGCAATGCGTGGTTTACCCAAATCCGACCAGTGATTACATTTTACTGAAGATAGAAGATTACAGCATCGATAATTTGTATTACCGTCTCTATGATATTAACGGAAGGCTGGTGGAAAGCAATGTCGTAACCGGTGCGGAGACAAGAATCATCATGAATCACCTTGCTTCAGCACTTTATTACCTCAGTATCATGTCGGGGGATAACAATGAAGAAATTAAAACATTCAAAATCGTAAAAAATTAAAGAGGACACTATGAAAAGAGTATTATTGATAACGGCCATCATCTTCAGTACGATGGTCAGTGCATTTGCTCAGGCACCGCAAAAAATGAGCTATCAGGCGGTTATACGCAACGCCAGCAGCCAGTTGGTGGTTTCTCATGCCGTTGGTATGAGAATCAGCATTCTGCAAGGTTCGGCAGCAGGTACACCCGTATATGTGGAAACACATAACATCACTACCAATGCAAACGGTTTGGCTACACTGGTCATCGGTTCAGGTACGATTGTTTCAGGAACAATGGCAGGCATCAATTGGAATAATGGTCCCTATTTCATTAAAACGGAAACAGATCCGGCTGGTGGTACATCCTATTCCATTGCCGGAACCAGCCAATTGATGAGTGTGCCATATGCTTTTGAAGCAACATCGGCAACTCCAAGCGGCACAGCTGGTGGCGATCTGACAGGATCCTATCCGAATCCGACATTAAAGACTACCACCGTAACGGCTGGCACATATGGTAATGCCACCAATTATCCGACATTTACCGTTGATAGCAAAGGAAGGCTGACGGCGGCTTCTCAATTGCCATTCCCCTTAGCTGGCAGCGGTACCATTAACTACATACCCAAATGGACACCTAGCGGAACCGTATTGGGAAACTCCGCATTGTATGATAATGCCGGTAAAATAGGTCTTAGCACCACCACACCAGCTTATAAATTTGATGTCTCCTTTGCCGGAGGGATAGGAGGTCGTTTTAAATCTACCGATAGTACTGCCTTTGTGGATATCGATGCTAAGAATGGTAACGCCGGATTGTACTTTACAAAAAATGCCGTTAACCAATGGTATATCCGTAATCGTCCGGCAGATGATTACCTCGAATTCTTTGAAAACGGAGGCGGAGGCAGCCGCATGGTCATTCAGGATGGTACAGGAAATGTGGGCATTGGTGAAACGACATCACCTTCCTATAGGTTGGATGTATTGCATGGTGGCAGCACGGGTATCAGAAGCCGTTCCAGCGGCAGTTTTTCCGTGATTGATATAGATGCAGCCAGTGGCGATGCCGCTTTGCGCTTTGCAAAGGCAGGGGTAAACCAATGGAACCTGCGCAATCGTCCGGCAGATGATTATTTTGAATTGTTTGAATTGGGTGGCGGTGGCAGCCGTTTCGTGGTGCAGGATGGAACAGGTAATGTGGGCATTGGAGAAACAGCCAATCCTACTTACAGGCTGGATGTATTGCATGGCGGTGCTACCGGTATCCGATGCCGTTCAAGCAGTTCATTTTCTACCATAGATATTGACGCTGCCAGCGGAGATGCCTCTCTTCGATTCGCAAAAGCTGGAGTGAACCAATGGAATATCCGTAATCGTCCGGCTGATGATTATTTGGAAATCTTTGAATTGGGCGGTGGTGGCAGCCGTGTAGTCGTGCAGGATGGTACCGGTAATGTGGGTATCGGTGAAACCACCAGCCCGTCTTACAGATTGGATGTGTTGCATGGCGGCGCTACCGGTATCAGAAGCCGTTCCAGCAGCACATTTTCACTGATTGACATTGATGCTGCCAACGGTGACGCCGCCTTGCGCTATGCTCGGGCAGGGGTGAACCAATGGAATGTGCGCAATAATCCGGCTACGGATGACTATCAGATTTTTGAACTGGGCGGTGGTGGAGAACGTTTGCGTATAGATAATACAACCGGTAAAGTTTGGGTGAACGGCAACTTCACAGCATTAGGTGTGAAAGCATTCACTATGGATTATCCGCTCGACCCGCAAAACAAGATACTGACACACGCTGCTGTTGAAAGTAATGAAGTGATTAATTTCTACAGTGGTAATGTGGTAACGGATGCATCCGGAAAGGCACTTGTAAAACTGCCTGAATATGTTGAAGCCATCAATAAGGATTTTCGTTATCAACTGACAGTTGTAGGGGTGTTTGCACAGGCTATCATCAGTAAAGAAGTGAGCAACAATCAATTTGAAATTTCCACCAGCCAGCCGAATGTAAAAGTAAGTTGGGAAGTGAAAGGTGTACGCAATGATTTACGCATGCAAAAATATCCGTTTGAAGCGGTACAGGATAAATCTCCGGAACAAAAAGGAAAATATGTTGACCCTGCCGTTTATAACTTACCGGAAAGCATGCGTGTCGGTGCTGAAATCAATGAAAGCTCTTCATTGAATGATGTGAAACCCGAAGCGGCGAGATTATCGAATCCGATGAACGAAACCGGCGGCAGTCTGGAGCAGGCACCGATAGTTCAGCCTGTCTTGAATAAGCCGGACAACAATGGCAGCGTGGCACCCGAAACGCCTAAAAAATAGATATATTTGATGTGCAGGGATGCACATTATTTTCAGACTTCATTTTTAGAGGCAGACATGAAATCTTTCATGTCTGTCTTTTTATGTGATGTACCAAAGAAGGATTGGATTGTCATCTTGCTGTTTTATGATGTTCAGGCGTGTTGGTCTTCTGACATAAAAAAAAACCGGTCAATGTAAGGCCGGCTTTTAGTGTTTAGGATGCCTTACATAAAAGGGTTCTTATGTTTGGCTGCAGTTACCGCAGGGCAGCGAATAATCCGCGTTTTTATGTTTCTGATGTAAAGATATGAAATCGGCTTTCCTTTTCTTATAGAGCAGAGTATGATTGTTTTGTAGCGGATGCTACTACAAACCCGTATCTCACATTCGACAAGATCCATGCATTGAACCATATTATAGATATCTGATGATACATAATGTTTGGGAGTCTCTCCTGAGTATCAAAAGTTACCATATGATGGAAGAATAAAGTATAATTTTATTGAAAAATATCACATGAAAACAATAATCACCATCTTAACAATAGTTTTTTACAGCGCCATCACCATGAGTTGTGATAAGCATCCAAATACCCAGGGAGATACCATACAGAACCAGATTGCCGCATTTCCGAAGGAAACATTGAGTGGCAAAGAATTTAATGGATTATTGAAAATGCGGGAAGAGGAGAAATTGGCGTATGATGTGTACACAGCCCTGAATTTAAAGTGGAATGTCATGATTTTCAATAATATTAAAAGCAGCGAACAACGACATACAGAGGCCGTCCTATCGCTCTTGAGCAAATACAATATTGAAGATTCGGCAGCAAATATAGGTGCGGGTGTTTTTACAGACACCTCCCTGCAACGTATTTACAACCAATTGCTGTCTATTGGCAATATAAGCCATTTGGATGCCATGACTGTTGGTGCAACAATTGAAGATCTGGATATTTATGATTTACAGAAACTGCTTCTGGATTCAGATAATCAGGATCTGACCTTTGTGTATAACAATTTACTCAAAGGAAGTAGAAATCATATGAGAGCCTTTTATGGACAAATAATCAGTAATGGCGGAACCTATAGAGCGCAGTATATAACACAACAGGAGTTAGAAGAAATAGTAAACAGTCCAAAAGAAACAGGTGCATGGAGAAAGCAGAAATAGCTGTTGCTCTTTATTTGTGTGATCCCAAACAATTCTATTTGTTAAAGGGTAGCATACCTTGTGAGCACAGCCCGGTCAAATTTGCATGACTATAGGAGGGAATGCAACAGGAAAGGAATGATGTCAAGAGGATAAATAATGTCTGTTGTTATGTCACATTCCTGTAAATCATTATTTTGTGAGTAAAAAAAGTGAAAACAGTTTTAAGCATATTCCTGCTATGTTGCATGCATTTTGCCGTTGCCCAGATCATCAATACCGGAAAAATTTATAAGACGGATAAAAGTTTTAAAGAAATGGAAGATTCCATTTCCGCGCTCCTCAATCCGGCAAACAGCATAATCTGTAAACCTTGCAATGAGTACAAGGCCTATTATCTTATGCTTCAGGACAAACACTGGAAAGGATTCTATATCGAAAACACCGGAGATTCAAGGTGGAGCAGAAATTGCAACTATTCTTTTTTCAAT
This sequence comes from Chitinophagales bacterium, assembly GCA_046329775.1. Taxonomy (GTDB): domain Bacteria; phylum Bacteroidota; class Bacteroidia; order Chitinophagales; family JADIYW01; genus JADJSS01. Next base: position 138,447 of record JAXLTX010000001.1, read on the forward strand.
GGCGATAGTTTATATGTCATGCTGAAAAACGCAGGCATATATAATTTAGAGCAATTGACGGAAGATTCGATACGCAGGCTGGCGGTTGAAAACGGAAAAACGGAATTTGAAAACAATCCATTGCCGGTCATCGCGTATGATTGCGACATGACCGTGATATTATATGCTGATGAAAAACGTACCATAAGGTATCGATCCAGCTTAGCAGACAGGGACTACCTGAGGGTAATTCCATCACTTAAAATCATTTATGATTTGTCTACCATATTGATAAAGCAGACCAAGAAATATTACCGGTGACGTTTGCCACGCTAAAGCTATGCTAAGCTAAAACACCTGTCAGGCTCCTGGGGCGAATTTGTAAATGTATATCAATACGGAAGGCTTCAATTCTGTTAAAGCTTGTTTGCCGTTTTATTCATATGTAAATGTAAGCGTGTAGTTAGTGGTTCCGTTTACAATGTATTGCGATGAAAGCGGATAACCCTTAAAATTTCCGGAATGGCTGTAAGTTCCTTTGGAAGTTAAAGAACCGGCTAAATTATATTCATTGAAATTGCCGTAAGCATATGTATACAAACCGTGAAAATCAGATGAAATTGCGTTGAATACCAAGTTATTGATAGCGTATGCATTTTCATACTTATAAATTTTAAAGGGATTTTTTACCGATTTATTGTAATACTGTACATAGCTTTTATACTCGGGATCAGTTCCGATAGCATCATAATTAAAAACACTGGAATCTGCAAAATGTTCCACTCTGAAAAAAGAGCCGTTGCTATATGTCTTTCTGGTCAATCTGTTTTCACTGTCATACTGGTACGATAATGTCCAGAAAGCAATAAGATTATTGCCGGACCAGGTGGCTATTGAACGAATGCTGAGTGTATTACTCGAGTTGTATTGCAATACACTGTCCAGTCGCTCTGCTGTATGATAAAATACCAGGCGTTTGTAAACACTGGGATCAGAACCCGTTATTACCACACTGTCGATTAGTTTTCCTGCATTTCGGTAAATATTGTAGACTCTATTCAACAGAGCATTGCTGGGATGCGTATAAGTGATTGATTTTAGTATGACGGGTGCATCTGTAGAAGTGCTTTCTTTTTTGCAGGCAGCCATTATGCCAATAGCAAGGAGTAAGTAAAGAGTCTTTTTCATAGTTTTAATATTTTACAGCTTAATGATACTATAAAAATAATAAGATTTTGGAAAACTATCCACTGTTTTAAGCACAGTTTCCAGATGGGCACCGTAGGTGCTGAATGTAGGTAGAAAATAATAGAGAGCGGGAAGCTGTTAGTTTTCTACGCTTTGTTTCGTGGTTGTCAGAATTAGGAGGATTTACAAGATGAATGGATTTACGAGATTTTCCACGTCGCAGTCATTCCGGGTGAGCAAGGAATCTTGGTTGAATATTTGCGGTAGGTGGTTTGTTGGTGAAGAACACCAACAAAGGCGGTGGGCAAGGGCGAAGATAAAAACTGTTACTGGCGAGGATGTTATATTAAATTTCTGAGTGTTAAATCAGCAATTAGCTCATTCACAGTTTTTATACAAAGTGAAAATAAGTCTTGCGCTTCATCACTACTATAAGTATTTTGAGGATGTTGTGTTTTATTTCTGTAAAACTTTCGTAGGCTACCAATATTAATTAATAATTCTTCTTTTGGAGATGGAGTTAGAGTATTTGTAGTGACAGCTGCCATAATTTCTTTCTCAAATGTACCCCAAGTTGCACCCTCAGATGCAGTTTTACCTAGAATTAACTCATAATAAGTCTTTAAAACATCTTCAGTACCTCTTAATGAATGAAATGCACATGCTGTATATCTGTCAAATGCTAAACATTTACCGCTTTCTTTAAAATCAAATTTAGCAATAGGTGGTAATTTTAAAAATGTATTTGAAGAGAAGAGTTTATGAATCTTTTCTAAAAGAATTTCATTTGAATATCTTTTTTCATCTAAAATATATGCAATTTTAATATTTAATTCAGCGTCTAAAGTATTGTCAATTTTTTTTAATTTTTCAACAATTCCTGCCCAAAATTTTGAATCGACAGTCAAAGAGGATGTTTCTTCTGATTTTGCAAGATTACTTAGTTCTTCAAAGTCAGAATCTAGATTAGTTAAATTTATACTTGATAGCGTAACTCTTAAATCTAGTTCCTCAATGAAGTCTATGTATTTTTTTAAATCATTATAACATAATTTATTTGAACTATTTGATCTGCCATCAAGTAGTAGATGATAATTATATCCAAAAGAATAATATTCATAAATCTCAACGTGTTTCATAATATATTATATGTTTTAATATTTTTATAATAGTTGATGCTTGCTCAAACCGACAAACTAATCCTTAATCATGCAAATTAGGAATATCCTTCTTGTTAAACTTATACAAGTGCTCGCTTTCTTCTTCTTTGTATTTCATTACCTGCGCTAAAGCATCGGGCACCACATCGCTGCACAACACCAGTAAGGAACCTTTCTCCGCATTTTTTACAGCAAAGTCTATCGCTTCCGGTTCCAAAGGGATTACCGTAATCTTTTTCTTCGGGTCGTGTTGTCGTATACCATCTTCCAGCATCTTAATCAATTCCTCCGCGGTTCGGCCGCGCAAATTTCGGTCCTGGCGGATAATGATTTCGTCAAACATCTCCGCTGCAATCCTGCCGATCTCATTGTTGTCTTCTTCTCTGCGGTCGCCGATACCCGCAATCACACCCACTTTCTTCGTCGCATCAATATTGTCCACAAACTTCTGCAGCGCACGCATGCCCGCCGGGTTGTGCGCATAGTCGAGCAACAAATCGAAATTCTTGAAGTTGAACATATTTAAACGTCCCGGTGTTTGTGCTGCAGAAGGAATAAAGGTCTCCAGAGACATCTTGATATCCTGCAAAGAGAACCCTCGCAGGTAACCCGTCAGTACTGCAGGCAAGACGTTCTGTATCATGAAGGTGGCGCGGCCGCCATAGGTGAGGGGCACGTTCACGGCTTTGGTCACCCGCATTTTCCATTCGCCTTTGCAAATCGTAATATAGCCCTCTTCATAAATCGCCGACAAACCGCCGCGTTTCATATGCGCCTTGATATGCTTGTTGTTTTCATTCATGGAGAAAAAAGCAACGTTGCATTTCAAATCCTTGCGCATGCCATATACCAGTTCATCATCGGCGTTTAAAATGGCATAACCGCTCGGATGCACCGATTCAGGAATCACGCCTTTAGCTTTCGCCAATTGCTCCAGGGTATGGATGCCTTTCAGACCTAAGTGGTCAGCCGCTACATTCGTCACAATGCCGATATCGCAATGGTCGAAGGCCAAACCTGCACGTAATAAACCGCCGCGCGCCGTTTCCAGTACGGCAAAATCCACGGAAGGGTCGCGCAGTACATATTCCGCACTTGCCGGACCGGTGCAATCGCCTTTCAGCACCATCATATTTTGGATATAAACGCCGTCACTCGTGGTATAGCCTACACTGTGGCCTTTCATTTTTGCCATATGTGCAATCAAACGCGTGGTCGTTGTTTTACCATTCGTTCCCGTCACTGCCACAATCGGAATGCGTGCGTTGGTGCCGGGAGGAAACAACATATCGATGACATGCGATGCCACGTTTCTGCCCAATCCCTCTGAAGGAGCGATGTGCATCCGGAAACCCGGAGCTGCATTCACTTCCAGTACCGCGCCGCCGGTTTCGTTGGTCGGTAAGGAAATATCGGAGGTCATCAAATCAATGCCGCAAATATCCAGCCCAATGATTTTGGCGATGCGTTCAGCCATCAGCACATTGTAGGGATGCACAATGTCTGTTACATCGGTGGCGGTGCCGCCTGTGCTTAGGTTGGCGGTATCTTTCAGTTTCAAGAATTCACCTTTCGGTATCACATCATCCAGCGTCAGGTTTTTACTTTGTAAAATCTCCTCCGTCATCTTATCGATATGGATTTGTGTCAGCACCTTTTCGTGCCCATAGCCACGGCGTGGATCTTTGTTCACTTCATCAATGAGTTGCTGAATGGTGGAAACACCGTCTCCGGTAACGCCTGCTGGTGTGCGTTTTGCCGCCGCCACTAATTTATAATTGATAACGAGCAGACGGTAGTCATCGCCGGTGATGAATTTCTCCACAATGACGGAGCGCGACACTTCTTTCGCGGCATTGAAGGCGAAGTGTGCTTCGTCGTAATTGCGGATGTTGGTGGTAATGCCACGTCCGTGATTCCCGTTGATGGGTTTTATCACTAAAGGATAACCGAGATAATCAATGGCATCTTTCAGTCCGGCTTCTGTTTTGATGACTTCGCCTTTCGGAATCGGAATTTCCGCTTTTTCCAGCATGTATTTGGTATCTTCCTTATCGCAGGCGATTTCCACGCCAATAGAGCTGGTCTGGCTGGTTACCGTAGCCTGTATGCGTTTCTGGTTGGCACCATACCCGATCTGGCACAAAGAGTATTTATTTAAACGGAACCAGGGCATGCCACGCGATGCAGCTTCTTCCACCAGTGAACCGGTGCTTGGCCCGAGGCGTTCTTCCTCGCGCATCTCGCGCATTTCTTTTATATCGCTTTCGAGATCGTATTCTTTTCCTTCTGCCAGTGCCTCCGCAATTTTTACGGATGCTTTGGCGGCAAAAATGCCGACTTTCTCTTCCATGTAATCAAAGACGACAAAGTACACACCCTCTTCGCCATACGTTCTTGTTCTTCCAAAACCGACATTCATGCCGGCCAGTGTCTGTATTTCGAGTGCAATGTGCTCGATGACGTGTCCCATCCAGGTGCCTTCTTCCACGCGCTGAAAGAAGCCGCCTTCGCAGCCTACTGAGCAGCGGTGACTGTACATGCTGGGGAACATGGTTTTCAATCGGTCGAGAAATCCGGGTATGAGGTTGGTAGGTTTTTGTTCATACTCCTGCAAGTCCAGTGTCATTACAATAAGTTTGTGTCTTCGGATGGACCAGTAATTCGGTCCGCGCATGGCTCTGATTTCTCTGATTTTCATATGGGAGTTGGTGTTTTTTTGTAAGAATAAAAATAATAGGTAAAGTAAGAAAAATTTGTAAAATATGATATTATGTGGATTGTTTTTTTCAAAACCTTCTTATGGCTCGCCTATGAACAGACTTGGTCGAGATAATAAATTGTATCTTTAATTTCTAAATAAAAAAGAATGAAACGTTCTGAATTGAAACCGATGCCGGATTATTTTGACCGCTACATTAATAAGACGGATGATGTAGCATTGCTGGAAGCACTTGAAATCAGTTTGCAGGAATTGCAGCAGGTGCCATTGCAGAAGTGGAAAGCTTTAGGCGATAATGTATATGCAGAAGGTAAATGGACACTGAAACAATTGTTGCAGCATACCATAGACACGGAAAGGGTGTTTGCATATCGTGCGACCGCCTTTGCCAGAAAGGACCCGCAGCGCATGATTTCCTTTGACGAGGATTTGTATGCGAATAATGCCATTGTTAGCCATCGAAAGCTGGAAGATGTACTGGAGGAAGCGATTCTGTTGAGAAAATCCACCATCGCTTTGTTTAAGTCCTTTACGGAGGAGATGTTGCAGACGATAGGGAAAAGTTTCAACAGCGAATATTCCGTAGCGGCAATAGGTTTTGTGATTGCGGGGCACCAGCGCTGGCATTTTAATGTGCTGGAAGAACGCTATTATCCGTTGCTGGAAAAGTAAGTTCACCCGGTTTTGTCAAGCACGACAAATGAGGTAAAGGAATCGTTCATCTATCATTTATTTTGGTTTACATCAGTTTTTCACGTTGGTGGATGAAAGAAATATGGATTTTTTGAAAAATAAGAATACTTTTATAAACGCAATTGAACTACATGAAAGGAATCTATATCGCTATCGGGGGGAATGAAGATAAGGGCATCGGTAAAAATGAGATGTACACGCTGGAATTTATTTCCAAAGGTATTCTTGCGACCATCGTGAAAGAAAGCGGCGGTAAAGATGCGAAGATTGTGGTGATTACCACTGCATCAAGTATACCAGTTGAAGTTGGACAGAATTACCTGGATGCATTTACCAAATTAGGCTGCAGTCATATTTCTATTTTAGATACCCGCAGTAAGGAAAAATCGGAAGAACCGGAAGTGCTGCAACTCATTCATGAGGCGGATTGCGTGATGTTCTCGGGTGGCGACCAATCCAAGATTGTAGATTTCATCGGCCATACTTTATTGCACGAATTGCTGCAGAAAAAATTAGCGGAAACAAAGTTTGTGCTGGCAGGTACCAGTGCAGGAGCCATGTGCATGAGCTGGGAAATGATCAGCGGCGGGCAAAGCACGGAGGCCTTGTTTAAAGGTGGCGTATTGATGCGCAAGGGGATGGGGTTCCTGCCGGACACCATTATAGACACGCATTTTATCCAGCGGGGACGGTTTGGGAGATTGACTGAGGCGGTGGCGAGGTTCCCGAAACTACTGGGCATCGGGCTTTCCGAAGACACGGCTTTGATCATACGCAACGGCAATGATTGCGAGGTGATTGGTTCGGGTATGGCCATCATTTTCGACCCTAGTGAATTACAGCATAATAATGTGTCGATTTTGAAGGATGGCTTGCCGGTGTCACTCACCAACCTGAAGGTGAATGTATTGGCGGATGGTGATAAGTATTTCCTGAAAGAAAGAAAAGTACAGGTAATGACGATGGAAGAATGGGACAGGGTAGAGCGGTAGTTATTGCAAACCTTAGGATCATTCAGCATCTTGCGTTTAACTCTCTATTTCTATTGAATTGCAATTTAATCCGATAGTTAAAGAAGGCTCACCGAAACCAGTTAGGAAAATAAGGTTACATTTATATGATTCTTCAAATTCATAATCAAAACTAAATAATTCAAATGCAGATCGTGAATTCAATTTCACAGCATCTGTAGTTAAATTATTTATTTCATTTAATATTATATTTAATTTACATAATCTTTATCCTGTAATCCCATAGCATCCTCTTCTAAATACAATAGTTTTAGTATTAATTGCGTTTCAGGAGCAGTTCTTAATTCAATGCTGTCGACAGGCATATCATGAAACCAAATACGATCAAGAAATTTTATTACTTCTTCTTCTATTTTCATTGTTTATCTTACCTGCCTCTTCCGCCACCGCGGGATGCACCGCGCGAGGAGCCGCGCTGAAAACCGCTCTTGCCCGGAAATTCTTTTTTCGCTTTATCGAAATCACCTCTGAAGTTGGTACCCCCTTTGCCAAAGTTTTTCTTGCGCTTAGGCTCCGGTCTTTTCTCTTCCGAAACGGAAACAATAATGGTTCTGCCCATGATTTCTTTGCCGTTCAGCGATTCAATAGCCAGTTTTGCTTCGTGATGATTGGGCATCACCACAAAACCGAATCCCTTATTTTGTCTAGTTATCTTATCAATGATAATCTTTACGGACTCCACTTCACCGAATTCTTCGAACAAGGCTTTTAATTGGTCGCTTTTTATCTTGAAGGGCAAACTGCCTACGAAAATATCCATGCTTGTTTTTTTACGGTGTAAAGGTACTATATTTTATTTAACCTCACCCCAAGTCAGGCGCTGCCTGATTTTCTCCTTTCCAAATGGAGAGGGTAACCTCGACTTGTCTTGGTCCGGTTGAGGTAAATAAAAAATCCCGTCTGCCAGTTGGCGGACGGGATGCACATACATCATTTTACTTCAAAAAATTTAACCAAAACTGCTTAGGCTTTGATGGATTTTAAGATTTTGCTGAACTCGTCATAGTTCTTCAACTGTGCCAGATTAGGGTCGTTCTGAGCCTGTTCGCTGTTGCTGAAACCAGCTTTTACGGCTTCCTTCAGTGCCTTCAATGCCTGAAACATTTCGTTGGTTTGTGTCAGCGCACAAGCCTGATTGTACATGATGGAGGCGTAGACGGAAGCATAAGCCGTCTTTTCTTTGTCCGGTAAGGCATTGTAGCTGTTCAGCCATGCCTCAATGGTTTTGTTGGCATTTCCGAACTGTTTTTGTGAGATGTACTTTGCAGACATTTCATGCATCTGTTTGGAGTAGGATGCAAACTGTGCTGCGTTTGTTGAAACGTTTACGGCAGGTTTTGCGATAGCTATAGAGCAAGCGATGCCCAGGGCTACCAAAAGTGATAACTTTTTCATTGTTTTTTGTTTTTAAGAGTGTTTAGATTATTTTTTCAATTTTGTTCGATGGAACTTCATTTTATTTTCATTTGTCTTAAAGACAGGCAACTTATTACAAAGTTGCCTGCTCTTAACAATTTTTAAAGTTTAATCAATTGCAATCAGCTCTCCGTTCACCATTCTGAATATATAATGCTCTCTGGTAAGTCTGTTGTCTAGCTCCTCATCGCTGTCGCCGGAGATGTCGATGGTTTCGGCTTCTTCGATTTTTTGTCTTGCCTCATCGATTTTTTGCTGAGCCTTGTCCAGCGCATCATTTATATCCTGATTGTCTGAATCAATGTTGATAACGATTTTAGAAGTGCTGCTGTCACCCTTTTTGCTGGTCTTGATTTCAATCTTGTGGTTCTGTGAACCCGGAACCGGTGGTATTGGTGGAATCGGAGGAACGATACCTTTAACATTGTCCCAATTGATGGCCAGTTTGCCTTCGTCCATATATTTTTCGGTACGTTCGTCCCAGCGGATCACTTTTCCTTCCGGCACATACACCTTGATTTTCAGCTTCTGATTTCTGAATTTGATCTTGCTGTTTTCAAATTGTATGTATGGGTCGATGATAAGCTTATTGTTGATCTGAGATATGGTATGGGTGAAACTGGTTGCATTCTTTATGGCATCCTTATCATCGCTTCCGTTCGAAGAGTATTCTTTGATTACACTGAATGAATCAGAGGCACTAGGGTATATTTCTATCTCAACTGGGAAGAATTTCTCATCATGGTCGTTGATAAAGTCCAGTAAATCATCAAACCCGTTTATATTTAAGTTGTCGTAATAATCCTCATCCTTCAATGCAGGATTTATAGTTAACTGCAGTGTGTCTGATTTGTAAGCATAGTTTAATGGGAATGTCTGATTTACTCTTTTCTTCTCTCTCATCAGTTGTTTGGCGTGATATCCGGATATGTTTAGCAGCAGGAATCCAAATAAGAATAATCCTATCAACGGGAACACGATGTTTCTTTTCAATGGTTTTGATTTTTTGGAAATAATATGCACCAATGCAAGTATGGTAAATATTATTGGAGTAAATCCGATTAATAATCCTCCGATACCTAAAAACCAACCATCAGAACCGTTTTCAAAGAAGTAGCTGTTTATTATTGGAATACCGAACAGCGCTAAGATTGAAACGACAATCAACGCAATTAAGCAACCGATAAGTCCAAAAAATATGCCAATGAGAACCAATCCCAAGATCAGGATGATAATGCCCAAGATGATCTTAAAGAATATTTTTACGGCTCCTCCTAAAATCGTCATTAATTTGTCGCCGAAGCTTTTATTGCTTAGAGAGGTCTGTTGTGCATTTTCCGAGTCTTCCTGAATTGTCTTCTGGATATTTCCAAGATTAATGGCTTCACCTTTCATTTCCAATTTTTCAGAAGCTGTAATGGCTTCAGGCATTATGAACCAGAGTATTGGATAGATAAGGAACATCCAAAAACCGAAGGTGAACAGAGTCAGCAATATAAAAGCGATTCTAATCCAGATCGGGTCATTGATGCCAATGTAATTTGATAATCCGGCGCATACACCAGCAACAAGACCGTTGTCAGAATCTCGATACAGTCTCTTTCTGCCTGGCATGCTTTGGGTAGTGTTTTGTTGTCTCGATGTTGTATCGTTTTCAGATTTGGCATCTTCATCAAATTCCTGAGGATTTCCCATCATATTGATGACCTCCGTGGTATCTGTTTTGGTTATGATATAGTTTTTCCCTTTAGCCAGAAACAACTCGGCAAAGCGGGATTCGATATCACGGATGATTTCATCTTTGTCCTCTTCATTGGCATAAAAAGTACGTAAAGTATTGAAATAGCCGGATAACTGTTCGTACGCATCCTCATTGATGTTGAAGATTTGTCCTGCTAGGTTTATATTGAAAGTCTTTATCATGACGTTTATTTTATAGATTTAGTTGATTATAGTTTTTGTTTTTCAGATAGGATTTTGTTCGGTTTTATGGTAGTTGGTTGCTGCATCTGCCGCATCGGAAAGTTCATTCCAGGTCTGTTTCAGCTCATTGAATGCGGTCTGTCCTTCCAGCGTCAGGGTAAAATATTTTCTGGGAGGCCCGGAGGTGGACTCTTTCCATTCGTAGGTGAGCAGACCTGCATTTTTTAATCGGGTGAGCAGCGGATAAACGGTTCCTTCCACTACTAACATGTTAGCGTTTTTTAAGGCATCTAAGATATCAGAAGCATACACTTCGCCGCGTGAGATGATACCGAGGATACAAAACTCCAGGATGCCTTTTCGCATCTGTACTTTTGTATTCTCGATACTGAACGCTGATGATGATGGTGTTGTCATGTACAGTTTTTTTAATTGATTAATGAATATTGTTCCATTGATTCCGGATTATTTCTTCAGTGTCAATTGCATGGAGTATACTTTTCCCGGAATCGGGTTGAAATTGTATGTAGCAGTTTCCAGAAATTTCACCACTTCATTTTTTGCCTGCTGGCTTTCACTATTGATGAAGGTGATGTACGGTTTACCGTTTTCTTCAATGATGTAGTCCACATCTACAGAAGTGGCTTCCTCGTCTGAAGCGGTGTTTTTCAGGATATCATCCGTAAAGTTGATTTTCTCTACAATGATTTCATTTTTCTCCGTTCTGCAGTTTTTTACAGATTTTGCAGAAGCGTTGCTGGCGAATGCAGGTAACATTACAAATGTCAAGGCTGCGATAACAAGATTGTTCATGTGTTTATTTTTTAGTTTATTTTGTTTACCAAGTAATTGATGATACAAAGATAAGTACAAAACAATGTAATATGCAATACATAGTAGTAAAAATTAACAAAATAATTTTTAAAACATTGATAATCAATAGTAATTATTTTTGATAATTTTTATGAAAAACGTTTTTTAAGACAAAAAAGCCATTTTTTGGTGTAATTTTGAGCTATGATAAGGAATAAAATGAGGCATAATTTTCTATTTATACTGCTATTTTGTACAATTTCTACATTTGCCGCCAGTATCGAGTCCAATAATTCGCCCTATGATGTGGTGTATAATCACTATCATTTCATGAAAAAAGGCACCTATGATGAGTTGCAGGCAGCTGCATCCTTTAATATTCCTAATAAGCGAAAACGTATCGAAGCGGCTGTGATGCTCAAGGAAATTCTGGATGTAAAGGTTGATGCAAATTCAATCTTATCCAAGATTCCGGATGATCCGAATTACACGGATTCCTCTACTCGTCGTCACATATTTGTGTTATATGATAAGCTTCCTCAGATATTTGTGGAAAAGACAGGAGAAAAATGGTACTATTCACAATCATCCGTAGATGCATTGCCCAAACTGCACAAGAAAATCTTCCCTTTTGGCACCAATATCTGGGCAAGGTGGTTTCCTGTAAAACAAAATGAGGAGTTTTTGCGACTCTATCCGTGGCAATGGATTGGAATCGGCATCATCTTAGGTGTCTTTCTTGTATGTTTTTTCGTGTTGAAATACATTTTCCGTTACATCTTCAACAAGATCTTGTTCAAGAGATATTTCAATGAAATTCAGGATATAGATAAATTGAAGTCCACTTCTAATCTGTTTTCCATTTGGGTGGGATTCAAGGTTTTGCAGATTTTTGCACCAACCTTATTCATCAATCCAACCTATGCCATGCCATTGATAAAAGGGATTGACTTTGTTGCAGCTTCGATTTTCGTATTCATCGTATACAAACTGGTGGAGTTGATCATCTTCTATACCAAACAATACGCCAGTAAGACAGCCACCCAATGGGATGATCAGATTGTAATGGTACTGCAGAAGTTTCTGAAGTTCATTGTCATCTTTCTGGGCTTGTTTTATGTACTCAATACGCTGGATGTCAACATAGCCACCATCATAGCCGGTTTGTCTGTCGGTGGTTTGGCCCTGGCATTGGCAGCGCAGGATACCGTAAAAAATTTCATTGCCTCTGTTATGATATTTATCGATAAGCCATTTAAAATAGGGGATACGATCAAAGGAGATAGCTTTGAAGGGGCCGTTCAGGAAGTTGGATTTCGATCCACCCGTATAAAAACGGCTGATGATTCGTTGGTGTATATTGCCAATGCCAAATTATCCGAAATGACGATAGATAACAAAGGGTTCAGGGTGTTCAAAAAATTCAGGACAGAGATTTTCATTCCGATTGACACCCCGATTGTGAAGATTGAACGATTTATTGAGGGTGTAAAGACGATACTGATGAAATATCCGTACACCAAAAATTCAACGATAGACGTACACCTGAGTAATATTCAGGCAGCCGGACTTAGCATTGCCATCAGTTACACTTACAAAGTCTACAATCAGCGGGAAGAGTTTCAGCATAGAGAATTCATATTGCTGAGTGTCCTGCGGCTTGCAGACTTGTTGCAACTTAAACTGTTTGAAAATAACCAGGTGCTTATCAATGCATCAACAACTGCTTCCTCGTTCAACGAGGATGATATGAACCATCAACTCGAAAGGTTCTTTACAGAGTTCGATGCTCATGTGACAAAGGTCAAATGATATTTATTATTTATCTAAGCAAGGTCACGATTCCTTTCTGCAATCTTTTGGTATTATATAAAACGTCAAAGTATTCTAATATCCAGATATAGCTGTCTACTTGTTGGTTCTCGCTCTTGTAGTCTCCATTCCAACCAGTATTGATATCTTTTGAAGTAAAGACCAATTCTCCCCATCGGTTGAAAACAGAAAAGCTGAAGTCTCGATAGTCATCACAATCCTTGAACGGGCTGAGGATATCGTTTATTCCATCGTTGTTTGGAGAAAATGCATTCGGTACATAAAATACACAGTCGCAATTTTTTGGACTGATAACAACCGTGTCAGGTGCGGACACGCAGCGGTTTACCGTATTGGTTACGACCAGCACGAAAGTCCCTGTGGTGTCAGTAAGGGGTTGAGCAATATTCTTTTCACTCAAGCCGATGGAACGAATCCAGTTATACGAAATGCCGGCTTGTGCCGGGGTTCCAAGCGTTAACGGTAGATGCGGGCATCCAAAAGTTTGATCCGGACCTGCATCAGCAATCGGTCGTACGCTATCAACAAATACTGTCATGGCATCAGTAGCAGTACAGCCATTGGCCGTCTTTGTTGCCGTTACTACATAGGTGCCGCTTGTATTTACAATTGGTTGAGGAATATTGCTGAAATTGAGTCCGCTTGCCGGTGACCATGAATAAGTAGTTCCAACGGTTGCTGAAGTACCGATTGCAAATGATGAAACAGCACAATTAATTGTTTTATCAATGCCTGCATTGGCAACAGGTTTTGTCGTATCAATTGCAATGGTAACAACATCATTGGACGTACAACCATTGTTCAAATTGGTAACGGTGAGTGTGTAGGTACCAGGTTTACTGACGGTTGGTTGTGCTAAATTTGCATTGTCTAAACCGAATGCTGGCACCCAGCTATAACTGTTTCCCGGCGCTGCGGGAGCTCCAATCACATAGCTAGGGTTGGAGCAGGTTAAGGTTAAGTCATTACCGGCAATGGCAGCGCTGGCAATAATGTTCTGAGAGACGATAACCTGATCGGTGGATGTACATCCATTCGATAAGCTGGTTACGGTGACCGTATAATTACTTGGACTACTGGCTGTTGGTTGCGCTATGGAAGGATTATTCAGTCCGTTTGCCGGCAGCCATGAGTAGGTGTTTCCGGCAATGGCTGCAGTTCCAATCGTAGCGGTTGGCGTAGCACAGGTTAGGGTTTTATTTACACCTGCATTTGCCAGCGGACGAATGGTGTCAATGGAAATATTCACCAAATCTGTTGCCGTGCATCCATTAGCAGTATTTGTCACCGTTACGGTATAGTTGCCAGCTTTATTGGCAGTCGGCTGAGCAATGATTCCGGATGAAAGCCCTGAGGCATTTGACCATGAATATGTGTTTCCTGAAATTGCAGCCGTACCAATAGCTAAACTTGGATGTGTACAGGTTAGTGTTATGTCAGGACCAGCATCCGCTAGTGGTGGTGTAATATTTTGTGTTACCACTACAGTATCTGTAGACCTACATCCGTTTGTGATATTGGTTACCTGTAATGCATAAGTTCCGCTCATGTTTGTTGACGGTTGAGCAATCACAGAGGAGGATAGTCCACTGCCAGACCAGAGATAGCTGTTGCCGGCAACTGCCGCCGTACCAATGGTTAGTGTAGGATTGCTACACGTTAAAATCTTGTCCGGGCCGGCATTGGCAATCGGTGGCGTAATATTTTGTGTCACCACCACAACATCTGTTGCCTTGCATCCGTTTGCCGTATTGGTTACGGTTAGTGTATAGTTACCAGGGGCAATAGCATTCGGTTGGGCTATGGTTGATGTCGTTACCCCGGATGCAGGAACCCATGCATAGGTATTACCACTGGCAGCAGCTGTTCCAATTTGGAGGGTCGGATTGCTGCACGTCAGTGTTTTGTCGGCTCCGGCATTTGCAACCGGTGGTATGATATCTTGTGTAATATTAACAACATCCGTTGAAATGCAACCATTGGCTGTATTGGTTACTGTTAATGTATAGGTACCGGGCGTGTTGACACTTGGCTGTGCAGTGGTTGGACCGATGAGACCCGTAGCAGGAGACCATGAATAGGAATTTCCTGAAACAGCGGTTGTTCCTATTGGTAAAGTAGGATTCGTACAAGTGAGTAGTTTATCCACTCCGGCATTCGCAACGGGAGGGGTCGTATCCTGAGAAACGATAACTTCATCTGTAGCCTTGCAGCCATTAGATGTATTGGTTACAGTCAGTGTATAGGTATCCGGAGTGGATGTGGTTGGCTGAGCTATGCTGGCAAAATCCAATCCTGTTGCCGGTGACCATAAGTACGTATTGCCTGCAACAACTGCCGTTCCTATTTGTAAAGATGTATTGGTGCAGGTCAATGTCTTATCTGCTCCTGCATTTGTTATCGGTGGCGTTGTATCTTGTGAAATGATAACAACATCTGTGGCTGTACAGCCGTTTGATAAATTGGTTACCGTTAAAGTGTAGGTTGCAGGAACCGTTGTGTTGGGCTGTGCAACACCAGCTGAGGATAATCCGGAATCAGGCAACCAGAAATACATGTTGCCTGCTACAGCAGGTGTGCCAATCTGAAGAGATGTAACAGAACAGGTCAGCGTTTTATCCGCACCCGCATTTGCAACAGGAGGTGTGGTGTTTTGAGATATGGTTACAGCATCCGTTGCGGTACAACCGTTTAACGTGTTTCTTACCGTAAGTGTGTAAGTGGCAGCTGATGAGGCAGTCGGCTGAGCAATGCTGTCATCAGATAATCCTGCTGTCGGCGACCATGAGTATGTATTATTAACAGAACCAGCAGTACCTATCTGTAAAGCAGGATTTGTACAAGTCAATGTTTTATCGACACCTGCATTGGCTACAGGTGGTGTAATGTTTTGAGATATGGTTACAGCATCCGTAGCTGTACATCCGTTTGCTGTATTGGTGACAGTGAGGGTATAGGTACCCGGTGTATTGGTCGTAGGTGCTGCCGTATTTCCATTACTCAATCCTGCCGGCGGAGACCAAGTGTAGGTATTCCCTGCAATTGCAGCAGTTCCTATCTGTAAGCTTGGGCTGGCACAAGTGAGTGTTTTATCCACTCCGGCATCGGCAACAGGAGGGGTGATGTTCTGAGCAACGATTACCGCATCCGTGGCAACACAACCATTATTGGTATTGGTCACCGTTACAGTATATGTACCGGGAGCAGTAGCATCCGGTTGTGCAATACCGGTTGTGCTTAATCCGGCTGGCGGTGACCATGTATAGGTATTGCCAGCGATGGCAGTTGTGCCAATGGTGATTGAGGTATTGGTGCAGGTTAAGGTTACGTTGGCACCCGCATTGGCTATAGGTGGAGTTATATCCTGAGCCACTACAACAACATCCGTTGATGTACAACCGTTTCCGGTATTGGTCACCGTTAAGGTATAGGTTCCCGGAGCATTGGCTGTTGGCTGAGCCGTGTTTGGTCCGGTTAGTCCGCTGGCCGGAGACCAGGCATAGGTATTACCGGCAATAGCAGCTGTTCCGATTGCTAAGCTCGGATTTGCACAAGTTAATGTCTTGTCAACTCCGGCATTTGCGGTCGGGGCGGCGATATTTTGTAACACGTCAACAACATCCGTTGACGTACATCCGTTGGCACTATTGGTAACGGTCAGAGTGTAAGTTCCCGGCGCATTGGCTGTTGGTTGAGCCGTGTTTGGTCCGGTTAATCCAATGGCCGGAGACCAGGCATAGGTATTACCGGCAATAGCAGCTGTTCCGATTGGTAAAGAAGGATTAGCACAGGTTAAGGTCTTATTTCCTCCGGCATTTGCAAGCGGTGGCGTTATGTTTTGTGAAACAATAACAGCATCCGTTGCGCTGCAACCATTTGCCGTATTGGTGACAGTAATGGTGTATGTACCCGGAACGGATACGGTAGGCTGAGCGATTGTCGCATTATCCAGACCGGCCGGTGGTGTCCAGGCATAGGTATTTCCGACTATTGCGCCTGTACCTATCTGTAAAGATGGATTGGTGCAGGTGAGCGTTTTGTCAGCCCCGGCATTAGCTGTTGGAGGGATGATGTTTTGAGAAATCGTAACGGCATCAGTGGCTATACAACCATTAGCTGTGTTGGTCACTGTCACGGTGTATGTTCCCGGTGCACTGGCTGTCGGAGCCGCAATACTGGTGGATGATAATCCAGCTGGCGGCGACCATGCATAAGTATTTCCGGCTATCGCGGGTGAACCAATCGGTAACGAAATTGTGGAGCAAGTCAATGTTGCATCCGCTCCGGCATCTGCAAGTGGTGGCGTATTGTTTTGAGTGATTGTTACCGCATCTGTAGCAGTACAGCCACTGGTTGAGTTGGTCACTGTTAGCGTATATGTACCTGGTGCACTGGCGGTTGGTTGAGCTATATTGGGATTATCCAAACCTGCTGGAGGCGACCATGCATAGGTATTTCCGGCAACAGCAGGTGTGCCTATCTGCGTGCTTGGTGCAGCACAGGTAATGGTTTTGTCAGGGCCTGCATTTGCTGTGGGGATGATGATACTGCCGGTAACTGTTACAGCATCAGTGGCAGAACAGCCATTGGCGATATTGGTAACGGTAAGTGTATACGTATTGGCAGTGGTGGTGGTAGGTTGTGCGACAGTCGGATCGCTTAAACCGCCGGGAGGGCTCCAGGAGTAGCTGTTTCCTGCAACAGCCGGTGTTCCCAGTGTAACGCCACTGCACGATAAAACCTGATCCGCTCCTGCATTGGCGACCGGAGGAGTATTGTTTTGGGTTACCGTAACGGCATCCGTTGCCTGACATCCCGTTGCTGTATTTCTTACCGTAACCGTGTAATTTCCGGTTGTTCCTGTGGTGGGTTGTGCAATATTTGGATTGCTGACATTTCCAGCAGGAGTCCAGGTGTAGGTATTGCCCGGAACAGCAGGGGTACCTATCGTAACTGTCGGAGCAAGACATCCAATAACTTTGTCTGGTCCTGCATCTGGTGTAGGTAGTTGATTTATAGTGAAATTGGCATCATCAGATACTGTAACGGTAGAACCGTCACATCTGTTATTGACCAGATTGGCAACAAAGTTTGATGTGGAAGTTGGGCAGATGCTTGCGCTTAATACCGCACTGTTGGAAACAATATTGCCGTTCAGGGTCCAGTTGATGGATTGAAGTAATGCGCCATCTGGAAGGAATCTCCAGCATTGATTGCTAGCGGAACTAGTTGACGGATTGTTACCGGGCGCCGTAAATGCGGCATTTCCTGCAGCATTTTGTATGCCAATGATTGAACGACCACCATTCCAGGAACCGCAGACATCTTTTCTGTAAATGATTACATCTATGATATTGTATGCTTCGTGCAGGATTATCTGAGATGTAAGTCTGTTGCTGTTGCAACTGTAGAGTGGAATGTCTCTGAAATTGATCACAAATCGCCTGCAGGGATAAGAGCCTTCTGTGTAATAATTAATTCTACTTGGACTGAAACCAACACTTGGGTCAATATCCATATACGGCCCCATGATGGAGTTTATAGGTTTGTTCGCATCAGGAATACCACCTGTATATGACCAATTACAATAAGCACCCGAATAAGCGGTGTTAAATGATACTAGTCCGTTTGCGCCGATGACTATTTTGTTGTAGGTATTCCCAAAAAAACAAAAATTAAAACCAATGTTCACAACGCCACTCCAGATGTCATCCAAATCCACAATAACGTTGGAACCAGTGTTGTTATAGGCAGGAGTTGGCAGGGTCATCTGCTGCACTAGGTATGTCGTAGTAGCCTTGTTATCATACTGAGGAATTGCTGTTCTGGTGATATTTGTACAACTTGTACTGCAAAAGGTGGTGTCCGCTCCTGCATTTATCGAATAGCATGGCTTGATATATGGCAGCTGTGCTTTGGCTGTATGGTGCCAGAATAATGCAGAAATCAGAAATGATAAGATGTAAAATTTTTTCATATCCTAGATTATTATTTATAGTTAACTATAAAAAGTTATTATGTAATTTCTCTAATCAAACCCTGATGGTATCACGTATCTTGTCATGAAAAGCAGTACGATGATAAATAATAGTTCAACCCCATATGAAATATAGGGATTTTTTTTTAAATGTTAAAATTTCTTAATGCTTTATAGAGAGAATTAACAATTTTGTTAAACAAAAGCCTGATTTTTATGGGTAAAGTGCGGATTTTCCGTCTGAAACGTGATTTTATATGAAGATTTTGATGTGAAGCAAGTGTATTTATTATGTTCAGTTCTCATCTTTATTGGAATACTGGACTTGTTTCCTATTTCATTAGAGTAAGCGTACCTTTTTTATAAACCTGTTTGTTGTTGAGTATATCATAATATGAGAGTGACCACAGGTAATTGTCCATTGCTTGTTCCTGATTTTTGAAAATTCCATCCCATCCAAGGTCCGTATCATTGCTTTGAAATATTAATTCCCCCCATCTGTCATAGATGAGGAATGAATATTGCTTAAAATAGGCACACTTTACAATGGGTTTAAAGATATCGTTATAGCCGTCATTATTGGGCGAAAAGGCATTGGGAATATAAAACGTACAACTGCAATCACCCGTACTGACATGAATCGTATCAGATAAAGATGTGCATGCATCCGATATCTCAACATAATACACCCCTTCCTTATCAACGGTGAATGTATGTTGAGCACTACCATTCTGCCAAAGGTAATTCACTCCGTTTAATCCTGGATTGAGCAAAAGCTTGTCGCCGTCACAAATGCTGGTATCGTTTCCTAAAAAAAGATTACGTAGGGAATCTTTCACCCATAGATTTGTCAGAACGATGCTATCACATCCAAATGTGTTGGTAAGGGTATCTGTGTAAATGCCTGACTGCCGTACGTTGGTTCCATTGGGAAGGGTGTAGCTAAAACCACTGCAAATCGATGTGTCAACCCTTATCAGGTTTGTCGGTAACGATATTATCGTATAATGCAGTACACTGTCACATCCGTATTGATTGCTCAGATTTACCAGATAGCTTCCGGATTGATGCACAATTTGTCCGTTAGGCAGCGTATAGCTTTTATTGCTACATAATCTCACCGTATCAAATTCATCCTGTGTCGGGAGTATAAATAGCCGTATCGAAAGTATGCTGTCACATCCGGCACGATTGAGCAGGGTATCCGTATAAATTCCGGATAAAAAATAGTTCTTGTTGTTTACAACAAGGGTGTCTCCTTTGCAGATGGTATCCTCCAGCAGTCTGAAAGATGGTTTTGTGCCCGTTATCAAGATGGTATCCATCACATCAGGTGTGCAGGATGTTTCATCGCTGATAGTAACGATGTAAGTGGTGTCTCTCAGGTTTTTTATGACAGCGCTGGTATCTCCGGTATTCCATAAAAAGTGGACGGGGGTAGAGGCCTGGGTAATCGATAGGGCAATTTGACCATTATTGGTGCAGGTGGCGTTTTGAATCGTCTTGTTGAATAGTATGGGCCTGATGTTCGGGCATCTCAGGAAACTCACCACCACCGTGTCTTCATCCACACATCCTATTAGGGTATCCGTTATGCTCCAGATATACGTGTATTGCCCAGGAAACACATCTACGCTGATACCGCTGTGTGCGTCATGTATATTGGTAAAAATGGTGTTTCCTGAACTCGGGTCTGTTTGCCGCCATGTTCCTACCGCATTCAAGGGGGGGATGTTGCCCTGAAGGCGGGTAACGGATGTGTCGCTTGCAAAATCATATCCTGCAACCGCGTTGACGATGCTGGCACTGAAGTCACTGACATACAGCGATTTTGTAATGCTGCAGGTCAGATGTTTTATGCTTACCGTAAATGTATCGTTGCCATTCGGGTAGGTATATACAATTGGTGTAGTACCAATTGTATCATGGTTTTTGTTGGTCCATATATAGGTTGTGTTGAAGATGTCGGGAGCAATGAGTTGTACCTGCCCGTCACATTTTTTCTTGAAGGTCGGCTGGAAATTAACGCTCAATACTTCAGTAGAATAGTCCGTACTGATGCCGCAGGCATCATTGACTCTGAATTGCGCAGTACCCAATGGGAGACTATTATACAACACATAGTTGGAGTCTGTTATGACTACAGGAATGGACGTATTCAGCACTTCATAGGTGTACGGCGGTGTTCCTCCCACCACAGAGGCTTTGACGCTTGCATTATTTCCGTTGCAAATCAATCCGTATGTAGCCGTAAGCGCTGGCCGGGTATAAAAGGGTGTGAAAATGGTATCAGAATAAAAGTTACAATTTTCATTTCCTTTGAAAAAAACTGCATAATACGTGCCTGTCTTCAGGTTGTTGAAAATTCCGGAGGTATTGTAGATGAGCGGGTCATTGGTCCCCACTTCTTTGATATTGTAGTCCATGAAGGGCGGATCGCAGACAGAGAAATTGTATCTCGCTGCCATGCTGTTAATGTAATTTGTATTGATATCACAAGATGCGGTGATAGAGGCATTGCTGGGGCAACCGGGATTTACGACCGTCTTGAAATTGTAATAAGAAGGTAAGAACAGTTCCTGTTGGTTGCAACCGTTTTTAACAAGATATCTCCCTGAATCAATTCCGTAAAAATTCTTCACGCCCTGAAGGTTGACGCCATTACCGGTTAAGGTGAAAATGGAATTGCTGAGGTTGTTCATTATCTTGACATTCCAGGCGATACGACAGCGGTCATTATTATCCACTTTTACAGAAGGTGTAATGCAGAATGCCAGACTGTCATCAAAACCGCTGGTTCTGGTATATCGGATCGTATCGGAATTACAACCGTCCGTTATGGCATATATCCAGTAGGTGTTTGGCGGTACCGGGTTTATATAACCTGAGTTGCTCGAAAGAAGAACATTAAAAAGAGAATCAGCCAGTATAAACTGAGAAGCTCCCTGGTAAACGCTTCCCAATGCGTTGCCGCAGATTTTTTTTGCCTGCAGCTTTACGGAAAGAGAGATTACATCGCAGGCATTTAGAAACAGTTTAAGCTTTGGTTTTATAGGATTTATGAAATCAGTGACTGTTGTATCGCAATCCAGCTGATGCATCTTCATTTTATAACAACTGTCATTGTTCAGTCCGGTGAAAAAACCATTGGTGTTTTGTGATATGGTATTTCCCTGAAGATCGGTGAGGGTATACACGGTATTGGTATCTATTCTGCAATCTTTCTCCAGCTTGTAACTTATAGATGAACAATTTTGAACTTTTCTTACGGTAATCTTTTTAAAACATTTTCGTACATACATGAATGAATCAATCACCTCATCACCGCAGGCATTGGTGATTTTATAAACATATTTTCCATTTTGCAAGCCCGGGATTTCAACGATGCTGGTGTCCATCGTCGTCGTATCCGTGACATTGAATGTGGAAGGTCCTGAAATAGAGGTATAGGTGTTGGGTTGAAAAGAATAACCTTTTCCATTGATTACATAAAATGTGAACAATTTGAGCGTTCCGTTTTCACACCCCCCGATATTGTCATATAAGATTTTCATTCTTCTCACCTCAATCGTGTTCTTAAAGCCACAGCTGTCTATCAGACCGGCAAGAATGCTGTCTCCCGGTATCGGAAAATTCTGCACGGTGGTGGTTGGA
The DNA here is from genome assembly GCA_046329775.1 of Chitinophagales bacterium. Classification (GTDB taxonomy): domain Bacteria; phylum Bacteroidota; class Bacteroidia; order Chitinophagales; family JADIYW01; genus JADJSS01. Next base: position 160,836 of record JAXLTX010000001.1, read on the forward strand.
CTTGCCACATCGTTCGCTACATACTGATAGGGAAGCCCGCTTCCGCTGCTCACATTTCCCATGGTCACTTTTCTGTCCTTGAAATTTACACAGGTTACGGAAAAGGTATAATCCGGAGACGGACAGACCACATAGGAAGCGGAAACATTACATCGGTCTCTCACTTCCACAGAAATATTCTTGTTGCAACGATTGATGTTATAGAAATTACCTGTCGAATTGGTCTGGTCGTAGTTTACGCCAAAGCCTCGGAATGTGAAACCGCCATTTCCGTTTTGTAATGAGTTCAGCACAATGGATTTGGTATTGTTGGATGTATTTGCAACACACGAAAAATCAGCTTCTATCATTACCGGCGCCACCACCACCGTCTCCGTGTAGAAATTGCTGCAACTGTCGTATACCCTGAACAGGTAATTGCCTTGTTCGATGCAGTGAAATGCATTGGAATCCTGAAGAGGATGGAAACTCTGTCCGCCATTATCAGAATAAGCATAGGTATAGGGTTGTTTGCCGTTGATTGCACGGATGGATACGGTAGATTGTTGCTGTATGGCAGTAAAGCTGAGAGGCAGATAGTTTCCTGATATGATAGCCGTGTTTACAACGGTCTCATTGTTTCTGTCCGTTACCCGGATATTATAGGAGCCGGCAGGAAGATTCTGGAAAACGTTGATGTTTTGCGCCGGACGAATCACTCCTGTAGAACTGGAGATGATCTGATACAAATAGGGGGCGGTTCCGCCACTGACATTCACGGAAATAGAACCATTGGCACTGCATGTGGATGGGCTTGTAACGGATGTAAATGAAATCTGTGCATACGAAATGGATACGCCTGATATGATAAAAATAAGTAGAATTAGATTTTTAATCATAAACTAAATTAATCATTCGTAAAATAAAATGGAAGAAATACTTTCATCCCCAATCTTGTTTTACACAAAGGTGAAACATTTATTTTTTCTTTTTCGGTACAAATTTTTGTATTTGTCAGAAAATTCATGCCATTTGAAACATCCAGTATGATGTTTTCTTAATCTTAGTTTCAAGAAAAAACAGGTTTTGTTTGTAGATTTGAACCTTATATCTTAAGATACGTTTAGTTTTTATGAAATCAACAGCAGAAGTCTTCAATAACATAGTGAATGAGCGTCGTTCCATCCGTATTTACGACGATAAAGCACCTTTCGACGGTGAGGCGGTGACCCGCAGTTTAGACAGAGCATTACTGGCTCCCAATTCCAGCAATTTGCAGTTGTGGGAGTTTTATCGCGTCAAGACAAAAGCTAAAAAAGATGAACTGGCAAAGTATTGTTTGGGACAAAACGCTGCCAAAACCGCCAATGAACTGATTGTTTTTGTTACCAGAAAGGACAAATGGAAACGACATGCGGAGTTCGTCCTAAATGAGTCAAGGAAAGATTTTCCGGCCACTTTGGGAAAAAGACACAAACTGGTTATTGATTACTACACGAAAGTAATTCCTACCTTATATTTTTCTGACCCGGCAGATATTACAGGTGGTTTGAAGAAAATTGCATCCACAGTGGGTGGCGCTTTTCAACCGGTGCCGCGGCAGGTGACGGCTACAGATATGCGTATTGTGGTGCATAAGAGCGTGGCGCTGGCAGCACAGACCTTTATGCTGAGCATGCAGGCGGAAGGATATGACACCTGTCCGATGGAAGGCTTTGACAGCGCCAGAGTGAAGAGGTTCCTGAATTTGCCGCGTGCTGCAGAAATCTGTATGATTGTTTCCGTTGGAAAAGCGAAACCCGAAGGAATTTACGGACGACGCGTGCGTTTACCGCGGGAAGAAGTTATCTTTGAGCTCTAATGGAACCTCTGCTAAAAGGTGTTATAAGCGGTATAACGATCAGCTTTCTGGTCGGCCCCATTTTTTTTGCCTTAGCGGATATTACCATTTCAAAAGGATGGCGCTGCGGTCTGGCCTATATTCTTGGTATCGTCGTCAGTGACATTTTTGCCATTTATCTGGTAGAAACCGTTCTGGAGCGCTTCCCGTTTCATTCCATCAAGACGGAAATCGGTGTGGTTGGCGGCATCCTGCTGATGGTATTCGGTGTAGCCACCTTTCTGGCAAAAGCAAGCATTCAGTCGCTGGATGTTACCAATGTCAAAACCATCTTCAGCGCTTTTCTAAAGGGTATTACGATAAATATGCTGAACCCTTTCGTGATTGTGTGGTGGATAACGATGTATACGACCATTTCCATCCACTATGAATTGCTTTTTGACCGCGTATTATTTTACTTCGGCATTCTATTTATGGTATTTCTGTTTGATTTGCTGAAGATGCGCTTCGCCTATTTCCTCAAACAAAAACTAACGGCAAATAATCTGAGTAACGTGAAAAAAGCCGTTGGGGTTTGTTTGTTTGTATTCGGAATTGTAATGATTGTCAGAGTTATCTGACCTACTTGTCTTAATGTGCAATAACAATGAAGAGATTTTTTTTGATACTTTTTGTTTCGATACATGCCATCTTGTTAGCTGAAGATAATACAGAAAATACACTGACAGATATCGATGGCAACCGATACAGGACGGTTAAGATTGGTCATCAACTATGGATGGCTGAAAATCTGAAAGCCACTCATTATAATGATGGTACGGAAATTCCGGAAATCACGTCGTCGCAAGGATGGGAATTCACGAAAAATGGTGCCTACTGTTATTTGAACAACAATCCGAAAAACAATGATAGGTCAGGAAAGCTCTACAATTGGTTTGCAGTAGAAACCGGTAAGCTGGCTCCCAAAGGCTGGCATGTTCCTACCGTTAGTGAAGTCAATCAACTGATTGAATATCTGGGTAAGGAAACAGCCGGAGCCCAAATGAAAGCATCTCCCAAAAGCTGGTATCAGAAAGATAAAAGCTTGGCAACGAACACCAGTGGCTTCTGTGCCATTCCCGGAGGATTCAGGAATGAGTTTATGGCATTTGATTTTCCAAATTTCACAGCCATTTTCTGGACATCTGATGTGTATGTTGATCAGCCGGAAGATGTTGGAGTGTTTGCCAGACATGGAAAATATGCGTGGTCATACAACGTGTTTTATGCTTTTACACATGTTAGCGTTAATGACTATCAGAAGATTTGCGGGTATTCTGTACGGTGCATAAAAGATTAGCATTATTCCTCCTCCATATCCTCCAGCATGATGCTTTTGTAGCTGACATAATCATCTACCGTGGAGAATCGAAAATCCGGATATTCCGACATGAATTTTTTATTCTTCAAACCGCCTTGCAAAGGCCGTGCAGCCGCTGCATTGATTTGCTCAGTCGTCAGTGGAATCAGTTCATAGCTGGCATCCGGAAAATATTTCAGAATGGTCAGCGCCAGCTGAACGCGGTTCATGTAGTCTGTGCCGGCAATGTTGTAAACGCCGCTTTTTCTGTCTGATAATATTAAATATAAACAACGGGCAATATCCAATGCATTGATAGGAGTGGAGTATTGGTCAATCGGAAGTTTTAAAGTCAATTTCTGTTGTTCGAATATCTGTTCGATGATTCTGGATACAAAATTTTTACCACGTTCTTCATCACCATATACATTGGTGATTCTGATAACAATGTTGTTCGGGTTGGCCGCAATTACAGCAGATTCCGCCTCCAATTTATGTTTTCCGTAAATGGAAAGTGCATTGGGTGTTGCTTCCTCGTCATACGGACCATTGGCTCCGTCGAAAATATAATCCGTAGAAATGAATACTAATTTCGCATTCAATCCTTTTGCCAGCGCAATCATATTATTGGTGGAATGCACTGTTTTTTCATGGCTTTCCGCTTCATGATGTTCGCAGTAGTCCACATGTGTAAGTGCACCGCAATGCAGGATGACATCCGGTTTGAAACCAGCCACATCAAAGTTGTCGTGGTTGTGCAGATTTAAGGTGTCAAAGAACACGGTGTCTTTGGCTTCATAGGAAAAATAAGTGCCAACACATTCCAGTTCTTTTTGTTTGAAATATCGAAGACAGTTGGAGCCTACCAAGCCTGATGCGCCGATGATGAGTACTTTCATGAAAATAAGTTATGAGTGATAAGTAATAGGTAACAAGATAAGAATGTAAGTTGACTGAATTTTTTGATGCCTTTTACAAAATAAATCCAGATAATGCTTTCGTTCAAAATGCCTGTTTTATTGGGTGAAGCAACAGCCATGGTTTTCTGCAGGTGTTCATTTTCAGCGCGCTTCTTATCCCATTTGTGCAGGGTGTTTTTGTAATCGTTCAGTCCCTGGCGAATGGCTTTTGCTTCCGCTATATTTCCTTTTGCAAGCGCCACTAAAGCAGCCAATTGATCCAGGCGGTTTCTGGTGGAATAGATGGATGTTAATTCCTGTTGAGATAAATTCTTACGCAACAGTTTTCGGTTGTTTCGGAAATTGAGATATGTCTTTTTAGGATTGGATTTGTTGAGTGTGCCACCGCCCACATGATATACGGTACTTTCCGCGCAATATCCGATTTTATATCCCAGATTCTTGAGCCTCCAACATAAATCTATTTCTTCCATATGGGCGAAAAATTCGGCATCCAGACCACCGGCTTTATGGAAGATATCCGCTTTAATGAACAGGCAGGCGCCGCTTGCCCAGAATATTTCGCCGCTTTGATTGTATTGTCCCTCATCTATTTCGCAGGTGTCAAAGATTCTTCCTCTGCAAAAAGGATAACCATATTTGTCAATGAAACCTCCGGCTGCACCGGCATATTCAAATTTGCTTTTTTCTGAATGGGATAAAATCTTCGGCTGACAAGCTGCCATCAATTCGTCTTTCAACAAGAATGCCATCGTGTTTTCTATCCAGTTCGGCGTCACTTCCACATCTGAGTTTAATAATACATAGTAGTCGCTATCTATCTTCTTCAATGCATCATTATAACCACCCGCATAACCTGTATTGCTTGAATTGATAACCAAACGGATTTGCGGGAAATGCTGTTGTAAAAACAAAACAGAATCATCCGTAGAGGCATTGTCTGCCACGATAACTTCGGCATTAGGATAGGTAGTGTGTTGGATGACGTTTGGTAAGAATTGTTCCAGCCAACTCTTTCCGTTGTAGTTTAATAGGACGACTGAAACTTTTGGATGATCCATAATACAAAGATACTTATTACTTATCACTCATACTCACAACTAATAATTTATTCCGGCACGTTTCCATCTGCGGTGGCTCCACAACCAGTATTCCGGTTTATTATGGATGTCTTTCTCCAGTAATCGAACGTATTTTTCAACGATAAGATTTTCTGCCTCTTTCTGAGCATTTTCCGTAATGGTTTCAAATTTCAGTTCATAACACCCCCGGTTGATTTTTTGGATGGAAGCGTACAATACAATGGCATTCGTTCTCTGTGCCAGCGTATCAAATCCCTTAAAAAACGGAGTATCAAGACTCATGAACTTCGTCCAGTAGGCATTGTCGGTATCAACGGGTGTTTGGTCAGCCACAAAAGCCACCAGAGAAGGTTTTTTCTGCAAATTTACGTACAATGATTTTACCTGATGCATTGCTACGAGCTGACAGCCAAATCTGGACCGGTTTTTCAATAGAAATTTCTCAAACGTTTTATTACTGGGTGATGCATACAGGGCATAGGAAGGCAATTTAGTTTCCAGTCCGGCAAGGAGAGAAGCCCATTCCCAGTTGCCGTAGTGTCCCAGTACCACAAAAATGTGCCGCCCTGTATGTTCATATTTTCTGAGCAGGGCATAACTTTCATGTTCCAGTTGTATGCGTTCTTTTAGTTCCTCTTTTGAAATGGAAATACTTTTGATGGTTTCAACGATGAAGTCGGCAAGATGACGGTAATAATTGCTTCGGATAAACCAGAGTTCTTCGCTTCGTTTATGCGGAAATGCATTGATGAGATTCATGTCAATCACTGTTTTTCGATAAGCATAAATGCGATTAAACAGGAAGTAAATAATATCAGCGAGTGAAAATAAGAATCTCAATGGCAAAAAGGAGAGCAGTTTTGCATAAAATAATCCAAATTTTGTTACAAGCCATTGCACCTTGTAAAGTTAGTCAATAGAGATTAGTCATTAGTCAATAGTAGGTTATTATTTCATAAAAAAATAAATTGTACATCGTGCATCATAAATCTTAATTCAGAATATCTTTGTATGATGAATGCAATTTTAATTGAATCACAATATATTGGCAGTTGCAGCTATTGGAATTTGTTACTGAAAGCGGACACAATTCTTATTGACCAACACGAACATTTTGTAAAACGCAGTTATAGAAACAGGGCGCATATCTTAGGGGCTAACGGATTGTTGAGGTTAAGTATTCCACTGGTCAGCGGCAAACATCAGCATTCAGCCATGAAAGATGTACGCATTTCTTATAACGAAAACTGGCAGGGCTTGCACTGGCACAGTTTTACATCAGCTTATCGTCGTTCGCCCTTTTTTGAATATTATGAAGATCATTTCCGTAGATTCTATGAAGATAAGATAGAACTGCTGGTTGATTACAACCTTCAATACATGCAAACCATCGCAAAGGTATTTAAGGCTGACTTGTCTGTTTCATTTTCTGATAAGTACCTTGCAAAACACGAATTCTCAGGTACAGATTGCCGAAGTCATATTATGCCAGGGAAAGACAATGCAGTTGAATTTACTCCCTATCCACAGGTATTCAATGACAGATTCCCCTTTGAGAAGGATTTAAGTGTGCTGGATGTTTTATTTAATACGGGAACGAGAGCGAAAGAATATATAGAACAGATGACCGTTAAATAACAACATCGAGGTCAACTTTCCATAAATATTTATTTTCATCGTTGTCAAATTCTTTTCTCAGCTTCACATTGATATTCAGGTTGGATATGGAAAAATCCGAAACTTCTTTTGTCTTAACCTGATAGATTTTATATTCCGGCTGTATGCTTTCGGCTTTGGTCAGCGTGGCATTCTTCATATTGTAATTTCTGAGCTGAATCACCAGATAATTGTACATGCCTTCCGCTTTTGACTTGTCATCCGTTTTTACAAAACTGCAGTTGTAGTAATAACGACCTTTACCATTGTTGATGTAAATGGATTCGTATGCACCTTTGATATTGTAATTGCAATAAACCCTGTCTTTGGCTCCCGGTATTTTTGTTGAATCGATGGAGTTTTTTCCATTTACCTTTAACTGTGAAATGGAGTAATTGATGGCATCCGTTAGATTATAATAACGGTAATCAGGAACCGACCACCAGGTTGGATTCATGTCGAGTGTTACGCGTATTCTGCTGATTTCGTAATATTTCTCAATGGCATTGTAACGTAATACTTTAAGGCTCATAGGAGTGCCGACTGTACCTTGCACCAGGCTCAGCACATTGCCGTAATCCATTTTATGTATCGGAACCTTATCAATCTCTAATATCAAATCACCAGGTCTCAATGTTTTAGAATTGATATAATGATTGATTTCTAAAGATTTTACCTTAAAACGCTGTGCAGTGGAGTCAAATACCGCCTGTCCGCCGATACCACCGATAGTATTTGACTTCGGCACTCCGGCATGTATGGTAAAGAATATTGCTGAAAAAAGAATAAACAGAGTCCTCATGATTTTCTGTTTGCAAATTTAACGCCAAAAAATCAAAACAAAAAGCCTTCAAATGTTAATTGAAGGCTTTTCAGGAGATTGATGTGCATATAGGGATTATAATTTTTTGAATAAACCGCCGAAGGCCATCATCTGCATCAAATCGGATACCTTGATCTTTCCGGTCATAAAGGCTTCCTGTGGATTCATCTTGCCGGTTTCCACATTGATGTAAGTCTCATCATCTGTTTCCACCAGACAGTTTGCATCGCCATTCAATCCTTTTTCTACGTTCAGTTTTCCGTCCGCAATATTGACGGTGTAGCTGTCTGTTGTGAATTGAAAATGTACGATGAGGTTTTTGCCGGCTGCTTTTTCTGCTTTGAATCGATTTGGCAAGGTGGCAAAGATATCAGCTACTGTTTCCAGTTTTGGTGCTCCAGCTTCCTGTTTGGATTCTGCTCTGTCGTAATTCACGTCGTCAATGACCATTTTGGCAATGATTTCGCGCATGATTTCAGACGAACCGCCGCCGATGGTGCCGATTCGGGAATCTCTGAATGCACGAGCTACCTTGTATTCTTCCATGTAACCATAACCACCAAAGAATTGCAGACACTGATAAGTCGCTTTGTCCGCGAGCTCCGTTGCCAGTAACTTAGCCATAGAACTTTCCTTTACGGCATATTTTCCATCCGCATGCATACGGCAGGTGTGAAGCACGAAGAAACGTACGGATTCAATTTCCGCAGATAGTTGTGCAACACGATGACGCAATACCTGGAATTTGTTGATGGTGCGGCCAAATGCCTGACGCTCGCTCATGTATTGCAGGGAGTAATTTAATACCGCATCACAACCGGAATAACCCATGATAGAACCCGCCAGACGCTCCAGTTGCAAGCCGCCCATCAGGTAATAAAAGCCTTTGCCTTCTTCGCCCAATAAATTCTGTGCCGGTACTTTGACATCGTCGAAATGCAACTCTGCCGTATCAGAAGAATGCCAGCCTAATTTTTTGAGTTTGTTTTTGGAGATACCCGGTGAATCTAAATCTACTACCAGTAAACTCACACCTGCCGAACCTGCGTCCGGATTGGTTTTGCAGACGAGAATCACGAACTGACCGTAAATACCATTGGTGATGAATGTTTTGGAACCATTCAGTACGTAATGGTCGCCTTCTTTGCGGGCGCGCATCTGAATGTTGGCGGCGTCGCTGCCTGCACCCGGTTCGGTGATGCCGATACAGCCGATTTTATCGCCGGCAATGGCAGGTTTCAGGTAGTTTTCTTTCAGGTAATCGCTGCCATGGTGAAAGATGTACGGCGTGCTCATAAAGACCTGTACGGCAGCTGTGATGGCAAATCCGCCGGAGAAGATTTTAGAGATTTCTTCCAGCATAACGACATCATAGAAAAAATCTAATCCGCTGCCGCCCAAACTTTCAGGATAGCAAAGTCCGAAGTAACCCATCTCACCGAATTTCTTCCAGAATTCGCGGGGAATTTTGCCGTCGGCTTCCCATTGGTCGATGTGCGGGATGGCTTCCGCTTCCAGAAATTGTCGGATCGTTCTTCTGAAGGATTCATGTTCTTCGTTGAAGTAATAAGATAGTGCTGTTGACATATAAATGAAATAATTTAGTAATTAAGTAATGAAATAATTATTTTATCAAGTTAATTTTTGAGGTGGATAATATTTTAGTTAATACTTTTCTGATTTCAGATAGCTTAGATATCAGAAAATCACAGTCCGGATACGAGTCGATTTGTTTGCATATTTCTAACCAATATTCAGTTTCTTCTAACTCCTTTAATGCGATCTTTATTTTGTGAATGAAGTCAGCCTTACTTTCGGCATTTTGTGCTTCTTTGCAATTGGCTCCAATGGATGTTCCGGATTTTAGAAGTTGGTTTGCTATTACATATTTTCTTTTTTCTTCCAATAATTCACAATACAAGACAACCTGAATGGAAAATTCAAAAGTTAGTTTTAATATTTGAATATCCTTCTTATCCATTATTTCATTACTTCATTGTTTAATTATTATATTTCTTAAATATAGCACCAAACTGCATCATCTTTCCTAAATCACTGACCTGTATTTTACCGGACATAAACGCTTCCTGCGGGTTGAGTTTACCGGTTTCCACACCGATGTAGATGTCTGTCTGAGTAGTAAGAATTAAGTCGTAAGTAGCAAGATTTTTTTCTTTACTAATGGAAATGTTTCCATTGGAAATGCTTATTGAATAATTTAATCCATTCTCCAAGTCAAACAATACATTCAGGTTGATATCTTTTGCTTTTTCTGTCTTTAATCGGGAAGGTAAGGTGGCAAATAATTCATCAATCGAAATGTCCTGACTCTTGGCTCTTGGCTCCTGGTTCTGATAATTCACATCATCAATCACCATCTTGGAAATAATCTCCAGCATGATTTCGGAAGAACCGCCACCGATGGTCCCGAGTCGGGAATCCCGGAAGAAGCGCGCCATCTTATATTCTTCCATGTAGCCGTAGCCGCCAAACATCTGCAAACACTGATACGCCACTTTATCAGATAATTCCGTCGCCAGGTATTTTACCATGGATGCTTCTTTTACACAGTAGTTCTTATCTGCATGCATTTTGCACACATGGTAGGTGAATGTCTTGATGCTTTCCAGTTCAGCAGATAGCTGTGCTATTCTGTGTCTTAACACCTGAAACTTATTGATGGTTCTGCCGAAAGCCTTGCGTTCGTTCATGTATTGCAGCGTGTATTCCATCGCCCATTCGGAAGAAGCGAGTGCGCCTAAGGCGAGCGTCAGTCGCTCCAGCTCGAAGCGCTGCATGATGTAGTAGAAGCCTTTGTTTTCTTCACCTAAGAGATTTTCTACCGGCACTTCCACATTATCGAAGGCAATCTCTGCGGTGTCGCTGGCCTTCCAGCCCAGTTTTTTCAGGTTGTTCCGCGTAATGCCCTTGGAATTGCCGTCTACCAGTATCATGGAAATGCCACTGGAGCCGGTGGATGCCGTTTTGCAAGCCACAATCATGTAATCTGCGAAGACGCCATTGGTAATAAAAACCTTACTGCCGTTGATGATATATTTGTCCCCTTGTCGAACAGCCGTTGTTTTGATACCCGCCACATCACTTCCATGTGGCTCGGTAATGGCAAGACAACCGACCAGCTCGCCGGCAATGGCTTTCGGAAGGTATCTGTCTTTCAATGCATCGCTGGCCTCATGTTTTAAATGAGATAAAGATAAATAAGGATGTGCCGAAATGCTGGCGCCAAAGCCACCGGAATTGGATTTGGATACTTCTTCTATGAATATGACATCATACCAGAAGTCGAGGTTGGAGCCGCCGTATTTTTCTTCCTGTGTCATGCCGAAAAAGCCCATCTCGCCGAACTTCTTGAAGAGTTCTTTAGGCAGCCGTTTGTCTTCTTCCCATTGGTCTACGAAGGGTACGACTTCCTTATCCAGAAAATCGCGCAGGGTCTTACGGAACAATTCATGTTCTTCCGTGAGGTAGTAGGATTCTAAATTTGTCATAAAATTTGATAATTTGTCAATTAGCTAATTAGCTAATTATCTCATTCGCTAATTGTTAATTCCAGTCGCAATAAGTGAGAACTGAAGTTTTTACCCAACGTATCCATTCGTAAACTTCTGGACGCGCCGCCATCTAAGGCTTCGTGGCAGACAAAGTTCAAACTTTCCAGCGCGTCCCATTCGAAACGTTCCACTTTGCCTTTGATGAGTCCTCTGAAATGCTCTTTCACAATTTCAGGCGTCAGGTATTTTTTCAGGGTAGCATAATCTTCTCTGGATTTTGCCATTACACCTATGTTGCACACATTGTTCTTGTCGCCGCTTCTTGCTGATGCTAAATCAATTAATTTTATTTTCACTTTATTGGATTTAATCGGGAACGGGTATGTTTTGTTTAAGTCATGAAAATACTTATCTATTTCTATTACAATAGAATCTTTAATTTGAATGATTTTCAAGTTGTCCTTATTGACTATTGTAAACCTTCTTGTTAAATCTTTAGGGGTGTAGTTTTTTGTGTCATATAGCTTATCCCAATTTTCAACCAATAGGCTGCTTGGTATTAAAAAGATATTATTAATGTTGTCAAGAATAAAAATTATATAATCTATATTCTTAATTACTTCTTGGTTTATTTCAAAATGATATGAGGTGCCACCATAAGTATAGCTTCTCTGAATTGAGCATGTTTTTAAATTGTACAGTTTTCCTTCAATTTGATAAATAAGTGGTTTTTGACCAATCTTAATAAAATCGGTACCTGATTCTGCTAATAGACTTATGAAGTTTTTCTTTAAGTCCTTTTTCCCTTTTTCTATTGCCATGTTTTATAATTTAAATATTATACCTGTTTTTTCTTTAATATTACAGTAATAATTTTTAACATCTAAACTTTTGTTTGCAACAAGTTCTAAAGAGTCCCATTCAATCATGAAGGTTCTGTAAGTGTTAGACTCACTCTTGCTGTAAAAATTATTCCAATTTTCTAATAGAAACTTGGAGTTTATAAATAAAAAGGAGTTATTGTCAACCATTTGTATTAGAGTATATTCATATCTTTTAAGTATACTCTTGTATACGCCAAACCAAAATTTTTTCCCATGTTTGTCTGTCTTGAAATCTAATTTGGTTTTAACGTTAACGACCTTGTCGTTAATAGAGAATAATAGTGGAGATTTGCTTAGTTGCGTAATTTTAAATCCATTTTCTTTTAGATTATTAATAAGGTCTTTTTGTTTTTGTTTTACTGTTCTCATAGAAATCTATTTATACATTTACAAATTTAATCTCCTGCGTAATCAATTCTCTTGGAATCAACGTCGGCCATAAGCTCAGCATGGCGCGGTTCATGTTGCCCCAGCCCGGTACGGAAATTACGCCCGGAGGTCCGTTTAATCCTAAACACACAATCCCTGCGATGGCCGTCTTTCCGGTGCGGTCGTCTTTGTGTTTTAAGGCGATGCGCAAACCTAGTTCACTGCGTTGGTTCAGTTCTTCCGCAGGTGGAATATCCACCGCATCTTCGTGCAAACCATTTACACCAATGATATTGAAACGGGATTCGATAATCTGTACCGGCAGTTTTGCCCAGGTTTCTTTCACCGCTTTGATGAACATCTGCAGTTTGTCATACGCGTAAGGATAGGAGAAGAAGAAGAATTGTTCGGTGACATATCCTTCATGTTGTCCCATCACGAGTTTCAGTTTTTCCGGGCGCGGTTTTCCTTTGATACCGGAAAGGCTTACTTTATTTTCTGCCACATCTTCCAGCTGTATGTTGGATAAATCCACCACTACATCCGGCGTGATATAATTCGTTGGGTCGTGAATTTCATACACCAATTGCTCGCGAATCGTATTGCGGGAAACTTTACCGCCGGTGTGTTGTGCTTTGGTTAAAATGGCCGTGCAGTCTTCGTTCACATGCGCGATTGGATAACCTAAATCGGATACGCTGTATGGCATCGGCCATTCTGAATAGGCATTACCACCACTGGCTTGTCCGCCGCATTCCAGGATATGCCCCACCGTGATACCGAAGGCCAGTCTGTCCCAGTCTTCCTGCGTGGATGCGTCTTCAATCTTCCAGCCATATTCGTGTGCCATGATGCCGAGCGCAAGACATGGATCCGCTACGCGACCTGCGAGGATTAAATTAGCGCCTTGATCCAGTGCGTCTTTTACAGCTTGTGCGCCGGTGTACACATTCGCATGTGTAACCGGATATTTAGCAGGATACGGTTCGCCGGAATCCAGGTTTTCGAGTAGTAAACCTTTCTCTTTAAATTCGTCTAAACGCGCGGCGCAGTCATCCCCGGTGATGGTAGCAATCTTGATGCCTTTGATGCCTTGCTTTTCCAAAATGGCTTTCACTTTCTGTGCGGCACTTTCCGGATTCAGTCCACCCGAGTTGGTCACGATTTTAATGCCTTTGGCAAATGCCATCGGATACAAGGTTCTGGCATGTACTTCGATGTCGCGCGCATAGCCCATGGTCGGGTCTTTGATTTTGTCTTTTTGCAGGATGGAGAGCGTCAGCTCCGCCAATGCGTCATGCATCAGGTAATCCGCTTCTCCCTGCATCGCGATCTGTATCGCACCCAGCGGTGAGTCTCCGTAGAAACCCTGTGCGCCTGCTATTCTGATTGTTTTACTCATAATGTACTAATTTAACGATGTAACAATGAACTTAATCGGTATATTGGTACATCTTCTAATTGATTAATTTCCTGTCCAGTTTACTTTTCGTTTTTCTTTAAACGCAGCCAATCCTTCCGCGGCGTCTTTGCTGCTCAGGCATTGCATCAGCATGGCGTGCAGGTATTTGTGTTTCTCATCTGCTTTCAGCGATTTCATTTCATGGAATGCTTTTAATCCTAAACGAATCGCAGTAGGTGACTGCTCTTTGATGTCATCCACTAATTGCTGCACCGTGCTTTCGAGGTCTTCCGCTTTTACTATCGCGGATACTAATCCAATTTCCTTGGCTTCCTGTGCCGTCAGTGTTTTGGCGCGAAGGCATAGGTCGAGTAGTTGACGTGCAGACATCAAAGGTTCCAAGGTAGCCATGACCTGAAACGGGAAGATGCCGCGTTTTACTTCCGGTAAGCCGAATTTTGCTTCTTCCACAGCGACTACATGCGTGGCACCTCCAATCATAAGGAAGCCGCCGGCATATACATCTGCATGTACCTGTGCGATGCAGGGTTTGTGCAGGCCGTTGAATTCATCGCCCAGTTTCACCATGTCTTTCGGCATGGGAATCGTGGATGGTTTTTCGGTGGTGTCAGCTCCGCCGAAGGCTTTTAAATCTGCTCCGGCACAGAAGGTGGGACCATTGGCTTTCAGCACCACTGCCCAGATGGCATTGTTGTAATGCGCGTAGGCGAGGGCATAGGCCAGTTCATTCGCCAATGGCATGTGAAAGGCATTGCGTTTATCCGGACGATTGAGCGTGATGGATAACACATTTTCTTTTTCTTCGACAATTAAATAGGCGAAAGATTGTTCGGAGAAATTACGGATGTCTTGTTGTGTGTATAGCATGTTATTCTTCTTTCATTTTTAATAATAAGGTTCCCGCTTCCACAAATTGCTTGTCTGTCACATACACTTCTTCCACTTCTCCGTCGCTGTGGGCTTCGATGGTGCTTTCCATTTTCATGGAGATCATTTTCAGTAAGGCATCTCCGGCTTTTACGGCATCGCCAGGTTTCACCAAAACTACCGTAATGTCGCCCGGCATTGGCGCGATATAGCCACCTTTCACCGTTTCTTCATTCGGGGAAGGGAAACGCTCCACGCTGTTCAGTACTATCTGTCCGAGTTGCGGCGACTGTACGAAATACTGATGGCCGTTTTGGGAAATATGGAAGTTGCGGCGAATGCCGTTGATTTCGAGGGTGAGTGGTTCGGTCGACCGTCGACCGTCGACCGTCGACTGTTGACGGTAAGATGTAAAGTTTTTATCGGCAAAGGAAATCTCGAGTGCATGGCCTTTGCTGGTGTAGGCAATCGGAAATTCAAAACCCATGTATGCATACGTTTCCTTTTGCGGTTGATAGAAATTGTTGCGCCAGCCTGCCGGTACGCCTGCTGCCAGCGCGCGTTCCTGCTGGCGTTGCAGAAAGCGGAAATGAATCAGCGCGCAGGTCAGCGTATCCAGTGTTTCCTGCGGATATTTTTCGCCTTCGTACCGGAACTTCTTGTCTAAAAAATGCGTATCAAAATCGCCTTTCTGGAAATCTTCATTGTCCAGTATCGCAATCAGAAAATTCTTGTTGGTGGTGAATCCGGTGCACACCGTTTCCTGCAATCCCTTGCGTAGGCGGTTGATGGCTTCGGTTCTGTTTTTCCCCGTACCAATCACTTTTGCAATCATCGGATCGTAGTACGTGGAGATTTCTGAGCCGCTTTCTATGCCTGTATCATAGCGCAATCCTTCAGACTTGGATGGAATCCAATCCAGGATTTTTCCGTTCACCGGCATGAAATTATTGGCGGGATCTTCCGCATAAAAACGTACTTCTATGGAGTGGCCATGTTGTTGTATTTCTTCTTGTTTAAATGGAATCGGATTGCCTTGCGCCACTTCAATCTGAAGTCGCACCAGGTCCAGTCCCGTTACTTCTTCCGTAATCGGATGTTCTACCTGCAGTCGTGTATTCACTTCCAAGAAATAGAACGACTGGTCGGGAGCCACAATAAACTCTACCGTTCCGGCATTGTCGTATTGAATAGCTTTGCAAGCCGCAACAGCCGCATCGCCCATTTTTTTACGTGTTTCTTCCGTGATGAATGGGGAAGGACTTTCTTCCACCACTTTCTGATAACGGCGCTGAATGCTGCATTCGCGTTCAAACAAGTGAATCGCATTACCGTGTTTGTCGCCGAAGATCTGGAATTCTACGTGACGGGAAGTATCAAAGTATTTTTCAATCAGCAAGGTGTCATCGCCAAAGCCGGACAGTGCTTCCGATTTCGCTTCGTTGATGGCTTTGTCGAGTTCTGATTCCTGACGCACGATGCGCATGCCTTTTCCGCCACCGCCGGCACTGGCTTTCAGCAACACGGGAAAGCCTATTTCAATGGCTTTCGCTTTGATGGTCGCTTCGCTTTGGTCATCGCCCTGATAGCCCGGAATGGTGGGCACACTATGCGATTGCATAATTTTCTTCGCACCGATTTTAGAGCCCATCACTTCAATCGCTTTTGGATGCGGACCTACCCAGATGATGCCTTCATCTATCACACGCTGCGCGAAATGTTCTTTCTCCGATAAGAAACCATAGCCGGGATGAATGGCATTGGCGCCGGTACGTTTCGCGGCATCGATGATTTTATCTATTATTAGATATGATTCTGAAGGCTGTTTACCGCCGATACGAACGGCTTCATCCGCCATCTTGACGAACAAACTGTTTTCATCCGCATCCGAATAGACGGCTACGGTGGCAATGCCCATTTCCTTGCAGGTCTTGAAAATGCGAACGGCTATTTCACCGCGGTTAGCAACGAGGAGTTTGGTGATTTTTTTATATATTACAGTATTCATTGTCTAATTTGGGATTTACGATTTGGGAATTGAGATTTATTTCTGATTCTTTAATTTTAAAGTCTTTACAATTGCTGTAAATATTGCAGTCAATTCATTTGATTCTTTCTTTAGTCTGTCTATTTCTGAGATATCTATTGTTGAGTTGGTTTCTTCTAGAACTTCTAACCAATAAATACATTCATCCGCTTCTTCCTCAACTATTTTAATCTTATTTAGAAAATCAGGATTGGATTTTCCTCTTAAGGCTGCTCTGTAATTTGCTCCAACAGATGTAGCGGAGCGAATTAACTGGCCTGCAATATGGTTATTTGAACGAGAATTAGATAAATTGTCAACGAATTTTATGGTGTCAACGCCAAATTTTTTAGTTCTATTTTTTAATTCAATTTTATCCATAATTCTTTAAATCCAAAATCCCAATTCTCAATTCTCAAATAATTTTACATTCTATAAACGCCCCAGGCATTCGTTCCTTTCACTTCATTCATGTAGGTTAATGCTAATACCAACCCAAATACATGTCTTGTATCTCTTGGGTCGATGATGCCGTCATCCCAGAGTTGTCCGGAAGCAAAAAACGCATTACTTTGTTTCTCGATTTCCGCTTTCATAAACTCTTTCATTTGCGCGGCCTGTGCTTCGTCATATTGTTGGCCGCTTTTGATAGCCGCTTCTCTGCTCACCATCTGCATTACACCGGCTAACTGCTCGGAACCCATTACCGCAATCATACTGTTAGGGTAGGAGAACAGGAAGCGCGGATTGTAGGCGCGCCCGCACATGGCGTAGTTGCCCGCACCATATGAAGCGCCCATCATCAGCGTAAACATAGGCACTTCGGAGTTGGAGACCGCATTGATCATTTTCGCCCCGTCTTTAATCATCCCGTTCTGCTCGTACTGTTTGCCCACCATGAATCCGGTGATGTTTTGTAAAAACAAAATCGGTGTATGATTCATGTTGCATAACTGAATAAAATGCGCGCCTTTGTTGGATGAATCATTGAATAATACGCCATTGTTGCCGATGATGGCGACCGGATAGCCGTGTATTTTTGCATAACCACAGACTAATGTCGTGCCGTATTCTTTCTTGAATTCATGGAATTCCGAACCATCTACAATCCTCGCAATCACTTCACGGCAATCGAACGGAATCTTTACGTCTGCGGAAACAATGCCGAGGAGTTCGTCGATGGGATATTTGGGCTCTTGATAACCGGTCAACGGTCGACTGTCGACGGTCGACGGTCGACTCGTTAAATTTGCCATTAATTCACGTGCTATTCTGATGCCATCCAATTCGTCCTGTGCCAGATAATCGGATACACCGGAGATTTTGGAGTGCATTTCCGCACCGCCGAGTGTTTCGTCATCCACCACTTCATTCGTCGCCATTTTTACCAGCGGCGGACCAGCTAAAAATACTTTCGCTTTGTCCTTGATGAAGATGGTATAGTCGGACATGCCCGGAATATAAGCCCCTCCGGCCGTGGAGTTGCCGAATACAATGGAAATCGTCGGCAGTCCTTTTTTGGAGCGGCGTGTAATTTCTTTAAAGTTATTACCGCCCAGGTTGAATACCTGCGCCTGATCCGGCAGGTTGGCGCCTGCGCTTTCCACTAAGTTGATAGACGGCAGGTTATTTTCTTGTCCGATTTCATTGATGCGCAGGGCTTTCTTTAAAGTGGCAATGTCGATGGCGCCGCCTTTGTTGGTGCCCACATTGGCTGTTACCAGACACATCTTGCCGGAAACAAATCCGATACCGGCCACCATGGTGCCGCCCGTACCGAAACCGCCTTTCACACCTAATCCGGCCAGCGGCATCAGTTCCAGAAAAGGAGAGTCCTGGTCGAGCAACATTTCGATGCGTTCTCGTGCCAGCAGCTTGCCTTGTGATTTGGCCTTGGCCATATGTTTCTCTTCTCCCTGATACAAGGATTGTTTCAGGTGTTTATCGAGTTCCGCAATCTTAGCCAGCATCTTCTCGTAGTTCTCTTTGTATGCGGCTGAGTTGGTGTTTACTTTAGATTTTATTACACTCATTATTCTATGTATTTGGATGAATGGTTTTCAGGAATTAACTGTTCTACAAGTTTAAGCAATTTCTTTCTATTTGACTAAACGTTTGGTAAAATTATTTGTGTAAATTTTGTGTTAATATTTTATAATTGTCTGTATATCATTGATTTGTGGGTTATTAACAAACGAACGTTTGGTAAGTATTTGGTTTTTTGAAAAGAATATCATACTTTTGGGTCAACATTTAATTATCAAACAAAAAATCAAATAAAATGACAGCAAAAGAAATCGTATTGGCATTGCCAAGCCGTTTAAAAGCGGAAGAAGCAGCAGGACAATCAGGTGTTTTTCATTTTCAGTTAGAAGGGGAAACAGGTGGAGAATTTACTGTAAATGTTGCAGATGGTGTTTGTACAGTTGCAGAAGGTTTGGCGGGCGAGCCGGATTGTGTAATCTCAGCACAGGCTACAGACTTTGAAGATGCGGAATTAGGTCGTGTAAACAGACAAATGGCGGTGATGATGGGTAAAATCAAGATCAGCAATTTAGGTGCGATGTTGAAGTTTATCGGTATGTTCAGCGATATCGAAGCGTAATCGATTTACTTTTAGAATATACGAAGACAATCCATTCGGATTGTCTTTTTTTTATTTTAATAAAATTGAATTGAAAATGTATTTCGTAATTTCACCGTATACAATGCATAGAAAAGATGAGAAATAAAGTATTTGTAGTAACAGGCGGAAATTCAGGGATTGGCAGAGTAACAGCCACGGAGATAGCCAAAATGGGCGCACAGGTCATTATCGTATGCAGGAATGAGCAGAAAGGGAAAGCTGTACAGGAAGACATAAATGCACTCACGGGGCTGAATAATTGTGATTTGTTTTTGTGTGATTTCAGTTCGCATGCTTCCATCAAGAAATTTGCCAAGGCCATCCGGGTAAAGTACAATCATATCGATGTGCTCGTCAATAATGCGGGTGTCATCATAGGAGATCGACAAGTGAACGAAGATGGTATGGAAATGATGTTTGCCACCAATCATCTGGGATATTTTCTGGTAACACACTATTTGCTGGATTTGCTGAAAGCATCGGAAAGCGGACGTGTGGTCAATGTTGCCTCATTGGCGCATCGTTTTACCAATATGAGATGGGATGATTTGCAGGCCGAGAAATCTTTCAATTCCTGGATTCAATACGGACTCACAAAATTGTGCAATATCCTATTCAATAAGGAACTGGCCTACAGGTTGAAAAAAGATACCAACATTACAGCAAATTGTCTGCATCCCGGTAATATCAATTCAAATTTCGGGCGTAGCGGCAATCCATTGATGAAGTTTCTGATGTCTAATTTCGGCTTTGTACTGACCAGCACGGAGAAAGGTGCGGAGACTTCCATTTATCTGGCTACTTCGCCGGAAGTGCAAGGGAAAACCGGTCTGTATTGGTACCGCAAAAATCCCACCATTCCGTCCATGGAAGCCATCAGTTCTGAGAATGCCAGACGCCTGTGGGAAATCAGTCTTAAACTGACAGGCATAAAGGAGTTTGGTGTGGTGGATTTTGATTAGGATACATAATTGAACAGGATGGATTTGCAAATCGAAGTTTTACCATTGGTTCGTTCTGTGTTGGATTTCTTTTGGAATAATTTTCCTGCTTTTTCCTTGACTGGCTGGCTGTTTCCGTTGTCTGTCTTATGGAGTTTCGGATCGTTATATGCCGCCGGATACTGTAAGCGGCAATGGAACTGGAAGACGGGTTATACCCGCAAACTTTTTCACTTCCTGATATTTTTTACTGCATTTCTTTATCAGCGGAAATTCGGATTGCCGGGTGTTTTCATATTAGGTTGGGCTGTCACCTTGTTGCTAAGTTATGCCATCTTCAAAGGAAACGGAAACATCCTTTATGAGGCGCTGGCACGTGAGAAAGATGCCCCACATGAGACAAAATATATCATCTATTCCTATCTGGCGACATTCTTTGGCGGCGTCCTTTCAAACCTGCTTTTCGGACCTTTCGCCGTTTTCGGGTATGCCGTTACAGGTATTGCAGATGCCGTGGCTGAGCCAATAGGTACAAGATTCGGCAGACATCATTATCGTGTGTTCAGTATTGATAAACATAAAAAGTCATTCAGAAGTCTTGAAGGCAGTATGGCCGTTTTTATATCAGTGCTGGCGATAATTTATCTTTCACCATGTCTGTATTTTCTTCCGTTAAGCAATTATCTCTGGATAGCAATTGTCTGTACCCTTGTTGAAGCCTTATCGCCCAGCGGTTTTGATAATATGTTGCTGCAGTTGGTTGCAAGTCTATTGTTTCATCATCTGTTGTATAACAGCGTTGGCTATGCTGAGTGCTTAGGGATATGAAAAATGCCATCAGTGGCTGATGGCATTTCCTTATCATGAATGCAGTGATTATTCTTTTGGTTTTGTCTTAGCCTGAGATTCCATGAACTTGATGAAATCTGCCAGTGTGTCTATCGGAATATTTTTTGCGACGATCTTATAATCCTGTGTAACGATGAATACTTTTGGTGTGGCGATTACATCATATTCTTTCCGGAAGGCGCTGGTACCGCGCATATCAGCGCAGGTAATCCAGTCTGGCGCACAGTTTTTGGCTGCAAAGGCCCTGAACGAACTGTCAGTCTGTTCGGTGGAGACGGCAAATACTCGAACGCCGAGGGCCTGTAACGAATCGATGTATTTTTGTTTCAGCAGCGGAATTTCATGCTGGCAGTGGCCGCAATCGGAGTTCCAGAATACCAGGATGGAATATTTGTTTTTTGCAACAAAATCATGAAACATCTGCATCTTACCGAGAGAATCCTGTACGATGAAATTCGGGGCGACTTTCCCGATAAGTGTTGGTTTCACCGATTCCACCCGATCCCTCAGTTCGCTCAAGCTCTTTTCGGTTGCCCACCATGCTTCACCGCTGAGGTAATATTTTTCTGCGAGATATACATATATGGCATCATGTCCCATGATTTCGCTTTTGGCGTATTTTAGGAATAATTCATTGAGGCAGAACTGAAACATTTCCTTGTTTACCCTTGATTTACTGATGACATATTCTATTGATTGAATGATGGAGTCTGGTTGCGGATAGGTATAGGATTCAAAATATTTCAGCAGTTTTCCATGGAATATGGGGCTTCTGACAAATCCTGAGTCGCTGAAATCAATATTGTCGAAGTAGTGTTTTTGCGTATAGTGAAAACTGAAAAACGTATCCAATGCGGCTCCGTCTGGTTTCCTGGGAGCTTCCGGAACATCTGTATCCAGCATGGCATTCAATAATTTGGAGTAGAAAGTGCCAGGATATTTCTTCATCAGGGATTTGCGATGTGCTACGATTTCTTTGCTGATGCCTTCAATTTCTAAGGAAAGGGATTTGTATTCGGCGCTGTTTTTTTCGCTGATTTTCAGTTTTTTCTGAAGAGAGTCGTTCTTGAGTCCCAAAGGCATCATAAAATTCATATCCTCATACATTTGCTTATTTTCCAGAGAATTCTTGATGACCATATTCTTAATGAAATTGGTGGTGTCTGTGCTGAGGCTGAAGCCGGTTTCCTTTAGGATGATGTCAAAAGAATTGTATCGCATGGAGGGGAAAGCCACCAGATAAACCCCTTCCGCTATATTCTTTTTTCCTTTGATGGAGGCAATCCCTTTTGCATCAAACTGCAACGTATCCTTTACAAATCGTTTGTCGCCATAGTAGTAGGCGAGGATACCAATCTTGTTCTCCATCCCTTTAACGGTGACAGTGATGTTGAAATTGTTTTCCTGAGAAAAGGTGATAAGGGAATATAACAGAAAGCAAAAGAGTGTAAAGTATCTTTTCATGTGTGGTGATTTCAGTTGATGTTTACAAAATCCGTTCCGAAATTAAGGAAACAGGCATAATTTATTTTCTAAATGTTTGTTAATTCTTGATATTAAGGATAATAGACCGATGAGGAACATTTTTCTGACATATTTTTTTATAATTTAGTACCTGATGAAGTATATGTATATAATGCTTGGCGGGGCACTGGGAAGCCTGATGCGTTTTTGGATTTCAGAGTTCATCTCCATTCGTTTTCAGGGCGCTTTTCCTGCCGGTATATTTTTTGTCAACACTGCCGGAGCTATGCTGATCGGATTCCTGTTCGGTCTTTTGTCCGTGAATGGTCAGTTGGATGACAAATTCCGGTTTCTGATTTTTATCGGATTTCTTGGGGGATTCACTACGTTCTCTTCTTTTGCACTGGAAAACATGAAATTGCTGAAAGACGGTTTAATCGCCACATCAATTCTCTATATGGTACTGACAAACGTACTAGGTATTGTACTCGCAATTGCCGGTTATTTTTTAGGTGCCAAACTTAAATAAGAAAGCCCGGAATCATTTCCGGGCTTTCTTGTATCTATTACATCGTTTCTTTAGTTGAATTGGAAATCAGCATCAGTCAGATTAACACCTAATTTCAGATTTTTGAACTCATACACTTCATAAATGCCTTTTTCATCTTCCATTTGATGGAAAATAGGCAGGTAATTGGATTTGTCAATATATAAGGTCGTTCTTTTTGCATAAGAAGAAGGAATCTTGATTTTTTGACCAGGCTTCACATCATCACCTATGTCATTTAATTCTTTGATTTTATATTCAGAGATGGCAAGTTTCTTGCCAATAGCCCAAACGGAAGTTTCTCCGGCCGCAACGGTATAATCGATGATTTTATAATCGGCATCATTGATCTCCACTTTCCAGCAGTCTTTGCCGTCATAGTTGACGGTGCCTAAGATTTTAACATAAGAACTTAAATCTTCCCCTTTACGTTGCGCCATGCTGGTTTCCAGAATCTTTTTGATTTGTGCGAATCCCGCTCTGGTGATTGGATTATGAACACCTTTCATCAATAAACTATTGGTAGGACTGAGGTTTAATTTGAACCCTTTTTTGACCTTTACATCTTTGGAAACGGCACTTTCATAAATCAGCTGTGCCGATTGTGGCAAGTGTGCCTGTGCGTATATCCTGAGAGGATTGGCAATTACCTTAAATTCCACATCACTTTTGCTCATCTTTCCGTCATTCATACGCTCTTTAGCAAAGAAATGGTAGGACATGGTTTTTGCATTTCCCATGGCTGCCATGATTTTAGGGATGGTTTCCGTTACCGATTGGGCAAAGGATAAATTTGCCAGAAAAATGCCGGCAATCATTAAAATACTTGTAACTTTCTTCATGCTTTTTAATTATTTTGACTAAAAATAAGATGTTTTGTGGAATTAATGCAAAATCTTTGCCAGAATTAACAGATTTAATCCTCCATAAGTTTTTGTAAGGACGTGTTTATTTTTTCAAAAGGAAACAGAGCAATGGTTTCATCCATCATCCGCTGAATTTCGTCGTTGCATAGATTACCGATGCTACCCTCATGGCTGTGTTGAATGGCATCCGGTTTGCTGTAACTGCCGTTTTCAACAGCCAGTCCCACCTTTACATAGGCATCTCTGAAGGGCATTCCTTCATTGACCAGCTTATTGACGCTTTCTACAGTAAACAGCAATCTGTATTTTTCATCTTCTAAAATATTGTCTTTGACAATGATGTGCTGCAACATGATGTTGCTCATTTCGAGACAGTCTTTCAGTTCGGCAAAGCTGTTGATGAAGTCTTCCTTGATTATTTGCAGGTCACGGTGATAACCAGAAGGCAGATTGGTGAGGATGGAATTGATCTGTGCGGGCAGGTTTTGCAATTTGTTGCATCTTGCTCTGATGAGTTCCCATACATCCGGATTCTTTTTGTGCGGCATGATGGAGGAACCGGTGGTCAGCACTTCCGGAAAGGAGATGAATGCAAAGTTCTGATTCATGTAGAGACAGCAATCCATCGCTAAGCGAGAAAGGGTTGAGGCAATGGAGCCGATGCCGGATGCGACATGTCTTTCCATTTTGCCGCGATTCATTTGCGCATAGACAACATTGTAATTCAAATCGTCAAATCCGAGCAGTTCGGCAGTGCGTTTTCTGTTCAGCGGAAAGGAACCGCCGTAGCCTGCACCCGAACCCAGCGGATTTTTATTGGCCAGCGTGAATCCGGCATGCAATACCTGAACATCGTCTACCAGACTTTCTGCATAAGCACCAAACCATAATCCGAAACTGCTGGGCATTGCCAGCTGAAGATGTGTATAGCCCGGCAATAACTTGTCTTTATGTTTTTCAGACAATTCTATTAGTGTATCAAAGACCGTTTTGGTAAGATGAACGATTTCTTCTATTTCATTTCTGGTGAAGAGTTTCATATCCAGCAAGACCTGATCGTTACGGCTTCTTCCGCTGTGAATTTTCTTACCCAGATCTCCCAGCTTTTGAGTTAGCCGGAATTCTACCTCACTGTGGATGTCTTCACTCTCTGCAGCAATGGAAAAAGAACCCTTCAGGATGGATTTATAAATGGATTTTAGTTCGGCTTGCAGTGCAGGAAGTTCCTTTTCAGGCAGCAGTCCAACTTCTGCCAGCATTTTAGTGTGTGCCAATGAGCCCAGTACGTCATATTTGGCTAAATGCAAATCAAGGTTTCTATCATTTCCCACAGTGAAACGTTCCACTTTTTCGGCCAGTTCATTTGTTGTGGATGCACCTTTTTGCCAGAGCTTTGCCATTCGGATACAGTTGTTTTTTATATAGAAAAATTATTTTTCTGCGGTCACTAATTTGGGATATTCCAGTTTCATGGCTTTGAGCGTATCTCTTACTTTCAGCGCAACCAGGTATTCTTTGTACCAATTGTGGTCAGTAGGGATGATGATCCAGTCTACGGCCTTGCTGCAGTTGTCAAACACGTCTTCATAGGCATCCATGTATTGCTTCCATAGTTTTCGTTCTTCCCAGTCCTGATCCTTGTGTTTCCACATTTTTTCCGGATTGGTTTTGCGTTCCTCCAGTCGTTCGAGTTGTGCTTCCGGAGAAACATGCATATAGAACTTCAGTATCACCGTGCCTGTCTGAGTGAGTAATTTTTCAAAATTATTGATCGCATCAAATCGGTCTTTCACAGTTTTTTCATCAATCCATTTATGCACCCGCTGAATCAGGACATCTTCATAATGAGAGCGGTTGAAAATCATGATTTCACCTTTTGCCGGCGTTACCTGATGTACCCGCCACAAAAAATCATGTGCAAATTCTTCAGCTGTCGGTTTCTTAAAACTATGTACTTTTAAACCTGTAGGATTTAGGGAACCGAACACATTTTTTGTGACACCATCTTTGCCACTGGCATCCATGCCCTGCAAAACGACTAACAGGCTTTTCTTTTCAGCAGCAATCAGCACGTCTTGCAGCACCTTTATTTCATCTACCAAAAGTTTGGTCTTGGCCTTCGTAGCATCTTTGTCGGTACCTTTTGGCGCCCGGGTGTCTATTTTGTTCAGTTTTATATTTGCCATGACTTTGTCTTATTTAAACATACCTTTCAGCGCACCCAATAAACCACGGGTAAGGGTGGTGGTGGCGGTTCTGGCAATTTGTTTCGTGACGGAACTGTTGATTACCTTCTCAAACGTAGATTTCTCTACTCTGCCGGGTTTACTCGTTGTTCTCGCAGCCTTTGCTTCAGCTTTCGCCTGTTCTGCTGCTGCTTCCTGCTGCTGCAGTTGCTCCATCTTTGCACTTAGAATTTCAAATGCACTTTCTGGGTCAATGGTATCTTTATACTTTTTATAGAGATTGGATTTTTGTATAAGTGTCTTCATCTCTTCTTCATTCAAAATATCCATTCTGGATTGGGGTGGAGTCATGAGACAATGCGATAATGGTGTAGGAATACCTTTCTCATTCAGTGCCGTAACAAAGGCCTCTCCAATACCCAACTGAGTAATCAGGTCTTCCACCTGATAGAAGGGCGTTTCCGGATAGTTTTGTGCGACCAGCTTGATGGCTTGTCTGTCTTTGGCTGTAAAGGCACGTAAGGCATGCTGCACTTTCAATCCCAGCTGAGCCAGAATGCTTTCCGGGATGTCATTTGGATTCTGCGTACAGAAAAATATACCTACACCTTTTGAACGAATCAATTTTATGATGGATTCCAGCTGGTCTTTCAGTGCTTTTGTTGCGCTATCAAAGATCAGGTGCGCTTCATCCAAAAAGATAATTAATTCAGGTTGTTCCACATCGCCGCGTTCCGGAAATTTGGCATACACTTCCGCCAGTAAGCTCAACATGAAGGTGGAAAATAATTTAGGTTTGTCCTGAATGTCAGTCAATCGGACGATATTGATGTAACCGTATCCGTTATCATCTTTTCGCAATAAGTCATTTACATTGAAAGACGTTTCTCCGAAGAATACATCTGCACCCTGCTGTTCCAGTTCCACCACTTTGCGTAAAATGGTACCCACCGTTGCAGGGCTTACGGCACCGTATTCTTTTTCGAAGGTGTCTTTTCCTTCATTGGTTAAAAACTGCAGCACTTTCTTGAAATCCGGCAAATCCACCAATGCAAGATTCTGGTCATCGCAGAATTTGAATACCATAGCCACCACACCTTCCTGCGTGTCATTCAGGTCAAGGATTTTTGAGATCAATACCGGTCCGAATTCCGTTACGGTGGCCCTCAATCTTACACCATCCTGCGTGGAAATGCTCATCAGTTCTACCGGATATGCTTTTGGATTCCAGGTGTTACCGATAGCGGAGACACGGTCTGTTATCTTTTGATTGGAAACGCCGGGTTCAGCAATCCCGGAAAAGTCTCCTTTAATATCCATCATTAAAACAGACACGCCATTTTCTGATAATTTTTCCGAAAGTGTCTGAATGGTTTTTGTCTTTCCTGTTCCTGTTGCACCGGCAATTAATCCGTGACGGTTTAAGGTTTTTAAGGGAATTTTTATCTGAGCGTTTGCCACCGGTTTTGAGTCGAGCATAGCGCCGCCTACAATGATAGATGCACCGCTAAAGGTATAACCTTGCTGAATTGTCTGAACGAATTGTTCCTGATTAGCCATAAAAAAAGTTTATAATCGATAAAAATAAGGATTTGTATTTATTTAGTTAAAACATAGTTGTTTTTATAATTCAAAAACCTCACCCAGTGAAGGAATTTCAACGGATTTATACTGTTTCTGCAAAAGTGCCGCTTTGTATGCTTCCTGTTTTTTAATTTCACCATGCACCAGAAAAATTTTCTTCAACTTATCCGGTTGCTGATTGGCTATAAACTGTAATAACTCCGGCTGATCGGCATGTGCGCTCATGCTGCTCATGACCTCAATGTTTGCCAGCACTTTTATTTCCTGATGAAAGATGTTTACGGTTTCGGGTTTGTCCACCAATTGCTGGCCAAGAGTCCCTTGTGCGCAATAGCCAACGATCAAGACGGTGTTTTCAGGTTTATGCAGCTGATGGAAAAGATGGTGCTTTACTCTTCCCGCGTTTGCCATTCCTGATGCTGCTATGATGATGCAGGGTTCTTCAGATTCATTCAGGTTTTTGGATTGATTGGCATCTTTCACATAATGCATGTTGTTCCAGCCAAACGGATTCTCGTCCTGTCGCATGTATTGGTGTATTTCATTATCAAAACATTCCGGATGCATGATGAAAATCTGGGTGGCATTCATCGCCAGTGGACTATCCACATAAACGGGTATGTTTTTCAAGTCTCCGGCTGTGTAGAGTTTATCCAGGCGATATAACAACTCCTGAGTACGTCCGAGGCTGAATGCAGGAATGATCAGTTTGCCTCCTTTTACCACACAGGTGTCTTGAATGATCTTGAAGAAGTGTTCATCGCTTTCCGGCGTTTCTTCATGCACTTTGCCACCATAGGTGGACTCGCAGATAAAGTAATCCAAGGCAGGCATTGGTTCCGGATCTTTTAAGATGGGTCTGTTGTATCTCCCGATATCTCCTGAGAATCCCAATAGGGTTTCCTTTCCGTTTTCATTGATTTTTAACGTCACACAGGCGGCGCCTAAGATATGCCCGGCATCAGAGAAGAATACTTTGATGTTTTCACCGACGCCGAACCAGTTGTCATATTCCACACTGCGAAATTGTTTGAGGCAATCTTTAACATCAGATTCTGTATAGAGCGGTTTCTGTGTTTTTTTGAATTTCCTGGATTCATATTCTGCATCCGATTCCTGAATGCGTGCACTGTCCATGAGCATGATGGAGGCTAGGTCGCGGGTGGCGGAGGTACAGTATATCTTTCCCTTGAATCCATCTGCCACCAGTTTCGGAATGCGTCCGCAGTGGTCGATATGTGCGTGCGACAAGATGAGCACATCAATTTCTTCCGGTTTGAAATACCATTGTTTGTTAAAATCTCCGAATGCATCGTCTTCACCCTGATAGAGACCGCAGTCTAGCAGCAGGTTAAATCCGTTTTCTAAACTAAGAAGATGGCAGCTGCCTGTAACCGTCTGTGCCGCACCGCAAAATTGTAATTTCATGCTTTAGTCGTAAGTCGTGAGTAATGTGTTGTAAGTTACTGATTATTTCATTTAATTTAGAAAAATAACATCAGAACTGTTCACTATCAGTACGTATCTTTGTATATCTTTGTTTCATAAAAATTAGACCATGTTACAGGATATTTATAACGACATACAGGCAAAGATTCAGCAGCAAATTCAGGAGAAATTTGGATTGAGTGCCGATCAGACCACGCAAAGCACGAATGTACTGCTGGAGAATTTCAAGAAATTCTTTTCAGAAGATTTAATGGCGGGCGGCATGACCGGCTTACGCGATTTGATGAACAACGGATTGAATGATATCAAAACCAATCCGACCTTGCAGAATCTTCGCGAAAACCTGCTGAATGATTTAGTGAATAAGGTGGGTTTGGCGGAAGATACGGCACAAAAAGTGCGTGATTTTTCCCTGACCGAGGTATTCGAGCGTTTTAAAACGGAATTTACAGATGAGCAGGGCAAGCCGGATTTCGGTAAAATCATGAGTAAGATGTCCATGGATGACCTGAAGGGAAAAGCACAGGAAATGATGAGTAAAATGGGGGTTGATATAGGAAAACTGTTCGGTAAATAGACTAGTCCATCAGAAAGAAGCGGGTCGCCAATTTTTTTACAGTCCGCTCCGGAAATATTCGTTTGTACATGCTGCCCGTCATCCAGCGTACAAATTTCCACTCCTCATTCTCAAAGATGGCCAGCATGGTATTGAGTTGCCACACCCTGAATTCATCTTTATCCGGATCATATTTTACTTGCTCTTCACCGAATTTTATCTTCAGCAATCCAAGCATGATGTCAATCTGAGATTGCATATCTTTGTCATGTTGATTATAATCGATGGATTCATCGTTCAATATCTTGGTCAGGACATCTTCATTCCGATCCACTTTCAATTCGATATGGTATTCCACTTTTGAAAAATAATGTTTATCTATTTCAAATATGTCAGATGTAGAATGAATGGAAAATGTATCAATGTAGTCGGTGACAGGATCATTCTCGAATGATTCCTTCATCATTTCCAATAATGCATCTTTGGGCACAAGCTTAAAGAGACCGGAATACAAACTGTTTACAATAGATTTGTAATCATTATTTTTGGTAAATGAAATATAATCATGCAATGCCAGTGTAAGTGATTCTTTATCCATGATATCATTTTACTACAAAACCTGCTCCAGCAATTTCTTGTAGATTTTGATTCCATCTTCGATCTCTTTCAGGAAAATAAATTCGTCCGCCGTATGGGAACGTTCGGATTTTCCGGGACCCATTTTAATGCTCGGAATCTTGAGTAAGGTCTGGTCGGAGAGGGTGGAAGAACCGAATGTCTCAATGCCCAGTTTTTCTGCGGCTCTGACGATGATATGTTCCTTGTCTATTTGCGATGGCTGCAAACGGGTGGAGCGTACTTTTATCTCCGCCTTCACATTGTCGCGTATGATTTCCAGAATCTGGTCCGCACTGTATTCCGGTATGGTACGCACATCCACGGTGTATTTACAAGTGTCCGGCACCACATTGTGCTGTGTGCCCGCACTGATCATGCTTACGGTCAGTTTTACCGGACCGAGAATGGGGTTTATTTTTTTAAACTGATAATTCTGAAACCACTGCACATCTACCATCGCCAGATAA
The DNA here is from genome assembly GCA_046329775.1 of Chitinophagales bacterium. Taxonomy (GTDB): domain Bacteria; phylum Bacteroidota; class Bacteroidia; order Chitinophagales; family JADIYW01; genus JADJSS01. Next base: position 191,709 of record JAXLTX010000001.1, read on the forward strand.
ATGGCATTCACACCTTCATTTCTTGCGGCATGTCCTGCTTTTCCTTTTACTTCACCATCCAGCACCAGCAAGCCTTTTTCAGCAATAGCCATTTTCATTTCAGTAGGCTCACCAACGATGGCGAATTCACAATGCGAGGTGATGTCCTCCAGTTGTTCAATGCCATTCTTACCGGAGATTTCCTCTTCGGAAGTAGCGGCAAAAATGAGGTTGTATTTTAAATCTTCTTTTTCGTAAAAATGTACGAAAGTAGCGAGCAGAGAAATCAGTGAGGCGCCGGCGTCATTGCTGCCCAGTCCGAACAATTTATCATCTTCCACGTCGGCTCTAAACGGATCCTTGTTCCATCCGCTTACCGGTTTAACGGTGTCAATGTGCGAATTGAGAAGTATGGTAGGCTTGAGGAAATTGTAGTGTTTATTCTTTGCCCAGGTATTGTTCAGCTTGGATTCAAACGGAATTTTTTTAGACTTCAGAAACTTCCGGACAATTTCAGCAGCCTTGTCTTCCTCCTTGCTGAAAGAAGAAACGCCGATGAGCTTTTGGAGTAACTCTATAAACTGAACTGGTGTTTCATCTTGTACGTTGGTCATCTTAGTTTCTGGTAAATGTTGTTCCAAATTTAGCATTTTCGCTCACAATTGAAAGCACATTTTTTGCATGACATAAAATAACTTTTTCCACACCCTTTTCTATGGCATCGACTATGTTATCCACTTTGGGTATCATGCCTCCCGTAATGATTTGTTTTTCTTTGAGTTGGTTAACATCAGAAAGTTTAATGCGGGCAATGAGGCTCTCCGGATTTTCAACATCTTCAAGCAGTCCATTTTTTTCAAAACAATAAAAGAACGATACTTTCTTTGTTTTAGAGAGTTCTATGGCAATTTGTGAAGCCATGGTATCGGCATTGGTATTCAGTAGATTTCCTTTTTTATCATGTGTGATCGGTGCGATGACCGGTGTGTATTTTTTTAAAAGCAGATCATGTATGAATGCAGCATGCACTTGATCTACGTCGCCTACAAATCCAAAGTCGATATGCTGGTGGATACGTTTATGCGCTTCGATGATGTTGGCATCAGCGCCCGTCAGCCCGATGGCGTCGCATCCTTTGGCTTGCAGTTTTGCCACCATCTTTTTGTTAATCAATCCGGCATAGACCATGGTCACGATGTCTATTGTTTTCTCGTCAGTGATGCGTCGGCCGTCCACCATCTTTGGTTCAATGTTCAATTCGCCACTGAGTTGTGTGGCGATCTTTCCACCCCCGTGAATCAGTATTTTAGGAAATGGAATGGCAGAGAAATCCGAAAGAAAATCGGATAGTGCCTTTTCATCATCAATAATGTTTCCGCCTATTTTTATTACAACGATTGATTCCAATTTTGTATATTTAAGATACACTAAAATACGCTTATGATTAAGAAGTTCCTATTTTTAATTGTTATTCTATGTTCAATTCTTTCCTGTCAGAAAGAAAAGCAACATAAATCGTATTCCAAGATTGTAACGGCACCCGGACCTGAGGATATTGTATTTGACGCCCGAAATAACAGGATACTGGTTTCCTGCAATGAACGCAGAAGTGGTCATCCGTTTAGCAGTGAAATTCAGCAGATCGATATATTGACCAATACCTGTACTGCTCTATCTGTTATTGACTTGCCATCCATTCCGTTCAACCCACATGGATTTGACTTGCAGACGGTAAACGGAATTCCATATTTGTATGTCATCAATCATTATAAAGATGATGAGGCTAGCAGCTCTGTTTTGCAGTTTAAAATAAATCAGGATAACCTGACTTTCATAAAAGAATACAAACATCCATTGCTGATATCACCCAATGATCTGACGGTGCTTCCGAGCGGTGGTTTTTATTTTTCCAATGATAAAAATTCTGCGGATATTTTAGAATTGCTGACCAATCCGAAGGCCGGGTCTCTGGTTTTCTGTGATGGAACAGATACCTGGAAAAAGGTGGACAGTGCCATCGGGTTTCCGAATGGTTTGTATGCGGAAGGCAATAAACTCTTTCTTGCCACCTCAAGAAACAATGCCTTGTATTCATACGACATGCAGTCGGACGGAACGTTGCTGAACCGTAGGGTCTTGTCTGGCATCAATGGCATGGATAACATTTCCATAAACGGAGATGAACTCATTGTTGCCGTGCATCCGGATGAAGTCAGGTTCGCCTTGCTTTCCTACATTCCGACAACCTTGTCGCCTTCCAGAACCTATTCGATAGACAAAAGAACCGGCGTGGCAAAAGTGATTTTCAAGGACGATGGTTCCATGATTTCCGGCTCTTCCACGGCTTTGGTCGTAGGGAATGATTTGTATCTGTCGCAGGTGTTTGAAGGCTTTGTCTTGAAAATAAGCAATTACGCTGATTAAAACATACTAAAAAGAGTACATATGCGTTATTCAGAAAATCAACTAAATATGAAAAATCTATTGTCAATCGTTTGTGCGATTACGACGCAACTGACATTTGCCCGGCTAAACATCCCTGAGACACCTTTTACAGAATACAAGTTTGAAGCGAAAGAATGTAAGGTGATTCAACATGACAAGTCTAGAATTTTTGTGCAACCTTACACATTCTATTTAGATGGAAAAGTGTATGATGGTCAGGTGAATCTCAAATACCGTGAGTTTACTGACCAATTGGATATCGTATTAAATCACATTCCTATGAACTACGTTGAGAATGATAAGCAACACGTGTTGGAAAGCGGTGGGATGTTTGAATTGATGGCTTATGGAAATGGAAAGCTGTTGTCTTTTGCACCCAATAAAAAAGTACAGGTACAGCTCGCCAGCAATTTTGAAGTGACAGGAGGAGAAACATATATTTTAAACAGGCAAAATAATAGATGGGAGAAGGATACGCCATTTGGAAAGCTCCCCGCTGCCAATCAGGCATCAACCGATAACAGACAGGATTTGTGGGGGGATAATTTATGGCAGGATGTTGAAGGGCAAAATATTATTTCGGATAATAATGGCAATTTGTTAACTGTTCAGTCTGCATCAAGCGGTGCAATGTCTTATGAAGAAGTACGCGACCAGTCGTTTAAGACCATTAATGCCGATAAAATGCAGCTGTACAACTGCGATAGAATACTGAATGAAGAAACGGTGCCGATTGTGGCGGATTTTAAGCTCGATGGGTATGATCAAAAATTAAACTCTGATATCTTTGTCGTTTATAAAAACAGAAATGCCGTGTTAACCTATCATCCGACACAGTTTGCCAATGATTTTAAATTACTACCCAACGAAGATTTTACCATTTTTACCTTTTCCAAAGATGGGAAAATAGCCGTGCTGGATAATCAGTTCACTGCAGGTTTTGATGCAAAACTGAACGCTAATAAGAAAGTGGTCTTTCCGATGAAAGTGTTTGCAAAATTACCGCAAACCAAGCAGGAATTGGCCAAATTAACGGGGTTGAAATAAGTCATCAGAAAAAAATACAGATGAGGAAATCAGTTATCGTATTACTTTGTTCTTTTATTTTTTGTCAGACCAATGCGCAGAATTTCTTTGCGACGGATACATTCACCTATACCATCAACCTGGATTTGAGTAAAAATCTGTATCTGAAATCCGTGCCTGTTGATTTGCTCAAAGGATACTGCAAAGGCGAGTGGAACGGCTATTATCCGAAACGTGAAATGAATCAATGCCTGTTTGATGATTTTCTTCAACGATTTGATCATTATCAGTTAAATATTCCCACCAACTCTAATTTCTGCTTTGAGGATTATTGCAACAACAGTTATTATACTGATATGTATAGGCAATTTGCCAGAAAGTTGAAGTATAAGGAGATCGTTTTTTTTGACCAGCAACATTCCGTTGTAAAAAGAGAAGTATTATGGCTTCAGGTTTTTTATTCCAGAGAAGAGTATGAAGGCTGGAAGCATTATGAAGGTCCGGTGTTCTGGATGCAGGAAATAAGAAAATCATCCAATGGTATAATTGTTTTTAATAAAGATGTTCGTCCGGATGGATGGATGCTGGAGAAAGAATTCAATCATCCCGCGTTCATTGTGAATGAAAACAAACAGAAGGATGATAAGAAAAAAATACAGAAAGTAATCCAGACAGAAGAATACTGAAATATACACTTATTTAACCGACTCCTTCCAGTATGTTTTTCAGTACCGCCTGAGCCGCAAACTCACGATTGGCCGCTTGGTTTATCACTATAGAATAATCCGAATCCAGCACATCATCCGCCACTTCCACATTTCGGCGCGTTGGCAGGCAATGCATGAATTTTGCATGATTGGTGAGTTGCATTTTCTTATCGTTGATTATCCAGTCAGAATGGGTACCCAATACTTTTCCATAATCATGAAAGGAGCTCCAGTTTTTAGCGTATATGAAATCAGCGTTTTCAAAAGCCTCTTCCTGGTTGCAGATGATTTTTGCTTTGCCGCTGAACTGTTCATTCAGTTCATAACCTTCAGGATGGGTAATCACAAAATCCACCTCACTCTTATTCATCCATTCGGCAAAGGAATTGGATACGCATTGCGGCAGCGATCGGATGTGTGGCGCCCAGCTCAGCACTACTTTAGGCTTGTCTTTTTTAGTATGCTCGCGTATCGTCATTAAATCTGTCAGGGATTGTAATGGATGTACGGTTGCCGATTCCATATTGACGACCGGCACAGTTACATTTTCCAGAAATTTATGTAATACAAATTCTGAGTAATCCCGTTCTCTGTCCGTCAGTGTAGGAAAGGCGCGTATGCCGATGATATCTGCATATTCACTGATAACGGCAGCACCTTCTTTTATATGCTCGGCGGTATTTCCATTCATGATGGCCCCATCTTCATATTCCATCTGCCAGCTATCTTGACCCAGATTTAAGACAATGGTGTTCATACCTAGGTTTTGCGCCGCTTTTTGTGTGGAAATTCTGGTGCGTAAGGAGGCGTTCAGAAAGAGCAGGACCATCGTCTTATTTTCGCCCATACTTTTAAAGGCAAAGCGGTCTTTTTTTAAGCTAATTGCCTGCTGAGCCAAGTGTTCCGTATTTTCCACATCACGAACATTCAGGAAATTCTTCATCTTAGATGCTGATTTTTAAAGCGTTAATCAATAGGTCAACTTCATTTTTAGTGATCGTCAGGCTTGGTAACAGCCGCAAGGTGTTGGGGTGGTTGGAATTGCCGACAAAGATCTGATGCTCATATACCAGTATATCTCTCAGCTGTTTTATAGGAAATTCAAATTCGATGCCTATCATCAGTCCTTTGCCGCGCACTTCTTTTACCTTGGGCAATAGTTTGCATTGCTCTAGAAGATAGTTGCCGACATCAACCGCATTTTGAATCAGGTTTTCCTGCTCAATCACCTCTAATACGGCCAGCCCTGCCGCGCAGGCCAGCGGTGCACCTCCAAAAGTGGTGCCTAACATGCTATGTTTTGCAGCTATTTTCGGATGAATTAAAATTCCGGCAATGGGGAAGCCGTTGCCCATGCCTTTTGCCATGGTGATGACATCCGGCTGCACATCCGCAAACTGATAGGCAAAGAAATGACCGCTTCTGCCATAGCCACACTGTATCTCATCTGCAATGAAGAGCGCATTGTGCTCATTGCATAATTGCTGAATCAGTTGTAAAAAGGATTCAGCGGGTTCATAGATTCCATTTACGCCTTGAATGGTTTCAATAATAACGGCACAGATTTCGTTTTCTGCAAAGGCTCTTTTGAGCCAGGCTTCATCATTGAAATCTAAAAATATAACGTGAGAGTCATCGTTTACAGGTGGTTTTATTTTAGGATTGTCGGTGACTGCCACTGCTCCCGACGTACGGCCGTGAAAGGCACCTCTGAAGGCAATCACTTTCTTTCTGTTGTTGTGGAAAGAGGCAACTTTCAAGGCATTTTCCACGGCTTCCGCGCCACTGTTACACAAGAAAAGGTTATATGCATCACATCCGGATAATTGGCCGAGTTTGTCTGCCAGTTTCTGCTGAACGGGCATTCGTACAGAGTTGGAGTAGAATGAAAGCAGATGCAGTTGTTCCTCCAGTTTCTTAACATAATGAGGATGTGCATGACCGATGGAAATGACAGCATGTCCGCCGTAGAAATCCAAATATCGGGTACCTTTGTCATCATACACATAACAGCCTTCGCCCTTTAGCAGATTTACATCAAATAATGGATATACATCGAATAGTTTCATAGATGAGTCGTGAGTCGTGAGTGAATGGTTAATATGCGCTGGATTTTAATTTCAAACCTGCTGTTTCTTCTAGGTCAAACATCAGGTTCATATTTTGAACAGCTTGACCGGATGCACCTTTCACCAGATTGTCAATGATTGAAATAATCATCAGTTTAGTACCTTGTTTCTCCAGATAGAGCATGCATTTGTTGGTATTGATGACCTGCTTCAGATCGATTGTCTTTTCAGAAATAAAGACGAAAGGTTCAGAATGGTAAAATTGCTGGTAGATTGTTCTTGCTTCTTCCATGGATTTATCGGAATCAACATAAACAGTGGCAATAATACCGCGGGTGAAATCACCGCGGTACGGAATGAAATTAATGGTTTGGCTGAATGTATCTTGCAGCTGGGCAAGCGATTCGTTTATTTCTCCCAAATGCTGATGGGTAAATGCCTTGTATACGCTGATATTGCTGTTTCTCCAGGTAAAATGCGACGTATCGCTTAAGGAAACCCCTGCACCGGTGCTGCCGGTAATGGCAGAAATATGAATATCGTTTTGTAATAAATTCCTGCTGGCCAATGGTAACAAGGCTAGTTGAATTGCCGTAGCAAAGCACCCCGGATTGGCAACCTTTGCAGCCTGTTTGATGCTGTTCTTATTCAATTCCGGTAAGCCGTATATATAATCACCGGCATCTCTCTTTAATCGAAAATCGTTAGATAAATCGATGATTTTCGTAGTAGGTGAGAGCGGATGGTTTTCCAAAAACGGCTTGGTTTCACCGTGAGGTAAACATAAAAACAGTACATCAATCTCTTGATGGAACTCATTGGTGAAAACCAAATCCGTGTCACCCAATAAATCGGTATGTATGTCGCTGATCTTTTTACCTGCCTGACTTCTGCTGTAACAGTAATCAATTTCCACTTTAGGATGATGTAAAAGAATGCGTGTCAATTCTCCGCCGGTGTAACCTGCTGCACCAATGATTCCTGCTTTTATCATATTCTAAATTAGCGGAATTTAATAAGAATAAAAGTGATGTTTGTGTTAAGCGTTATTTGTTTGTGGAGAAAATATAATCGTTGAAAATTTTAATGCTGGCTAAAAACGCCTGGTTGCCTACTTTGTCATTGGATGCCGTAAAGCGTATTTTTATGGTATCCTTATTGAAATCAGGTGTGATAAAATCATCTTCGATGCTATTGATGTCATTAATGTCGAGGAAGTGAATTAAATGATTGATGATTTGTTTCGCTTCTAAGACACTATCAATCTTTACTGACTGGGTGATGCCGGTAGCTTTTTCAAAACTTATAATTAAACTCTTTCTGTTGTAGGTGAGTGTTTGTTCCATAGATTTTTGTTTTTATGTATAACAGCTGATTTTAAAAAATAATTCCACTGTAAATCAAAAATGCCGGATAAATTTATCCGGCATTGATTTTTGGTATTATATTCTTATCGTTTTCCCATTCCCATACCCTGCATTCGTTTCATCATGACTTTCATCTGGTCGAATTGTTTGATGAAAGCATTCACTTCCTGTATGGTGTTGCCGGAGCCTTTTGCCAAGCGCTCTCTTCGTTTTCCGTTGATGATATCCGGATTTCTGCGTTCTTCCGGTGTCATGGAAAAAATGATGGCTTCAATTTTCTTGAAAGCGTTATCGTCTATGTCAATATCTTTCACAGCCTTTCCGACGCCGGGAATCATTCCTAACAAATCCTTGATGTTTCCCATCTTGCGAATCTGATTGATTTGTTGCAGGAAGTCTTCAAAATCAAATTGGTTCTTGGCTATCTTTTTCTGTAATCGTTGTGCTTCCTTTTCGTCGAATTGTTCCTGTGCCTTTTCCACGAAAGAGACGATGTCACCCATGCCGAGAATACGCTGTGACATACGTTCAGGATAGAAAATATCCAGCGTGTCAATCAGTTTTTCACCGCGCGATACAAATTTGATAGGTTTGTTAACGGTATACTTGATAGATAAAGCCGCTCCGCCGCGTGTATCACCATCTAATTTGGTTAATACCACTCCGTCGAAGTTGATTCTTTCGTTGAATGCTTTTGCCGTGTTTACCGCATCTTGCCCGGTCATGGAGTCTACTACGAACAAGGTTTCCTGTGGTTGGATAGCCTGTTTTACATTGTAGATTTCATCCATCATCTCTTCGTCTACCGCTAAACGACCGGCTGTATCGACAATGACTACATTTTGTCCTTTCTGTTTTGCATATGCAATGGCATTTTGAGCGATGGAAACCGGGTTTTTATTCTCCGGTTCTGAGTACACTTCCACACCGATCTGTTCGCCCAATACTTTCAGCTGATCTACCGCGGCAGGACGATATACGTCACAGGCTACCAACAAAGGCGTTCTATTGAGTTTGGTTTTAATATGATTGGCCAACTTTCCTGAAAAAGTTGTCTTTCCGGAACCCTGCAATCCTGAAATCAGGATGACGGCAGGTGTGCCTTTTATATTGATTTCAGAGGCTGTGCCACCCATTAGCTGGGTCAGTTCATCGCTTACGATTTTTACCATCAACTGGCCCGGAGAAACAGCTGTCAGAACATCTTGCCCCATAGCCTTATCCTTAATGGTATCGGTGAATTCTTTGGCGATTTTGTAGTTAACGTCAGCATCCACCAATGCACGACGAATGTCCTTAACGGTAGCAGCAATATTCAGTTCTGTCAGTTTTCCCTGACCTTTCAGATTCTTAAACGCACCTTCGAGCTTATCCTGTAAGTTTTCAAACATAGTTGTAAAATTTGATAATTAGCTAATTATCCAATTGGTAAATGATTAGTAATAAGTAAGTCTTTGAACTTTACCCAGATATTTTGCCAAGCGAATGACCTGACGGGTGTAGCCATATTCATTATCATACCAAACATATAATACGATGGATTTCTTGCTTGGCGAAATTAAGGTTGCGTGAGAATCCAGGATGGAGGCATGTGGATTTCCAACGCAATCTGTAGATACCAGTTCCTGCGAAGTAGAATAATCGATTTGCTCTACCAGTTCGCCATGTGTGGCGGCATCTCTGATGATGGCGTTCACTTCATCAATGGAATTGACTTCTGTAGATAAATTCAGGTTTAAGATGGCTAAGGAAACATCCGGTGTTGGTACACGTACCGCATTTCCGGTGAATTTTCCGGCCATTGCTGGAATAACCTTGGTGATGGCACTTGCCGCACCGGTTTCAGTGATTACCATGTTGAGCGGAGCGGAACGACCACGACGATAGCTCTTGTGGTAGTTGTCCAGTAAGTTCTGGTCATTGGTGTAGGAGTGAACCGTTTCCACGTGTCCGCTTTCAATGCCTAATTTATCGGCAATCACTTTGATGATAGGAGAGATGGCATTGGTGGTACAGGATGCCGCCGTAAAGATTTTCCCATTGTCCGGATGGAATGCAAGATGATTCACACCGTAAACTATGTTTGGTAAGCTACCTTTTCCTGGAGCTGTCAGTAAAACCTTTGCTATACCTTTCGCTTTTAAATGAGTACTTAATTTTTCTTCATCTCTGAAAATACCGGAGTTGTCAATCAATAATGCATCGTTGATGCCGTAAGCTGTATAATCAATATCAGCAGGATTGTCGGAAACAATCATGTGGATTTCATTGCCATTGGCAATCAGTGATTTGTTCGTGTAGTCTTCTGTTATCACCCCGCGGAATTTTCCGTGAACGGAATCCTTGCGCAACAGGGAAGAGCGTTTTTTGATCTCCTCGTCGGTGTTTTTGCCACGTGTCACAATCGCACGAAGTCTGAGTTGTTCGCCGTTGCCATGTTGTTGAATCAGCTCACGAGCGGCCAGCCTTCCGATTCTACCGAAGCCAAACAACACCACATCAATCGGCTTGATGACTCTTTTATCTTTTCCGTATTCCTTTAATTTGTCTGCAACGAATGCATCATAATCTCCGTTTCCTTCATCCAGCCATTGCCTGCAAAGGGTGGCCAGATCTATACGTGTTGGAGCAATATCTAACTTAGCAATAGACTTCGCCAGTTCCAGCAATATTTCAATCGTTAATGGTAAGTTCAGGTATTTCTTTGCAAATTCCTTATTGTTCAATACTTCCGTGTATCTGGAATCAACGATGTTTCTTCTTAAAATTACTAACTCTACGTTTTTGTCTAACCAAAGTGTACCTGCGATGTTGATGAGTTCTAAGGCGCTTTTTTCTTTAGAATTCCAGTTGCTCATGTTAATTATTGGATTTTTAGATTATAGAATGTATGAATAGACGTTTTCCGTGCTTGTGACCTCAGATGCTCAATGCCGATCAATTACCCAGGTAGTTTTTCAGTAATTTGCTTCGGGAGGTGGCACGCAATTTATTGATGGCTTTGTCTTTGATCTGACGAACGCGTTCTCGTGTCAGGCCGAATTTTTCGCCGATATCTTCCAATGACATCGGATGCTCCACGCCAATGCCAAAATAGTATTTGATGACGTCTTTTTGTCGGTCTGTTAAAGTAGATAGTGAACGTTCAATTTCTTTGCGTAAAGATTCCAGGTATTCCAACTGCAAGTCGGTTCTTGGTGCAGAAGTGTTTTCCAATACATCCAGCAGCGAGTTTTCTTCACCTTCCTGAAAAGGAGCGTCTACCGATACGTGACGTGCCGCAACCCCCAAGGTTGTTTCCACCTCTTCGCGGGTAATTTCAAGCATTTCCGCCAATTCGTCTGCAGAAGGTTCTCGTTCAAACTCCTGTTCTAGGTTGGAGAATGCCTTGTTGATTTTATTTAACGAGCCTACCTTATTTAAAGGAAGGCGAACAATACGGGATTGTTCCGCCAAAGCCTGTAAGATAGACTGACGAATCCACCATACGGCATAGGAAATGAATTTGAAACCACGTGTTTCATCGAAGCGCTGTGCGGCTTTTATCAAACCTAAATTACCTTCGTTGATAAGGTCACTCAAGGTCAATCCCTGATTCTGATATTGTTTTGCGACAGATACCACGAAACGAAGGTTTGCTTTCGTCAGTCGTTCTAATGCAACCTGATCTCCGGCTCTGATGCGTTGCGCCAAATCAACTTCTTCTTCAGGAGTCAAGAGGTCAACTTTTCCGATTTCTTGTAAATATTTTTCTAAAGATTGGCTTTCACGGTTGGTGATGGACTTGGTAATCTTGAGCTGACGCATACTTTAATTAGTTGGATGAAATTTTAAAAGAGTGCAAAGATAATGATTTTCTATTTGAAAGTCAATATCTTAACATTACATTAACGTGGGTGTTTTGCAATATATTGTCTATTTTAGCAACGTAAAAATACACATGTTTAAACGCGTCGATAGAGTAGTTCTGGGTAGTTTCATTGTGCCATTAATCATCACTTTTGGGTTGACATCTTTCATCTTTATGATGCAATTTTTGTGGAAATATATAGATGATTTTGTTGGTAAGGGGCTGGAAACTAGTTTGTTGTTTAAGCTTGTCGGATTGTTTACTTTAACTATTGTACCGATGGCATTGCCTTTGGCAATCTTGCTGGCATCCACGATGGTAATCGGTACGCTGGGTGAAAACAACGAACTGACGGCTTACAAAACAGGTGGTTTGTCTTTGATGCGTGTCATGGGAAGTCTCATTGTCTTCACCACCTTTCTGGCTTTCGGAGCCTTTTATTTCTCCAATAACATACTTCCCAAGGTGCATTTGAAATTTTATTCCCTGTTGTATGATATCCGAAAACAGAAACCGGCGCTGGATATAAAGGAAGGTATATTCTATAGAGGGATTTCAGGATTCGCCCTGAAAATCCAGCATAAGGACCCTGATAATAAGACATTGTACGGTATTATGGTCTATGATCATTCTAAAGGAAAAGGGAACGACAATGTGGTGCTGGCGGATAAAGGTGATGTGGCGCTGAGTAATACCGGAGAGCATTTGATTCTGACACTTTACAACGGAAAACAATATCAGGACGTAAAAAAGAGAATAACCAACACGGATGTGCAGCAGCCTGAACAGACCATCATGGAATTTAAACAATGGAGGAAAGTGTTTGATTTGCGTGAGTTTAAAATGACACGCACCGATCAGTCACTGTTCAAAACGCACTTTATCATGTACAATGCAGGCCAGCTCATGCATGAGGCAGATTCCAGCCGTAAGGATATAGAAAAACGTATTGATGAAATACGAATGAATAACTCGACTTATTTTTCATCCTTCAAAAAAACATCGGATTCGTTGAAAACAGCGCAAGTGAAAGCACCTGCAAGACTGGATATCAACAAGGTATTTTCCCGAAACATCACTCAAAACTGTCTGTCCATCAGTATCAGCAACGTGCAGGGCCTGAAAGACTATACCAATATGTCGGCCAGTGACTTAGATTTCAAGCAGACTAACTATGTGAACTATTATTGCGAATGGTATCGGAAGTTCAGTTTGTCATTTGCCTGTCTGGTCTTGTTGTTTGTCGGTTGTTCCATGGGTGCCATCGTAAGAAAAGGCGGTTTTGGCATGCCCATCTTGATAGCCGTATTGTATTTTGTATTGTTTCATGTGCTAAACGTTACCGGCGAAAAACTGGCAAAAGGCCTGATTATTCCACCCTTTGCAGGTATGTGGCTGTCATCTCTCGTGCTGATGCCGCTTGCATTGTTTTTAACCTACAAGGCAAATAATGACTCGGTATTGTTCAGGGGTGAATGGTATGCCAATGTGTTTCAAAGTATCAGAGCCTTCTTTCGGCATTTATTCCGTAAAAAATCAGCAGCGTGATTTATTTTTATCTGATAATGGCTGTTGGGGTGTTGATGTATACTTACATCCTTTATCCAATGTCATTAAGAAAAAAAGCCTACGGCAAAACACTTCCTTACAAAGTATATGATACAACAGACGAACTTCCGGAAGTGATGGTGGTTATTCCTGCCTGCAATGAAGAGAAAGTGATAGCTGAGAAATTGAACAGCATTCTCAACTCAAATTACCCTGCCGATAAAATCAGCATATACATAGGCCTGGACCATTGTACAGATGCCACTAAGTCTGTCATTGAGTCAGACTTTGATTTTACCAATATTCATATTACTGAATTTTCTGAAAGACAGGGGAAACCCAATGTGCTGAACCATATCATCAATCAGGTTATTCCCGACAGGGAAAGTATTCTGGTGCTGACAGATGCCAACGTGATTTTTAAGGAGGATACCCTGTTTGAACTGGTGAAGTATTTCAGCGATGAACAAATAGGTCTGGTGGATTCCAATATACAGCCCAAGAAGGTTTTTAATAAACAGGAAGAAGATTATTGGGAGTATGAAACCGATATCAAGCGAAATGAGAGTCTGGTGTATGGCATCATTCCCGGACCATCCGGTGGTTGTTATGCCATCAGAAGAAAATTATATACGACAGTTCCCCTCAGTTTTTTAGTCGATGATTTTTTCATCGGATTCAGTATCGTTACAGCCGATTTTAAAGCCATCCTGAATATGGATGCCATTTGCCATGAAGATGTGGTGACCAGTTGGAAACAGGAGTTTTTCCGAAAAATCAGGATAGCAAGCGGCAATTTTCAGAATTTATGGAGATTTAAGAAATATGTTTTTCAACCTTTCCATCCGGCAGGGTTTGTCTTCTTGTCGCATAAGGTGATACGCTGGAAAACACCATTTCTACTCTTGATTGTCTATTATATGCTCTTGCTGGAATTTACATTGTTTATCTTAATCGTAACCTTATTTTTACCGATTATTGATGCACTTTTGTTTACTTTTGGTGTGGAATTTAAACCTTTAAGGCGTTTTCACTATTTTATAGTTATGAATATCGCCGTCATGATCGGTTTTATTAAATTTTGTAAAGGAGTAAAAACAAATGTCTGGCAACCAACTACAAGAAACTGATAATAAGTTAGATACCATAGAATCTGCTATTGAAGCAGTAAGAAACGGAAAAATCGTCATTGTGGTGGATGATGAAGACCGTGAAAATGAAGGAGACTTCATCACTGCGGCTAGAAATGCCACTCCGGAAATCATCAACTTTATGGCTACCCATGGACGTGGTCTCATCTGTGCGCCGCTGGTGGAAGACAGATGTGTGGAACTGCAGTTGGACCTGATGGTGAATTCCAACTCTTCCCACTATGAAACACCGTTTACCGTTTCCGTTGATTTAATCGGACATGGCTGCACAACGGGCATTTCCGCATCCGACCGTTCTAAAACCGTTAAAGCATTAATAGACAAGAACACGCATCCTGATGAATTGGGAAAACCAGGTCATATTTTTCCGTTGAAAGCCAAGAAAGAAGGCGTTCTGCGACGTACCGGACATACGGAAGCCGCCATTGATCTGGCGCGTTTAGCCGGTTTTGAGCCGGCAGGCCTGTTAGTGGAAATACTCAAAGAGGACGGCGAATGTGCTCGCCTGAATGATTTGTTTCCCATTGCCAAGAAATTCAACATGCCTATCATTTCCATCAAAGATCTGGTAGAATACCGCTTGCAGCACGATCGCCTCGTTGAGCGTGCCGTGGAAGTGAAGATGCCGACCAAATACGGAGATTTCAGACTGGTAGCCTATAAACAATCCAATTCCAGTGAGGAGCATTTTGCGTTGGTAAAAGGTGAGTGGGAAAAGGATGAACCTGTTTTGGTGCGTGTGCATTCATCCTGCATTACGGGAGATATCCTCGGCTCCATGCGTTGCGACTGCGGAGATCAGTTGCATAATGCCATGAAAATGGTGGAGCAGGAAGGCAAGGGTGTCATCTTGTATATGATGCAGGAAGGACGTGGTATCGGTTTTATGAATAAACTTAGAGCCTATAAACTGCAGGAAGAAGGCATGGATACCGTAGATGCAAATCTGGCGCTGGGCTTTAAGGCTGATCAGCGCGATTTTGGCATAGGGGCACAAATCCTACGGGATTTAAATGTTACGAAGATGAAACTCATTACCAACAATCCTAAGAAACGCGCTGCATTGAAGGGATATGGTTTGGAGATTGTGGAGAATGTGCCGATTCAAACGGTACCGAATGAATTCAATCAACGATACCTCGATACCAAAAGAGACAAGATGGGGCATGAGCTGAACAAGTAGATTCATGTTATATGTGAACTGATATGAAAAGATGCGTTGCCAGGTAACGCATCTTTTCATTATTGGAGTGATTTATTTTTTTATGGCTGTATCCTTTAACGGTGTAAATTGTATAGTCGTGTCCGTTTTGATGATTTCAGGCTGTGGCGTTTTATTTGACTTGGATCTTAGCTTGAAAAGATCCTTGAAGTTGTCGAATTCCTTCTGGAAAGAGATGGCACCGCCCGTCCGAATCTTGTCCTGATTGATTAAGTCGTAATTGGCTGTCCTTGCATAGGTTTTGAGTCGTATTCTTCCATCATCGGTTACCAGATACTCCAGCACGAAATCGCCTGCGATGGCCGCATTGTTGGTAGGCTGGCCGGTTAAACCGGAACTCGATGTCGTATTGCTACCGAAGTTGACATTTCCGCCAATCGTCAGAATTAGCTTTCCACCCAGGATTTCCTGTTTGTAGCTGAAACCGAAATTCCGGGATTCTTTTGATTCCAGATCACTGAGCAATACATCCAAAGATGCACCCTTGATAAGACTTCCCAATCCTTGGGAGAGTATTTTTGAAATCTGATCGGAAATCAACTGCGTAACCGTATTGGAGTAGCCCGTCACTTTCTGGTCGGTAGAACCCGTAGGGAAGAAGGAGTTAAATAAGAGCAGAAAACCCGCCTGGTTGTTTACCTCATTCTGATTGCTGTTGATTTCCACCAGTTTTCTGTCCAAAGCATCCGGCACTATGGTAGATGGCTGGATTTTAAACCCAATTATTGTTTTTTCTAAAGTGCCTGAAATCAATAGGTTTAAGTCTATAGGGAAGGTTCTGTTTCGAATTAATTTCCCATTCAGATCTGTTGTGTCAAACAGGTTTCGGATAGAAGCGGATTTTATATTGTAAAGTGCGTTTACATTGAGTTCCGCTTTCAGAGGGTCGCCGTTAAATATAATCTTGCTTCCCGGTCCAATCTTAAAGGTCTTGTTCAGGATACCCTGAAAATTGAAATCATATTTGCCGTCTTTCAAGTCATAAACACCACTCAGCAGCATTTCACCTTTCTTGTCCATAGAGAAATTGAGACTTCCTTCGCCACGTCCAACAATTTTGTCGTTTGCAGATTGGTCAAGAATGATATTCACCAATGCATCTTGTGTGGCGGTAATGTTCATGTTGATATTCAAACCGCTGATTTTGGATTTATAATCAATCTTCCTGATGGTATCTCTAGGGTCAACGAATTTGATGAAGGAATAGCCCTTGTCGGATGCCTTGTCGGAAACAGGTAAGTTAAACTCAGTATTTTTCAGCGTCTCCAGTCTGTTGACATTGATGGTGATGTCATTGAAGTAGCCGTCAATATCCACATCTCCTTTGGCAAATACTTTTCCATAAAAATCCTGATTGTCATCGTAGGTGGTATTCATGAAATTGTATCCAATCGGTGCGCTCACATTCACTTTATCCGCTTTCCAGTCTTTAAAGCCATTATGCAATAATTTACCCGATAGGAGTGCGGTGTTTCCAAAGTTGTCATATAAAGTGACATTGCCGAAATCAAAACCCTTGTTGGTCAACAGGATCTCTTCATTCACCAGCTTAAAGGTTGTTCCCAGCATGCGCAGTTTCAATTCTGCCGTGTCTATTATCTGTGCTTTACCCGTTAGGATAGGCTTTTTTAAGTTGCCTGAAAGATTGACCTGTCCTTTTACAAATGCCCGTGGCACCAACAATTCTTTTTTGAGTAGGGCTTCCAGAAAATTCAGATTCACTTTTTCAATATCTGCGTTGATGTCAAACTGTTCCTTACCCTTGATCTGCATGTCGTAGATTCCATCAAATGACAACTGATAATTCTTATCTTCAATGGTGCCGCCGGCTTCTATGATGTTCTTTCCGTTTCTGCCGTAGACACCATCAAGACCTATGTATTTGACTTTGTAATCCAATACCTGAAGGTCGTTGATGGTCACATCTGCATTTGCCTGCAGTTTGGTCAGTATGTTTTTCAGATTTACCGTTCCGGATAGTCTACCATCCTTGATGGCACCCGTGCTGTCTATCAGTTGCCCTATATCAGAAAGGCTTAAATTCTCGATGTTTATCTTTGCATCCGATAAGGTGTTTTTCCCATTCTGTATGTTTATTTTCTGATCGTTCTGAATCAAGGAGAAATTCTGTGCGATGAAAATATTGTCTACAATGGTGAGTTCATTACCTTTTTGTACCTGCCAGGTCTTGTTGTTCAGCTTCAATTTTGAATCAATTATTCTGGCGATGACACTGTCACGTCTAAAGTCAAGTGTAGACAATAATCGGATGGAGTTGTCTGAAGAGTCGTTGGATACGCTGAGATTGGTCAGGAGTTGCTCCAAGGAACTGTTCAGTCCGAGATTGATATCTTTTATGTCTGTCTTTTTGATTCTTAAATTACCAATACTTCCGTTAATCAATAAATCGGTGTTGTTGGTATTTCCATCCAGCGTGATGTTATTGAATGCCATATTGTTGAAATTGGCGGAATCCAACTTGCCCTTAAGTTCTAAAACATTCTGATTGGTATTGATGCTCGCATTCAGGTCAAATTCGCTGATGTATTGCAATTTAGGGACAAAGACCTTAATCAGTCCAAAGTCAGATTTCAACTTGACAATGGCATCAATCTGTTGTGGTTTGGCGAGTTTGAAGTCCTTAGCGCTGGGTTTTATCAGTTGAGAATATTTGCTCAGGAACACCTTCATGGATGGCACTAGCGTCAGAGGGTCAAACTGACCGTTGAAATTGGCATTGAACTGGTCGGAGGTAACGGAGTAATCCTTGATGATTCCATCATTTTTAAGATTGATATCGACGTCTGACAAGACGAGAATATCCTTGGTGTTTTGAAGAATGATATTGCTGAATTTTCCGTTTCCTGTCAGGTTATTGATATTGTTTCCCTTGCCGTGAATTTCTCCATCTAAAGAGAACAATAGTGTGTCTTTGCTGAAATGAAGCTTGTTTAAATCAGCATTTTTTATACTGGTCACGAAGTCAAACTTTGGAATGGTGTCATTGAAATCAGCAATACCATTGAAATCTACCAGAAAGCAATCGTCATCGAAGAATGCACGCCCCTTGAATTTCTTTTTATCGATCCATCCGTCCACCTTGATTTTGTCAAATATAAAGCCATTCATGTAAAAGTTTCTGACCGTGCCGCTAAGCTTCGTATTCAGATTTTTTGCACTGAACCCATTGCCATCAGCATTAATGTCGAGATCGATGGTGCCGAGTAATTTATGGTTTCCTGTAAGCTCTGCCAGATTTAATCCCTTGGCTATTACATTACCTGAATATTTGGGAGCCTGTCCTTTCGGGAAGCTCATACGGATATCAGTTACCAGATTTCCCAGATTGTCCGTGTTCAATGCTCCTTTTGCAACAAAGTCATTAATGAATCCGAAATAAGTTCCCTTAAAGCTGATGTTGCCGGAATTGTCCAATTGTTTGGGGATTTTCACAAATGTAAGGATGCGCTTCAGGTCGTCAGGATTTGTTTTTAGCTGATTCACTTTTAAATCAAACAATGTCTGACTGATATGTGGCAACCCTTTTATGTTTCCGGTGATATCTATAACCGTATTTTTTCCTGCGCTGATGTAAAGTTCTTCTGCCCGTATATTTGCCAGTTTCCCTTTTACAAAGCCATGCATCTGTACCGTTTCGGGGATGTATTTCTGTGCCATTGGAGCAAACACCGCCACATCTTTTGATTTTACAAAAGATTCCTCAATAGCTGCCTTCATGATGACCTTATTGGAAAAGTCACCGAATGAGCGCCATTCATCCGTGAACTGAATGGACAGATTGCCCTTCAGCTTGCTGTCGTTGAATGCAATGTCTGCATTGTCCAGATAAATTCCGTCGTTGTCCAGCAAGGCTTTTGCCTGTATTTTCTTTACAATGAGGTTGTTGTCACAGATCGTGTTCAGCTTTTCAATATTTACATGCATTCCGGTTGAATCCCATCTGTAGTCTTTAATTTCTATGTTGATGTCATGTATATTCATCTGGCTGATGAGGAAGGTACCTGCTTTCTGGTCTTTCTTCTTGAAATCCATGGCGTGATTACCGTTCTTCATGCTGAGTTCATCCACGGTGATGTTCAGTTTCTTTCCGAGGCCTTCCACATCAAAACCCTTACTTGGCTTATTGGATTTAGGCTTGTCGATTTCATTGTAGTCCGTGAGTTTAAAATAAGGATCGACCAGTTCCAGTTTCTTGGCATCAATTTTAAGATGATTGATGTTGAACTCACGGACATCTATGAATATTTTTGTGAAACGTATATCCATCCGTTTATCGGTATGCGGGTCATCCAGAATGAGATTAGAATTGGTCAGCAAGAGCTTATTCAGTTTCAGCTCTATCGGTTTGCCTGCCGTCTTGTTTTCGGTCTTTTTATCTTTTGATTTCAGCTGGTCAAGAATAAACTGAAAATTGAAGGTGCTGTCATTTTTGGCGCGGTACCCGTTGAATTTTACACCATCCAGTGCAACATTGTCAATATAGATTTTGCTTTGTTGCAGGCTGCCGATCTGGTCCATCAGAGTTCTGCCGAGCATCAGATCCACATCCAGCTTTCGTGCAAAGAGGAGCGTGTCTGTCTTACTTTTTTGGGTGGA
The DNA here is from genome assembly GCA_046329775.1 of Chitinophagales bacterium. GTDB lineage: Bacteria > Bacteroidota > Bacteroidia > Chitinophagales > JADIYW01 > JADJSS01. The sequence continues at coordinate 211,690 of JAXLTX010000001.1, forward strand.
TACATATACGTTGTGTATTTCTACAGTTCGGATGAAATCTATACTGACAGAGTCCACGCGCACGTCATTACCCAATTGTTTTGATAAATATTCACTTACTTTGTGAACCAGGTAGGTTTGTACTTTGGGCTGTTGGATTAGATAAAAGGTAGATACAAATAAAATTAACAGCAATAGCAGTATGACTAAAACCGTTCTGAGTGTATATTTGAAGAATTTTTTCAACAGAGATATAAAAGTTGCTAAATTACCAAATTTTACCCAAAAATTATGCCTGAAATAGTCATATTGGCAATAGAATCATCTTGTGATGATACTTCCGCTGCAGTTTGCATTGATGGAAAAGTAGTGTCTAATCTTACAGCGAATCAGAAAGTACATGAACAGTATGGCGGGGTTGTACCGGAACTTGCCAGTCGCGAACATGCCAAAAACATCATTCCGGTAGTTGCTGAGGCAATTAAAAAAGCGGGCATTTCCAAAAAAAATATCAATGCGGTGGCCTTTACGCGAGGTCCCGGCCTGATGGGTTCACTGCTGGTAGGCGGTATGTTTGCCAAATCTTTTGCACAGTCGATGCATATCCCATTGATTGAAATAAATCACATGCAGGCTCACGTGCTGGCTCATTTTATTGATGAGCCTAAACCTCAGTTTCCGTTCTTATGTCTTACCGTGTCTGGTGGCCATACTCAAATCGTCCTGATTCGTGATTATCTGGATATGCAGGTAATCGGTTCTACGATAGACGATGCGGCTGGCGAGGCTTTTGATAAGACAGCAAAAATACTGCATCTTCCTTATCCGGGCGGACCGCTGATAGATAAATATGCGCAAACCGGAAATCCAAAAGCATTCAGATTTTCAGAACCTCAAATAGAGGGGCTTGATTTTTCCTTTAGCGGATTGAAGACAAACATTCTGTATTTCTTGCAAAAGGAAACAAAGGTCAATCCTGATTTCATTTCTGAGCGGTTGAATGATATTTGCGCGTCCGTGCAATATACGATTATCTCTATTCTGATGAAAAAAATAAAGAAAGCGTCAGATGAGACAGGAATCAGGGAGCTTGCCATAGCCGGAGGAGTGAGCGCCAATTCGGAACTCAGAAAGCAACTTAAATCACTGGGGGAAAAATTCGGATGTAATACATATATTCCTGATTTTCAATATTGTACAGACAATGCCGGAATGATTGCTATAACCGGATATCACAAATACCTGAAAGGTGAATTTTGTTCCGTGGATATTCCAATCCTTGCCAGAATGTCTATTTAAACAATTTTATCGAATTTTTATTATACTTACAATAAATGTCTTATTTTACCAAACGTTTGTTTGATTTAGATTTTAAATTAAGTACTCTATGAAAAACACTACACTTACACTTGGTTTTCTTTTGATGTCTATCGTTGCTTTGGCTCAATACAACGTTGGGTTCAGATACATTACGGTGAGAGATCAGTCAAGGTATAGAAACATCATAACTAATATCTATTACCCGTCAGCAACAACAGGTACCAATGTACCTATATTGGATAATGGCAGCAAATTTCCGGTAGTTTCCTTTGGACATGGATTTCTGATGTCATCTTTGGCTTATCAGTGGTTGGCTCAGTCATTGGCGGCAGCTGGTTACATCGTCAGTTTTCCTGCAACGGAGGAAGGTACGCCTAATCATGCGGAATTTGGAAAGGATGAATTGTTTGTGGCTCGCATCTTAAGAAATTATGGAGATACGTCAACGTCTTTCTTATATCAGAAAACAAACGGATACACAGCTGTTGGTGGGCATTCTATGGGTGGTGGGGCATCATATCTTGCCTTGAACGGAGCAGATGATATTACAACGCTATTCAATTTTGCGGCGGCAGAAACTTTTGGCATTTACGGCATCGTAGCCACAGAAGCCGCAAAAAATATCAAAAAACCTGCATTGGTTTTTGCCGGATCTAAAGATTGTGTGGCACCACCAGCTACCAATAGTAAAGTGATGTATCAGAATCTGAAATCCGAATATAAGGTGTTTGCCAATATAAAAGATGCCTCACATTGCCAGTTCGGCGATCCGAATAAAACCGTATGTGAAGTGGGAGAACTGGCGGCATGTTTTGGCAGTACCTACATCACAGCAGCAAACCAGCAAAGTAAGGTGCTTTCCTTACTGAAGCCATGGCTTGATTTCTGGTTGAAAAGAGATTGTAGCGCCATTACCACCTTTTACAACAATGTATCTGCAAACATAGGCTCTATTGATACCTTACAATCCAAGGTGATAGACTGTAGTGCCTTGGACCTTACAACAGGAATCAGACAGAATATGATGTTGAAAGCAAATGTTTTCCCAAATCCTTCCAATGGTTTGTTTATGCTCGTCATCAATGAAAATTATACGAACGCAACATTATCCGTTTTTGATATGAGTGGGAAACAAGTGGACACCAGAATATTTAAAAATAAGAATAACATACCCTTGGATTATACTAATCTCGCCAAAGGCATCTATCAGTTGCAATTCAATACGGAAAAAGGGAATTATTATTCAAAAATTGTTATTGAGTAACTCCCGTTTGCTGATTCATAAACAGAAAGTAATCTGTTGAATAAATATTTTATATTGCAGTAAATTTTTTTTCTGTATATGGAACGTGTAAGCATAACACTGCCGGATAAGATATTATTCACCTATCATTTCAGCATCGCACCGGAGGATATTAATGAGGCAAATCATATGGGCAATGAACGTATACTCGTATTTGCCAACAGCATCCGTGCGGAGATGTTTGAGTACCTTCAACTGAAACTCAACGATGCAGCAAATGGTCATGGTACCATTGTGGCCAATCACACCATTCATTACAAAAATGAAGGCTTTCTGGGGGATGAGATTACCTGTAATGTCGGTGTAGATAATCTTACAGATTGCAGTTTTGATCTTGTGTTTCAGTTTGTCAAAATGAACGGAAAAATCCTTGCATCGCTACGAACGGGTTGTGTATATTATGAATATAAGGAGCGCAAAATCCGTCCCTTGCCGTCAAGTTTTATTCAGGCTTTTGGCAGGTAATGATGAGTCCGCTTTAACCAGTAAATGATAAAAATGCATCACCTTCCTTACTGTAATTATCATAATAAAAATCTCCTATGATGAATCTGTTCATAACCGAATACGACCCGAAAGCTTACGGCTGGAGGTCAGAATTATCAGATGAAGAACTGGATGCGATTACTTTGCAGATTGTCAGTAAAATGAAATTCGATGAAAAAATTCGCCTGATGGGAGAACAGCATCAGCTTTCCAGAATAAAAATAGGATTGGGGATGTTGTTTAAACTGCCATTACCTTATAAAGCGGGTGGCAATAAGCGTTTCAGGGTGCCCCCCATTTTGTTTACAGACGGACCAAGAGGAGTGACTTTTACGGGAGGAAAATCTACGACCTTTCCTGTTTCCATGGCGCGCGGTGCTTCCTGGGATATGGAGTTGGAAAGGAGGATTGGGGAGGCCATCGGAAAGGAATCAAGGGCAGCGAATTCCAATTACTCAGGAGCTGTTTGCATGAACTTGTTGCGCCATCCGGCCTGGGGGCGTGCGCAGGAAACCTACGGTGAAGATTCCTGGCATGTGGGGGAGATGGCGTCCGCTTTGGTGCAAGGCATTCAGCGGCACAATGTATTGGCCTGTATCAAGCATTTTGCTGCCAATAATATAGAAAACAGCCGCTATGTTGTCAGTGCCAATATGGATGAACGGACTTTGAGAGAGGTTTACCTTCCCCATTTCAAAAAATGCATCGATCGCGGCGCCATGACGGTGATGAGCGCTTATAACCGACTGAACGGCGAATATTGCGGGCATAATAAATACCTACTGACAGATATTCTGCGCAAAGAGTGGAATTTCAAGGGCAATGTCACTTCCGACTGGGACAACGGTATATACGATACTGTAAAACCTATTAAAGCAGGGATGAACGTAGAGATGTCATATGCCCGTTATTTGACGTATAAGAAAGTTAAGCAGGCTTTGAAAGATGGCTTGATAACGGAAGTGGATATTGACCGCCTGGTATATCCGACCATACGAACACAAATATGGCTGGCATCGAGAAAGGAAATACAGCAATATGATAAATCTTTACTGCAGACAAAAGAACACATTGACCTTGCACTGGAGGCCGCAGAAAAAAGTACCGTCTTGTTAAAGAATGAAAATAATTTCCTGCCTCTTGTTGCTTCAATAATAAGAAAAGTTGCCGTTGTGGGGAGCTTGGCCACCGTAAGAAATACAGGCGACAAAGGCAGCAGTTGGACACGTTTGTCGGAAAGTAAGATTGTTTCGCCGTATGACGGAATCAGGAATCATTTTAAAGGAAAAGATGTGCTGATAACAACGACAGACGGTCAGGATATCAATGAGCTGAAAAGGGTTTGTTCGGAAGCGGATGTAGTGGTGATTTGTGTGGGCATGAAGTCTGGGGACGAAGGAGAGTTTATTTCCATGCAGCAAAAGAAATTGAAAGGAAAGGGCAGTGATGAGAGTATTCTTACAAAGCTAGGCCTGCTGCATTTGGGTGGCGACAGAAACAACCTGACTTTAGATACTTCGGATATCCATACCATAAAAGTGGTCCATTCGGTGAATAAGAATAATGTGGTATGTCTGACTGGAGGCAGCGCCATCACAGTGGAAGAATGGTATGAAGACACGTCTGCCATCCTGCAAACGTTTTATAGTGGCATGCAAGGTGGCAATGCGCTGGCGAATATTCTGTTTGGGAAGGTAAACCCGAGTGGGAAACTGCCCTTTGTATTGCCTATTTCTGAAAGCGATCTGCCACCGTTTGATGCCCAAAGCAAGGAAGTGGAATACGGATATTATCACGGATATGCCTATATGGACAAAAACAGGATCAAACCGCGTTTTCCGTTTGGCTTTGGACTGAGTTATACCACTTTTTCATTCAGTAATTTGGCACTGAAAAAACATACGATAACACCAGGCGATGAATTGGAAATCACTGTGGATGTTGAGAATACCGGAAAGGTGACGGGGGCGGAAGTCGTTCAGTTGTACATCGGTTTCTCAAATGCCACAGTGGACAGACCTGTAAAGTTGTTGAGAGGGTTTTCTAAAATAATGCTCAATCCTCAACAAAAGCAAACGCTCAAATTCAAGTTATCACTGGATGATCTGACGTATTATAATCCGGAAACGAAAGCCTATGAAGTGGAAAATATGGAACACGAAATCTATTTGGGTAACACCTCCGAGGAAATGAAATTGTTAAAAACTGTTTTTAAAACAGCAGGATTCTGAAAGTATAAAATAAAATAGTATGGAATTGAAATACCTGACACTGACTATTGAAAATAAGATAGCTCAACTGACCATCAACCGGCCGGAAAAGGCCAATTCGATGAATGAACAGGCTTGGACGGAACTCAAATCTGCTTTGCTGTATTGCGATGAAACACCTGACGTCAGAGTGATTGTCTTCAGCGGGGCGGGAGAAAAATTGTTTTGCGGAGGCATCGATTTAACCATGCTGATGTCTGTCGGACAAAAGACGGAGGACAAATGCGAAGGTAGAAAACGGGAAAAATTCAGAAAACTGCTGCTGGATTTTCAGGAGATCATCAGCACGTTTGAACAAATCAGTAAGCCTGTATTGTCGGCGGTACATGGTGGTTGCATCGGTGCCGGTCTGGATATGATTTCTGCTACCGATATGCGCTATTGCACGAAGGATGCCTATTTCTGTATCAAGGAAATTGATTTGGGCATGGTGGCAGATATTGGCACTTTGCAAAGATTGCCTAAAATAATTCCGGATGGACTTGCCAGAGAACTGGCTTATACCGGCAGAAACCTGACGGCAGACGAAGCCCTTCAATGCGGGCTGGTCAATCGAGTTTTTGAAGATAAGGAAACGATGCTGAAAGAAGTGAGCGCTATCGCTGCATTGATTGCAACAAAATCTCCACTCTCTGTAAGAGGCACCAAAAGAAATATTGTTTTCACACGAGATCATTCGGTAAATGAAAGTCTGGAGTATATGGCCAACTGGAATTCGGCTTTCTTCTATTCCAACGATTTGCTGGCAGCGTTTCAGGCGAGCATGACCAGGCAGTCACCTACTTTTGAAGATTAGTTTGCTAAATGATACTATATAAATCATCTTGCCGTTAGATAATCATGGTCATACTATGGTGGATTGCATAAGGATATGTTTTTTTAAGTTATTGCTGATAGCATTATATTTTACTGTTGCTCCAGGATGCCAAAATATACGTGATTCCCGTCCCGTAATTATTGCCATCCAGCCACTGGATTTTACAGATATCGGACAATTGAACTGGCTGAAATCCAATATTGAAGCGTTTTACCATTTTAAGGTCATCCTTTTGCCAGACCAGAAATTACCTCAGGAAGCTTATTATCCGCCGCGCCACCGTTATAAAGCGGACATATTGATCAGACTCTTAAAGCAACAGAAACCAGATAGCATCAACTATATCATTGGGATTACAGGCAAAGATATTTCTACAAAAAAAGGAGCGTATCCGGATTTCGGCATTATGGGATTAGGTTACTGCCCGGGTAAAAGCTGTGTCGTCTCCACTTTTCGATTAAAAACGCCTGACAAGAAGTTGCTGTATGAGCGTCTGGCAAAAGTTGCCTTGCATGAACTCGGGCATAATCTTGGATTGCCGCATTGTAAGGAAAATAAGGATTGCCTGATGCATGCAGCAGAGGCAAGCATAAAACAGGTAGATGCAGAAAAACTGGATGTATGCAAAAAATGCAAGAAGAAGATTCGTTAGCAGCACTTTAAGATAACATTATTTCTAATTATTTTGACGTAATTCAAAACAACCAAGTAGCACTTTCTCTTATCTTTAGATAATTATTTTAAACAGAAAGTATGCCATTTTCAGCTCGCAACCGTTCACGATATATTCAACAATTGCAAGAAGATTCCTTTGATTTATTGGTCATTGGAGGCGGTATTACAGGTGCTGGTATCGCACTGGATGCAGTAACACGCGGATTAAGAGTATGCCTTATCGAGAAATCAGATTTTGCTTCTGGTACGAGTTCGCGTTCTACCAAGTTGATTCATGGCGGATTGCGTTACCTGAAACAACTGGAATTTGGAATTGTGAGAGAGGTGGGGCAGGAGCGGGCCATCTTGTTTAAAAACGCCCCTCATATCGTTATACCGGAGCGAATGTTGTTGCCAATCGTTGAAGGTGGTTCTTTAGGAAAGTATTCCACTTCATTGGGTTTGTATGTTTACGACAGGCTTGCCGGAGTGGAGAAGGAAGAACGCAGAAATATGCTGTCCAAAGAAGAGACGTTGGAAAAAGAGCCTTTATTGAACGATGGCATCCTGAAAGGTGGCGGCATGTATGTGGAATACAGAAGCGACGACGCAAGATTAACGATCGAAGTATTGAAGACAGCCGTGGAGAAGGGTGCTCTTTGTGTCAACTATGTGGCATTTGAATCCTTTACACATAATGCCAGTGAGAAGGTTTCTGGCGCAGTATGCAAGGATGTGCTGAATGGAGATAAGATATACATTAAAGCGAAAAAGGTCATCAATGCCTGCGGACCATGGGTGGATGACCTGCGAAAAAAGGATAATTCACTCAAGAAAAAGAGACTGCACCTTACCAAAGGTATACACATTGTCCTGAAAAAAGAGAGATTGCCCATAAAACAGGCGGTATATTTTGATGTACAGGATGGTCGTATGATTTTTGCCATTCCGAGAGGAAAGAAAGTGTATGTGGGAACGACCGATACGAACTACCAGGAAAGTATTGATTTTCCTTTCGCAACCAAAGAAGATGTGGAATATACGCTGAAGGCGGCGAATCATATGTTTCCATCTGCTCAATTAACGTTGGAAGATGTGGAATCCACCTGGGCGGGATTGCGACCCTTGATTCATGAGGATGGAAAGAATCCGTCAGATTTATCCCGTAAAGATGAAATATTCATCTCGGACTCCAACCTGATATCCATTGCAGGAGGAAAACTGACCGGTTTCCGTAAAATGGCCGAACGCAGCGTGAATGTGGTATGCAAGCAGCTGAAACTGGAAGAAGGCAGAGAGTTCAACAAGTGTACAACGGAATTCATCAAACTCAGCGGAGGCCATCTCGATAAGTATCCCGCAGAGTTAGCCCGTGAGCTGCAGGAAGATTTCAAACAATATTATCTGGATGACGTGCTGGAGTTGGTGTTGAAATACGGAAGCAATACACAATATATTCTGGCGTCCGCGCAAACCAATTTCAACAATAATTTACTGTTGGCAGAAGCGGAATATTGCCTGGAGAACGAATTGACCAACAACACTGCCGACTTCATCATCCGTAGAAGTGGCAGGCTATACTTTGAACGTCCGGAACTGAACGGCTGTCTGGATGAACTGGATGCCTACTTCAACACACAGTTGAATCATTCGCCAGAGATAGCCGCAAAAAACCTACACGATTTCGAAGCAGAATACAAAGGTGTGGTAGCCTTCAGAAACTAGAAACTTGCTATAACAACTAATTTTATTTTCAATTTAAAGTAGTAACTTTGTTATTGTTAACGAGTTTTTAATGTCTCATATCCACTATTTAATTATCAGTTATGCCAAATAAAATAGCACCTGTTTCTGTTCCGCAAAATGAGCCTATTCTGGGATATTTGCCGGGCAGCAATGAAAGAAAAGCCCTGAAAGCTGAATTGGCAAGACGGAAATCCATCGTATATGACATTCCGATGTTTATCAACGGAAAGGAAGTGCGCACGCATGAAACCGTTGATTTGTTTCCGCCACATGAACTGTCTCATAAGATTGCACAATATCATGTCGGCAACACGGAACACATCCATCAGGCCATAGATGCAGCTCTGAAAGCAAGGGAAAAGTGGGCGAACATGCATTGGGAAGACCGTGCATCCATTTTTCTGAAAGCGGCGGATCTCATCTCCGGTCCGTACAGAGCGTCTATTAATGCGGCTACCATGCTTGGTCAATCCAAGAATGCTTATCAGGCAGAGATTGATGCCGCCTGTGAACTGGCAGATTTTCTGCGTTTCAATGTGCATTTCGCGGCTGAAATCTACAGCGATCAGCCCGTTTCTGCCCCTGCGGTTCGTAATACCATAGAATACCGTCCGCTGGAAGGCTTTGTGTATGCCATTACACCGTTCAATTTTACAGCCATTGCGGGCAACCTGTCCGTTTCGCCTGCTTTGATGGGTAATGTGGTGGTGTGGAAACCATCTGCGACACAAATCTATTCCGCCTGGACCATTATGGAGATTTTCCGTGAGGCTGGACTTCCATCCGGTGTCATCAATATGATTTTTGCCAATCCGATCGAAACCACCAATATCATTCTTTCGCATCCAGAGTTTGCAGGAGTCCACTTCACAGGTTCCACCACCGTGTTTAATTCCATTTGGGAAACGGTAGGTAAAAACCTGCATTTATACAAAAGCTACCCGAGGCTGGTAGGTGAAACGGGAGGCAAGGATTTCATCCTGGCACACAATAGCGCGGATGTGGATGTGTTGGCTACGGCTATTTTACGTGGAGCCTTTGAGTATCAGGGACAGAAATGTTCTGCCTGTTCCCGTGCCTATATTCCGAAGTCCATCTGGGATAAGACCTGGGAAACGATGTATGCCGCGTTGAAAACCTTCAAGGTGGGCAATGTGGAAGATTTCTCCGTCATCATGGGGGCCGTCATTTCTGAAGATGCCTACAAGCGCATTACCAGATATATAGAACATGCGAAGGCCAATCCGGATAACATCATTATGTTTGGCGGCGGACATGACAAGAAGAAAGGCTATTTCATAGAGCCTACGGTCATCCTGACCAAAGACCCGAAATCGCAGACGATGGTGGAAGAGATTTTTGGCCCGGTGCTGACAATCTATGTATACGAAGACGAGGAGTTTGACAATGTATTGCATTTGGTAGACACTACATCTGAGTATGCTCTCACCGGAGCCATCATTGCGCAGGATACCTATGTGATAGAAAAAATGAAAAATGCTTTGACGAACAGTGCGGGTAATTTCTATGTGAATGACAAATGCACGGGTGCGGTGGTAGGGCAGCAGCCGTTTGGCGGAGCACGTAAGAGCGGCACCAACGATAAGGCCGGCAGCAAATGGAACCTGTTGCGCTGGGTATCTCCGAGAACCGTAAAGGAAAACTACGTGCCGGCAAAACACTACAGCTATCCGTATATGAGTGAAGAATAATTCAGGCGCTAAGCCATAAGTCGATAGCCAATAGTTTTACTGTTGGCTATTTTTTATTGAAACATGTACCGGATTAAAAATCCATTTACCGCTTACTCATCCAAACGACCGTTTACTCATTTTAAATCTTATGTAAAAAAGACGGGTTATATATTTGTTTATTAAGAAATTAATCTTATATTTAATGTAATAAAAATTATAAACTATGCCAAAGAAACTATTTTTTGCATTTGAATTAAATCCATATCCAGGACAGGTTCTCAGTGACGATCTGGTAGTCAATGCATCAATTTTAAAGAGTGGTGTTTACCAAATCATTACAACTTATAATGACAAGGTGGAAAAACAAATTACCAAAGCCACGGTACCGGACAAAAAGGATTTCGTTGTTGAAATATGGGTGACATCAAAAACAGATGACAGTGTCAGGTATATGGTTTATCCGTTAAAGGTTTCATATGAAGTTTATGATGAAAATAGAAAAAAAGGAATTACAAACACGATCCATATATTGGTAAATGACATTCCCGCGGTTCTTCCTGCTGCTGGCCGTCCGGCTCAATCACGTCAAATTATAATAGACAGTAATCATCCGTTTTAGAGGAAATATGAGAAGTGAGAATACGATAGGTCGTTATCTTTCAATTTTGCTGTTTTTTATTATTCATCCTTTGTTATGTCATGAGACAGAGCAGTTGAAAATGAGTCAAGTCAAGATTGATGACGCGGTATTTCTTGATTTTGAAGTTCCTGACAGTGCTGTCATATGTTTTTATAAGGTTGAAAAGGAGTACTCCAATACTTTCGTTAAGATCAATGATATGGCTGCTACAGATACCGTTAAATTCAGGTTGCTTGATTCGTTGATTCCTTTGTTTAAAAATTATGATAAAAAAATAATATTTGATAGAAAAGAAAATAAGATATTGGCATATGTCAGTGCTAAAGGGGATTATATATACATATCAGGAGGGGTTGTTAAGAGTAGATATATAGGGAAAGAGGGATTGCTGTTGATGATCGGACATGAGATTGGTCATCTGTTCGGTGCCGTTTGCAGTAATAACCACGATTGTTACAAGAAGATATGTAATGTAAACTGTAAGAAATGTTTTTATGAAAATTGTATCGCATATGAACAGCAAGCCGATTATTATGCGACAAAAAGAATCATACCGGATGTTTTGCCTGCTAATGAATTGAATGCTACCATTTCTAAAGGGATTAGACAAATAATGGATTTTATTACTCTAGAAAGCGGATATATGCAGAATGGATATCATATAGATACGGCTTGCAGAAAGATTACATTGCAATGTGGTTATGATAAGAAACCTATCCCTTCATGTAAGGTTGATTATTGTATCAAATAGTTATTGATGTTTTGCATTGTGGTTTTCAAAGCTTAGTTTATCTAGAAGTTCAGTCACCTTAAACGGTTTTCTGATAAGGCCGTTAAATCCGATCTCATTCAATTCTTCTTCTGATAATGCAATCAGTGATGCCGTACTTGCTATGATTTTTATATTGTCGTATTTTCTATTCCTTCTTATTTGTTGAGTCGTTTCAATACCGTTTAGATTTGGCATATCTAAGTCCATAAATATAACATCTGGAATTCTTTTAAATAGCATACCGATGACATCATTACCATCACAAGCTTCCATTATCCTGACAGTTTTATTGTGACTAAGCAGGATTTCCCGGAGTACCAAACGGTTCTCTTCATTGTCATCCGCTATCAGGATTATCTTGTTATCAATCAGGTTTGCAGATATTTTATGTTCCAAACCATCATTGTTGTCTGCATCTGCTAATTGGAATGGAATCGTTATTGTAAACTTAGACCCGTTGTTTAACTTGCTATTAATGCTTATTGTGCCATTCATCAACTCAATAATTTTTTTTGAAATGGCTAAGCCCAAACCGGTGCCCCCAAATTTATTCTTTATCGTTTCATCTGCTTGTTCATATCGGTCAAATATATTGTTGATCTTTTTTTTATTTATCCCTATTCCTGTATCTGTTACGGTAAACGTTATTTTTTTATTCAGCTTGTCGATGGTCTCTGTTTTAACAGATAGCATAACACTCCCTTTTTCAGTGAATTTTATGGCATTGGATACAATGTTCAACAATACCTGATATGTTCTGACTTTGTCACCATGTAGTAATATGTCCGCATTATTATTGATTACCTTAAATTGCAGCTCTTTTGCGTTTGATTTTGGCTCTAGGGATGTATAAACATCGTTTATGAGTTCATCTAATGAAAACACATCGTGATTCAGTTCCATCTTTCCGGATTCTATCTTGGATATATCAAGTACATCATTGATTATTCCCAATAGATTCTCTCCTGAACGTTTTAACCTTTCTACATAATCATGCTGTATATTGTTTAAAGACTGCTGCTGCAGCAGGTAACAGATACCCAAGATACTATTAATAGGTGTTCTTATTTCATGGCTCATATTTGCTAAGAAATCATGTTTTATTTCGGCCATTTTTTCGGCAGATTCCTTTTCTAATTTCAAGATGTCGATTCTCTTTGTTGTTTCAAGATGCCGGATACGTTTGTCTGTTTCATTGCTCAGGTATTCTTCTTTTAGCTTGTTTAGCTTTTTAAAATATAGTAGCGACTCTTTATAGTTTTCTTTCTTTTCTAACAATGAAGTTAGCGCTTCATAGATTCCGATTAGGTTGTATTTTACATTATTTGATTCAGAAAAGTCGAGGGTTTGTTTCAATAAGTTTTCTGCATCCTCTAATCTGTTGAATGTAACGTAGGCGTTTGACAACATTATTTTAGCAGTAATTTCGTCTGTAGTATTGTTTACCTCATTAAATAGCCTTATGCAACTTTTGTAGGATTGAATACATTTCTTCTCTTTCTTTTGGTGCTCATACAACAAGCCTAGATTGCAATATGCTAAAGCTAGAGGGGATAGGTAGTTGTTTTCTTTTGCTAAATTATATCCTTTTTTCAGGTTTTTTTCAGCAAGTTCAGTTTCATTGAAATCCAATAGCACACCGGAGTATCCAATTGAAAATGTTGATATGTAATATTTATTATTTGATTTTGTGATGTACCTGATTGCTTTCTCAAATGCCTCGATAGCATCCTGTTTTAACCTCTGCCTGTGAAATAATATTGCCTGATTTTGATAGGCGCTTGCAATCTGTTGTAGATCATTTACCTTATAAGCGATATCTATCTGTTCATTCACAATCTCCTGTGCCTTTTCTAAATTGCCCAGATATCTCTGTATGCGGTATTGCAAACTGATGGCATCTAATAGTCTATCATCGTTTTCGAATTTTCTGGCGTTTATTTTAGCCTTTTCCGTATACTCCCAAGCTTTGTTGTATTCTCCCACATCTATGTAGTACAAACAAAAGTTTACCCCCAAATACGGTTGTAAGTCATCCCGTTTATGCTGTTCCGTTAATTTCTCACTACGTTGCAGTTTAGTAAACAACTCCTCATTGCTCACCCAATTCTCTGATCGCTTCAGGTTTTTAATAAACGCCTCTGCCTGTTCTATGGTCTCTATCTTTCCATTCATGTCTACTAAGTATTGACTCCGTTAAAATTAATTAAATATAAGCAATTTGTATTGGATATCCCTGAAAACAGTGATATCTTAGGCTAAATTTATTATGCTATGCGAAATCTGTTACTACTTTTTCTGTCTCTTTCCTTTTTTAAACCTGCTTTTTCAGAAGATCGGGTGAAATCCATGGTCCCATCCTCTTATCTCGTCAGTTATCAATTGGTAAAATCCCATACCCAAAAGAGCATTTCTGCACTATACAAGAAACATCATATTCCTAAAGTCATCATGCACGTAAACAATGATGTCGACATTTATGAAATCATCTATAAGGCAAAATGGATAGATAGCAGCTGGATCAATTGCTCAGGAATTTACTACGCACCCAAAAACGCAAAAAAGGATGCTCCCATCATGATGTATGGTCATGGCACACAGATACACAAGCAACGAAACATCAGTGATGAAGATGCACAGCAAGGTATCTGCCTCGGGTTTGCCGCTGATGGATATGCAGCCTGCTATCCTGATTATTATGGCATCGGTAAGGGAGAAAAGGATCATCTGTATCAGCACGCATGGTCAGAAGCGATGTCTTTTATCTATATGTTGTATGCCGTGGATGAATTGAACAAAAAAATCAATGTAAAAACAAACGGACAGTTATTTCTGACAGGCTACTCTCAGGGAGGACATTCTTCTTTTGCGGCACAGAAATACCTGGAAGAACTGAACGACCCGCGTTTCAAGGTCACGGCATCATCGCCGATGAGTGGCGCTTACGACATGACGGGAGAACAGGAAAAGTATATGTTCCAGGAATACCCGAGGCCTTTTTATCTCCCATACCTCTTGGTGTCATATCAGGAGGCATACAAAGTGTTGGATATCGACAATATCTACAAGATTTTCAAGCCACCTTTCGATACGTTGCTTCCTAAGTATTACTCCAACAATCCGGATAAGACACTGGATGATCTGGATAAGATAATGCCGAAAGTGCCAAAAGATGTAGTGGTGGATTCTCTCGTGGAAATCTACAGGACAGATTCGAACTTCCTGTTTACAAGAAAATTGAAAGAAAATAATCTAACCGACTGGAAACCGCAGGCCCCTGTTCAATTATGCTACTGCAAAGGAGACCGTGAAGTGAATTATAAAAACTCAGAAGTGGTATATAATAATATGAAAGCATTGGGGGTTACAAAAATAAAACTGAACAACCTGAGTGATTATCTGGATCATAACACCTGCGCTGTGTTTGCCGTAATGGCCACCAAATTTTATTTCGACAGGTTTAAAAATAAGGGAGATAATCCTCAGATGAAAGATGTGCCGAAATTTAAAAAAGCACTGGCAGGCATCATCCGAAAAAAAGAGGAGAAGAAATACAAGGCTTCCGGTCATGATGGTATCAGATACTAGGCGGTGAAATGTCCATTTATTCAATCGATAAACGCTGATGGTTTAATGGCTCCAGCGATTTTTCATAAACAGTTATCCCATGAAAATTAAGATTTGCGGCATGAAAAATCCTGATAACATTCAGGCGGTGGCTGATTTGTATCCGGATTATCTTGGGTTTATCTTTTATGAGAAATCAAAAAGATATGTGCTGGACACCAACAGGAAGGATTTTGCTGATTTCATGCTGAGCGCCACTGTGCCGACTCAGAAAGTGGCGGTATTTGTGAACGAAGATATTAAATCGCTCATCCGAACCGCCAGCGAATTTGACATCACGACAATACAGCTGCATGGAGAGGAGTCGCCGGAATATTGCGAGCATTTGAGGCTGTTGGGATTCACCATCATAAAGGCATTCGGAATACATGCATCTTTTGATTTTTCCATACTGAACGAGTATGCAGATGTCTGCGATTACTATCTGTTCGATACGGCATCCAAAGAATATGGCGGCACCGGCTTGCATTTCGACTGGAATCTGTTGAAGCAATACGACAATTCCAAGCCTGTTTTTATATCAGGAGGTCTGGATGTAGATGATATTGCAACTGTTTACGATTTATTAAAAGATATAAGGATTCACGCCTTGGATTTTAATAGTAAATTGGAAGTCCAACCCGGCCTCAAGGCATTGGATAAATGCAAAAAGGCAATAGAACTGGTCAGGACATTAAACACATAACAGGAAGAAGATTCATGGCTAATGAACAAAAATATCAGGTCAACAAACATGGCTATTACGGACAATTCGGTGGAGCCTATATTCCTGAAATGCTGCATCCGAACATTGAAGAATTACAGCAACGTTACATGGAGATCATTTATGATGAGAAATTTCAGGATGAATTCAGGTCGCTGCTGAAAGATTATGTAGGAAGACCTACTCCATTATATTTTGCAAAAAGACTATCCGAGCATTTCAATACCAACATCTATTTAAAACGAGAAGATCTCTGCCATACCGGAGCTCATAAGATCAATAATACCGTCGGGCAGATTTTACTGGCAAAACGTCTGGGTAAAACACGCATCATAGCAGAAACAGGTGCCGGACAACATGGCGTAGCCACAGCAACCGTTTGTGCATTGATGAATCTGCCTTGTGTGGTCTATATGGGAGAAGTCGATATTGAACGCCAGTCTCCAAATGTAAAACGCATGCAGATGCTTGGAGCTGAGGTGCGTGCGGCAAAATCAGGTTCCAGAACATTAAAGGACGCAACCAATGAGGCAATGCGCGACTGGATTGCCAATCCCGTGGATACACACTACATTATAGGAAGTGTCGTCGGTCCGCATCCGTTTCCGGATATGGTGGCACGTTTTCAATCAGTAATATCGGAAGAAGTAAAAAATCAATTGCTCGAAAAAACGGGAAAGGAAAATCCTGACTTTGTGGTGGCTTGCGTGGGAGGGGGCAGCAACGCCGCCGGTGCGTTCTATCATTTTTTGGAGAATGAAGCGGTTAAACTGATAGCTGTGGAAGCTGCCGGACATGGCGTACATTCCGGTAAAAGTGCCGCCACCACACAGCTGGGACGTATCGGTGTACTGCACAGCAGTAAGACCTTATTTATGCAAACGGAAGACGGACAGGTGGTGGAACCGCATTCCATTTCAGCCGGTTTGGATTATCCCGGCATCGGTCCAATACATGCCAATCTTTTTGAAACCAAACGAGCAGACTTTCTGAGTGCCACAGATGAGGAGGCACTGCAGGCCGTTCTGCTATTAGCAAGAATGGAAGGTATCATTCCTGCATTGGAAAGCGCACACGCCATTGCCGTTTTAGACAGGATAGGTGCAAAGCCGGACGATGTGGTGGTCTTAAATTTATCGGGTCGAGGCGACAAAGATCTGGATACTTATATAAGAGAACTGAAATTGTAAATCCTGAAATCCTTTAAATCTGATAAATCCCGTTTCTGACAAATGAACCGACTTAAAACCTTATTTCAGCAAAAAGATAAAAAGATACTGAGCGTATTCTGTACGGCAGGTTTTCCTGAATTGGATAGTATTGTTCCGATTTTGGAAGAACTGCAGCAAAATGGTGTGGATCTGGTTGAAATTGGTATGCCATTCTCTGACCCGACTGCTGATGGACCAGTGATACAATATTCTAACACGATTGCCATCAATAATGGAATGATGCTGAAGGTCTTATTTGAACAACTGAAAGAAGTTCGGGAGAAGATACATATTCCCTTGGTGTTAATGGGGTATATCAATCCTGCATTGCAATATGGTTTTGATGCCTTTTTGAAGGATGCGGCGGCCTGTGGTATGGACGGTGTCATCATACCGGATCTGCCGATGTATGAGTATGAAACATTTTATAAACAAAAATTTGAAGAAAATAACTTGAAGAATATTTTTCTGGTAACGCCGCAAACCGCTGAAGAGAGAATCCGAAAAATAGACGCATTGTCAGATGCATTTGTCTATATTGTCTCTTCCAATGCCATTACAGGGGGAAACGCTTCGATTGAACAGGAACAGCAAAATTATTTTAAACGTATTCAGCAAATGCAACTGGTAAACCCGACACTTATAGGTTTCGGTATAAAAGACAAACAAACGTTTGATACGGCTTGCCAATATGCCGATGGTGCCATTATCGGAACGGCATTCATTAAGGCGATAGATAAATCCCAAAATCTAAAAAAGGATATTCAGCAATTCATCCATTCAATCATTCAATAATCCACATTGCAGGTAGCCATTATAAAATACAATGCCGGAAACACCAAAAGCGTCGAGAATGCCCTTCATCGCTTGGGAATGCAGCCCGTCATAACGGATATTCAGGAAGAAATACTTAGCGCGGATAAGGTCATTTTTCCCGGTGTCGGACATGCTGAAACCACCATGCAGCACCTGAAAGAAAAGCGGTTGGATGCTCTGATTAGAAATTTGAAACAACCTGTGTTGGGAATTTGTCTCGGTCAGCAGCTAATGTGTGCACACAGTGAAGAAGGGAATATCGACTGTCTGAATATTTTTCCGGTTATGGTGAAAAAGTTTCAGGCTTCCGATAAAACCGATAAGATTCCGCAGATAGGATGGAATAATCTGGAATATTTAAAATCACCCTTGTTTAAAGATATAGACAGCAGCAGTTTTGTTTACTTTGTGCATAGTTACTATTGTGAACTGAGCGATTATACGATAGCTACCTGCGATTATATCTTGCCATTTTCAGCGGCGCTGCACCGGGATAATTTCTATGCCACACAATTTCATCCCGAAAAAAGCGCTTCCGTCGGGAACAGAATTATCGAAAATTTTATAAACATTTGACATTTAGTTGATTGGGGTCAAGGGTAGAGTGTTTTTCTCTCAAAAACATTTTAGTATCTTCGTGTATCAATTTATCATATGCAGAAAATAATTTCAGTAATAGGCGCAGTATGCTTATTACTTTCCACCACTTTTGCCATTGAGAACAAGGATGGCGACAGAATCAGTCGAAAATGCGGTACCGTAATGCCATCTGAACAATGGCAGCAGGATTTTCAACAGAGAGTTACACAATACGTGTCGCAGAATAGCGGAACACAAAACAGAATCAATGCCAGTTATAATTTGCCGGTTATTGTTCACGTTATTTATTGGGATGCCTCCCAAAATATTTCTCAGGCTCAGGTAAATTCCCAGATTGATGTATTGAATGCCGATTACGCCGGAACAGGATTAAATGTTAACACATGCCCGGCAGCTTTTCAGTCGCTGGTAGCCAACACTAATATTTCTTTTTGTAAAGCGGCAAAAAATCCAAACGGGGTAACCTTGGCAGAACCAGGTATAGAGAGAATAAATGCTCAAACGGCGGGGTTCTCCAATCCGGGTACTGCCGGATGGTCTTCAACCTATATTGATAATACGGTAAAGCCTGCCACTACATGGGATGCTTCAAAATACCTGAATATCTGGGTTTTGCCATTAGAAGATGGTTTGTTGGGATATGCCACCTTTCCGGGCGGTCCTACGAATAAAGATGGTGTCGTAATCGGCTATCTCTTTTATGGAAATACAGGAACTGTAAGCCCTCCTTATGATAAGGGCAGAACGACAACTCATGAGATTGGTCACTGGCTGGGATTGTATCATATAAGCGGAGATGAAGAGTGCGGGGATGATTTATGTGCAGATACACCACCTCAAAAAGGAAATGCAGGTGATGGACAGGGGTTGAACTATGGTTGCCCAACTTATCCGCATCAGCCAAATAGTTGTACCGGTACGGGTGCAAACGGCGAGTTGTTTATGAATTTCATGGATTACACGGATGATGCCTGTATGTTCTTATTTACACCCGACCAGAGAACCAGAATGCAAACAACCATGACTTCGATCTCATTAAGAAGCTCATTGGCTTCTTCAACGGCTTGCAATACAATTCCTCAGGCACCTGTAGCCAATTTTGCGGCAAACAGAACAGCTGTTTGTCCAGGTAATACCGTAACATTTACAGATCAGTCTTCTAATATACCGACCTCATGGTCCTGGACATTTGCCGGCGGAACACCTGCAACATCTAATGCTCAAAATCCAACCGTGACATACAATACTGCAGGCACCTACACCGTTACTTTGGTGGCAACCAATTCGTTGGGTAATGACACTGAAACAAAGACCGCATATATTACAGTGGGCAACCCGGCGGGTAGTGCCTTACCTTTTACAGAAGGTTTTCAGAATGCCAATTTCCCGCCAACAGGCTGGTCACTTAGCAGCACATCTGCCTTTGCATGGGAGCGAACAACAGCAGCAGGCGGTTTTGGAACATCTACGGCTTCAATGTATTTTAACAATTATGATGACAATGCTGCATCCAGCAAAGATGATATATTGACTCCAATAATCAACTTAAATGGAGCAACAAACCCGAGATTGAGATTTGATGTAGCGTATGCGCCTTATTTAAGAACAAATGGCACCAGTAAATTTGATACGCTGGAAGTATTGATCACTGACTATTGCGCTAATACCACTACCAGTATCTATAAGAAAGGTGGCACCCAATTGCTAACGGCTGCCGCTACAAGTAGTGCATTTGTGCCGACTGCTGCTCAATGGAGAAAGGATTCCGTGTTTATTCCGGCGGCTTACCTGAATAAGAATGTCAGAATTACCTTCCGAAATTATGGATTATATGCAAACAATATTTATGTTGACAATGTAAACCTTTATGGCATCACCTCCAATAATCCAACTCCTACAGCTTCCTTTACCGCCAGCGATACAACTGTTTGCGCTGGTAGTAACTTAACCTTTACAAGTACCTCAACAGCTTCTTCCGGATCGGTAGATTCTGTTCGCTGGTCAATACCGGGGGGGATCCCTTCTACATCCACCGCAAACAGTGTTACATCTACATTCAATACAGCAGGAACTTACACCATTTCCTTGAATGCATATAAAAGTGGTAATGTCAGCACTGCTACAAAATCAATAAGGGTTAAAGCATTGCCTACCGTAGCTGCTATCACTGGAGCAAACGCTGTTTGTATCGGTTCTACAACAACATATGCATCCACCACAGCAGGTGGTGTTTGGACAAGCAGTGCCACAGGCATTGCAACCGTGAACGCGAGCGGCGTGGTGACGGGTGTTTCAGCGGGTTCAGCGGAAATCAGGTATACGGTGACCAGTGGTGGCTGTTCAACCATGGTAACCAAAGTGATAACCGTCAATGCATTGCCTACCGTAGCTGCTATCACTGGAGCAAACGCTGTTTGTATCGGTTCTACAACAACATATGCATCCACCACAGCAGGTGGTGTTTGGACAAGCAGTGCCATAGGCATTGCAACCGTGAATGCGAGCGGCGTGGTGACGGGGGTTTCAGCGGGTTCAGCAGAAATCAGGTATACGGTGACCAGCGGTGGCTGTTCAACCATGGTAACCAAAGTGATAACCGTCAATGCATTGCCTACCGTAGCTGCCATCACAGGCGCGAACTCTGTTTGTGTGGGTTCTACAACAACATATGCATCCACCACAGCAGGTGGTGTTTGGACAAGCAGTGCCACAGGCATTGCAACCGTGAACGCAAGTGGCGTGGTGACGTGTGTTTCAGCGGGTTCAGCAGAAATCAGGTATACGGTGACCAGTGGTGGCTGTTCAACCATGGTAACCAAAGTGATAACCGTCAATGCATTGCCTACCGTAGCTGCTATCACTGGAGCAAACACTGTTTGTATAGGTTCTACAACAACATATGCATCCACCACAGCAGGTGGTGCTTGGACAAGCAGTGCCACAGGCATTGCAACCGTGAACGCAAGTGGCGTGGTGACGGGTGTTTCAGCGGGTTCAGCAGAAATCAGGTATACGGTGACCATCGGTGGCTGTTCAACCATGGTAACCAAAGTGATTACCGTCAATGCGCAGCCTAATGTTACGGTTACTTCTCCATCGGTATGCGCAGGTCAAACTGCCCAGCCAATTGCCAGCGGTGCTACAAGCTATACATGGACAGGCGGTTTAGCGGCAGTTTCCAACCCAATAACCCCGGCGCTAACCACAACGACAACCTATACTGTAACAGGTACAACAGCGGGTTGCAGTAAGACTGCGGTTGCAACAATAACGGTTAATACTACAGCGCCGACCGTAACTATAACTCCTAATCCTGCAAGTGTTTGCAGCGGCAGTCCGATTACATTAAACGCTAATGGTGCAAACAGTTATACATGGTCTTCCAGTCAGACAGGAAATACATCCGGTACATCATTGACTTTTACACCAACTGGAAATATTACAGTTAACCTGAGCGGAACATTAACAGGTTGCTCAACGGCAGGTAACACGTCGGTGAATGTAACGGTGAAACCCAAACCAACGGTTGGTGTTACATCTCCATCTGTTTGTGCTGGGCTTACGGCACAACCGGTTGCCAGCGGAGCAGCTACTTATACATGGACAGGAGGTTTGGCGGCCGTCGCTAATCCTACAACACCTGTGTTAACGACCACTACGGCTTATACCGTTACAGGTACAGATGCCAACAGTTGTTCTAATACGGCTGTGGCTACCGTTACGATAAAGCCGATACCGGGAACACCAACCATAACTCAAAGTCATGATACTTTATATAGCAACGTGATAATTGCAGGTGCAACATATGAATGGTACAAAGCAGGTGTTTTACAGGCTACCACAACAACGCCATATTATAAATTTCCAAGCACTGGAACTTATACAGTAAAAGTGATTAACAATGCTTGTCCATCAGCAATATCTGCAAACTTCAATGCGGTTCTGACTGGTGTGAAAAACAATAAACTGAATGTTGAGTTGTCAATCGTTCCTAATCCAAACAATGGTACATTTGATATAAACATATCTTCAGCGCTCAATAAAACATATCAGCTGAGGTTGTTTAATCTAAGCGGTCAGGCGTTATTGGATGAGGAAATGTTTATCAGAACAGGACAGAATTCCAAACGCATCAATCTCACGGGAATAGAAAAAGGTGTTTATTTCCTCAGTATTATTGGTGAAGATGGAATCACGACACAGAATATCATCGTACAATAAGTTTTAATTTAATAAACTAAAAGACTGCACTATTTGTGCAGTCTTTTTTATTTTTACCCATATGCTAATTATTCCAGCCATAGACATTATAGACGGTAAATGTGTACGACTTACCAAAGGAGATTATGACACGAAGAAGATTTACAATGAAAATCCCGTAGATGCTGCAAAAGAATTTGAAGCAGCAGGTATCACACATTTGCATCTCGTAGATCTGGATGGTGCGAAGAAAAGCGAGGTGGTAAACTGGAAAGTGCTGGAAAATATAGCATCGCAAACAACATTACAGATTGATTTCTCCGGCGGCATTAAGACCAAACAAGCTGCACAACAGGCCTTCGATCTGGGTGCCGCACAGATTACAGTAGGCAGTTTGGCGGCAAAAAATCCAAAGGAATTTGTCGATTGGATATGGGAGTTTGGAGAAGAGAAGCTGATACTCGGTGCGGATGTCATTAAGGATAAGATAGCCATTCACGGGTGGCAGGAAAGCAGTTCTAAAGATATTTATTCCTATCTGGATTATTATTTTGAAGAAGGAATAGATTATGTGTTGTGTACCGATGTATCCAAAGATGGTATGCTGGAGGGACCTGCATTTGAATTATATTCAAATATTCTGGAAGAGTACGAAGAGTTAAAACTAATTGCGAGCGGTGGTGTTTCTACATTGGATGATTTGCATCGTCTGAAAGAGATTGGCTGCTATGCGGCAATTGTAGGCAAGGCATTTTATGAAGGTAAAATCACGTTAAAAGAACTAAGCAGTTTTCAGTAATAGTTATGCTGACCAAAAGAATCATACCATGTCTGGATATTAAGAACGGAGAAACCGTAAAAGGTGTCAATTTTGTGGATTTGCGAAGTGCCGGTGACCCTGTGGAATTGGCAAAGCAATACGTTATTCAGGGAGCGGACGAGTTGGTGTTTCTAGATATCACCGCAACGGTAGAAGCCAGAAAAACCTTATTGCATTTAGTTGAAAAAGTAGCGGCTGCCATTAATATTCCGTTTACGGTGGGCGGCGGTATTTCCACCGTACAGGATGTGGAAGCCTTGCTGAATGCCGGTGCCGATAAAGTATCTATTAACTCATCTGCAGTCAGGAATCCGGGTTTGATAGATGAACTGTCGAAGCAATTTGGTGTGCAGTGTATTGTGGTGGCAATAGATACCAAACTGGAAGATGACTGGAAAGTATATGTGAAAGGCGGCAGGGAAGCAACACCCATTTATACCAAACAATGGGCTAAGGAAATACAGGAACGAGGCGGTGGTGAGATTCTGCTGACATCCATGAATCACGATGGTACAAAAGCCGGATTTGCACTGGATATCACCAAATGGTGTACGGATAATTTATTCCTTCCAGTTATCGCAAGCGGTGGTGCAGGAAACAATCAGCATTTTTCAGAGGTGTTTAATATAGCAAATGCCGATGCTGCACTGGCAGCCAGCGTTTTTCATTTCGGAGAGATATGGATTCCGGAGCTTAAGCAATATTTGAAAAAAGAAGGCGTAAACGTAAGACTATGAGCTTTATAAAAGTACATACCAAAAATTATCTGGTGATGCATGGATATGATCATCACAACAGAGAGGTGCTGGAAAAGATTGAAGTGGAACAGACATCGGAAAAACTGATTGCCGTGCATCGCATTCAGTCGATTACCGAGAAATTCATATTCACCACAGCCACGCATGGCCGTTTCATCTATTGGGAATATGAGGATGATTACCAGACATTGGTGCAGACTTTAAAAGAACAAGGCTTTTTGATTAACTAATTCAGTAACTTTATACTATGACACCAGATTTCAGTAAAGACACCAATGGCTTGTTGCCGGCTATCGTTCAGGATGCACAGACCGGTAAGGTTTTGATGCTGGGATATATGAATGAGGAAAGTCTGGCGAAGACAAAAGAACTGAAAAAGGTTACTTTCTTCTCGCGCAGTAAAAACCGTTTATGGACAAAAGGTGAGGAGAGCGGCAATTTCCTGGAAGTGATAGATATTAAACTGGATTGTGATAATGACGCATTTCTGATAAAAGCAAAACCTTTCGGTCCTGTCTGTCATACAGGTAATGATACCTGCTGGTTTGAAAAGAATAAGGATGAATTTTCCTTTTTACATTACCTCGAAAGTATTATACAAGACAGAAAACAACATCCGAAAGACAATTCTTACACTAATTTATTATTCAATAAAGGACTGAATAAGATAGCGCAAAAAGTAGGAGAAGAAGCCGTGGAAGTAGTGATTGAAGCTAAAGATAATAATGATGAACTCTTCAAAGGTGAAGCAGCCGATTTGTTATTTCATTTACTGGTCTTATTGGCAGAAAAAAACATTTCGCTGAATCAAGTGCTGGCGGTGCTTAAAGAGCGTCATAAATAATAATCTTTATTTTCGTTTGAAACTACAGAAGGTGAAATTTTGAGTGGTATTAAATGGCGTTCTATGGTCTTCAGTTTTACAGGAAATTACATCAAAATCATCTTTAAATGTTTGTTTTAGATCCATCGGAGCGTATTGCTTTATCTCCAAGCCGCTGCATTTCTTCGGACCATTTTCTGAAAAAGTTCCAATCAACATATACCCTATAGCCGATTGTTTTACTATGTTGAGATACCCGGATATCTGTTCATCTTCCGTTAAAAAATGAAATGCCGCTCTATCGTGCCAGATATCATAACTTCTATCCGGTTTAAAATCGGTAATGTCTGAAACAATCCAGTTGACTTTTTCCGCAGTTGCACCTAATCTTTTTTTTGCTCTTTCTAAAGCTGTAGCCGAAATATCCAGCACCGTCAGATTTTCATATCCTTCGTCTAAAAGGCAATCCACCAATTTGCTGTCACCGCCACCCACATCTATAATGCTTGCAGATTTTGGCTGTCTTACACTATGTATGAAATCAAGAGAGGTTTGTGGTATCTCCTGTGTCCAGCTCACTTCATCAGGTCTTTTAGTCTGATAAATAGTTTCCCAATGTTGTTTGCGTTCATTTGTCATGTTGCTAATTTATGAGATTCAGCAGGTAAATATTGTAACTTCTGATACATTGCATATTTCCCAAAAGATGTTAAAATTCTATTAATGACGAAGATCTAGGAACTAAACGAAGTATGGTACACGTTTTGTATATAAATTAAAAACAAAAAATAGATGAATCTAATTAGAATAATCTTGGCAGTGGTGTTTCCCCCTTTGGCAGTTGCAGATAAGGGTTTAGGAAATTTCTTAGTCGTGTTCCTGTTGTGGTTATTAGGTCATGTACCGGGTACCATCGCAGCGCTGATTATCTTATACAACAGAAATGATCGCAGGCAGTATGCCACAGCGCAATCATATTAAGGGTTTTTATGTTTCTAAGGAAGCCGTTCTGAATACTCAACACAGAACGGCTTTTTTTATTCTTCCTTATGTTTAAAGGGACGTATGATTAAACGCAGCGTTCTATCGTAAGTGAAATAATTATACAACCAACCAAGCGTCACGGTGATTTTATTTCTAAACCCCACTAAGCTCATCACGTGGACAAATAACCAGGCCAGCCAGGCGATGAAGCCACCCATTTTGATACCTTTCGCTTCCATTACGGCCTTGTTTCTTCCAACCGTTGCCATCGAACCTTTGTCGAAATACACAAACGGTTTTGGTGCTTTTCCTTTTAATTGTGCCAGGATGTTATCTGCCACTAATTCGCCTTGTTGTATAGCTACAGGAGCTACCATTGGATGCCCTTTCGGGTATTTTTCCTGCACCATAGAAGCAACATCGCCAATGGCATAAATATTTTCGTAGCCTTTTATCTTGCAATATTCATCTACGGAAATTCTATTACCACCAGCAATCGTTTCCGGCGCAAAACCTTCTACAGGGTTTCCCTTTACACCAGCTGTCCAGATAAGCGTTTCACATTTTACCTTCTTGCCATCTGCCGTGGTCAGCACATCTCCGTCAAAATCTGTCACCATCGTATTCAGCCATACTTCTACGCCAAAGTCTTTCACATACTTCAATACTTTCGCAGAATTTTCGGGATGCATGGCGCCCAGTAATCTGTCGCCGGATTCAAACAAATGAATCTGCATTTTGGTGAAGTCGATTTCCGGATAATCTTTGGGTAGAATATTTTTACGCATTTCACCCAAAGCACCGGCCAGTTCTACTCCTGTAGGTCCGCCACCAACAATGGAGATGTTTATTAATTCTTCCTTTTTGGATTCGTCATAAGTAAGCAGTGCTTCTTCAAAGTTTTCTAAGATAAAACTTCTCAGGTTCAATGCTTGCGGAATATCTTTCATCTGCATCATTTTTCCGGAAACCTCTTTAGAGAACTTAAAGAAATTTGTGGTGCTGCCGGTGGCAATCACCAGATAATCGTAATTCAAATCACCGATATCCGTGTGTATTTTTTGATTAACCGCATCAATATTCCGTACTTCCGCCAAACGAAAAATGCCATTCGGTATATCCTGCATGAATTTTCGCAAAGGATAGGCGATACTGCCCGGCTCCAGTCCGCCTGTGGCTACCTGATACAGCAAAGGCTGGAAACAATGATAGTTGTGCTTGTCGAGCATAACGATCTGTAAGGGTTGATTCTTTAGTTTTTTTGCAATCTCAATGCCGCCGAAGCCGCCACCGATGATGACCAGCCTTTTCTGGCCGGTGGATGGAATCTTTAAATCCACAATGTATGATTTTTAATGAACAATGGACAAAAGCTACTTTTAGTCCTTTTAACAGATGACAATATTAACGCATCTTTTGTTTATTAGGATTAATTTGATGTTATAACTCTACTGTAAATTCTGTTATCTTTGCTAAACAGATGAAAATATATTGTTAATCACCGTTTGTCAAACCAAATTATGTCGCATATTCACCTGATAAAGAAAGAGAATTACGGAATTATCCAAATGGACCGTGAAAAAGCAAATCCGATGAACCACGAATTTGTGGCCGGTTTGCGCATTGCCCTGAAGAATTTTATGGAAGATGACAGCATTAAAGGTGCCATCATCAATGGGAAAGAGAATTTCTTTTCTGCCGGACTGGATTTGCCTGAATTGTATGCATATGACGAACAGCAGTTTGAAAAATTCTGGCGCAACTTCATGGATCTGGTCTGCGATCTGGTGGCCTTTGATAAACCGCTTATTGCATCTGTCAATGGTCATTCGCCAGCGGGTGGCTGCATCATTGCCATCGGTTGCGATTACCGCGTGATGGCGGAAGGCAACTTTAAAATAGGGCTGAATGAAATTCCGATTGGTATTGTAGTGCCTCGAGGTATATTTGATATTTACAGCTTCTGGATTGGCAGAAAAACCGCTTATCAGTATCTGATGGAAGGTAAGTTGTATTCTCCGGAGCATGCAAAAGAAATAGGATTGGTGGATGAAGTGGTGCCGGCGGATAGAGTATTGGAAGCTGCAGAAAGTAAATTGAAACAATACTTAAAATACGAACAAAACGGCTGGCGTATGACCAAACGACAACTAAAACACGACCAGCTGAAATCAATATCTTCTATCTCTGAATTTGAAATGAAAACCTTCCTGCAACAATGGTGGAGCGAACCGGTAAGAACCATTGTTGGACAATTTGTAGAGCATCTGAAGAAGAAGGTTTAATGAAATAATGAATCAATTAAATAATGTAATAATTTACTATGAGAGATTACCGTAGAATAATTAATTATTACATTGAAATTAGTTTTCTATTTGATTTTTCTGCCAATAGTTTTCTGTTTTATTTTTGGTGAAATTATTTTTAGATATTTTGATTTGATGTAGCATTTTATTTCTTACTTTTTTTCATTATTACATCGTTTTATTATTTCATTACTACATTTGTTTTTATGCAGGATAAATTCACCGCTTTTGAAAATCGTTTAGCCAAAGTGTACAAACACATCGGTAAGATTGCACGCAAGCAACAATTGGCTTGTTTTCGTGTATATGATGTGGATTTGCCCGAGTTTCCCTTCATCATAGATGTTTATAAAGACATGATTTATGTTGCGGAGTACAAAAGCAAACATAAGCTCAGTGAAGAAGAATACGAATTGTGGCTTACCACTTCGTTAGAGATTATTCAAAAGGTTTTTGGGGTAGGAAAGGAAAACGTGTACCTGAAATTGAGGGAACGTCAGAAAGGAGAGCAGCAGTACAACAAATTAACCCAGGAAAAAAAAGAACTGATCGTAGATGAAAACGGCCTGAGTTTTATCGTCAACCTTTCGGATTATTTGGATACCGGTTTGTTTCTGGATCATCGACTTACACGTAAAATGGTCAAAGAAATGTCGGAGGACAAACGTGTGTTGAATCTGTTCAGTTATACCGGAAGCTTCACCGTTTATGCTGCCGCGGGTCATGCAAAGAAAATCACCACAGTCGATTTATCCAAAACGTATATCAACTGGGCAAAGCGCAACCTTACCTACAATAAGCGGTACGATGATACCAAACACGAATTTATTCAGGAAGATGTGCTGCGGTATCTGAAGACGGTTTCGCCCAATTCGTATGATTTGATCATTCTGGATCCGCCAACATTCTCCAACAGTAAAAAAATGGAGGATATATTTGATATTCAGCGCGACCATGTGAGCGTCATTAATCAATGTCTGAAAATTCTGGACGAAAACGGCATTTTGATGTTCAGCACGAATTACCGGGGATTTGAACTGGAGGCGGAAAAACTGTTGTCTCAAAAAATCAAAGACATTACAAAACAAACCACATCGTTTGATTTTG
The DNA here is from genome assembly GCA_046329775.1 of Chitinophagales bacterium. Taxonomy (GTDB): domain Bacteria; phylum Bacteroidota; class Bacteroidia; order Chitinophagales; family JADIYW01; genus JADJSS01. The sequence goes on from JAXLTX010000001.1 coordinate 241,326, forward strand.
AAGGTAAACTGAAGCGTAAGTGCTACAGAATTGAAAAATGATTTATTTTTCCGAACCGCCTTTGAATTTGTCTTCCAGTTCGTTCTTGCTCAATGTGAAATTATATTTCTGAGCGAATGCCACCTGAGCATCCTTGAATTTTGCATCCAGCGGCTTTTCTTTTTTGGAAATCGACTCTGTCAGTTGATTTATCTTTTCTGTAATTTCCTCTGTGGTATAGCTGTTCTTATCAGCAATCAGGTCCAGTATCTTCCTGTATTCATTTTGAGTAATGCTCACGTAAAACCGAAATAATGCTTTGGCAGCACTGAGAAAATCCTTATTTCCCTCATAAGCTTTCATTTCATTCAATACCTTCAAGCTGTTTTCGCCCTGTGTTCTTATCTGATTCAAGGAGAAATCATTCGGATTATTGGAGAATGCCAGGATAGCTTCACCTATTTTTATCTGTTCATTTACAATCTTATCGTTGTAGGAGATGGCATCATTGTCGTTTGCAAGTGCCACAAAACCGCTGCTGATGCAAAGCAGTAAGATAAAGAGGTGTTTCATAGGTCAGAGATGTTGGATGTATGCATCGTTATTCCATTTTTAAACCATATTTCTTGCAAAATTGTTCCTGAGCGCTGTTGAATTCAGGATAAACCGCCGCCGTTTTAACTTTCATGGAATCAAATATCTTCTGTTTTTTTACCTTAAAGTCCTTGAATTCCAGTTCTGGGTCTTCAATGATTTTCAATAATTGAGGATATTCGTTTTCTGTAAGGTCCTTGTATAATGCAAATAATTTTTTGGCAGCATTGTAATAGGCAGTTTCGTTGTTGTAAACCGCCATACTATCAATGAAAGCGATGCTTTTATTCAGTTCAAATTTCAAAATCTTAAGGTTGAGCTCGGTTGCATTTTCATTGAAATAATATACTTCCTTGCCTACATTCTGCTGTGCTTCCACAATGGAGCGGTGGAATTTATAAGCTTCAATATTGTAGTTCTGTGCAAACGAGGCCGAGCTTGTAAACAACAGCATGAAAAGAAATCCGAATAGACGCATGCTTAATTTTTAGTAAATGTATCAATAAAAATGCCAATATTAAAATTCGCCTGCCGGCAGTTTTTTATTTTGTCCGATCCTTAGTGTTTCATCTCTTTCAGTTCATGAATCAGGTCGGCAAGAAACACTTTGGCATCAAATTTTGAATTGCCGAAAAACTGGGTAAGCCCTACCATATCGCCGTGGCTGACGGATGGTGCACTTTCAGACTGTATGATACCTCGGAAATTTCCCCATTTGCAGGATTCAATACCAACCATGCCGTCATTTTTTCCTTCATATTCACGAATGATATACGCCATGGTTTTCCATAGGATATTCGGATATTCCTTATTCACATGGCTGGCATAGCTCTGGTAATATATCTTGGAAGAATCCGGTACTTCTTCATTGAACTGCCGCATACTTTCAGTCGTCACTTGCACCACCGCCCGCAAACTATCCGGTCGTTTATCGCCCATCAGGGTAGCATACAGATTCACCAGACGTGCCGTAGCAAATTTTGGCAGCGGCAGTCTGCCCAGGATTATATCGGCAAGGTGGGTTCCACGATGCGGAGAGCCCAGCGTGGTGATGCTGGAGATGTGTTCGTCCATCCCCAATCGGCTTGCCGTGTATCTGCCTTCCAAACCGCCTTTGGAATGTCCGATGATGTTGATCTTATCTTTCTTGGTCTTTTCCAGAATATCCAGTATCCTGTATTTCAACTTGATGGAATTATCCGGAATCGATATGAAGGCATCTTGCTGGGCGGTGTACACATCACATCCATGCAGTTTCAGATAGTCAGGAATGTTCCCCCAATAATGCAGAATCCTGTTTTGGTCATGAAAACCTAAACCACTTACGAGAATAACGGGATATTGGGTATCACAATAGGATAATTTTTGTTCGTCAGTCATAGAAAGGTTTAATCCGCTCGGTTCTTTACAATTTCGTTCTGCAATTTTAAAATATGTAGCCGAAATAACAACTATTTTTTTTGTTAAGTCATTTGCTTAACCATGAATTAATATTGAAATAGTTGCATTTTAAACAAATTCTCATTTAATTTGTGATATGAACAACATGTATTTCTACGGCTATTACTTTTTTCGCAACTAAGCGGGATGAATAATACTGTAGAATGATTAAAGTATATAAGTCCCGAGTAATTTCGGGACTTTTTTATTAGAATAAATATGAAACCAAGAATAGCCATACAAGGATTTGAAGCGTCATTCCACGAAATTGTTGCATTACAGTTTTTCGGTAGAGCAATTGAAACGGTTGAATGCGCCACCTTTCATAGATTATTTGATGTGATGGCTAAGTATGAAGCAGATTTTGCTGTCTGTGCCATTGAGAACTCTCTGGCCGGCGCCATATTACCGAATTACGCACATTTACGAAATTCCAATCTTGAGATTGTAGGGGAAGTGTATCTTAGAATAGAAATGAATCTAATGGCATTGCCCAATCAGGAAATGCACCAGATTGAAGAAATTCATTCCCATCCGATGGCATTACTGCAATGTCAGGGATTTTTTGAAAATTATCCGCAGATACAACTGGTAGAATCCAATGACACTGCCTTAAGTGCCAAGGAAATAAAAGAAAAGCACATTAAGCACAGAGCGGCAGTTGCCAGCAAACGTGCGGCTGAATTGTTTGAATTGGATATCCTTGCGGCAGATATTCATGACAACAAAAGAAATTTTACGAGATTTTTGGTTTTAGCGCCCATAGATAATTCTTCTCAACATCATGCTGAACTTGTTTCTGCATCTGTGATAAATAAATCATCGATTTCGTTTCGTGCACATCATACAGCCGGAAGTCTGGCAAAAGTATTGACGGTAATTGGTAATCACAACATCAATTTGACCAAAATACAATCACTGCCGGTGGTGGGAGAAGAGTGGCAATACTATATGTATGCGGATTTGGAATTCGACAATGTTGAGGAATATCGAAACATGTTGACAGAAATAGAGCCGTTAACAAAAGAATTGAAAATACTGGGCGAATATCAACAAGGAAATAAAATTTTATAGAATGATTATTGAGCAGGCAAATAAATTACAACACATTAATGAATACTACTTTAGTATGAAGCTGAAGCAGATTGCTCAACTGCGTGCTGAAGGAAAGAATATTTTAAATCTTGGTATTGGAAATCCGGATCAGGCACCCTCGCAGCAAACCATAGAGGCATTTGTTCAGTCGGCATCGAATGTAAAGAATCACGGTTATCAAAGCTATATCGGGATTCCGGAATTACGCAAAGCCATGAGTGACTGGTACCAATCCACCTACGAGGTGGCCTTAAATCCGGCAACGGAGATATTGCCATTGCTGGGTTCAAAAGAAGGGATTTCTCATATTTCCAATGCGTTTTTAAACCCAGGAGATAAAGTGCTGGTGCCGAATCCGGGCTATCCAACGTATTCTTCTGCAACATACCTCGCAGGTGCCGTTCCTGTTACCTACGATTTGGATGAAAGCAATAACTGGGCACCCGATTTTTCTACAATCAGTGAAGATATCTTCAAAGAAGCAAAACTCATCTGGATCAATTATCCGAATATGCCCACCGGAGCAAAAGGCAACGAAGAGATATTTAAAACGCTGATTGAGATTGCCAATGAATTTAAAATATTAATTGTAAACGATAATCCGTACAGCCTGGTTTTAAACGAAGGGAAGCCGGTTTCCATTTTTCAGACAGCAGGAGCAAAGGACGTTTGTCTGGAATTAAACTCCCTGAGTAAATCACATAATTTAGCCGGTGCACGTATCGGTCTGGTATCAGGAGCAAAAGAATATATTGATACCATCCTGAAAGTAAAAAGCAATGTGGATTCTGGGATGTATCTGCCTTTGCAACATGCGGCAATAGCGGCATTATCGAATGATGCGGAATGGCATGCTGCGAGAAATAATGAGTACAGGAAGCGTCGATCTTTCGCATACAGCATCATGGATGCTTTGGAATGCACCTATGATAAAAATCAGATAGGGATGTTTTTGTGGGCGAAAATACCAGCAAAATATGCGAATGTGGAAGACCTTACTGAAAAAATATTACATGAAGCTAATGTATTTGTTACGCCGGGATTTATTTTCGGCAGCAATGGCGACAGATACATTCGTATTTCTTTGTGCAGTCCGGAAAATGATTTGAAAGAAGCCTTGGAAAGAATAATTAATCTGAACAAATGAAAGTAGCGATATTCGGTATAGGCTTGATTGGTGGCTCTGCAGCAAAAGATTTGCGTGCAGCAAATTTCTGTTCGGAAATCCTGGGAGTGGGGCGTAGTCAGAAAAGCTGTGATATGGCTTTGGAGCTTGGCTTGGTAGACAAAATAGTTTCCAAGGATGAAGCTATAGCACAGGCTGATCTGATAATCCTTACCGTTCCGGTAAATATACTGATTGATGAATTGAAATATGTATTGGACCGAGTGCAACCGGACCAGGTGATAACGGATATGGGCTCCACCAAAGGCATTATTATTGATGCCATTAAAGACCATCCGAACAGAAAACAATATGTAGCATCGCACCCGATGGCCGGTACGGAAAACAGCGGTCCGTCGGCAGCGATATTCAACCTGTTTAAAGGTAAAGTATGCATCATCTGCGATAAGGAAAACAGCAATGCGGATGCCGTTGCATTGATTGAACAGTTGTACAACACGCTTGGTATGCGCATTAAATATATGGATGCACATCAGCACGATATGCACGCAGCTTATATTTCACATATTTCGCACATCAGTTCGTTTGTACTGGCAGCTACGGTGCTGGAGAAGGAAAAAGATGAAGAGGCTATTTTAGAAATGGCGGGTGGCGGTTTTGAGAGCACGGTGCGTCTGGCAAAAAGTTCACCGGAAATGTGGGCGCCTATCTTTCAGCAAAACAAAAATTATTTACTGGAAGTAATGGATACCTACATTGAGAAGATGTATCATTTCAGAAACTTAATCAACAAAAACAAGAACGAAGAGTTGAAAGAGTTCATGAGCAGCGCAAACGAAATCAGAAAAATCTTAAAATAAGAAAACTGAAAATAAACACTAATAATAATAACAAATCACTGAAATAATATGAGCAACTTAAACATCGTGCCTCTGAAAGACTGGGGCTTCAATTTTGAAAGACCGGTAATCATTTCCGGACCATGTTCCTGCGAAACGGAAGAACAAATGACGGAAACGGCACAGCGCCTTGCCAATAAAGGTATTCACGTTTTACGTGCCGGCATCTGGAAACCGCGTACCCGTCCGGGGATGTTTGAAGGTATCGGAAAAGAAGGTCTGGAGTGGCTGGTGAATGCCGGAAAGGAGATAGGAAAACCAACTACCGTGGAAGTGGCCACCGCTCAGCATGTGGAAGACTCTCTGAAAGCCGGAGTGGATATTCTATGGATCGGTGCACGCACCACCGTGAATCCGTTTTCCGTTCAGGAGATTGCAGATGTTTTACGGGGTGTGGATATTCCGGTCTTGGTGAAAAATCCAATCAACCCGGATTTGCAATTATGGCTTGGAAGTATGGAACGACTGAATGCAGTAGGTATCACACGTCTGGGAGCTATCCATCGTGGATTCTCTTCTTATGAGAAATCAAAATACCGCAATAAGCCGATGTGGGAATTGCCGGTAGAGATGCGTCGTCTGTATCCGAATATGCCGATTATCGTAGACCCTTCTCATATTTGCGGTTCACGTGAGTTGATTCCGTCTGTATGTCAGAAAGCATTAGACCTAGACTTTGACGGACTGATGATTGAATCTCATCGTGATCCGGATAATGCCTGGAGTGATGCAGCACAGCAGGTTACACCGGAACGATTAGGGGAAATCCTCGCATCGTTGGTGGTGCGTAGCAGCAAACTGGATAACTTTGCGGAGAATCAGCTGGAAGCTTTGCGTGCACAGATTGACCGTATTGACAACTATATGCTGGAGATTATGGGTGAGCGTATGGATATAGCACGTAAGATTGGTGAATTTAAGCGCGATAACGGAATTACCATCTTACAGACCAACCGCTGGGATGAAATCATTCATGACCGTATTAAAAAAGCGGCTAAAAAAGAACTCACAGAAGACTTTGTCAAAGATATGATGGAAGCAATCCATCAGGAATCCATCAGACATCAGACAAAAATTATGAACAATATTTTAGCTGAATAGGTTGTTTTTTAATTAAGTTACTGAATGTCAATATTTTGTGATTTTTATTAGTGTAACCTAAATGTTAGTAGATTATTGTCCGGAAGCAGTTTCAACGTGTGAATGTGAGATAGTTTATTAAATTTGGGAAGTATTTATAATCTATAAAACAAGTAAAAATGGACACATCTAAAATGATTAAGGCATATTGCCTGAAAACAAAAGAAAAAAATGTACCTATGCAAGATGCTGTAATCACCAAAACGGCTAGAGGTGGTTATATGGCTTCCGGTAATGATGGTAAAGGCAATAAAATGGCAGCTATCTTAGGCGAGGCTAAAGCATTACAGGCTATTGCTGATGGCGTTGCTAAAAAAGGGTTCTAATCCGGCAAGTATGTTAAAATTTTACAGGTCAACCTCTGGGTTGACCTTTTTTTGTATATTTAATTAAAATGAAGACCATGGTAAAACGAAACAGGAGAATACTGTTAGCCGTGTTATTACTGCTGTCGGTTGTTAATTATAATCGTATTTCAGCCCACAGTACAATCAGAACAATTGAGTTCATTTCGGTACTGACCATTGGGGTTTTATCCGGATTATTGTTGCGCGAATTTTTTGAAAACATTGTGAGTAAAAAAGACGAAGTTTAGTATTTTTGAACATGAATCGTCTGTCATGTTTCCTGCTTGTGATTTTTGTTGCGTTAGCTGTAGATGATGTAAATGCACAGTTTTCAAAGACTGTAAACGATTTTGAAATACAGCATAAAGAATGTTTGCGCATAAAACCGGATTCCACCGCTTGTTCCAGAGTATATTTTTCCCAATTAGACAGTATCTTACCAATCGTATTGGAACGACTGAAAGCGCAGCTGGATGTAGCTGAAAAGACGGCGCTGATACAGGAACAGTCGGGTTGGGCCAAAAAGAAAGGAGAATTCTTTAAAGTGCAGGATGAAACCTTTAAATACAACCTTCAGGAAGGTATCTGGAAAAAAGACATGATACGCATTACCTATCAGCAGAAGGCTGAATTTATGCTTAAGAGAATCAAGAGCCTATTGAAACGACTCAAAGAATAACTTAACTTAATTCCAGTTGCTTCTCAGTAATTGACCGAATATCTTTTTCTTTCCCAAGTCTTCGTGGAATGCAACAACACCGTTGTTGGTGTAGGCTTCGTTTCCATTGATAAATACATGCTGTACCACTTTTCCGCTGCGTTTAATCAAACGGTAGCTGCCTTCAAACTGCGGATGATAATCTTCTACCGGTTCGGTATTCAGATCGCTTTCCAGGCGCGTAGGATCTATGATAATCAGGTCGGCACGTTTACCAACGGAAATGTCACCGGCATCAATACCCAGAAAATCTGCAGGCTCTTTGGTTAGTCTGTGTATGGCCGTTTCTATCGGCATGATATCGGGATGGTTCAGTGCTTGTCTGAGCAATTGCAGTCCGCCGTCATGGAATGCCATGTTCAGGTTGTGCGCACCGGAGTCGTTAAATCCCGGGAAACAATGTTTGCTGGACAACAACTCCATTCGAACGCTTTCGCGGTGATTGGAGGTTTCGCATTTCCAGCGGATGTGAGTATCGTATTCTTCCAGTAAATCCATAAAGTGTTCTACAGGATCCTTGCCGGCCTCTTTGGCTATCTGTTCAAAATTTTTGCCAACATGAGAAGGCACCGGAGAATTTACCACCCACATTTCCTTCAGGGCTCTGGGGAAAACGGATGCCGCCTTGTGATTCCATTCTTTTACAAACTGTTTTCGGAAATCAGGGCTTTTAAACATCGCTTTTCTTTCTGCTTCCGTAGTGCTGATGGCTTTGATCATAGATGGGAATTCTTCAAATAATGGGGTAACAGGGCCATCGCCGTAATTCATGAAGGGTACGGATAATGTCTGGAATTTCATATTGGCACGCAGGATGTCATTACCTATGAAGCCTAATAATTTAAGCAGGTTGTAAATCTTTTCATTTGATTTCAAATCCAGTGCCGCAACAATTGTCGTTTTGAGTGTTTTCTTGAAAAATCCTCCCTGGCTTAATCGCAGGATGGTGGCAAAGGATGTTTTATCCACTGCATTCGGCGTAATCTGTAATACTCGATTGTGCTTTCTGAGTACATTGGATAAGCGTTTGTATTCCGATTTGGAGGCCAATTGTGATGGTACGGAATAGCCGGTGAACTTAGGAGAGTAGACGCCCGCCCATCGGTGAAACGGCAGCATGTCAATGGAAACACCCAGATAGCCTGCCTGTATGGCCTCTTCCACAATCGCTTCCATTTTTTTCAGTTCTTCTTCACTTGCTTCTTTTTGGGTAAAACTTCTTTCCAGTCCCATCACATGCATACGCAGGTTGGAGTGCCCTAAGAAGGTGGCAACATTTGGACCAACGGGAACGGTATCCAGATGCTGATAGTACTCCGTAACACTTTTCCAATTTATATTACCCAGCATCCAGTGGCTTAATACCTTTGCCGGAATATTTTCTACACGGGCAAACAAATCAACAATTTCAGTGTCCTTGCCAAGTGCTGCAGAAAGGGAGCAGTTACCGATAACGACGGTGGTCACACCATGACGGATGGACTCTTCCAGGGCCGGCAATACTTCCACTTCCGCATCATAATGGGCATGTATGTCTAGCAGCCCCGGTGTAATCCATTTACCGGTGGCGTCAATTTCTTTTGCTCCATCAATTGCCGGTGCTTTGTCAAGAACATGATCAATCTTTCCATCCTTGATGATGATATCTTTTTTAATCCCTTTTGCACCGGTACCATCAAAGTATAAACCGTTACGGATAATTGTAGTCTGCATCTGTATTTTTTGATTTGCGTAAATATACCAAATTCCTAATATTGTTTTTTTGATTTTTGGCAACTATTTTAACAAAAGTGTAGCCTTGTAAGCACATTAATTTCTATTTTTGGAGTACAATTATAAACATGGCATACAAAGTAAAAGTAATATTAGACGGTAATAATTTTGAAATAAGTGTTAACGAAGGTGAAACCATTCTGGAGGCTGCCATCAATGCTGATTTGGATCCACCTTATGCGTGTCGTGTAGCGGCTTGTTGTAGCTGTAAGGCCAAATTACTGGAAGGAAAAGTGGAAATGGACGATGATGAACCATTGACTGAAGAAGAGATAGAAGAAGGATTTATCTTAACCTGCCAGTCACACCCGAAATCTGAAGGCTGTGTGATCAGTTATGATGAAGGTTAACCTAAAATAAATGCTCTTCACCCACTTTCAGGATATTTAAGTTCCCTATCAGGTTTTTATTGTCTTTCAAATAGTTCAGCATGCTGACAGGTTCAGAGGCAGGCTCATCGCTCAAGTCAAAGGTTCCATAATGCATGGGGATAAAGACCTTGCCATTTAACTCATGAAATCCCTGTACGGCTTCTTCCGGAGACGTGTGAGCCCATTCCATCACATATTTTGGTTTGTAAGCACCAACGGGCATCAGGCAGATGTCGAAAGTCTCAAAATGGTTTCCGATTTCCTTAAAATGTGGTCCATAGCCTGTATCTCCTGCAAAATAGATGCTCCTTTGCTCATGTCTGATAGCAAAACTTCCCCAAAGAGTGGTGTTGTAATCCGTAATGAATCGTCTGTTCCAGTGTTTAGCCGGCAGGAATGTAAATTCAATGTCTTCTGTCTTGTATTGTTGCCACCATGCCGCTTCATGAACGTGTTTGAAGCCGATACCTTTTAGCAGTTTAATAAATCCAAGCGGACAAAGTACCTCTATGTCGGGGTTTTGTCGGACCAGTTTTTTTAGGGTGGGGATGTCAAGATGGTCTCTGTGTCCGTGCGATAAAAGGATATAATCAATCGTTGTGAAGTGGGAAACAGAACAAGGTAGCCCGTGTCTGCGTCTCAATAAGGGCGTAAGGTCATAGAATACAGGATCTGTCAGTATCTTCTTTCCATTCATTTGTATGAAAAAGGAAGAGTGTCCCAACCATACAATCTTATTATGTGTGGTACTCAGAAAATCAGTGCCGTGTATGATATCCGGTCTGAAGGTGTCTGCTTTCTTTTCTCTTCTTTGAGGATTCCCACTTGTTATCCATTTCAATAATGTTTTATAGGGAAGCTTATCTTTTCGTTCTTCAAAGACAAATTCTCCATCGATACAGAGATTACCCTGAATGCCTTCCCTGATGAAGGGCAGTTTCGGATTGTATTTTATTTCTTTTTTCATTGCGGGCATAATAAAAAAACCTGTTAGCGATACTAACAGGTTTTTTTGTTTATTGTTAAGATGAATTATCTAACAGGAGAGAAGTCAACACGTCTGTTAGACTGGTGCTGATTTTCATTGATTGCATCTTTAACTAATGGATCTGATTTACCCATTGGTAATTTGATAAATCTGTCTTCTGAGATGCCATAGTGATCTTTCAGGAATTTGATAGCCGCATTTACACGGTTTTCAGATAATTTCTGATTGAATTCGCTGGAACCTCTGATATCTGTATTTCCTTTAACATTTACCTTCAAATCAGGATTGGTTGACATCACTAAGCCGATTTTTTTCAACTCTTCTGAGGCAGCATTGGTGATGTTCGCTTTATTCAGATCATAGTAGATAGATGTAAGTTTCCAAACATTGTCTTCCACTTTCTGGATTTTCTTGTTAACTGCCTCGTCATCGTAAGGAACACCTTTCTTGGTTTCTTCCACTACCGGTGCGCTAGGTAATACATTCTTGCATTCTACAATTGGATAAGCAGGAGAGGAGAATGGTTCCGGATCTTTAGAATCAGGACAGCCATCTTTATCACTGTCTAATGTCACACCATGAGCATCAACAGCTAAACCCGCTTCTGTTGTTGGTTCTTTATCTAAGATATCTAATACACCGTCACCATCTGTATCTTTTAAGTTTACTTCTTTAGGTTTTGGTACATTAGCCATAATAAATGCTAATGGATTTACCCATTCAACATGTTCTTTCTGAGAACCGATACGGCCGAATTTGTACGCGAAGAATATATTAATCGTTGCATAGGCATCTCTGTTAATCTTAGATAATGAGTTCACGACTGAACCGTTGCTATTTACCTTGGTTGAGAAGTTGAATGCATCAATCTTATCGGTATTGGTGAAGATGAAATTACCTTCCAAGCCCATGTCAAAAGATTTTGTCAGCTTAAACTTCATACCAAATCCCAAAGGAAATATAACTTCAGTGAATTTGTTTGTAAAACCTCTGGTGTATTGATTTCCGTTGATTGGTTTGTCATCTGCCACATTGTATATTTGAGATGACATACGCACTAAACCAATACCAAGTTTTGTATAGAAAGCAAATTTTCTGGATTTGATTGGCTTGCCGGAAATTTGAGACTTGATGAACTTGTTATAAGATGTTCCCAAGCCTAACCAGTCAATGTAGAAATTAACAGATGCCTGATGGAATACGTTTGTCTTGAAATACACAGGCTGGTCAAAACCTAATTGTTTCCAGTATTGTCTGTCTTCAGCAAAACCACCACGATCCACTGTTCTGCCTAATAATTTTCCAAGTGTATAATCTATATTTAAACCAAATGCACTATTAAACATTTTTGTCAATCCTATACCAGCGTTCCATTGAAGCTCACTTGGTTTTTTGGTCTGACGTGTCCAGTCATAGCTTCTGACATCTGTAAAAGGAGTAGTAGCACCGCCATGAATATCTAAACTCCAGTCTTTTAGGTATTTTTTCGGATCAACATTGTAATATTTTTTTGCTGTCTTAGCATCCATCGTTCCGTTAGCAGCATCTGCCGTAACATCTACACTGGAATTCTTCTTTGTTTTTTGCGCAAAGGAGCTTGTTGCTAAGGCAAAGCACATTACAGTAAGTAATAAATAGTTCAATTTGGCTTTCATTTGTTATAATTTGTGATAAAAATAGTGATTGTTTGTTAAATTTCAAAAAAAACATTAAATAATTAAAGATTTATTCAACATAATCGAGGTCTTTTCCAAAAGTATCTTTCAATGTTACCAAAGCAACGAAGGCCAGGGCAAAGACAATAATGCCAACATACAGATTGGAATGGATATAAGAACTGCCACTGTTCTTAAATCCGTCAGCAATGATATTCACCAATGGAACTGCACCGCGGACAAAATTCGGCACCGATGTGGTGACGGTGGCCCGCAGGTTCGTACCGAATTGTTCAGACGCCGTAATATTGAAAACTGCCCAATAACCGGCCGTAAAACCGATGATGGTGCAGGCGATGTAGAAATTCGTAATGTTTTGCTTGCCGATGGTCAGGTAAAAGACAACGGATAAAATCGATAAGATGAGAAAGAGCAATATTGCTTTACGTCGGCTTTTCAGGTACTGACTGAGTAATCCGCTGCAGATATCGCCGAAACAGAGACCAATGTAATTGTACATGATGGCCTTTGCCGGCACCGGTATCTCTGTCATGTTCATGGCCTGCCCCATTTCCTTAGAAAAAAAGACAAACGTGCTGATGAGATACCAGATGGGAATTCCCACAAGAATCACACTTAAATATTTAGTGAAAGTGGGCGCGTCGCGAAATATCATTAAGACATTTCCCTTTGAAACGTTTTCCTTTTCTGTAATCTGCTTGTACATTCCTGATTCCGCCACCCCGATTCGCATCAATAGCAACAGTAAACCCATCGCACCTCCCACATAATAATTGATTCTCCAGTCAAATTTGTGTGCAAATCCACTTGCCACCACTGCCCCAATGACTCCCACACTTGCAATGATGGTGGTTCCCAGTCCGCGTTTTTCCTTACTCATGCTTTCACTTACCAGCGTAACTCCGGCACCCAGTTCTCCTGCCAACCCGAAACCGGCAATGAAACGCAATATTTTATATTGCTCTACGGTGGTGATCATTCCGTTTAAGATATTAGCCACGGAATACAGGAATATGGATCCGAATAAAACGGATAATCTTCCTTTTTTATCACCGAGAATTCCCCAGAAAATACCACCGGCCAGCATTCCCCACATCTGGAAATTGAATAACATTTTTCCGTATAAGGCAATATCTGCATCCGTGGTAATGCCGATTCCTCTCAAACTCGGCACGCGTATGACACCGAAGAGTACCAAATCATACACATCTACAAAATAGCCGAGCGCTGCGACCAGAATTAATAGCGTCAGTCCTTTCTGTTTGTTATTTTCATTCATATACTTGCAAATATGTAGTAAAATACAGATTTATTATTGATAGACAATAAGTTCAGTTGGTTTTTTATAAACGTGTTGTGGAATGAGCTATTTTTTGACAGCCATTTTCAGGATTTCCCAATAGCTATGCTTTAGTAATCCATGTTCGTAAAATCCGCGGGCGACCAGCATTTTATGCAATTCCGGTGAATTATAAGAAGGCATATTTTGCAGAAAGTGATGTTCCAGATGATAGTTTACATGCAGTGGGGCAAACAGCATACGTTCCAGAAAGTTGGCATAGGTGGTGCGTGTATTTTTGTATGGGTCGTTTGTGTCTTCCACCACACTGTGTTCTGCAATGGAGCGGATACGCAAACAGAAATTAAACGTTGTCAGATTTGCACCTATCCACAGTAAGTAAAGCCATGGTTTTCCAAGAGCAAATAAAATAAGAAAGAGGAGGAGATTGGAGAAAAAAGGACCTCGCAGGTTATAGTACGCATTTCTGAAAATTATGCGCCATGGTCTTTTATCCACCGGAATTTTTTCAATCACATTTCCAAGATTGTATTTGATAAATCCTGTGTGCATTGCCAGCAATCCCGCGTCTGCTTTAATGCCGGTTAGGCCAATTAAATCTCGCCCTAACTTACGTAACATGCCCGCCAGTTTTGCTGGGTAACCTTTTACTAAATTTATATCCGGATCATCCGGCGTACCGGTCGCAATGTGATGTTGGAAGTGATACGGACGGTATTGCTCGATATTATTAAAAATAGGATAAGCTCCGAAAAAGTTTCCTATAATATCATTTAGTTTTTTGCTTTTAAATAAGGAATAATGGGAGGCATCGTGCATGATAATGGCGCAACCCAGTTGTTTACCCCCAAGAACAAATAAAGCAATGATGATGGAAAGGACTAGCAATATCTTACTGGTGGTGAAATATTGGGTAAGAGCCACCAGCGTAAACGAACCTGCAATCCACGACCAAACGGCAGCCACCTCCCAGAATCCTTTCCAGTCAGATTTTTCGTGCAGCCTTTTTATTTCCGATTTGGATAAATATTGGTTGATGATCTGCTTGTATTTGACAACCTGATGGTTTTTGGGCTTTACATTGAATTCGAAATTATTAAACGTGGTAGCCATGTCGTAAAATGTTTACACCAGAAAGTCTTTCATCGCTGCATAGGTTTCTTCAGGATACAGGTTCAGACAGAAATGTCCGCCACCGATTTGAACATAAGGCTCATCCGGGGCCGCTACGATTCTATCCGCTTTGTCGTGAATTCTGAGTGGATTCGGAAGACTGGAATTTATTTTTTGCTGATAGTTCATTTCTATCATCAGCGCCAATTCATTATCCGTGAAATTGTCAAAATTATCCATGATTTTCGACTGTATTTCCCTGTATCGCTCATCTTTTATTTTAGCCAGCAAATAATTCTTCAGGAATTTCTTTTTTACCAGTCCTGTCAATGCGGCAAGCAAGGTTATTCTGGGGAATTGCGGCAGCATGTGGATCACTTTTTGGGGGTCGTTGAAAGAGCCAATCATGCAAATGTCTGTATCAATTAACTCGCGTATCTGAAAGGAAAAATATCCGCCCATGGAATGCCCGAGCAGTTTGTCTCCGTTCCGAATGCCGTATATTCTTATCAGTTGTCGTGCAAACTGCTGCACCGTAATGACAGGGAAAATGAATTTGTCGAGCACCGGCCTGTAATCCACATGAATGATTTCGTATTTATGTTGGTTGATAAACGGAATCAGTTCATTAAAACAGAACGTGTCTTCACCAAAACCGGGCAATAAAAATAATCGCTTTTGCATGTGGCTAAAATAAGGATTCCGATTAATATTTCTGACGCTAAAGATTACTTATACCTTTTTTGTATTTTTGTGGCATGACAACCTTACGTTTGCCCGCAGAATGGGAACCACAAGACGCGATTCAGATTGCATTCCCGAGCAGAAATTCTGACTGGATAGATTATTGGGATGAGGTGGTGCCGTGCTATATCAATATCATTAAGACGATTTCCTCCTATCAGCCTTTGATGATTGTTTGTGACAATGAAACAGAATTACGCAATCATCTTTCAGGAGTTGATGTAAGCAATATATACATTGTTGAATTGCCGATTAACGATACCTGGGCGCGCGACCATGGCGCCATTACCGTTGAACAAGGAAATGAATTCCTGATTTATGATTTCATGTTCAACGGCTGGGGATTGAAATTTGCTGCGGACAAAGACAATCTAATAACTAAAGGACTTTGGGACAAAGGAATTTATAACGCAAAAAGTCTGCTTGTTCCGGATTTGGTGTTGGAAGGAGGCAGCATTGAGAGTGATGGGAAGGGCACTTTGATGACTACAACAAACTGTCTCTTGTCGCCCAATAGGAATCCTCATTTTAGTAGACAACAACTTGAAGATAAATTAATTAGGCTGTTTGGCTTAAAGAAAGTATTATGGCTGGAAAGCGGACACTTGTTAGGGGATGATACCGATGCACATATCGATACGGTGGCGAGATTCTGCGATGAAAATACGATTGCCTATGTTCAATGTATGGATACATCTGAAATCCATTATGCAGATTTGAAGAAGATGGAAGAGGAGTTGAAGCAATTTAAAAATCTGAAAGGTCAGCCGTACAAATTAATTCCTTTACCGATGGCAGATGCCATCTATGCGCCGGATGACAATAGAAGATTGCCGGCAACGTATGCTAATTTTTTAATCCTGAATGAAGTGGTGTTGTTGCCCACCTACGAGGTGGCACAGGATGAACTGGCCATTGCTCAATTGCAAAAAGCATTTCCAGATAAAAAAGTGATAGGTATTGATTGCAAGGCTTTACTTTTGCAGCATGGTTCTTTACATTGTATAACCATGCAGTACCCGAAAGGAAGTATTAAATTAGGCAATAGTCATTAGGCAAAAGGCAATATAAAGTAAAACTGGAAAATAAAAATAAATCTACAAACATGAAAATAGGAATCGTACAACAATCCAATACAACAGATATAGCGGCCAATATTGCAAAATCGCTGAAAGGCATCGAGGAATGTAAGGCACAGGGAGCGGAGCTGGTGGTCTTGCAGGAACTGCATTGTGGCATTTATTTTTGTCAGGCGGAAGAAACGGATATGTTCAATATGGCAGAACCAATTCCCTCTGATACCACACAGTTATTTTCGGAAGCTGCGAAAAACAATGAAGTGGTGCTGGTGACTTCCTTGTTTGAGAAACGCGCTCCCGGTTTGTACCACAATACCTCTGTGGTGTTTGAAAAAGACGGCAGTGTTGCCGGCAAATACAGGAAAATGCACATTCCGGATGATCCGGCGTATTACGAGAAATTTTATTTCACACCCGGTGATTTGGGATTCACTCCCATACAAACGTCCGTCGGTAAATTAGGCGTATTGGTTTGCTGGGACCAATGGTATCCGGAAGCGGCGCGTCTAATGGCATTGAGTGGTGCAGAAATCTTAATTTATCCTACTGCCATAGGCTGGGAAAGCACCGACCAACAGGAAGAGAAAGACAGACAATTCACCGCCTGGCAAACGGTACAGCGCGGACATGCCGTGGCCAATGGATTGCCGGTGGTGGCCGTGAACAGGGTAGGCCATGAGCCGGACTGGACAAGCGTGACGAACGGCATACAGTTCTGGGGACAAAGTTTTGTGGCAGGGCCACAAGGCGAAATCATCTTCTCTGCTCCGCACGATACTGAGTTGAATGCAGTGATTGAAATCGATAAACAACGCACCGAAGATGTGCGCCGTATCTGGCCATTCTTGCGCGACCGCAGAATTGATGCGTATCAGGATATTTTGAAGAGATATGTGGATTAAGAATTTATTTCCATTCCACCTTCTCATCCCATTCACTATTCCGTTTCCCATCCGGAATTTCGCCGGCATATTTTCCCACATAAATAAAACCTAATACCTGGTCTTGCTCTGCAAATCCCAGCGCTTCTCTCATAGCAGGATGGTAACACATACCGCCCGTACTCCAAAAGGTTGCCACCTCATGCGCTGTTGCCACCAGCAGCATATTCTGAATGGCACAACAGGTGGCAGCTATTTCTTCCAGTTCCGGAATATTGCTTTTCTCGCCGCGTTTATTCACGCAAACAATGACATGCGAACAGTTTATAGAACGGTATCTTATCTTTTCATACTTTTTCTGCAAAAATTGTTCAACAGGAGTCAGCTTTTTGTATAGATCGCCGTGCAATTCACCAAAGACTTTTGTTTTCTCTCCTTCAAAAACAATAAAACGCCAGGGTTCCGTGTAGCCGTGTGTAGGCGCCCAGTTGGCAGCTTCCAGCATTCTTTCAATGATCTGATTGGAAACCATTTCTCCGTTAAAATCATCCGGGTCGATGCTTCTGCGATTTTTAATAATTTCTAGTGTGCTCATTCGAAACAAAAATAAACAATACGGGGTAAATAATTCGGTTCAAGTACAATAATGTCTTTATTTTTACCTTTATTAGTAAATGTTGTTCAGACGAACTATACTTTTTTGCAGCTTATGTATTAGCGTGTTGTATGTCGGTGCCCAATCGATGCAGCCGAACTATACTGCATATTCCAATCTTCGAAGTAAAGTTTTGTCCAATGTTTCCGATACTATTTTGGTGGATTCTTTAAGCATTTTCCCCAATTCCTTTATCATTCGTAACCTGAAAACGGATGAAATCATTCCGAAAGAAAACTATGCACTTGACTTTGCTTCAGCAACGTTAATTTTTAAACCGGGAGCAAGGCCGGATTCCATGCTGCTGAGTTATCGTTCTTTTCCTACATATCTGGCTAAATCGGTGCAGCACAAGAGCCCGGCATTGATCAGAAAAGGAGATTCGCTTTTTTATGCCCGTTTCTATTATCAGCCTAAAGTGGAACAGACGGCTTCTTTTCTGGATTTCGGAGGTTTGAACTATAGCGGTAATTTCGCCCGCGGATTGCAGTTTGGTTCCAATCAGGATTTAACGCTGAACTCTAATCTGGATTTGCGTTTAAGCGGTAAGATTGCGAACGATATTGAGATCACAGCGGCATTGACGGATAACAACATCCCATTGCAGCCGGACGGCACCACTCAGCAATTGCAGGATTTTGATAAAGTGTATATCCAGCTGAAGAAAGATCCGCATCTCATCATTGCGGGAGATTATAACCTGAAAAGTTTTGACAGTTACTTCATGCGTTTCTCCAAGCAGCTGCAGGGCGCCAGTTATGTCAGCAATCTGAAATTTAAGAATGGCATGCGCTTGCAGACATCCACTTCGCTGGCCGTGAGTCGCGGAAAATTTGCCCGCAATATTTTTCAGGGAACAGAGGGGAATCAAGGTCCATATCGTTTGGTGGGAAACAATAATGAGACCTTCATCATTGTGCTGGCCGGCTCTGAGAAAGTTTTTGTGGATGGTGTTCGTCTGCAACGGGGTGAGTTGCAGGATTACATCATGGATTATAATACGGGAGAACTTGTTTTTATGCCTCGCTTTCTAATCACCAAAGATTCCCGTATTGTGGTGGAGTTTGAGTATTCCGACAGAAATTATTTCAGAACCACCGTGCATGAGGGCATCAAATTCCAATGGAAGAAACTGAGTGTCTACACACAGGTATATGCAGAGCAGGATGCAAAAAGCAAACCGATTACAAATACCATATCAGACAGCACTAAAGATTATCTCGCAAGTATCGGGAATGATATCTCGAATGCATTCATTTCCGGAATACGGGAAACCTCCTTTGACCCCAGCCGCGTCCAATACAGGATTACGGATTCCATTGTAAACGCAGTGACCTATGATTCGGTTTTCGTATATGAAACCAATCCGGACAGTGCAAGGTATCTGCTGAATTTTTCATACGTGGGTTCCAATAAAGGCAATTATATACCTACGAAAAATTCCAATAATGTGAGGGTATATCAATGGGTGGCACCGCAGAGCGGAATACCACAAGGAACCTATGAACCCCTTATTTTACTGGTAACGCCTAAGAGTCAGCTCTTGTTTACTTTTGGTACTTCCTATCAGATAGATGCAAAAACCAGTGTCAGGGCCGAGATGGCATTTTCCAATTTTGACAAGAATCTATTTTCACCTTTAGGAAAAAAAGAGAATAAGGGATATGCAGCAAATGTCCAGTTAAATCGGACGGATTCATTCCGGCATAACCTCGTTTTTACCAATGCGCTGAATTATGAATTCAAATCGGCCAATTTCCAGCAGGTGGAACCATACCGCAATGTGGAGTTCAGCCGCGACTGGAATGTCGTCAATCAATTGAACCTGACGGAACATATTGCCCGCTATCAGATGGGTTTGCTGGATATAAAACACCATATCAGCGCCGGGTATAAGTTCTCCACCTTCATACGACAGCAGAAATACCAGGGTTTTGAAAACTGGCTGACGTTTGGAACAAACTACAAAAACATAAAGATTTCTGCAGATGCCAGGGTGTTGTCCACACAGGATTCTCTTTATAAATCTACATTCTTCAGGCCTTCCTTTTCCGCTTCCTATTCTATTGCCAAAGCGCGCGGACTTGGTTTTGGCGTTGGTTTCTTTCAGGAAAACAATGTGTTTAAAAATAAGACAACGGAGGCTTTACAATCCAATTCTTTCCGCAATAACAATGTTTCTTTCCAGTTCTTCATGCCGGATTCCTCCAAATGGAATTTTATGCTGGAGTATAAATTCAGGAAAGATGTGGAAGTCAGAAACGCTGCGTTTAAAGATTCCACGATGGCCCATACCGTTGAGTTCCGCGGTGGTGCCAGCCAGTTGAAAAATCAGAGTTTTAACTGGACCTTTACGTACAGAAATCTATCTGTGGAAGATACCACGATTCAACAAAAACCTGAACAGACATTTTTAGGCAGAACGGAATATGGAGCACGCATCAAGAAAGGTTTTCTGCGCCTGAATTTTATCTATGAACTGGGGGGCGGCAGGGAACGTGTCCGGCAGTTTACGTATGTGGAAGTGCCTTCAGGGCAAGGCTATTACAAATGGATAGACCAGAACCAAAACGGCATTCGGGAGTTGAATGAATTTGTTCCTTCTCAGTTCAATGACAGTGCACAGTTTGTGCGCGTACTAACGGATTTGAATGAGTATGTGCGCGCCAATTCCACTTCCTATACGCAAAACATTACGATACAACCTAAGACCATCTGGTTTAATGAAAAGGGATTCAAGAATTTCATGTCGAAACTGACCTTGCAGTCCTACCTGCAGATAAGAAGAAAGACATACAAGAGCAATACGTTGAAAGTATTCAATCCGTTTGTGTTTAAAACGACCGATTCCAATACGATCACACTCAATTCCAATGTCCGGAATACCTTTATCTTCAATTCCGGGGATCCGATTTATTCGTTTTCCTTCACCAATCAGCTTGTGAATGACAAGGTCTTGCTGATAAATGGTTTTGATACCCGAAAGCGCATGGATAACATTCTGGAAGCCTATTACAATCTTAGTCAGAAGTTTACCCTCAATCTTAAATTCATTCAGTCAAGGTTGTCGCTGGTCTCTGATTATTTTCATCCGAATGATTATAAGATCAGGAGCTATTATGTAGAGCCGAAGTTTACGTATAACTATAAAACCATGGTGCGCACATCCATCAATTATGGTTTTACACAGAAAAGGAATGAAGCAGGATTGGGTGGTGAAAAAGCGCTGGCGAACAAGCTGGAGTTTGAGTTGCGTTACAGCAAAGCCACCAAAAATACGCTGGAAACGAAGTTTTCCTTTGTATTGGTGAATTATAATGGAGAAAACGGCACCACCAAGGCATATACCATTTTAGAAGGATTGCAACCCGGAAAAAACTATATATGGAGCGGCACCTATACACGTAATATCTCACAGAATTTAGAATTGAGTTTGACGTACGAAGGCAGAAAAACCGGCACCGCCAGACTTATCAATACCGGCAGGGCGCAGTTGAGAGCGGTGTTTTAATTACACCAGCAATCCCTGATAAGTGCTTAATCTTCTTTGTTCCAAGATGGCATTTCTGTCATGCTTAAACTTATTGATGTACTCAAAATTCGTGTAATGGCGGATAGTCAGAATGGTCAGATTTTCATCGATGGAGAAATCGAACTGGTTTTGTAAAGCCGCTTTTACTTTCTCAATTTTCTCAGGAATATTATCTACCACCGCTTCAAAAGAAATGGCACCCTGCTGCATCATATTCAATTTGAGGTTGGCTTTAGAAAAAGAAGAAAATATCTCTGCTACGATTTCATCTTCCACAAAAGAAAAATCTTTGGTATGCAAAGTGATCAAAGCCTGGTTGTTTTTAACGATTCGGATAGGTGGCAGGTTGTTGTCGTTGCCGCCAACAATGGTTCCTTTCCCTTCCGGATTGATAAATGATTTTACCAGTAAGGGAATATTTTTGTTTTGTAATGGTTTAATGGTTTTCGGGTGAATCACGGTTGCTCCATAAAACGTCATCTCTACGGCTTCATTGAAAGATATCTCATCAATAAAAACCGCATCCTCAAAAACACGCGGGTCGCCGTTCATCACGCCGGGTACATCTTTCCATATCGTCTGACTTTCCGCATCCAGCATATTCGCAAAAATAGCGGCGGTATAGTCAGAACCTTCACGGCCTAAAGTGGTGGTGCAGTTCTCCGCCGTGCAGCCTATGAAACCTTGCGTCACCACGATGCTTCCTGTTGCCATCGGATTCACCAGACTGTTCATCAACGATTGTGTTTTTGCCCAATCCACTACCGCTTCACGATAGGTGTCATCCGTTTTCATCACATCACGTACGTCGAGCCAGCTGTTTTTTACCCCGGCTTCATTCAGGTATGCACTCAGGATAACGGAGGAAATCAATTCACCCTGAGAAACAATCTGATCGTATACATAATTATAACTTTCCTTTCTCTCTTCTTCCAATTGCCAGTCCACCTCTGCATATATGTTTTGCAGTTTGTCAAAGACCTCATGCTTTTCATTGCCGAACAATTCGACGCAGATCTTGTGGTGATTCTGCTTAACGATGTCAAAGGCTGCCTTTGCATCTGTATTGTCGAAATAAGATTTAATCACCACTTCCAGCGCGTTCGTGGTTTTTCCTGTTGCGGATACCACCACTACCAAATCTTTCTCGCCATATTTCTGCACGATAGACGCTACATTTCTGATGCCCGCGGCATCTTTCACCGATGCACCTCCAAACTTGAATACTTTCATTTTGTAATTATTGATTGTCGAATTATAGAGTTGTTGATTTAATTTTTTGCTTTTTATACTCTTTTATCTAATGCCTTTTGGCTAACTTATAAATGTTCCTTTTCTATTTTAACCGTTATCCAGGTATTGTCAAATGTTACCGGATATTTTTTATAAAAGTTGATGGCGTTTTCATTCCAATCCAGTACATGCCATCTCAGCTGATTGATTCTTTCCTCTTTGGCAATACTGATGAGTTCATCCATCAGCATCTTGCCGATTCCTTGTTTCCTGTAAGCCTCTTTAACCACCAAATCATCCAGATATAACATGGAGCCTTTCCACGTAGAATAACCGTAATAATAAAGTGCAATGCCAATCACGTTGCCCTCCTTTTCCGCTATGAGCACATGGAATCGGGGGTGCTTTGCCGTACCTTCTTCGATGAATTTTTTCAACGGGTTGCTCGGTTCATTGGGAGCATTTTCAAATAATGCCAGTTCTTTAATAAGGTCATAGACCTGAACGAAGTCATTTGCTTCGGCTTTTCGTATGCTTATATGCTGCGTCGTTTTCATTATTCGGACTGCTAAAATAGTCAAATAGTTATGGCTTATCCGTCAATAATTATTAAGGAATAATTAAAAGGCTTATACTGTAGGATAGGTCAACGCCTACATGCATCGAATAGAAGAGGAGGAATATTGTTGTTTGATAAGTAGTGTATCAACGGAATTCTAAATCTTATTTAATTATATTTGCATCACAAAACAATATTATGCGTGTAATTACTTTCGATGAGTTTATAGCCATTAATCAGGAAAAACATCCGGAAGCGACGGGAGAATTGTCCGGTTTGCTGCGTGATATAGGTCTGGCATCAAAGATTGTGAACAGGGACTTGAGTAAAGCCGGATTGGTGGACGCCATTTTGGGAGACGCCAATGAAATCAATGTACAGGGAGAGGAAGTGAAAAAACTGGATTTGGTTGCGAATGAAGTGTTGAAGAAATGCCTGCAAAACAGCGGCCAGTGCTGCGGTATTGCCAGTGAGGAGGAAGAGGATTTTGTGGCATTCGAAAACAGGAAGAACGCAAAGTATGTAGTGCTGTTCGATCCGCTGGATGGGTCGAGCAATATCGATGTGATAGCGCCGGTAGGCACCATTTTCTCGGTGTTTGAGCGTGTTTCTCCCGTGGGGGAATTGTGTACGCTGGAAGATTTCCTCCAGAAAGGGGACAGGCAGGTGGCTGCAGGATATGTCATTTACGGGTCTTCCACGATGCTGGTTTATACAACCGGAGAAGGCGTGAATGGATTTACCCTGGATCCTACCATCGGAGAGTTTTGTCTTTCACACCCTGAAATTAAAACACCCAAGAGTGCCAAGACCTACTCCATTAATCAGGGAAATTTCAATTCCTTTCCAGCTTCGGTAAAGAAGTTTGTCGAATACTGTCAGGACAGTACGGACAAGAAATCATTTTCACTTCGCTATATCGGTTCCATGGTGGCCGATTTTCACCGCAATCTACTGAAAGGAGGTATCTTTATTTATCCGGCTACGAAAGATACGCCGGGGGGGAAATTGCGATTGATGTATGAGTGTAACCCGATGGCCTTTTTGCAGGAGCAGGCCGGAGGAAAGGCAACAAACGGCACACAGCGAATTATGGAGATAGAGCCGACAAAATTACATCAACGTACGATTGTCTATATCGGATCCTCTTCGTTTGTAGATATGCTGGATGCCTGATTTGACGTTGATACGAAGATTTATGAGTTCATGTGTTGCCGAAATCTTAACAATTGTCAATTTTTACCTGATTTAATATTTTATACTTTTGTATGATATAGTCTCTATGAATAAAAGAACGGCAATTTTTGTCCTTGTGTTGGTTTTGCTGCTCACGGCATATTTATATTCTTGTAACAAGATGGTTGTTTTTAATCATTCGGGTACAACACTAGAGAGTATAAACATTGAAACGGAGTTTATGCATAAAAAGCTCACTACGCTGGACACAAATGAGGTTTTACGCTTCACCGTGTTTTCTCCTTTTGATAAATCCGTAAAAATTAAAGTGCAGCAACCCGACCGGATCAATTCCATAAGGTTCAGTCTGCAAGGTTTTTTTCTGGGAGAGAACCTGAACCAGGTGGAGATAACACCGGATGGTGAAATCAGGCATGGCGCACTGGGTTTAGAGAGATAACAGTGCTAGCACAGAACGGACCAAAAAGACCAATCCCACCAGCAGCAACAGCATGAAAATGTATCGGTTGAATTTTCCTGCAGGAATTTTCTTTCTCAGTTGGCTGCCAATCAGGACGGCAGACAACAGAAACGGCAAGCTGATGATGTAGTAGTGAAGCACATTCTTCGTCAACAGTCCTGCCATCAGTTGTCCGCTCAAGATGAATAGGTCGCTGGGCAGGAAATAGCCCTGAAGTGTGCTGACAAACCGCATCTGCGTCCAACCGCTAAGTGTTCCGAATATCACGATGGGTGGTCCACCCGTGTTGAAAGCGCCCCCCAGGATACCTGCCACAAATCCGAAGACATACACCAGACCTGAAGGTAGTTTATGTGCGTGTTGCTCTTTTCTTATAAACAGATTATAGATGGAAACGCCCATGATGATGACCCCCAGAATGATTTTTGTTATGGACTCATTTCCATTTTTCAAGAAGAAAATTCCTATTGGTATACCGAAACAGGAGGCTATAACTAATTTTCGGGCAGCTTTCCAGTCTATTTCCTTATAGTGTTTGATGAACAGGAACAAGGCCATCGTGCATCCGTTGAGTGTCATTAAAGGAGTGGCCGTTTTTATGCCGATGATGGTGCTTAAAAATGGCATCGCAAACATGGCATCACCGAAGCCAAAAGTTCCATAAATCAGGGAACCGAAAAAGATAATGACAGGTACCAGAAAATCAGCGTGCATGATGTCTATTGTCAGCTTTTAGGGGTGATTGTTTTACTTCAGAGATGCACTAGGATATGCTTTTATTCTCCTGTTCATAAGCCTCGTCAATATCCAGCTCGAAACCGTCCGCCGCTTCTGTGGCCAATATGTCACAGCGGTTATTTTCCCTGTTGGTGGAATGCCCTTTCACCCATACAAAGGAGATGTTCTGGTATTCGTATAATTTGAGAAAACGTTTCCAGAGGTCACGGTTCTTCTTCTTGGCAAAATCAGGTTTCATGTTCCATTGAAAAACCCATCCTTTCTCCACAGATTCCACCACATATTTCGAATCGGAATAGATGGTGATGTTCAGGTCGTGCTTTTTCAGCGCTTCCAAACCAGCTATGACAGCCATCAGTTCCATCCGGTTGTTGGTGGTAAGTCGGTATCCTTTGGAAAGTTCTTTTCTGTGTCCGCCGGCCAGCAGCACAACACCATAACCGCCCGGACCCGGATTGCCTCTTGAAGAACCGTCTGTATAGATTTCAACCATTGTGGAATTATTCAACGCGAAGATAAGATTCTTAAGTTTATTTTTGAGAAGTGACTAAGAAAGAAAAAGCAGAATTTATTGTGAGTACGTTGGACAGGTTGTACCCGAATCCCCCGATACCGTTGGACCATAAGGATGCCTATACTCTTTTAATCGCTGTATTATTGTCAGCACAATGTACAGATATCCGAGTCAATCAGGTGACACCGGCATTGTTCAGGCTGGCGGATAATCCTTTTGATATGGCGAAAGTTCCGGTAGAGAAGATAAAAGAGATTATACGTCCTTGTGGGTTATCACCCAGAAAATCACAGGCAATTTCTGACTTGTCAAAAATTCTGGTGGAAAAATACAATGGAAAGGTGCCGGAAACGTTTCATGCATTAGAGGCCCTGCCTGGCGTGGGACATAAAACGGCGAGTGTGGTGATGAGCCAGGCGTTCGGGGTGCCCGCGTTTCCGGTCGATACACATATCCATCGGCTGGCATACCGCTGGAATCTGAGTTCCGGTAAGAATGTGGAACAGACCGAAAAGGATTTAAAAAGAATTTTTCCGGAACATTTATGGAACGTATTGCATTTACAGATAATATATTATGGTCGTGAATACTGCACCGCCAGAGGACATGATGCAGCTAAATGCATTATTTGTTCAAAAGTGGGTAGGAAAATGATGAATAAATAAATTTTTTTTGGTAACTTTAACCTTTAATAATCAAAATTAACCCGATGAAGCAAATCATCCTTAACACGCTGTTACTACTCTTATTGCTCTCCGGCACCGTTGCAAAAGCAAATGATGCCGAAGGTAGCGGACATGATGTAGGAATTTCCGTAGGTCCTAATTTCGCGTTAACTGACTTAGGCGGAGCTAAAAAAATCGGCTCTCCTTTTTTGCGAGATGTGGATTTTCAGGCAACCCGATTTTGTATTTCTGCATTCTACAGATACAATGTGAATAAATTCTTTGCCGTTCGTGCAAATCTGATGTACGGTATGTTGAAAGCAGATGACGCCAATACTGACGGTAGACCTCCAAGAACTGAAGGTGGTGTATATGTTAAACCGGATGATAGCTGGTACAGAGCGAGAAGAAATCTGAATTTTGAGACACATATCTTTGAATTTCAGGCAATGGCGGAGTTGAACTTAAAGAAATACATTCACGATGAAGCAAGCGGTTCTAAAAATCGATGGGCACCTTATGTAGCAGGTGGTTTGGGTTTCTTCTACTTTAACCCTTACACAAGATTAAACGGCGAAAAGGTAAAACTCAGACCATTAGGTACGGAAGGACAAACCATTGGTGTAAAACCAATGTATAAAAACTTTCAATTCGATTTAATTGGTTTGGTGGGTGTGAAGTACAATATCACTGAGCGATACTCAATTGCATTGGAGGGCGTTTACCACCAAACATTTACAGATTACCTGGATGATGTGAGTGGTAGTTATATTAATCCGGACCAAGTAGCGGTGTTGAATGCTCAAAGTACGACTGCTGCCATCTTGCAAAACAGATCTAATACAAGCAGCTACTCTTCCAATGAGTTTAATTTTGTGGAAGGTCAGTATAACATAAACAATGCCGTGAGAAGTGCTACCAATCCTTTAGATGATTTAAAAGCATCCGGTATAGGTCAGCAAAGAGGAGATAAAAAAGACAACGATCAATTCTTCCACGTACAGGTTACATTCTCTATTTCTTTAGGATCAGCCGGCTCTAAATTTGGATTGGGAAGTTGTGGTAAACGTAACCCATATCACCATAAATTTAACTGTCCTAAGTGGTAATAACTCTTGAAAAGATAACAAAAAGGTCCCGATTCAATCGGGACCTTTTTTATTTCCGAAGGATATGGTTTTCTAAAAGATAAAATTGATCTTCTGTTGGATATTTATTAAAGTCATCGGAGCGTATCCAATGAACTCACCATCCATATCAATAGATATTTTTCTTGTTTCCATAGATTCTATGGTTACTTTGTCCAGTTGGTAGTAATGTACTTCAGGGTGAATGACTTTCTGACATTTTTTTACAGTCCCCAGATTTTTAAAGTAGTCCATCAGCGAAACGTCGCCAATGATTACGATATCAAATTTGCCGTCCGTGACAGAAGCATCCGGGGCAACGCCTAGTCCGTTTCCAAAATATTTTCCGTTTGCCACCACAAAATTGATAGCCTTACCTTCCCAGGAGAAATGATTGCCGCTGGCCTTTATTTTCACCTTCTCGTAAGTGGCTAATGTTGAGGTGATGGCCCAGAAATAGTTAAAATCAGGACCTAGTGCCTTGATTTTGTTGTTCTGTAATTTTAATACGGTTTCTCCACCCATGCCCACGTCCGTAATATTGATAAAGAAACGATGGGAAGGCTCTTTGTCCGCTTTGAAATAAGATACCCATCCTATGTCAATCATTTGAGAGCGTTGCAGAGAGAGGAGGTTCTTTAAATATTCTATATCTTTGGTGACGCGTATGGTTTTGGAAAAATCATTACCGCTTCCGGATGGTAAAACGCCGACTTTAATCTTGGCAATTCCGTCCCAATCATAGGCATCGGGAGAATCTCCGAGCCCCGTTTTAAAGGATTCTATGATGCCGTTGATACCTTCATTAAGGGTTCCATCTCCACCGCAGATGATGATGGTGTCATAAGCGCGTGCGACTGCTGTTTGTGCCAGTTGCGTGATGTGGCCGGCGTTTTCGGAAATAAATAATTTTGGTTGATATTCTTTAAATGTAGTATCAATACTTTTTTTCAATTTCTCCAGACCCTTTGCCGTGCCGTTTATCAAGAACGCAATTTTCATAGACGTAGTGTTAAAGGTTATTTCCATGAATGCATCAGCTTCCATGCTATCCTGTACAAATTAATCTCCATGTCAATCTGTTCAGCACTCCAATTTAACTCTTTTGCCATAATTTTCGAAACGGTTTGAACCAAAACTTCATCGAAATCTTTCATCTGGTAGGAGATGAGTGTTCTTCGGGTTAATATATCATCCAGTTTCTGTGCATTCTGAAAACGGATAAAGAAAATGATTTCAGCGGCACAATATTCATAACCTGTAAAAGGTTGGGTTGATTCCAGATTTTCCTGCGCGATATTTGCTATCAATGTGGCATTTTTAATACCATATCTGTGCTTGAAGTGGTCAATTAGTGTGTTTATTATAATCTCATCATTGTCAGATGATTGTATTTTGTGTTTTTCTTCAATGGCATTGATGCAACTTTCTGCCATGGACAAAAATGAGGTCAGCTTGCCACCGGAAATGGTCAACATGTTATCATTGTTCCACCAGATCTGGTAGTCGCGCGAACGCTGATTGCTTTTCTTCTTTTCATCATGGTCATTCAGCAATGGCCGGATACCGGCGTACACACTTAGTATATCATCCTCTGTAAGTTTACGCTCTTTCAACTGTGCATTCACACTTTCCAGTATATAGGTCACTTCGTCTTTTAAGACGGTCACCTCATCATTTCCTTCTTTGTAGTCCGTATCTGTGGTACCAATAACGTTCAGATTGTCATCCCAGGGCATACACCAGATCATTCTGCCATCACCGTTAGCCGTTGGCAGCAGCATCACACAATCTTTCGGGAAATGCTCTGCGGAAACGATGATATGGATACCCTTACTGGGCATCATGTATTTCCGCTTGTCTTTATCGTCAAATCTGAGCATTAATTCATCCGTCCAGATACCGGTAGCAGAAATGAATACCTTGGATTTGATGTTGTACGTCTTTCCCGAGATTTTATCTTCGCAGCTGATGCTTTTAATCTTATTATTTCCCTTCTGCAACGTGCTCAATTCAAAATAATTGATGGCTATGGCGCCCAGATCACAAGCTTGCTGTATGACCTCATTTGTTAAACGGGCATCGTTGGTTTTGGCATCATAATAGATAAAACCGCCCACCATGGCATCTGTCTTTAACTGGGGAAATCGTTGTTTTACCTCTTCCATATCGATTTCCGCATGTTTCGGCATACTACTTTCTCCTGTCAGGTAATCGTATCCGGACAGTCCGATACCCAGTTTTATCTTGCTCAACCTGGATTTATAAATCGGCATGAAAAAGGGTTGTGGTTTTACCAGATGCGGATATTCTTTCAGCAAATGTTCTCGTTCATGCAGGGCTTCCTTTACCAGTTTTATCTGAAGGTTTTGGAGGTATCTCAATCCTCCGTGAATCATTTTAGCCGATCTTGAACTGGTGCCAAATGCGAAATCATGTTTGTCTATGATGAGTGTTTTCCAGCCTTTTCGGGCAGCGGTCAGCGCAATTCCGGCGCCGGTAATGCCTCCTCCAATCACAACAATATCAAATAATTCTGTTGTTGCGCGCTGAATATTGTGTTGACGACTCATGCTGTGAATTTTAACTGAACAGTTTTCCGGGATTCATTATCCCTTTTGGGTCAAGTCTATTTTTTACGGCTTTCAGCACATCTAAGGCCAAAGGATCTGTGAATTTCTTGTACCACTTCTGATGATCGAGACCAACACTGTGGTGATGCGACACAGAACCGCTATGTTGCATGATGGTGTTTGTCACCAGGTCTTTCAGTTCCTGCCATTGTTCAATCTCCCGACCTTTCAGCATAGGTGTAATCAGTGTAAAATACATACATGCACCGTTCGCATAGATATGAGAGATATGGGCCAGAAAAATACCCTTATTTTTGTTAAAGGCCACACTCTTGTTTAGTTCTTTGCTCAATGCCTGATGCAGTTTATTGACATCTTTCCAATGCACCAACGTCTCCATGGTATCAATGTAGATGGAGTGTTCCACCAGTGTGTCCCGCAGGTAGGGCAGTTTAAATCGGTTGTCTGCCCACTTATCACCAATGGTGGTAGGCGCCAGCATGCCTTTGTATTTATCCACCAGCTCTTTTGCATAAATCACCTGAGAGGATACACTGATTTCACCTTGCGGAAAACGCATGATCAATACACAGGGCTCGCTAAGGTTTTTCCATTGTAAAATAAGTTTTTGAGCCTCTTTCTTCAAGTCATTTACAAGGCCGGGATGTTCTTCCGAGGAAGACATTTTTGAAAATAAATTCGTTTCATTGGCATCTGAGAGGCGAACGACGGAAGGTTTTACACCCGCCTGTGCAAGTGCTTTCAGGTATTCACTTCCCAGTTGAAAGGTTGGAAACAAACCAACGATCCATCTGTAATTTTTAGGGAGTTTTTTTATTTTGACGGTGATTTCCGTAACTACGCCCAGCGTTCCCTCGCTGCCAATAAAAAATGGCAGTACATTGATTCCGGATGCATCGTGTGTAAAAGGATTGCTTTCCAGAGTACCAGCCGGTGTGGCCACTTTTATGTGTTCCACCAGATCTTCTATCTTGCCGTAATAGGTAGATTCCTGTCCGGCACCGCGCGTCACTATCCAGCCACCCAATGTCGAATATTCGAAAGACTGCGGGAAGTGTCCAAGCGTAAAGCCTTTGGCGTTGAGTATTTTTTCGAGTTCCGGCCCGAGGATGCCTGCTTCAAAGGTAGCTGTGAGGTGCTCTGTGTCGATGTGCAGCAGGCGTTTGTATTTGCGCAAATCCAATGTGCACTTCAGGTCAGATTTTCCGGCAAGATTATCCAAAGACAAGGCTCCGACCACATTGGTGCCACCACCAAAGGGAATGATTTGTATATTGTTGGCTGATGCTTGTGTCAATATATACTGGATTTCATCGTGAGTGGTGGGAGAGATGACCACATCCGGTGAAATGAATCCCTGTCCATTGAAGATACGGATGACATCATAATAGCTCTTACCGAGCGATACGAATAATCTGTCGTCATCACTGAAGGAGATTTTCTTCGGATAGATGGAGGCAAAGATATCTTTGATTTGTTCTTTTTTCTTTTCGGTGAGTTGTGGCAGTTCAAATTTTTTAGGAGGGAAAAAATCTTCCCGCAAATGTGTCTTCCAGCGTTCTTCCACCAATGTCTTTAGCTTGGGATAATC
>JAXLTX010000010.1:0-79134 GCA_046329775.1 Chitinophagales bacterium
AGAAATTATTCAATACCGTCATCATCGGTTATCCAAATGCCATCAGCATTGACGGACTCACAACGGTTGCCAACGCGCAGGATGCTTCTTTAAGAATCAGAAATTCAGTAATCGGCGGAACCACAGGAACCAACGGAAACGGATATTTCGTGTTGGGTGATGTAACAACACCATCTGCATGGACATCTGGAACCTGGTTGACTATCAAAGACTGGTACAATGACGCAGCATTCAGTAATACAATCACATCTCGTTGGGATGCATTAGGAATTGACGCCTCTGTCTTTGAAGGGGGGGTAACACCAACCTTAACCTTATCAGGTACATCACCGTTGCTGACAGGTGCCAGCTTCACAGGCTTGAGCAGCGCATTCACAACAGTCACCTATAAAGGAGCATTCGGTTCTACAGACTGGACAACGGGCTGGTCTGAATGGAATCCGCAAGTGAAAAAATATTTGTAAGCAATATTATCCTCTACTGTTATCCGTGTGTGTGTAAAAAACGGATAATAGTTTTCATCTGTGTGTGACCCCGATTTTTATCGGGGTCTTTTTAGTCCAGTCATTTCGATACAATCCCGTCATCCTCAATGCAGCAAAAACTCTCGCTGGTATTTACCTGAGCACATTTATGTAATATCATTCACATTTCTCTCCAACAAAACCACATACAAAACAAACTGCCTTAACAGCTCTTACAATGGCTTGTCGTATTTTTACATCGTAACCGGATTTTATAAAGACATCTTATTAGGTTCCCGATGCTCGACACATCGGGTTTTTAATTTTGGGATTTTCGAAAAATCTTTTGCTTATTTTTACTGCATAATTCTTCCCGATGAAAAAGCTTTTCAGAATTTTAGCCCTTATTGTGCTTGTCTTGTTTGTTGTATTTTTTGCGATACGGAAAAAATCAATTCCGCTGGATGAATTGAAAAAGAAATATACCACCACTGCTTCCAGATTTCTGGAAATGGACGGCATGCAGGTGCATTACAGAATAGAGGGCGAAGGAAGCCCTGTGGTGCTGATTCACGGAACCGGCGCCAGCCTGCAAACCTGGGATGGCTGGACAGACTCCTTAGTGAAAAATAATTACAAAGTGATTCGTCTGGACATGCCTGCATTCGGTTTAACGGGACCGAGAAATGACAATGATTATTCCTCTAAAGCATACGTCGATTTTTTACATCGCTTTCTACATCAGATAGGTGTGGATACCTTTGCTCTCGCAGGAAATTCGCTCGGCGGCGAGATTGCCTGGAAATACGCACTGGCGCATCCTGCGGATGTTTCTAAATTAATACTGGTGGATCCGGCCGGATTTTATTCCAAAGAAAAAGGAAACGGAGCCATCATCTTTAAATTGGCAAAGATAAAATGGCTGGCTAACTTGATGGGTAAGATGGACACCAAAATCATCGTCAACAGGACATTGGAAGATGTGTATGAAGACGATACTAAAATTACCGAAGCGCAAAAGCAATTATATTATGATATGTCGCTGCGTGAAGGCAACCGCGAAAGTTTTTCCGCACGCGTACAGCAGATTGATAAAGAACCTAAACTCGATATCAGTAGAATAGAGACACCAACACTGATACAATGGGGGAAAGAAGACAAGCTGCTGGATATTTCTTTGCTGGATAATTTTACGAAAATTCCCGATAACAAAGTAGTTGTTTATCATCACTGCGGACACTCACCCCAGGAAGAGATACCGGCAACATCCGTTGTGGATGTGCTATCTTTTCTTAAAAAACAGTAGTTTGGTACAGTTATTGACTTGATTAATTAAATAAGATTCTTATGAAGCAACTTTTTACGCTGTTTTTTGCAGCATTTTTGATTTTTACATCGGCCACCGCAATGGCACAGGGTTCCCCCACGTACACGCTGAACAATCTCTCTCCGGATCTGATTGCCATCACGGAAAATGTAAAAAAAGAATGTACCCTGAACCCTGACCAGTTCGCTAAATTCAAGAACGATTATGTATTGTTCCTGAATGAAAATGCCAAACCGAACGCCAACACACAGGGTTTATTCTTTCTCTTAGGCCTTAAATTCAGAGGATATATGAACGAAGCCCAGTTTTCAAAGGTGACGCAGATGGTAAAAGACGGAAAACTGAACCCGCCGAATACAAAGACCAATCTTGCCGATCAGGCCGTGAAGGCGAAAGAGGCCTCCGTTGCATCTGCACCTGCAGCAGCTGTATTGCCTGCAGCAGTCACGAATCAGTCTAATGTTACCTCCATTTTTGAACAATTGGAATCATTCATGAAAATTACCCCCGATAAAGCGGCTCAGGTCATACCGATATTGAAAGATTACGACAAGCAGCTGACGAAAATAAAGACGGATAATGCGGGTAACCCCGGCAAGGTGAAACAACTGACTGATGCCCTGAACGGCCAGGTGACACCGAAGCTGAAAATGCATATGAATGATCAGCAGCTCGGTACATTTGTAATGGCACTGGTGATGCAGGATAATATCCTGTCCGGCAAAAATCTTTCAGCAGATCAAAAACTGTTTCTGGATAAGGTGCGCAATCAATATAATCTGAACGACGTACAAACCATGTCGGTCATATTGGTCCTGGTGCAGGGGAAAATAAGAGGCGACGCTATCGGATTGCTGTCTAAATCCAATCCCGATGCGGCAGGAAAGGAATTCATTAAACTGATGCAGGACCTGGACGGGCAGTTGAAATCGGCGCTCAACAATGATCAGTACGTCAAAGTTAAATCAGATATCGAGAAATTGATCAAAGGGCAGAAATTATAGTTGACAGAACATTCTTTCAACGGGAATAATAAAACAGCATTTCGGATAGAAATGCTGTTTTTATTTTTGGTATGACTGGATGATCTCAACTACTTCCTGAGCCGATTTATTCCAATCAAACAGCCTTGCCTGAATTTTGCCTCTGGCTATCAGGTCATTGCGAAGTACATCGTTTATAATCAACTCATGCATCGCTTCCGCAATTTCAATCGTACTGTTGGGATTAACGAGGATGGCTGCGTTTCCGGTAACCTCCGGCAGGGATGACGCATTGGATGCAATCACCGGAACACCGGAAGCCATGGCCTCCAGCACCGGAATGCCAAACCCTTCAAAGAAACTGGGATATACCATGCCGTATGCCTGCCGTAATACCTGCAGCAGGTCGTTGCGTTCAATGTATTCAATACGGATGACATCGCTGCGGTATTTCATTTGCCTGTAAAGCTGTTCCACGGCGTCGTGCATCCAGGCATTTCTGCCAACAATCACCAGTTGATGGCCGTGGGAAAATGTGTCTCTGAATTGCTCATATGCTTTCAGCAAGCCTTCTACATTCTTTCGCGGATGAACGGCACCCACAAAAATAAAATATGGACGATTGTCCTGAAGACGCTCATCAATGTCTGTTAGTTGCCTGACGGGTATTTTGGTGTCCGCTTCAAAGCCGTTGCAAACTACGTCTATTTTTTCTGGGGCAATGCCGTAAGTGGCGCAAATGTCATTTTTAGTATATTCCGATACCGCCAGAATCCGATCGGCTTTTTTACAATAGGCTGGCGTAAAATGTCGGTAATATTTTCTGACGAACAAAGGGGTGTGTTCAGGAAAATGTTCAAACCCAAGGTCGTGGATGGTCAGTACCTGAGGAACATTGGTATTCAATGAGCAAAAACCATCGGGAGAAATAAACAGATCTGCTTTGGATTGTTTCAGCGCTTTCGGTACGGAATGTTCGAACCACCAGTACCACAGAAAAGGGTGTCGGGCCGGCGGGGCAAGCACACGGGGGCTGATGTTGTCTGCGAAAATAAACTCATCAGAGAAAGGCCTGTCGAATAAAAAGATGAATTCATGTTCGGGCATCTGCTGCACGACCCGTTTGAAAATCTCCCGGGTGTATATGCCAATGCCTTCGAGTTTGCCTGTAAGCAAAAAGCGAGTATTTACGGCAATTTTCATCTATCTATACCTTGAATTCACTTATAAACACTTATAAACATTTATTCACACCTGTCGAAAGATAAGATTTTAAAGGCATTTTATATTAGATTGAATTACTTAACTTTGAAAAAATTTACACAGTATGAGATTTGTAGTTTCTTCAGCGCAATTATTGAAAAATTTGCAAAAAATCAGTGGCGTCATCAGCACTAACACGGTGTTACCGATTCTGGAAGATTTTTTGTTTGATATAGACAAGAATAAATTGACCATTACGGCAACCGATTTGGATACAACGATGTCCGTAGAAATGGAGGTGGAGTCAAAAGAGAAATTTAAGGTGGCGATTCCTGCAAGAATCTTACTGGACAGTTTAAAGGCATTGCCGGAACAGCCCATTACCATTGCGGTAGATGAGACCACCAACGGTATTGAAATCACCACTGATAACGGTAAATATAAGTTAAGCGGCGAGAACAGCGCTGATTTCCCTAAAGAACCAACAGCTGAAGGTGTTGAGGAAGTGAAACTGGCTTCTTCCATCCTGAATAAGGGGGTTTCCAAAACCTTGTTCGCAGTGAGCAATGACGAATTGCGTCCTGCCATGACGGGCGTGTTTTTTCAGTTAGACGATAATGGTATCACTTTTGTAGCGACCGATGCACACAAGCTGGTGAAATTCAACAGAAGTGATGTTACAGGTGGAAATGCTTCCTTTATCGTGCCTAAAAAGGCACTGAACCTGCTGAAGGCCGTAGTACCCAATAATGACACGGAAGTTACCGTTCAGTTCAATAAATCCAATGCCTTTTTCAGCTTTGGAAATATTCAGTTGATTTGTCGTCTGATAGATGCGAAATATCCGGATTACAATGCGGTGATTCCAAAAGAAAATCCAAACCTCCTGTCGCTTCAGAAGGATGATTTCTTCTCTTCTTTAAAGAGAACATCCATCTTCTCCAATAAGACGACACATCAGGTGGTATTGAAAATGGCTGGTGCAGAATTAACCGTTTCTGCTCAGGATTTGGATTTCTCTAATGAAGCATCTGAGAAATTAGCTTGTGAATATCAGGGTAACCCGATGGAAATTGGCTTCAATGCAAAATTTTTACTGGAAATGTTAGGTGCTCTGGATAGCAGTGACATCAATATCGAATTGTCCACACCTAATCGTGCAGGCATCATCCGTCCGACAGAGAAAGAAGAAGAGGAAGATTTGCTGATGCTGGTAATGCCGGTGATGTTGAATAACTAGACTACTTCCGTATAACTTGGCTGATAATGATCATCAGAAGAGTTTTCGTAATAAACCAACCAAATGAAAATGAAAATCCACGATGCAAGTCGTGGATTTTTTCTAATACATCATTTTGGGTTACGCCACCTTACAGGTGGCAGGGCTTAATCATAAAATTCAAGATTTCACATCACTTGTTTGAGATTGGTCTATGTTTTTGCTGCCTTTTTTCCTCGGCAACCATCTCACTTTTTCAAAATCCTGGATCTGGTCATCAACAATCCTGATGCCCTCGTTTTCTAATAATTGCTGCATCATGGTAGCTGAGCCAAAATGATGTTTGCCTGTCAGTAATCCGTTTCTGTTGACTACTCTGTGTGCCGGAACGGGTGGTGTCACCTGATGTGCATTGTTCATGGCATAACCTACTGTGCGGGCGGAGCCTTTGGTGCCTAAATATTCGGCAATATCACCATACGACATGGCTCTTCCTTTCGGAATTTTACGCACCAAGGCATAGACTCGTTCATAAAAATCACTCATGCGTCACTTTTTTTATCCTGCTAAAGTATAGATTTTACGGGTATTTTGGCTGATATGGACAGCTCGTTTTTTAAGAAAGTTAATTTTTTTTAAAGAAAGTATTGAC
This sequence comes from Chitinophagales bacterium, assembly GCA_046329775.1. GTDB lineage: Bacteria > Bacteroidota > Bacteroidia > Chitinophagales > JADIYW01 > JADJSS01. The sequence continues at coordinate 5,849 of JAXLTX010000010.1, forward strand.
AAATTCAAAAATGCATGCTACTTTTGTCATTACATAAAAACCCAGTGCCATGTTGAAACCCTTAACACTCATGGCGCGTGTACTAGCAATTTTATCAATAACAATTGTACAAGCGCAAACGTCTTTAAACAGTAGTATGCTCTGTTATATCAGCGCAGACAACACTTCGCACAAGGTAGATGCAGATCTTACCCCAGAGCAGTCCTATACAATTACTTGTACGTACAATGATGTGGAGGCGGCCATTCCCAAATTCATACAGTTCAGTTGTGAAGGCAGTGCACGTATTACTGTAGATATCAACATCACAAACGGTACTCAACAGCAGAAAATAACCAAAGAGATACAGGTTGCTCCGAATAGAAAATTATATGAAGTTCCGGTGCTGGCTTATGTAAGCAATGAAATCATTCAGAACGGACATGCGAAGGTAAACTCAATCGTCTTCTCTAATAACATGAAGACCGTTGTGCAATTGGAAGAGCTCAGATTTTCCAACATGACGAGCAATTACGAAGTCAGACTGAACCAGGTATTCACCGTTGATTTGTCCGGTGCTTTAACGAAGAATTATTACATCAAGACATCCTCATTCAAGGATGTAAGCATCAACCTCTACAAAGCGAATGGAGAATTTACGCAGAAAATCAGCAAAAGCCTGGCGAATGGTGACAATTACCTGAACTTTGACGAAACGCCACTGCAGCAAGGTAAATATGTGGTAGTGATAACTGAAAATGATACAAAAAAATCCCCCGGCTCCAACATAACTGTCATGAATTAAAGAAACCAAAGAAAAAGACAAGCGCAAGCTGAATGAGTAGTCCAGTTGGGGGACAAGACCTTATTCCAAACTGTAAAAAGTGCGGAGTAAGGTCTAATTTTTTAATGGGATTCCACTGCCGGTTCTTCCGCAGGAATCAAGTTGTCTTCCTTAAAGAATTTTTTCTGGAAGATTAGAATGATGAAAACACCGACCGTAATGCAGGCATCTGCCACATTGAATATGAACTGAAAGAATTCAAAGAATTTTCCTCCCCAAAAAGGAATCCAGCTAGGCAGAATACCTCTGTAAATGGGGAAATAAAACATATCCACCACTCTGCCATGAAACCAGCTGGCATAGCCGCCACCGGCAGGGAATAGGGTGGCCACCTGTCCTTCACTGTGAGAGAAGATGTGACCGTAAAAAATGCTGTCGATGATATTTCCAACCGCACCCACCAGAATCAGAGATAAGGCAAATACAAATCCTTTGGACGATTTCTTATCCTTGATCTGCTGCGCGAGATAGTAGGTGATGAATACAACGGCAACGATCCTGAAAAAAGTGAGCAGGAATTTTCCCATGCCTGCGCCGAAGCTCATCCCGAAGGCCATCCCTTCATTTTCTACAAAATGGATACGTGCCCAGTTTCCGATGTAGGAGAATTCATCTCCGCTCTTCATGGTCAGTTTAACCCAGATTTTTGACGCCTGGTCCAGTACTAATGATACGATTATGGTGAATATGGCGATGGCTTTCTTGCTCATGGTGCTTATTTATTGCTGTAAGTGAGTTTTCGAGTTGCTGTAAAAATTAAAGCCAATAAAGATAGATGTCTTCATTGGCTTTGGGAATGTTTTCTATTTACAAAAAGATTATTTTTTTTCCAGTTTTTTGCCTTCTACGCTTAAGGTTGCGTGCGGTACCACCATCAATCTTTCCTTAGGAATAAGTTTTCCCGTTTCGCGGCAGATGCCGTATGATTTATTTTCGATACGAACCAGTGCACTTTCCAGATGCGAAATCAGTTTTTGCATTCGTACAACAATCTGGTTCATGTTTTCTCTTTCAGATGTCATGGAGCCGTCATCAATGCTGGCAAACTGTGTCTCAGACTCGGAAGTGTTCCTTATCTGTTCGGTATAAAAATCGATTTCTTCTTTTGCCTTGGCAATTTTCTTCAGGATGACGCCTTTGAAAACCGCCAGTTCTGCATCGCTGTATCTTGTAACGGAAACATCCATTAAAGGCTTTGCATCGTGGCTATGACGTTGTGCAGAGATCTGATGGGCTTTTTCAGCGGCCGTTGGGTGTACTAAGGGACGAGGAGCAGGCTTCGGTACCTCCGGTTTTACGGCAGGTTTTGGCGCCTCCTTTTTCGGTGCAACCTTCACTTCCGGCTTTGGTGCTGCTTTATCTACCGGCTTTGGCACTGCTTTGCTTGCCGGCTTTGCCGCAGGTTTCACTGTAGGCTTTGGTGCTGCCTTTACTGCCGGTTTTGGCGCAATTTTCTTTGCTACCGGTTTCGGGGCGGCTTTTGCCACCACTTTTTTAGCAGTCGGTTTCGCTGCAGTTTTGCTTGCCGGTTTTGCTACGGCCTTTTTCGCTGCCGGTTTTGCCACCACTTTTGGTGTTGGTTTGGTCGCTGCTTTCTTTGCTGTAGGTTTTGCTTTAACGGCAGGTTTTACCACTTGCTTTACCACGGGTTTTGCTTTAACGGCAGCTTTCTTGGCTACCGGTTTCGCTTTCGCCACGGGCTTTTTAACGGCTGCCTTAGCGGCTACTTTTTTTACCGGTTTCGCTACCGGTTTCGGCGTTGGTTTTTTTGCTGCCGGTTTTTTAGGTGCAGGTTTTGCCGCTGCTTTCTTGACAGGGGCCTTTTTAGGTGCGGGCGTTGTTTTCTTAGTCACTTTTGCCATCTTCTACACTTTTTGAATGAATAATCTTAATATTTCTCCGTTGATGTCAAAATCTTTGGCGTCAGCTATTTCATTGCTAAACAAGATATCTTTCGCTAAGGTTTCGTTGCAAATATATTCTTTATAACTATTCAGAACTCCATTGAGTACCAATTGGTTTTGCACATGCAAAATGATTTTGTCAGTAACTTCAAAACCGGACTCCTTTCGTTCGGTCTGTATCTTGTTGACGATTTCGCGGGCAAAGCCTTCGTTCTTCAGTTCTTCCGAAATATGGATGTCCAGTGCCACTGTGATGCCGTTGTTGGCAGCCACCAGCCACCCCTGAATATCATCAGAAATGATTTCAACCTCTTCCAGTGAGATGTTGAATGTTTCGCCGTCTAAATGGATGTCAAAGCTGCCATTTTGTTCCAATTGCTGAATGTCATTATGGCTCAGGTTCAGGATGACCTCTGAGGCCGCCTTCATCTTTCCGCCTAATTTTTTCCCTAATAATTTGAAGTTCGGTTTTACCTTTTTGGAGATGATGCCGGAGGTGTCGCCGATGTATTCGATTTCTTTCACATTCACTTCCGCCAGAATCAATGATTTCACCTGGTCTATTTGTTTGATAAACTCCTTGTCTATGGCAGGAATCAATATTTTTTGAAGCGGTTGGCGAACCTTTATTTTGGTTTTCTTCCTTAAGGATAAGACCAATGAGGAGATTTCCTGTGCCCATTCCATGCGTTGCTCCAGTTCCTTGTCGATTAGGCCAGCATTTGATTTCACTAAGTCAGAAACGTGGATGGATGAATTGGTGGACAATAAACTCTGCCACAGCCAGTCGCTGAAGAATGGGGCGATAGGACTCATCAGTTGCACCACCACGGTTAAGCATTCATGCAGCGTTTCGAAAGCAGCTTTCTTGTCCTGAGATAATTCATTGCCCCAGAATCGTCGCCTGCATAAACGCACATACCAGTTGGATAAATGTTCAATCACGAAGTCTTCTACCGCACGGGCCGCTTTGGTTGGTTCGTAAGCCTCATAGGCTTCCGTCACTTCCTGAACCAGGCTGTGCAGTTTGGAAATCACCCAGCGGTCAATTTCCGCACGTTCTGCCAATGGCGTTACATCGTTCTTATCTATTGTAAATCCATCGATATTGGCATAGATGGCGAAGAAATTGTAGGTATTGTATAAGGTCCCGAATAATTTTCTGGAAACTTCCGCCAAACCTTCTTCATCAAATTTCAGGTTGTCCCATGGCTGTGAATTGGAAATCATGTACCAGCGCGTCACGTCTGCACCGTACTTGTTGATGGTGGCAAAAGGATCTACAGCATTGCCTCTGGATTTTGACATCTTGTTGCCGTTTTTATCCAACACCAGCCCGTTCGACATGACATTTTTGTAGGCTACGGAGTCAAACAACATGGTGGCAATGGCGTGTAAGGTGTAAAACCAGCCACGTGTCTGGTCGACGCCTTCCGCAATGAAATCAGCCGGGAAAGATTGTGCGAAGGTTTCCTTGTTTTCAAATGGGAAGTGCCATTGTGCATACGGCATCGCACCCGAGTCGAACCAAACATCAATCAAATCGCTTTCGCGCTGCATCGGTTTTCCCGAAGCAGAAACTAATATGATATCGTCTACAAACGGTTTGTGTAAGTCGAACTCTCTGTCAAAAATGTCGCTGGATAAAAAGCCCGCCTCAACGGATTTTTGCATTTCACTTTTCAGTTCTTCGATGGATCCGATGCATACTTCTTCTTCCTTATCTTCCGTTCGCCAGATGTTTAAGGGGGTTCCCCAGTATCTGCTGCGCGAAAGGTTCCAGTCGATCAGATTTTCCAGCCATTGTCCGAAACGTCCGCTGCCGGTACTTTCGGGTTGCCAGTTGATGGTCTTGTTCAGTTCCACCATGCGTTCTTTCACCGCCGTCACGCGGATGAACCAGGAATCCAGTGGATAATAGATGATGGGTTTATCGGTACGCCAGCAGTGCGGATAGGAGTGTTCGTATTTTTCAATTTTAAACGCCCTGTTTTCCTGTTTCAGTTTTACGGAGATGTCGATATCCACGGAAACGTAATTCGATTCGTTCTTGTAGTCTTTTACGTACCTGCCGGAAAACTCACCAACCCCGTCAACGAACTTACCTTCTTTGTCCACCAGCGTTAAAGAACCGATGCCATTTTCTGCGGCTACTCTCATATCATCCGCACCAAAACTCGGCGCGATGTGAACGATACCCGTACCGTCGGAAGTGGTGACAAAATCGCCGATGATCACCTTGAATGCGTCACCATCTATATTTTCTTTCTTATTCGCTTCAAATGGCAGCAATTGTTCGTAGCGGATGCCAGCGAGGTCTTTACCTGTGTAAGATGCTAAGATCTGATACGGTAAGTTTTTCCCGTCATTTTGATAGGAAGCAAGGTCTTTATCTTCATTTTCCGGTTGGAAGTATTTATGTAATAATTCTTTTGCCAGTATCAGGTTGACTTGCAGGTGTGTGTATGGATTGAATGTTTTCACTAAAACATATTCAATGCTACCGCCCACCGCCAACGCCGTGTTGGAGGGCAATGTCCAGGGGGTGGTGGTCCATGCTAAAAAATAATACTCATTATTTTTATCAGCAAACAAAGGACTGTCGGCTATCGACTGATGACTTATCTTGAATTGCGCCACCGCGCTGGTATCTTTCACGTCTCTGTAGCAGCCCGGCAGGTTCAATTCGGCAGAACTCAAGCCTGTACCGGCTGCCGGTGAATAGGGTTGAATCTTATAGCCTTTGTACAGTAAATCTTTTTTGTGCAACTCTTTCAGGATCCACCAGACACTTTCGATATAATTGTTGTCGAAGGTGATGTAGGGATTATCCAGATCTACCCAGTAGCCCATCTTTTTGGTGAGGTCATCCCAGATATCCTTGAATTTCATCACCTCTTCGCGGCATTTCTGGTTGTATTCCGAGACAGAAATCTTCGTACCGATATCTTTTTTGGTGATGCCCAGCAATTTTTCTACCTGAAGCTCCACGGGAAGTCCGTGCGTATCCCAGCCACCTTTGCGTTTCACCTGATAGCCCTGCAGCGTTTTGAAGCGGCAGAAAATATCCTTGATGGATCTTGCCAAGACATGATGTATGCCGGGTAACCCGTTCGCACTTGGCGGACCTTCATAAAACACGAAAGGCGTCTTGCCTTCTCGTGATGTGATGCTTTGTGAAAAAATATCATTGGCCTGCCAGAATGTGGCAACTTCCTGTTCAATCTGTACTTGCGTGATGTTTTTTACTTCTCTGTATTGCTTTGCGTTCGACATATCTTTCTCCTTCAAAAAAATTTGCGCAAAGATACGAAAAACTACACTAAATAGTTGATTTTGACCGTTAATATATTCCTGATTTGTCGTATAAAATGCATAGATTTGAAGACAATTTATCCCGGAAATGAAGCTTGATTTCACAAATACTATTCTTTATAAAATATTCATCCTTCTAGGCGGTGCATTTTTGCAGTCGGCCGTTGCGCAAAATCTGCCGCTGGGCACCTGGACGGCTCATTTGCCGTTGCAAAATGCCTTATCTGTCTGTCAGAGCAGGGATTATGTTTATGCAGCCTGCGAATATGGCGTAATCGGAGTCAATATTGAAAATGGTTTACTGGAAAAATATACAAAGGTGAGCGGATTGTCCGAGGTTACTGTCTCTCAGGTTGCCTATGATACGGTGACATCCACCCTGTTGATTGCGTACACGAATTCCAATATCGATTTGATTCATGGGGGAAAAATCACCAATCTGCCTTATCTGAAGAACGCCAACATTACCGGAGATAAAAGTGTGTATCATATCTTCTGTGTCAATGGAAATGCCTATGTGGGCACAGGGTTCGGATTGCTTAAGATAAACCTGGCAAAGCAGGAAATTTCAGAAACGGACATTTTCAATGACGGAATCAACACATACAGGGTAAATTCGGTGTGGGCAAATGATGACTCCATCTTTTGTGCCACTACCAAAGGTGTGGTAAGCGGAAGGATTGCGGCCTCCGTGAACCTGTTGGATTTTAACAGCTGGACACAGTATGCTGTCGGCATTCCGCAAACAGAAGCTAGTGCCATCACTCGTTTTCAGGGTAAGATGATCGTCGCCACAGGCAATACCGTTTATCAGCAAGAAGGAGCCGCATGGTCTGTCCTGTTTACGGCGGATGCCGGATGGATAACCAGGCATCTCAATGATTCCTACGGACAGCTGTTGATTGCACAGCAGAAGAAAGTAGGAAATGATTTCGTGGATAACCGAATCGGCAAATGGGATGGTACTTCGTTTACCTTCTATTCCGGTCCCAATTCCATAGCATATCCCTTGCAGGTTTTGCAGGACAGGACAGGTGATTTATGGCATGCAGATCTGTACCGAGGGCTGGTGCATCAGGAGGGTGGCAATTTTAATGCGATTTATCCGAATGCTCCGCCAAGAATCACCTCTAAGGAGATGGAGTATCTGAATGGCGAATTGTGGGTGGCCTCATCTGATATCAGAGACGGATGGAATCCGGTATTCAATAAGAATGGAATTTATATCTGTAACGATTACACCTGGGATAATCTGAACATATACAATACGCCGACATTGGACAGTTTCTTTGATATTGCGGTGGTGAAAACCATCCCGCAGGAAAATAAGATCATTTTCGGCTCACAGATGGGTATCTTGGAGTACAAGCCTTCTGACAAGACATTTGTCATCAACAAATATCGTCCGAATGCCATCAGCCAGAGTGAGAAAATATTCAGGATAACAGGGGCGGACCTGGATGCGCAGGGTAACGTATGGATGTCGGACGCCTATTCAAATGTGCCGGTGGTATGCAGAAAATCCGATGGTTCGTATGACTATTTCAATTCAGGATTTCTGAATGGCAAACTGGCAAAGGATATTCTGGTAGACGATTATAATCAGATATGGATTGCAAAAAACGACGGCAGTGGCGGCCTGACGATGCTGAATTATGGCAATGATATTGATGATAAATCCGATGACCGGTACTTTAATTTCACAACGGGGGCCGGCTATGGAAATCTTCCGGCAAACAATGTCATCTGCATGGCAAAAGACAAAGACGGCGTTATCTGGTTAGGAACGGAGCAAGGCATCGGCATCATCCCTTGTGCCGGATATGTGACCGACAATGCCTGTGAGGTGGAGCAGATCTGCATTGACAGAAAAGACGGCAGCGGTTTTTGCGATAACCTGCTGGAAGATGAAGTCATCAACTGCATCACGGTGGATGCGGCGAACCGGAAATGGATAGGCACCAACAACGGCCTGTTTCTGGTGAGTGCGGACGGGCAAAAGACCATCCATTATTTCAGTGAAACCAACTCGCCTTTATTGTCCAATTATATCCGCGCCTTAACGATCCATCCGGAAAACGGCGACCTGTTCATCGGCACCGGAAAAGGTATTTGCAGTTATCGGGCAGATGCCACCGTTACCGACGATGCAACCCCGGAACCCTTTGTGTATCCAAATCCTGTTCGCGAAGATTATGATGGTCCCATTGCCATCAAAGGTATTCCGAATAATTGCAATGTAAAGATTGTGGACCTTAGCGGCAATCTGGTATATGAGACCACGGCACTTGGCGGGCAGGCGGTGTGGGATGGTAAATTGATCAACGGGGAGCGCGCGGCAACGGGCGTGTATTTCGCCTTATGCAAAGGCAGCGGCAAGAAAGAAACCGCCAAGCTGAAGTTTGTACTGATGCATTGAGATCAATAGATATTACTCCAATTGCTTCAACGCTTCCACTATCTCATACAGCACGAACGTATCGGTATAACAATATTTCTGCAGTTCGTTCAGTTTTTTGTTAATCTCGCTTTTATCTTCCCAATAAAAGAGTTCGTTGTACACAGCCATGGCCTCTTCTCCGTCCTTTACAATGCTGGAAGAAAATTCATCGCGCTGTAGCATGGCATTGCCAATGGCTTTCAGCGAAAAACTGCCTTGCTGTGCCGGATGATAATAGTACAACTCTTTGAACGGAATTTCTACATCAATAATTCGGTTGATCCGATCCAGGATCTGTTTTTTGTATTGTGGAAAGTCATTCATCATCTTGAACAGGATGCCTTTTTCCATCAAGGTATTAAACACTAAGATTTGCCCCGGTTTTTCGGTGGCTTGTAAAAAATGTTCAATAAAATGGATACGGTCATCTTCACCCACCGGAGAAATATAGCTGATGTGCTGCAGTGGATTGTCTGCACTTTCCTTATAATGCAATGAATATAAAAACGGAATGCGTTCGTACGGTTTAGTGTCTTTGAATAGCGGGATAGCCGGTTGGAACGCTTCAATGTCGAAATAATACAAAGGATATTGGATGGGCTCCACAAAAGCTTTCAGCTTGTCGGGTACAAGGTGCGGCTTGCCTGTCTGATAGCTGGTGATGATCACTTTCTGCCGGGCGTTCAGTTCCTCCATGTTATCAATCTGGTCGATGGTACTGATGCCGCGTTCGATGAAGTTGCTTTTCTCCTGCATGGAAATGCCGGGGAGGTACCAAACGGCATCCTTAGGTATATTGGCCCAACAATAGCTTTGAAAGTCGCAAGGATACGGCTTGGTGCAATGTGTTCCAATGGGCACTTCCGGCATGGCGTTATTACTCAGGGTGGCGATAGCCTTCTCTATGGTCTGTTCTATATAGGGAATACGTTCTTTTATTTCTCCCAGTACGGATGTTCTTTTAAAATATCGTTGGATGTCTAAGGTGCCGTCAAAGACATATTCATTGTCAATCGTTACGATGAAGAAATCTTCCAGAGGAAGTCCGCTTCTGGTAAGGATATAATATTGAATGGCTGCATCCAGCAAATAGGTATTGGAGATGCGGAAGGAACTCTTTACTTCATATGCCAACCATTTTCCGTTTTCAAGCGTGAGCATATCCAGCGCGGCGAGGATGCCGTTGTATTTGAAGGCGGCTTCATATATCACGGGGAATCCTTGCTGTACCAATAGTTTGGTGGCGGCGATGGATGCATCATAGCTGAAAGGATTGGGGGGAGAGCAGTCTTTCCCGCCCGGAAACAACTGATGTGCCAGTTTGCCAACACGGTGCCCACGATCAAATTTCTGTTGCTGAGTGGTGTTGGGTTTGTCTCGCAGATTGTAATTGTTCTTATACAGATATAAGGATTTGGAGCATTGGATACTCCGTATCAGGGTGGATTTACTAAGGCTGCTTTTTCGGGAACTCATTAAATAATGCTGCGGTTTTTTGATGCATTTTTCTATCTTTGAGAAAAGTATGTGGTAGTGAAATCAACGGTAGGTTTCATGCCTTCAGATGAATAATAAAATTAATCGCATGAAACTAAGAAATTTTACCATTATTTTTCTCTCTATTTTTACAGTAAGCGTGTGTTTTGCACAAAAGGGTGGAAGCATCAGTGTAGGTGCCACTCCGGGGCTGTCTTATATGCTGGCGCAAAATACCTACTATTTGGCCGAAAACAGTAAAGAGCTGGATTATAAGCCAAAATTCAGTTATCATGTATTTATTCAGGGGGCCTATAACTTCAAGGAACAGCATGGTATTGTGGCATTTGCAAATTATTGCCAGGAAGGACAAAAATATCAGGATGACTTCAAATGGAGGAAATATCCCTCTTTAATCGGTACACACAGAAAATCGGTGGATTTCAAATATATGGGTTTTGGGGTGTTGTATCGTTTTGCTCCACTGCTCAGGGGCCAGAAAGACCATGTTCTGGTAAAAGATGATAATTTCCATTGGAGAATGAAGTTGCTGGTAGGGTTCGAAACGGATTTTCTGCTGGATGCCAAGATGAATTACAGCATAACACCGCCCGGTGGTGCTACGGTAAATATGCCTTATCCGATTGATCCTGTCATCGGTGGTTATTCCGCTTATGCTCCGAATTACAGCGGAAGCTATAAGTCTTATTTTAAGACCATACAAGGCGTTGGCGTGTTAAGGTATGGCTTTGATTATATCTTCAACAACAATATGTTTCTGGGAATAGCCATTGAAACCAAATTCGGGCTGAATGATATCAATGCCAATTCCTACAGGGTGCACCCGGATTACAAAAAATCCAAGAATTACTTTTTTGGATTGAATGTGGAACTGGGTTATGCTTTCAAGAAAGGAAGCACAAAGAAACCCGCAAAGGTGAAAGAGCCGAAACCAGCCAAGGTGAAGACACCAGGTGTTGATTTAAATAAACGGGTGGATGAAGTGGATAAATCCACCAAGAAGAAATACAAGAAATAGAAGTAAAGGTCATTGAAGAAACAATGACCTTTTTCATTCTACAATTATCTGATCACATTTACCTCCGGTTCCAGCCTGATTCCGAATTTTTCAAATACGGATTTCTGCACATTTAGTGCGTGCTGCCAGATTTCATTGCCACTGGCTTTGCCATAATTTACAATCACCAAAGCCTGCTTGGCGTGATTTCCGGTATTTCCCACCAGTTTGCCTTTCCAGCCGGCCTGTTCTATCAGCCAGCCGGCCGGAATCTTTACTTTTCCATCTGGCAAATCATATCTTGGCATCGCCGGAAATTCAAGTTGAATGTGCTCTGCGATGGATTTTTCAACCTCCGGATTTTTGAAGAAGCTGCCCGCATTGCCCAACTCTTTCGGGTCAGGCAGTTTGCTCTTTCGGATCTCCATCACGGCATCAGAAACATCTTTTATCGTAGGGATGGAAATGTTTTTTTCCAGCAGCGTTTTCTGAATGTCACCGTAGGCAATATTGATAAGCGGTTTTTTTGAAAGCCTGAACGTTACGGAATAGATGAAGAATTTCCCTTTCTCTTCTCTTTTGAAGATGCTTTCCCTGTACCCAAACCGGCATTCTTCTTTTGTAAAGGTTCTGCTTGTTCCGGTTTGCAAGTCTATAGCCTCCAGCTCATCAAAAGTGTCTTTGATCTCTGCACCATAGGCGCCGATATTCTGCATCGGTGCGGCACCGACGGTGCCGGGGATAAGCGACAGGTTTTCAATGCCGCCATAATTATGTAGTACGCAGTATCGTACGAGTTCATGCCATACTGTTCCGGAGTAGCTCTTTACCCAGACAAAGTCTTCCTCTTCTTTGGTGATTTCGATGCCTGTAATCTCATTTTTTATGACCAGACCATCATAGTCATCACACAACAGGATGTTACTGCCTCCGCCAATAATCAAAAATTTGGGATAGTACTGAAGTTCATGTTGAATGACGTGGAGGATAGCTTCTTTTGATTGAACCCTGCAGAAATAATGAGCACAGGCGTCGATACCAAAAGTATTGTATGGTTTTAAGGAAAGATATTCGAGAATGGCCATTTTTTAGGTTCAGATTTTAGTGTGAAAATACGATAATAATGATTTAATATTTTCTCAGCCAACCCAGAACCCGCTTGTTTTGGATTTCATATTGGTTGTCTTTGAGATGATAGCTTATGTTGACGCGTGATTTTGCAAAAGGTCCCGGATTTTGTTGAATGATTTCAATCTTATTTTCACCGACTGCACTGATGATGGCAACATGCCCGTATCTATTTCCGACGTGCCCATCAAAAATAATCAGATCTCCGACTGCTGGTTTTGTTTTGCCGGGATTTTTATATTGCATCAGATTCCTTTTAATGTTCAGGCTTCCATCCGCAATGGTGTCATCAAAAAAATCTTTTGCATTGCCATAAGTATCCGGCATTTTATGGTGATAGTATTGATAATAATATCGTTTTACAAATTCAACACACTGATATTCCAGTCCTATGTTATATCCATCAGCCGTTAGGTTTCTTTTTCCTGAATGTCCTACGCTTCCATTATAGTATACATAAACGTTATGCAGGCTGTCCAGTTTCTGACCAATAGAATATTTTGGATTTGGGTTCCTGTTTTTCATATAATGCTTGGTAGCATATCCGATGAAACAAAGGAAACCGATGAGCAACCCATATTTTAATGTTCTTTTCATGCATTATTCCCCCAATCTGTTTAATCCTGCTTTTGCCTCGGCATTTATGCTGTTGGTGTATTCGTCTTTTTCAAGGTCAATGGCCTTTTTGTAGTATTGGATAGCACTTGCCCTCTTGTTCTGTCGTTCAAATATATTCGCCACCTTTATACAGGCGTTGGCTGCGAAATAATAATTGTAAGATGCACCTTTTTGTATCGCAAGCAGATAATATTTTATGGCATCCGCATCGTTTTTCATTTCATCTGAAATTCTGGCCTTACGGTAGTAATATTCAATCTTGTCTCGGGTGCGGGTTAGTTTATCGGGTTGTATGGCATTGACAACGGTCAGTGCTTTATCAAAGTAAGCGCCATCGCTCAATATTCTTGCTTTCAGCAATTCCTTGTGAGGGATGAAATTCTGCTCCGCTTCTTTCTGTGCGGATTTATCTTCATCCGTTGGCGCTTCTTTTATCTCTAAAACCTGTAGCATATATTTCTTATACAAGGCAGGCTGTCCGTTTATAAGATAGTACCACGCCAGTTTACGGTAGGCTTCCTTTCTGTAAGAACGTCCTTTGTTTGCCGCCAGGAATTTTTCAATGTAGGTGTCTGCATCCGCATCCAGCCTGTTCAGCTTGCCAAGCCCAAGCATGAAATCCAGATAGGGGAAAGCGTAGTACTCGTTGCCAACAGGTTTCGCCGCCAAAATGGAAATCATCTTGTCGTTTTTTCCGGTATGGCTGGCTACCGTGGCAGCTACAAAGTGATTCAGCAGGTTATCTCCTAAAGGAATATTGGTGTTTTCAATCATCTCCCAGGCGCTGGTCTTGTTTTTTTGCAGGTGCAGCAAGAGCAAGGTATACATGATTACCGTTTCTTCCCTGAACTGGAAATTATCATCCAGCATGACGGTGTTCAACTCCTTTAAGCCCTGGTCGATGGAGCCTTTCAATCCCAGCAGTTTGGCGCCGAATTTATACTTGTCAGGCACTGTGCCGAAGATGGTGTGTAGCAAACCTAAACTCTTCAGGTTGGGTTTGAAATCGGGAAACCTTTTCTGGTTGTCCAACAGCATGGAATATGCTTTCTTAACTTCAAAAACGGCACTTACATATTCTCCGAACTTTATCTTGCACAGAGCCCATTGCAGATGGATGTCTGCCTGTGTATACAGGAAATAGGGAGAGTTGGCATTTCCGTTCCTGAGCTTGTCCAGCCTGGCGCTCACCCTGGATTCGGCAGCATCGAACAGGCTGGCATTGTCATTGATGTTGAGTTTCAGAAAGTCTGTATAATTCTCTATGAAAAAAGGCAGGTAGTTTTTGGGATTCTCTTTCTTTTCCTTTTCAAGATACTGTAATCCTTCCGTTATCTTTAGTTTGAAGATGGCATGATAGGCATTCTTGCAATTGGACGTATACTCAAATGTCTGAGCAGTGGAAGAGCAGCAAAGGTGCAGAAGAAAGCAGAAGACCGGCAGCGATTTTTGCATGATGATAAAAGTAGATAAAATTAGGGAGTTTATGTTGAAGAAGATGGCAGTGAATTTTTTTCAGGAATAAATGAGCTGAAAAATCAGAGAATTTGGATGCAGTGATTATTTTTGAATAAAAATCAGCCATGAGGGTGTCGAATTTGCTTTTTTTGCTGCTATGCTGTAGTCATTATCTCCGCGCGCAGGATGATATCGTGCTGGATCTGGATTCCATCAAGAACATAAGAACCACACGTTATTCAACCATCAATGAGGTAGGCGTGGGCATCAATGTGTCCGGTACGAGGATTCAGAAGTTTCCCGGCAATACGCAAAAGACGACACTACAGGTCGATAAGCCGAGCGTGCTGTTTAGAACGGTTCACGGGGCCTTGCTGAATCCAAAATTCTTTATAGGGGCTGGGTTGGGCATCGATTTTTTACCGAACCAAAATGGAGGGCTCCGGGCATTTTCGCTTACTTTTCCGTTTTTTGCCGAATGCAGAGAGTATATACTGGAAGGCAACTTCAATCTGTTTTTCTCTCAGCGGATGGGTGGCGCCATTTTCATTGATTCCTACCGCAGTCAGCAGTTGAATTCAGGAAGGTATACCGGGGCTTTCGGCGAGTTTATGATTGGAGGGCGATATGTGACCGGTGGAAAGAAATTTGCCCTGCATTTCGGTGTAGGTTACCGTTTACAGCATTTGCAACGCAAGGTAGATGTGCAGAGTTACAACAACCTTGGAGCACTCATCCAAACCTATTCCAATACGCCGGAAATCATTCTGAAGCACTATGTGCCGATTACAATAGGCCTTACCTTCTAAATCAGTTCAAGATTGCTTTTTTGAATCCAGCCGGTCTTGTCGTTGGGCAATTTCACTTTCAGCCAGTTCTTGTCTGTGTCGATGATTTCCACTTTTAATCCAGGCTGCACGGCCTGTGCAGCATTCATGGTCTCTACGGGTGCACTTTTTATAAATGCATTGGACTGCATTACGATTGCGAAATTGTGCAGGTGTTCGCTCTTGAAAGAGGAATATGTGAAACCTGCCAATATTAGGGATGTCATAAAGAACAACACTCCGCTTCGGAACAAGAATTTATTGGTGGAAAAGAAGTGAATGCAAAAAGCAATGACGCTTATCCATAAAGCAACCAGCATAAAAACACTCCAGCTGCCGCTGGATCTGGTGTGTACCACATTCTTCAGCTGCTTGGTAACGAAAAATTCCTTGCTGAATTCTATCTTGGAAAACAATCTATTGTTGGTGAGTTCAATATTATGTGCGATATATTCATTGTCAGGCTGCAATTTCTTTGCCTTTTCATAATTTAAAATCGCATTGGTATAGTTCTTTAAATGATAATAGGTATTTCCGAGATTATAATAAGCATTTGCATTGTTTTTGTCCTTCTTCAGTAAAAGCGTATACATTTTTTCCGCTTCTTCATATTGCTTGTTCTGATAATAGGTATTGGCAGTTTGAAACAATGATTTTGAATCCTCGGCTTTTAAGAAACCAAAAGTGAAGAGCCAGCAGCCAAACAGAACAATATGTTTTATTGTGTTATTCATTCTACCCATTCTTTAGTTGTTCTTCAAGATCCATAATCAGTTCTATCGCCTTATTGTAGGTTGTCTGCATCGCATTCTCTTTTCCCACAGGAGAAAATAAAGATTGCTCGCAGGTGTCTAAGGTCGTTTTTAGAGCGTCAATCTTTTCTTCCGCCACCTCTTTTATGCGTAATTTATCAGCAATGTTTTCTTTGGATAATTCACTTTGCGGAATGTACAATTTATCGGATAAATAAGCCCAGAGTGCGCGGATAACTTCGTTGTAAAACCCTTGCTCGTTTTTCTGTTGTAATAGTTTTTTCGCCATTGCCATTCTACGTAAAGCAATCTTGTTGGCTTTTTTTCTGCGCATGAATGCCAAATCGTTTTCGGTATACTCCCGTTTTCTGAAAACGAAGCCAATCAGTAGTAATACGAATGGTGAAACCGTCAAGGCCCAGAATCCGGTGCTGCCCGTAAATTCGCTGTTTCTTGCATATCGTTTCCTGATGCCGTAAATGCTTTTCGGCTTGTCTTCTTTTTCCCGTTTAAAAAAGTTGGCCACGTTTTCGCTTAGTTTTGCTTTTCCGCTGACTTCAATTTCCGTTTCCGGTAAAGTGAATTTTACGTAGTCGCCTTTTTCCACATCGAAATAGGCAAATTCATATTTCGGCAATTTGAATTTTCCGCCATCCTGCGGTACAATCACATACTCAAAAGTTTTAGAGCCGGTAACCACACTGCCATTGTTTTGATAGTCGTCCTTTACCTTTGGTTCATAAGCTTCAAACTCTTCGGGGAATTGCAGTTTAGGTGCTGTGATGAGTTTCAGGTTTCCGGTTCCCTTATAGGTCACTTTTAGGGTGACGGGTTCATCTACCTTGCACGTTGTCTTATCGTAATCTGCCTCAAAGGAGAACTTGCCCACCGCGCCGCTGAAAGTTGCCGGTTTGTTTTTTTCGGGCAGTGGCTTGATATCAAGGGCAATGGCATTGCTTTTGAAATCATAATCATAAGGTTGCAAGGTGCTGAAGAAACCCCCGAAGTCCGGGTCCGGCACTTCCACCAATACGGTGCCCTGCAATTCTATCGGTTCTATGGTGATTTTCCCAGATTTGGTCGGGAAGAGCGCCACGCGTTTGAATTCCTGCACGTAATATTTCTTTCCTTCATAGGTTTCAATAGGAGGTTCCTCATCGTTCTTAGGTTCAGGCAGTTTGAATTCCTCGCTCAGGAATCCGTTATAGCTCGGGTTTTTGATGGCCTGCAGGCTCTGATACTGGATCCTGAAATAGAGTTTATAAGAAAGCGAGAGCTGATCGCCCTGGTACAGGCTGGTTTTGGATGGTACCACACGGACAAACATGTTTTTCTCCACCATCTTCCGGATATCGTCTTCACTATATTCCTGTTGCCTGCTTCGTTGTCTGAATACATCAAACGGGTCGTAGGACTGTTGTGCCTGTTGCTGCGATTGTTTTGCCGGTGCGATGACTTTTACGGAGATAGAGTTGGATCTGTATTCACTTCCGTTAATGACGGCGCTTGCCGCGGGGATGACAAAATCGCCTTGTTTCTTTGGTTTTAAGGTGTAGGTATAGGACACCGATTTTGAAACCCTGCCGTTAATGACGGAAACATTGGTGCTCTGTGCAGGTCCGTAGGCGTCGAATCCATCAAAACGGGGAGGGGTGAATTTCTGCAGGTTGCCATTTTCTACGGCATAGGTGATGTTAAAGGAATAATTCAAAGGCACCTGACTTGCATCTGCGCTCGCCGTAAATTTCTGTGCCATGATGGTGTGAAAGCTTAACAAGCACAGTGCCAGTAGCATAAAATACCGATAGGTGTTTTTACGCTCGTTTTCTGCAGCCTTATGTTTGTTTTGCTTGCTCATTACCAATCCTTTTGTACTTTCCCGTTTACAGGTTTTCCTTTTTCTTTTGTCAGTTTCTGTTGCACCCTCCCTTCTTCCGCTCCGATAGCATCCAGCAGTTTCTGTGCTTCTTCATTGCTCATCTGTCCCAGCTGTTGCCCTTGTTTTTGTTGCTGCTGTTTATCTTGTTGCCCCTGCTGATTTTGTTGTTGATTGTTGTTGCCGTTCTGCTGCTGATTTTTATCCTGCTGCTGTTTGTTTTTATCCTGATCTTTCTTGTCCTGTTTGTCTTTATCTTTTTTATTGTCTTTGCCGCCACCTCCAGCGTTCTTCTTTATTTTGGCGAGCGCCATCATCAGATTGTATTTGGCGTCTTCATCTTTTGGATTGAGCTTAAGGGATTGTTTATACGCTTTTGCACTTTCTTCCCATTTTTCCTGTTTGTACCACACGTTTCCGATATTGTAGTGTGCCCTTGCCTGAATATCCATGTTGGAAGATACTTTCGTAACGGCGGTAAACAGCTCTTTTGCTTTATCCAGCTCATTCAGTTTATACAAAGCATCTGCCTGATTGAATCCTGCACGCACATCTTTGGGGGCTTTTTGTAAAGCCTTGCTGTAGCTCTCGGTAGCGTTATTGTATTTCTGATTGTTGTAAAACTTATTTCCTTCGCGTAATAATTTATTGGCACTTTGTGCACTGCACTTGGCAGAGGAAAGGATGATGGCACCCAGGATAGCTGCTTTCAGGAACAACTTCAACAGAAAGAGCACAAAAAGTGTTTTCTTATTTTTGCTCATCCAGTTTTTGATATGTTGTATCTTATTTTTCATTCTTAAAATCCAGCCATTTTTTTCTGTAGGTAATGAAGAAATCCGCTAACAATAAAAGTAAGACAAATATCAGGAAATACTGAAACTGCTCCACAAAATCGGTAAACACCTTATCATTAATAGTTTTAGTTTCCATTTTTGCGATGTCTTTCGATAAGAATTCGGCCACCTGTTTGGCATTGTCCAGAACATAATAATTTCCGTTGCCGCCTTTTGCCAATGCTTGCAGCATGTTGGCATTCATCCTGGAAACAATCACCTGGCCGTTTTCATCTTTCTTTTCGTCAACTTTGTTGCCGTTCTGGTCGTAAACAGGAATGGTGCCGCCGTTTGCTGTACCAACACCAACGGTAAACACTTTAGTTCCGTCGGATGCCAGTTCTTCCGCCTTGTCTATCGCATTCTCTTCATGGTCTTCTCCATCTGTAATAACGATAATTGCCTTGTATTTTTTGTCGGTTTCCTTGAAAGCCTGTTCTGATTTATCCAGCGCCTCGGTGATGATGGTGCCTTGCGTAGGAACCGAGTTGGTATTGATAGAACGCAGGTATAATAGCAGGGAAGAGTAATCTACCGTTAAAGGCATTTGCAGATAGGCATTGCCGGCAAAAATCACAAGTCCCACTCTGTCGCCGTCTAACTTTTTTAGTAATGTCTGAATCAGTAATTTGGATTTCTCCAAACGCGAAGGCACAACATCTTGTGAGAGCATGCTTCTAGAAACATCTAAAGCAATGACCACATCGATACCTTTTCGCTGTACCTTTTCCATTTTGGTGCCCATTTGCGGTTGCGCTAATCCAAGAATCAGGAAAAACAGAATCAGATTGAACAGGATAAATTTTATATTTGATTTCTTGTCGTTTCTGTCAGGCATCAAGCGTTTGATTAGATCAATGTTGCCGATGTCTTGTAATTGTTTTTTTGTCTGATACTGAACATAGAAATAAATTCCAATTGTTATTGGAATGAATAACAGCAGGAAGAAATATTCTGTATGTTCAAATCTCAGCATCAGCTCAAAATGGTTTTTAGATATGTTTTAGATAAAATAAATTCAGCCAACAAGCAAAACAAGGCCAGAAATGCAAATACATGAAAATGCTCGCTTCTTCTGTGGTAGTTGCTGATTTTTATTTTTGATTTCTCCAGTTTGTCAATATTTTCGTAAATATTTTTCAATGAAGTGTTGTTTGTTGCCCTGAAATAATTGCCGCCTGTTTCCTGTGCAATTTTTCTTAACAACGCTTCGTCTATCTGTACCGGAAAACTCTGATAGAATGTTTTGCCATTTTGGTCCTTTACCGGATAAGGCGCATTCCCGTTCTTGCCGATACCAATGGTATAGACGCGAACACCAAATGTTTTGGCAATCTGAATGGATGTATACGGGTCGATATATCCCATATTGTTGACGCCATCCGTCATTAAGATAACCACTTTTGTTTTTGATTTGCTTTCTTTCAGTCGTGCAACGGCCGTGGCTAAACCCATGCCGATCGCAGTACCGTCTTCCACCATGCCGCTGTGAATGTCTTTGAATAGATTCAACAACACCTGATGATCGATGGTGATTGGACATTGCGTAAAGCTTTCTCCGGAAAATACGACCAGTCCTATTCTGTCGTTTGGACGCTCCTGTATGAACTTCATCGCTACCTTTTTGGCGGCTTCCAAACGGTCCGGCTCAAAATCTTTGGCCAACATGGAGCCGGAAATATCCAGTGATAACACGATGTCAATACCCTGTGTAGAAATTTCCTTTTCAGATAAGGCACTTTGCGGACGAGCCAGAGCCGTGACCAGAAAAACAAACGCTAGAATTTTCAATGCCGGTAAGGCAGATAATAATTTAACTTTTAAAGAGGCTGGTTGTGACAAAACGCCGCCGTGTTGCGGAATATTAAAAGTTGGGTAGAATGTTTTTCGTTTATAATAAAACCAATACACGAGCAATGGCAATGCCAGCAATAGCCAGAAGTATTGCGGGTGCGCGAAGGTGTATGGGAATAAATTGCTCATTAGTTTTTAGGACTTATTTTAGCTGTTGTTTTGTTTTCTTCTTCCAGTTGTTTTGTCTTATCAATAAAATCTTTGATGATTTTGAAAGAATTTTCATTTTCGATGAAATCAGGTTGTGCCTTGGCAAATTTTACGAAATCACTTAATACCAGCACTTCGTTCAGTTCCTTTTTCAGCGATTGTTTTACCATTCCTTTATGCATGGAGGACATCAGTTCATCGGTTGTTTTTTCCATGGCCGGAATTTTGTAACGCAATTCAATATAAGTTCTGGCGATATCCGTCAGGCGCGAGTAGTAATCTTTCACTTCGCCGGTCTGCCATAGTTTCTGTTGCTGTAACTTATCCAGTTCTTTCAGCGCCCAAATGTGTGGAGGTAGTAAAAATTTCTCGTCAATTGGTTGTTTCTTCTTTTTGCGTTCCATGATGAACCAGGTGATGAGGCCCGCGAGAATGGCCAGTATGAACGCACCGATGATGTAAGGTAGGATTTCCTGAAAGGTAAGCGGAATTTTTAAAGGCCCTTTAATGTCTTTAATGTCTTTGGTGGTGTCAATCTTTACACCGGCAACATGCACCAAAATCGGATCGGAAATTATAGTATCTAGTTTTCCGTTGTTGTTTACCAGAAACTGAAATTGAGGCAATTGAATTTGTCCGGTATCAAACACAATTAAATTGACCAACTGATGGTATTCGTACTGTCCCGCTTTTTTTACGGTATCCACGGACGTGAAGTTGGCTACTTCTATGGTTTCAGAAATCGAATCTTTCAGATTCGGAAATACCACTTTATTGTTAGAAGTTGCCGAAACAAATAAATCTACAGGAACCCAATCACCGATAAGGTATTCTTTTTGTTTGGTGGAAGCTGTGGCTGTTTGTCCGTAAGAGTTATAAGTTGCTAAGAAAAGAATTGAAATAATAAAATAATGAAGTAATGAAGTAATTCGATAGAAGTACTTAACATCACTTTTAAATATTATTTGTAAAAATTGCTTCATTAGTACATTACTTCATTGTCAAATTAATTATGCTCGTTTCTTAAAGAAATTCATCAATACATGAACATAGGATTGTTCGGTTCTTATTTTCAGTTTATCTGCCCCCGCCTTAACAAAACTTTGTTCGTAGTTTCTATCATAAAACACCGCGCGTTCTCTGTATGTTTTTTGTGTTAGTGTATCGCCGGTATCAATCCATTTGGTTTCTCCGGTTTCCACATCCTGTATCTGCAACAATCCGATGTTTGGCAGTTCCATGTCCAGATTATCATACACTTTTACCCCAATCACATCGTGTTTTTTGGCAATGTGGCGCAGTTCATCGGCATAGTTTTCATCAATAAAATCAGACAAAACAAAAGCGATGCTTTTTCTTTTTACCATGTTATTGAAATTCTCCAATGCGAGTGAAATGTTGGTTTTATTGCTCTTCGGTTCAAAGTTTATGATTTCCCGTATGATGCGAAGGATGTGTGATTTTCCTTTTTTTGGAGGAATAAACATTTCTATCGCATCACTGAAAAACAACACACCTACTTTATCATTATTCTGAATGGCGGAAAATGCCAATACGCCTGCAATCTCCGCAATGATTTCATTTTTCAACTGATTTTGCGTGCCTATGAAGGAAGATTTGCTGACATCAATCAGCAGCATGATGGTCAGCTCCCGTTCTTCTTCAAATATCTTTACATACGGATGCTGAAAGCGAGCCGTTACATTCCAGTCGATATTGCGAATGTCGTCACCATACTGGTATTCGCGCACTTCGGAGAAGGACATACCACGACCTTTGAAAGCAGAATGATACTCGCCGGAAAAAATATGATTCGTCAAGCCCTTGGTCTTGATTTCAATCTTTCTGACTTTTTTGAGTAATTCTGAAACTTCCATAATAATGAAGGTGAAAGTGATAGTGAAAGTGTTATCTTTCTTTCGCTTTTTTTTCTAAAGTGATAATTGTTTTAGTTAATATTGCTATAATTTCTTCTAATAATTTTACTCTGTCATTTATTGTATTTCCATCTAATAAAAATTTAGATTTTTCAAACCAACCTTTTGATTCAGTTGCAGAACCTCTTGAGATTTTTAAAAAATATGGATATTCTTTATTTGAACCTCTTCCATAACCTTCTTCTATATTTGCAGAAATAGAACCAACAGAACGAATTAATTGTTTGCTAATTTCTTTTCCTCTAAAATCATTTTTCATGATTTCAATATCATTCCAAGTTAAATCCCAAATTTGATTTGATTTTTTATATGCTGAAAAATCTTCTAACATCGATATTGATTTGTTTTTAAGAAAATAGTAATTCTATTCACTACCACTCTCACTTTCACCTTCACTTTTAAGGAACTTCTACCCGATTTAAAATGGTATCGATAATATGTTCTTGCGTGATGTTTTCCGCTTCGGCCTCGTACGTAATGCCGATTCTATGACGTAATACATCGTGTGCTACGGCACGAACATCTTCCGGAATGACATACCCGCGGCGTTTGATGAACGCGTAAGCTTTAGAAGCCATCGCCAAGCTGATGCTGGCACGCGGTGAACCACCATAACTGATAAGGTGTTTAAGATTCTCTATTTTATATTTTTCCGGTTCGCGGGTGGCGAAGATGATATCAAGGATATATTTCTCGATTTTTTCATCCATATACACCTGGCGGACGGTGTCGCGTGCCTGTAAAATCGTTTGTGCAGAAATGACCGGTTTGATGTTCGGGTTAAGTCCTGCCACATTCTGGCGCATGATTTGTCTTTCTTCTTCAAATTCAGGATAACCGATCTTAACTTTCAGCATAAAACGGTCTACCTGCGCTTCGGGTAAATTGTAGGTGCCTTCCTGTTCTATCGGGTTTTGGGTGGCCATTACCAAGAACGGTTCTTCTAATCTGTAAGATGTATCCCCCAACGTTACGGTTCTTTCCTGCATGGCCTGCAATAATGCACTCTGCACCTTTGCCGGGGCGCGGTTAATTTCATCCGCTAACAGGAAGTTCGAAAATACGGGTCCTTTCTTTACTTCAAAATTACCTTTTGCCTGATTGTATATCATGGTGCCTAAAATATCGGCAGGCAATAAATCCGGTGTAAACTGGATGCGGTTGAATTTGGTGTCAATGGCATCTGACAAGGATTTTATCGCTAATGTTTTTGCCAAGCCCGGAACACCTTCCAGTAAAATATGTCCCTGAGATAAAAGTGCTATCATCAGTCGCTCCAGCATGTATTTCTGTCCCACGATAGATTTCGATATTTCCAGGTTCAACAGTTCCAGAAAGGCACTGTCTTGCTGTATTTTTTCATTTAATGCTTTTATGTCTATAGATTCCATAAGTAAGAATTTACTGATTTTGATAGATTGCAAAAATAAAACCATTCACAGTTAACATTTTTGATATATTGTTAAAAAATGTTAGCCGTTTAGCTTTATTTGCAGAATACGAAAAAAATAAAAAACCACGACAAATGCCGTGGTCTAAATTGTGTTCAGAATGAATAGTGTTACATTTTTTTTGCTTTCTCTCCTTTAGCCTTGTTGTAGTTCATCTGGTAGGTTAAACTAACCCCTATGATGTCTCTGAACTGAACTTTTGATGTCTTCAATGTGCTGCCTTCCACCGGGAATGTCACGTCATTATCCCAGATAAGATGGGTAAATACACTTGCTGACAAGAATTTGTTTACTTTAAATCCTAAGGTCGTTTGCCAGTCTACATCTATATTTTTTCTGTAGTGTGATTTGCTTTCTTTTGTTAAGGTAGCATCAAACGGATCCGCATTGGAGCGTAAATAATTCTTGTATGCTTTAAATACCGATAAAATACTGATGTTTTGTTTCCAGAAATCCTGTTTGTAGGTAGCCACTAATACGGCACCAAATTCACTTTTTACTTTTGATGGGAAAACGTTTCCGAAAGAATTCAGAGCAGCAATGTCATTGGCTGCAACATAAGTGACCTTAGCCGCCAAAGGAGAAACAAATAAAGAAAAGTATTTATTAGGTACATAATCCAAACCTACGGCACCTTCGAAAATTAACGGAGATGCACCACGAGAGATCACATACTTTGCGGTATCTGTATAATTGTATGAGTTGGCAAACTGAGAGCGTAAATCAGCATAAGCGGCCATATACAATGGTTTGTGCAACCTATATCCGTATTTTGCAAAAACTTCCCATCTGTCTGCATTCTTGCGTAGTTTGTATTGGTCGCCTTTGGTGAATTGTAAGCCATATTCGGCTGCTGCCCACATTTGCAGCAAATGATTTTTCTTCTTAAAATCTGCAAAGAATCTTGCATTGAACAAGAGGGAGAAGGAGTTTGTTCCACCCGCAGCCCAGTTTTTGAAACCAGCCTGATTGAAGGTGACGCCGCCGATTCCACCGAACTTCCAGCCGTCGGTTGAGTCTTCCAGTTTTTTCTTTTCATCGGCACTCAGTGCATTCGGTGCTATTTGCTTCTCTACCTGTGCCAAAAGTGTTGCATGTACAGACAAGATACATGCCAACAGAAATAGTAATTTTTTCATTTTTTGCTTTTAATGTTATGAATGAATGATTGCTCCGAATAAAACTGTTGCATTTCAATTGAAGAGCATATTTTTTGGAGTGCAAAAATAAGATGTTAAAATCAGTTAAACTTGAATTTAATGTTATAAAATCAAATTTTACCCAGTTTTGGTTAGTGTAACATATTGACAATTAGTTTAATGTAAACGGGAGGCTATAGTTTCTCCTTTAAAAACAGGTATATTTTATGGTAGAGGTCATAGCGCATCTTCTTTCCGGTGGTGCCGTGTTCTGCATCCGGGAAAATGTATAGCTGGTAGGTTTTGTTTGCAGCATTTAAGGCATTGATGAGTTGTATGGAATGCTGGAAATGTACGTTGTCGTCTGCGGTTCCGTGTATCAGTAACAGATTTCCTTTTAGGTTCTTGGATAAGACATTTGGATTATAATTATTGTATCCTTTTGGGTTTTCCTGAGGTGTTCTCATGTATCTTTCGGTGTAAATATTATTGTATAAATTCCAGTTGGAAACGGGAGCTGCCGCCACGGCGGTTTTGAAAACATCATTACCCTCAAATAAACAATTTGCGGCTAAAAATCCGCCGTAACTCCATCCATAAATGCCAATTCTGTTTTCATCAATATAGTATTCCCAAGATGCAAAATATTGTGCTACCCGGTTTTGGTCTTCTGTTTCTAATTTGCCAAGATTCAGGAAGGTGCATTTTTTGAATTCACTTCCGCGCCCGCCCGTACCGCGATTGTCAACACATGCAACAATGTAACCTTGTTCAGCTAAAAAATTAAAAAATAAATCGCGGGTTTGTGTCCATTCATTTAAAACTTCCTGATCGCCCGGGCCGCCATATACATATAGAAGAACAGGATATTTTCTTAATATGGAAAGTGTGTCTGGTTGAATTATCCACCCATTTAGTGAGTGCAACGGATTGTCATCTACAGGGATCTGTATGAATTTTTTCTGCGGAATACCAGATAATACATCTTGTAATTGTGCGTTACTTTCTATTGGAAATTTAGCATCTGAGTGAATCTGTTGCAAGCTAATCTGGGGTGGGGTCTTGCTATCAGAAAATGTATGAAGGTAAAAAGAGAAATCATTAGAGAAAATCGCCTTATTGCTGCCATTTTGTACAGATATTCTTTTCTTTTCCAAGTTTTCATAATTCAGACTGAAAATTGCAGTTTCAATTGAATTGCCTTCATTGCTTTGGAAATAAATAAGTTTATTTTTTTCATCTGCACCATAAAACGCTTTCACTTCGAAGTTACCCGTGGTTAATTGTTTCAATAATTTCCCATCTTTATCATAATGATAGAGATGATTGAAGCCATCCTTTTCTGATGTAATGATAAATGAATTGTCGGTTAAAAATTTTACCGTTACGGGCACTTCTACATAAGCCTTATCCGTTTCTACATAGAGCAGGCGTGTTTTTTTTGTTTTGATGTTATACCCCACTAACTGAAGGGAATCCTGGTGGCGATTCAGTAACATCGCGACAATTTCGTCGCCGCTTGCATTCCAGTAAATGCGCGGAATATATTCATAACTATAGGGAAATATAATCGCTTTGTTTTTCTTTGATTTCAGATCGTATATCCAAACTGAAACCTTGGAATTCTCTTCACCGACTTTGGGATACTTGTAGTTGAAATAATTAGGATACTGCATGTCGTAATACAAAGGAATCTGGTACCCTTTCACTTCACTTTCGTCAAATTTCAGATAAGCAATCCTGTCGCTTTGGGAATTCCATTCATAGGCACGTGTCAGTTTCAGCTCTTCTTCATATGCCCAGTCGCTCTTGCCGTTAATGATTTTGTTCCACTCGCCATCCTTTGTTATTTGTATTTCAGTATTGCTGGCAATGTCTTTATAAAAAAGGTTATTATTTTTCACAAAGGCGATTCTTCTATCATCCGGTGAAAAGGAAGGATACAGCTGTTTCCCATCGCTCAGCGCTTTCATGGCACCGCTCTTGTCACCAAAATAATAATTGCAAGAGAATGAATAGCGGTACAATCGTTCAAAATCGCTTCCAACTAAGAATAAATTGTCGGAATTGGATATGGTCAGGTTGCTCCATTCCTTCTTCATCTGCGAAGGCGGCGGAGTCAAATTCCATTCCTGTGTCTTTTCATTTTTGCTGTTGTACAATGAAATTGCAGGCATCCCTAAAGTACTTGTAAGTCTTGCAATACCGGCTTGCTGGTGCAGGAAGAGTATGTCATCCGCCCGCTTTGCACTATATTTATTCGTCAGGAAGATATTCTCAAGCGTCAATTGCCCGAAGCTGCGGAGGGAAGAGCATAAAATAAACAATATTGCTATCGTTTTTGTGTGTACATTTGGCATGCAAAAACTATTTTTATCAAAGTTACGTTTAAACGAAGTAAGATTAATAAAGATAATTAGATGATGAAGTACAGATTCTTTTTGTTTTTTCTATTGATGGCCTTTAGCGGATTCAAACTAATGGCGCAGGAAGAAGTATATGAAAAACCGATGGAAATCATCGATACCCTGGGCTCGGGAAGCGATACTCCCGGAAACAAGAAAACACAGAAGGAAAAAGAGGATGCCAGAACAGCATTGGAGAAGCGAAAGGACAAATTGAACAGATTGCGTCTGGGCGGTAACTTCGGTCTGCAATTCGGGAATTATACCTACATCAATATTTCACCGACAGCTGGATACATGGCTGTAAAAGACAGATTGGAACTGGGAGGAGGCCCCATTTTTATTTATCAGCGATTCCGTTATTCCAACAGGTATTCGTACAGTTTTTTTGTTTATGGTCTGGATGCTTATGCAAGAGGATTTTTATATAAGGGCCTGTTCCTGGAGGCGCGTTATGACCCCGTCAATAAGCCCTCCTATTATAATGTAGACCGCCGCCTGTGGGTGCATCATCTGTTGCTGGGGGCGGGATATGCGGCTCCCGTCGGGAAGATTGGTGTCATTAATATTTCCATGCTCTATAATGTACTGAACAACAGCGAATCCATTTACAGGGGCACTTTCAGTGACAGAGTTCCGCTAATTCTTAACATCGGCTTTGGTTTCGGCATCGGTGGAGATTAATCATGCGTTGTGTGCAGGTATCTTTTGCATCCGTCCGTCAGGTAGAGCAGGCAAAAAATCATTGAATACACGATTACCTTTTGTGCCGTCTGTTGCACATATCCCACTTCTCTCGGATTGGGACCAAATTTCATGATCAGGATATACGCAGCAATGGCAAATACAATGAATAGCATCGTATTGCCATATTTGTTGGGTAATAAATGATGTTTGCGGATCAGTAAGGTGTATGAAAAGCTAAGAGGAATCAGCATTCCAAACGCAGCATAAACGAAATCCATGTGATAAGGAAGGTATAAATCACACGGAGTAAGGGCAATGCCTGTTAACAAGAATGGAAACAGGCTTCCACTTATCAATGCCGTATAATATACAGGCGGGCTGATTTTTTTACTTCCGGTACTCTCCAGGAATTTAAGATTAAAGATGAACATTGCGATGGAATGAAAAATCAGTGCAATTTCAAATCCGAAGAAAGAAACCCATTTTGTTTCACCGTTGTGTGTTCTCCATCTTCCCAGTTCCGAAAAGAAATTATTAAAGAAGCTGTAGCCCTTGGTGTTGTGGTCAAGAATGGTGCCGCCCGGGAAAAAGAGCATGGCAATTGCGGTAGAAACGAGAAACATCAGACAACTGATGTACAATAACTGAAATGCAAACGGGATTTTCTTCATTTGATAAAAGTACAAAAGTATCCTGTTTTTTACTTGTTTTCAGTGAAGATAATATAGGCTGTTTTTTCTCAATTTTACAACATGAGAAATCAAAACTTACTGACGACCGTTGCCCTGTTGATTATTGTGCTGGTGGTAATACCGGTGGCAGCTATCTTTTATGATCAGCCCTTGACTGAAATGCAGGCTGTGATTCTTAAGAACCTGGTAATAAGCATGGTGGCAGTATCGCTGGTCTGTTTTGTGTTGGGTGAAATGACCAATAATTACAGCCAGACCGACAAATTATGGAGCATCATGCCGTTCTTTTATGCGCTGTATGCGGCCTATGCCAGCCACTGGCAGCCCCGATTGGTTCTAATGCTGATTGCTGCCACCGTATGGAGTATAAGGTTGACATACAATTTCAGCAGACGAGGTGGCTATAGTTGGAAATTCTGGACAGGAGAGGAGGATTACCGCTGGACAGTCTTACGACAAGAACCATTCTTGCAGGGAAGCAAAATTAAATTCACCTTGTTTAATTTGTTTTTCATTTGTCTGTACCAGCAGGCACTGATTCTGGCATTCACACTGCCCACAATAGTGGCCATGGAATCGGATAAGGCCCTCGGAGTGCCGGATGTATTCTTGTTTGTACTGATGATGGGCTTTGTGGTGATAGAAACGGTCGCCGATCAGCAACAATGGAATTTCCAGACGGAAAAATACCGGAGAAAAAATGCAGGAGAACCTTTAGACGAAGAACAAAAGAAAGGATTCATTTCATCGGGATTATGGTCAAAAGTGCGCCATCCGAATTATGCCAGCGAACAAAGCATCTGGATCGTTTTTTATTTGTTTTCGGTGGCAGCTACGGGAAGATGGATCAACTGGAGCATGGCGGGTTGTGTGTTGCTGGTGATTCTGTTTCGCAGCAGCGCAGATTTCAGCGAAAATATTTCTGCCGGAAAATATCCCGACTATAAGGATTATCAGAAACGAGTGCCGAAATTTATTCCGAAGTTTTGGTGATAAAAAAATCCATTCAAATTGAATGGATTTTATACTTACGACTCACGACTTATCACTCGCGACTAACTTAAACGTCAATCTTCGCATATTTCGCATGTGCTTCGATAAATTCTCTTCGTGGAGGCACTTCATCGCCCATCAGCATGGAGAAGATGTAATCCGCTTCCGCTGCATTTTCGATACTTACCTGTTTCAGTGTTCTGGTTTCAGGATTCATCGTGGTTTCCCATAACTGTTCAGCGTTCATCTCACCCAAACCTTTGTATCGCTGTACATGTACGCTGTCTTCCTTACCTTCGCCGGCCAGTTCCTTGATGTAGCGTTTGCGTTGGTCGTCGTTCCAAGCATATTGCTGTTTGTTTCCTTTCTTTACCAGATATAAAGGCGGAGAAGCAATATATACATAGCCGTTTTCAATCAGCTCTTTCATGTGGCGGAAGAAGAAGGTTAAAATCAAGGTGGTAATGTGGCTACCGTCTACATCGGCATCACACATGATGACTATTTTGTGATAGCGCAATTTGGCAATGTTCAAGGCTTTTTCATCGCCTTCCACACCTTTGCTGACGCCTAATGCGGTGAAAATGTTCTTGATCTCCTCGTTCTCGTAAATCTTATGCTCCATCGCCTTTTCCACGTTGAGGATCTTACCTCTCAAGGGTAGGATAGCCTGGAAGGCACGGTTTCGGCCCTGTTTTGCCGTTCCGCCCGCAGAGTCACCCTCGACGAGGTATAACTCACAAGCGCTGGCGTCCTTATCGGAACAGTCAGATAATTTACCGGGTAATCCCGAGCCGCCTAAAACGTTTTTGCGCTGAACCAGCTCGCGGGCCTTTTTTGCCGCCATACGGGCTGTTGCCGCTAAGATAACCTTGTTTACGATGGTTCTGGCTTCTTTCGGATGTTCTTCCAGGAAATATTCCAGATGCTCGCCTACAACGCCGGCTACGATGCCATCCACTTCGGAGTTACCCAGTTTTGTCTTTGTCTGTCCTTCAAATGAAGGTTCAGGTACTTTTACAGAAACTAAGCAGGTGATGCCTTCTCTGAAGTCTTCCCCACTGATTTCTGTTTTTAAATTCTTGAATAAATCATTTTTGGTCGCCCAGTTTTTAAAAACGCGGGTTAAAGCTCTTCGGAAACCTACTACGTGTGTACCGCCTTCAATCGTGTTGATGTTGTTTACATACGAATGGATATTCTCATTGTAAGAATCGTTGTACTGGAAAGCCACTTCCACCACTACATTGTCTTTAGCCCCTTCCATGTAAATCACTTCCGGAATTAAAGGTTGACGTGTTTTATCCAGAAACTGTACGAATTCTCTCAAGCCACCTTCTGAGAAGAAGTTTTCAGAAAAGGCGTTTCCCTGCTCATCTTTGTTTCTTTCGTCAGAAATGGTGATACTGATGCCGCGGTTCAGATAGGCCAATTCTCGCATACGTGCAGCCAGCGTCTCATAATTGTATTCCGTAGTGGTAAAGATGGAGCCATCCGGCTTGAAATGGATTTTTGTTCCACGATAGCTGGAAGTACCTACTTCTTTGACAGGGTATTTTGGAATACCGATGCTGAATTCCTGTTGGTATTCTTTACCATCACGGTAAACGGTGGCAATCAGTTGTGTGGAAAGTGCATTTACGCAGGAAACACCCACGCCGTGCAAACCACCGGAAACTTTATATGAATCTTTATCGAATTTACCCCCGGCATGCAATACCGTTAAGACGACCTCTAAGGCGGAACGTCCTTCTTTTGGGTGCATATCCACCGGTATACCACGACCATCATCTAAAACGGAAATGGAATTGTCTTCGTGGATGGTAACGGATATGTTTTTACAGTGGCCGGCCAATGCTTCGTCAATGGAGTTATCGACTACTTCATATACCAGATGGTGCAATCCGCGTGTGTTGATATCTCCGATATACATCGCAGGGCGTTTTCGCACTGCTTCCAGACCTTCTAAGACGGTAATATTATCTGCGCCATAATGGCTACTTTTTACTTCGTCGCTTACTTCGCTCATATGTTTTTAGTATTAAAAAGACTAAATAAAAAGCTGCCTTTTTTCGAATGAACAAGACCGCTTTTTACGGTGAAAAATAATAAACACAAAGATACGAAAATGAAGCCTGAAAACAGGATAAGCTCCGGCCTGTTTATCCACAATTATCGTTAATAAATCGTAATATTTTCAACGGAAAATATCTGGCATGGGTGCTGGGGGATTGTATGTAAGTTGTTTGTTATAAGCGCTTTATGTCTGCTCCTAAATCCTGAAGACGTTTATCGATGTATTGGTAACCTCTGTCTATCTGGTGGATATTGGAGATTACGCTTTTGCCTTCGGAAGAAAGGGCTGCAATCAGCAAGGCAACACCGGCACGGATGTCCGGGGAACTCATGTGAATACCGCGCAGATTGTATTCCCGGTTGATACCGATCACCGTAGCGCGGTGTGGGTCGCACAAAATGATTTTGGCACCCATATCTATCAGTTTATCTACAAAAAACAAGCGCGATTCGAACATCTTCTGGTGAATCAGCACACTGCCGTCCGCCTGTGTGGCCGTTACCAGCACAATACTCAGCAAATCCGGCGTGAACAGTGGCCATGGGCCATCGGAAATGGTCAGGATGGAACCGTCGATGAAGGTTTGTATTTCATAGGGTTCTTTGCCGTGTACAATAATATCATCACCCTTGAATTCCAGTTTTATTCCCAGTTTCTGAAAATAGGTCGGAATTACACCCAGCATGTCAATACGGGCATCTTTGATGGTGATGTCTGATTTTGTCATGGCGGCCAGTCCGATGAAACTGCCGATTTCAATCATATCCGGCAGCAAACGGTGTTCGGTGCCGCCGAGTTTCTGAACGCCTTCAATTTTCAGCAGATTAGAGCCTATACCTGAAATTTTTGCGCCCATTC
Organism: Chitinophagales bacterium; assembly: GCA_046329775.1. GTDB lineage: Bacteria > Bacteroidota > Bacteroidia > Chitinophagales > JADIYW01 > JADJSS01. The sequence continues at coordinate 38,563 of JAXLTX010000010.1, forward strand.
TGTTCAGCATGGCACATAATTGTTGCAGATACGGCTCGCAGGCAGCATTGAAAATGGTGGTTTCTCCTTCCGCTAAAACGGCGGCCATCACAATGTTGGCGGTTCCCGTTACGGAAGGTTCTTCCAGTAAAATATATTTACCTGTCAGTTTTTCTGTTGTTAAGGAATAGAAAGAATTTTCTTTATCGAAATGGAATTTTGCACCCAGTTCCACAAATCCTAAGAAGTGCGTGTCCAGTCTTCTGCGGCCAATCTTATCTCCGCCTGGCGTAGGCAGGTAGGCTCTGTTGAATCTTGCCAGCAGTGGCCCTAAAATCATGACGGAGCCGCGTAAATGCCCGGCGCGTTTCTTGAAGTTTTCTGTCAGTAAAATATCCGGATCTACGTCTTTTGCATTAAAGGTATAGGTATCATTCGTTTTTTTTGTGACTTTCACGCCCATCTCATTCAGCAATTCTATCAGCACATTGACATCGAGAATATCCGGTATGTTGGAAATGGTGATATCTTCGTCTGACAGCAGTACGGCTGACAGGATTTGCAGTGCCTCGTTCTTGGCGCCTTGCGGGATAATCGTTCCGTGCAGCGATTTTCCACCTATTACTTCAAATGCGTCTAAACTCATTATTGATTTTTATTGAAGCGGTTACGATTGTTGTTGTTCGGGAAATTGCCTCTGTTCTGGTTCTGCCCCTGGTTTCTGTTTCTGTTCTGGTTCTTGTTTCTGTTCTGATTTTGATTTCTGTTCTGGTTGTTGGGCGTAAACTTGCGTTGCTGCTGCTGTTGTTTCTGCTGGTTGCGCGTCATGCTTTCGATGTTCATATCCGCACTGATTTCGAGTTCGCCACCGGACAGGGATTTCATGTCTTCCTTTATCAGGTCATTGCTCACTTCTTCGTTGCTCCAGTTCTTGTAGGCGAGTTTCATGAAGTTGCCGATGATTTCTGTGAAAATCTCTTTTTTTCCTTCGTCTTCCATCTCAATGGCTTTCTTCACCAGCGCTTCCACATTCTTGCCGTAATGTTTCAGTTTTATTCTTTTTTGAGGATAGGGAAGGTTGGCAGGTTTGATCCTGGCCGTCTCTTCTGTCGGTTTCGGATACGGAGAATCCACATCCAGTTTGAAATTGGAAATGATGAAGATGTGATCCCATAATTTGTGCTTATAGTCGGCGGCATTGCGCAACTGAGGATTCAGTATTCCCATCAGTTGTATGATGTTTTCCGCTACTTTCTGTCGTTCATTCCTGTCTTTCAGGCCCACGGCATAGTCCACCATTTTCTGTACGTGTCGTCCGTATTCACGCATCTCTATATCATTCCTGTCTGTGTTGTAATTCATATGTTTTTTTGTTTTGTACGAAAGGTGTGATGTTTTAAATCAAGCTTCGTAGTGTGTATTATCACACGGTGATGTTTAAATAAGATAAATTAAGTGCTAATTTTTTGTGCAGAAGTATACTAAACTCTAGAACGGTTTGAATATATCTGCGAAGGATAGGCAAATATAAGGATTGAAATTGAAAAACATCATTTTTTTGCAGAAATCTTCTTGGTGCAGATGTTGGATATCTGTCAGGGCAATGTGCATTTGTATTTCTTATGTCTGGCTCGATTCGGGATTCCCATCAATGGATGGAAGCTCGGTGCCGGTATTTTCATCTTTATAAAAATAGCTAAGATAACCTCGTATCGTTTTCTCAAATTCATCCACATGGGCACCGATTAGTTTGGTTTTAACGGGCAGGCAGTATAGTGAAATATTGTTTTCCAGCAGCCAATCTCTGTACAAGGCCAGTCGTACGCCATCTTTCTCCGTTGTCAGCCAGCAGCTGTGGTCAGGATAGTTTTTGCGGATGTTTTCCAGTTCATGTCGGCTGAAAAGATGATGGTCATCAAACTTGAAATGTACGATTCCATCCGTTTTATCCTCCAGAAATCTCTGTAAGGGTGATGCATCCGCAATGCCTGTTATCAGCAGGTGGGCTTCCTGAAGTGAAAGGGGAAGCCTGTCCATGGGGTTCATGATGTTATAGGGCGTTCCATATTCAATGGTGCTGAAGAATACTTTCTGTTTGGGTGTCGGTTTGATCTTGTCACTTATGATCTGTTGTTCTACGGCACTCATATCTGTGGGGCATTTTGTAACCACGATAATGTTTGCCCTGCTTTTGCCCGATTTGAATTCCCTCAGTGTTCCCAAGGGTAAAATATGGTCGTTGTAAAATGGTTTGTCATAAGTCGTCAGCAGGATACTGATGTCGGGTCGCACACTCTGATGCTGAAAGGCATCATCCAGCAATAAGACCTGCGTTTCAGGATGTCTGGCCAGCAACTGCGGGATGGCTATTACCCTTTGTTCACCCACGCTCACCTGCACATCCGGATACTTCAGTTTCAGCATCAGCGGTTCGTCTCCTACTTCTTTTGCCGTATGGCTGGGTTTTACTTCGATGAATCCGGATGTCTTACGTTTATATCCGCGGCTCAATACGCCTGTTTTATAATGTCCATGCAGCAGTTCTATCAGTAATTCCACAAACGGCGTTTTCCCGGTGCCGCCCATGCTGAGGTTGCCTATGCTGATAACCGGTATTTCAAAATCAGTGGAGCCGATGAAGTCTGACTTGTACATCCAGTTACGCAGCCATATGATGCAACCATAAATGATTGCAAAAGGGAATAATAGTATTTTAGAGATTATATTCAATAGCATTTTTTGTAAAACCTTTGCCTACTTTGCGTAAAAACTTTGCGAACTTAGCGGTTAATAATTTTAAAATGAAAATAGCAGAAATAATTCAGACTATCGAAGAATTTGCTCCAATATCGTACCAAGAGGTTTACGACAATGCAGGCTTGCTGGTTGGAGACAAAATGGCAGATTGTACAGGTGTTTTAATATGTCTGGATGCCATCGAAGCCGTTATAGATGAAGCCATTGCAAAAAAATGCAATCTGGTGGTGGCGCATCATCCCATTGTCTATTCAGGAGTGAAGAAGATTACCGGTAAAAATTATATTGAGCGTGTGATTATCAAGGCGATAAAAAATGATATCGCCATTTACGCCTGCCATACAAATCTGGATAATGTCAAACTGGGTGTAAACAATATCATTGCCGACAAACTGGGATTGCAAAACAGAAAGATACTGGACCCGAAAAGCGGAATACTGAAAAAGTTGTATACCTATGTTCCTGCGGTCGCTAAGGATGCCTTGTTGAATGCATTATTTGCCGCAGGTGCCGGAAATATTGGGAATTACAGTGAATGCAGCTACAGCGTAGATGGTGTTGGAACATTCAAAGGCAATGAACATTCTAACCCTGTGATTGGTGAAAAAAACAAAAGAAGTACAGAGCCTGAACATAAAATAGAGCTTATTTTCCCAGATTACAAGGAGTCGAAAATTCTGCAGGCGTTGAAAGCCAGTCACCCTTATGAAGAGGTGGCTTATGAAGTCATAACGCTGGACAACGTTTATCAGGACATCGGTTCGGGAATGATTGGAGAATTGGAAAATCCGGTTTCGGAAACGGATTTCTTAGCATCCCTGAAAGTGAAAATGAATACTGCGTGCATTCGCCATACGGCGCTTCTAAACAAAAAAATCCAAAAAGTGGCCCTTTGCGGCGGTTCCGGCAGTTTTCTGCTGCCTAAGGCCATTTCACAGCAGGCAGATATTTTCATTAGTGGAGATTTTAAATACCATCAGTTTTTTGATGCTGATAATCAAATAATTATAGCAGATATCGGACATTACGAGAGTGAGCAGTTCACAGCACAATTATTTAACAAAATAATATCGGAAAAATTTCCTACTTTTGCCGTTCAAATTTCGACAATCAACACTAATCCAATAAATTACAAATAATGGCACGTAAGAAAGAATTAACCACCGTTGCGGATAAATTAGAGCAATTAGAAGAATTACAAGCGATCCATTCCAAAATCGATGCAATCCATATCCTGAAAGGGGAATTGCCGATTGAAGTGGCTGACCTGGAAGATGAGATTGCCGGTACAAAAAAGCGCGTGGCAAAAGTTCAGGCTGAAATTGACGATGCACAGGCGGAAATCGAACACAGAAAAACATTGATGAAAGAGGCGCAGAGCCTGATTGCCAAATACGACAAACAATTGCACAATGTGAAAAACAACCGTGAGTTTGATGCATTGAATAAAGAGATTGAATTGCAAAAACTGGAAATCCAGCTTGCTGAGAAAAAAATCAGAGAAGCGAACTTCACGATCGATAATCATAAAAAACAACTGGACGAAATCCAAAAGCGTCTGGATAGCAAGGAAAAAGACCTGGATATTAAGAAAAAAGAATTACAGAACATCATCAAGGATACGGAGAAAGAAGAGAAAGAGCTGACAGAGAAAGCGGCAGATATGGAAGGCGACATTGAGGAAAGATTCCTGTTGGCATTCAAGAGAATCCGTAAATCCTACAAGAATGGTTTGGCAGTCGTGAAGGTGAGCAGAAATGCCTGCGGCGGCTGCTTCGGTTTCATTCCGCCTCAGACACAATCAGAAATCCGTACCAAAAAGATGATCACCACCTGTGAACACTGCGGACGTATCATCTCCGGCGTGGATGACAGTGCGGTTACCATTTCGGAAGAAGAACTGGCATAAGCCAACTTTATAAATATCAAAGCCATGCATCACTGCATGGCTTTTTTTATTTAACTTGCTTTAAAGGTCAACTATGAAAAACATACTCAAACTCGAAGAGGCAGCCATGTTTATCTTATCAGTGGTGTTATTTAATCAATTGCATTTTGTGTGGTGGTGGTATCTCGCCTTATTCTTTGCGCCGGATATCTCGATGCTTGGATATCTGGTGAATACAAAGATGGGCGCATACAGCTATAATTTCTTCCACCACAAAGCAGTGGCCATTGCCGTCGGATTAATTGGGTTCTATTTGCAAAGTGAGATCTATATGCTGGCGGGTATCATTCTGTTCGGTCATTCTTCTTTCGACAGAATCTTAGGCTATGGATTAAAATATACCGATAGTTTTAAGAATACGCATTTGGGAAGTTTGTAGACGTCATTGCGAGGCACGAGGCAATCTGACAAAATAGAAAGTCATACTAATTTTGAATAGTGCAAAAACTACCCGGCGTATTTCTTTTTTCTTCGGTAAGTGTAGACAAATCCGAAAACTACAATCAATAACAACGGAAAGGCAAACGTTGCAATCTGCCACATCGTTTTCTGTTCCAGCACTTTTGCCTTGTCGAGCAAACGCATTTTTACTTCGCGGTTGCGGGCATCTATCAAATTGTTGTCATCCACTAAATATTCCACGCAGTTCAGCAGGAAGTCTTTATTGGCAAACACTTGTCTTGAATATTTATCATAACCCAAAGCCAGCGGAACACCTTTTGCATCCAGATCATTAGATGCAATATCACCGTCTGCAATCACAATCATCTTATTCAGATTGCTTTTGGGTTTAAAGCTTACATTTTGTATCGCCAGTAATTTTTGTAAATCAGCCGTAAATTGATTTTTATACAGCGAAGAAAATTCGCCTTCCAGCAGCACGGCCATCGGAATGTCTTTCTGGTTGAACAGATACGGATTCGGTTTTTGTTTGGCACCTTCCAGGAAAATCTGAAACGGCGTTTGCTGGATGCGCGAATACGAAGAGGAAGAAAGCAGGATGGTTTTCTTTACATTCGGATTATTGAGCGTATCCAGAGAACTTGCAAACTTCAGTGCCACCGGATCCAGGTTCTTTACAATAGGATGATTTTTTTTATTGACCGACACCGGATAAAACACCCACGGAAATAATTTCGGCTGCGGATTGCCGCCCACACTCTCTATAATCGGAATCTGATTGCAATATAAATCCAGCACTAAATTATGTTCCGTACGCACTCCGTATCGGAACAGCAAATCATCCAGATTCAACTCGCGCGGCACGGCCACAATGCTGGGGGCGAGTTTGAAGCTGTCCAGGTCACAAATCACATTATCTAAGAGCCACAACGTTTTGCCTCCGCCCATCACATACTGGTCAATGAGGAATTTTTCATAATCGTTTAAGGCCGTCTGCGGTTTGGCAATCAGTAAAATATCAATATTGTTGTTCAGCAGTTTGTCCTTGTCCAGCTCCACTTTATCCAAGATAAAATTCTGTTCAGACAATGCTTTCAAAAATTCCTGCAACGGTTCAATACCTAATTCTCCGTGACCTTGCAGAAACGCAATTTTTGTCGGATGGTCTTTGGTGATTTTCTGGATGCTGTTGGCGAGTTTGTATTCCAAAAAACTGATGGAATTATTGAGCGAGCCCTGTGCACCTACAGAAAACTGGTTTTCCAGAATCTGTACCGGAATCTCACGACCATTCGCCTTAATGATAGCACCCGGAAAGACCAACTTTTCGGTATAGCCATTGTTGGATTTGACCTCGAGGTTGGTGGGGCGCAATCCCTTTTTCACCAGTTCCATCTGGAAGTCTTCGCGTTTCTTGATGTCCTTTATGCCGTTGTAGTCAAAAAAATGAAAAGTCACCAAGCCTTTGGAATTAGTACGAAATTCTTGCAGTAATTCGCGTGTTTCGTTTTGCAGTATTTTAATTCCTGCCGGCAAATCCTTTCCAGTCAGGTATACTTCCACCTCAATCTTGCCGTCCAGTCCATTGAGCAATTTCTTGGTGGAGTTGGTCAGTGTGTATCTTTTTTCTTCCGTCAGGTCGAAACGATGGTAAAAGAAAGAAGAAACCACATTAATGAGCACAACCGTCAGCAAACTGATGGCTAATACTTTTACGGATTGTATGAGATAATGGTTCTTCATATTACCATTTGCGGCTTTCCAAAGCTGTTCTTGTTCCGATAATGAATAAGGCAATCACACTGATAAAATAAATGACATCTCTGGTGTCCACCACGCCTCGGCTGATGGAATCATAATGTGCATTTAGTCCGATGGACTGAATGAAATAATCCAACTGTCCCTGAAATACGTCCAGTGAACTGATCCTGAAAAAGGCATCATACATCAGATAGCACAAAAACACACCCACTAAAAAAGCGACGATCTGGTTATTGGTGATGGAAGACGAAAAAATGCCAATGGCCACAAATACGGCTCCAAGGAAATACAAACCGATGTAGCTTCCATAGGTGGCGCCGCTGTCAATGGGTGCTTCCGCCAGACTTAAATTCTTTACACAAACAAAATAGATGAGCGTTGGTAAAAACGTAAAGGTCCATAAGATTAAGGCTGCCAGGTATTTTCCGATGACAATTTGAAAATCGCTAATCGGTTTGGTGGTCAGAAATTCGATGGTGCCGTTTTGTTTCTCATCGGCAAAAGTACGCATGGTGATGGCAGGAATCAAAAACAGCAAGATCCACGGAGCCAGTGTAAAGAAAGAATCCAGCGTGGCGTAGTTGCTGTCTAATATGTTACCCTGAAAAATAAACAAGTTTAAAGCCAGCACTACAAAGAAAACCGCCATGCTGATATAGGCTATCAGCGAGGAGAAAAACAGGTTGATTTCTTTTTTTAAAATGGCTGTCATCTTATTTTTTATTCGTTAATTGCTGGAAAATGTCTTCCAGGCTTTTGTTTTCCTGTTTTAGTGTCAATAAAGGATTGTTGCTACTCACCGCAAAGGCAAAGATGTCTTTGCGCAACTGCAGGCTGTCTTTTCCATGCAACACAAAATGATTGGTAGAAAGCGTATCAATCAGGTGCACGTTTGCAATCTGCTGCAAATCGCCCGGCTGAATGCTGTTCGCAAATTCCACCTCAATCAGGATCTCGTTGCTTAGCAGGTGCTGTAAGTTTCCCGGTTTGTCGTCTGCCACCAGTTTTCCTTTGTTGATGATGATGACGCGGTCACAGACGGCCTGCACTTCCTGCATGATGTGCGTAGAAAAGATAATCGTTTTTTCTTTACCCAGTTCTTTTATCAGATTGCGGATATCGGCCAGCTGATTCGGATCGAGGCCGGAAGTCGGCTCATCCAGAATCAGAATTTCCGGATTGTGAATCAATGCCTGTGCCAGCCCCACGCGCTGTTTGTAGCCTTTGGAAAGCTGTCCGATTTTTTTGTGCTGTTCCACATTCAAGCCCACCAGGTCAATCGTTTCTCTTATCTTCCTGCTGTAGTCCGCTGCAGGCTTCGGGCCATGGATTTGCAAGGCAAATTCCAGAAACTCCTTCACATACATATCGTAGTATAAAGGGTTGTTCTCCGGCAGGTAACCGATTTTTTGTTTAACTTCTAAAGGCTGTTGAATGATGTCCAGTCCGCAAACAGACGCTGTGCCGGCACTGGGCGGCAGGTAACAGGTCAGCATCTTCATGGTGGTGGATTTTCCCGCACCGTTTGGCCCCAGAAAGCCCAGGATTTCTCCTTTTTTCACCTCAAAGGAAATAGCGTCTACCGCCTTTTGGTCAGCATACAATTTTGATAAATTATGTACGGAAACAGACATTCAGACTACAAAAATAAGGAATTAAATGGCATTCAAATTCTTAAATTTCGTAAATATAAAAGGTATTCAGAAAAACCATTATCTTTACCGATACGAAAAGATGAAAGCTGGTTCCGGACATTATATGGTTTTGTTTGCATTCCTTGCATCCGTCCTTACATCCTGCAGTGTAGGAAATAAGGACATTCCAACGCCCGGTGGCAATTCCAATGTGGATACCACCAGTGCCGCATTGAATACCTTTAATATGATTGTCAGCGGGGACACTTCCTTTATCATGACGATTACCAGCATCGACTCATTAAATACGCTGCAGGATGACAGTTTGTTGATTTCCGGATTCGAATTCAGCGGAACCTCCGTAGTGGGTATATTTGGTTTCAAGACCTATGCTTCCAATCCGGATACCTATATAACGGAAGGTTCGCCTCCGGGCATCAAGACTGCCGATTTCGGCATATTAAAAACAATCAGGGGTGTTCGTAAGATTTATGATATGAATCACGGAACCATCACCATTACCGAGCATGACGTGACGGCGAAGACGGTGAAAGGGAAATTTGATGTCAATAATGAATTTAATGTAACTGCCAACATTTTTCTTCGTTGCCGCGGCAACTTTTACATCAAGTATCAATAGTTATCGTTCAATGGCTTTGCGGATATTTTCCAGCACATAATCCCAGGTGTAGTATTTCAGTGCTATGGTGCGTGACTGATTGCGAAACTGTTCCCATTTTTGTTTATCCTTTAAGAGGATGTTAACCGCAGCGATATAATCTGCGGGAGCATCCTTGATGAAGATATGTTCACCGTCTTTTACTTTCAATCCTTCTGTACCAATGGATGTGGTGACACATGGAATGCCTCTATACAATGCGTTCACCACTTTTACCTTGATGCCACTGCCAAAGCGTAAAGGGGTGATGAACAGGCGTGCCTTTTGGAAATAGGGTTCGAGGTCTTCCACAAATCCTGCCATCACAATGTTATTGTCTTTTGCCGCCATCTCTTTCAATCTGCTGTCGGGATGCCGCCCTACAATATAGAGGACGATGCCCGGATGCTGTTGCTTGATGGCCGGCCAGATTTCATTATTAAACCAGATAAGTCCGTCGATGTTGGCCTCCCAGCTGAGCGTACCGATGTACAGCAATGCATTTTCCGTTTTGTCGAATGCTAAGTCGGGTTCATTTAATAAATTGTCATCGCCGAGGTGATAGGTTTCCAGAAATTTAGACCGGTCGGCACCGATTTTTTCCAGTTCATCCATATCATTCGGCGCTGCGAGTATAACATTGGATTTTCGGCAGATTTCCTGTTCGTATTTTTTAATGCGGTAGGCCTGATTCAGCAAGGCCAGTTTTTTAGGAATACTTTTTTCTATATCTGCATAGCGTTTCCAGATAAGGTATTCGCAGTTGTGTTCGTGTAGGATAATCTTTCCCTTGTAATCATCCGGAATGTACTGAAACATGACGTAATGGTCGCAGAAAACAACATCATGCTGATGAATCATGGCATTTACTTTCTGTTTGAATGCCGCAGATTGATTTCTGTAAAGATTTAGTGGAATGCCCTGTAAGTTGGAGATGATCAGATTCTTTGCCGTGCGCGGAATATCGGATGCTTCGGAAATAAAGTCGGATAACTTTACGGTTGTCTGAAATCCTGCCACATGCTGTGCATCTTCGTTCTTTAACAGACAGGCTACCGATAGTTCATACTGCTCACTCAGAAAGTGCACCACTTTGTTCGACTTTATCACACCGCCACTGACAGGCGGATAGGGTAATGTGGGCGTGAGGAACAGAATCTTATTCATTTTGCTTGAATGGTGATTTATCGGATTAAAGGATTAACATGATTTCTTTTGTTTTCTTTTTATTGTGCCACCGAGCCAATAAGGGGGCTAATCATAAAACTGCCAGGTGATACCCGCCCGGAAGGTGCGGTCCAGATATCCGTAATTAGGTGCAGTATAAATACCTTTTTGTTTAAACATTCCCTGATTCACATGCTCTACCCGCAAAAATATATTCGTGAATTTGACATGCAGGTTAAAGAATACATCCATAATCGGGTAGAATTTTAATTTTTCATTATCCTGATGATAAAACACTGCCAGCGACGGATTATAGGCATTGCCCCGGAAATTGGTGTTATACAAGATATCAAATCCCAGCTGAGCATTGAGTTTTCCTGAAATCCATCCGCCTTTGTAATACAAGGTTTGCTTCATGGCAAAAACCGGCAGGCGGATGATATTGTTATTGGAAACCCATTGCGCATACACTTCTGTACCCGAGAAAATATGTTTGGTGTTAAAATCTTTCTGCAATTTCACCACCAGCACATTCAGTGGTTTGCTGTATTGCTGTGGCAGGGAAGCGGTATCGTTGTAAATGTAGTTTTGGATGAAATAATCCTGCACGGTGGCAAACAGCAACTGCTTTCTCCAGGCAAAATGAGCTTCCGCCTTTACCTGAAACGTCTTCTTGAAGTCGTTGGAGTAGGTGTAATGATTGCCGTAATAAAATTCCTGTTTTTGAGAAGGCGATGCCAGTGATACATTCCCGCTGACGCCCACGGAAATCGTCTTTTTGAAATTCAGCTTTCCGATGAAATTCACTTCAAAATCGCCAATATATCTTGGTGCGATATCCACGGCAGCGTCTACGGAATACCCGAAGAATGCGGAATCCACCTGATTGTAGATTCTGGCTTTCAGTTTAATGTCGTGGAGGAATTGATCTGTGAAACGTTGCTTGTAACGAATGAAATCGTATTGCAAACCGGCCGCAAATAAGAATTTCTTCGGAGTCGTGTCGTTCTGAATGTTTTTGAAATAAATGCCGTTGGACAGTCTCCAGGTTTTGGTGTAATCGTCGGTGGAGTCCGCATCGTAGATTAGACGGTCGTAGAATAAGGAGTCTTTCTCGAAATCCTTATATCTGAATTTCCAGTGTGCATATTCAAAATCATGGGCAATGGCAAGCTTTGGGCTGACCACCATTTTTCGCTTGGTGGAATCGTTGATTTGCACCTCCGTCTTTTTACCCAAATTGATCTGTTGATGGAAATTGATGTTGCGTTCGCTGTATTTGTTGATGGCATCATTCAGGTTTACCTCTACAAAGCTTTTATTCCGCTTGTAGAAAGAGTTGGTAAACACATCGTCCTGTGCCCAGCCGCCGTTTTCCTGATTTTTGATGCCATTGTAGATGAACGCGACTTTCATGTCGTAACGTTTATTCTTGCTCTGGTAGGCATTCTGTACCGAAAGCAGATTGTGTATGGATAGCTGGTTTCTGCTTTTTCCTTTAAAGCTGTTTCGGTGAAAATTGAACCCGAAATTTACATTCGGTTTTATGTTGATAGAAAATTCTGCGCCGCCCACAATTTCTTCTTTTCCGCCAAAGACAAAATCCAATGCGGTGTATGGTGTTTTTGTGTTGAAATATTTTACCTTTTCGGGTTTTATGAAGTAGACATCAAAGGTGTTAAAGCCGTGCTTGAATCCGATGGGATTGTCGTTGGTGAACATCACCGAGTAGGAAGCGGTACCGTAATTGCCTAAATTATGATAAGGTACGAATTGTTTCTCGGTGGTATTGTATCGATGAAAATTCTCTGCAAGCGAATCCGGTTTGCGCGGTCTGGGATTGTCGAGGGTGACATATTTGGCATCAAAAATAAGTTTAGGGTTGGGTTTGGTGATTTGAATCTGACCAAAGGAACTTAATGAGATAAAATATATGAGATATGAGAGGAGCGTCTTCTTCACGATACGAAAATACGGATTTTTATTTGTCTGAACCTGCATTTATGAGGTTTTTGGAGGGCTGGAATAGACATCGGTTTGTTCTCCTTTCAGGAGTTGGTAACTACTCAATAATTTGAAGTTTAGCAAACTTCAGCATGATTTTTTTATTGCCAACTCCTTCGAAAAATATGGTAGCGATGCGGTTTTCGCCGCCGCCTTCCACACTGATGACTTTTCCGTTGTTGAATTTCTCATGTATGACCTGCATGCCAGCCTGTAGATCTTTCAGGTCGGAAGAGATGGAAGCGCCGGCTTTGGCAGCGGTGTTGAGTTTAGTGAGTTGTTTGGGTGGTTCCTTCACTTCAGGTTTGGATGGCTCCAGTACCTGCTTTTTCTGGTATTGTTTGCTGAGATACCATTTTGTGTTCTCGTCATCGCCGAAGAATGATTTCTGTTCCGCTTTTGCCTTCTGAGGCTCCTTCTGTCCGAAAAAAATCTTATTTTCTTCTGCTATTTCATCTATGAAACGGCTTGGCTCGCAATAGTTGAGCTGCCCGAATTTATACCGCGTCAGTGCATACGACAGCGTGAGGAATTTCTTGGAACGCGTGATGGCCACATAAAACAAGCGGCGTTCCTCTTCCAGGTCTTCGCGGGTATTCATCGACATGATGGACGGGAACAGGTTTTCTTCCAGTCCCACCACAAACACACTGGTAAACTCCAGTCCTTTGGCGGCGTGTATCGTCATCAGCTTCACCTTCTCCTTGTTTTCATCTTTGGAGTCGTCCATGTCTGTCAATAAAGAAATCTGCTGCAAGTAAGCCGCCAGGTCATTTTCCGGGCGTACTTCATCCTCTTCGTATTCCGGCTGTTCGCCTACAGTGTATTCTTTTATACCATTTAAAAGTTCCTGAATATTTTCGAAACGGGAAATACCTTCGGGTGTTTTGTCTTTGTATAAATCCTGAATCAGGCCGGTTTGCTTGCCGATGTATTCTGCAATTTCGTAGGCATTTTTGCTTGCCAGCATGGCCCGGAAGCTCTTGATCATGATGCTGAAATCGCGAATGGACTGTTTGGCGCGGGGCTGCATGTCGTGGATGATTTCCGGCTTTTCCACCACATGCCACAGCGGCAAATCGTGTTCGTTGGCCGTCACTATCAATCGGTCGATGCTCGTATTGCCGATGCCGCGCACGGGATAATTGATGATGCGTTTTAATGCTTCTTCATCATTCGGATTAACGACTACCCGCAGGTAGGAAATAAAATCTTTCACTTCCTTGCGTTGGTAGAAAGAAAGGCCTCCGTAGATTTTGTAAGGGATATTCAGTTTGCGAAGGGCTTCCTCAAAGGAGCGCGACTGCGCATTGGTGCGGTACAATATGGCGAACTCGGAATGCAGCAGGTGATTGCGCATCTTCTGTTCGAAGATGGCATTGGCCACGATGCGCGCCTCGTCGGTATCGCTGGTGGTCTTGTACACCTTTATCTTTTCGCCGCCCTTGTTCTCTGTCCAGATTTGTTTGGGCAGTTGCGATTTGTTCTGCTTGATGATATGATTGGCTGCGCTGACGATATGTTCGGTAGAGCGGTAGTTCTGTTCCAGTTTAAAGACTTTTAGATCCGGATAATCGCGCTCGAAATTTAAGATGTTTTCGATGGTGGCGCCACGGAAAGCGTAGATGCTCTGCGCGTCATCACCCACCACGCAGACATTTTCATTTCTGGCAGACAATAATTTCACGATTTTGTACTGAGCCTGATTCGTATCCTGAAACTCATCGATCAGAAAGTGTCTGAAGCGGTTCTGGAGTTTATCCAGCACATCCGGAAAGCGGGTGAGCAGTTCGTACATTTTCAGCAAGAGGTCATCGAAATCCATGGCACCTGCCTTGAAACAGCGGTCCTGGTATTTGGCAAACAGTTCCTTGATTTTCGGACGGCCCGCGCTTTCATCATCCGAGACGAGGTCGACATCTTCGGCATATTTCTTGGCATCTATCAGTGCATTTTTTGCAGAAGAGATGCGGTAGAATACGGTAGCCGGCTTGTAGAGCTTGTCGTTCAGGCCTTCTTCCTTGATGATGGTTTTCAGCAGGCTTTTGCAGTCATCGGGGTCGTAGATGGTAAAATTGTTGGGATAGCCCATGCGGTGTGCTTCGGCACGCAGGATGCGGGCGAACACCGAGTGGAAGGTGCCCATATAGAGGTTTCGCGCCTCATTGCCTACGATATGCGAGATACGCTCGCGCATTTCCGCCGCCGCCTTATTGGTGAAGGTGAGCGCCATGATGCGGAAGGGATCGATGTCATTTTTGATGAGGTAGGCGATGCGATAGGTGAGTACCCGCGTTTTTCCGGAGCCGGGACCGGCAATGATCATCACCGGACCGTGGATGGTGGTGACGGCATTGAACTGGGATTCGTTTAATTCGGCTAACTCGCGCATGGGCTGCAAAGATAGGTTTTGGAGAAAGATTTTTTAAGGGAAGTTATCGACAAAATGGATAAATTTAATCTGAGATATTTTGTTCTATAGTGATTAATAGCTTTTGGGGTTCACTTATGGAAAATTCTCAAACATAATTTAACAGTTTTATTAGAAATGCTTGATGAATCTAAATCTATTTCTAGTTGTAAATCATCTAATAATTTTAGCTGCAATTCAGCTTGATCAAAATAGGAGTAATATTCAATTTCGCCTGACACATTTTTTATACAATATGTAAGTACCCCTTTTTTCAGACAGTGCAAATTAGAGTTTTTTGTTGATTTAATAAATTAATTTTCCATTCATTGGGTGTTTGATTTTGTAAAGATTCGTGCGGTCGTCTGTGATTGTATTCTTCTATCCATTCATCAGTGAGTGTTCTTACTTCAGCCAGATCAAAAAATAAGTAAGCATCTAACACCGCTTCTCGATACAGCCGGTTAAAGCGTTCTATAAAGCCATTCTGCATAGGTCTTCCAGGTTGAATATATTGAAGTTTGATTTCATTGTCTGTACACCATAATTCAAAGTCTTTGGAGGTAAATTCTGGTCCGTTGTCAGTTCTTATCATTTGTGGTTTTCCTCTGTGTCTGATAATTTGTTGCAGTGTCCTGATGACTCTTTTTGCTGAAAGGGATGTGTCTATCTCTATGGCCAGCACTTCTCTAGAGCCGTCATCCAT
Source organism: Chitinophagales bacterium (assembly GCA_046329775.1). Classification (GTDB taxonomy): domain Bacteria; phylum Bacteroidota; class Bacteroidia; order Chitinophagales; family JADIYW01; genus JADJSS01. The sequence continues at coordinate 53,989 of JAXLTX010000010.1, forward strand.
CACATTAAACGTTCTGAATTTTCTGTTGCCGACCATACTGTCGCTCATAAAGTCCATGCTCCAGCTTTGATTGATATGGCGCTGTTGTGTCAGCGGTTGTTTTACCCTTGCCGGCAGCCGTCTTTTACCTCTTCGTTTTCTGTTCAACTTTAACAGCTTATATATCCGATATACTCGCTTATGATTCCAGTCTTTGCCTGCTCTGCGGATATAGGCAAACAGCTTTCTGAACCCATACGAAGGATGTTTAAAGGCTAAATCCTGCAATAGGGTAATTACCTCCGAGTCGTCTTTTCTGCTTTGATAGTAGTAACCGGAACGTGGTAATGAGGTCATCTTACAGGCCCTGCTCACCGGAACGTCATAATCCTTTACAATGGATTCTGTCAGTTCCCTCTGTTTACAGGGCCCCAGCCTTTTTTTGAGATAACATCCTTTAAGATGGCATGATCCATACTCAATTCAGCAAACATCCGCTTCAGCCTTGAATTTTCTTCTTCCAACTCTTTGAGTCTACGTACATCAGAGGCCTCCATACCTCCGTACTTGCTCTTCCAGTTGTAAAAGGTAGCCTCTGAGATGCCATGCTCCCGGCATAACTCCTTGGTGGTTCTGCCACCTTCCTGTTGCCGTAAAATGGAAACTATCTGCGTTTCCGTAAATCGTGTCTTTTTCATAATAAACAATTTAAATTTAAGAGTTTTACTCCATTTTTAAACTGTCTGATTTTTAGGGACACTTACAAATAAACTCTATCTGAAGAAATTTCTCCTTTAAAGGTTTTATTCAAAGCGATTTCAGAATATAATAAGAAATGAATAAAATTGAAAAATTTGTATTTAAAATAGATAAGTTCATCTTTTTTGTCAACTAAACTAATTTTGTTTTTTGTAGAGATATATTGATTAAATGTAGAAATGTTATTAAGAAAGACCTCAAGTAGAACATCTGCTAAAATGTTTGCAAAAACGCTATCTACGATTGCTAAATTTACTTGTTGATTAATGTTTTCTATCTTTTGAAAAAGTAGTTGATGTTTGCTTCTAAATTTAGTTATTTCATTTATCGAATAGAGGTCATTTATCCTATACTTAATAAAATATTTTGCAAATATTTTATTTCTTAGGTTCATGAAAGTTGATCTTCTTTCTATAGTATTTGCCTCCATTTACAATAGTTTTTCATTTCTTAAAAATATTATTTTGATGATAGTCTAAAAATTCTTTTGTTGGAGAAAATTTATCTGGTAAAATGATTGATTGATTATCGTATCTCAAAAATAACTCAGTAACAGCATTGTCTTTCTTAAAGTCATTGAAATACTTTGAAACCTTTATTCTATAATCAGTAGTAATTGTAATAAAACCTTTATCAAATGCTTTGTCGTGGATAGAATTTAAGCATAATCCATTATGAGGATTTAATCTGTTTTTGTCATCTTTCGACCAAGGTATAATGTGGCTTGCAACTAATAAATCTGGAATTGATAAACCTGTAATACAACATCTTAGATTATAAGATGAAAGTATTGTTGAACGAAAAAAACTTTGATTAACTCTTTGTTTTATAATAGCTTCTCTTTCTTTGCCCATCGGGATATCATCAATATTTATTTCCGCTACTTTTTCAATTGGTTGATGTGTGAATTTTGAAATCAAAAGCTCACTTTCATAAGCAAGATTATCCCAGTCTCTATTGAATTCAATCCAAACAGCGTTATCTAATTTGCTTGTATTTCCTAATCCAACAATTCCTCTTTTTTTTAATTCAGGATCAAAACTACCAAAGTTTCCTATTTTCATTTTTACTGAATTAGGTGTTCTTCCAATAATTTTTGCTATTCGAATAATGTCTGGATGATTAGAGCTAACTCTATTAAAAGGTATTTTGCAATAAAGATTTAATGCAACTATTGTTTGTTCTCTTGTCCAATTATCTAATGCCATTCGACGTTATTTATATCAAACAATTTCGTAAAAATTTCTTCTAATTTCACAATTACTGATTTTTATTATAAACAAATTTAAATACGCTAACAAATCTACCTGACTGTGATTTATTAGTCAACGGACTATAAGTCACGTTTATAACTAAACTTCTTGTTTGATAATCCTATATGTTATTGAGGGTCTCAGAGATTTTACTAAGAGTTTTATCTCTTTTCGGGTTTTTCAACTGACATTCATAGACGGTAATTACTTTCCAATCATATTTTTTAAGAAGGGAGATAGCTTTTTTATCGTTCTGCTGATTGTAAATTATTTTGTTGGTCCACCACTCCGTTCTTGTTTTGGGTATGTTTGCATATTTGCAATTCTTGTGTCCATGCCAGAAGCAGCCATGCACAAAGATGACGGTCTTGTATTTTGGCAATACGATGTCAGGCGTTCCGGGAAGTTTCCTGTCATGTAACCTAAAACGGAAGCCTAGGGCGTGCAGATATTTTCTAACCAATATTTCAGGCTTGGTGTTCTTGCCTTTTATTTGGCTCATTATATAGCTTCTGGAAGCAGCATCAAATATATCCGCCATGGAGCCAATTTAATAAAAAGCGTTTAGAAATGATTCGTCCCCACCATGTCTCATTCACTCTCCTGTATCATCGCCGTTTTGAATATGGAGAAGTCAAATTTCCTGGCTTCTTCCACGATTTTCGCAATGGTACTTTTTACCGTTTCGGATTTTACCTTGGAATAGAAATCAATCTTTATCATGGTGCTGCCGGTAAATCCGAAATACCGTGCGTGGGAAATGTATTCGGTTTTTCCGGTAGGTCCCGAAATTTCATTGACGCAGGGTTTGCTTTCTTCAATAATACACAAAGTGCCGCCAGCGAAATCTTCTGTCTTTGCCTTTTTCATATCAAATCCGCTCTGCGCAAAGAAACTCGCCTTGTCCTGTTCCACCGCATTCAGCTGACTAACCATCTGCAGCAAAAATTTGCCGGTTTCATTGTTGGCATCGTACCAGATAAACTCTCCTTTGTACTTGCCGGCATCACTGTCCTGACATGCGTCCTGATATTTGATGCCCGAGGTGACGGCAATGTTGACAGAGGCATCAATGCCGGTGATGATTCTGCTGACCGGTCCGCCTCTTCTGTCGGCCAGTTCCAGCGGAATGAGTTTGTTGGCCGCTTTGCCGCTTTGTGCATTTGTGTTACTCAGCATGCCTGCAAGAAGCAGGACTAACACGAATCTGTTTGACAGGATTTGTTTCATGGAAATTTTTTATAATTTGATGAATTCTACACGTCGGTTTTTGGCTTTGTTCATGGAGTTGTCATTGGCGGCTACAGGCACACTTTCGCCTTTGCCGTCGGTTTCCAAACGGGCAGCATCAATGCCCCAGGTTTTGCTCAGTTCTGCTTTTACGGAAGCGGCTCTGCGTTTCGACAAGTCGAGATTGGATGCATCGTCACCATCGCTGTCGGTGTGTCCTACAATTTTTATTTTCACCGTTGGATTGTCTTTCAACACCTGCGCAATTTCTTTTAGGGTGCCGAAGGATTCGGGTTTCAGCTTGTCGGAATTGACATCGAACTGTATGCCGTAGCTCACGAGTTTTCCTTCGGTGATGAGCTTGTTGCGCATGTCGGGCAAGCCTGCCGCCACTCGGAAATTGCCCATCAGCAACTTGTTTTCATCGTTGGTTTGCAACCTGAAAATATTATACTCATAACCTTGTATCATTGCGCGGGGCAAATCGAGGATTTTCTTTTCTCCCACATACATACGCAATCGCAGTTTCTGGATCCAGAAGGATACGTGGTACTTTTCTCCGGTCTTGAAGATAAAAGGCGCACTGCCATCGAGCTTGTATTCGCCGTCTGCCCAATTGGTCCAGTTGGTCTCGCCGCCGCCCGGAGTGATGGAGGTGCCCGCTTTTCCGGGGATGGCACCGCCTTCATTCGGATCGTCGAGGGAACCGGAAACGAAAATGAAATCGGTGCTGTAGAGGTAATCCGCATTGGAGGAAGTATACGGAACGATATCGAATTCAACGGTAAAATTATCGGTGAATCTTTCTTTGATTTCCGGAATGAAATAACCGCCTGCAGTCAACTGCAGCCATCTGCCGGGAAATTTGCCGGACGTGATGATTTCACCGCTGCTGTTGGTATTCCATTGCAGCGGGAAATCGCCGATGTTCTCATTGCTGAAGTCATCGAAAAAAATCACCTTTTCTCCGGGAATGAAATCGAATTTGGAGGTGATATTATTGTCGTTCTGCGCCATCAGAAACATTGGCAAGGCAAGTACCAGCGCTAAAAGGTTCATTCGTAAGTTCATATCGCATTTTTTTTTAAAGTTAAAACGGAATGTATGGCGAATACCTGATGGAAATGGTATTCTCGTATGACTTAAATCATGGTGGTTTTTCAATTTATACGATAACCACCGGATATGAAACGCTTATAAATCAAGGTTTGGATACATCTAACAGTTTACTCATATCCTTAAAGTCCAATTGCTTGGCGTAACGGAAATGAAATCCGTAATCCGTGTTTTCATAACTCTGCGGCTGCTGCAATAATATGGCATCCTGCAGTGTACGAATGGTCATCAGCTGTACAGCGGTTCTGGGTAAGGTCTTGTCAAAATAGTCAGGATTCAACTTCATCCACTTCCTGTCCGTAGGATGGGAGGTTGCCAATATCAGGGAAGAATTGGTTTGCGCGCCGACATAGGCCGGCATATCCAGTTCCTGTTGGGTAAAGGCAGCATAATCTTTTTTGACATATTCCAATACCAAGCTGTTTTCGTCTTTGATGGCCTGCTCTTCCTGATATTTTAGTTCCAATGCGAAATATTCCCGAATGGTAAGCTGTGTCCAATATGGCTTATTCGGATTGGACAGGATGATGGTTCCGTTCGTGTAGGCCGTAACCCCCGGTGCATAGGTTTGATAGGCAGTGGGCGATTCAAACACGAAGACGGATTCATTACCCGATTTATAGGTATTGAAACTGCCGGCAGTAGATTTGAGATTATTCAGCAACACATCCAGATGGGAAACTTCAATGCAACCTTTAGAAACTTTACCCGTATTCTTGTTTCTGTAAAACGGACAAAACTGCAGGATGATTTCCGCCTCGGGAGGCAGTTGTTTCCATAATGCGGGATGCTTCTTGTATTCATACATCTCTGTCCAGATACTGCCCCTTACGGTAGGCTCAAATCCCACAGGGTTCTTGCTAAGCGGATATTGGTGCAGGTATTCGGCAATATCATCGATCTTCTTTTTGAAGGCGGAGAGCTGAGTTGGAGTGAGTTCGTAATTGGACTCACTGCGATACCCACCTTTACCGCTCTCTGTGTAGTATTGGTAGTCCCATCTGCCCGGTTGTTCGGTAGCATACACGCTGTTTTGTGCATGCACACCTACTCCGGCTCCCCAAATAAACCATAGTATTCCCATCCCTTTCAAAATGGTGTCGGAAAAGCAGGCATTGTATTTCATCAGCATATCCGTTTTAAAGGGTTATCTATAATTTGATAAATTCCACTCTTCGGTTCAGCGCTTTGTTGGTGGCATTGTCATTTGGTGCGATGGCTTGTTTTTCTCCTTTTCCATCCGTTTCTATTCGTGCTGCGTCAATGCCATAGTTGTTTACTAAAGCCGTTTTGACGGCAGCTGCACGACGTTTTGACAAATCCAGATTAGAGGCATCGTCGCCATCTGAGTCGGTGTGTCCCACTATCTTGATGCGCACTGCCGGATTCTCTTTCAGTACATCGGCAATCTGTTTCAGCGTTCCGGCAGATTCAGGTTTCACGATATCTTTGTTGACATCGAAATAAATGCCATAACTGACCAATTTGCCTTCTGTAATCAACTTGCTGCGCATATCAGGCAGTCCGGTGGCGATGCGGACATTGGCAATCATCGGAGTACCGTTGTCGAAGCGAATCATATTGTACTTATAGTTTTTTGATATGGCTTTTGGTAAATCGAATAGTTTTTCCTGACCTACATACAGACGGATTCTTTCTTTTTGAACCCAAATGGAAATCCTGTATTTCTTATCTGCTTCCAGTTTTGGAGCGTTTTCGATTCCTTTGATGTCCGGTGTGCCATCTCTGTAATAGGCGGATACATAGTTATTGTATTCAAAACTGAATTTTACCGCAGCTTCTCCAGGTCTCGCCAATCCGTATACTAAATCTTTCGGTTTGGAGGTGCTTAACAGATAAAAGCTGAAACTCTTGTTGTTGCCGTTTTTCGGATCTTTGTGCGGTATCACATCAAACTCTATGGTGTAGTTTTCAGGCAGTGTTAAGGGGGCGTCCAGCGTGGTGATGCCTCGTCCGTTTGTAATCAGAAACCATCTGCCATCTGCCAGAGTAGTGGTAACAATCTCCCCCGAACCGGTGGTGTTCCAGGAAACCGGAAAATCGCCGATGTTTTCTGATGTGAAATCGTCAAAGAAGATGACCTTTTCTCCGGGAGTGAAATCATACTTGGAGGTGATGGTGGTGTCTTTTTGTGCTTTCAATAAGAAAGGTATGAAGATGACCAATGACAAGAGATGCAATTTTAAGTTCATAATGTGTTTATTTTCTTTAAAGTTAGTACGGAACGGAAGCAGATTTCCTGACGGAAACGGCATTGCTGCATGATTTTGGTCATTGCTGTTTTTGAGAATCTGTGATAACTTTATGAAAATGATTGTTTCCGGGACCGGGAAGAACGTGATTTTTTCTTCAACACATTACGGAGCGGATATTAACACTCCTTCTACTTGTCAAATGCTCCTGATGTCTTTCATGTAAGAAAATGGAAAGGGTATTTGCTTCGTTATTGGAATCGGCTCAGATTTGTTGTATGCCTAAGTATGTTCCCCCTCAATCTCTTTTTGTGTATTCATGGGTATGCTCGTTGTCCATATGCGTACAAGGGGAAATCACCAAATTCAATTTTTTAATAAATTAGTATAATCGGGTGCATTTCTTATCTTTAGCCAAAATTTTGTGTAATGGCCAACGGCAATGACTCGCCTTTAAAGAAAACCTGGATTCGCTTACGGAAGAATAAACCGGCAATCGCCAGTTTAATCGTGATATGTATTGCCATTATCCTCGCTGTTATCGGTCCAAGCATTGCACCGGATAGAACGCCGGATGCCGATGATCAGATTCTGGAATTGGCCAATGTAAATCCGGGGTTTTCCACCAAGGTGTTGCTGGTGCAAAAGAACCGGGAAGAAAAACAGCATTCCTTTTTTAGCAGGATTTTATTCGGAACAGAGAACCCGAATGAGATGATTCCCATCAATTCATACTCTTTTGATGACAGTGCAAATATTGTGCTGCAAACATACGAAGGCGAAGGCAGGACATCACAAAAAATGATACTGCCGATAGTGGATGTATGCGAAGCGCTGTCGAATACGCAACCAGAGATAAGCTTGGATGGGGACGGGGCAAGTTTTAAAGCTTTTAATGAGCAGCAAAAAACGGTTTCGCTGGCTCAACTCAAGCATGAAATTGAAAAAGACAGGGTGATTGTCAAGACCTATCATCTCGGTACGGACGGTTACGGAAGAGATATTCTGAGCCGCTTATTGTTCGGAGTACGTGTTTCCATGTCAGTGGGTCTGGTAGCGGTGCTTATCTCCCTGACCATCGGCATTTTCATGGGGAGCGTGGCAGGGTTTTATCGGGGAGCCATTGATAATATCATCATGTGGTTCATCAATGTCATCTGGGCGATACCGACAATTCTTCTAGCGATGGCCATTCGTTTTGCCATAGGTGATAAGATTCCGTCATTCCTGGCGATTTTCATAGCAGTCGGTTTGTCGATGTGGGTGGAGGTAGCGCGGATTGTGCGCGGGCAGGTGCTGGGCGTGCGCGAGATGGAATATGTGCAGGCGGCACGCGGATTGGGATACAACAATGCGAGAATCATCATCAAACACATTTTACCGAATATTATTGGCCCTATCATGGTGATTGCCGCTTCTGATTTTGCTTCTGCCATTCTGATAGAGGCAGGTTTGAGTTTTGTGGGCATCGGGGTGAAACCACCAACACCGAGCTGGGGTACCATGCTGAACGACCACAGAGCCTATTTGCTGACGCCGGGTAAAGCTTTTTTAGCGCTGGCACCGGGAATTTGCATTATGGTTATGGTGTTGGCATTCAATCTGTTAGGAAATGGACTTCGGGATGCTTTTGATGTAAAAGGAAAAACAGTATAGGTTTTAGTTAATTGATAGTCAGTCGCTTATTCTGTTTATAGGGCGCTCTTCTTCTTTTCTGTTTACAATTGTCCAAAGTTAAGTTATCTTTGAACTTATGTTGTGATTTGTCGGAATTATTTGTGTATTCCACTTATATACTTATTTTTGGTGAACGTTTAAAACGTAAAACCCATCAAACGGAAACTAAATGAGAAGAACATATATTCATAAAGAAGGCTGGAAAATAGTGTTGACCACTTTCTTAATTGTTTTAGGAATCAATTTGCTGACCAATTTCGTATTGCATGCAGGTGAAACGGTAAGTTGGCTGGTATTCATCCTTACTTTTTCAATTTTTTGCTTTGTCACCTATTTTTTCAGAAACCCAAGCAGAAATATCATTACGGATGATGACATGATCATATGTCCGGCTGATGGCAAAGTGGTGGTAATAGAAGAGGTTTTTGAACCGGAATATTTTGAAGATAAGCGTTTACAGATTTCCGTATTCATGTCGCCTGCCAATGTGCATGTAAACCGCGCACCCATTGCCGGGGAAGTGAAATATTCCAAATACCACGACGGGAAATATCTGGTGGCCTGGCATCCTAAGTCTTCTACGGAAAATGAGCGAACCTCCATTGTAATAGACAATGGCAGCGTGGATGTTCTGGTGCGTCAGATTGCAGGAAAGGTGGCGCGTCGTATTGTTTATTATCTGGAAGAAGGAGACAGCATAGAACAAGGTGCTGACTTCGGTTTCATCAAATTTGGTTCACGTGTAGACATGTTCCTGCCCTTGGATACCAAAATCAATGTGCAACTTGGCCAAAAAGTAAAGGGTGGTATCACTGTCATTGGAGAATTGCCCAAAAAGTAATCCTTTTCTTCTTACTTCAGTTTATATAAGGTAATTCCGTGGAAACGCCCAATGCTATCCTTTAAGTAAGGCTGAAGCGAATTTTTCTGTTTCCAGCAATCATTGCTTAGTACAAGATAATCCGCTTTCCCATTTTTCAATATTTCCTTATAGTCGTTAAACTCCGTGTAGCCCTTGCGTTTCAGTAGTGACAAGGTCTTGTTAGGGGAGTCGTCAGGCAGAGATAGTACCGTGCTTTCCGGCCGTATTCCTTCCCAAACTAAAACACGTTGCAGTTCCGGAGCCGCCAGATATCCGTTGTAGGTGGCATCTGTAAGTTTCTCCTTAACAAAGGTCTTACAGAATAGAAGATTCGGAATCAGGAATAAAAATAAAACGGCATGTGAGAATACATTTTCAGCATGATAAGAATTATAGGTTTTCAATATTGCAATGATACCGAAAAGCAGAGGAACAAAAAATGGTACATAGTAATATTCATGTCCAATCATTTTTTGGTAAAACAGAAGGATGTATAATAGGGTCATGGCAAGACCGGAGAGCAACACCACGCGCAGTTCACGGTCTAATTTATTACGGTGCCTGAATACATATCCAGCCGAAATGATCATGAGCACGGATGTTGGACGCCAGAAATAATTTTTACTCAACGAAATCAGCATGCGCCACGCACCCAGTCCGATATCATACAGGGACAATTTCCATACAGGAAAAACACTCAGGAAATAATAAGTGTCATGATTCTCTAGATTGTATTGTTTGGCATAGAAATACCATGAAAAAACAAGGAGACCGCAGAGAATGGTCCACGCCAGCGACCATTTAAAGAGGGCATTTCTGTCTTTCTGGAGTAAAAGAAAGAGGGTGATCATAGCCAAGTTGATCAGCTCGCTCGCCTTTAGCAAACCGGCGAGCGCAAAGCATAAAAAGCTTATGCCAACGCCGAACAGTCTGCTCTTCTTGTAAGCGGTTAAAAAAAATGCCCATCCGATAAATGCCATGCTGAGTGCCGGTACATCGCTCAGGAAATTATTGCCGTAAAATACCAGCAGTGGCGAAGTGAACATGAAAAGGCTGCACATCAGCGAAAGGAATCTGCGTTGCAAAAAATGAAAGGCAATGAAATAAGTGGCTGAAATGCCGGAAATAAAAATAAGGGTATGTAGTAAACGTAATGCGAATGCAACATTTATTAATTGAGCCGAAATAAAATAGAAGAGTGGGAATTCTCCCGCAGCCCTGCCATTCAAAGATTGGAGGTTGTATGTTTGCGGTTGAAAAAACGGAAGATGAAACTGCTGATAATTCTGCGACATGGCCACACAGTCCGCCTGTCTCCAGAGGTGAGAACCTTGCGGAAGCAGATGCAGCATGGCGGGATATCCGTAAAAAATGCTGATGAACAGCAGTGCTGACAGCAGGATGAAGAGTCCGGTGTTTGTTCCTTTCATTGAGCTAAAATTACAACAAAATATGGTTCATAAAAAAAAGGCAAGTGATTCAGCACTTGCCTTTCTATTGTCAGATTCGACGATCAATATCCGAAAATCTGTTTTAAGGTGTATTGCATCACTTTTCCGTGTTTGCTCAGTTCTTCAGTGCTTATCTTTTTCTCATCACCGATGATACTGATGCTGTAAGGTTTCTTTGCAATCATATTCTGGTGGAAGGCCTTGATATCCTTAAAGGTGAGCTTGTCCAGGAGTTGGTAGGTTTTTTCGCGCGGGTCATAACTGATTCCATAACGCAGTGCTTCCAGATATTTGAACAGAATTTGCTCTTTCAGGACGCGGGAAGTCGCATAATTATTCTTTAAGGCAATTTTGGCGATGGAGAATAATTTTTCAGAGTATGGAAGACTGTCCATCAACTCTTCCATGCCGGCAATGGCTTCATTCATTTTATCCGCCTGACATCCGACATAGGATTTCATGGAATTTGGTTCGTTTTTCTTGTATGCTGTGCGATAGTATGCATAAGTGGAATAAGCCAGCGCTTTGGATTCGCGGATGGTTTGAAATACAATGCCGGACATGCCACCGCCAAAATATTCATTGAACAGGTTGATAACCGGAATGTTTACAGTGTTGAAGGTGGTGGAATTTCTGTTCCATAAGATTTCTGTTTGCACCATATCGTAGTTTGCAAAGTTCACTTCCTTTGTCGTATTCTTTTTAAATGAGAAAGGATAGCTGGCCGGCAGCAACTTGTTGGTGATCGTGGTCTTATGATACATGGATAATGTCTTTACCAGTTGTTGCTGTTCTTCCGGACCGTAGTACAGGATCTTATGCGGATATTTTGTAAGGTTTTTCAGTACGGTAATCAGCTCTTCTGCGGTCAGTTTTCTCAATTCCTCGTCCGAAAACTGATAGTTGAAGGGGTTTTTGATTCCATATGTGGAAATGTATTCAAGTCCTGTCAGGATTTTGTATTTCTGTAGCTTGTCATTTTCCCTGTTGGTGATATAGTCGTTGATAAAGGCAATCAGCTTCTGCTGGTCCGGCTGGCAGTCTGTCAGAAAATGTTCCAGCAATTCTACAGATTTCGCCAGATTGCCGTTCAGTCCGTTCAGTTGTATATATGTGGAGCGCTGTTCACTTTTTATATTGAAGGTGGTGGCATATTTGTAAAACTCCTTGTTGATTTCTTCCGCGGAATAGCGGTTGGTACCCAGGTATTTAAGGTATTCCAAGGCTATCGGCAATTTTCGCATGTTGCTGTTGCCCATGTCAAAGTAGTAGTAGAGCGAAAAGAGCTGGTTGTCCTTGTTGGGGGAAATAAGCACAGGTATCTTGTTGGATAAGGCCTGCTGTATGTCTTTTTTGAAATCCAGAAAGACGGGTTTTATTTCATCCGTTTTCATTGCGGAAATCTGTTTTACGAAATCAGACTGTGCGTTTCTGTTCACTTCCACTTCGTGTATCGGCGGTTTCGTTACCTTGATGACGGATGAGTCTTTTCCCGTTTTTTTATAGACCACCACATAATTGTTTCCAAACCATTTATTGGCAAAAGAGATAATGTCACTTTTGGTGTAATTTTTCACTTCTTCGTAAAATGACAGCTCATCTTTCCAGTTCACTTCTTTTATAAATCCATCCAGCAGATTAAAAGCCCTGTCGCTGTTGTGTTCCATCTTTTGCAGCTTTTCCTTTTCGAAGTTATTTTTGACCGCCTGTATCAGGGCGTCGTCAAAATTCCCGCTTTTCAGGTGTTCGATTTCATTTAGCAACAATGTCTTTACTTCCTGTAATGTTTGTCCTTCCTTTGGTTTCCCATCCAGTTCATAAACACTGTAATCTTTCATGGTCTGAGCATAGGATACCGCTTCCAGTACTTTCTGTTTCTGTACCAGATTGATATCCAGCAAGCCTGCAGTTCCGTTGGCTAATATTCTGTCTGTAAACTGCAACAGATTGGCATCTTTGGTGTTTGCTCCCGGAAAACGAAAGCCTATGGAAACCCACTCATCCTTGGGGCCGAACACCGTTTTTTCGATCGGAGCACTGATGGGTGTTTCCTGTGGAGCTGCATAAGGGATGACTTCTTTTGGCGCGAACAGGCCGAATTTCTCATCCACCATTTTTATTACAGCATCCGGATTGAAATCACCCGCTAAAATCATGCACATATTATTGGGTACATAATAATTGTTGTAGTATTTTCTGATCTCTTTCAGCGATGGGTTTTTCAGGTGTTCAATCGTTCCTATAGTGGTCTGTTGTCCGTAGTTGTGTGTCGGAAACAAGGTAGCCAACAATACCTCACTTGCCTTCCAGTCATCATTATCCAAGGATCGGTTTTTTTCTTCATACACCGCTTCCAGTTCCGTGTGGAATAATCTGAATACCGGATTTCTGAAACGCTCTGCCTCTACAGTGAGCCATCGTTCAATCTGGTTAGAAGGGATGTCATTGACATAAGCTGTTTGTTCATACCAGGTAAAGGCATTGGTGCCTTTAGCGCCGATGGTGCTCATCAGTTTGTCATATTCATTGGCGATGGCATATTTCGCGGCTATTCCGCTTACAGAATCTATGGTCGCATATATTTTCGCACGGGCAGTCTCATCCGCAGTGGAGTTGTAGATCTCATACAGTTCGTCAATCCTTTCGATATAAGGCTTTTCCTTCTCCCAATCCAGCGAACCGTATTTGTCCGTCCCTTTAAAGAGCATGTGTTCCAGGTAATGCGCCAGGCCGGTATGGTTGGCAGGGTCCGTGTTGCTGCCGGCTTTGGTAGCAATGATGGTTTGAAGCCTGGGTTCCGATTTGTTGACGCCAAGAATTACGGTAAAGCCGTTTTTCAACGTGTAGAATCTTGTTTTGAGAGGGTCGTTTTTTACATACTTATACGTATACCCATTGCTCGTTTCAGTAGCCCATTCGTATGTATTTTGTGCCACCGAGATGCCCGCGTACAGGCTGATGACTGATACGAAAAGAAATAGTTTTTTCATAGTAAGGTGTTTAGAAAGTGGCTTAACAGATAATCAAGTTATATTAAAGGTATATAAAAATCATAAAAATTTATAAGGATGCAACAGAAAATCACTTGTCTTGCACTTCCACCTGTTTCTCCTTATTGGCGATAATCTGAGGCGTACCCTTATATTCGCCTATTTTGCCTTTTACGCAGATGGTTTTACCTTGCAGAAACTCTTCCGGCTTGTAGGAGAAATTAGCCCTGTCTGCACCGAAAATCATCAGGGTGAAAACCTGTTCCGGATATTTCTTATCCAGATTGATGTAGGTAGGATTGGTTTTGCCGTTCTCACTATATTTGGTACTCACCACCTTGCCACACACACAAGCCTCCTTTCCAATATAATCCCTTGCCTGCAGGGTGTTTATCTTGCCTTTACCATAGTTTTTAGGAGTAAAGGCAGATGCCTTCAATTGATCAAAATAAGTGCTGTCAAAATACCTTATATCGTTTTCTGCCTCCAGCACGGTTTCCAGACTATCGTTCAGCTTAGGAAAAAAATCAATGCCGGTCAGCAGCTCGATGCTGTCGATGGAAACCACATGCTTTTCAAGCTCATATGGAATACCCTTGTTGGGGTATATGAAAGCAATCGCCTTATATACGGGCGGATAATAGTCCAGCACAATCTTGTAGATGTATTCAGGAATGGATACTTTAAAAGAGCCTTGAGGAATTTTTGGCAGTTCATCTTTGAGCACAGGCCCAGTAACGACGATTAACTCGGAATTGTCTATGGCCCATTCTCTTACCTGCATCTCCAGTTTATTCCAGGCACCTTGGTTCAATTGCGGATGCTGGGGGATGATATTCGAGTAGAAATACGATTCGCTGAGTGCTTTCCGATTCCATTTAAAATCTGCCGATGCCGCAAGATGTCCTCGATCATATCCGCTGTTCCAGTAGTCCGTTGAGTCAGACATATTTTTTTTAATCAAAGGGTCAGCACGAAAATCATTGCTGCGGGTCTGGTTGCCATATAGAATATCTTTCAGGATGACATGCACCACATAATTGGGTTGACGATGCAGGGGGTTGTAGCTGGAAACCAAAGCAACGTGTTTGGCCAGCACTTCATTGGGAATGGGGGCGGCAATGCCCACAGAATCAATCAGTTTTCTGATATGGGTGAGCCTGGATGTTTCCAGATCATTGAAAATATCCTTTTGCAATTGGTATGTTGATACGGAATCCTGAGTGAATACGTTGAATACCCCACCTGAAAACAGGAAGCACAGCAGTATGGTTGAAAATTTGTTCATGGTGTCTGTGTAAAAATATAAAAGATTCATCAATCTGTTAACATTGTTCCTGCTTAAAACAAAAAACGAGCCATTTTTTATGGCTCGTTTCGCTATCTCCTTTCTGTCAGAAATCAATCGTTGTAAATCGATTCAATCTCCTTGTTATATTTTTCATTGATAATCTTTCGTTTCAACTTCATGGTTGGCGTCAGTTCTGTAGATTCCGGTGTCCATTCATTCACCAGTAGTTTGAATTTCTTGATTTGCTCGATGTGGCTGAAATTAGGGTTGATCTCATCTACAATGCTTTGGTATTTTGCCTGTACTTTAGGATTGGCAACCAGATCTGTTCTGTAAGTGAAAGTGATTCCGTTTTCAGTCGCCCATTGCTCCAACACCGGGAACGCCGGAACAATCAATGCGGAGACAAACTTCTTGCTTTCGCCCACTACCATGATTTGTTCAATAAAGAAATTCTCTCTGAATTTACTTTCGATAGGTGCCGGCGCCACATATTTGCCTCCGGAGGTTTTCAGTAATTCCTTCTTGCGATCTGTAATCTTGAGGAATCTGTTTCCGGCATTGTTGGTGACAAAGGTACCTACGTCGCCGGTGCTGAACCATCCGTCTTCGCACAGAACTTCACGTGTCTTTTCAGGTTCCTTGTAGTATCCCATCATGATGTTCGGGCCTTTTGCCAGAATTTCGCCGTCTTCTGCAATCTTGATTTCCACATCTTTGATTGGCATACCTACGGTACCTAGCATTGCGCCGCCTTCCACAAACCGGTTGAAGGTAAGTACAGGCGATGTTTCCGTCAAACCGTAACCTTCACGGATAGGAATGCCTGCTGCAGAGAATACGCGTGCCATCTTCAGCGGACACGCCGCCGAGCCGGTTACGATACCCATGATTCGACCTCCTAAGCCTTCACGCCATTTCGAGAAAATTAGTTTGTCTGCAATCTTGAAGGTGAAAGATGGTTTCTGGTCATAATCGTATTTGTCTGCCATTTCCAGTGCCCAAAAGAATAACTTCTTTTTGATGCCGGTCAATGCCAGTCCTTTGTTCACAATGCCTTCGTACACTTTTTCCAGCAATCGTGGAACCGTTGTGAAGAAATGCGGACGAACCGTTCCCAGCTTATCTTTCAGTGTGTCGATGTCAGAATAGTAAACATTGGCACCTGCATAGATGTAGGTGTAAATAACCATTCTTTCAAAGATGTGGCACAGCGGTAAAAAACTTAATGCCGTATGCCCGTTCTGAATAGGCAGTTCGGCACGAACCGTCAAAACATTGGATACGATATTGTGATGGGATAACATAACCCCTTTGGGTGTACCGGTCGTACCGGAAGTGTATATCAATGTTGCCAGCGTATTCGGGTCAATGGTGTCTGAGATGGCCTTGATGGAAGCTATGTCGCCACCTTCACCGAGTTTCATGATTTCCTCATAGTTATGAGCGCCTTCAACCTGGTCAAAGGTGTATACCTCCTGTAAGGTTGGTACGGTAGCCTTCAGGTTTCTTACTTTTTCAAATAATTTCGCATCAGAAACAATACAGATTTTAGCTTCCGCATGGTTCAGGATATACTCGTAATCCTTCTCGCTGATGGTGGGATATAAAGGAACGTTGATGGCACCGATCTGGCCGATTGCCTGATCGCAGATGTTCCACTCTGTACGGTTGGCAGAGGTTACTACGGCAACTTTATCACCCACCTGAATACCGAGTTTAAGTAAGCCCAGACTGAGTTTGTTAGACAGGTCAATGATTTCATCGGTACTTGCCTTCCACCAGTTTCCGTCTTTTATGGTTGCAAAAGCAACCTGCTGCGGATGGTTTTCTTTCTGATAATGTAAAACGTCAAATAATCTTCTAACTTGCATTTCTACGAAATTTTATTGTAAAATGTATCAATTAAATCCTTGTATTTGTCTTTTATGGCTTTTCTGCGCAGCTTCATGGTGGCAGTCAGTAAGCCATTTTCCACCGTCCATTCATCCGCAAGCAGTTCAAATTGTTTAATTTGTTCCACTTTGCCAAAGTTAACATTAAATTCTGTAATAATATCTTTATACAGTTGTTTTACCTGCTGATTATGAATTAATTCATTGTTATCTGAGGGGGTTGATAACCTGTTTTTAATACACCATTCTTTCAGGTTTTCGAAATTCGGGACAATCAGTGCAGAGACATATTTTTCTCCGTCTCCCTGCAGGGCAATCTGATCTATGTAGGCAGATTCCTTCAGTTTGTTTTCTATGGGAGCCGGTGCAACGTACTTGCCGCCGGAGGTCTTGAACAGTTCTTTCTTCCTGTCAGTTATCTTCAGAAACCCATCTGCCGTAAATTCTCCAATGTCACCGGTGAGCAGCCATCCGTCATGGTCAAACATCTTTTGGGTCTCTTGTTCATTTTTGTAGTACCCGAGCATGACATTGGGTGCCTTTATCAGGATTTCTCCGTCTTCTGCAATCTTTGCCTGTACGCTTGGTAGCAACTTCCCGACACAGCCGGCCCGAAATTCCTTCGGGCGAAAAGGAACCACACTCACCACAGGAGAGCATTCCGTTAGCCCATATCCTTCCAGTACTGGAATGCCGGCGTTGGTAAATATGGTGGCCAACCGGGGTTGCAGGGGTGCCGAGCCGCAGATGATGGCTTTTATTCGGCCTCCCAGCGCTTCTCGCCATTTATTAAAAACAAATTTATTGGCTACCACCAGATTGGAGGTTTCGGTAAAAGAATGGGATTTGCCCAGTTCCTGCTGACGTGCCTGTTTGAGTGACCAGAAAAAAAGCTGTTTCTTAAAACCTGTGAGGGCCTGTCCTTTCTTGATGATTTTCTCATATACCCTTTCCAGTAAACGCGGTACGGTGGTGAAATAATGCGGCCGTATATCTTGTAAGTGTTCGGAAATGGTTTCCAGGCCGTCCGAAAAATAAACAGACACACATCCTGCAAAATAGACATAGTTGATGGTGCGCTCAAATACATGGCTGAGTGGTAGAAAGCTAAGGACGATTTCCTTTTGTTGCAGCGGAATAGCCAGCAGGCAGTCTTTTACATTGGATACTATATTTTGATGCGACAGCATGACGCCTTTGGGAACGCCCGTAGTACCGGAGGTATAAATGATGGTAGCCAGGTCGTTTACCTGTATCGATTGTTTGATTGATGTAACCAGCGTGGATAAACGCTCTTCTTCCGTAAGCAGTTCTTTCCAGTGTCTGATGTTTTCCACTTCATCAAAACTGTATACGTCTTTCAGGCTGGAAACGTTCTGGATGATTTGGCTGATTTTACGATACATCAGCTTGTCTGAAACAAAGACATATTTTACCTCCGCATGATTGAAGATATATTCGTATTCTTTACTGCTGATGGTAGGATAAACAGGTATGTCCACCACGCCGATTTGCAGGCAGGCAAGATCGGTAAAGTGCCACTCAGGTCGGTTGGATGTGGAGATGATGGCAATCGTATCTCCTTTCTGCAACCCAAGTCTGAGCAGACCCTGACTCAGTTTGTGTGCAGTGGAAATAAACTCCTGCGTAGAATAGCTGGTCCATGTTTTACGGTCCTCCCTTCTCGACAAACAGTTGTCCAGTGGACAAACCTGCTGCTGGTTTTCGATGATATCAAAAATACGAGTGTATGACACGTTTTGCAGAAAATGTGAATTTCAAAATTAAAAAATTAAATTCGTTGTGCAATCTATTATGAAAGAATTATCGGATTTAATTTTATACAAGGCATCGGCCGGTTCGGGTAAGACATATACACTGGCCAAAGAGTATCTGAAGATTGTGATACTGAATCCGTACGATTATAATAAAATCCTTGCAGTCACCTTTACCAAGAAGGCAACAGCGGAGATGAAGAGCCGTATCATAGAGTATCTGAGCATGCTGGAGCAAAAGGATAACAAGGTCAGCAGGCTCAGAAATACCATCATCAGTGAAATCAACACATCCAAGAATATTGATGTCAGCGGCCAATTCGATAAGAATGTACACACCGCCCTGCAGTTGATTTTGCATGACTATTCTAATTTTAATATTTCCACCATTGACAGCTTTTTCCAAAGCATCATTCGTGCATTTACCAAAGAGCTGGATTTGCCCATAGGAATGGAAGTGGAACTGGATACAGATGCCGTCATCATGCAGGCTGTAGAGGATATGCTGAAGGAATATAAGTCAGACAAGGATTCATTTTCGAGGTGGCTGGAAGAATACGTTTTTGACCTCATAGAAGAAGATAAGAGCTGGAAAATAGAGAAGAATATTTCAAAACTTGCAAAGCAGCTTCTGAGTGAAGAATATCAACTGTTGCAAAGTGAAGGTGTGCACCGTTTCGATATAGAAACCTACAAAAAGGCACTGGTCGAACTGAAGCAGATCGTTTTCTCCTACAGAAAGCGAATCGATGATTTAACCCAAACGGTGGAGCGCAGCATTCAACATGATGGAGTGGACCTGAGTATGTTTTTCCAAGGAAACAAAAGTGTGCAATCGTTCATCAACTACGCCAAAAGATATGAGCCAGGCGCCAATTCTTATGTTCAAAAGATGCTGAATGGCGAAATGCTGTATTCTAAAAGCACCGCCAAAGACAAGGCCACGGCGGATATGCTGGATGCGGCATGGGACAGGTATATCCGGCATTACATTCAGGCCGTATTGCAACTGAAAGAGGAGCAGCAGAAGAAATACAACGCCGCCGAAATGGTACTGAAGAATATCTATTCGCTGGCACTGCTGGAATATATAAATGCCAAGATAAAAGAACATAAGTCCGACAGGAACCTGATTCTCATCTCTGATACAAACCAGATAGTGAGTCTTATCGCACAGCATGAGGAAGTCCCTTTCATCTTCGAAAAATCCGCCAGCTTCCTGAAGTATATACTCATTGATGAGTTTCAGGATACCTCTTCCCTTCAATGGAAAGGGATGCTGCCGCTCCTGCTGGAGATACTGCAGAATGTAAACGGTTTGGTGCTGATTGTCGGCGACCCCAAACAAAGCATCTATCGGTGGCGCGGAGGAAAGATGGAATTGATTATCGATGGGATAGCAGACGATTTGTCTTATCACTGGGACGGACGAAAAGACGTCTCCCTTAAGGATAATTACAGAAGTGCAAGAGAGATCGTTACGTTTAATAATGCATTCTTCTCATTGGTGAAGAAGGGCATTCAGTTGCAAAACGGATTGTTTAAGGAGGTTTTGTCTGATGTGGAACAGCAAATCATCAAGCATGACAAAGAGGGATTTGTGCAGTGTAGATGGCTGGAAAAATCAGAGGATGCAGATGTGCAGCTGGATGGGGTGTTAGACATCATCCGTCACCTTGCACCGGAAAGAAGATACAGTGACATAGCGGTGCTCACAAGAAATAACATACACGGTTCGCTGGTAGCAAATTACTTGCAGGCACATCAGATACCCGTGGTGTCTGCAGAGTCCCTGTTGTTGCAGCATCAGGCTTCCGTAAAATTGCTGATAGCGGCGTTGCAGTATATCCAGCACCCCGGGGAGGTGTTTTACCTTGTCAAGTTCAATTATCAGGCGGCTTTGTTTTATAAAGAGGAAAACCCGGAAGGGTTTTTGGCAAAGACGGCTGAGGATGTCTATTTTTTTGAACGGAAAATGCCTGAACTGAGCAGAGACAGATTGCGGGAATGGACTTCTGTCGCCGTACATGAGTTGGTGTTCAGAATCATGAATGTCCTTTCTTTGGATGTCGAGGCGGATACCTATCTGCTGAGATTTCAGGATGTGGTGTTTAATTATGTACAGAAGTATTCTGCCTCGGTCCGTGATTTTCTGGAATATTGGGATGAACAGCAGCATAAACTGTCCATTATTCCGCCGGAGGGTATGAATGCAGTGAAAATTTATACCATCCATAAGTCAAAAGGGTTGCAGTTTCCTGTGGTGATTCTACCGTATGCCGACTGGAGCATGAAGCCTAAATCGGATTCCACGATTTGGGTGAGATGTGACGAGCCACCCTTTAATGAGCTGAATGTGTTCCCGGTAGAAATGGCGAAGAAACTTGAAAATAGCCTGTTTGAAGACGATTATCGCAAAGAAATCGAATGGAGCTATATGGATAACATCAACCTGTTGTATGTCGCCTTCACCCGTGCGGAAGAACAATTGTATGTGTTGTCTGCGGCAAAGAAAGAAAAGGATAAGGACGATTTGCCGCAGGATGTAAGCCGGCTGTTGACGCAGATCATTTCGGGACTGGATTTACCCGGCAGCAAGATGGAAGAGGGTGTTTTTACCTACGGCAAAAAAAATACAACACCTGCCGATGCGGAAGAGGCCATGCCCGTATTGCCGTTGATGCCTGTTGCTTTTCATGATTTTAAGAAAAGCATTCCGCTGGTGGCGAAAAAGGTATTCAATGATGCTCAGGAAAAAGGAAACAGATTACATGAAATACTGTCAAAGATAGATAGACCTGAACAGCTGAGCAAGGCAATAGTCACAACGGTTACGAACGATCTGGAGTTTTACCATACCGCTGCGCAAAGAGTGGTGGACGTGTTTGTGCGGCTGAGGTGGTTTGATGAAAGGTGGAGGCAAATCAATGAACGCGGGATTTATTACAAAGGTGAGCTGTTGCGTGCCGACAGAATTCTGCTGAGTGAGGCTGAATGTATTATCATTGATTACAAAACGGGTGCAAAAGATAAAGAACATGTGAAGCAGCTTGTAAAATACAAAGAGGCTTATTCGACGCTGTTTGCACAAAAAATCTCTGCGTATCTGCTTTACACGGATACGCTTGAGTTGCAGGAGGTAAATTGATTTATGAAACATTCCGTACAACAGGATCATCAAGACAACCTTGAAATCATTGAACTGAAAAATGAGTTGATTTCAGCCAGAATAGCCGTGAATATTGGCAATACGCTCTTTTCGCTTAAGCGGCATGACGAGGAGGTGCTGTACTTCCCGTTTTCATTGGAAGCATACAAGGTCAATTCAAAACTGGCCGGTAATCCCTTCATGCATCCCTGGGCAAACAGACTCGAAGGGGAGTACATGTATGTTGAAGATAAGCAACACATTTTTCCTGAGGAGCAGCTGCATCTGCTCTACAGAGATGGAAATGATCTGCCTTTACATGGCTTGTTATTGAAATCAGATCAATGGAGAACGATTGAATTGCACGAAGACGAAAATTCCTGTCACCATGTGGCAGAACTTGGCTTTGATGAGGCAGCCTTTCTGTCCATTTTCCCCTTTAAGCACACCATTCAAATAAAACAGGAGCTGCGTAACAATGAATTGAACATTGAGACAACCATTCTGAATGAAGACCAACAGGAAATGCCCGTCAGTTTTGGCTTTCATCCCTATTTTTCAAGAACTAAACTTCAGGCACAATTACTTCTTCCTGCCGAAAATAGCATAGAGGTCGATGGTGTCATGATACCTACAGGTAAGCTGTTGCCAAAGGAAAGAAAATGGGATTTTAAAGGAGATGTGGTCAATTTGGAAAACACCGCCTTTGACGACGGCTTTCAGGATTTAAAATTAAATGAATGCCATCAGGCTGTTTTTGAGGTCGGTAATATCCATGTGGTGTTCGCCGGAAATTACCCCTTTGCACAGATATATGCGCCGGCCCATCCGGATAAACCTTATGTCTGTATTGAGCCTATGACGGCGCCCACCAATGCGCTGAATACGGGATCTTGTAAAAAAATAAAACCAGGAGAGCGATTTACAGCCGGATTCTCTATTGTTTTATAAACCCAAAACACTTCATGCGGAAATATTCATCGAAGGCGGTGCGCAGCGTGATGTTGTTGTTTTGCATAAAATCCACATCGGAAATCGCATTGAAAAACATACGATCACTCATCACCAGAATGGACGTATGTATGTCTGAAAAGACACCTTCTTTCTTTCCGTCGTTATAAAAGTCCGTCAAAACCTGTGTTACATATTCGATAAATGATTGCACCTGCTTCCATAGTTGCGGGTATTCATCCTGCAGGTCTGACAGAAACAGATTCGAAATATCTGTAAAGCTGCCCGAGAATAATTCCAGCATTCTGTAAAACCTCGTTTCAAATGAAATGGAATTATCCTTCGTGATACTTTCAAAATTGCCCAGCTGACCAATTACATTCATCAGGCAAATCTCCACCATTTCATCCTTGGAGCTGAAATAATGATATAAGGTTGCTTTGCTCACTTTAAGCTCGGCGGCAATACTGTCCATCGAGAACTTCTTCAGCCCGTGTTTCTTAAATGTCTCCGTAAGTTTTATAATATACAGATCCCGTTTTTTCGGATTTGCACTTCTCTCTTTTGGTACCGCATTTCTACCCATAATCGCTTTACTAATGTTAATTAATCATCACTGAATGCTATAAAATTAAACTAAAAATGTTAAAATAGTTTTATTTTTCAGAATAATTTTATTAAATTCGATTCAGTTGATTTTTCAAAAATAAAAGAATCTTATGAGTACAATACAACTAAGTGGTGTGTCAACACAAAAAAGTGAAATGAGCAGGATGCACAAACTCTGGCGCAGGTATAAATATTTCGCACCGATAGCAGTGATTCCTTTGCTGATGTATGTTTCTTTCTTTGTAAGAGGATACTGGTCTTTTTTTGCATTTGCCTTTATTTACGTGTTCATACCCGTGATGGAGTTTGTCTTTACGGGCACCACCGAAAATTTTACGGCAGCGGAAGAAGCGGAAGAACGAAAAGATGTTTATTATGATTTACTCATCTACAGCATGGTGCCCATGCAATATCTGATTTTAGGGGCATACTTGTGGACGGTGTCCACGCAGCCTTTGTTGTGGTACGAATATGTCGGTGTCACCCTCGCGATGGGTACTGCCTGCGGTGCGCTGGGCATCAATGTGGCGCACGAACTCGGTCATCGCAGCAAAAAGTATGAACAAACCATGTCCAAGCTATTGCTGATGACGACCTGTTATATGCATTTCTTTATAGAGCACAATAGAGGCCACCATAAAAATGTTTCGACGCCTTTGGATCCGGCCACATCCCGATTCAACGAATCGTTTTATGCCTTCCTGCCGAGAACGGTTTTCGGTTCCTGGATGTCGGCCTGGCACCTGGAGGCACATCGTCTGAAAAAGACGAAACAAGCGTTCTGGAATCCGCTGCACAATGAGATGCTGCGCTTCCAGATCATACAATTGGCATTTACGGCATTGATCTATGTTGTATTTGGATGGAAAGGCCTGGTCGGATTTTTAGCGGCTTCGTTTATCGGGTTTACCCTGCTGGAAATCGTCAACTACATTGAACACTATGGCCTGATGCGCAAGCAGATGCCGAACGGCTCCTATGAGAAAGTGAAACCGCATCATTCCTGGAATTCCGAACACGAACTGGGGAGGATATTTCTGTTTGAGTTGACACGTCATAGTGACCATCATTTCAACCCGAGCAGAAAATACCAGATACTGCGACATTTCGACAATGCGCCACAGATGCCATCCGGTTATCTGGCCATGATTCCGCTGGCTTTATTTCCGCCATTATGGTTTAAAGTGATGAATCCCCTGGTGGAAAAACACAATGCCACGGTGACGGACGAGTATGTAAAATCGCTGGAAACACCGGAAGAGCCGGCATAAACAGGCTGAATAAGATATAAGGCGGATAGTGAATGTTCACTGTCCGCTTTTTTATTGACAAATGAGTTGCGACCTATCTTATAGGACCCTATACTTAAAAGCCTTTACTTCCTGAAAAAATAGCATGGATTATGGTTGATTGTTCCTTTATTTTTTGTGACAATTGATAAAATTTGTACCGGAGACATTATGCAATAATGTGTAACTTGCAGAAAAGAATCAACCAGGAAGCACATGAAGCAATCGACACTCCTTTTGATACTCATAGCGTTTATGATAAACATTGCGAATGCACAATTTGTAGATGCACAACAATGCATGGGCGGCAGTGGCGATGATATTATAATAGATATACAGAAAACGGCAGATAGCGGCGTGCTTGTATTGGTAAAAACTACTTCTCTGGATGGTGATTTTGCAGGAGGCCAGGATTCTGTGACCTGCGCCTTGATAAAGTTTAACAGAAATCACGAAATAGAGTGGAAGAAAACAATTGCTGATAGTGCTTCCTTTGTCTCTTCAGTTGCTTTATCACAGTACAACTCCATTTGCTACCTGAGATATGTTTCGGCACAAACGGGAGGTTTTTCCTCTGTACAGTATAATTTAGTAAAAATGGATGCAGCCGGCAATGACTTGTGGCATAAGAAATATGATATTGTTGACAGCTCTTCAG
>JAXLTX010000011.1:0-76124 GCA_046329775.1 Chitinophagales bacterium
AGTTTTAGTTTGAAATGTGACCTTGAATGTGACCTAAAGTTACTAAATAAGGGTGAAAAAAGGAAATAAAAGGAAAGATATTTTGAAAATAAGTGCTGTAAATCAATAGATTAACAAACAAAGGAAACTAAAAATAGGGTATGGGTAATGCCTTCTAAGCAGTCGGTCGCACGTTCGATTCGTGCCGCGGTCACTGAAAAAGCTCACAGCAATGTGGGCTTTTTTATTTTTTAGTTCTCGCTTTCAGGCTCCATTCAAAGGTGAAATCCACCAAGAGAGCATTGTTTTTGTCATACCCTTTTACCGTGCTCTGTACCGTTTGGGCTTCTCCGCTGCTGATGGCTTTCTGTATGGTATCGGCAATCAATTGCCCATCATTACAGATGAAAGTAGTCACACCAATGGCACGTTTTATGAATTGTCCGTTGCAGCCCGTTACAAACATGGAAACGGATGGCTTTGATTTATGTGTGTACATCTGCACCAATGCCCCGCTGGCCATTTCTGCAGCCATACCCAATACCGCCCAATAGGTTGTGTTGAACGGATTCTTGTTAAGATATTTGTATGGCACCGTCACCTTGCATTGAAGGTCATCCAGTTCGGTTATTTTTAATCCGGCAATGGCGGCCATGGGTAAAACTTTCAGCAATCCGGCTTTGAAAAACGGGGATAATACGAGTTTTCGGTACTCTTCCTTATTGGCTATATTCATGAGTCTGCTTGTTTAAATGCATCACAATATAAAAAAATGCAAAATAATTTTGTTTTTTTAATACAGATCGAATGTTTCAGGCCATGATATTGCTAAGTAGAAGTATTTTTAATACATTTATTGCTGTTAGCTTAAAATGAAACGAAAGGGAATATTACTATCTGTCTTCTTGCTATGCATTGGCTTTGCCTCATTTGCAGAAGATTGCATGGAATTGCTCAAATTTGTAGACAATGCCGTAACAAAGGCGCAGCACAATATGGATAGCGTTTTGCAGATGACGGATAAGCCGGATTATCTGGAGACTTATCTGATTTACCCTGTTATCAGCCGCCATTACAGGAAATCCAAAAACAGAGATACCGCTTTTGTCAGGAAATATGAAGACTTAGGCAAAACCGTTTGGTGTTACAAGGGGACCTGCTTTAATAACAACAAATCATTTTATCTGAGTAAGAAACAGGTTGCAGACAAGATAATGAATAACGATCTGAGGGATGGGTATCTGCGGGAAACGCTTTGCATGCTTTGTGATAAATATGTTTTGGATACAACAGAAATTGCGAAGTTGCTGGGGTATAATGATACGTTGTCAGATTACCTTAATGTTAATGCTGCAAATTATGCCTTACTGCATAAGGCTTTACAATTGGCCAACCTGAAAAAACAAAAGTGCATCAACAATGATTTTTTCAACAGGTATAAGATAACACTTACAGACACTATTTTCAGATCATTTATTTCAACCTATCCTGTCTCGGGTCTCCAGGTTGCTGATGCCCCGGATAATGCATATGATTTGTTTGCGGAAGGCATACTGATGATTTCCATCCTGGACGATAAGGTGAGTATCAGTGATGAATTGTATGAGAAATTGATCGTCAGTCAGTTATCTGATGGTGGGTGGGGTGGACATGCAGGAGCCACTTCCTCAAACGGTCATAGCACCATTGTCTCCCTGTGGGCATTGATGGATCTTCAATATAAGCTTCAGTCTAAAATGGGAGCACCTTAGTCACCCGTGAATTTTCCTCAATATATTTTATGAACATTACATAATATGCCACCTAGAAAATACGACATGTTTGTAAAAATAATGCTATTTTTATGTAACGAAAATATGGTGAAAGATTTACAAAAGTATTTTTTATGGGTTGTATTGATGTTTTGTCTGGGGAAGGGCAAAGCACAGGATGTTGAAGATTATCTTCCATTAGTAAGACAATACCAGCTGGCATACAATAATGCAGATTTTACGTTGTTAGATTCTTTTGTCATTACACCTAAACTGTATAGTGGCCTGATCGGTAGGGTGGAAAAAGAACAACCGGAGTGTCTGACTGAATTTGATAAATCCTATGATGTAGGCATCTTTAAAAGGGATTTTGAGCAATCACACCTGTTTGGTTTGAAGACGGACACGATAGTGATTGATAAGATAACGGATCTGAGTTCATGTGCAAATCTTGATATCAAGAAACTGGCGTGCTTTGTTTATTTCAGGAAGATAAATAAGTCGGTGCCGATTAGTATAATTGTAATTGCGACAGAACAGAATAGATATAAAATATTACTGGATATTATCAACGAAAACCATTTTACCGATGAAAAATTTTAAGCATCTGCTCATCTTGTGTTTTCTGACACTGGGGTTTGGCAACGCATACAGCCAGTTGTACAACGACGGTCCTGTTCGCCTGCGGGTATGGGCTCATAAGGTTTGGTCAAGTGCCAATTGCGGTGAATTGGGAAACAATGAATATGCCATTGAAAACATTCAGGCGAGGGTGTTGTCGGGAGGTGGATCGTCCTATATCACTTCTCCAACAGGATTTAAATGTTCATTCTGGGGCGCCAATAACAGGTATTATTCCTTTAACCCCAACCAGATGCATGTGGTAAATAATGCCGGACGCCCATTACAGGCTCAGGGATACAACTTGCTTGATGTCACTTATCCTTCCGGTGTAACGGTACCCAATCAATTCGAAGTATATACGGCAAGCGCTTATGAAGAGGATTGTACAGGCGATTTTTTATCCTGCGGTCAGGGTACGGAGCTTGTCTTTGATGAATGTTGCTGTGTGAATATACCATTTGTAGGCCGAGTGTGCGCTTCCGGTGATGATTATAATGCAACGAGCAGTTCATGGCAGGTGGTAAGGTTCAGAGGGGGAAATAATGGAGTGGTGAATTATACACAACCCATCTTGATGACCTCATCTGGTGAGCATAAATATGCCGTAGTATTTGCATACCAGTGGGATTGGGTGAATCCACAACCAGCTTTGTGTGCGTCTCCAACCTATCAGGATGGTCCGATTACGGTTACGGCTGATTTCGTCGGGTTATTTGCAGATAATGACTGGGATGGCGGTTCTTGCGGGATCAGTGTCTCAGGAGATGAAGACTTGCGTGTTAAATTCAGAACCAAAGATAATACCACCGCTTATCCGGCCTGGCCTGTTTCTGCCATAAAAATAAGTCAGGATGTACCAAAATGGAATAATGTCAATACCAATATCTTCACACGAAATTATACGACGGCCAGCACAAACATGCAATCAATCGATATAGAGTATGATATGTGGGAAGATGACGGCTTTGAGACAACCGTTTTCGGGAACCTCTACAGACCATGCGGAGACGTAAACTGGGATGATAATTACAACTCAAACTGTTGTGTTACAATTGCAGGATTTACTGTCTGCTGGGATGGAGATGATAATGAAGCAACCGGTACATTTAGCATCAACTGGAGGAACAGTCCTCCAAACACGGACAATTTTATAGAAATACCTGTACGTATAGGCTCCGGACAATATGAAAACTACATAGCTAGAATCAAATATCGCTGGACTCTTGCCAATCCTACGGCTACGATTACACCATCACTGGACCGAACATTATGCTTGGGAACCCCCACCACCATTACGGCCACGACTACCAATGCAACCTGGTATCAATGGCAGGTGACGAATGCCACGGGACCAACACCCCCATCTTGTCCTTCTAGCGGCTGGACAGATATTCCGGGTGCAAACTGTCCTACCTATACTCCCCCACAAACACCCGGCACACTGATTTACAGACTGATGGTTTTTAACAGAAACGGGTCGGGAAGTGTATCTGCTTCCGGCGCACCTTATTCTTATGCTTATTCAGAGTGTGTAAGAGTAACCTACTTTCCGTATGCTCCACCAATCTCCAGTGTAGCTTGCAATGCTTCCGTTACTGCCGGTACGGCCATTTCTTTCAGCGTTCCTGTCACGCCGGCAATTGGTGCGGTAGCAAACGCAACCGCTTATACCTGGTCGGTGTCTCCTGCTGCAGGTGTCAGTATATCTGCACCCAACGCTACGACAACCAATATCACATTCACCAATACCGGTAGCTATACAATAACCATGACTGTGACAGATGGCTGTGCGGCTGCCAATGCCACCAGCACCTGTACCGTCACCGTCACTTCATCATCCTGCGGGTACGTCTATTTGAGTACAGCGGGTAATGATGCGAATCCCGGAACGGAAAGTGCTCCCAAACTTACATTAGGCGCTGCAATTGCATTGGCCAATAGCACCACGAGTAAACACATACGGGTTGCTTCCGGCACCTACAACATATCATCTATTCTGGATATAGAGTCTAATCTGATAATTGAAGGAGGATTTAATGCAGGTACTTCTCCCTGGACAAAAAATGAAAATCTTACCACTACCATATCTCTAACCGGTGCAGCTGCGCCCAATAACGATCAGGCTCATACTCTTGGTTTGCGCTCCACGTCCAAAACAGGATGGAAATTGCAGGATCTGAATATCGTTACAGGCAATGCCACGGGTGTGGCAACAAACGGACAGGGTAAATCCAATTATGCCATTTATATTGATAATACCACTAATTATACGATACTGAGATGTGATGTGACGAGTGGCAATGCAACCACAGGGAATGCAGGTACTGTTTATGGAACAGCTACAAAAGGCGGAGACGGAGGAAACGGTACAAAAGGACAATCCGGTGAGGATAATTGTAACGCAATATGTACCGGATGTTGTCAATCAACGCAGAACGGAGGAAATGGCGGTGCTGCAGGATTACCTGGAACAGGTGCAAATAATGGAGCTAGCGGATTTTCCGGTGGAGCCGGTGGTCGTGGCGGAAATGACTGCAGTTCACAAATGGGTTTAGATGGAAATGGCGGAAATGGTCCGGCGCCCGGGAGTGGCGGTACAGCTGGTTCCTGGTCTTCTTCTATAACTTCAGGTAATGCCGGAACAGGGGCAACAGCCAATGGTGCCAATGGTGCTAATGGCAGTACCGGTGTGGCAGGATATTCAGGAGGTTATTTCTTGCCTGGAACTGGTGTAGCGGGTTCTGGTGGTTCCGGTGGTTCCGGCGGCGGCGGCGGCGGCGGCGGAAGTATCAACAATGATGGATGTGAAGCATCTGCTAATGCAGGATCCGGCGGCGGCGGCGGCGGCGGCGGCGGTGGTGGCGGATGGCCAGGACGAGGTGGAGGTGGAACCTTTGCCTTATTTATAGCAACCTCAAGTACGGGCGAAGTTCTGACAGATTCGAGGTTTACGCCTGGTTCAGCAGGCGCCGGTGGTGTAGGAGGTGCCGGAGGTGGACCCGGATTAGCCGGCGGTGGAGGGCCGCAAAATACGGATTGTATAAATTGCGGAAGAGTGAATCAGGGGGGCGCAGGAGGAAATGGAAGTCAGGGCGGTTCTGGCGGAAAAGGCGGAGATGGTTCAGCAGGGGTTGCCTATCAGAAATACAGCGTTCCTGCGGCTGCATCCAGTTCTCCGACAGTCGCATTACCCAAAGCATTCGTTACGGCTCAGTATGCTTATGGTTGTATCAATTCACAGATTCCCTTATCCAAATCCGGAACTACCTGGAACAGCTTTGATGCAGGCGGTGTATTATCGGATGATAATTATCCGGGTAATTCAACATTTGGAACAATACCTACGACAGCAAACAATCCAGTTATCTATTATACTTCTGCCATCACGGGAAATGATGCAAAAGACTTGACCGTGGATGGTACGGTATACAGAGATGCCATCTATATCAGGGGAAGCAGGGTGCTGCCAACCGCTACAGCTACGCCGAAGATGGTTTGTTCCGGTGAAACGATTACACTGTCAGCAACTGCCAATAATCCAAATCAGGATGCCACAAATACGGCGGCTGATCATGAATGGAGGTACAGGCAATTCAGGGTAAACAATGTGTTGAGCTTAGGAGCATGGTCAGGAACAATAACAGGATTAAACAATACAGTTAACATTACTAACAACACAACGGATTCCATAAAATATCTCTTTGCATTCAGGACAAAAGATTTCTGCTGCGGATGGTCAAGATGGGTATATGATACGGTGACGGTCTATCCAGCCATCAACCCGGCTACTGTCTGGACGTCCGTACCTCCTAATGGAAGCAATGTTTGTATAAAAGGCCTTCCGGCCACCCTGAGTGTCAATGTGCCGACTGGCCAGTCAGGTGGAACAACTGGGGCCACATTCATATACAGATACTCTACCGACGGTGGAACTACATGGACCGCATGGAGTACAACCCGCCCGACGACCATTCCAAAAGTATTGGGTAATACCATCGTACAGAGCGCTTATGTTACAACCACCTATTCATTAGCAAACGGACCCTTTAATTGTGATACTGCCTACACAACATTGGATATTAACTGGACAATCAACGACTCGATTACAGCCATCGCAAACGTCACAAATATTGACGCATGTGGCAGTCCGAACGGATCGGCAACGTTGGTCTCTATAAATCCTTCAACAGGAACAGGTCAGTGGACTCAGATTTCAGGGACCAGTACCAGTTCTCCGGCTGTTCCGACATCTGCCAATACTTTAAATATCAGCAATATACCATGGGGCAGCGGGAACAATATATACAGGTGGACCGTTACAAACGGGGCGTGTACTGATTTTGTGAATGATACCATTGTGGTTGCTAATAATGTGACCAATATTATCACAAATGATACATTGAACTGTTATTATTGTTCACTTACAGATGGCAATACATATACGTTCTTTGATTATCAGGGATACCTGGTTTGTAAGATCCAGGATTTGACAAACTCACTGGATCTGGCCAACACAGAAGTGTGTATCAGACGTCCTGTGCCAAATATGGCTCCAACACCTAGGGTGATTACGAATGCCTATCTCGATCTGATGCCTTATCTAAGAAGATACTGGACGATAAAACCAAATCTTACCAATGCTCCGGATGCACTGGCAAGAATAACGCTCTATTTTACCGCTGCAGAGTACAATAATTTATTTACGGCAGCATCCGGAACGCCATACGCGTTCAGCAATGTTTCAGGATTGAGGGTGAGTAAGTTTCCAGGCGGAGGAGGTATGTCTTTCTCAGGGCCTAATAATGTTCTCAATCAGAATAATGTACCTGGTGGCGAAATGATTGGGGCCGGTGGATATGCCGGAGCTCATCCGAATTGGACCAACCCTGTGTTTGCAACCTATGCAGGTAATGGTACGGATTATGAAGTGTCCTTTACGATAGATGAATTCTCCACTTTCTACATTCACCCGGTTCGTTTCCCGTACGAAGTCCTGCCTGTGGAGCTGGTCTCATTTACCGGTACGAATGTGGGAGATAAGAACCGTCTGGACTGGGTTACAGCCTCTGAAGAGAACACGTCTAAGTTTATTGTGGAGAAGAGCTTAGATGGGGTCAATTGGTTCTATCTGGGCGAAAAACCTGCGGCTGGCAACAGTACTCAGACATTAAATTATCTGCTCTATGATTACACTCCGGTATCAGGAGCGAATTATTATCGATTAAAAATCGTAGACAATGATGCTTCCTTTAAATACAGTAATATCGTTATCATACGCCTTGAAACCTCCGGTGTAAATAACATTGCCGGTGTCTTCCCGAATCCATCTTCCGGATTATACAATGTCATTATTTCATCAACGGCGGAGATGAGTGCGAATCTCAAGGTTTATGATGTACTGGGCAGGTCAGTGTTGAATCGCCCGATAGATTTGGTGGAGGGAACAAATAGCATCAACCTTAATCTCAAAGATCTTAGCAATGCAACCTATATTATTGAATACACAGATGTGAACGGAGTGGCACATAAGTATAAGGTGATAAAGCAATAGGAACGATAACAAGACAACTTAGAAAAAGGCTGTATGGATTGCAGCCTTTTTCTATTCATGCCCGTAGATTTCCAGAACTCTTCTCTTAAGCCATTTGTCTTCGGGGTACCGCTTCTTTAAAGCGGTTACCAAACTGTCTGCGGAGGCTTTGCGGTTGGTTTGCAGCAGCATGTTCAGCATGTTATTGGCGGAATAATAAAAGACGGGTTCTCTGTCTATTACGTATTTAAAGTAATGATAGGCGGAATCGGTTTTGCCTAAAGCCCAGTACGTGTACCCGATATAATTGACGCCTGATAAATAGCTGGAATCAGCTTCCTTACACTTTAGGAAAAACTGAAGAGCCTCCGGGTAATTCTTTCGGTAGAATGAACTCAAACCTCTCAGCTCCCAAAGATCAGGCACCTTTTCGTAAACGCCAAGCCCCTGAATGGCATATCGTTCTCCCTTGGTAATCAGGCTGTCTGTATATGTTCTGTTATTATTCGGTTTCATTTCTTCATCCAGTGCTAGATTGATGTATGCCGCCGCCGCCATTCTGTTTGCATTTACAGACTGAGAAAGTGCAGGCATGTCTTTCTCAATGAGTGTGTAGGAGTTTTTCCAGTCGCGGGTTCTGGAAATTGTAAAAGTGACATAAAATGCAATCAGCAGAAAGATGAACAATGAACGCAACAGGGAAGATTTCTTTTCCGTAAGCTCAATACATAAGGCCGCGATCGCCAGGCAAAATCCAAGTGAAGCGATGAAATCGTATTTATCCATTACAATACCCGCAACCGGCTGGAAGAAGTTTAACGCATAGGTAATGGCCAGCAGGAAGAACAGGAAAGAGAACAGATAGATCCTGTCTCTCCGAAATGATTTGTATGAAAGGTATCCTAGTAATGACAGGAGTAACAGCGTACTCATGTTAATCAGCGAAAATAAGCCGGTCATAGGTATCTGATTGTACCCGAAAAAGAAATGATATCCGTTTGGGATGAGAATGAATTTGAAATAATAGAACAGAGAGGTGAGTGACAGCGACAGACGATTCAGCAAGGAGTCATGGCCTATTAATGGATTTTCATCAAATCCCATGGAAAAGATATACTCGTCTTGGTTAGGAATGGTTTTAAATCCTTCCAGAATCATATAAGCGAAAATAAACAGCAATATGCTGACAGCGATGGTTTGGATAATGGATTTTCTGTCGAATTTGCCATATACTATCCGCAACAAGCCCGGGGTCAGAATAAAGATGTAGGAATCGAGCTTGGACAGAAAAGCACAGGTGATAAAAACAATGAACGAGACCATCCTTCCGGTCTTTTTTGTGTTGAAATACCGGATTAGTTCGATAGCGGCAAATAAACCAAACAACATACTCAGCAGATTATCCCTGGCCTTTATATTTGCCACTACACTCACATGGTTGGGATGTGCCAGAAAAAGTAACCCGCATAATATTGCCAGTCCTTTGAGTCGCTGCTCATCTTCGTAGAATGCGGCAGCTATAATCAAATCATATATTTTGATAAGTATGCATCCAAATAATAAAACGTTGACCATGTGTGATACTCCGGGACCGGAAACATCAAAAACAATCTTTTCCAACCAGAAAGACAGGAATGAAAGTGGACGGTAGTCAGCACCTGCAAACCATATTTTGAAAATGGATAGGAATCCGCTGAAATTGTTTTCAAGATCGTTGAGGGGGACCAAAATGAATTTGTCATCGATTCCATAGCCATAGCGGTAGGTGTGGCCATACAAAAGAAGAGCACCTGAAAATAAGATGAATTTATGAAAGACAGAACTCGCCCAAACATCCTGCCATGCATGCTGATTCTTTTTGGCGTTCGGTGGATTTCGTTTAGATGCTTTATGATTGTTTCCGGACATATTCGGAGGCTCTTCTCGTTACTTGGAATTCTCTAAAATTAAAGATAATTTTTTATTTTCCTACTCCGTGAAATTTATATTACATTTACAACTATAATTCAAGCCTTATGAATTTTATTATCCGATTTCTTATCAAAATCGCCGCAGTAATCGGCCTGTCTTACCTGTTACCGATCATAGGTATGGATGTGTATGTCGCATCTCCTTTGGATGCGGTGAAGGTAGCCATTGTATTAACCTTGCTGAATACCTTTCTGAAGCCGATTGTCAGCTTCTTTACCATACCGATAACTTGCCTCACCATGGGACTCTTCACATTGGTGGTAAGTGCTGCCATGGTGAAAATAGCAGATTATTTCTTAATCGGATTTAATGTGAATGGCGTAGCGGATGGATGGCTGACAGCGCTCGTGTTCAGCTTAGGATTCACATTCATCTGTTCTAGCGTAGAAAAGTTCATAGTAGACGATAAGTAGCCTGCAATAATTGCTGGTTTTTCTCGGTTTTTCTGACATTATTTCCGTTTTTTCACGGAGTTCATATCCTTTTGTCATCTTGCATAGTTTTTGATGTTCTGATATTGTAAATAACTTATACTATGAACCCAAACAACTATACCATCAAATCACAGGAAGCAATTGCAGGTGCCCAACAGATTGCTTTTGATTCCAAACACTCCTCATTGGATACTTTCCATTTGCTGAAAGCAATATTGGATACCGATCAGGATGTAACGCCGTTTCTTTTTAAAAAAGTGAATGCTGATTTAAAAAGAATAAAATCAGAACTCGATGTGTTGCTTCAAAAACAACCCACCGTTTCCGGTGACAGTATGCAATACCCGTCGCAGGCATTATCACAGACCTTGCTGAAAGCAAATGCATACCTCAAGGAGTTTAACGACGAATACGTTTCCATTGAACATTTGTTATTGGCTTTGTTAAGTGCTAAAGATGCAACGGCTGATTTGCTGAAGAGCAATAATATCACTGAAGCTAACCTGAAACAAGCGATTAAAGAACTCAGAAAAGGACAGACCGTGAATAATCCAAGTGCAGACACTACTTACAATTCGTTGGATAAATATGCCAAGAATCTGAATGAACTGGCGCAATCCAGTAAGCTTGATCCTGTTATCGGGCGTGACGAAGAGATTCGACGTGTATTGCATATCTTATCTCGAAGAACCAAAAATAATCCGATTCTAGTTGGAGAGCCGGGCGTTGGTAAAACCGCCATTGCGGAAGGTATCGCCCACCGCATCATTTCCGGAGACGTGCCGGAAAATCTGAAATCCAAGATCATCTATTCACTGGACATGGGCGCCCTCATAGCCGGCGCAAAATATAAGGGTGAATTTGAAGAACGTCTGAAAGCGGTCATCAAGGAAGTCATTACTTCCGACGGACAGATCATTCTGTTCATCGATGAGATACATACGCTGGTAGGTGCCGGCGGTGGCGGAGATGGCGCCATGGATGCTGCAAACATTTTAAAGCCTGCATTGGCAAGAGGCGAGTTGCGCGCAATCGGTGCAACGACACTCAATGAATATCAGAAATATTTTGAAAAGGATAAGGCGCTGGAACGTCGTTTCCAGAAAGTCATGGTCAACGAGCCAAGCGTGGAGGATACGGTTTCCATCTTGCGAGGACTGAAAGAACGCTACGAAACACATCATAAGGTAACGATAAAAGATGAAGCGATCATTGCAGCGGCGGAATTATCCAGCAGGTATATTACGAATCGTTTTTTACCGGACAAAGCCATTGACTTGATTGATGAAGCGGCGGCAAAACTGCGTTTAGAGATGGATTCCGTTCCGGAAGAACTCGATGAGCTCGACAGAAAGATTCGTCAACTGGAAATTGAACGCGAAGCCATCAAACGGGAAAATGACGAAGTGAAAGTGAAAGATTTATCGGAAACCATTGCCGATTTATCCGAAAAGAGAAATGCCATGAAAGCAAAATGGCAGGGAGAAAAAACCATAGTGGATAGGATCTCTGCGGAAAAGGAAGCGATGGAAAATCTGAAAGCAGAAGCGGAAAGAGCAGAGCGCAATGGTGATTATGCAAAAGTGGCTGAAATCAGATATGGGAAAATAAAAGACGCCGAACAGAAAGTGGTGGCGTTTGAAAAAGAACTCGAAGAAATAAAGAAAGGCAGCCGCCTTATGAAAGAGGAGGTGACCGGCGAAGATATTGCAGAAGTGGTTTCCAAATGGACCGGTATTCCGGTAAATAAAATGCTGCAGGCGGAACGGGAGAAATTATTGAATCTCGAAGATTACCTGCACGCAAGGGTTATCGGACAGGATGAAGCAATCATAGCGGTATCCGATGCAATTCGCCGAAGCCGTGCCGGTTTGCAGGATCCGAAAAAACCGTTGGGCTCTTTTTTGTTTATTGGTACAACCGGTGTCGGTAAAACAGAATTGGCAAAAGCATTGGCGGAATTGCTGTTTGATGATGAAAAGGCAATGGTTCGCATTGACATGAGTGAGTATATGGAAAAACATTCCGTGTCGCGTTTAATCGGTTCGCCTCCCGGATATGTGGGCTATGATGAAGGCGGTCAGCTGACGGAAGCCGTTCGAAATCATCCGTATTCTGTCGTGTTGCTGGATGAAATTGAAAAGGCGCATACTGATGTGTTCAATGTGTTGCTGCAGGTGCTGGAAGACGGACGACTTACGGATAACAAAGGCAGAGTCGTGGATTTCAAAAACACGATTATCATCATGACGTCCAATATCGGTTCTCATCTGATTCAGCAGAATTTTGAGAATGTGAAAACAGAATCTGAAATCTTTACCGCAACGGAAACTTCCAAAGCACAGATCTTTGATGCCTTGAAACGTGTCTTGAAACCGGAGTTTTTCAATCGTATCGATGAAGTGATTATGTTCAAACCCTTATTGCAGGGCGATATCAAGGAGATTGTGAAAATACAGCTCAATAATTTGAAAAAGCAATTGGTGGATATGGATATCCATCTGGAATATACCGATGAATTGATAGAGTACTTTGCAAAAGAAGGGTATGAGCCACAGTATGGTGCGCGTCCGTTGAAACGTTTGATCAACAGAGAACTCATCAATCAGTTATCTAAAATGATATTGGCAGATAAAGTCGACAAGAATAAGAAAGTGATAGCGGATAGTTTTGAAAATGAAATCGTTTTCAGGAACGAATGATCCGCATGTTGATTACTTGGTGGCACCACGAATGTGGTGCCTTTTTTATGATTGAAAGGTTAACGGGACAGGGACAAAAAAAAAGACAAAGTCGATTAAACCCTGTCTTCCCGATGCTGCAGTTTCATTTCCTTTTACCGGAATTTATTCTGCCAATCTCCTTACTTTTTCCGCCTTTTGTGTCTGATAAGATAGATTTGACCCAGTCCATCAGCTGAAAGTTTCGCAGTTTTTTACATTGCTTAGCTCTTTCACTTTCCTCACTTTATCGGCATTCAAATAACGTATGGTAAACTTGGTAGCTAAATGATGCACTGTCAAGTCTTTTTGCCAATTTGTTATGCACATGGCTTTTCAGAGGCACATGCACATTTCTCATCATACGGAATGCACATCTTCTGCACATTTTCATAGGGTACTTATGGTTTTCCTTGCCAATACAGCAAACGGGAAAGTCGGATTGTGAATCAAACTTACCCGTTTACGGATATTAAGCATTATAGAGGATGATTTAGAAACAGACTAAGCGTTGGGTGCTTAGTCAGGATGCAAAGAATGAAAAGATACCACCTGCTTTCCGAATTGTTAGAGATAAATACCTTTCCAAATTTCTTCGCGCGGTCTCTTATGTTTCTAAATCAATGTAAAGTTTAGCACTTTTAGCACTATGGCACATAAGCGCCATGATATTCATCATGTTGTCAGATGATATTTTACATGAATTGGTTTTTATGAAGCCTTATGTGCCGGAATTATGCAGCATTGCTTTTCGACCTTCTTTTGATCCATTTTACCACTTCATACCAGATCACGGATAAGCATCCAATTCCTATACTAAGGGATAAATCAACGGCATTCAATTGCTCAAATAAAAAGAAAGAACTTAATGGTCGAATATACAGCAATGCAGCTGTAATGGCAATCGTTATGCTGATGATAATGAACACGAGATTGTTTTTGTACTGAATGGTGGTAAATATGGAATAATAAAAGGACCGGTTCACGAGTGTCAGAAAAATATTGGCCGAAATTAAGACGGTAAACACCATGGTGCGGGTGGTTTCTTCGTTCAGGCCCTGCAATACCGCATATTGATAGCAGAGTAGCGTGCCAGCAGTAATAATGATACCCTGCAACACGCTTACGGCCAGCTCCTTCCATTGGAAGAAGGTGTCGGAGAACGGCCTCGGCGCCTGTGTCATCGTGTTCTTTTCCATCGGTTCATTTTCATAAATGATGGAACAGGTCGGTCCCATAATCAATTCTAAAAAAATGATGTGCACAGGCGTAAAGATATTCGGATAGATCCAGCCCAGTGCCAGCGGAATAAAGACCGTAAGAATGATTGGAATGTGAATGGAAATGATATACTGAATCGCTTTTTTCAGATTGGTGTAGATTTTTCGTCCCATCGCCACCGCATCCACCATGTTGGATAAGTCATCTTCTGCCAGAATGAGAGAAGCCGCCTGTTTGGCAATCTCCGTACCTTTCTTTCCCATCGCAATGCCAATGTGTGCCGCTTTCAGCGCTGGTCCGTCGTTTACGCCGTCGCCTGTCATCGCTACAATTTCACCTTTTGCTTTCAGTGCATTGATGATTTTCAATTTTGCATCGGGAAACATACGCGTGAAGATATGCGTTGCCTTTACCCGTTCTTCCAGTTCATGTTCTTCCACTTGCATCAATTCATCGCCGGTCATACTGTTTTCACAACCTTCGAAATCTATCTGTCGCGCAATGGCACCCGTCGTTGCTGCATTGTCGCCCGTTACAATTTTCACATCGATTCCCGCTGCATAAAAGTTTTTCAGCACTTGCTGTATGTTCTTTTTCGGTGGGTCATAAAATGCCACAATACCTTTAAAGGCAAAAGAGAATTCCTGCTGCGTTTCCGGATAATCTGTTTCCACAGATTCCGCCTCTCCCACTCCTAACACTCTGTATCCGTCTTTTGCTAATGCCGTTATCGCTTTCTCAATCTCTTGTTTTTCGGCGGTGGAAAGCTTGGATACATTCATCAAGGCTTCCGGCGCACCTTTGGCAGCGATGATACGTTTACCCGCCGCATTTTCAAACAAGTGCGTCATCATGGGCGGTTTGCCGCCCAGCGGATATTCATGCACCATTTTATAATCCACTCTTTCATCTGGAGAGATGAATTGCGCATAGGCGTTGTGCAGTGCCACCTCCATCGGGTCAAAGGGAATCGGCTCGCTCGACCACATTGCCAGCGTGAGTAATTCTTTTTCTTTCTCACCCAAATCATCCGTTTCCGGATTGGAGATCTTTTGGGTAGCAAACGTATAAAGCCTGGCCAGGCTCATCTTATTTTCGGTAAGCGTTCCGGTCTTGTCGGTGCAAATCACGGTAGCGCTGCCCAGTGTTTCCACCGTTTTCATTTGCTTCACCACGATACCCATTTTCATCAGACGCCAGGCGCCTAATGCCATAAACGTCGTAAACGCCACCGGAATTTCTTCCGGCAAAATACTCATCGCCAGCGTGAGTGATTTCAGTAAACTGTCGAGAATATTTTTTGAATGGTAATAGTTGATGCCCCATACAAAAATGAAAACCACCGCACCGGCCATCACCATCTTTTTTACAAAGTTGCTGATTTGCATTTCCAGCGGTGTCTTTTCTTCTTCAATGCTTTCCAGGCTTTTCCCGATTTTTCCCAGTTTGGTTGCATTGCCGATGGCCGTAACGGTGGCAATAGCCAGTCCGCTGGCGACCGTAGTGCCGCTGTACACGAAATTATCTTCTTTGGCCGGGTCTTTAAACACCGCCAGAGATTCACCGGTTAGTATGGATTCATTCACCGAGAAATCATTGGACTGCACAATGATGCCATCGGCAACAACAGAAGTCCCTTCTTCCACCATCATGCTGTCACCAATCACCAGTTCCTCGCTTTTTATTTCCATTACCTCTCCGTTGCGGATGACTTTGCAGCCGGGTTGTGTAAAGTCTTTCAGTTTGGCCAGCGCATTGCGGCTTCTGGAATCCTGATACAGGGAAATGCCAGCTACCAATACAATGGCTGCTGCCAGAAAAATACCGTCATGGATATTGCCGCTGATAAAGTAGATGGAAGAGGTGACCAGCAATAAAATCACCATCGGTTCTTTAGCGATGCTTGTTAATGCATCG
Source organism: Chitinophagales bacterium (assembly GCA_046329775.1). Taxonomy (GTDB): domain Bacteria; phylum Bacteroidota; class Bacteroidia; order Chitinophagales; family JADIYW01; genus JADJSS01. Next base: position 16,148 of record JAXLTX010000011.1, read on the forward strand.
AGAAATCCGTTTTCTTTTTTATAATGTAAGGAATTGCTTCCGGATTCTTTTCTGGAAGCAAGCACTTCTTCATCCGTTAATCCTTTGATGTCAGTAGCCATATTCAGTTTCAGTTGAGTAAATTCAGTATGAATGAATCATTCAAAGTTACTTTATTTTTTTGGTGATTTGAAGTGGAAAATAAACGGAGAAGATGAGTGTGTGTCAGGTGTAGACACATGAGAGCGGTATTGTATGCAATTGATGCAATTGATTGAGAAGATTAGAAACAGACTAAGCGACCAAACGCTTAGTCTTGTATTAAGAATGAAAAGAAACAATCTGCTTTTTGTTAGTTGACGTTTATAAAACCACTATTGACTTAATCATTCTTTCGACATTCCTCCTGAATTCCGGATTGTCATGTCCTGCAAAGAAAACGTAAAATCTTTCGTTCTTTAATACAATTAAATAGATTTCTGTGAAATCATGTTGGTTTTTTAAATGTAAAGTTGTCTTTATTGCTATTGTTTTATTTTTGTGATCAATTTTGGTTTCAATCACTTTAGACCAAGGTTGCTTGACTTGATGAAGTTCTCTCAATTCATTCTTAAGAAGAACATCTAAATCTTCTTCATTTTTATCAATGCGCGTGATTGAACAATGATCACCATGTGGTTCTATTCCATAATATGTTTCATTTAGAGTGTCAATATAGAAATTAATACTATTTGGGTTTTGATTCTTCCATGTATCTGGAATATCTATTTTGATGCGATCATCGATAAGAGTAACAGTATGAAGTTTTGTGTTATTTTTTATTTCTTGTTTACACGAAGCGAACAAAACAAAACCAATTAAAAGAGGAAAACTAAAAAACTGTTTCATTCTATAAGTGTATGGTTTTTAAATGTCAGCTAATTTGTCTAATGCCCTCATTTTTACCATCTTTATTCAAATTTAATATATCATCCCAGTATCCACCAGCTCAGCAAAGCGGCTAAAGGAGCTAAGCCCTGTATAAAAACACCGCGCAACATATTGGGTTTGGAAACCAGTAAAACGATGGATGCGGAAAACATACTGGCACAACAAAAAAGCAACAGCGTTTTTCCGGCCGTAATATCTTCACTCTGCAAAAAGTAAACACCTGCAAAAGTACCAAGTGCTAAAAATAAATTATAAAATCCCTGATTGAAAAAGGATAGTTTAAACTGTTCCGCTTCCGCTACGTTTTTTATTCCAAATCCCCTATGTACTTTGGGGTTCATCCAGAAAACGCTTTCCATCAGAAAGAAAATCACGTGGATAGCACCCGCAATGGCCGCAAATGCAATGCTGATAGTTGGCATAGTCTTATATTTAGGTATTAAAAGTAACAAAAATCAATGCTTGTCCTATCCTTGTCAGGATTTTTTCTTACATTTGTATCAATGTCGGATACCATATTACTAAACGGCAACCAGATCCAACTGACTATTGAGCGGTTGAGCAGAGAAGTTATCGAATCCATTAATTTTCAGAATACCGTAATCATTGGCGTACAGCCCAGAGGCGTTTTGCTGGCGGAAAAAATCCATCAGAAAATACTGGAACTGACCGGCAACGATATTCCGTTCGGGAAAATTGATACCACCTTTCATCGCGATGATTTTCGCCGGGGGAAATCCCTGAACGCCAAAGTCACGGAAATAGATTTTCACATTGAAGAAAAAAATGTACTGCTGATTGATGATGTCTTATACACCGGCAGAACCATTCGTGCCGCCATGGATGCACTGATGTCATTTGGAAGACCGCTGAAAATTGAATTACTGGTATTGATTGACAGACGTTTTAACCGAGAGTTACCCATACAACCGGATTTTGTAGGGAATATTGTGGATACGATAGAAAAAGTAGATGTGGAAGTGCGCTGGGCAACAAACGAAACTGAAAAAAATGAAGTGGTGTTTATTAAAGAAAATAATTAATAATAAAAAGTAAGCCTTTTGTTTTAAGAACTATCTTACAACTCAGGACTTACGACTTACAACTAGAATATGAGTCAACTAAGTTCAAAGCATGTTATCGGAATAGAACATTTAACGGTAGATGACATTGAGTTGATTTTAAAAACGGCGACACAGTTCAAGGAAATCATCAATCGCCCGATAAAAAAGGTGCCTACGCTCAGAGATATCACCATCGCCAATCTATTCTTTGAAAACTCCACCCGAACCAGAATTTCATTCGAGCTGGCACAAAAGCGTCTGTCTGCCGATATCATCAACTTCTCTTCCTCCTCTTCTTCCGTTAAGAAAGGGGAGACATTGCTGGATACGGTGAATAACATCCTGTCGATGAAAGTTGATATGATTGTGATGCGTCATGCCAGTCCGGGTGCGGCGCATTACCTGTCGGAACGCATCGATGCGCAAATCGTGAATGCGGGTGACGGTACGCACGAGCATCCGACGCAGGCTTTGCTGGACGCGTATTCCATGCAAGAAAAACTCGGCGATTTAAAAGGTAAAAAAATTGCCATCATCGGCGATATTATGCACTCGCGTGTTGCGCTTTCTAATATTTTTTGTCTGAAAAAATTAGGGGCGGAGGTGACGTTGTGCGGACCATCCACCCTGATTCCGAAACACATAGAAAAACTCGGTGTAAATATTTCTCACAATATTGATGAAACGCTGCAATGGTGCGATGTGGCGAATGTGCTGCGCATTCAGCTGGAGCGCCAGAATACCAAATATTTTCCGTCTCTGCGCGAATATGCGCTGTATTTCGGCGTCAACAGGCAACGACTGGAAAAACTGGATAAGGAGATTGTCATCATGCATCCCGGTCCGATTAATCGCGGGGTGGAGTTGACCTCGGATGTGGCCGACAGTGAACATTCCATCATCTTAGATCAGGTGGAAAACGGCGTGGCAGTACGAATGGCGGTGATGTATCTGCTGGCCAATAAACAGGATTAATCCGGCAATCCCCGTATCTTAGCTGCAAGCAGCGGTGAAAATAAGGTCAGTGTCAATCCTATCGGCATCAACCCTCCCTTCACTAGGTTATAGTCCGACAGGATGCGGTCCCACGAAAGATGAAGCAATCTTCCCAGACTTATCTCGAAGAACAATGTCAGCACCACCCATCCGATACCAATGAGCAGCAGTTGTCTTTCGCCAGAGGCATTGATGAACTTAATGAAAAGCAGTGTAATCACATAAATGAGGAGTGTGGCAACGAAGACGCCTGTCTGCCGGGCGCGGAAATCTCCGATACGTGGTGCGAGAAACAGGTTTCGCAGGATGCCGTGACAGGTTTCGCATGCTATGATGATTAACCACACCCCAAACGCTCTTGCGTAAACCATATGTGGTGGTTTAGTTGTTTACGATTAATTTAAAACCCACGCCGTGTACATTCTGTATTTCCAGATTCGGGTCGTCTTTTAAGTACTTTCTGAGTTTGGTAATGTAAACGTCCATACTTCTGCCGGCAAAGTAGCTGTCATCTTTCCAGATTTTCACCAGCATGTCTTCGCGCTTCACAGGTTGGTTGACGTGTTTGGCAAGATATTCCAGCAGGGCAGCTTCTTTTTTTGTCAGCGAGGCCGTTTCTTCTCCGTTCAGCAGTTTCAGTTCGTCTACTTTAAGGATGTATTTTCCGATGGTAAATTCTTTTTGTTCCGGAGCCGCGGATTTGGTACGTTTCAAAATGGCTTCCATACGCATGACGAGTTCGTCAAAATTGAACGGTTTGGTGATATAGTCATCCCCACCAACGGTAAAGCCTTTCAACTTGTCTTCCTGCATCTCACGGGCAGTCAGGAAGATGATGGGGGTATGGTCTTTCTTTTCCCGTAATTCCTGCGCCAACGTAAAGCCATCCTTCTTCGGCATCATCACATCAAAAAGATATAGATCGAATTTATCCTTATAAATGACGCGCTCCGCTTCTAGACCATTGATGCAATGGGTTACGTCATATCCTTTATCACTCAGGTTATCCTTAATGACAAATCCTAAGTTGGGATCGTCTTCGGCCAGCAGAATTTTTACTTTTGTCTTTTCCATCTATTTGTCTTTAGTATGAAACCATAGGGTAAAAGTGGTGCCGACTTTCGGCACGCTGTGCAGGGCAATTTTTCCCTTGTGCAATTTGACCATATTTCTAACATAAAACAAGCCCAGTCCAAAACCTTTCACATCGTGCAGATCACCGCTCGGTACTCTGAAGAATTTTTCAAAGATCATGCTCTGAGAGCCTGTATCAATGCCTTTTCCGTTGTCTTTTACTGAAATTTCGATGCCTTTGTGCTTATTCTGGGTGGTAATGACAATTTCAGGAACCTTATCGCAATACTTAATGGCATTATCTAGCAAGTTATACAAAATATTGGTCAAATGCACTTCATCTCCTGCAACAATCGTCTTTTTGGCATTTAGCCTCAGGGTGATTTTTCCGTTCTGTTCCTCCAGTCTCGGTTCCATATTCTTGGATATGTTCTCAATCAGGGTATGCATGTCAATACTGGTGATGTTCAAGGCAATCTTGTGCGAGTCAATCTGGGAAACCTGCAAAACCGATTCCACCTGGCTTTTTAGTCGTCTGTTCTCTTCACTGATGATGGTGGCATAGTGTTTCAACCGCTCCGGATTTTTGACGATATCATCCCGCATCAGCACATCACTGGATAATGCGATGGTAGAAATCGGAGTTTTGAATTCATGCGTCATATTGTTGACGAAATCATTCTTTATTTCACTCAATTTCTTTTGTTTCAGGATAACCAGTATTGTGTAGGTGAAGAAACCGATAACGACGAGCAATACCACGGAAAAGAAGATGAGGAGGCGCAGGTCTTCCTGCAGGTAGGTTCGTTTCTTCGGGAACAATACGCCGATATAATAATTTTCGGAGGGTTTGGCCTTTACGCGCAGACGTTCAATCTTCCCGGTTTTCTTGATGTTTACATATCTTCCGTAATAAAAGGAATCCGTGGCGCATTCAAAGATGCCGTATTCAAAATCTGCATTCAGGTTCTGGTTTTTGGATTCAATGATGAGGTAGTTTTCCAGCATGGTGACGTTTACCGGAGAGCTGAAATCCAATGTATAGTAGTTGGACGCCTTCTTGTTGATGCCGTCCAGTTGTACCCTGTATTTTGAATCCTGAATAAGACGGTCGGCGACACTCTTCAAGGCTACATAAGCGCGGTGATTGAACTGCTGTTCTTTTAGGTCAATCGCCTTTTTTACCCAGAAAATCTGAGTGGCAATGATGCCAGCCAGTGAAATGAAGGCCAGTAAGATGATATTGCGTATCGCCGCTCTTGTCATGCTATAAATATAAAGGTATTGGAAAAAGGATTGTTTAGATTAACAAATATTTAGGAATTAATTTTTTGTATCAAAATGCAACGCCCGAAAATCATCGTTGACCGTTTTTTGGAATTTACAAAAGATGGAAATCTAGCGGTCGATTTCATGCAGCAGATTCAGAATGCCTCTGAATAAAAGGCAAATCAGGTTGAATAAAAGGAAAAAGGTAATGATGAGCAAGGTCATCATCTGCAGCTCGCCGGAGTCTTGGTAGTTGAAATCTGATATGAAATTCCCCGAAATATAGATGTACATCCCGAGTAAGATGAACACAAGCGCTGAGATTCCGAAATATCGGAGCGGTTTTTGCCGGAATGCTCCTATGATGGGATTGTAGAAGCAAAAGAGCAATAATGGGGATGAAATCAGGTTCCAGGCAAACATTCCTTGCGGTCGAAACAGCAGGCAACCCAGGGATAAGGCGGTGATAAGAAGCATGATAAAGACACCCTGCTGTAAAGGACCTGTGTTTTTTAAGTCTGGAAGGTATTTTTTCATCAATTATCGCTATTAGACAACATCAAAATTAACTATTTGTTTTAAAGTAGTATTTTTGTTTAAATATTTTTATGGATACACGATTGCAGGCCTTTGAGCGATTGCTGCACATAATGGATGATTTGCGGGAAAAATGCCCGTGGGACAAGAAACAGACCATACAGACCTTGCGTAAGCTGACGATTGAGGAAACCTATGAATTGTCGGATGCCATCATTCAGGAAGATTGGAAATCCATCAAAGAGGAATTGGGTGATTTGTTTCTGCATCTGGTATTTTATGCAAAGATTGGCGATGAGCAGGAGCAGTTTGATGTGGCGGATGTACTGAATGCCGTCTCAGAAAAACTGATTTTCCGACATCCGCATATCTACGGCGATGTTAAGGTGGAAAATGAAGAGGATGTGAAACGCAACTGGGAGCAGCTAAAACTGAAAGAAGGTAAGAAATCCGTATTGGAAGGTGTACCCAATTCATTGCCGGCCATCAACAAGGCACAGCGCATTCAGGATAAGGTACGTGCTGTGGGTTTCGACTGGGATAATAAAGAACAGGTGATGGATAAGGTGATGGAAGAGATAGGCGAATTGAAAGAAGCGGTGGAACTGGGTGATGAGAATGCCATTGAACTCGAATTCGGAGATGTGATGTTTGCCATGATCAATTATTCCCGATTTATAAACGTAGATTCGGAGCGCGCACTGGAGAGAACCAATCAGAAATTCATGCAGCGCTTCAGATGGATGGAACAATATGCAAATGAACAGAAGCTGGATATGCATACCATGAATTTGGAGCAGCTGGATGAAATCTGGAATCTGGCAAAGCATGAATTGAAGAAATAAACAGAAAATCGAACTTGAACTTTTTTAATCAGCATAAAATCAAGATTGTTGCCATCGCGGGAATGGCCTTGCTGTTGATTGGATTGCTGGTAGATACGGTTCAGACTGTTTCACCCAATATACAACGTGCAAAAAAGATCATTGAGAAGCGATTGCATGCGGATGAAATGAATGCGGCTGAAATCATCCGCTCGGAAGCCCTCATGAAGGTTGCGGAAGATTATACCGCTTCCAGAAAGATCATTCAGCAGCTGAGCCGTAATGAACATATACAATATTACATCTACAAGGATGATGTGTTGACCTATTGGTCAGATAACAGCTTCGTTCCGGAGAATATTGCAAAACTATCGGAACATGATATTCACTTTCTGAAAGAGGGCAACGGTTTCTATGAGGTCATGCACAGCGAATCCAAAGACGGCCGCATCAATCTCTATGCCCTGATTCCGGTTTATTACCAATATGCCACCAGCAATAAGTTTCTTACAGATGGTTTTGTGTGGAAGCATCCCTTTTTGAAGCGATTCGTGATATCCAGCAAGGAAACGGATAAGACAAGCGCTATCATAAACAGAGACGGTAATTATTTGTTTTTAATCAGGATTGCCGATAACGCACAGTCGGTCTATAATCCATACGTCGTGCTCGTTGAAGTCATCGGGCTTGTCTTGTTGTTCTGGTCCATGTATCAGATACTGAAGCAGCTGCTGTATCGTAAAAAGTATATCCCGGCCTTGCTGCTGTTGCTGCTGATTGATGTTCTCACGGATGTATTGTTCAATCAGTTTAAGTTGTTTTCGCTGACGAAAACCTCTCTGCTGTTCTCTTCCAATCTGTATGCATCCGCCTATCTGGGTGATACGCTGGGAACCTTGCTGATCCGAAGTTTTCTGGCGACATGGTCCTTGTCGCTGATTCGTTTCATAGCACCGGAAAACAGAACCGTAAAGAATAAGATATGGCTGCTGGTGCTGCCGGTGTCCGTCTATTTCCTCCTGCTGTTTGTTATCCAGAGCGTCATCCAGAATTCAGTCATCAGTTTTAATTTCTATCTGGTGAATACCCTTGACCGATATACGCTCATCAGTTTGATTATTTTCGGACTCGGGTTCTCCTGTCTGCTGTTTCTGATGAAGTGGATTTTCGAGCAGCCCCTTGGTAAGAATTTCTTTTTGCTGGTGCTCTTTTTCGGCGGCGTTGGTCTGGCAGTGGGGTTCTGGCTGGGCATGTTTACAGATCTGCTTTATGCTTGCTTTTTAGTGTTGTGGCTGTTTACGTTCGTGCTGTTTTTTCATTATGAGAAATCATTGTTTAAAAGCAACCGGAAATACAAGTTTCTGTCCAACCTCATTTTGCTTTCCTTTATCGCTTTTCTGTCGTCCATTATCATCATTTTCAATACCAGCCAGAAAGATATTGAGAAAAGAAAATACCGGATGGAGGAACTGGTGTCTGAGCGCGACATAGGAGAAGAATATACGCTCACGGAAACCGAAGCCAATCTGCTGCAGGATAATTTCATTAAATCTTATTTCAAGAATCCGTATCTGTCAACGGTAGATATTGATAAGCGGATTTCCTCCAAGTATTACAAGCCACTGCTGCGTCGTTATACCGTCACCACCTACGCATTTGATAAAGATGGCATGCCGTTGATTGGTATTGCTCAAAAAGAATTTTACAAGCTGAACAATATACGGTTCTCCAAAAAAGCAAAAAGCATCTCCTCGCAATTCTACTATTTGTCCATTAAGGAAAACGGCGAAAAATACCTGGGCTATTTCCCTATAGTGGAAGATTCTGTCAAACTCGGATATTTGTTCATCGAATTCATTCCAAAGATATTCAGCTCATACAGCGCTTATCCGGAGCTCTTGCTGAAGCAAAAGAATTACTATGACGAAGAGTTTGATAACTTCTCTTATGCCATATACGATAACGGATACCTTGTAAAACAAAAAGGAGATTATGAGTATCAGGTGAGTTTTAATTTTCCGGCAAGACAAAAGAAGCAGTTCAATTTTTATAAGAGCAACGACTATAGTCACATGATTTATTTCAGCAAGGATAAACAGGTGGTATTGTCTGAAAAGAATCGTCCGGCACTGGGTACGTTATCCGTGTTTTCCTACATGTTGATTTTCTTTTTGTTCTTCTTTATACTAATGGACTTTGCCGGTTTCTCCGACAGGTTCTGGGGCGATGATTCGGTACGCGATTTTCTGAAGGGAAACACCTTGCAAAAACAGATTCAGAATTCCATGATTGCTCTTGTCTTGTTTTCACTCGCCATCATTGGCGTAGTCACCATGGTGTATTTTCAGTATCAGTATAATATCTATCACAACAGTAAGTTGCTGAAGAAAGTCAATTCCGTCATGAAGAATCTGGCGCAATATTACATAGAGGATTATCCCGTTTATGGTTCCAATACCTTTGATAAGGTGATACAGCAAAAGATAAAGGTACTTTCCAACATACATGCACTCGATATAAATGTCTATAATACCAAAGGTGAATTGTTGCAGTCTTCTCAGCCGGAAATTTTCAAACGAAAACTGGTTTCGGAAAAGATGGATGCCGATGCCTATTTTAATCTTATCATCAAGGGGAAATCCAAATATGTACATGACGAGAAGATAGGTAAACTCACTTACTTAAGTGCATATCAGCCGTTCAGAAGCAATGGTAAAGTGCTGGGGTATTTTAATTTTCCATATTACGGAAAACAGAAATCCTTCCAGGAAGATATCTCTTATTTCCTGGTGGCGCTGGTGAATGTATATGTCATTTTCCTGCTGGCGGCGGCATTGCTGGCAGTGTTCCTATCCCGCTCCATCACCAATTCGCTCACCTTGATTTCCGATAACATAAAAGGGGTGCAGTTCGGAAAAAACAATCAGCAGATTTCATGGAAAAACGACGATGAAATCGGTCTGCTCGTCAAGCAATACAACCTCATGCTGGCAGAGCTGGAAAAAAGTGCAGACCTGCTGGCCAAATCGGAAAGGGAGGGAGCATGGCGCGAAATGGCCAAGCAGGTGGCTCATGAAATCAAGAACCCGCTGACACCGATGAAGCTGAGTATACAGCATTTACAGCGTGCCCTGAAAGATAATTCACCGGATATTAAAGAACTTACGGAGAAAATCTCCGGTCGCCTGATTGAGCAGATAGACAACCTTTCCAATATTGCCACGGCCTTTTCCGATTTTGCCAAGATGCCGCAGGGTGAGTTTGTGAAAATTGATATTGAGCCGATTTTATTGTCAACGGTTGAACTGTTCCGCGAAAGTGAGAACGTGGAAATCAATCTGTCCTATCCTGATAAGGAATGTATCGTGTATGGCGATAAGGAACAGCTGATGCGGGTGTTTACCAATATCATTAAAAATTCTACACAGGCCATACCGGACAGCAAACGTGGAATCATAGATATACAGGTGATAGAAAAATCAACGCATTATCTGATTTCCATAAAAGATAATGGCGTAGGTATTCCGGAAGAAAAGAGAACACATATTTTTGAGCCGAACTTCACCACAAAGTCAAGCGGAACAGGCTTGGGTTTAGCCATTTGCAAAAATATTATTGAGCGTATGAATGGCAGAATCTCCTTTGAATCGGAGGTGAACGAGTATTCGGTGTTTTATATTCAACTACCAAAAATGAAATAGAAATTTTAACTTTACCCGCTCTGCGCTCTTTACGTGAAATAAAACAAAACAAATGAAACAAGATATCTCGCAACAACTCTTTGAAAAAGCAAAAACATTAATGCCGGGTGGTGTTAATTCACCGGTACGTGCCTTTAAATCCGTGGGCGGAACGCCCGTTTTTATGAAGAAAGGAAAAGGTGCGCATATCTGGGACGAAGACGGCAACGAATACGTTGACCATTGCTGTTCCTGGGGACCGTTAATTTTAGGTCATGCCAACGATGAAGTGGAAACTAAAATCATTGAAACCATTAAAAACGGTACTTCTTTCGGCGCACCAACGGCATTAGAAAATGAACTGGCTGATTTAATTATTTCCAATCATTCTTATATTGAAAAAATACGCTTTGTCAGCAGCGGAACGGAAGCGGTGATGTCAGCCTTGCGTCTGGCGCGCGGCGTGACGGGTAAATCCAAAATCATCAAATTTGATGGTTGTTATCACGGACACGTGGATTCTTTGTTGGTGAAAGCCGGTTCCGGTTTGGTTACGTTTGGTGAGTCCACGTCTGCGGGTGTTCCTGCAGCATTCGCCAATGAAACCATTGTATTGCCATTGAATGATGAAGAAGCGGTTAAGTCTTGCTTAGAGAATTTACACCACGAAATTGCTGCCATCATTATCGAACCAATACCGGCAAATAACGGACTATTGATTCAGTCGCATAAATTTTTAGTACACCTGCGCGAGTTGTGTACACAATATAAGGTACTGCTGATTTTTGATGAAGTGATTTCCGGTTTTCGCGTAGGCTTTGAAGGCGCTGCAGGATTGTATCAGATACAACCTGATATCATTACGTTTGGTAAAATCATTGGCGGCGGTATGCCGGTAGGTGCGTATGGTGCGAGTCATGAAATCATGAATCATATTTCTCCCCTGGGACCGGTGTATCAGGCAGGCACATTGAGTGGTAATCCGGTGGCGATGAGCGCGGGTATTGCACAGCTGACGGCTTGTCTGCAGCCACATTTCTATCAAAATTTACAGCACAAAACAGACCGCCTGGTGGATGAAATCAAACAGCATATTCATGCAAAAGGATACGAGATTACGATTTACAATATCGGTTCCATTTTCTGGTTTGCGTTTTCAGATATGGCGCACCTGAATCGTGCCGACCAAATCAATTCCGGCAAGATGAGCTTGTTTGCAAAAGTATATCACTACCTGTTGGACAACGGCGTTTACTTCGGGCCATCGGGTTACGAAGTTGGGTTTGTTTCTGCAGCTCACAGCGAGTCGGATATCGACAAAACCATCAAAACCATGTGTGATGCCTTTGATTTGGTGATGGGGTAATGTTTTCTATATAAAGATGTTAATTTTTATAAGATAGTCGAACTAGAATAGGTCATCCTGAACTTGTTTCAGGATCTTTATTCAGTGTATTATTTGTTGCATATAGTTTTATTTTAGGATAAAATGCGTGAAAATTTCACGTTTTATGCTTATTTGTGCTTGTTTTCAAGTATTTATGATTTATTTTTATTAAATTTACGTGAAAATTTCACAATCATGTTAATTCGCTTTGTTGTCAAAAATCTTTTTTCATTTAATGAAGCAACTGAATTTAATATGTTGCCAAGCAAAGCAACGCGCTTAAAACACCATAAATATAAATTGAATGATGAAATTGAAGTGTTAAAATTGGCAGCAATTTATGGTGCAAATGCTTCAGGGAAATCAAATCTTGTTAAATCTTTTGCAACATTAAAAAAAATAATTCTAAGTGGTAAAGTACCTTTTGATTTAAATTTAAAAAAATTCAAACTGTCAAATGGTAATATTAACAAACCTATTGAGTTTTCTGTTGAATTTTATACAACTAAAAAATTTTATTATTACACTATATCTATTCTTGCAAATAGAATAGTTGAAGAATATTTATGCGAAGTAGTTATAGGTAAAGAAGATAGATTGATTTTCCATAGGGAAACAGATGAAAATAATATAAATTCGGTGACTTTTTTTAATGAATTTTATAAAAATGAAAAAAATATTCTTTTAAAGGAAATTATTGAAAGTACAATACTGAAATACAATCAATCATTATTAGATATTATAGATGAGTTTGATAAAAACAGTAACCAATTAACTGACGATGAATGGTTTGATATTTTTGCACTTCATGCATGGTTAGAGGATGAAATAAAAATTGTTAGTAATCTTTCACTCTATTCTAGATTCTTACCATTGCAATTAAATTTTGATACAGATTTTAAAAAATTCGCAATTCAAATTTTATCTACATACTCTACAGGAATTACTGATATTGTAATTGAGAAAATTCCAATAGAATTATTTTTTGGCAGCAATAATTTAGATGAAATAAATAAAATTATTAATTCTATTGAAACAAACAATGATTATCCAGTATATAAAATGATTAACAATGAAGTAGTTAATTTTATTAAAGAAAAAAACAAAATTTTAGCTGTACAATTAAAGTATATTATTAATAATGATGAAGGAAATGGAGTTGTTTTTAGATATAATGAATTGTCAGATGGTACGAAGAAACTAGTTGATTATTTAAGAATATTAGATGATGTGATAAATTCAGAATGCAGTTATATGATTGATGAAGTAGAAAAGAGCATTCATCCATTATTAATAAAAGAAATAATTTCAAAGTTTTCAAAAGAAGAAAATACAAAAGGACAATTAATTTTTACTTCACATGAATGTAACCTATTAGACCAGGACATTTTAAGAACAGACGAAATTTGGTTTGCAGAAAAAAACAAAAAAGGAGAAACAAAATTATATTCATTAAGTGATTTTAAAGAACATAGTACAATAGATATACGCAAAGGATATTTACAAGGAAGATACGGTGGGATACCTTTTATAAGTAATTTACAAGATTTAAACTGGCATAAAGAAGATGTTGTCGAGAAGTAAATTATATACAAGAAAAGAACCAACAAAAGAAGCCAAACTCTTTATAATATTTTGTGAAGGACAAAATACAGAACCAATGTATTTTCGTTATTTTCAAAATATATCACATAATATTAATTTGGAAATTATTGAACATGAAGATGGTAAAAATGACCCATTGGGCTTGTTTGAAACTGCTTGTAAATTATTAATAAAATCAGAAGAAAACCCTAATCCAAAATATGAAGTATCTCCAGTAGATGAAATATGGTTTGTAATAGATACTGATAGATGGAACGAACAAGGCAATAAAATTAATGCATTAAAAGAAAAATTACAAGAATATCCAGCTTGGAAAATAGCGCAAAGTAACCCATGTTTTGAAGTATGGTTGTATTATCATCATTTTACAGATAAACCAGTATTAGAAAATATAGATGCATGTAGTTCGTGGAAGTCTCACTTAAATGATAAAATAGGTGGTTTCAACTGTAATAAGCATCCGATTTATATAGAGAACGCAATACAACAAGCAAAAGAAATTCACAAAGAAGTAGATAGTCAGCCAGACAATTGTTGTACAGAAGTGTTTAAGTTGGCAGAATCATTTTTTCCTTTTATAAAAGAGGAGATAGATTCTGTGATTTCAAAATTATAATTAATCCTCATCCATACCGATAATGCTCCAAATCCGAGTGCTCACTGTACCATTTTGAGTTGGAAACAGAAAGCGGTCGCAGGAAGGGTGCGTCTCCGAATTTATCGAAATAATAGGAATTAGAGCTGCCGCAATTGTTGTTGTAAAACACGGTGTCTTTTTGTTTTTTCAGCATATACTGAAAGTATTGGTCGTGTGCTTCCTGTTTTATCTCAAACGTTACTGCTTTTCTTTTTTGCTTTTCCTGCAGCACCCGCATCATGTGCTGTAATTGTATTTCTATCATGTTGAACCACGATAAACCGGAAGCACTGTACGGACCGAAAATGATAAAGAAATTCGGGAAGTTCGGTACTGCACAACCCTGATAGGCCTGCAGTCTGTTCTTACCCCAGAATTCTCCCAATTCCGCTCCGTTTCTGCCGTATAATTTATAGTTGAGGTAATTGCTGTCCTTCATCACATTGAAACCAGTAGCGGCAATCAATGTATCAATCTTGCGTTCTTTGCCATCACTCGTCACGATTCCATTTTTGGTAATCTCCTGAATGGATTCCGTAATCAGTTCCACATTCGGTCGGTTGAACGCAGCGTAGTAATTGCTGGAAAAACTCGGACGCTTGCAGCCGAATCCATAATTCGGCGTCAGTTTTTTGCGCAGCGTTTCATCCTTCACCTGCGATTTTAAATATTGTAAACAACCTCTTTCCAGTGTTTTTACAATAAACGGCATTTGCCGGTAATTCACCACACCCGTAACCATCACCGTTTCGGTAATGCTGTCTGTTAGTTTACGAATGCCATTTTGTACCAGCGGTAATCTGCTGAAAATAGTTTGAATGCTTTCAGGAATCGAAGCATCCGGTTTCGGGAAAATCCAGATGGGTGTTCGCTGATACACATACAATTGACTGACTTCAGGTGCAATGGTGGGAACCAACTGCACACTGGTGGCGCCGGTGCCGATTACCGCTACTTTCTTGCCATTTAAGTCATAATTTTTATCCCAGCGTGCCGTGTGTATCAGTTTGCCTTTGAATTTGTCCAGCCCTTTTATTTCAGGGTATTTAGGGTCGGTGAGCGCACCGGTGGCCGAGATGATGATGGAAGCAGTAAAGGATCTTCCGTCTCTCGCATATACGGTCCAGACAGCATTTTGCTCATCAAAAACAGCTTTGTCTACATCCACCTTAAATCTGAAATTTTCACGGATATTGTATTTGTATACGCATTGATTGGCATAATCATATAGTTCATTTCCCTTGGCAAATACACGACTCCAGTTGGGATTCTGCTCAAACGAATAGGAATAGGTAAATGAGGTGATATCCACGGCAATTCCCGGATATTGATTGTCGCGCCAGGTACCGCCAATGTCATCTGCGCGTTCTAAAATAAGAAACGAATATCCGGCTTTTTTGAGCTGAATGCCCGCACCAATGCCGGAAAAACCGGAACCAATGATGATGATGGTAGCGTCTGTTTGCATGCTGTTCTGTATAGTGTAAAAGTAAGCCTGATTTATATCAAACGAGTTTACCATTGTAAGTTAATAGTTTGATTCAATAAACAAATGTTAAGCATTGGGTTTTTTGACTTACTTTTGTAAACATTTTAAAGGTTTTGTAATTTTACAGGAATGATTAAGAAGACAGGAATTTTACTCGTTAATCTTGGAACGCCGGATAGTCCGAGCAACAGCGATGTATTTAAATACTTAAATGAATTTTTAACGGATGGTCGTGTGATAGATTATCCGTGGCTGCCGCGACAAATCTTAGTGCGTGGTATTATCGTTCCCTTGCGATATAAAAATTCTGCAAAAACCTACAGAGAGATTTGGGATAAAGACAGAGGATCACCTTTGATGTATCATTTGCAGGATTTGACAAAAAAAGTTAAAGAAAAACTGTCTGCTGATGAATACGTGGTAGAGTATGCCATGCGCTATCAGAATCCGAGTCTGGAAACAGCTCTGGAAAAATTCAGATTGCAGCAGGTCAATAAGATTGTGGTGTTGCCTTTGTTTCCGCAGTATTCTTCTGCCTGTAATGGTTCAGTGATTCAGAAAGTGCAGGAGATTACGTCCAATTGGCTGACCATTCCGGATTTAAAATATATCCATCATTTTTACGACAATGAAAAATTCATTGATGCATTTGTGGCGCAGGGAAATAAGTACAATTTCGATGATTACGACCATGTGTTGTTTTCCTATCATGGTCTGCCTGCCCGTCATTTAAAGAACGGAGATGTTACAAAAAAACATTGTCTGCAAAACAAAGACTGCTGTGCAAAAATTACCGAAATCAACCAGCATTGCTATCGGGCACAGTGTTATGAGACCACCAGATTGATAACAGAAAAATTGGATCTTCCTAAAGATAAATTTACCGTGACGTTTCAGTCGCGTTTAGGAAAAGAAGTATGGCTGGAACCTTACACCGTGGCTGTAATTCCTGAATTAGCCAAACAAGGTAAGAAGAAATTACTCGTGTTTTCTCCGGCATTCGTGGCTGATTGCCTGGAAACCTTGTATGAGATTCGCACAGAATATCTCGAGTTGTTTGAAGAGCATGGCGGTGAAAGCATTACACTTGTTGAAAGTTTAAATTCAGAAGATAAATGGGTAGATGCGGTAGTGGAGTTGGTGACGAACTAATTCTTCTGCAATTTGATGACGATGCTTTCACTTCTATCAGCATCAGATTTGATATCCAATTCTTTCAGTAGTTTACCATTCTGATAGATTGCAAGCGTTGCCGTGTTGGGTGGCACACTGCCTAAATTATGGGCATAGAACAATAACTCATTAAGTTCAGTATTGCAATTTATTTTAGTCTTAAACGGCTGGTGTTTCAACAACAGATTGGAAATGATTTCATGCTCATTAAAATATACTGAAACGATATCTCCGTCTTCTTTCAAGTTATCCCAAATGACAAGTTCAAGTGAATCTGATTTTGCAAGAATAGTATCTATCACCAAAACCTTTCTGTCGTAAAAATTATCCTTCCTAAATGTGTAATCCACTTTCTTTATATATCTTTCATTGCAAGACAAGTTGATACATTCATCCTTTACATCAATAGAGAGACAGGTACCTTCAAGTACATGTTTATTTTTTTTAATTTTCAGGAAATCTTTTCCGGAGACAAAGCACAAAAGGTAATTTGAATCGATATCCTCTTCCAGCACCTTACTGGTTTCGTACTCCAATACGCCGTTTTTTATGCGACCCTTTATGGCAACATTGGCTTTCCCTAAACCACGCTCAAAAATGATAAAGGCATTACCATAAATGGAGTCATTCTGCTGAATGATGTCCATTGTTATCTTGGTGTCCGAACGATCTCCAATCCATTTTCCGGAAATATCCTGTGTATTGGCAAACTGGTGTTGCAAAACAGCTAAGAGAAGGAGTATGAATTGTTGATATTTTATCATGCCGTACTTAAAATTACGGATTTTTTGTGTTTTACTCTCCGTTTACCTCAATTCTGCTGGCCAGATAGATACAAAAAATACCAATCAGCACGGCGATGTAGGCGATATAGTTGTAATGGTATAAATGTCCTGTCACTTCATCTTTGGTTAAGATAAAACCGCCAATCAATGCGGAAAATCCTTCACTCATTTCAATCAGTGAAGAACGAATCACCAAAAATTTGCCGCGTTGTTCTTCTGTCGGAGCGCCGGTAATCAGCGTCTGTGCGGCAATCATACGGCCGCTGTTGAAGATGAACATGAACGCGCAAATCAGCAATGCCATCATGATGGATGCTTCGTGGATATGAGAAATCACTAAGATTGGAATGAAGGATAACAAAATCAGAATCCGGAAGGATTTTAGTTTCCCAAGCGTATCAATGAATTTTCCAATGGTAGGCGAGGTGAGCGAAACGGAGATACCGCCCACAATATACATCCATTTGGTATCTTCCAGCTTAAACCCCAGATTGCCCACCAAATATGGATTGATGAAAGAAATGAACATGAAATGTCCCAGCACCAAAAAGAAACCGAACAACAAGGCATTTTGCAGGTTTCTGTTTTTGAGAACGCTTAATACCTCCTCAATCTTGGATATGTTTGCGCGTAGTTTTATTTTCAGTTTAGGAAACAGATAGTAGGTGAAAGGATATATCGCCAGTGAAAATATCGCTAAGGCCACTTCTTGTATGCTGTTGTTGTCCGGTGGAATATGGTCGCGCATTTTTGGTAAATAAAGAATGGCCGGTATCAGTGTCAGCAGTGATAAAATCCCAATCATTCGAAACGGCCAGAAAACATCCATATGTTCGCAGATGAAAATGGCAAACGGAATCCCCACAATGGAAGCCAGCCCAAATCCTAGATTTAGGATGCCCATTGCCTTTCCTCGCCGTTCGTACGGCACCATATCACTGATGTAGGCCGTGGAGACACCACCGAGCAGTCCGCCGAACAGGCCCGTGAAAAAACGAGCAAACAACATCAGATGATAGGTGTGTGCAAACGAACATAGAATGCTGCCTATGGCGAAGAAGAAGAAAGCAGTAAGCAACACGGTTTTGCGGTCATAACTGTCGATGTAAAAGGCTGCCATAAATGCGGAAATTCCTCCGCTCAGCGAGAAGGCGAATATCAGCATGCTGTATTCTTTCGGCTGTATATGGTATAATTGCATCAGTTCCGTTCCGAGCGGAAGCATCAGCAGAAAATCCACGATGGCGCAAAACCAGATGAAGGTGAGCAGATAGAGTATGAATTTTTCATTTTTCATGAATAGATTGGCCTTTTTCCGGTTTATGGTAATCAGTGTATAATTTTCGAAGAATATTACACAGGTCAAAGTTAGCTCAAATAACTTACAACTTAATTCACTGTTAACAGCCAATTATGTATTTTTACAACAAGATTATACATTTAATTGTTACACAATTATGACATCCACAGCAGATTCCGTTGCAACATTGCTTCAAAATTTGAACATTGATGCTGCACTCAGAAAAATAGGTGAAAAAGTACTGAACAATGAACGCATCACGTTTGATGAAGGTGTGTTGTTGTATGAAAAAGGAGAACTGGGTTTTGTTGGTACACTGGCCAATTATATCCGCAACAAGAAACACGGAGACAATACTTATTTCAACCGCAACTTTCACGTAGAACCAACAAACATTTGCGTATACACCTGCAAGTTTTGCTCATATTCAAGACTGATAAAACACCGCGAGCAGGGTTGGGAATATTCCATTGAGGATATCCTGAACATCATCAAAAAATACGACGGACAAGCGGTGACGGAAGTACATATAACCGGTGGTGTCATTCCAAAACAGGATTTCAATTTTTATGTCGATTTATTCAAAGCCATCAAGGCGCATCGACCGGATTTGCATATTAAAGCACTGACGCCGGTGGAGTATCATTATATCCTCAAGAAAGCGAAGATGAGCTACGAAGACGGGATGCGTGCCATGCAGGCGGCCGGACTGGATTCCATGCCGGGCGGCGGTGCGGAGATTTTCCATGCGGACATTCGTGATGAGATTGCGGGCGGCAAATGCAGCGCGGAAGAATGGCTGGAGATTCACGAAATAGCCCATAAAATCGGATTGCCGAGCAATGCGACGATGTTGTACGGACATATCGAAACCTTTGCGCATAGAGTAGACCACATGGAACGCCTGCGACAGCTGCAGGACAGAACCGGAGGCTTCAATGCCTTTATTCCATTGAAGTTTCGCAACCAGCATAATGAAATGCAGCACTTGCCTGAAGCAACGATTACAGAAGATTTACGCAACTATGCAATCAGCAGAATTTATTTAGATAATTTCGAGCACATCAAGTCCTATTGGGCGATGATTGGCAGGAACACCACGCAGTTGAGTTTAAATTTCGGGGTAGATGATGTGGATGGTACTATTGACGATACCACCAAGATTTATTCGATGGCCGGCAGCGAAGAACAACACCCGGCGATGAGCACCAGAGAACTGGTTAACCTGATTAAAGCCGTAGGAAGAAAACCGATAGAACGTGATACTGTGTATAACGTTATTCAGGATTACAGCGAATATACTTTCGAAGAAGACGAGAAAGAGAAGGCGAGGTTGTATAATTAAATTAGGTAATGAGATGATTAGCTAGTTAGATAATGAAAATTATTCTGAAATTTATTCGGCTCTTATTTTTTACTCTTTCCATATTCTTTAGTTATTTGTCTATCTCAAGACTTCAGTTTACTTATGTAAATGGAAAATATTTTGATGAAAAATCTTCATTAGTTTATTCTGAAGATGCTTTACTGGTGTATTATTTTTTTGCTGTCATGTCGGTTGCAATAGTTATAGTGATATCAGTGTTTCTTCGCAAGAATAAAAATAATCCAACAATCTTCAAATCCAATAAATCCTGATTCAGACATCCAGACAATAAAAAAGCCCCGCATTGCGGGGCTTCAAGTAATCGGTAAGCTATATTATGCTATTTTAACATTAACTGCATTTAAACCTTTTCTTCCTTCTTCCAGTTCAAACACTACTTCGTCGTTTTCTCTGATGCTGTCGATCAGACCGTTAACGTGTACGAAGTACTCTTTGTTTGATTCTGCGTCTTTAATAAATCCAAAACCTTTTGAATCATTAAAGAACTTTACAATTCCTTTATTCATTATAATTATTTAATTAGACCAAAGGTACTCTTAATAAAACGGCTTTCGGCAAAAACAACCATTTATTATTCATTTTACAGCGTAATTACCAATATTATAACATAATACCCCCTGATTTGCTTGAATTGGTCGCTATTTGGTAACATTGCAGTGCTGCTTTTTGAGAAATGATGGACATAAAAATGAATTTGTGTTTTGAAGACATGGCTGAAAAGTTGAAGTAATAGTGGTTTTGTATGGTCTGTGAAAAGACTTTGTTAAAATAAAGTCAATTTTGTGATGCTTAACATATTTTAATAATCGCGTTTTAGCGGTAAAATATATTCTTGTTTATTTTGAAACCGGAATGAAAATAAAAGCCACAATCGTATTTATTCTTTTGTCCGTCCTGCTCATTGGTAAGTCAGACAGGATATATGAGCGTTTACATTCCAGTATCCAATTTGCTCAAAATGCAACGGCAGTTGATAACACATTTTCTAT
Source organism: Chitinophagales bacterium (assembly GCA_046329775.1). Classification (GTDB taxonomy): domain Bacteria; phylum Bacteroidota; class Bacteroidia; order Chitinophagales; family JADIYW01; genus JADJSS01. Next base: position 37,253 of record JAXLTX010000011.1, read on the forward strand.
CTGTGAGAAAAGTGCATTGAAATATGCCGAAGTGAATGTCTGCAATTGGCAAGTCACAGCAGATGTCTTTCCAGATTATTACCCCTCAGATGAAGAGGATGATTCCATTGACAATAGTGTCTTTCATAAACTTCACAATGTCTTTTCTTTTTTAGATACACAAACATATCATTGTTTCTTTCAGCCTGACGTAAATGCGCTTTCAGGTAATTATGCACCTAAGAAATACATATTGTATCAGGTGTTTATAATATAAATCACCGACACTTTTCCCGGCCTTCCCGTTGAATCAATTGGATTTTCTGTAATGTCATACAGAAAATGAACGTTTCGTATTTAGTTTTTCGTAAATAAAAAGAATGTCAACATGAAAAATGCAACTTTGTATTTGTTGCTTGCAATTCCCTTGTTCGTTGCAAGCTGTAGCTCAAAAGAAGAAAAAAAAGAAGAAGAGGTGAAGTATGAAGTCACCACCCCTTTAAAAATGGATACTTCCTACACTAAAGAGTATGTATCACAAATTAAGTCTGTCCGTAACATTGAAATCAGAACCCAGGAAAAAGGATTTCTGCAAAATATATACGTAGACGAAGGCCAGTATGTAAAGGCGAATCAGGTATTGTTTCGCATCATGCCGAAAATCTATGAAGCAGAGTTGATGAAACAGCAGGCAGAAGTGAAAGCAGCTGAAATAGAATTGCAGAACGCCAAAACGCTGGCAGATAAAAATGTGATTTCCAAGAATGAACAGGCATTGGCACAGGCAAGACTGGACCAGGCAAAAGCAGAAATGAAAATGGCGGAAGTGCACCTTTCCTTTACGGAAATAAGAGCTCCGTTTGATGGTGTCATTGACCGACTGCCCAAGAAATTAGGGAGTTTGCTGGATGAAGGTGAATTCCTTACCAGCCTTTCCGACAACAGTCAGATGTTCGCGTATTTCAATGTTTCTGAACCCGAGTATCTGGATTATAAATTACAAACCAGGAACAACAATAAAACGCAGGTTGGCTTGTTGCTGGCCAATAATACCGTGTTGCCTGAAAAGGGAACGGTGGAAACCATTGAGGGCGAATTCAATAATGAAACCGGAAACATCGCGTTCAGGGCTAAGTTTCCAAATCCCGACAGATTGTTGCGGCATGGCGAAACGGGAAAAGTGCTGATGACAATTCCGCTTAAAAACGCCATCATCATACCTCAGAAAGCCACCTACGAAATACAGGATAAAAAGTATGTATTCGTCGTTGATAAAAACAATAAGGTACATTCAAAAAACATCATTATCAGTGCCGAAATACCTGATTTGTATGTAGTATCGGACGGGCTGAATCAGGAGGATAAAATAGTACTGGAAGGTGTACAGAAAGTGAAAGACGATGATAAGATAAACTACACGTTCCGCAAACCGGATGAGGTACTGGCTCACTTACGTTTAAAAGCCGAATAATAAACCATTAATCTCCGTAATTATGTTTAACAGATTTATCCAAAGACCGGTATTGTCTATTGTAATATCGATATTTATAGTGTTTCTGGGGCTTTTAGCGATAACGCAATTGCCGGTAACACAGTTTCCATCCATCTCTCCGCCGAAGGTAAATGTAACCGCGGAATATCCCGGTGCAAATGGAGATTTGATGATCAAATCAGTCATCATTCCATTGGAGCGCGCACTGAATGGTGTGCCCGGAATGAAATATATGACTTCAGATGCGGGTAACGATGGCGAAGCCAGCATCCAGATTGTATTTAACTTGGGTACAGACCCCAACGTGGCAGCACTCAACGTGCAAAACCGTGTGGCTTCCGTCGTGAATAAACTACCGCCACTAGTAGTGCGGGAAGGGGTGAAGATATCCCGTGAAGAATCGAACATGCTGATGTATGTGAACCTGTACAGTAAAGACCCAAAGGCCGATCAGAAATTTTTATTTAATTACGCGGACATCAATCTGCTCGCAGAGTTAAAACGGGTGAATGGGGTTGGTTTTGCAGATATTCTGGGTAACCGTGAATATGCCATGCGTATCTGGCTGAAACCGGACCGTATGCTGGCATACAACATTTCCGCTGATGAAGTAATGGAAGCCTTGGCAAGTCAGAGTTTGGAAGCATCTCCGGGAAAAACGGGAGAAAGTTCCGGAAAGCGTTCTCAGTCGTTTGAATATGTCATAAAATATACAGGCCGCTTTACGACCAAAGAGCAATATGAGAATGTAATCTTGCGCTCCAACCCTGATGGTGAAATGCTGCGACTGAAGGATGTTGCGGATGTAGAATTCGGCAGCTCCATGTACGATATCTATTCTAATCTGAATGGAAGACCATCTGCCGCGCTTGTATTAAAACAATCCTATGGAAGTAATGCAAGTCAGGTAATTAAAGATGTGAAGGCGAAACTGGCAGAGCTGAAAAAGAGTTTCCCGAAAGGAATGGATTATGAAATCAGTTATGATGTTTCCACCTTCCTCGATGCTTCTATCGAAAAAGTGATTCATACCTTAATTGAAGCATTCATTCTGGTTGGGCTGGTCGTGTTCATATTCCTCGGTGATTGGCGTTCCACCTTGATACCTACGCTGGCCGTGCCGGTATCGCTGATTGGTACGTTTACGTTTATGCAATTTTTTGGCATCAACCTGAACATGATTACACTCTTCGCATTGGTGCTTGCAATTGGTATAGTGGTAGATAATGCCATTGTGGTCATTGAAGCCGTTCATGCGAAAATGGAAACCTCTCATATGACTCCGATGCAGGCGACCAAAGAAGCGGTCAAGGAGATTTCGGGTGCCATCATTGCTATCACCTTCCTAATGGCGGCGGTATTCATTCCGGTCGCATTTATAACAGGTCCGGTAGGTATGTTTTACAGACAGTTTTCCATTACCATGGCCATCTCCATTATTTTGTCGGGTATTGTTGCTCTTACGTTGACACCCGCATTATGCTCTATGATTTTAAAAAACAATCATGGCAAGGTGCAGAAAAAAACGCCGGTGGATAAAGTCATTGATGCGTTCAATAAATGGTTCAACCGTTATACCGGAAAATATGAAAATGTATTAAGTAAGATTGTCAACAGAAGACTTATCACCTTTGGTTTGCTGATAGCATTCTGTGTCGGAACGTTTTTATTAAATAAGACAGTGCCATCCGGATTTATTCCAAATGAAGACCAGGGCATGTTTTATGCCGTCATACAAACACCACCGGGCTCTTCTCTGGAAAGAACCAATAATGTAACGGAGCATTTGCAGAAAATAGCAGAAGGGATTGAGGGCATAAAATCTGTATCTGCCTTGGCAGGTTATGAGATATTAACGGAAGGTACAGGCTCCAACTCAGGTACCTGTCTCATCAACTTGAAGGATTGGAGTGAACGCAAGCACAGTGTACAGGAAATCATCAACGAACTGGAGGAGAAAACCAAAGATATTGCCGGTGCAAATATCGAATATTTCCAGCCGCCAGCTGTGCCGGGTTATGGTGCTGCCGGAGGTTTTGAGTTGCGTTTGCTGGATAAGGCAGGCAGCGGCGATTACAAAAAGATGGAGCAGGTAAACAACGATTTTGTAAAGGAACTCAGTAAGCGGAAAGAACTTACGTCTGTGTTTAGTTTTTACAGTTCAAGTTTCCCTCAGTACATGCTGAAAGTGGACAATGAACTCGCACAGCAAAAAGGAGTTACCATAGAGAATGCCATGAATACCCTTTCTACCCTGATGGGAAGTAATTATGAAATCAGCTTTATTCAGTTTGGAAGAATGTATAAGGTGATTGTGCAGGCGGCACCGCAATACCGTGCGCTGCCGGATGATATCCTGAAACTGTACGTGAAAAATAACCGAGATGAAATGGTGCCTTTCTCAGATTTCATCAAAATGGAAAAGGTATATGGTTTGTCGGAAATCACCAGACATAATATGTACAATTCATCAGAGATAAGCGGTGCTGCAGCCCCGGGTTACAGTAGCGGTGAGGCCATTAATGTGATTAAGGAAGTGGCAGATAAAACACTGCCTCGCGGATTCGGTATTGACTGGGCTGGTATTTCAGCAGATGAGGTGGCGCAGGGCAATCAGGCATTTTATATATTCCTGATTTGTCTGGGTTTCGTATATCTCATTCTGGCGGCACAATACGAAAGTTTCATTTTGCCGCTTTCCGTTATCCTGAGTTTGCCGGCCGGTATTTTTGGTGCCTTTCTGTTCCTGCGCTTATTCGGGCTGGAAAACAATATTTATGCGCAGGTGGCAATGGTCATGCTGATTGGTTTGTTAGGTAAAAATGCTGTACTGATTGTTGAGTTTGCCACCCATCGTCACAGTGAAGGGCTTTCCGTTTATAAGGCAGCCATTGAAGGGGCAAAGGTGCGTTTTCGCCCTATTTTGATGACCTCTTTTGCATTCATTGCGGGTTTGATTCCGCTGATGTTTGCAACAGGTCCTGGAAAATTGGGGAACAGAACCATCGGTACTTCAGCGGCAGGCGGTATGTTGTTAGGTACTGTGTTTGGTGTACTTATTATTCCGGGATTGTATTTTGTCTTTGGAAGTATTTCTGCCAGAAATCAGCTGACAAAAAATGAAGAAGAAAATCCATTAACCGAAGAAATTGATAATCATGTGTAAAAAGAATATAAAACTGACAATAGTCCTGTTGAGCATTTTAATCGGTTTCAACGGATGTAAGATACCCAAAGTGGTACAGCGGGAAGCGGACAGGTCAACACCTGCTACTTATGCCAACGCGCCGGCAGACAGCACCAATACCGCCGTAACGGGATGGAGAGTCTTCTTTACAGATTCTAATCTGGTGAGACTGATTGATACGGCACTTGCCAATAATCAGGAACTGATGATTACTTTGCAGGAAATCGAGATGGCAAAAAATGAAATTCGAGCCAGAAAAGGAGCCTTGTTGCCAACATTGGATGCAGGATTGGGCGTGGGCGCAGATAAAGTAGGCCGCTATACCAGTCAGGGAGCAGGTGATGAATCTACCGAAATTAAACCCGGAAAAAAAGTACCGCAGATATTGGGTGACTTTAAGCTGGGCGTAGAAATGGAATGGGAGATTGATATCTGGAAAAAATTACGCAATGCGAAGAAAGCAGCGGTAAAACGTTATCTGGCCACCATTGAAGGAAAGAATTTTGTGCTGACCAGCCTGATTGCGGAAGTTGCCAATTCCTATTACGAGTTAGTGGCATTGGATAATCAACTGGATGTGGTAAGACAAACGATTGTTACCCAGCAAAAAGCATTAGAAGTGGTGAGGGTGCAAAAAGAGGCGGGAAGAGCCACGGAACTGGCGGTAAAGAAGTTTGAAGCGGAAGTGTTAGGAACACAGAGTAAAGAATACGAAATCCTGCAGCAAATCAAAGAAAAGGAATACGGCTTGAGTTTATTGCTGGGGCATTATCAGAAGGATATACCCAGAAGTAAAGATGATTTTATGCAGATGGTGCCACCCATCATACATGCGGGCATCCCGGCGCAGTTGCTTCAGAACCGACCTGACATCAGAAAAGCAGAACTCGAACTGGATGCTTCCAAATTGGATGTGAAAGTGGCGAAGGCGGAGTTTTACCCTTCCCTAAAGATATCAGCAGGCTTGGGGCTGGATGCGTTTTCACCGGCTTTCTGGGTGAAACTGCCCGAATCTATTTTCGGCTCATTGGCCGCAGATTTATTAGGACCGCTGGTCAACAGAAATGCGATTACGGCAGAATTTCTTTCAGCCAATGCACGTCAAAAACAGGCGGTCTATGGTTTTGAACGCAGCATTTTGAACGGGTATGTGGAAGTATCTACACAATTATCGGCGATAGATAATTTCGATAAGATTTATGAACTGAAATCCAGACAAATCGATGCCCTGAATACATCTATTCAGACAGCGAATGATTTGTTTGCTTCTGCCCGTGCAGATTATTTTGAAGTGCTGATGACACAACGTGATGCATTAGATACCAAATTGGAGCTGATTGAAACGAAAAAGGAACAACTCAACGCGGTTGTTAATGTATATAAAGGCTTAGGCGGCGGCTGGAGATAAGCGCATTTTTTTTATTTACGACGTGGCATTGTTGAAACAGGGTATCGTTTCAGCAATGCCATTATTTTTTACGGAAAGACAAGGTGCCATTAGAGCTGAATACAGATAAATTAAGACATTAAGTTTCATTCTGGCGCTATAATGCCATATATTTGTGCCTGTCTAAATCTTTTTTTATCTTTTTCTGTTATAATTCTAATGAGTAAAAATATATACATCATACGTCACGGACAAACGGATTTCAACGTGCGGCAGGTGGTGCAGGGGCGTGGGGTGAATTCGGATTTGAATGATACTGGTATCCGTCAGGCTAAACTGTTTTTCGAAGCGCATAGGGAAATTCATTTTGACGTGGTGTATACTTCTTCACTGAAAAGAACCTGGCAAACGGTAGATTCGTTTATCTCTAAAAAGATACCGCATATTGCCACATCTAATCTCGATGAAATCGACTGGGGTGTTTTTGAGGGGGTGGAACATCATCCGGATCTGCAAAAGACTTATTACGATATCATCAATGAATGGAAGAATGGAGATTTGACCATCAAGATCGAAGGCGGTGAAAGTGCACAGGATCTTGCAGATAGATTGATTCCGGTCGTGCAGGAATTGAAATCAACGGACTATCAGACCATTCTGGTTTGTACGCATGGCAGAACCTTGCGGGTGCTTTTGTGTCTATTGATGGAAAAACCCATCAGTGCGATGGATGATTTTGTACACGATAACACCTGTCTTTATCATCTGGAATACGATGGTGAAAAGTGTACCTTGCTAAAAGAAAATGACCTGTCGCATTTGAACTTATAATCTGGCCTGTAATGGAAAAACTGAACGCTCAAGTTATAAATCAAACATACAAAATATCAGCTGTCTCCTATCTGAATACAAAGCCATTCCTTTATGGATTGGAGCATACGGCTATCAGGGATGAAATAATGATTACGCAGGATTCTCCGGCCCTGTGTGCCGAAAAGCTAATGAGTAATGAAGTGGATATCGGCCTGGTTCCTGTAGCCGTTATTCCGAAACTATTGAATCCTCAGATTGTGGCTCCCTTCTGTATCGGTGCGGATGGCAATGTGGCTACGGTATGTCTGTTTTCAGCAGTTCCGATGGAAGCGATTGAAACGGTGTATCTCGATTATCAGTCCAGAACCTCTGTGGAATTGGTGAAAATTCTTTTTAATGAATACTGGAACAGAGATGTAACGTTTGTAAAGGCATTTCCCGGATATGAAAGTGAAATCAAGGGAACATGTGCCGGCGTTATCATCGGCGACAGAGCCATTCATTTCGCGGATAAGTTCAAGTATGTGTATGATCTTTCTAAAGGATGGAAGGAGTTGACCGGATTACCCTTCGTGTTTGCAGCCTGGGTGAGCTGCCGGGAACTTGATGCGGCTTTCCTGTTGCGTTTTCGCGAGGCCTTGCAATTTGGTCTGGATCACAGAACTCGGTTGCTGGAGGAATATGCCCATCTGAATACGGCCCATTTTACCGTCGAAAACTATCTTTTCCAAAATCTTCAGTACGAACTGGATGCACCCAAACAGCAGGCACTGGAATTATTCATAAACAAACTGCAGCCGGAAAAATCGGTGGTGTATTGTTTTCAGTGAAAATTCAGATTACTTCCTGATGTATTTCAGAAAAAAACCCTTTGCATAGGAAAAATAGATAGGAGAGAACATGCCAAGGTTCAAGAGGAGAATCCAGATAAAGAAAGGTTTTATCAGACTGAAATAACACAGCAACAAAATGGGTAAGTGTATTTCATAGAATTCATTCAGGATCTTTTGGTTCAGAAAAAGATTCAACTCTTCCGTGTCGTTGAACAGCACGGACTTGTTTCTTATCTTTTGCATGATGAGATAGGCAACGGCATAGAGCAGAAAAAACAATACTACAAGATGTTGCGTTCCCGGAATGTGATAAGCTAGTGGCAGAAACAGCATGAATTCAAGCGGAATCAGGATGTATAGTACCCATTTTTTCGATCGCTCTATTCCATAACGTGTCACAAAGGTGGCGGTTGATGTGTTGACGTCATTGTGGTAATCCTCAATTTGGTGATTGATGATATTTCTGCTCCCGACAATGACAAGCCATGTGATGTAAATCCACAGGAAGGTGGTGTCAAAGACAATTCCTCCGTCGATTTTAGAATACGTGTAGGTGGCTAGCAGACATGGGATCACCTGCGCATACAGCGCATCCGTCAGTACACCGGCCAGACCTCTTTCCTTTAAACGGAAAGGTGGAAGCGCATAGAGGATGAAAAGGATAAATTCCGTCATTATCAAAGCAAGGGAGTACCTGTCAAAGGGTAATATAAACCAGGGTAATATGGATAATATCAGAAACAGAAGCACCAGTAATATGCCCTGTGTCCGGGTGAATTGGATGAACAGATTCTGTTTCTTATTCCTGATGTCATCCTGGTAGTCGTGGAAGTCATTGAAGGCATAACCTATTCCTGCTATGCCGATGGATAGTAAAATGGAAACAAAAATGTACAGTAAGATTTCGGGATGGTAGCTGCGGACAGAAAACAATACAACGTACAGGCTGCAGAAAATAATGCTGAACTTGTATTGTGCATTATCCCATAATCTGTTTCGTATGTTTATGAAAGATGCCATATCTAAAGTTCATCTTTGCTGATGTGGTTCATCTGCAGCTGATAGATGTTTTGCAGGAAATAGCGGTGCTTCCCTTTCTCAATATCGTATTCGGGTTTGTATAATTTCACTTCAAAGAAATCAATCGGGAAGATGTATTTTTCCCAATTGTCAATCTTTGCAATGCCGGTCAGTTCCTGAAATTCATTTGAAATGGATAGATTTTCAAAGTCCTCTAATGGTATATCTATGGTTTTGATAAAGACAATGACAAAACCGATTTCTCTCACGAGGTCGACAAACTTATTCAGGTCGGTTACATCATAGTAATAGGCTTCATTTATCTTTTTTATTTCGCCATCAATCTTGCGCTGTACCAGCCAATTTTTAGAGATACGCCGGAATAAATCCTTGATGTACACTTCTCCGCCCGGTTTCAACACTTTCCAGATGGCTTTCAGTAATTTCTCTTTCTGGTTGGAATGCCCAAACGATTCCAGGAAATATACCTTATCAAAGGTTTCTTTTGGAAACAATTTGTCTACCGTATGATAATCGTGCAGGTGCACTGATATCTTATCCTGCAGTCCTTCATCGGCAACACGTTTTCTTGAAACGTCCACCTGTGTTGCGGAAATGGAGACTGCATCAATGGAGCAACCCGCGTTTTTGGCAAAATACCTTGCAGGTCCGCACACACCGCATCCTGCATCCAATACCTTGTATCCGCTCTTCAGGCCAATGCTCTCCACCTGTGCGTTCAGAATGTTATCCGGATTGTTCGTACGGAATGCCTGGATGACTTCACCGTATACCTTGATGAAGGCATCGTGGTTTTGGTTGTAAAATTCACCTACCTGAACAGACTCGTAAAGGGCTTTTTTTTTGAATAAAAAATCAAACATAATGAACGGATGTGTAACCTGAATAAAATTAGGTATTTCTGGTTAGAATACTTCAAATGTCAGGAATTATTTTGAAAACGGAACAAATGGATTATAGGATTGTGCATCAGAAATGCTATTCGCCACATTGGTGATGATCAGTTGACTAAATTTAGGTATTTTACGACATTTTGATGCTTCCTCCGGCATTGAACAACTATTTTTAGTAAATTTGGATGACATCGTTATGTCTTTAAAAATAATATCAATTGCATGAGAAAGGTCTTAAAGGATGATTCGTTAAATGAGCAGTTTGAAAAGGATGGATATGTTGTCATCCCCTTCCTGAAGCCGGAAGAAGTGGCCGAATTGCGACAATTGTATTTTGATACGCTGCCCAACAGCGGCGGTATTATCCAGTCGGATGACATTGGGCTCAAGGATGCGATTTCCTATGATTTTACATTCATAGATAAGAATATCGATTACAAACGTCAGGTATTTGATATCATCACTTCCCGTTTTAAAAAACAGGTGGATGTTTATCTGGATGATTATAAACCGGTCATCGCTAATTTTATCCGTAAAAAATCAAAGAACGGTGAAGTGCCATTGCACCAGAACTGGGCATTTGTGGATGAACGAAAGTCAACTTCCGTTTCTATCTGGTGTCCTCTGGTTGATAGCAATGAGCAGAACGGAACATTGCAGGTGGTGCCGGGAACACACAAACGTTACGGTGAGTTTCGCGGACCAATGGTGCCCTGGGAACTCAATGACATCAAAGAGGATATCATCAAGAAATACCTGGTGCCGATGAATATAAAAGCGGGTACTGCGGTCATCCTGGACGACAGTATTGTGCATTATTCCGCATTGAATCTCTCTGATGAGTTGCGGCTTGCCATTCAGCTGATATTGATCCCCGCAGAAGAAAAATCCATACATTACCACCTTGACCCTCAGGTTAATCCGAACAAGATAGAAGTGCTGGAAGTGGATGTCGATTTTTACATGCAATTCAACCCGTGGAAGAAGGTGGAGAATAAAAAGATACTGAGGGTTGTTCCCTTCAAACCGTTTCAGCTCAGCTTGCGGGAGTTTGATAAAGCCATATATGGCAAAAGAATTGACGAAGCACCGGAGAAGGTGTCTTTTTTCACGAAGATTAAAGAAGCGTTTTCATAGATGTTACACGTTAGGGATTCATATCAGCGTAATTTATTAAATCAAAATGGATACTTTCTGGATGAGTTTTTGAGTGCGGAGGATATCTCATTTTGTACAGCACAATATCGTATGCACTTTTCGGATACGGAAACCTCTTTTTATTCCACTTCCTTTCACGACGATATCGATCTGAAAAAGAGAGTCAGTGATGTTATATTAGACAGATTGATGCCTGCAATTGAAGCCCGCTTTTCCGATTATAAATTACTGGGAGCGTCTTTCCTTAAAAAAAAAGCCAACGAGAACAATCCGCTTCCGTTGCATCAGGACTGGACCGTCACCGACGAGGATGCATTCGGCTCCTATACCATCTGGATACCTTTGGAAGATACGACCGAACAGAATGGCGCTTTGCGTGTCATTGATGGCAGTCACCGGCTCGAGCAGAATTTCAGGGCACCGTCACTACCTGTCTCTTTTGAAAAACACAGAGCAGCCTTTGAAAAATACCTTAAGACGCTTCCTATGGCAAAGGGCAATGCATTCATCTTCAACCAGAAGCTGATGCACGCTTCATGGCCCAATAAAAGCGATAAGGACAGACTGGCGCTTACCATAGGGCTGGTGCCCAAGGAAGCGCACCTGATGATGTATTATTTTGATGCATCCAAGAAACAACTCAGCAGATACGCAATGCCGGACGATATGTTTTTGCATTATCCGGAGATCATTAAATCGCCGTCTGTCGGCAAACTTGCAGATGTCATTCCTTATCAGGTAAAAGAATTTACAGAAACCGACCTGAAGCGGGAACTTTATCAAAACAGACTAAAATCAAATACCATGCAACCACTCTTTAAGGATAAGAACCATCAGGAATTTTTTGAAAAGAATGGTTATGTGAAGATCAATGCGTTGGACGATGCAGAGGTGAAATCCTTGGTGGATTATTTGTATCAATCCGGCATAAAGAAAGTAACCGATTATGGTTTTTATGTCGGTATGGATCATGAAAACAAGCAGCTGGTGTCAGAGATGATGCAAAAGATTGAGTCTGTTGCCATGCCTAAATTAGCGCCGTACTTGCAGGATTACCAACTTATCACAGCCAGTTATGTCATTAAGGATCCCAATCCTAAAGGCGTTGTTCCACCGCATCAGGACTGGACATTTGTCGAAGACGAAGTGCAGCATTGTTCTGTTACCTGCTGGATTTCTCTGGTGGATACAAAAATGGAAAATGGCTGTTTGGGCGTGATAAAAGGAAGTCATAAATTCTTAAATAATGTACGACCTTCGCCGTCCCCACAGGTGCCGTCCCCATTGGCCAAACACATGTTTTCCCTTTTTCCGTATTTCGAGCTGCTGCCGATGAAGCCGGGCGAAGCCTTGATTTTTGATAACAGGACTTTTCATGCATCTCCACCCAATATAACTGACGCGCCAAGGCTGGCGGTCGGTTTGAGCTTTACGCAGAAAGATGCCGTGTTGCGGCACTATTATCTCAAGCCGGGTACAAAAGACACCTTGTTGAAGTACAAGATCGATCCTGCATTTTTTATGAAATATGATAACGGCACATTATCGAAAATGTATGATGCCGGTAAACTGATAGAAGATTATGAACTGCTGGGAGAAGAGAAATACGTTTGGGAAGATTTATCTAAAGATGACATGAAGCGACGGGTTCTCCATGCCGGGAACGTTTATAATAAGGAACTGACGCAGCATATGATGTCACTCTTCGGAGAACAGATGAAAAGTGGCATTGCGGATAGAATAAGGAATGTATTGAGTTTGCCTAAGCGTATTCTTGATAAGGTGATAGGATAACGAAATACTATGGAGAATAATCTGCAAATGAAACTGGCTGTAAATGGATTTTTAATCATCGACCTTCTGGGGGCGGACGAAGTAAATGGGTTGAATGAGCTCTGTATTCGGTTTTTAAGGAACGGGCAGGCCGATTTCGTCTCTTCGTCACATATATTAAGCAAAGAAGATTCTGCATTCATAAATGACGAACTGCACAGTATCATTGATGCAAGGTTTGAGGCAATGTTTCCCGAGTTTCAGTTGCTGGGAGGAACGCTCGCTACAAAAATAAAGGGAACATCGAATCTGGAAGCCCATCAGGATTGGTCCATTGTAGATGAGTCGAAATATAATTCCTACAATCTTTGGATACCTCTGGTGGATACGGATACGGAGAATGGAACTCTGGGACTGATTCCCGGTTCGCATCTGTGGAAACAACAGTTGCGAGGGCTGAACATCCCCAATGTGTATGGCCCTTATACGGAGCGTTTCCTGAAGATCGGTTATGAGCCAGCGTTGAAGGCAGGACAAGCCATCCTGTATAATCATAAGCTCATACATTACTCACGCCCCAATAAAATCAATCAAACTAGGAATGTAGCCATTGTCGGTGTGAAAGATAAGGAGGCATCCTTATGTGTCTCATTTTGTCCGGATGGCAGGCAGGTGGAAACCTATCAGGCAAGGGAGGAAGATTTTTACGGTTTCGATGCGCTGAGAATCCGGAGAGACAATAAATTGCTGCACACTGAAAAGTTGTTGACGGAGAAAGAGACATGGGAAGAGATAGGAACGATGTTCAACCGGCATCTACCGGAAGATTTCTCTGATCTTTTGAAGCAGCGTGAATCTCTCTTTTCCAAACTGCTGGATAAACTTAAATTTTCCAATTGACGGAGGCATGTATGGAATGTTGGACACGAAAGTCCCGTTCTCAGGTCGCAGATAAATGTCTTTCTGGAAATCCTTGAAGGATAAGAGGAAATCTTCGGGCATCTGATATCTTTCTATTTCATTCCGCTCATTCTTAAAGTGAAATAACATGGGAGCGTCTTTTGTTTTAATGCCGGATGTTATGGCAATCCGGATGTCCCTACTCAGGTTGGGAGAGGAGTAGTGGATCAGGCTCTGATTCAGGACGACTGCATGGCCGGCTTTGGCGTTGGTCGGTACCGCACATTTTATCACCGTACTGAAATACTTCTGGAAGTAAAAGGGGATGGTGGGTGCGCGCAGGCTGAATAGCTTGGTCGTCTGGCTCTTCGGTACCACATACAAGGTTCCGTTTTCCTCACTCGTATCACACAATGGTGTCCATATGTTGATGGCTACGGCATTTTTTTCGTCCACAATGGTCCAGTCCTGATGCGGTGCCAGGTCTGAATTCTTTCCGGGTGTTTTATACAGGAAGGAAGAACCGAAATAGGTGTATTCTTTGAATGTTTTTTCAAAATACGGAAGATAAACGGGATACAGCGTATCTCTTATCTGATGCTTTAGGTTTATGTCCTGCAGCCCGGAGGAGGCACCAAAACGGTTTTCCTGCAATTCCCGGTGCATCTCATGAAAAATCGTTGTCAGTTTTTCAATATCCTCTTTATCCAATAAGGGAATGATGACATAGCCTTCCGTGTCAAATTGCTCCTGTAGCTTGCTGTCTTTAAATATTTGCGGATACATCAGCGATTGAATATGGATTTTATTTTTTCAAAAACAGATTGGTTTGGAACCACACCGTAAAGTGCTTTCATCTTTTGCGGCGTGATTTGCGGGAAATCATAATCCCTGAACCCGATGCTTTTACCGATTTGGGGTCTCAGTTTGTTCGACTGATTGTCAAATTGCCGGTAGGTGGTGAAAAAATCATCCTTTTCTTCAAAGAGCTCTATCCGGTTCTTTTCTTTATCATGATAGCAAATGGTAATCACGCTATCCTTGTGGGTGATAAAAATGTTAGTAGCTATGCGTACCTCTTTCGAAAGATTGGGTGGTGAGTAATGAAGAATACTGTGGTCGAACAGGATGGCTTCACCCGCCTTCATATATACCGGTTGCATGTATTTTTTTATCAGATCGTAGTGTTTGTCATAGATATTGGAGATGGTGGCGTTCCGGTAAGTAGGGAAGATGCGGTGGCTTTTGGGAATCAGGTATAAGGCTCCGTTCTCCGGGGTGGTATCGCAAAGTGGAGACCAGATGTTAATGCCCATGAACTTAGATTCATCTACCAGCGTCATATCCTGATGCACCCCGAGTTCGCTGTTCTTATCCGCGTGCTTTACGATAAAACTGCCCATGTATACCTTGAAGTTTTCGAGATATTCATCCAAATGATTCAAGGCAATCTGTTTGATGAATTCGCTGGCTTTCAGCCTGTATTCAAGACTGTTGAAATAGGTGGTGGGCTGAAACCCCTGTTGCTGAGAAGAGGTGTTTTCGTTGTAAAACCGGGTGAGCGCCTGAATCTCGTCTTTGGTATAAAAGGGAACAATGACATATCCTTCCTCTTCAAGCTGCCGTTGCAGTTCCTTGTTTTTAATGACACTGTTGATATTGTTGGTGAAGTTGAACATATTCATTGATTTGTTGTCCTGGAAATATGCTGTTGCGTTTGCTCCAGCAGTTGCAGCATCTCACCTTTGGAGATGTCAGAAGGGAATGCCATATCCTCCATACCGATGAATCTGTTGGGTGGGCAGGGCGGTCTTTTCATGATGTCTCCGCTTTCCCAGAAACTCCGCTCTACCTGATATTTTTCTATTTTGCCGGAAGGTGTCTCATTGTCTTTGAAATATTCCACCATCGTATAGTTTTTAGAAAGCAGCGTTGTGGTGATGGCAACTCTTGTTTGATCCGTCAGGTTAGGTAGTGATGAGTGAATGAGGGCCGAATCCCAGCATAAGATATCGCCGGCATTCAGGTAGACAGGCTGCATGTGTTTCCAGAGTAATCTGGTGTGTTTTTCAAAAACCCATTTGACATTGAGGGAACGTTGGTGGTTTCCCCATAAGTGACTGCCGGGCAACACACAGACGGCGCCATTTTCAGCTGTAATGTCACAAAGCGGAATCCAGACGAAAAGGCCATTCCCTGCTGTTTCATCCATTACGGGAGCATCCTGATGCGGATTCAGTTCGCTCACTTTGGAAGGTGGTTTTATCTGAAATGCTCCGGTGGTATTCTCATCATAAACATACCTGTCAAACACGGCCGGCAGAAAATCATTGGAGAATTTCCCTATGCTGTCCATTACGAAATTGCGTATGGCAGGCGATTGAAATCTGCCGCTGTTCTGGAATTTGTCATGGATGCTATAGTCGGGAAATCGGGTGAGTTGCTGATAGGTGTTTAGCAGGAATCGGATCTGCTCTTCCTGCACCACGTTCTTGATGACAACAAACCCTTTTGATTGTATTTCCCGTGCAATTGATTTGTTCAGAAAATAGTTAAAGGGTAAATTTCTATTAAAATTTATATCAATGGCTGATGCTCTTGAAAAAAGAAACTTAAACATCGTCGTAATCAAATAAAATAATTAGATTTGTAGTAGTAAATGTACTAAAAAAATGACAGATGATGAATTAAATGTTCAGGTGTGTTATTTAATATAAATGAGTTTGACTGCATCGGAATATCAAGAACATAACTGCTGTCTGTTTTATTAAGATAGCATTGTTTCAGGTTCTTTATACATGGTATTTTATTAATGAGTTCATATGAAGCATGATATTCTTTCTGATAAATACAAAAATACCATTTTAAGTTTATTTGGTTATGTTAAGCTTCCTGCGATATCGGAGGATGCTTTCCAAAGCCTGCTTGATTTCTACAATAAGAACATACAGTTTGATTCTTATTTTTTCAACTCCATTCTCTCTGAAGATATAGATGTAAGGAAATCACACAGTGATTTTATCAAACAGGTTCTGAAGCCGTATATCGATAGCCAGTTGTTGCCTTATAAACATATAATGTCTACTTTTTTTTCTAGGAATAAGGCTGAAAATCAACATATCGGACCACATCAGGATCCGACGACAGTCAATTTTCTGGATTATGATGATTTTATCATCTGGATTCCACTGGTAGATACCATTTACAGTAAATCAGGACGACTGGGAGTCAAACCATTCAGCCATCATTTCAGTAACCGGCTTAATTTCTCCAAATTCGAATATTATCCAGATTATATAGTCAGCAAAAGACAATGGTTGATACACCTGAATTTAAAGAAAGGAGAGCCTGTTATCTTGTTCAATAATCTGATTCACTCTTCAGAAACGAATACCGTATTTGATTCAAGACCTGCCGTCTCAATGAAATTTACGACTCAGAATGCAGAGATTGCATCCTTTCACATGCTAGATTGGGAAAAGAAAATAGTAGATGTCTATATACAGCAGGAAGACGATTATTATGTGAAGTATGGATGGGATGAAAGTAAGCCTCCATTGTCTGGTACCTATTACAAACAAATTGTAATCAGCTGATGTCCACGACAGTAATATATGATGATTTGTTTGTTCGTAGTGAAGATAATGCTGAATTCAATAAATCAGGATTTCTTCCGGCTAAATATAATATCGGTGCCGATTTGACCGCAGCCATTCTTGAATATTACAATACCATATTTAATGACATATCTCTGCAGGATGGTTTCAGTACAGTTTTTTCTTATTATGGCATCAAAGACAGAATGGAGATACACAGGCATCTGTTAAGTCTGCTGAAGCCGTTTGTGGAAATGCATTGTAAAGATTGTGAAGTATATCTGTCAAATTTCATGATCAAAACACCTTCGGATGAGTTTACAATCGATATTCATCAGGACTGGACATATGTGGATGAAAGCAGGTACCGTAGTTTTAACTGCTGGATTCCTTTGGCTGATACGAATATGGAAAATGGCGGACTGGTGATTGCACCCGGAACGCACTTCAGGAATATTAAAACATTCCGGTCTCCCAATATACCCTTGTTCTTTAGCGACAATACAGATTTGATTATGGATTATCTATTTCCGGTTCCGGTAAAAAAAGGTGATGCCGTTTTTTTTGATAACAGCATCGTTCATGGTGCCACTTCCAACAATTCAGCGACAGACAGGGTTTCAGTGGTTTTATGCCTAAAGCAAAAGAAAAGCGAGATGCTTTTCCTGCATGCTGAAAAAGAAGGGATAGAAGTATATAAACAAAAGGATGATTATATATTCCACTTCGAGAATTATATAAAGGATATCTTTAAAAGACCTTCAACGGGCATTCTTTCAGAGGTATTGCCAGATAGCGTAAATAAAACATATACCCAAGTAGAACTGGAGGCTGTTCTTGATGGTATCTATAAGGAATTGTCACTATGTAGTCCTTCTGCGCTTGATAAATACAAATGCAAGAAAAAGGTTGAACCCTTTTTGCGGAGGCTATTTAGAAAATTCATACAATAGATATGTCAGTTCCCCGTTTTGCAATTTCCTGAACATCGATGAGTCTACATTAAAGGTGAGATTTCCCTTGTCGAGAAAGATACGGTGCAGCATTCTTTGAAAGCTGCTTGCACTTCCTGTTGCAGATATGGATCTGATTACATTTTCGGTTATATCCCGTCGGTTGACCAGTTTTAATCCCTTCTTTTTTAGGATGGATTCTGTATTGTCCGCATTGTCATTTCTGAAAATATCTCCATAGTAGAAGCGTCCGTTAGTTTTCAGGGAAGCTGAAACATTGCTGAAAAAGATTTCAATGTCATCAAAATGCAGCGAAGCCTCCAGACATATGATTGCGTCATATGTTCTGTTCAGTTCAATAAATCGGATGCAATCCAATTGATGGAATGTCGTCTTTTCGTTACCCTTTTCTACTGTGCATTTTTGTATGAACTGTTGGTTTGCATCAAACCCGGTATAACTGAGCGGATAGTAGTATTTGTTGAGGACTCCGGCACCGCCGCCCACTCCGCAACCGATTTCTGCAACATGTTTGGGTTGAGTGTCCATATTTTTCAATAACAGGAGATAAAGTAAGGTCTGACGCTCCGTCAGGTCATTGGTCTTGTCCTCCGGACGAAGCATTTCTCTTTCTGTTTCCAGAATGCTGGAATAGCCGAGGTTGAGGAATTTTACATTGTAGGAAAAGATACTGTTCAAAGAGTTGAAGATACTATACCATCTGACTATCAGCCGGTTTTCCTTTCTGCTTAAAACGCCAGTATCCATTTTTTTCTTTATTTTTGTAAAAATAGATTTTTATGATTGAAGTTGTTGTGAAAAATTATAGAAATATTACAGGGGAAGGGGGTGACAATTTCACATCAGAAGATTTTAAGAAGCTGGAAGAGTGCAACGCAGCATTCATCATCAAAGGGGTCTTTTCCACAGAAGAATTAGCAGCTATAAAATCAAAAATTCCGGACTTGCAGAATACCCGTACGGATTTGCATAACAAGATGGGGTTTACCTACCCTACCACCATCTATCTGCTGGATACTTTTTCCAAAGATGAATTGCAAAAGAAGTATTTCAATTACACCAGAAAGCTCATCGATGATTCGGATGCGGAGTTGGGATTTGACATGAAGAAAATATTTGATTTGCTCGCCTCCATATGTAAGGTGAGCAGTCTGCATCTGCTTAAAGATGAATCTCAGACAAAGCATTATTTTGCACCATTGAGTTTGAGGTATCTGCATCCTTCATTTGGGGAGATGACCTTCCATTGTGAAAAGGATTTGAAAAGACTTTCCAGCTATTTCTATAGCAATACAAAAAATCAAATCAGTGACAGGAACATATTTAGCTTCTTTCTGATGGTAAACAAGCCCACGGAAGGAGGTCTGTTCTCTATATTTGACATGAAGCAGCATGATGTCAAGCAAAAATTATCCGATACCGAAGTGAAGCTCCACAATAATAAGGTTGTAAATATTGAGAATGATATACAGCCGAATCTGATTGAATTGGCACCCGGTGATTTGCTGCTGTTTAATGGCGGTGAATTATGGCACAGAGCAGAGATAGTGCTAGGTAAAGAACCTCGTATAACGCTAGGCGGTTTTCTTGCTGAAGGACTCAATGACGGAAAAATGTATGTATGGAGCTAATATGCAAGCAGTGTCACATATGAATGTCATCAGAGATGAAATAAAGGATAAGGCCTTAAAGGAGGTCGGATATGTCAAGATGGACGGAAATGTATTGTCCGCTGAAGATATTGATACCCTGTTGAACTGGTATCTTGATTCATCACTCAAGAAAAAATCGAATACACCCCATCTGCATCTAATTGATTCGGAAGATAAGAAAGAGCTAAGCAGGTTCACGGATAAAATAAAGGACTTCATATATCCGTTGCTGGAAAATATATTTTATGACCCGTATTTCGTATTTGGAACGCTTGTGATCAAGTTTCCGAATGAGAAGGATATTTTGCACCTTCATCAGGATGGTTCATTTTTGGAAGATGACAGGCATGGCGTATCCTTAACCTGCTGGTTACCTTTGGTCGATGTTGATATTGACAACGGATGTTTGGGCTTTATAGATAAGAGCCACCTCATCTATAACAATAATATTCGGCCGGCACCTTATCCGGCTGTATATCTGCCTCTTAAAAAACACGCCTACTCCTTGATACCCTACATGAACATGGTTCCAATGAAAGCTGGAGAGATGGTGGTGTTCAATTCTAAAACCTTTCACGGCGGTTTTCCTAATTTTACCGACAAGCCAAGGTATGCCTTAAGCATATGGATTACTGTAAAAGACAAGCGTCTGGCATTTTATTATCTGAAACCGGGAACAAAAGACAGTCTGCTGAAGTATCGGGTGGATACCGATTTTTTTACAAGATATGATAATGATCTGTTGCAGTCCATGTATGAGAGAAAAGAACTTATTAACGGATACGAAGTGATTGCCGAAGAAAAATATGTCGTTGATGATTTTTCCGTCAGAAAGATGGTGAGGCTGATGAGGCAACTCGGAAATACATACAACCGGAAGCTTGCTGATTTTGCATCTGCCAGATTTCCGAATGAAATGAAAAGACATTGGACGAAATTCATTACTGACTGGTTTTGAACTTCTGAATCTTCTCAGTGTTAGCTTGCAGTTATCGTATGAAATGAAAATCCCCAACATCCGTTTGTTCCTTTTTTATTACTTTTAATCAATGAAGGTCAATTCCAACATAAAGAAAATTGTTCATGCCTATCCGATGATTTCAAGATTGGGATATCCACTTGTAAAACGATTGTGGAAAGCCCGTGCAATATTTCTGGACTATGAATATCCTGAAAATGAAGTTGCATCTATCATGAAAGAAGAGGTCCTGGATTACAACAAAGCCAGGATTTTCGGTCCACAAAAACGTTTCTGTTATGCACCGTTCAACAATATCCATTTCAAGGTGAATGGTGATGTCACCTTGTGTAGTTTCAATGATAAGCTTACCATCGGGAACATCAGGGAAAGCAGACTTTATGATATATGGAAAAGCCAGCAGGCCGAGCATTTCAGAGACAGAATGAGACGATATGATCTGTCTAACTGCCTTGAATGCAAAATGGCCTTTTCATTTAAGAATTATTCATCGCTACCGACAACAAAATATGATTTTTATGCGGATGACGCTGTAGAATATCCCAATCAGATGTCGTTTGAGACCAGTAATTTATGCAACCTGGAATGTATCATGTGTAATGAGGTCCTGTCTTCCTCTATCAGAAAGACAAAAGGCATGGATCCATTGCCAAATGTCTATGATGAGGCTTTTCTGGAAGACCTTAAGACGTTTATTCCCCATCTCAAGATAGCTACCTTCATAGGCGGTGAACCGCTGCTGATCAGGCAATATTATAAGGTTTGGGAACAGATACTTTCCGTAAACAGCTCTTGTGAGATTCATATCCAAACCAATGCAACGGTGCTGCCGGAAAGATTTAATTTGTTGCTGGATTCCGGCCATTTTGATGTAGGTGTCTCTTTGGACGCAATCAGCAGAGAATTGTTTGAACGCATACGAGGTAAGTCAAGTCATGAAAAGGTGTTTGCAAACGTCAAAACCTTGATTGGCTTTTACAGGGCAGGGAAAATAAACCTGAATGTCAATTTTTGCCTGATGTCAGTTAATTGGCACGAACTTCCGCTGATGTTGGAGTTTTGCAATGAGCATAACATATCTCTCAAGATCATTCATATAAACGCTCCCTTTCATCTGGATATAAAGAATCTGCCTTCTTTCAAAGTGAAGCGGGTTTATGATGTATTATCAACATATCTTCCTCCATCAGGAGGCACTGTAATCATAAGTCGAAACAAAAGGATGTATGACGATGCATTGGCAACCATAAAATCCTACATAGGATATTCTGATAAGATGTATGAATTCTTGAATTCATACAACGGGAGAAACCTTAATGAATTGTATGCGGAAATCCGGCAGGTTTTAAGACAGCATATCGCATTCACAGGATTGAGCGATAAGGAAAAGAATGATGTCGTCGATTTTATCGTCTCCTATCTGGATGATAAGCAGGTGGCCGCGTCTGTGAAGGAAGATGTCTGTAAGAGATTGTTGTATCACTTTCTGATTAATGAACACAATCTGACAGATAGGATTGATTTCGGGGTATTTCAAAAAGTGTTGGATGGTTATCTGGAGATAGAACTGCAGGTAGAGTAATCAGGTTATATGGAGAACTATTACATAGACAAGTTTCTGAGACATATTGTAGCAAAGAGTGGCTTTATAAAGAAAAGCTTGTACACACACAGGTTACGTTCGGTAGATGCCGGCTATGAGAGAGCCCTTGATCCAAGCATCTCGCTTGATCAGGCAAGAAAGTATAACCTCAGCAGAGCAGACGGTCCACAGCATCTCCTTTGTAATGCACCCTTTACGAGCCTGTTCATCAATATGAACGGTGATGTCAATGTTTGCGGATACAACAAGACATTTATACTGGGTAATGTGCTGAAAGACCGCCTTTCTGATTTATGGATGAGTGAGAAACATCAAAGCTTGCAGCGTTCTGTGACGGGGTATAATCTTTCCAATGGTTGTCAGGTCTGTCAGCAAAAGATAGATATGGAAGATTATCACCGGGCCGCCATCTATTTTGATACACCGAGAGCCGAAAAAAGCAGGAAGCTTAGGAAGATCACATTTGAATTGTCGAATCTGTGCAATCTGGAATGTGTGATGTGCAATGGTGAGCTTT
The DNA here is from genome assembly GCA_046329775.1 of Chitinophagales bacterium. GTDB lineage: Bacteria > Bacteroidota > Bacteroidia > Chitinophagales > JADIYW01 > JADJSS01. The sequence goes on from JAXLTX010000011.1 coordinate 60,030, forward strand.
CATCTCTTATCCGTAAAAACAGAGAAAAAAAGACACCTGTAAGGACGAATGATTTTTCTTTGTTACTCGAAGAATTGGACGATTTCATTCCAGATTTGAGATTCACACAGTATCTGGGTGGGGAGCCTCTGCTCATAAAGCCCTACTATCGGATATGGGATAAGATAATCCGGCAGAACCGGAATTGTAAAATATCGGTGCAGACCAATGCAGCCGTACTTCCCGATAATTTTATGAGATTATTGCAGTCTTCGGCAGACGGGCAATTCATCATCAGCGTATCTATCGATTCTTTTCAGAAGGATGCCTATGAACGGATCCGCTTGAATGCAAGGTTTGAGGATGTTATGGAAAATATATATCGATTGGCTGATCTGAAGCGAAAGAATAAAATTCATCTCTCATTGAATTTTGTTCCCATGACCATCAACTGGCGGGAGATCATTGATGCAATAATTTTTGCTAATGAGAACCAGTTGGTATTATCAATGTGTGAGGTGGATTCACCTTTTCAATATACATTTTACTCGATGTCTGAGCCTGAACTCTTGGATATTATCGCCTTTTTAGAAAAGAATATGCCGATAGCACCGCAAACGATGGTTGGGCGTGCAAATCATCAGCTATGCCTTGATATGGTAAAGCAGCTCAGGAATATTGCAGCACTGGTGCGTGATGCAGATAAGGTTTATAGTCAGAAAAATAAGACCGGGGATCTTGTTTCAGCAATGGAAGAGTTTCAACATTCAGCCGCTACCTTACCTGTTCGGAGTAAGGATATAGACGAGGTCATCGCTAAAATGTGGGCTTTGGCACAAAAGGATGCAGCACCGGAAATAAGCAAAAAAAGACTGAACATCATCAACAGATACTTTTATTTAAGGAAGGTTTTTTTTAGCCATAAGACGGATCACACCCATTCTACAGAAACATTTGAGAACCTGTTGTACTATGAACTTAGAAGCGCTTATGATGTCATTTCCGAAAGCATACTTGGGTTGGGCGATGTTTCATGACATGAATTCCGCGGATACATCATGTTTTGTGGTGCTCATGTTGATTTAAGAAGGTGATGTCTGCAAAAGTCAGGCAGATTCTATGTCAGTAAACCGATTTCGTATTCGAAGTATCTCCTGAGCTCATTTAACAACCTTTTCTCTTTAAATGTATCGTATTTTTCAATATTTGCCACTTCTTTAAGAAAACAGATGAGTTTGGCAATGATTATCCTGTAGGAGCCTTCATGCAGCCCTGTTGCTTTCGAGCGGAAATGAGATAGTAGTTTTGTGATTTCGTGCTCCGGCAGGTGATTTGATAATCTGGATCTTATCATTTCATTCAATTCTTCAGAACAATACTGCTGCATTTGTCCGATTTCTGTCTCAAACCGTATGGAGCGTCGGTAAAATTCATCCATAGTGAAGAGGAGGCTGTCGTATTCGCTGCGATATGCTTTTTTATGAACGTCAGAAATGGACGATTGCAGAAATTCCTTGATTTCCTTGATTTTCCTCGTTCCCAGATTTATGATGGAAAGGTATTCGGGGAATTCTATCATGATAAAGGTGAATGTGAAATCATTGGTGTGGCAGAATTCAATGAAATCAGGGATCTCCCTCCAGTTATTATGCATGATACATATGTTGATGTTGATTGTGTTTTTGTGTTTCTTGAGATGTGTCTGGTATGCTTTTAGATTGCCCAAGACTTTCGGGAGCAGGGCGTTTTTTCTGATGGATTTATACCTCTCTTCGTTTAGGGAATCAATGGAGATGCTAAGATGAATGTTGTTTTGAGATAGTATCTTGGCTACTCTGTTGTTGTAAATCGTACCGTTGGTCTGGATGTATATCTTGTGACTCTTGTTGTGTTCGCTAACGAATTCAATGATATCCAGATAGGCATCAATGAGGAAGGGTTCGCCCCCCTGAAATCGGAAGGTTTTACCATGCATCAGATAAGGCTTCAGCTGATCCAGGAAATCATCGGGATAATAGTTTTGCAGCTGCGGTAATTCATCCCTGTTTTTCCGTATGGTTGATGAGTATTCGGCATTGCACATGATACATTCGAGATTGCAGGTATTTCTTATCTCAAATGTAAGGTCCAGCGGATACTGTATGTTATCTCCGTAAAAGATAGCAGGCGTATCATATATTCTGGCCAATGTCTGGTGGTGTCTGTTGTTATTTATGCTGAGTTGACATGAAGAGCATCCTTCCGGAAGGACATAGTTTCGGATATCTTCCTGCAGTTGTTGCCTTCTGGTGCTGTTCCATATGTCATCCAGGCTGCTCTCCTGCAAATTGCCCAAGATATCTTTGGTGTTCTGGCAGCACGCAAGCACATCACCATAGATGTTAAAATACAAGGCAAGAGACGGAGCATAGCAAATGACAGGTTTGTAGCCATAGGTTCTGCTGTCATTATACCTCAGAATGTTGTCAGGAAGCAGGTTGGTGCCTCTGTTTCGGGTTGCACTGGCCCTGATCTGATTTTCAAAGATAACTTTTGTACATTTACCAAGAATGAATCTTGCAAGCGCTTTTACCATTTGCTAATTTGCACTAAATTACATCATTTTTAAATCTTTTGACACTCAATTTATATCTATCATCAATGAAAAAAAACAGGTTGTTTACATATTTGATATTGTTGTTTGTTGTAATGAATGTCATAAGTCATCTTTTGTTAAAGTCTGACCTCTTTAACCATTATCTTAGTGACAGGATTTTTAAGGAAGTGATAATAGAAGCCGCCTATTCTCATAAAGGTGCTTCCGTCCGACTGTCTGATACGTATGTGGACAGTGTCTTGAGGGATCAGGTGAACTATCTGCTGAATAATGAAGGACCATTTCATTATTATCCTGTTGTTGAATTCACCAAGTCTGAATTCACTTCAGATATGTTTAATATTACTGACCATAATGCTATTCCTGTAAGATATACCGCCCATTCGCCAACAATGAAGTCTGGTGCATATAAGATCTATTGCCTGGGTGGTAGTACTACATTTGGCGATTTCGTTAAGGATACCCATACATGGCCATCCTTTCTATATCAGCATGTACAGCAAGCGGATAGCCTGGAGGTGTTGAATTTTGGATGTGAGGCGTATTCTCCGTATCAGGAAACCTTACTGTTTTTGTCATTGTTGCGCCGTGGTGACAGGCCCAGCCTGACAATTTTCATGGATGGTGTCAACACAGGCCCACTGACGGATGGTACTGAATTTTCTCAATATATATCTTCAAATCTGGAATTTTTCAACACGGGTATCGTATCAAACTTCAGGAAGTTGACCTATAGTTTGCCCCTGTTTAAGCTGATTGTGTTTGCAAACTTTAAGCTCATTGATACCCATGAACAGAAGTCAGAGGATATAATGCCGTTTTATACCAATTCTCCCAATAAGAGGTATATAACGAGTCAGTTCATACAAAATGCCAGATTAAGGATGCAGATTGCTGCACTTTACAATGTGAGGATTTTACAATTTCTGCAACCGAATACATTGTTGGGCTATAAAAAGGAATACCTTACAAAGAAACCATTGTCAGTATTCAGTGATAGTGTCAATATTATGAAAACAGGAGAGGCATACAAGGCCTTATATGATGCAGTATTGCAGTCGGGTTGCGGATATATTGATTTGTCTGATTTGCTCAGGAAGTATCAGGGGCCGGCAGTAGTGGATGGCATGCACTACTCCCCTGATTTTAATAATTTTCTTGCCCTTCATCTGGCAAGGTATATTGATATGGACAGTCTACGGCATTTTTATAATGATTCAGATTTTGTGGAAGTTAAACCATTTACATCAGATTGATGTCTGTCAATCAACGTAATTTATTAAATTTGAAGGTATGCCCGATATTTTACTTATAAATCCACACAGACTTATTCCTAAGGGGCTGTCAGTCACACAGGTCAGTTCGCCGCCTCTGGGATTGGCGTATATTGCCGCCATTTGTGAAACGGAGGGGTTTGCTGTGGAGGTATTCGATGCAATAGCAGAGGCTCCGGATACATATTACGCATTTGAAAATAATAGTGATATGGTCGTTCATGGGGCTGAATTCAATCAGTTTTTTGACCGATATGCAGGACGCAGGTTCGATATGATTGGTCTTACCGTGATGTTTTCCAATAACTGGCTGGTCAACAGGAAATTTATAAACGAAATAAAACGTAGGTTTCCGCACAGCCTGATAATAGCCGGAGGAGAACATGTGACCGCTCTTCCTGAGTTTTGTCTGGATGATTGTGATGGTCTTGATCTTATTGTGACCGGGGAAGGTGAGAATACGATGCGGGAGATATGTGAGAATATTAAAAATAACATCCCGCTTGACGGTATGGATGGAATTTATTACAAAGATAGGATGCGCCAAGAAATCATTTTCAATAACAGACGTAAACGGGAGTATGAAATTGGCATTTTCCCCATGCCGGCATGGCATGTATTTCCTTTGCAGAAATATTTTGATACAAACGCATCTTATGGTGTAACCACGGAACGGTCTTTACCGATATTCGCAACAAGAGGATGCCCTTATTCCTGTACGTTCTGCTCAAGCCCTCAAATGTGGGGGACCAAATACTTGTTGAGAGATCATATGGATGTAATCGCAGAGATTCGATTCTTGCAAAAAAACTATAAGGTGGTTAATTTTGATTTTTATGATCTGACTGCCATTATAAAAAAAGAGTGGATGCTTAACTTTTGCAACGAAATTCTGGCTAGCGGACTGCAGATCACCTTTCAGATGCCGGCTGGAACAAGAGCGGAAGCCATCGATGAAGAAGTGGCCTCCTTATTGTATAAGTCAGGCTGTAAATACATAACCTATGCACCTGAGTCTGGTTCTGTCAGGATGCTTAAAATAATTAAAAAGAAAGTCAATCTGGATAAGATGCTGAAATCCATAAGCTATTCTCATAAGGCAGGTATGAGTGTCAAGTTAAATATGATTATGGGTTTTCCTGATGAAAGAATCTCAGATATCCTTGCCACCTGGAAATTCCTGATAAAATGCAGTTATTATGGTGTGGAGGATACGGCTCCGGCATTTTTTAGTCCATATCCCGGTTCTGAATTGTTTAATCAGTTATTTAAAGAGAATGAGATACAACTAAATGATGATTATTTTGCCAGTTTGGTAGAATCAGAATCAACTAGAGGATTCAGAAGCTACAATAAGCATATTCATAAAAAGGTATTGGTGGTGATTGGGGTCCTTAATTATCTGATATTCTATACGTCTAATTTTCTATTCAATCCTTTGAGGTTATTGAAATTGATCCGTGCGCTGGTAACAGGCAGGTTTTACTCCCGTGGGACATACGTATTGTTGAATATATTAAGACGACAGAAGCTGATGCAAGGGAAATGAGCATTGAATGGAGTTGCTTGATTTATGCTACGTGAAAGATTTTTTTGTCGGTCCAGTCGGTTTTTTTGTCGTATCATTGATTGTACTATCTTTGGTTGTAAATTATTATGAAGCAATTTTAAAGCATGATAAATGAATGCGGTTAATACAATGTTTGATAAGTTGGTTCATTTTCTGTACAGGTCACTGATAATGATACTGCCATTTTATATGGTATGCAATTACATGTATTACTATAAGGTAAGAATCGCCAATTCAGATGATTGTTTCCCTTTTTACAATATTGTGGAACATAATGTGATAGATATGTTACATTTCAGGTTCTTGCAAGGATTATACTCTATCCCTCCAATAGCTATGAATGTATTGGGGGCGGATGTAAAGTGGATAGCTGTATGCTATGCATTTGTCTATTCGGTTCCAGTGTTGTTTACAATGTATCTCTTGTACAGGACTTCATGGAGGTACTTTGTTTATTTTATGCTGTCATTTACCTTCTTCATATCCTATCAGTACTATTTTTCCATTTCCGAATACTGGCTGGGAGGATGTATTTATTTTATCCTTTATATGCTCATGGATAGAGGGATGCCTATTGGGGCAAAGGGAAGGTGGCTGCATGTCATACTCTTGTTGTTGACGGTGAATCTGCACCTGAGCCTGTTTTATCCGACAGTGGTGATGCTGCTGTATCTGTTTCTTAAGGCAAAACTTGATATGAAAACCACGGGCATTTATCTGGTGGTATGTTTCCTTTACCTCTTGCTGAAACTGACCTTTTTGACGACGGAATACGAATCAGATATATTGACGGATAATAATCAGTTATCCTTAGCGGATAATTATTTAAACACACGAGTGATCCGGGAGTTTTTCTTGCATTCATGGGATTGGTTGTATCCGGCTGTTGTATTGGCTTTTATTGCTTATAGCGTGTTTAAAGGTCAGATTGAATACCATAAGTCAATATTGCTATCCATATTTGTTATTGTTCCATTGTTTGTGGTTGCGCTTATGTTTAAGAATTTCCCTTATTTCTTTTATGTGATTGGAAATCTGAGGGTTTTACTCCTCTTCCTACCAATACTTTTTGTCGATTTTTGCCCTAAGAAGTTGTATAAGCCCATTGTAATATTGCTTATCATACATGCGATATTCAGCATAGAATCAATCGGAATAACCCTTAAAAAGAGATATGACAATATTGCAGAATTGTTGACTGCAACAAAGGAAAATACAGTTTATGTATATGACGATCCGGTGTGTTTGGTGCATTTTAAGTATATCTTTATGCAAACGATGACAATCAATCTGCTGGAGAATGATAAGAATAACTACATTTCGTTCATCAATCCTAAAACGGATAATATAGATTATCTAAAGCATGATTTGGTTAAATATCAGTCAATAAGTAAAAAAGAATATAAAAACAGATTTACCGAATATAAGATGCAGAAACTGTCAGAAACACGCTATGCCATATACGATTTTCTGATTGACAGGAATGTCAGGGAATGTATCCTCGATAGATAAAAAATGAATGATTAGTCAGATATGAAGTTGCTTTTGCTTAATCCCCCCAATCGGAACAGGATACAACGGAGGTATATGTGCAGCTATAATGCACCCAACTTTTTATTGCCGCCACAGGAGCTCATCGCCATGGGAGGAATTGCCAGGCAGTTTTCAGTCGTTGAGACTGAATTGCTTGATTGCATAGCAGAGTCCTACAGTGTGGAGCAGACGCATAGCTTTGTGGCTAAGTTCAAGCCGGATGTGATAGTCGGGATACAGGGGTTTGAATGCTTCGAAGAGGATATGAAGGTCCTGGATAGCATCAAAAAGTCAACGCCTTCGTCTGCATTGGTTCTATTCGGACATTATGCCACCTTGTTTTCAGAAGAGATCTTACGGAAGTCACTTGTAGATGTTATCATCCATGGGGAACCGGATCTGGTATTCCGCGACTTGTTGCATGAGATGATCGCGAAAGGAGATTATTCAGATGTGATGGGCATCTCTTATCTTAAAGAGGGAAAGTATATCTATAATGAGAGTGAGCTCAGGATAAAAAACACGAAGCAATTGCCGGTGCCTGCGTATGAACTGTTGAAAGAAGGCAGGTATTTTGAACCCTTTCTGCAATTGCCATTTGGTTTGATACAAAGCGCCAGAGGATGTCCCTATTCCTGTAATTATTGCGTGAGAAGTTTTGGCCAGAAACTATATTATCGTTCCCCAGAACAGATAATCGAGGAGATAAAGATACTGAAGGAAAGATTTAAAATTAGGTCACTCAGATTCATTGATGATACCTTCACCGCCAGCAGGAAAAGGGTGATGGAGATTTGCAGTATGATCATCGATAATAAGCTGGATATACAGTGGACTTGTCTCAGCAGGGTGGATACCATAGATGAAGGGATGATAGATATGATGCATAAGTCAGGGTGTAAAAGGATCTATTTTGGAATTGAGAGCGGAAGTAAGGAAGTGCTGAAATTTCTGAATAAAGAGATTGATCTTGATAGGGCAAAAGAGCTAATCAGATATTGCAGAAAATCAAAGATTGAAACATTCGGTTTTTTTATCACCGGTACACCGGTAGAAGACGAAAGGGCGTTGGAGGATAGTATCCGTTTTGCAATGGAGTCCGATCTGGATTATATCAGTGTGAGTCAGTTGGTCTTATATCCCGGTACAGAATTGTTTAATCAATACCGGCATCTCATCAATTTTTCTCTCTACCCTTATAAGAATGAATGGAAAGAGGTATCCATGAATAAAGAAGCATTGGAGAAGGAGAAGTTGTTTTACAGGCGTTTTTATTTTCGAGTTGGATTTGCAGTGAACACGATACGGCTGTTTGTGAGGAATCCATTGGAATATATACAGAATGCATATCATTTGCTGAAGTACCTCTTGAGTTCAAGAAATAAGCACCACAGAAGTGATTATTTCTAGTACGTTTCGTGTACAAACTTTTTGTATGAGGTGGTTTTATGAGCGAATCAATCAGGAATGCTGGATTACGCGGAAGTCTTTAAAATCATATAATTTCCTAAAAACAACGCATCCAGTCCGCTGCTGTAAAAAGTGGCAAGTGCATCTCTGGGCGAACAGACAATGGGCTCATGCGATCGATTGAAACTGGTATTGAGCACTACCCCATGTCGGTTGATTCTTTTGAGTTCCCGCAGCAGACTGTAGAAAAGTGGATTGTCCGATTCGCTGACTGTTTGTATTCTGGCAGTATGGTCCACATGAATGACAGCCGGAATGCTTTGAAGGGCAAAATCTTTCGCATCATAGGTAATCGTCATATAAGGAGATTGCTTGCTTTTGCCGGAGAAATACAGCTCGACATCTTCTTCTAAAACACTGGGACAAAAAGGCCGGAAGGACTCTCTGAATTTTATTTTCTGATTGACGATATCTTTACTGCTGGCATTGCACGGATTGGCAAGGATGCTTCTGTTGCCCAATGCTCTGGGGCCAAACTCCATCGCTCCCTGAAACCAGCCGATAACCTGTCCTTCTGCAATCATCTTGGCTGCTTCAATTTCAGGATGTTCCACGAATGCGTAGGATACCTTACAGTTTTCCAGCATCTGTCTGATGTCCTCATTGTCATACGCCCGGCCCAGATAGGTATTTCTATTGGCAACGGGTTTTATGTTATGTTCAGCGGATGCCAACCAGGCAGCTCCCAGCGAAACACCCGCGTCAGAGGATGCAGGCTGGATGAAAATAGCGTCCACACAAGATAGATTCATGATTTTTTGGTTGGCAACACAGTTCAAGGCGGCTCCTCCGGCCAAACATACCTTTCGGATGCCCGTCTGTATTACATAATATTCCACCAGGGCCATTAGGCAATGTTCAAAGTGTTGCTGAGCAGAAGCGGCGATATCCTTGAAATAGATGTCAGTAGCCGCATCCGAATCATCCACTCTTCTGCCTCGGCCCATCTTTTCTGTAAATGACCTGCTATACAGCATCTCGTCTCTGTGAGATCCCGGCTGATTCGGCAACAGCGGTTGTATATATTCCTCATTGATCCTTAACTGTCCTTCCGAAACATTCAGCAGGAAGGAAAAGTCATATTTATGTCTGTTGCCATAACTGGATAAACCCATCAGCTTGTATTCATCCCCGTCTCTGGTGAACCCTGCATATTGAGTAATCATGGAATAGAAAATGCCCAGACTATGGGGGCGGGTAGAACGGTAGATTGTCTCAATGGCATCCGGCGTGATTTTTGAAACCTGTAATGAAATTCCATCGCCGGAATTATCCATTGTAAAACTCAGCGCCGTTTCAAATCCCGACATCACGTATGAACTCATGGCATGGCAGTCATGGTGGTGATAACGGATTATTTTAGGACAGTGACCAAAATGATTGCTGAAATAGGCCTGTAGTTTTTCTTCTATGTCAATGCCCCAAGTGCTTCCATGAAAGGCAACAAGGTCGATATCACGGATGGTAATGTCAGCTGTTTTCAGTACTTCATGAATGGATAAGTAGGGCAGCCGTCCCGGAGAATATTTGATTCTGCTTAATCGCTCTTCTTCAACAGCGGCCAAAACAACACCGTCTTTTAGCAATACGGCACTTACATCCTGATAGCCCGGTCTGAAACCTCCGTTGATTCCTAGTATATACATCGTGTCTTTAAAAATTATATTTATATCCTTTTTGGGCAAGCATCTGTCCGTATTGCGTGCCCTTCCAGGTCCGTTTCCCCAGCTCAACCTCAACCACCAGCAGATCGCTGGCAAATTCATTGAAGGTGCCCTGGGTAAAATTACCATATTTATCGACAGCTAAAGAACATCCAATCATTTTTTTTCCTTCATAAGGTCCTCCTACAATATATCCTACACTGGTGGTGGTGATGAATGGTATCTCATAGGCTTTGGAAATGGTCGTGAGCGGTTTGATCCATTTCTCTTTGTAGGGGTCCATCTCTTCCGTAATGAAATGGTCTACCGTCCAGGACGAGGGAGACAGGATGATTTGAGCATTCATGTGTGCTAAGGTCTGAGCGATATGAAGTGAGTCCATGTAGTTGTCTGCACAGATATTGATACCGATGTTACCCAGCGGAGTGTCTATGGTCGATAGCTGATTTCCCGGCGTATAAAATGGAAATTCCACCTCCAGCAGATTTATCTTTCGGTATTTGCTTATGATTGCACCTGTGTTGTCAATCAATATGGCGGTATTGTACCGGTGTTCATGTTCTTGCTCCGTCAGGCCCAGACATAGCCAGATATTGAATTGTTTTGCCAGTCTGCAAAAAAAATCACTGCGTTTTCCGGGAATCGGTTCTGCTTCCTCCAGCGCACTTGGATGTGTCCAGGCCAGATCAAGCGTTTCTGGCAGCAACACCAGTTGCGCCTCTTGTTTGGCTGCTTTCTCTATCAAGGTGGCCGCTCTCTGCATATTTCTTTCCGGCTCACCGCCTTCTACCAGCAATTGAGCCATGGCTACTCGTAAAATCATACTATGCTATTTATAAGGCAGGTTAAAATATTTTTCATAGACCACTTTTGTAAATAAGCCTAGGGAACAGGCTAATTTAATGGGGATTTTGAATAATCTCATGATACGGTAACTGTTCGGATAGTCCCAGAAATTTTTGGGAGGCAATGCAAGATATTCATTCAGCTCTTCCAGAGAAATGCCCAGTCTTTTTATGCAGAGCGATATCACCTTGTCATCTTCCATCACATATTTTTCTTTGACGAGGTCCAGTGCGGTTGTTCTGTCCATCTGCTCGCTGCGAATGAGTGCGGAATAGGCGATCTTTCTGAAATCAATGTTGAATTTCTTTCTGTGTACCATCGTAATCAGGCTCCAGTAGAGATCGTCGTAGTAGTGAGCACCCGGATACACCCAATCCAGCTCTTTGGAAATGATCTGTTCCGCATCTTTTCTTACGTAGGGATAGTAGTAAAACGGTGCAATGGTTTTAATTCTGTGCAAAATGGAATAGAAGAACATTTCTCTGATGCCCAGATGATAGCCGGGAGCTTCAGGAGACCATTTCTTAAGCGGGTATTGTCCGAACCGCTTGTGCTGTGACCTCAACAGGTCTCCGTCAAAATAAGCCCAGGAGATAGGACGTATTCCCTCCGTTCGGAAACTTTGTCCGTAAAATATTGTCTTGATGTTCTCCTTGTACGCCACCCCATAGAGTGCAGCTCCCAATCCCACGTCCGTGCCGTTATTCAGCAGGGGAGTCGATGCCTTCAGGTCTACGATCTTCAGGTCTTTGCATTCCCTGAAATCAGAAGTGATGGTTCTCAGTTCAACGCCTAACTTTCTGCATGCATTCAGCATGTTCTCACCCGCAACAGGATTGTCAAATCCATCATTGAAATGAACGGCTAAAGGCCTTAATCCCCATTCTTTTACTGTAAGATACAAGAGGTAGATGCTGTCTCTTCCACCGCTGATTCCTACAATACAGTCATATTTCTTGTTTTTCCCGGCTGCTTTAATCCCGTCTAATTTCTTTTGAAGGATGCGCAGGCTTTCCTCGTTTTCAGGATAAATCTCGCATAATCTGTCGTGGAACTTGCACAGGGAGCATTCTCCATTCTTATCAAACGTGATTCCGGGAATAGTGCTGTCTGCAATACATCTGCAACAACGTTGGTATGGAATGTCTTTTTGAAACCCGCTGACAACAATCATGTATGCAATTTACAGAATTCCGAGCACATATTTTATCATCTCCGAGATGGTAGAAAGGATGGTACGCAATTTTCCGCCGGAAGCCGTGCCGTATTCCCGTTCTTTGTGCAGTAGGTCTACTTCGGTGAAGCGTGAAGAGTGTTTTAATGCCTCGAGTGCAATCTCCGTATGAATGAATCCGGATGTGCTCTTGAATTCGGTGTTGCGGATGAGTGCCTTTTTCACCAATAAGATACTGCTCACATCATTGATCCTGACACCTGCCATTTTAGAGACGATGCGATTGTATATCTTTGAAACCAGCTTTCTGTAGAGGTTGTCGTGCCGCCGGGTCCTGTTGCCCAGAATGACCTCATAGGAGCCAGTCTGCTCGAACATTATTCTAATGTTTTCTGCCGGAAATTGATTGTCACCGGAGAGATTCATGATCCATTCGCTGTCCGGAATTGTAAAGCAGTCGCTGATAGTCTGTCCGAATCCCATATTTTTCAGGTGTCGGTGTATGGAAATCCTGGAATGTCCGGCAAAGTGCTGCTGAATGACCGCTTCCGTGTCATCGGTACTTCCGTCGTTGACAATGAAAATCTGAAAATCAGTACCTATCCGCTCACATACATCCAAGACGTCGTAAATCAGTGGGATGATGTTTTTTTCTTCGTTATATGCAGGAATGCTGACGGTTAAGTGATTCATTAGAGCTAGAGTTACTGAAAGATCATTATTTTACCGTGGTTTCACCACATTTTCTTAAAATCAGAGGGGGTAAAACCGGTATTTCTGAGGTGATAATTAAACTCAGATGTATTGGTCTTAAGCGATTGAATAATCCCTATAGGAATTATAATTACAATGAATAAGATAAAAAAGAGAACATCTTTAATGGTTGTACCGATTATTTGCAGTGTTTTTCCCAGAAATAATATGTACTTCTTTGCTAATATGTCAGATATGATTGGAAGGAGCATCAGGATTCCCCCTGGAATAAGAAATAGCGGATTTTTTCTTAGAAAACCTAAAACAGCAAATGAAAAGGCTTGAATCCATATTGATTTATATGTCTTTAGACGCTCCATTTCAGAAAATCGAATAGATGAAAGGGGTTACAGCAGATGAACCGCCGAATATGATCAATAGGGCAATCAGCACAATGCTGATGATTACAGGAAACAACCACCATTGTTTCCGTTCCCACAAAAATTGACCGAGGTCTTTGAATAATTCCAGCATCAGGCAAATTTATTTATAAAAGATGTAATTTTCAACTACGAGCACATCCATTCCGGTTTTCATGAAACAATTGTATGCATCTTCAGGCGTACAGACAATTGGCTCATCCTTCACATTGAAACTGGTATTCACAATCATGCTTACGCCGCTTATTTGCTTGTATGTGTGAATTAGTTTCCAGAATAATGGATGCTGATTCTCGTTTACGGTCTGTATTCTGGCACTGAAGTCAACATGTGTGACAGCCGGAATCGTCGACTTAACTGTATACAGTTTGTCTTGTATGGATGATGCCGGATATCCGTCCGGAACCGGCCTCAGGTGTGACTTTTTCAATGGATGAACCTGAAGCATGTATGGCGAATTACCTTCCATCTCAAAGTATAGATGTACGTCTTCTTCCAGGACGGCGGGGGCAAACGGACGGAAAGATTCTCTGTTCTTTATTTTCAGATTCAGCCGTTTCTGCATCTCCGGATTTCCGGCATCGGCAAGTATACTTCTGTTGCCGAGGGCACGGGGACCGAATTCCATCCTGCCCTGAAACCATCCTATGACTTTCCCATCGGCAATTGATTCTGCAGTTTTACGGCAAAGTTCCTCTTCTGTAGAGCAATGATGCCAATCAGGATGTTTGTTAATGATTGCTTTCAGGTCATCAGAAGTATACGAATTTCCCAGCAGGCTGTTTTTCATGGCATCCGGATATTGTATGATACGTTCTCCCTTAAAATACAGGTAATCCAGCGCCAGTGCAGCACCTAATGCCGCACCTGCATCTCCGCTGGCCGGCTGAATAAATATCCCGGAAAAAAGGTTTTTGTCCCTGATGATGCCGTTTATGACACTGTTCAGGGCAACTCCTCCGGCTAGACAAAGATTTGATGCATTTGTCAGTCTCTTAATCTCCTGACAAAGATTCAATACTGCCTTTTCTGTCACTTTCTGGAAGGCATAAGCCAGATTGCAATGGCGCTGAGTCAGTTCATCAGATGGCTGTCTTTTCTTCAATCCGAACAGCTTATGCCAGTCTTTGTCGTTTACCATCGTCAAACCGTAGGCGAAGGAAAAATGCTTCAGATGCAGTTTGTAACTGCCGTCTGTATTCAGTTGAATCAGTTCTTTTTCTATGATGTCAGAAAATTGTTTCGTTTCATCGGCCTCCGGATTGCCATAGGCCGCCAATCCCATCACCTTGTATTCGTCGCTGTTCACCTTGAATCCTAGAAAATAGGTGACAGATGAGTAGAGCAAGCCAATGGAATGAGGGAAATGGAGCTCTTTTAGAATGTCAATCTTATTGTCACTTCCAAAAGCCAGCGAGGTTGTGGTATATTCGCCTACACCATCAATGGTTAATATTGCGGCTTCCTGATAGGGAGAAGGATAAAATGCTGATGCCGCATGGGAGAGATGGTGTTCAGAAAACAACAAGGGGGTACGCTGTCTGTCATAATCATCATCGATGGTCTTAAGTTTCCTGTAAATCGTGTCTTTCAGAAACAGCTTTTCTTGTGTCCAGACATGCATGGCCTGTATGAATGTCCGAAGTCCACGGGGAGCGTTCTGCAAGAAGGTATTTAAAATGCGTTCGAATTTCAGAAACGGTTTTTCGTAATAGACTACGGCATCCGTTTCGGATAATCTGGTCTGAGTGTATTGAAGGCAGTTCCTAAGGGCCAGCTCCGGAAATGAAGCATCATTCTTGATTCTGGAGAACCGTTCTTCCTGCGCTGCATATATGATTTGCCCGTCTTCGACAAGGCATACGGCGGCGTCGTGGTAGTATGCGGATATTCCAATGATTCTTCTTTTTGACATGCGGTGTCAGTATAACGATTGGCTAAATGTAATGAAAATATTATTCAGATTTATCGTGTCAGCCTGATATTGTATCCGCTGATAGTTAGTCCGAACGGATGATTTTAGCTATATTTACAACGACAGTAAAACACCTTGATAAACACAGAATCACATAGAAATTCGATTGTCGCTCTGATAAAGGAAATCCTGAGCATCTTCTATCAGAACAGAAAAATACAGTTCTATTTGTTGTTGTTGATCATCTTCCTGAGCAGTATAGCGGATGTTGCCAGCTTTTCCTTGATTATCCCGGTGATTTACATCATCAATGATCCGCTTCCCATCCATAATGTGGATATTCTTCATTTCTTTTATCAGTATTTTCAGTTTGATTCAGTCGGTACCTTTGTGCTTTTCCTGCTGCTAGGGCTGGTATTTGTTTTTCTTGTCAAGAATTTATTTTTAATGTTCAGCATTTATGTTCAAAATAAATTTGTGTATGCTGTTGCAAAAGATATTTTACAAAATCAACTTTCCAACTTTTACAGGAATGATTATCTCGATATAAAAGAAAACAATACGATGGGATATCTGAGGTGTTTTCTGGAGGCACCGCAGGGTTTTGCAGATAGTCTGATGATGCCGATGATATTCATCCTCAATGAATCATTGGTTGTCATTTTTATCCTGATTGCTTTGTTGGTCTATAAGCCGACAGTTATTGTCTTGCTTTTTGTGACCATTGTGCCGGTCGGATATCTGATGATATACATGGCAAAAAGAAAATTACAGGAAAATTCAGACAGAAGGACAAAGCTCGAAAATGAAGCTTACATAAGTGCCGTGGAAGGGGTGAATGCATACAGGGATATTAAATTGTTCAGTATGGAGGGGCGTTTCATCGATTCCATACTGTACGTATTCAACAGGTATTACAATGTGCTTATCCTAAAGAATAT
>JAXLTX010000012.1:0-73892 GCA_046329775.1 Chitinophagales bacterium
TAGGTAATGATGGCTTTAACCATTAAAACCAATTCCAGCGGATAATACATACGGTATTTGGAACCTAAAGCCACCGACTCTAAAATCAGTTTGGCCAGTGAGAAATCTTTGAAATTGGGCGATTTGAGCCATTTGTTCCCAACGGATACAAATTCCCTTCGGAATCCTTCCACGTCCGTTCCTTTACCCTTGCGCGCAAGTAAGGTCAGATATCTTGCAGCACCCTGCGGGTCACCGGTTACAAGGCTGTTAAAATAATATAACATGGTTTTGCGGGTGTTCTCTTCAAATCTACCCACCATGCCGAGGTCGATGAACCCAACCTGCGGACCATTGGGACCATCCATTATCATGAGGTTGCCGGGATGCAGGTCTGCATGGAAAAATCCGTCGTGATAGAGCATTTGAATGATGGCATAAGCACCGTAATCCACGATTTTGGCACGATCTTCCTCACTGTATCGCTCGTATGCACGGACATCCGGTTTGATGCCTCGGATAAACTGCATGCAGATCAAATCGCTGGTTGAATATTCGCGATATATTTTAGGGAAATGTATTTCAGGATGTTTTGCGAAATTTGCAGTAAATTCTTCGGCATTGTCCGCCTCAAGCCTGAAGTCCACTTCTCTGTTGGTATAGTCACAGAACTCGGTGAACATGTTCTTAGGCTGTAACTGCGGGATGAAGAGTTCCAGAAAACCGCCCATTACCTTTATGATTTTACTATCTGTTTGAATCAACTCGCGTGTACCCGGTTTTATCAGTTTCAAGACCACCTCTTCACCGGTTCTGAGAGTGGCGCGATGTGTCTGTGCAATGGATGCAGAGCCCAGCGGATTCTGTTTTACTTCGGTAAAGACGCGATGTATAGGCTGTCCAATCTGTTCCTCTACCAGTTCGGAGAAACGTTCATAACTGATGGCGGGTAATGTATCCAACAGCTTTTTTAATTCATCTGTAATCTCCTTGGGAAGCATGTCTTCGCGAAGACTCATGATTTGCCCAAGTTTGATGTAGGTGGCACCCAGCATTTCGAGTCGACGTCTGAGTTGAACGGCAAACGGTTGCTTAATCAGCTTTTTCTTCAGTAATGGCCAATGCAGCCATAAAAAGAGGCGCAAAAAGATATCGATGGAGATGCTGAACTTGGCTTTGATGGCTCTTCTGTGACGAAGGTAAGCATAACCGCCGCCCAACATTAAGCCGCTGAGATGTCTGACGGTAATTAAAAATCGTACCAATAAGGAGCTGGGTTTTCGTTCCACGTATTGCTCAAACACTCTGTTCGCATCCTGATCCTGAGGATGTAATTCTGCATTTTCTTCTGTTTCCGTTGCTACCATCATGAGATATAAATAATTTTGTTAAGATACTACATAGATATAATTTCTGCAATCTTTTAATTAAATAAAAAAGCCTCGCAGTATATGCGAGGCTTTTTTATTATGCGAAATTTCAATTATGGTTTCTCAATTCTGATTCCCACAATTTCTACTTTACGTTGTTTGGAAGCCGCTACACTGTAAACAGATTTTGCAGCGTCTTTTCTGCTGTCACTGATTTCTTTTGGAGACATGCTTTCACCGAATGGAACCGCCAACGCTGATTTTGCCAATACCTTGAAGTTGTCACCCAATCTTGAGTCAAAGAATTTGATGATGCTGCTGATACGACGTTCAGACAGTTTCTTATTGTATTCTTCAGAAGCAAGCGGAGAGGTGTATCCTCTGAACTCAAGGGTAACGATATAACCGCTGTCAACCAGGTTGGATAATTCTTTCACGATATCATCTACCTTATTGTAGTTTTTGTCAATCAAAGAGAAGAAGGAAGAGATAGTTCCTGTATTTTCTTTGGATTTGGATTCAAACTCAGATGCTCTTGTTTTGTAGGAATTATATAATTCACCATAGTTCGCTGCATTATTTTCCTTCGGCATGTCGTTGTCAAAGTACAGTTCTATCGGTAACATCGACATGATTTTCTCTGTAGTTCTGATAACGGTGATGGAAGGTACATCAGATTTAATTACAATCGGTTTTAATTTCAACTCAATGGAGTCAATATACTGACGAGGTACCGTATCTGCCGGAATAATCTGATTAAGTACTGTGTCAACAATATTGTTGGAAGAATCCTGGTAGCTGATTCGAACTTTAGTTTCGACATTAGCCGGTACATATACCGGACATTTCGGCGTTTGTTTGCTTTTCACTTCACCGAATTCATAATTCAGTGCCAGTTCGAATGCACCCTGTGCCTTTGTTGCTTTTCTTAATCCGGAAACATTGAAGTCATATGCCGCACCAACGCGTAATGTTTTGTATAGGAATGAAAGATATGCGATTGTTGCGTCATTGCCAATTGCTCTGTAACCTGCTCCAAATCCTATTCCAAAATCTTTCTTCTCACTAAATCGAACTTCAGCAATTGCATTGATCAATAATTGATTTGCTTTTTTCTGATTCTGGAAGAAAACTCCCGGTTGGATATTCCAGTTATCCTTTATTGCCACTTTGGCCTTAGCATAGGCAGAGTGTCTTGCCGGTAATTTGGAAGAAGTGAAGTACAGGAAATTCTGGTTGGGCTGGTGTAGGTTTGAAGTCGTAGCACCAACGTCTAATGTGGATTTCTCTTTGATTTTCGTTCTGAAATTCAAGCCAAGCGTAAAGTTTGGATAAGAAACGTTGTTATTAGAGAATGTTTCACCGGTTGGAAGGTTCGGGTCAAAAGATGAACCATTGTATTGGTTATCAAACTGCAGCCCCAGATAATCCAGGGATTTTACAGTGATACCGGCTGTAATACCGATTGTCAGTAATTGTTTCTCCTTATTGAAGTATTTTCCTGCATTCAATGTCAGGTTAGGATTGAAAATACTGAGATGACCGTCTCCGGCTCTGTCATAGAGGAAACTGGCACCACCGCCCAATAACCATCCTTTTTTGAATTTTTTCAGTAAACGGTCAAAAGATGCCGTTGTGGTGGAGTAGGGAACCGGTAGGGTACGCCATTGGTCTCTGTATAACCCGGCCAAACGGTTGGCTTTTCCGTATTCTGTAACACCCGCAAATGCAGGGTTTAAATATAATGGGTTGTATTGTATTTGACTAAAATGCGGATCCTGAGCCAATGCAAGCTTAGCTGCCGATACTACTAATAAGCCTAAAATTAAATACCTTTTCATATGCGCTAATATAGTTTATTTTTTTTTAATAATTTATCTCAACAGGGATACATTTCCTTTAATAGTGATTTTCTCGCCTTGAGAGCATTCTCCCACGAAATAATATCCGTAAGAATCCACCGTTGCAGGTTGCCCCTTGTAGATGCCGTCCCAGCCAACATTGATGTCCGTACTTTCAAAAACCTGATTTCCCCATCTGTCAACCACAATCAGTTTCATAGACTTCAGGATGCTAGAACGAGGGATGAAAATATCATTGATTCCGTCACCGTTTGGTGTGAATGCATTCGGAATGAATACGTTCTCTTTGCTGCAGGTTAATTCGTTTAATTCTACATATACGGAGTCGGTAAAGCTGCAACCGGTTTGTCCGTTCGTTGCAGTTACAACAAACCAGGTAGATTCCGATAATACGGCTGTTGGATTCTGAATTTCAGCATTGTTCACTATATCAGCAGGTGCCCAGTTATAAGACAAGCTTTCAGCCGTCGTAACATTCAATTGAACCTGTTCTCCGATAATCACTACAGGCTTGTCTGCCACGGCATCAATTGCAGGTAAGTTATTGACCGTCAGATTTAATAAGACAGTAGAATCACAACCGGACACACTTTGTAAGTGAACGGTAAATTCTCCGGTTTCATTGAACGTTTCCTGACCTACGGTATATGATTCACCTGCGCAAATGTTTTTCGTCAGGCTGGTTCTGGTAACGGTGTTTACCTTCAGGTCCAAGTTGACGGTAGAGTCACAACCGGCAGCACTCTGTAAGACAACAACATATACGCCTGTTATCTTGAATGTCTGGTTTCCAACCGTTACGGAGTCACCATCACAAATGGTATTGGTAAGATTAGTGCTTACTTTTGGATCAACCAACAGATTAAGCGTTACAATCGAGTCACATCCCGAAGCGGAAACAAGGGTTCTGGTATATTGTCCGTTTGTATTGTAAATGGTGTCACCCACAATCACAGCTTCCCCTTGGCAAATTCTTCTGTCCAGATTGGTGACAACTGGTTCCAGCACCGTAAGGTTTAAATTAACAGTAGAGTCACAACCTGCACTTGATTGCAGTCTGACACTGAAATTGCCACTTTCTGTAAACACCTGATTGCCTATCGTTTCAGATTGACCTTGACAGATGGTTTTGGTGATGTTCGTTTCGTAAACAGGATTTACAAATAGATTCAATGAGATAATGGAGTCACAACCGGTGGCATTCCGTAGTGTTACCGTGTAAGTTCCCGATGAGTTGAAAGATTGATCACCGATAACAATACTGTCTCCGTCACAAATGGTTTCAGAAAGTACTGTACGCGAAATTGGGTTTACGGTCAGATCAAGAATGACCGTTGAGTCGCAAGATTGGTAGGTCTGGAGTTTTACCGTAAAAATACCATTGCTGGAGAAGGTCTGATTGCCCACGGTAACACTTTCTCCTTGACATATTACTCTTGATAGATTAGTAGTTTGTGTTGGTTTTATTCTTAGGTCGAGTATGATGGTAGAGTCACAACCATAAGAGGATTGGAGTCTTACCGTATAAATGCCTTCTTCTGTAAATGTCTGATTACCTATCGTAACAGATTCTCCGGCACAGATTGTGGTTACAAATGTATTTACACTTGTATCCAGTACTGTCAGATTAAGATTGATAATCGAATCGCATCCTGCAGAAGTTTGCAATGTAACGGTATAATCTCCGCTTTCTTTGAATACGGAAGTGCCTATCACAATAGAATCCCCTTCACAGAAGACCTGTGAAAGGTTTCTTACTTTTTTAGGGTTAACAAATAAATCCAACGTGACGATTGAATCGCAATTCTGTGAAGTCAGTAAAGGTACAGTAAACGAACCTTGCGTGTAGAAAGTCTGATTACCTACGATTATACTGTCACCTTCACAAATTGTATCTCTCAGTAAGGTCGTTTTTGTTGGATTGACATTAACAGAAATGGTGGCTGTAGTGGCACACTGGCCAGCCGTAGGTGTAAAGGTATAGGATGTCGTTCCGGCATTTGTAGTGCTGATGCTAGCTGGATTCCATGTTCCGCTTATCCCATTGTTGGAAGTGCCCGGTAATGTTCCCGGTCTTGAATTCTGGCAATACGGGCCAAATGTATTGAATGTTGGAGTGATATTGGTTCCGACAGTTATGGTAATACTGGCAGTGGTTGCGCATTGTCCGGCTGTTGGTGTGAAAGTATAGGTGGTACTGCCAGCCGTTGCTGTACTGATGGTGGCCGGATTCCATGTACCTGTAATTCCGTTGTTGGAAGTGCCAGGTAAAGAACCTGGTGTAGCACCTACACAGTAAGGTCCAAAAACATTAAAGGTAGGAGTGATGTTTTGATTCACCGTAACAGAAATGGTTGCAGTAGTGGCGCATTGTCCGGATGTTGGTGTGAAAGTATAGGTGGTACTGCCAGCCGTTGCCGTGCTGATGGTTGCAGGATTCCATGTTCCTGTAATTCCGTTGTTGGCAGTGCCTGGTAAAACTCCCGGAATTGCACCTACGCAATACGGACCGAACGCATTAAAGGTAGGTGTGATGTTTTGATTCACCGTCACAGAAATGGATGCAGTAGTGGCACATTGTCCAGCTGTTGGTGTAAAGGTATAAGTGGTGGTGCCAGCCGTTGCCGTGCTGATGGTGGCCGGATTCCATGTGCCGGTAATTCCGTTATTGGATGTGCCAGGTAAAGTACCTGGTGTAGCACCTACACAGTAAGGTCCAAAAGCATTAAAGGTAGGTGTGATGTTTTGATTCACCGTCACAGAAATGGTTGCAGTAGTGGCACATTGTCCAGCTGTTGGTGTAAAGGTATAAGTGGTGGTGCCAGCCGTTGCTGTGCTGATGGTGGCCGGATTCCATGTACCTGTAATTCCGTTATTGGATGTGCCTGGTAAAGTACCTGGTGTTGCCCCAATACAATATGGGCCATAAGTATTAAATGTTGGTGTTGTACCTTGGAGTACCGTTAAATTAAGTGTTACGGTAGAATCACATCCTTTGGAAGACGTGCATACCTTAGTGAAAGATCCTTGGTCACTATAGCTTTGTCCGCAGACGGTAACAGATTCACCTTGGCAAATTGTTCTGTCTATGGTGGTGAATTTCTTCGGATTTACTGTTAATGTGAAATTTTCTGTCTGTGTCAAACAACCGTTTGGCTGTGTTACGGTAACTGAATATACAGTGGTTACAGTTGGATTCACCGTAATGGATGCTCCATTGGTGGCCCCGATGATGCTACCTGCCGGTGAGGCTGACCAGCTGTATGTAGAACCGCTAATTGCTCCATTTACAGTGATGGTTGCCTGTTGGCCTTCGCAAATCTGGTTTGCAGAAGCAGAGCTGGTAAAGGATAATACCTGAACACCTGTATTAGCGGTTACTGTATAATCGCAAATGTTACCGGCATAACCGTCAATCATGACATAGTATCTGGTTCCAACGGTTAAGCCTGTTGCCGTTAGAGTGAAAGCGCCATTTCCGGTGCTTTGGCTCACACAGTTTGATTTAGATGTAAATGAGCTGCAGTTTGTCGTACTAAAAACCTGTGCCTGGATACCTGTACCGGAAACCGCACAGTTGGTTGAGTTCACATTAAGGGTTGCCGTTGTTGCAGATGCCACAAAGGTCAGCCATGAGTTGTTTTCTATCGATCCGCAGAAAAGTGAATTGCCGACTGTATTGTCGATTTGCTGGTTGTCAGCAGTATACCATCCACTGGTGTTTCCGCAATAACCATTTAAGTCGCATATCTGAGGTGCTGCACCGCAGGCATCATTGGCAGGTAGATTCGTTCCGCAATTTTGAGGTGCGCAACCTACGATAGCATCCCAATAACCAGTTACGGAACCATCCGAAGTAAGCTGTACGGTTAAACATGTTCCGGTAGAGGTGAAAAATAAGGCACCGGAAGTGTAGATGTCACTTGATCCGTTTATGGTTCCAAGTAATGTGCCTCCCGTTCCGACACCATCGTAAATTCTTAGATAGTCATATCCTGATTCCAAATCCCAGTCAATGAAACTGATTCGGATTGGGACACCCGGTGTGCCTGAACAGAATGTAATTGATTTGTTGGTATTGTTATTGTATGTTCCTGTTCCCTGATAAGTACCGGAGGCAGTGAAAGTTCCTTTACAAGTCGTTGTGGTGGAGTTATTGCCCAATGAATTGAATTGGTAATTCTGGGCATACGAACTGCCAATAAAAAATAGAATAAAGGTTGCTAAAAGTAAAATCTTATTTCTCATAGTTATGTTTTTATTTATTCGTGTTGGCATTTAAGACTTCCATTAACTGTTGCATCTCATTTCTTGAAATCAATTGCACACTTACTTTACAGTCGTTCCCGTATAATACGGTATTGGATGTATTTTCTTTTCGGAAAACTTCCAATTTTGCTACATCAATATCCGTATCTCTGAGGGTGGGGCAATTAGCCATATCAATCACATGGTATGATTGCGTGTAGATAAAATAAACCTGATTGCGTTTCACGGCAGACATTTCTCGCAATTGCTGTTCTGTGTAATGTTTCAGGATTCTGTAATCGAAGTTTTTGTTGTCGATTGTAATGACGGTGTTTTTCAAGCTCGCAGTCTGTGCATCCTGCGCAGCAACTCTAGTGACAATGTCCTGGGCAATCGTCTTATTTGCTGCCTGTAAAGCAATGAAAACGATGAGTAATGTGATTAATTTTTTTTTCATACTTGTTTGGTTTATAATTATTTGTATATTATATGTATTTAAATGGATTAACCATTCATACATGGATGTTGATAAAACATAGGTAATAAAAAGAGGGTTTTCGTATCTAGTTTAGTTCCCCGATAAACAGTACGACTTTTTTTTTGAGAACGTAAATATAGTTGATTTAGCTCAAAAAGAAGAATTGCCGGAAACTTTTTTTATTGTAAAATTGTTATGTTGCCTTTTAGGATGATTTTATCTCCCTGCATGCATTCTCCTTTGAAATAATAACCGTAAGATTCAAGAGGAACCGGCTGACCTTTGTAGTTTCCATCCCATCCTTCATCTATATTGTCTGTCTGGAAAACCTTATGACCCCATCTGTCATATATCTCCAGATGCATGGATTTTAGAATGGTGGAACGGACATACAACAGGTCATTTACCTTGTCTCCGTTCGGTGTAAAGGCATTCGGTATATATATGTTTTCCCTGGTGCAGGGAAGGTATTCAATATTTACCAATATCGAATCGCTGGCAACACATAGTGTTTGTGTATTGATAGCTGTCACGGTGAACCAGGTAGAACTGGTAATAAAGGCTGTAGGATTCTGAATTCCGGTATTGCTTACCAGATTGGCAGGGGTCCAGTTGTAAGTAAGAATGTCTGTTGTCAGTACATTCAGTTGTATCTGCTCATTAAAAAGGGCAGAAGCTCTGTCCGCTACCGCATCGATGATTGGCAATGGGTGAACAGTAAGGTTCAGATTTACGATACTATCACATCCTTCGGAAGATTGCAGTTTTATGGAGTAATTGCCACTTTCACTAAAGGTTTCATTTCCGATGCTTACAAATTGTCCACGGCATATTTCCCGATCCACTTCCGTCATCTTTTTCTCTGTAAGCGTAAGTGATAAGTTTACCAGACTATCGCACCCTGCGGATGAAGTCAAAGGAATGGCATATTGACCGGCTGCCGTAAACGTTTGTGTACCGATGGTAATGCTGTCACCTTCACAAATGGTTCTGCTGATGTTTTCTTTTACCGTATCCAGCACGCTCAAAGATAGATATACCAGACTGTCGCAACCATCCGTGGCTCTCAGCCTGATGGTGTAATTTCCCGATTCATGGAATGTCTGATTGGCAACGGAATAACTTTGACCGTAACAAATCGTTCTGTTGACGTTTTCCGTCAGAGTATCTGTTTCAATCAAATTAAGATGAACCACACTGTCACAACCCGAAGCCCCTTGAAGAGTGACCATATAATTTCCGGTCTGGTCGAAAGCCTGATTGCCAATCGTAATGATTCTTCCAGTACAGACGGTATAATTCAGGATGGTGTCTTTCGTCGGGTTGACAGTCAGTGAAAGCTGAATGATACTGTCGCAGCTGAGTGAACTCTGCAAGATAATATTGTAATTCCCGGATGTGTGAAATGTTTGTCCGCCTACTGTTACGGAATCACCTTCACAAATGGTCCTGGAAATGTTGGTTCGTTTTACCGGATTAACGGTAAGGGAAAGATGCACGACACTGTCGCAGTTTTGTGCGCTTTGTAAGGTTACATTGAAATTTCCGGAAGTTGAGAAAGTTTGATTGCCAATTGTTACAGATTGTCCGTCACAGACAGTTCTTGTCAGATTGGTGGATTTTACCGGATTTACGGTTAGCGAAAGATTGATGGTTGAATCACATCCTTTGGAACTTTGTATTTTGATGGTGAAATTTCCGTTGGTGTTGAATGTCTGGTTGCCCACACTGACAGATTGTCCCTGACAGATGACCCTGCTGATATTGGCAGTTTTTTTCGGATTTACAATTAAGTTTAGATTGATGACGGAATCGCATCCGGCTGCGGAGCGGAGCGTATCAGAATAGTTGCCGTTTTGCTGGTATGTATGGGTGCCGACAGTCACACTTTCCCCATCACAGATTTCTCTACGTATGTTATTGATGATTCTGTTTGTCACGGTAAGATTCAGGGTGACAATTGAATCACAGCCTCCCGGCGTCTGGAAAGTAACATTGAAGGTTCCGTTGGTAGAAAAAGTCTGATTGCCGATAGTCACACTTTGCCCTTGACATATGGTTCTGTTGATAGTGCTTGTCTTTTTAGGTGAAACAGTAACGGTTAATATGGTAGAATCGACCGGGTTGCAGTTATTGGGATCTCTTATGATAAATCTCACATGATAGATGCCTGCCGTAGTGTAGGTATGCGTTGGAAACTGAATGTTAGAGGTTGTACCATCTCCGAAATCCCAGAAATACTGTGTTCCGGGCTGAGTGGATGTATAGTTGAAACTTACAGATAAAGGGTTACAGCCACTCGGAGGTGTAGCAGAAGCTGTAATGATTTGTAAGCCCACCAGATTGAAGTCAAACTTAAATCCGGCCATGTTGCAGTTGTTTGCATTGTTGTTTGGGCCTGCCACACCACCGGTAATTGGAAAAGAGTTGGTTCCGCCGCAGCTTGCACAAACGGCTTCATACACCACTCCGTTTTTATCAAACCTGCTGGTGCCACCATCTACATGGTCACCCACCCCTCCGTCTTCACCAAAGTATGTCGCATATTTTAGACTGGTGGCATTGGCATTTAAATTGATCAGATAGAAATCACTCCCATCCGTATTGCTTTTATACGCATCCTGGGTAACAGGCATATCAAAGGTGGTTCCCTGATAATTTACGTTACCACCCCAGCCAACAGCATAAATGTTATTGCATACATCCACCAGTAATGCGGTAGGGGTGATGTTGATTGTGTTTCCATTGATACTTCCGAAAACAGTGGAGAATGAAGTTGCGTTCAGCGTGTTGTTTAATTTGTGGATGAATTGTCTGCCACCGGTATTGGAGTACACACCTGATGAAACGGGATAAGCGCCCAGCGTTTGTCCGAAAATATAGATATTGTTGTTGTTATCCAGATCCAGTATGTATGCCTGGTCATAGCTTCCTGTACCGAGATAGGTGGAAGTCAAAACAGCATTTCCATTATTATCGAATTTGGCAACAAATCCATCTGTATTGCCACCTCTGTAAGTGGTATTCAGTCCATTTGCTCTTCCCGGTATATTCGTACTGGTGGTCCCGCCGCAAATGAAAATGAAATTGTTATTGTCCAGTCCCATGCTGTAGGAGGCATCTGCTCCGGAACCTCCGAAATAAGTGGCCCAGCTCAATGCAGATAAATCTGAATTGAATTTTGCCAGTAAGCCGTCAGAGGATCCGCCTCCGTTTGAGGGTTGAGCCTTCCCGCTTGTATTGGGAATGTTGGTTGACGTGGTGGTGGATGTCACATATATATTTCCTGAATTATCTAATGCCACATCACTGCGGGACTCATCACCATAGTTGAATGCCGTTTCATCACTCAGGTTGGTGCCATCATTGCCAGAGCCGCCCAAAAATGTGGAGCCTACGAGTGAAGAACCTGCTGCATTCAGTTTGGTTACCGCTATGTCTGAGCCGTTTGGAAGATTGATTTCATAGGCGGTTACAGAAGATCCGCCGTTGAATGTCCTGTCAAAAGCATTTAGTGTCGTAGGGAAGTTGTTGGAGCTGGTTGTCATGACAGCAACCAATTCATTGTTTGGTGTGCAGATCAAACTGGCAAGCAATTCATTGGAACTTCCGCCCAAGTAGGTGGAAAACAACTTGGCGGCACCGTTGTTGCTGAATTTGGTAATGGCAATGTCAGAAGGCTCGCTACCGGAGCCACCTGCGAAGTTTGTTTGAAATGCTCCCGTGGTGGTAGGATAGGAGGAGCCGAGTGCAATGCCGCCTAAGAACATATTGCCTGCATTGTCATGTGTGGCAGAGGAACCCCAGTTGTCTGAAAAACTTCCTGAATAAGTGGAAAATACCAACGTAGGATCTATGACCAAGTCTGCATTTTTATCGTACCCTTCCGGCAACACAAAGGATAGGATATTGCCATTGAGTTTGTATAGGCAGCTCACTTCGATATGTCTGCCATTGATAAGCTGGTAGGCGTATGGTTTTAATTCATATACGGTGTTGATGGAGGTGGAGATTTTAAGTTTACCATTGTTTTCAACAGTGATTGCATCAACACCGTCATATTCAAATTGCAAATCTGCCACATTTCCATTCTTGCGGATGATATAGTCAGATTTCATGGAAGAGGCTTCACTGTAAATCTTGAAATCGATGTTGGGATAAATGTTCTGATATTGTATGCTTCTGTAGATGCCAACATTGGACTGCCACTTGCTTTCATCATTGCCGATGAAATAATTGTTGTAATATGGCTGCTTTTCTGTTTCGCTGATTTTTACATCCTTGTTTGCATTCAGCCATTTTATTTTATAGACATGCCCTTTGATAAGCGTGTTTTCTGTGCTGTGTTTTTTGTCGTGAGCAGGATGCTGGTGAGCATTTTGGATGAATTTATAGGTTAATGCATTCTTTTCAAGAAATACCCAGCCTCCGGATAAATCCGCTTTGTATAATACGGGTGTTTCCCATTGTCCTTTGTTTTCTACATAATCGATGGAGGAGCTGACAGCATTCTTCCCGAAAGATAGTATGGCGATGAAGTTTAAAACGAACAGGGATAACTTTTTCATATAGAACCAGCTTTGGTGATGATAATGGTTGGTATCCTGCTCTATAGAGATAGCATGTATGCTTCCTGAATGAAACCGCAGATACTAACCATACGAAGATAATAGAAATAGAAGTTTTAAAAAAGCCTTCATATCTAAAATATTAAAATTGGATGTATTATCTGAGTAGTGTTACGTTTCCTTTGAGGCTGATTTTTTCTCCCTGCAGGCACTCACCGGTAAAATAATAACCATAGGCGTCTGCCGGAGCTGCCTGGCCCTTGTAGCTGCCATTCCATCCGTCGTTCAGGTTCTCTGTCTCAAAAACCTTTATGCCCCATCTGTCATAGATTTCAAGATGCATGCCTTTAAGCGCACCGCTTCTTACCCTGAACAAGTCATTGATTCCATCTCCGTTAGGACTAAAGGCATCAGGAATGTAGATGGAAGAGGGATTGCAGCCATTTTGTATCACCTGTACACTTAGCGTATCCTGGCTGCTGCACTGTTGCCTATCTGATACGATAACGGTATACAGGGTAGTTTGCAGTGGCGAAGAGCTGGGATTGTAGATGCTTGCATCGTTGACGAGTGTTGACGGTGTCCAGTTATAGGAATATCCCTGGCCCTGTGTAACAGTCAGTTGAACCTGTTCACCGGCGTAAATGACGGGTTTGTCTACACTTGCTTCTGCAACAGGTTTAGGATTTACCGTGATATTCAGACTGTCTTCTGTGGAACAGCCGTAGAGGTTACTCATATGGAAATACACCGTTTGTGTGGAATCTGGTATGATTGATAATGTTGAAATGTTGTTGGTCTCAAAAGTATCCTTGTTGGCATACCAGATCACATCGTACTGAGCTGCCGTCTGAACATTTAAACGCAGGTCCAGGTTGTCTCCGATACAAGCTTGTGCATCCTGTTTGGTGTATTTTAAAGAACGGTTTTCAAGAAGGATGCTGTCCGTAGCAGCACAAGACTTATAGCTTGCCCTGAAGTAGTACCATTTTGCACCCTGCGGCTGGGTGATTTGCAATGTCAGATTGGTACCAATCAGATGGGTGAAATTCCTGTTTTCGAACCATTCCGTCTCCGTGGCGTAATCTACGAATGCATAAGCAAAGACACTGTCGGAGCAGAATCTGTGAGGTGAGTCGAGGCTGACGCTTGGAAGGATGTCATTGTAAAATACCTTTATGCTGTCACTTAGGGTACATGTACCGTAATACACTTTCAGATAATACATTTTTTCATCCTCCGTCTGACGGATACTCAGGTTGGCGATCGTATCTATGATGTATGAAAATCCTATATCCTCAGACCATTTCAGCGAATCGTAATTGTTTATGTTTGCATGGATTCTTACCGAATCGGCACAAACAAAAATCCTGTCGTCCAATGAAATCTGAGGGAGCCTGGTTTCGGTTCTGACCACCATGCTGTCTGTTGCAGAGCAAAATCCGGAAGCCACTTTGACGTAATATGTTTGTACGGGATTTTGTGCAGTAACGGTAAAAGTGGGTTCAGTAGAAATTACGGGAGAAAAACCCGGATGGTCTGACCATATTACAGTATCTGCATTGGCAATGGTGGCCTGTAGTGTAAATGTGCTCCCGCAAACAAACAGGCTGTCGTCCAGCGAGACGGATGGGGATTGATTGTTGTAGTTTACTAAAATGCTGTCTGTAACAAAACAGTCTCTGTAAAATGCCTTAATGTAGTAAACTTGTCTCGGACCTGACGGCGTGACAGAAATGTTTTGCGTAGTACCGATGATATTCGAGAAATCTGATGAAGATGACCATATTAATGAAGTGAATCTTCTAACGGTTGAGCGAATGTTCACGTTATTCCCACCACAGATATTCAATGAATCATCCAGCGCAATCAGCGGAAGGGTGTCCTGTACGCTTACTTTGATACTGTCTGTATTGGAACAGGCTTTGTAGCTGACCTTGATGTAGTATCTGACAGTCTTAGGAATCTGTATTGTGCTATATGCATTCGAATTGGATATGACGGGGGTGAACGTTGGAGATGTTGACCAGATGATATGATCGCTATAATTTACAGAGGCATTCAACGCAACCTGATTCGTACACTGTAAGATATTATCGGCTAAATCTATACTCGGAATGGTATCGTTGTACAAGACCAGAATGCTGTCAATCGCTTCACATTCCTGTGCCGTGATTTTTACATAGTATATCTGAGATGCCGTTGTTTGTCGGATGCTGATAGAGGGAGAAGTTCCGATTATCGGAGAGAATGTTCCGGAGTTAGACCAGCTTACCGTTTGTCCGGGTGATAAGGGAACGCTTAAGCGCACGGAATCGTTGCAGACACTCAGTGTGTCAGTTGCATTGATCTGAACGGTATTGATTGTCTTTATCTGCACGCTATCTCTTTGAATACAGGTGTCACCATTGGGTAATGGTGTTTTTATGGTGACATGATAGGTGGTATTGGAATTTACAGTTGTTGTCGGGTTGGAGATATTCGGGTTGTTCAGTCCGGTGGCCGGTGACCATGAAAAGATATTATTACCATCCATATTCAGTGAAATCTGTGCGGCTCCGGTGTTGGTGCATTTTGTTATGACACGGTTGAGTGTGTACGGGATTTTTGGAAAAAGACGGATGCTTCTGGTAGTGGTGGAGGTACAGCCGTTGGAAGAAGTTACGGTCAGTGTGGCGCTGATTATGGTGTCTCTGCCATTATAGAATATTGTTGGATTTTGCAGAATGGATGAATCGCATGTTGAAAAATTCCACTTCCAGGCGACGACATTTAAAGCATCTGTACTCCTGTCTGTGAATCGAATCGGGTCGTGAAGGGATAAACAAGCGGCAGCATTAACGGTAAAATCAGCCTCAATTTTTTTATATTGAATGGATATGACTTGAGTGTATCTGGATAGGCAGGTATTGGTAATGCTGTTATAACTTATGAGTGTAACCGTATATTTTCCCGTGTCCCTGTAGGTGTGTGAAGGGTTTTCCAATATGGATGAATCCCCGTCTCCGAAATACCATTTATAATCGGTGGCACCGCTGCTCTCATTTTGGAAGTCTACGGTGAAATTATTACATTGTATGGTGGGCGCAAAAAAACTGCTCACCACCTGGAGATTGCAATCTATGATGTTAAACTGGAAATCACGGGTAGTCTGGGTCAGCAATTGTCCGTTTCTGTATTCATCCACACAAATACCTACCACATACTGCCCGGTTCTGTTGGGGGTTCCGGTCAGCAGTCCCGTTGCAGGATGGATGGATAGGGGAACTCCGCCCAGCATGTCGGACACACTAAAGGAACTGTCCCATATCACCTGTTCAAAAGGTGGTGTTTCCTCTATGTAATAATTCAGCGGGTCATCAGGAAAGGCCCCTGTATAGGGTGTGCATAATCTGTAAACCAAAGAATCCCCATCGGCATCAATGGCGCTGTTGTCGTATACAATAGGTTTATTGACACAAATATAAACGGGAGGGTAATTCACAAAATAAGGGGATGCATTGCTGATGTTTTGTCCGTCGGGAGAAGCTGGGGGGATGTTGATGGTATACGTTGCCCCCCAGTCCATTACGCCATAGCCTCTGGAGTCATAGGTCAGATTTACGATGGTGTTATTCCTGCAGCAGCGCTGATAATAGATGGTGTATCCAAAATCGTTGGGCGGCAGAATGAGGGTGTCTCTATAGCGTGTCCAGTTCACGCAAACAGGCGTCTCGATTCTGGCACAGGCATCCGGCAGTCCGGGATCCAGAATGCTGTCAAACGGGATGGACGGGAAACGGTAGGATTCGGAAACACCATCCCAGATACGGATAATCGCCGGATCATCCAGAGGTGGAACTCCATTGATGCAATCCCTGTAAACGTATAATGAAACCTCATACTGATCATTTCCGAGATATCTGTAATTCATGACGCCTCCTACGATATGTGTGGCGTCCGCCGAGATAAAATCAACGAGCAATAAGAGAAAAAGAAGAAGTTTTATGTAGAAATGTTTCAGCATCCTCTGCTTGTTTGCATCAATGAATTTAATGATTTTATCAAAAATAACTAAGATTTATTTACAAAATGGCATCTTTGCATTTAAGATAAAGGGATGTTTAAAAGAATAAAGCAAAATAGCAAGGAATTTGGCTTTGGTAGCAATACGGTGGGTAAGAGCCAGCGCATTCTCAATAAAGATGGTTCATACAATGTGAACAGGGTAGGATTGTCAGCTTTTGACAGATTCAGTTTCTTTCACTGGATGATAAATACCAGCTGGCCGACCTTCTTTCTGCTGGTAGTGGCCGGTTTCTTCTTATCCAGTGCAATCTTTGCATTCGTGTATGATGTATGCCTGGGGGTAGAGCACTTTCACGGCATTGAGTCTGCCACCTCTACCGGACATTATTTGGAACTTTTCTTTTTCAGCGCACAAACCAGCACAACCGTGGGGTATGGGCGAATCAATCCTGCTACCCATATAGCCAGCTTCTTTGCCGTGCTGGATGCACTTTCCGGCGTGTTATATTTTGCCATTGTCACCGGTTTGCTTTACGGTCGTTTTTCAAAACCGGTACCCAGAATTATATTTTCAGAAAAAGGGGTGGTGGCTCCGTACAAGGATGGATTTGCGGTAATGTTCAGGATTGCCAACAAACTGAATCAACAGTTGCAGAATGCACAGGTAAGACTGATCGTTTCGATGATTACTGATATTGACGGACAACCAATACGTCAGTTTTACGAACTGGAAGTGGAACGAAGAGAGATTATCTATTTTGCCACTTCATGGACGATTGTGCATCCCATTGATGATAAAAGTCCTTTTTTCCAGATGTCAAAAACGGATTTTGAAAACAGTGAGCCGGAATTTGTCATGCAGCTGAAAGTCTATGACAATTCATACAGTCAGGATGTATATTCCAATACTTCTTATCGCAAAGAAGAAATCATCTGGAATGCCAGATTTGAGAAAATTTTGGTCAGTAACGACAGCTACAGCTACATCGACCTTTCAAAATTTAATGATATAAATCATGTGCTTTAAATTTGACATAAATCAAAAATCAAGACTCTAAAGTTTGATATTTGATATAATATGTGGTATCTTTGGCACCTGAAGCAACTAGAATTTTTTCAATTTTAAACCAATTTTATGCAAAAGTACTCTTTTATCACTTTTGCATGTTGTCTGATGTTAGCATTTACAGCATGCAAGAAAGAGGCTCTGCTAGAAACCAACCAAGATTTAAACCCTACCAAAAATCTTATTGTTAAACCCTCCACGGCTGCTGTGTTACACGAAGTTTCGCAAGCTGAATTTGATGAACTGGATTCTATCAGTTTGTCGGGTTTGCTGCTGAAACCGAACAAGAACATAGCAAGTGAAAATGCCACAGCCTGTTTCGGTCCGATTACCGGTATCTGTGGCGCTCCCTTGATTTACAATGACTGCTATTACAAATATCAGATTTGGAACAGTCCGGATTTCTTGTATGTCGATTTGTATTTCCCATCCTCCGTTATAGGATGGAAACGTGATTGTAATGGAAGAACCTGTCAATATTATATAACTCCGTGCATTTCTTTGGATCTGTATAATGCAGCCGGCGGGAAAATAGGAAGCGTCAATGTGGCCTCTTCCAATATTACCGTTACAGAAACGAGGGTTACCTATAATCTGGCATCTTTGAAGGCTCAATATCCGGCATTGGCATGCGTAAAATTAAGCGGTCAGTTCTTTGTGATGAAGAAATGTGGAAGCTGCTCAATAACACGTGTCAGTACAGTTTGCATCACACAAAAGCAATTTTGTCTGCAGCAGTGCCCTTCAGTCTGCCCTTCGGTAGACGCCATCACGCTGGATAAGAATAAATTATGTGGTAGCGGTACCGTTAATACTGCTGTTGCTGTTAGTGGCGATGCCGCCAAAGTGTCTGTTGTATGGTCCGTTGACGGACAGAACTTCAAAGGACGTACAGCTGCAATCTCTTTTCCGGTTAATAACACCTGTGCTGTTATAACCAAAACAATTCATG
This sequence comes from Chitinophagales bacterium, assembly GCA_046329775.1. Classification (GTDB taxonomy): domain Bacteria; phylum Bacteroidota; class Bacteroidia; order Chitinophagales; family JADIYW01; genus JADJSS01. The sequence continues at coordinate 18,532 of JAXLTX010000012.1, forward strand.
TGAAAGTGGTATGTAATGCAGACCAGACTGTATTGGCGGAGAATGATCTTGTTGTTACGATTAATCCGGTGTTGAGTGCCGTTGTTAATGTAGATAACTATAGCTGCCAGGCAATAATTGAGCCTGTCTGCCAGTCAGATGTTGCGGTTTCCTGGACCTTCGGAACAGATAGTGGTACCGGAAATACCGTTCAGCTGAGTTCACAGCCTCAAAACATAAATTATACGATTTCTTCTAATGGTTGCTCTTATAATGCAGTCGAGGAAGGGGTGTATTGCTTGCCATTATTCAAAAATACCACCATTACAAGGCAATAATAAATTGTTGTACTATGGGATAATAAATAAGCCGTCAATTCATTGACGGCTTTTTTTGTGCATTAATTAGAAATTAATTTTTACCGGAGTAACAATTCGCCGGAGTATTCGCAGTATTTTTGTAACATGTCAGTCATTGAAGAAGAAATTCACAGAAGAAAAACATTTGCCATCATATCGCACCCGGATGCGGGTAAAACCACCCTTACGGAAAAATTCCTTTTGTATGGTGGGGCCATTCAGACAGCGGGTGCCGTGAAATCCAACAAGATCAAAAAATCTGCCACTTCGGATTTTATGGAAATAGAAAAGCAACGCGGTATCTCCGTAGCTACCTCTGTGATGACTTTTGAATATCAGAACACCTTAATCAACCTGCTGGATACCCCAGGGCATAAAGATTTTGCGGAGGATACTTACCGTACACTTACCGCAGTGGACAGCGTTATTCTGGTGGTGGATTGTGTGAAAGGAGTGGAGATGCAAACGGAAAAACTCATGGAAGTTTGTCGTATGCGCAATACCCCTGTGATTGTTTTCATCAATAAAATGGACCGCGATGGGAAAGACCCGTTTGATTTGCTGGATGAACTGGAACAAAAGCTTTTTATCAAGGTGAGGCCACTATCCTGGCCTATAGGCGGCGGTACCCACTTCAAAGGTGTCTACAATCTGTATGATAAACAACTGAATCTGTTCCGTGCTTCCGGCACTAAGGTGGAAGAGGAGTTTGTAAGCATCGATGATCTGCATGATGCGGAACTTGACCGGCAGATTGGCGATCGTGATGCCAATAAATTGCGGGAAGATGTGGAGCTGATAGACGGCGTATATGAGCCTTTCAACGACGAACGCTATAAAACAGGAGAGATAGCACCGGTGTTTTTCGGTTCAGGTGTAAATAATTTTGGTGTGCGTGAATTGCTGGAAACGTTTATCCGCATAGCACCTTCTCCCAGGGGAAGAAATACCAATACTCGCGTGGTGATGCCGACGGAAGAAAAGCTGACGGGGTTTGTATTCAAGATACACGCTAATATTGATCCGAATCACCGAAGCAGGATCGCATTCCTTCGGGTATGCTCCGGTAAGTTTGAGCGAAATAAGTTTTATTATCATACTCGCCTGAAAAAAGAACTGCGTTTCAGTAATCCTGTTACCTTCATGGCTTCCGATAAGAACATTGTAGAAGACGCCTATCCCGGAGATGTCATCGGAATGAATGATACCGGTAATTTTAAAATAGGCGATACGCTTACGGAAGGAGAACAGATGTACTTTAAGGGCATCCCGAACTTTTCTCCGGAGATTTTCAAGGAGATGGTGAATACAGATCCGATGAAAACGAAGCAGTTGGAAAAGGGTATTCGCCAGTTGACGGAAGAAGGGGTGGCGCAGTTGTTTACGGTGCATACCACACAGGCAAAAATCATTGGCACGGTGGGAGAGCTGCAGTTCGAGGTAATCCAATACCGACTGCTGCATGAATACGGAGCGTCCTGCCAGTTTAAACCACTGCAATATTATAAGGCTTGCTGGCTGACCAGTGAAAATCAGGCGGTGCTGAATGAATTTATCCGAACAAAATCCAATTATATTGCTTTTGATAAGGATGAAAAACCGGTCTTTCTGGCAAGTTCCGAGTGGATTTTGCGCCTTACGCAGCAGGATTATCCGGCTATCCATTTTCACCTGACTTCTGAATTTAACAGAGACGAGGTCGTAGCTTAACCAAATGCTCCATTAAATATGATTATGAATCCGAGAGTAGCATATTTCAACAGCCAGATAGGCAAAGATAAATGGCAATTCCCCTATCCCCTGATGGATTGGATGCGCGCACAGGTGGTAGAAGCGGAAGAGGGATATCTGAAGATGGAGTTTACGGTTTCGGATTATATGTTGAACCCGCTGAAAATATTACACGGCGGTATTGCTGCTACCATGTTGGACGAACTTATGGGTGCTGCCGGTTTTCTGATGAACCGACCGGTTGGGTATGCTACCATCAATATGAATGTGGATTATCTGAACAGTGCCAGAGAGCATGAAGTCCTAAGCGGTGAAGGGAGAATCCTTCGTTCCGGGAAGACTGTTTTTCATGCAGAGGCGAAATTGATGAATAAGGATGGTAAAATCGTAGCTAAGGCAACGTCCAATCTCATTGCCACCACCATTCCCGTGGCATTATAGATAGATACGCTTTCTGTTAAATCTTCTGATGTTCCAATAGCTATAAAAAGAATACGGAGTGGCGAAACCACTCCGTGTAAGAACTAAACTACTAACTATTTATTATTAAAATAATAATTGGGGGAGACTGATTAATTTCCAGTTGGATCAATAATGATTTTATTTGTGGAAGTTCCTGATGTAACGTTTCCAGTTGGATCAATAATGATTTTATTTGTGGAAGTTCCTGATGTAACGTTTCCAGTTGGATCAATAATGATTGATAAAAGTGTAAAGATAATTGATGCTATAATTCCCATTTTGCTTTTTTTTGTTAATGCAAATATGGGGCAGATTTTGTGTGTTTTAATTACATTTTATAAATAGAAGTGACACTTCATATAATAGGGTATTTATGATTTGTGAAATTCAAATAATTGATATTCACACAGTTATATGTTTATTTGTCGGGTTTTTATTTCATTTTCGTGACAAAGTCTATTTGTTTTGGGTTTCGTTATAAATGTTTTTAGCAGCACATATTCTTAATCCGGGTTGTAATGTTCTGTATAGGGACTAATGAATACTCAGTGTAAGTCGGGATTTAGACTGGATTCATAAAGAACATAATGCTACTCTACTCCGCTAAGTTGGGGTTTATTATCTTTTGTGTCAATACCTCCCATTTTCCACTTGTGACTGTGTTTTTTTAGTGTTATATTGCTTCATAGTTTCGCAACTTGTTTGTTTTTAAGTACTTGTTAATTTTAATTTAACATTAAATGTGACAAAATGGATACGCTAAAAGAGCTGGTTAAGATAGTAAACCGCAGACGATTGTCTAAAATTGACGTCTTTGATAAGACTTTTCTAAATCAACATAGTACCAATTTGTACTATCAGCTATACGAAGGAATTGAGTCCGGGAAGATTACAGATGATTCATCTGCTGCCAGCTACCTGTATGAAACAGAGGAAAAGGATGCGCGTTACAGAAAACTAAAATCACGGTTTAAAAGTAAAATACTAAAGTCAGTATTGTTATTTGATGTTGATGAATTATTTAATAATGAGGTTGGTAAAGCTTATTATGAGTGTGTAACATATAATAAGATATTAGAAATAATTATACAGCTTTCAGGCACTACCAAGTTAGTTTATGAATTGGTTAAAGAAGATTATTCAAAAGCGTTAAGATACCAATTTTATGATGTTTTGAAAAATTATTCCTTTTATTTGATATCTTATTATAGTTTGAAAGGAGATAAGAAATCGCTTGTGCTTGAAGAAAGACGATATTTGTCTTATCTGGAGTTGGCACAGAAAGAGCAGTTTGCAAAATACCTTTATATGAAAATTGCAGTGGAATTTAAACGCCAGATTCCAATTACAGATGAATTATTAGAGGATGTAAAACAAAACTTAGATAAGCTATATGTACTCAAGAATGAAATAAATAAAGCTGAGATTGATTTTTATTACTTCTATTTGGCCTTCCTATTCTATGAGAATAGTAATCAGCTTCAACAAATTTTGTTTGTCTGCAATCAGGCAGAAGAATTAATGAAATTGAACCCCAATATGATTACCAATACAAGAAGAATGGTAATTTTACTATACAGGATGAAGGTTTTTCTGCATCTTAGGCAGTTTGTAAATGGGTTGAATTTATTGAAGAATGCCGATACAATTGTAATACCTGAAACCAGCATGAATTGGTATATATTAAAGGAAACAGAATTTAAACTATATTTACAAGATAATAAAGTAAAAGAAGCATATGCGGTTTATGAATCTGTTATGCAAAATAAGTCATACAAGAGGCAAGTAGCAGAACTGACTGAAAGATGGAAAATCTATCATGCATATCTGGTCTTTATGGATAGTTTCCTGAATCAGGGCGATTATAAATTCAGCTTTCCGAAATTCCTGAATGATGTTCCTGTAAGTTCAAAAGATAAATCAGGTTATAACTTCGCCATTCGTGTCATAGAGATTCTGTTCAACGCTGCTCGTAAAGACTACAACCTCATCTTTTCCAAAATGGATGCCCTGCGCGTATATCGTACCCGTTACCTGAATGATAACACCTACAAGCGGAATCATCTATTCTTAAGCATTTTACTTAAAGCTGAAAAATCAGGCTTTAATAATAAAGAAATAGCGAAGGCGGATTGGGGTGAAATTATGGAGCTCCGCAAGCAAAATAATTATATCATCGCCGACTGGGAAATTATTCCTTATGAGACACTATGGGATATTTTTGTGGAATTGGCAAAGAAGTAAGCTTGAGTTGATCCGATGCTTATATTCGTTTTTTTATTAACTTTACACCAAATTATAAAACCATATGACTACTCTCTTCCAAAAAACGTTTTGCTGTCTCCTTCTACAGCTGTTTTTTTTCATTGCAGGGCAGGCGCAGGAACCAAGCACACCAAGTGGATTGCAGGATTCTCTGCTGGTTCTCAATAATTCCATTCTTACTAAGCCAAGCTTTGATGCTTACTATAATCGCGGACTTATAATGTTTCAGTTGGGTGATTTTACCGGAGCGATAAGAGATTTCACCAGCGCCGCAGAAATCGATCCGACAGACAAGAATGTTTTTTTTTACAGAGGAAAGGCAAAAGACCATGTTGGTGAAAATGAAAGCGCTGTCCGTGATTTCAGTAAAGCCATTGAGCTGGATAGCACGGTTGCGGAGATATACCTGAACCGCGGGATATCCAAACGTGTGCTGGCAGATTACGGCGGCGCCATTCTGGACTATAATAAAGCACTCGAACTGCATCCCGATTATGTGGAGGCTTACAACAACCGAGGCCTTGCCAGATTTTATTCCGGAGATGATGCAGGTGCGCTGGAGGATTTCAATAAATCGATATCATTAAATCCGGATTATGCAGACGCTTATGCCAATCGGGGCGACTGGATGTACTATGACGGTAAAGACGCGGATGCCTGTACCGATTGGTCAAAAGCGGCAGGTCTGGGTAATGCAAAGGCTAAAAAGTCAGCGGATAAGTTTTGCGAGCATTAAAATCATCCTGTTGTTAAGAAAATCCTTTTCGGGAACTTAAACGTGATATTTATCATTCCTTTTATCAGGTGCATCACCTTATCTTTAGGTTCAGAAATAAGAATACACCAATGATGAAAAGTATACAACACTTTTTTATTTCAGCTGCACTGCTTTTACTTGCAATAAACCTTAGTTTTGCTCAATCTGCAAAAGACTATTTTAAGGAAGGATACAGGAAAGCGCAGTTAGGGGATTACTTTGGTGCGATACATGAGTACGACCAATCCATTAAACTGGATTCCACCAACGTAAAGGCATACAACAACAGAGGTATTGCCAATTACAAGATTTTTCAGTTTGTGGAAGCCATCCGCGATTTCAATAAGGCCATATCCATGCAGCCCAATGCATTGGATGCCTACTACAACAGGGGTATATCGAAAGGAAGCCTCGGTGATTACAATGGCGCCATCCGTGATTTTAATGCGGTGCTGGAATTGGATTCCACCTTGCTCGATGCCTACAACAACAGAGGAATTGCAGAAGGAAGCGTGGGATTATATAAAGAAGCACTTAGAGATTTTAATAAGATTATTCTGCTAAATCCGGACTATACCGATATTTTCTATAACCGGGGGATTGTAAGAGGTAAGTTGGGCGACCCCAAGGGGGCTATTGAGGATTTCAATAAGGCGATTGAATTGAACCCGTCATTGGGGGAGGCTTATTTTAACCGCGGCCTGATCAAGGATTTTATCGGAGATTATGCAGGCGCCTGCAAGGATTGGAGCAAGGCGGGAGAACTGCACGACTATGGTGCATACGATCTCATTAAGCAATACTGTAAATAATACTTTCACACAGCACACATAGCCCGAATGAAATTATTCGCACTGTCCGTAAGCATTCTTTTGTTTTCTTGCCATGTGAAGGCACAGACTGCCGCCGACTTATACGACAGCGGTATGGCGAAAATCGCCCTGAAAGATTATCATGCAGCATTGATATATTTTGATAAATCCATCCAACTTGACCCTTATGAGGAAAAGGTATATTTCAGTCGCGCAAGAACGAAAGAATTGCTGAAAGAGCATGTGGAGGCGATAAAAGATTACAATAAAACCCTGACCTTGAATTCAAAAAATGAAGATGCCTATCTGGAAAGGGGAATGATAAAACAAGCACTGAATGATTTTTATGGTGCTATGGAAGATTATGACAGGGTGATAGAACTAAACCCCAAACATGAACAGGCATATTACAGCAGAGGTTATGCGAAGTATCGCATAAACGACCGGGAAGCGGCATGTTCAGACTGGCAGATAGCTAAAAAACTCGGCTATCAACCGGCGAGAGAGATGATAGCTACTTATTGCTTGCCAACCCCACGGTAAAATTTCGTATCTCCAAATCTGCTGACAAGCACTTATTGCTTATCAGATACCCTTGTCCACTTTTGTAGTATCCGCACCTTTCTTTGCTTCGTCCCAAGTGCCGCATCCGCCCACATTCTTACCGGTGTTGGGGTTGCAGGCAACAACGGACATCAGGCAATACAACATAAATGCAGCGAAAATCATTTTAGTGTAAGTTCTCATAGTATGCATTATACACCCAAATTACCGTTGTTATTTAACCTGGGTGTTACTCTGATTTGAATAAATGATTACAATATTCAGTTTGGACAGCTGTCCATGGGATAGATAATTATTACGTTGTAAAATAATTTCAGAAACAAATAGAAAGCAATGGAATTATACCATAATCCAAAAGAAAAAACGCATTGTAAATGAATCATCTACAATGCGTTTTTTTTAGTAGCCCGTAGGGGAATCGAACCCCTGTTTGAAGAATGAAAATCTCCTGTCCTAACCCCTAGACGAACGGGCCGTTCGTTAAAGCGAGTGCAAATATAGTAACTTTTTGTTTTCTTACAACCCCTTAACAATAATTTCTTTTTAAAAAATGAAAATCTCTCCTACATTTACAAAAAATCAGCTCACAATGTCAAAACCAAGAATCGCCATTAACGGATTAGGTCGCATCGGTCGCCTTGTATTTCAGCTATTGTTTGATAAAGACCATATCGATATTGTGGCTATCAACGATATAGCCCCCAACGATGCACTGGTCTATCTGCTGAAACATGATACCGCCCAGGGGAAATGGGATAAGCAAATCACGGCGAAAGAAGATCATCTGTTTATAGACAATAAGGAAATCATCAGTACATCCATAGCACAATCCAAAGATCTACCCTGGAAAGACCTGAATATAGATATCGTGATAGAATGCAGCGGCAGATACAGAGACAGGGAAAAATTGCAGGAACATATCAATGCGGGAGCTAAAAAAGTGGTTATCTCATCGCCCGCAGATAAAAGCGTCAAAACCATTGTGATGGGCATCAATGATCAGATCATTACAGGAGAGGACAGCATTATCTCCAATGCGTCGTGTACCACCAACTGCCTCGCACCGATGGTGAAGGTGATGCAGGAACATTTTGGTATCGTAAACGGATTCATGAATACCATTCACGCCTACACCAGCGACCAGAAACTGCACGACAGTATCCACGGCAGCGACTTCAGAAGGGCCCGCGCCGCAGCGCAGAATATTGTTCCGACCACCTCCAATGCCAATAAGGCACTCGAATGGATCATGCCGGAAATCAAAGGAAAAATAAAAGGGGGGGCCGTGCGCGTGCCCGTCATCGTGGGTTCTTCCACAGAACTGTATTGCAATCTCGAAAAATCAGCTGACATTGAAGAAATAAATGCAGTATTCAAAGAAGCTGCAGCGAAACAATATGCCTCCATTCTGGCATATACGGAAGATCCGCTGGTATCCAGCGATATCATACACTCACCATACTCCTGCACCTTTGACGCCGGATTGACACAGCAGGTGGGGAGTCTTGTCAAAATTGTTGGCTGGTATGACAATGAATATGGCTATGCCAACCGACTGGCGGAATTGGTGGAGAAAGTCGCTTTTCTATAAAATAGTCTGAAGTGACAGAGCTTAGTTCAATGAATTGTTTAATTTTGTAAAAACAACTTGTTTCTTATCACCCAATACCAATACCTGTATCATGCAAACCGTAGATTCCATTAATTTTGAAGGCAAACGCGCTCTGGTGAGAGTGGATTTCAATGTGCCGTTTGACAAGCATTTCAACATCACGGACGACACGCGCATCAAGGCGGCATTGCCCACCATCCGAAAGATATTAAATGACGGCGGAAGCGTTGTGCTGATGTCGCATCTAGGTCGTCCGCTGAAAAAACTGAAAGAGGACGGCTCCATCGATAAGGAAAAATTCTCGCTGAGACATGTCGTAAAACATCTGTCCAATGTATTGAACAGAAATATAGAGTTTTCGGAAGATTGCATCGGAGAGGAGAGCAGGAAAAAATCAGCTGCATTGACCAAAGGAGAAATCTTATTATTGGAGAATACACGCTTCCATAAAGAAGAGGAAAAGGGAGATGACTTGTTTGCGGTGCAGCTGGCACAGCACGGCGATGTTTATGTGAATGATGCTTTCGGTTCCGCGCACCGAGCCCACGCCAGCACCACGATAGTGGCCAATCATTTCTCAAAAGGGAATAAATGCTTCGGTTACCTGATGGCTGCAGAAGTGGCCAATGCGGATAAGGTATTGCACAAAGCGGATAAACCATTCACAGCGATTTTAGGCGGAGCAAAAGTGTCCGATAAGATTCTGATCATCGAAAACCTGCTGCATATTGCAGATAACATCATCATCGGCGGCGGCATGGCCTACACGTTTTTCAAGGCGCAGGGCGGCAAGGTGGGAAACTCCCTGGTAGAGGAAGATAAACTGGAACTGGCGCTGGATGTATTGCAGCGTGCAAAGGAAAAAGGAGTGAACATCCTGTTGCCGGAAGACTCCGTCGTGGCAGATAAATTTGACAATGCAGCCAACACGCAGGTTGCCGACAATAACAATATTCCGGATGGCTGGATGGGCTTGGATATCGGACATCATGCCATCGTTGCTTTTGAGAAGATGATTGGGAATTCCAAAACCATTTTATGGAACGGCCCAATGGGGGTTTTTGAAATGGACAATTTCCAGAATGGTACAAAGAGTATTGCGGTGGCGGTGGCACATGCCACACAAAAAGGCGCTTTCAGTCTGGTGGGCGGCGGCGACAGCGTGGCGGCAGTCAATAAATTTGGTCTGGCGAAGGACGTAAGTTTTGTGTCCACCGGTGGAGGCGCCTTGCTGGAATTCTTTGAGGGAAAAACATTACCCGGGGTGGCAGCGCTGTTGTAAGCGAAACCATGCAGGATAAAATAGTGCGAGGCGACCCATAGGGTCGCCTCGCTGTCATAGAAAGAAATTCGAATTACTTCACTTCTTTCTTCGTTGCTGTCCTTTCCGCTACCGCCATAGCACTGTCCTTTTTCTGAACCGTACTGTCGTCAGTGGTTACCACCGCAGAGTCTTCTCCCTGATCATCAGGCGTTACTACGGTAGTGTCGTCTTTTGGTTTTGAAGAAAACCAGTCGCAAGAGGTAGCTAACAAGCCTACCGTCATGCATGCAAAAAATACTTTTTTCATTTGAAATTGGTTTGGTTATCAGCTATTACGTTGCAAACCAACATTTAGTTCGTGTCCCCTTTGATTTTAAGAAATCTTTGCTAAAATAAAAGTTGAATTAACAATTGCCGGAGAATATTTAACGATTCTATCGACAATGATCATCTCCTGAGGTTAGTGCACCGGATATTCCACCATATTCTTTTCCGTTTCCCAAAGCTTGATGAATAAGTCATATTTGCTGTCCAGCTTTGCACGGATCAGATCGTAAATCACCACAACGATATTTTCGGCAGTGGGATTGAGGTGTTCAAATTCTTTCGTATCCAGATTCAGGTTCCTATGGTCGAAACGTTCTTCGATTTCATTTTTGATGATATCCTTCACTATCTTCAAATCTATCACATAGCCTGTTTCAGGTTCTATCTCACCAATAACTTTTACTTCCAGGGTATAATTATGTCCGTGGTAGTGCTCATTGGCACAGAGTCCGAATACTTCCTTGTTTTGCGCTGCCGTCCATCTTTCATTCCACAACTTGTGTGCTGCATTGAAACTGGCTTTGCGGATAACCGCTACTTTTTTGCTCATGTTGTAAAGTTAAGGAACAATGTCCAATGTTTAATGGTGAATGATGAATCGTTGGTCGTGATGACTTGTACGTTCTATAACTGTTGATAATTCCAAAATGTTCAAAGTTTGAATCCATTTATCATTTTTCATTCATCATTTATCATTATTTTCGCCCATGCTTTTCAAAGACGTCATAGGTCAGCACGAAATAAAACAGCACTTGCTCGAAATCGGAAAATCCGGCAATATTCCGCATTCCCAGCTGTTCTTGTCGCAGCCCGGTGCGGGAGGTCTGGCATTGGCACTCGCCTTCACGCAATACATCGTTTGTGAAAATAAACAGGAGGATGACAGTTGCGGTGTCTGTGGTGCATGTGTGAAATCGCAGAAGCTCATTCATCCGGATATTCATTATACTTATCCGATAATTGCCAAAAAACCATCTCCGCATCCGAGTCTGAGTACCGATTATATTCTGGAATGGCGCAAGGAAATCACGAAGAATCCCTATGTCAATGAGCTGGAATGGCTGCAATCCATAGGGGCTGAAAATAAACAGGGCAATATCACCGCAGACGAAGCGCGCAATATCCTGAAGGGATTGAGCCTGACCACCTTTGAAGCGGCTTATAAGATACAGATCATCTGGATGGCGGAAGCATTGTCTAAAGAAGGCAACATATTGTTGAAACTCTTGGAGGAACCGCCTGCGAACACCATTCTCATCTTGGTGGCGGAAAATCAGGAAGAGATATTGCCTACGATACTCTCTCGTTGCCAGTTGGTGAAAATCAACAAGATTGATGATGAATCCATAGCTCGTGCCTTATTGAAAAAAGGAGTTCCGCAATCCAATACACAACACATAGCCTATCTTGCCGATGGCAACTTCAATGAAGCCCTCAAACTGATAGACAGCGAAACACATGAAAATACGCGTATACTCACACAGTGGCTGGATTATTCCATCAATCTCAAAGCAGGTGAACTGCTGAAATGGACGGAAGAAAACGGAAAGACAGGCCGTGAAAACCTGAAGTCGTTTCTGGAATATTCCACCCATATTTTCAGGGAAGCACTGATGATGCTGCATGTGAAGAATTATAATGCACGACTAGCCACCGATGAACTCAATCTGGCTACCCGTATCAACAAGTTTCTGACCTATAAAAAACTCGAAAAGCTGCTCGATCTGATTAACAGGAAACACTATGAAATAGAACGGAATGTAAGTCCGAAGATGGTACTGATGGACATGTCTCTGAAGATGAACAAGATTATCCGCGCTAAGGAATAAATCAAACATCGGGTCGTTCCTTTTGCTGTCTATTCTTCCAGATAACCGAATTTCCCGTTATTGAAATCCTCAAACGCCTGCAATATCTCCTGTCTGGTATTCATTACAAAAGGGCCATGTGTGACAATAGGTTCCAGAATCGGTTCTCCGCTCAAAATCAGCACCACCGCATCTTCCTTAGCCGTTACGGTGAAATCCTCGCCATCGTTTGCCATCAACACGAAATGGTCTGTTGGTGCTTCTTGTTCCTTATTCAGCACCACGCTTCCTTCCACCACGAGCAGGGCGGTATTGAATCCGATGGGCAATGAAAAATCGGCAGTTGCGCCTTGCTGCAGTTTTACATTATACATATGTATAGGCGTGAAGGTGAAAGCGGCACCTTTTATGCCTTTGTATTCACCGGCAATGATTTCGATTTCCACATCCTTGTTTTCCGTTAAGTGTCGTTGGATGCTTTCATTGCTGATGGCCTGGTACTTAGGAGGACTCATCTTGTCTTTAGCCGGAAGGTTTACCCAAAGCTGCACCATCTGGAAAATTCCGCCGGTTCTGCTCCATGCACGCTCGTGGAATTCCTTGTGCAGCACGCCGCCGGCTGCCGTCATCCATTGTATATCTCCCTCTCCGATAACGCCACCGCCACCGCTGCTGTCATGGTGTTCCACTTTGCCCTTGTAGGCAATGGTGACGGTTTCAAACCCCCTGTGCGGATGTACTCCGACTCCTCTCGGTTTATCGGTAGGCGGAAAATAAAATTTGGAATTATAATCCAGCATGATGAAGGGATTCATACGCAGCATATCCGTTTTAGGACCATACGGAATGAAATTATGTACCCTGAATCCGTCGCCTACATAGTGCGGCTCGGGTGGACTTGTTATCAATTCAACTGTTTTTATCGACATAGCGGATTATTTATGCGGTAAAAATACGATTGTCAGTTGCATAAAAACATTGATGTAGGCTAAGAACTGGACGGTGAGAAATTTTTTAATGACCGTTTTAGTAAATTTATCCTTTCTGCTGTTAACGTATAAATCCATTTAGTTCAACTTCTCAAGTTGTTGCTTCAGGTCTTTTAATGTCGTCTCTTTTAGAACCAGATTCTCTAATGGCTTACCTGACACGCTGGTTTCTGTAAAAGCAGTCCGCAGTTTTCCGTTATTGTTGTTTATGGCAAGTATAGTCACCTTCTTGCCGCTTGGTACATTTGCAAAGACGTATTTTTCATCCGTCGGTTTTGCAATCAGTACACCACTGATATCTTTAAAGATCATTTTTATCTTTGTGTTCTTGTCGAAAGGGATCTGAACGATGAAATCTTCTTTTTTTTCAAATTCAATGAAGCGGTCACAATTTATCCATCCTAAATTAGCTACGCTGAAGATGTAATAATTCAGCTCGGCATCATTCATGTTCCTTATAGGTTGGTTCTCAAAACGTGCGTATTTGCTGTTGAATGACTTGAGGTATTCTTCTCTTGTCTTATACAAAGGAACGATGTTTCCACCTTGTATGAAGAGCAATCCGCTTCTTTCTGTTATTTTACCGTATTTATCTTTTCCCGGTTCCAATTGCGGTAGATTGCTGAGGAAGCGAAGGATTTCCCGTTTTGCACGTAGTGAAATGTTTGAATTGATTCTGGGGTTCTTGATGTATCCGTCTTCCGTAATGGACATTTCACATTCTACACCATAGTCGTTCCAAGGTGTTAAGGTGGAATAGCTTGTCTTATTGAGATGAGTTTCTATCTCTCTTTTTGTCTCCGTACTGAAGTTAAACGCATTGATATACAAGTCTAGCGGATTCACATAATATCCTGTATCAGTAAAATGCATTGGCATAAAATCATATTTTGTGGAGTCGTCGAATGAAGGACCATACCAGGCATAAGAACCAATTTTTAAGGTGCTCTTAACCAAATTCACCGTGTCAATGTTCCAATTGCTTACAGATGTTGCATTCGATGTTTTGTCAGCGAAAAATAAATTCATGTCAATCGTGTTATTTTCCATTTTTGGAAAATGAATGACCAATCGTTTGTCTTCTTTGATGGTCAATGGCTGATTACCGGCAAAGGCCGCAATATGCAACATGCCAGCTGTTTCAAGCAACCTGCCATTTGATTCGGTTGATAAGTCAGCGAGGGAAATATCAGATTTTTTATAAAATTCCTTCAGTTCAATCTTTATGGAATCATTAACGGCAGTGCCATCAGGATACTGAAATGTATTTCTTTCGATGAATAACCGGGTGCCTTGCGGTCCGAATAATGTTGTATCCGAATTGGCTGCTATGGTGAAGCTAACCACAGGAAATGCTATTTCTTCCGTTTCTGCGGCGTCCGATTTAGGCTTTTCAAACCTGCAACTCATGCTCATAATTGACAGCAGCAGTAAGCAGATTCCTATGGTTTTTCGTTGCATTGAGTGGTTTGTTTATATGTAAAGATACAAATTCGTTTTCTTGGCCAACCTTAGTGATTGAAATAACTCGGAGCTTGAGAGAGAGAGAAATGTATGTTGTCTGTCGTTTCAGGCAGGTTAGGACAGAAAAAAAAACAGGTATTTGTCCGTTACGGAAAATAATATGGATAGCTGTCACCGGCAGGCGTTTCACAGCCGTGCGACAATTCATCCTGATGTGTGACTAATTGCTGCAGATAGGTTCGGATCGGATCTTTAAGTCGTTTCAGCAGTTCGTGTACATCCTGGTCAACCGAAGCGGCATTTTTCATTGCGTCGGAGTTGATGTCAATTTTTCCGCTTGCATTCCCCAATCCCGGAACTTTAGTAGATAATCGATGTATATTTGATTGTTTCGCCCAATATTCATCTTCACTCCAGACGCTGTCAGTACCCGCATTCATATTCGCTGGCAACTTGCTTTCAAAATCAGACCAGGCTTCAATAAACGTTATTTCCCCCTGATCATTAAAAGTGAACTCTTCGTAAATCGGGCAACTGTCACCGCTGTAATCAAAAATCACATGACAACGGCAAAATGGCTGTTCTTCAAAATACTTGCAATCCAATTTATAGTATTGTGTCGGGTTTAATTTGAGCAAGATATCGGAACTGATTAGGAAATCTTTTTTATAACCCGTGAGCAATAACCAGGGTGGCCATTCCCAGCGAATCACCAGAGGCGAATAATTCGGCTGTACATCGTTCGGAATATCCGATTGCATGGTTTGGAAATATTTGATGCCTTGTTCTACGTAATAGGCAGAATCAAATTTGGGTGTAAGGCAGGTGGAGAGCGCCGCATCTGTTCCGCAATTTTGTTCAATGGCAGTTGCAGATTGTTCTTGTTCTTTGTTGGAACAGCTTACAAAGAGAACTGAGAGAACAGCAGAAAATAAGAAATAAATTGCCTTGCTCATGTTTTAAAGTTACAACATTACATGATAAACACAATGCTTGTTTATTGTTTCAGTACACTAAGGTATGCTATCCATGGGCCGGTTTCTTGCCTGTATTGTGTTGCCATCACACGGGCAATTTGTGCAAGGTGATTCAGGTCGTGCACGGCCCAGGTGGCAATCAATTGTGCCAGCGTGACTTCACCCAGGGCAGGATGAATACCTTTTCGGGCAAAATCATTTTTGGTGAGATGCAGGGATTGTAACTGTTTTATATTCTTTTCGCGCAGGTATTTAAATTCTGTCAGCAATGCCGCCATTTTTTTATCCTTGCTGTCTTCAAATTGTGCGTAGCGATCAAAGGCGGCAAAGGTTTTGTCTTTGTCGTCGGAAAGTATGATCTCTATTCGTTGCATCCAATCTGTTTTTTCACCGTGAATGAGATGCCCGATAATGTCATACACCGACCAGGTGTCGCCGCCTTCGTTATGCATAGTCCAGTCGGATGAAATGCCTTGTAGTAAGGCATACAGGCTATCCGGTGTGCGTTGCAAGATTTCGATTGATTTGGAGAGGTTGAAGTCCATGTACAGTGGTTTGAGTTAAAGGTAGGATTTTTACATGGGGTTGTTTTAAGAAAGAATCAACTGTTGTTATCTTCCTGAATGGTTCTATGATATATCATAAAAAATGCCGAACATCTGTCCGGCATTTTTTATAAATCCTTCGCTGTGCTAAGGATGACAATTTAGCATTACTTATCATAAAACTTCTTTCCACTCTTTGCATAATCCAAAAGAATTTGTGCCGGTTTGAAGCGTGCGCCATGTGTTGCAGCTAAGTCATTTAGAATATCCACCACTTGCTGTGCGCCCAAGGTATCCACATATCTGAAGGGACCGCCGCGGAACGGAGGGAAGCCCAAGCCAAAGATAGCACCGATATCGCCGTCCAACGGATTTTCAATGATGCCTTCCTGCAAGCACAATGCCGCTTCGTTTACCATGGCCATGCCGCAACGCATATGTATTTCGTTGGCATCAAATTTCTTGCGTGCGTTGCCGCCGTAGAAAGAATAAATGTTCGGGTCTACCTGTCCGGAAACCTTCTTACCGTTTTCGTCGTACTTGTAAAATCCTTTTTTGTTTTTTCTGCCTTTGTATCCGGCTTTAGAAATCTCCAGTAAGGTTTTGCTCACTTTGAAATCCGGTCGCTGTTTCAGCATTTCCTGCATCAGCTCTCCGCTCATGATATGCGCACCCACATCAATACCCACTTCATCAGAAAGCGTGATAGGACCCACCGGATAACCGAATAGATTCATCTCTCTGTCGATCTGTAAGATGTCGCCGCCTTCGTCCAGCATCAGCTGCGCTTCGTTCATCAGCGGTGCCAGAATACGGGTGGTATAAAATCCTGGACCATCGTTTACCACAATCACCGTTTTTCCTTGTCGCACTCCCACATCAAAGCAAGTGGCAATGACCCAATCCGCCGTTTTATCGGTTTTGATGATTTCGAGCAAAGGCATTTTCGGAACCGGAGAGAAGTAGTGCATACCGATTACCAATTCAGGATTTTTAGCATTTGCCGCAATTGCTTTTATCGGCAATGCAGATGTGTTGGTCGCAAAAATGGTGTTTGGTTTGGCGTTCGCTTCCACATCTTTCAGGATGTTTTGTTTCAGTTTTAAATCTTCAAACACCGCTTCGATGATGATTTCCTGATTGTCTAAATCGGAGTAATTCAAAGAACCGGAAAGCAAAGCCATCTTTTCTTCCAACTCAATTTTGGTCAGGGCTTTTTTTGCTACTTTCTTTGCATAGTCACCGTAAATGGTTTTGTAGGCAGCATTAATCATATCCTGATTAATGTCTTTCAGCAATACATGCATGTCATCATCCATGGAAACTTCCGCAATACCCGCACCCATGAAACCTGCACCAATCATTCCTAAACGATGCACATGTTTCACTTTATCTTCGCCGTACGGATTTTTCTTTTTATCCGTCATCGCAAAAAAGATATTGATGAGCTGACGTGACACCGGAGATAAAATCAGTTCTTCAAATTTTTCCACTTCTGCAGCATAGCCTTTCTCGATGCCCTGGTTCCAGCCGATTTCCACGCACTCCATAATTTTGTAAGGTGCAGGATAGTTGCCGTGCGCCTGTTTGTCGACCATTTTCCTGGCCTGGTCAAAGACAATCTTATTCACCAGCGGCGCTTCCAGAACAATATTCGTCAATGTCTTTTGCAGTGCTGGAAATCCTGATTTTACCGTATCGAAATTCAATTCGTTGCGTTCACGTTTAATAGGTTTGCCAACGAGTTCCAATGCCAGTTTTTGAGCAGCATTTTGCAAGGAAGAAACGTGCACTACTTTGTCCACCAATCCCATTTTAAGGGCAGGATAAGGGAATACGTTTTTCCCTGTCAGCATCATATCTAATGCAGCCTGTAAGCCTACTAAGCGTGGTAAACGTTGTGTGCCGCCGCCGCCCGGCAATAAACCCAGTTTTACTTCCGGTAAGGCCACTTTGGTAGATTTGTCGTTGGATGCGATACGTGCGTGACAAGCCAGTGCAATTTCCAGACCAGCCCCCAAGGCATTGCCATGAATGGCAGCAACGATAGGCTTTTTAGATTTTTCTATCTGGTTTAAGATGGCGTGTCCTTTTTGTGCAATCGGTTTCCAGTCGCCCGGCTTTTCCACTTTTTGAAAGGCTTCGATATCTGCACCGGCAATGAAATCTTTTTTCTTGCTGGTTAAAACGAATGCCCTGATGGAGTCATCTTTATCCAGTTCTGAAAAAACCTCTTCAAACAGACCAATCAGATCGGGACCGATTTTATTGATTTTCTCGTTCTTCTGGTCCATCCAGATGGTACAGACTCCGTTTACATTCTTTTCGATGGTAATATAATCTTCGCGTTTTAGCGTTGCCATATGATTTCTTTAAACTTGTTATTTAATTTTATCCTTCAGGTCTTCCAGTTTTGACTCTGCCTTTTCTATTACGTTTTTAGCAGCCGATTTTACTTTCTGTTCAGTGGTTTCATAACGCTTGATGATCATCGCGTGACCATGTGCACCGGCAGCGCAAGCGGCAAGCAAAGCATATTTGCCACCTTCCTTTTGCAAGCGGTTTGCAGCCATCGTAATCAAACGGCCTCCGGTAGCGCCAAAGGGATGCCCGATGGCTAATGAGCCGCCCCAGGTATTCACTTTGTTTAATGGAATTTGTCCAACTGGTTTGTCTAATCCCAATTGTTTCTTACACCATTCCGCAGATTTCAATGCATTCAGGTTGGCTAAAACCTGTCCTGCAAAAGCTTCGTGGATTTCAAATACATCAATGTCGTCTAATGACAGACCTGTTTGTTTTAATACGGCTGCAATCGAGTATGCTGGACCTAATAACAATTCTTCATATAAATCACCACCGGTGAAGGCATAGTCAACGATTTCTGCTTTTGGCGTTAAACCTAACTCTTTCGCTTTGTCTTCAGACGTTAATAATACGGCAGTTGCACCATCCGTTAAAAATGAAGCATTGGCCGCTGTAATGGTTCCAACGTATTTGTCAAAGGCAGGTTTTAGTTTTGCCATTTTCTCAACGGTAGAATCGCCGCGCACCCCGTTATCTTTGGAAATAGGGGTGAAGTTGGGCGGTAATTGCACCGGTACGATATCGGATAACAAACCGGCCTCTTGCGCCTTGGCTGCGTTTTGATGCGAAGCGGCAGCGAACTGATCCTGTTCTTCACGGGTAACGCCAAATTTCTGAGCCAGAATTTCGCAATCCTGTCCCATGGTTCTGCCCGTAATGAATTCGGAAACAGAGGGTCTGTCAGGTAAAAAATCTCCCGGACGTAAGGTGGTTGCAAATTTTGCATACTCCATCGGACTGCTTAACTTCTGTGCAGCAAATAATTTCTTGCGCATTTCTTTGGTGTATCCAATCGGTGTGTCAGAAGTACATTCTGTACCACCGGAAACGATGACGTCTGCTCTGCCTAACTGAATCGAATCTACTGCATTACACATCGCCTGATTGGCAGAAATACACGCTTGTTTTACCGTATTGGCAGGTGCTTTCACCGGGATGCCGGCTGTAACGGCTGCTTCACGCGCTACATTTTCCGTGCGAACGTTGGATATAACGTTGCCATATATCACTCTGTCTATTTCATTTACATCAATACCAGTTTTATCCAGCAAACCTTTGATGGCAAATTGCCCAAGCTGATAGGACATCAAATCCATATAATCTGTACCTGATTTCAAAAAAGGGGTGCGCACACCGTCTATAAATACTACTTTTTTCATTTTAACTATATTTAATGTGCAGTAAAAATAATAATTTACAATGCATGCATTGTAAATGCAAGGTTAATTTATTGGTTAAGGTCAGGAAATTAACATAGGAATAGACTGTGTTAAATGGACTATTATCATCTAGAGTCAATTTATTAATTACATTTGTTATACTTGTTTAATCTAAAAAATCATTTTTATGTCATTCAAAAACAAAACAGTCTTTATATCCGGTGCCACACGCGGCATTGGTCATGCTATTGGTATGCGCTTAGCTCAGGAAGGCGCGAACATTGTTATCGCTGCAAAAAGTACCGAAGAAAATCCAAAACTCGGCGGCACTATTTACACGGCTGCTGAAGATATGAACAAAGCAGGCGGCAAGGGCCTGGGCATCAAATGTGATATCAGAAATGAAGACGAAGTGGCCGCAGCGGTAAAACAAACCGTAGATACCTTTGGTGGCATTGATATACTCATCAACAATGCTTCCGCCATCAATTTATCGCCATTGGCACAATTAGAAATGAAACGCTACGATTTAATGCAGGACATCAATACGCGCGGTACGTTTTTGTGTTCTAAATTATGTATGCCTTATTTATTGAAAGCAGAAAATCCGCATATACTAATGTTGTCGCCGCCACTGACTTCTATTACAGAGCGTTGGTTTGCAGGTCACACAGGTTACTCGATTGCAAAATTTGGAATGAGCTTGGTGGTGCTTGGTCTTGGTGGTGAATACAAAGGTAAAGTAGGAGTGAATGCCTTGTGGCCACGCACGACAATTGCCACCGCAGCAGTACTGAATCTATTAGGCGGTGAGTCGGTGGCGAACTCTTCCAGGAAACCATCCATCATGGCGGATGCAGCCTATTACATCTTGAAACGCGATGCAAAAACCACTACAGGGAACTTTTTTATGGACGATGAAGTTTTAATTAGCGAAGGAATAACGGATTTAGAGCAGTATGCGGTAAAACCCGGCGCTGATTTGACACCGGATTTCTTTGTGTAACTTCGTAGGTTTTGCCGGGGATCAAAATATGATGAACGTCATTAAAAAATATTTTTCGTTTGAATTATCCTTTTGGATTGTTTCGTTGATGTATCTGGCGATGATTAACCCGGCGGAATCGCATTTTTCCTTTTGCTTATTTAATCGATTAGGATTTACATGGTGTCCGGGTTGCGGCATTGGTCATTCCATTTCTTATCTGTTACATGGCGAGTTCCTGAAATCATTGGAGACACACTGGCTGGGAACTTTTGCCTTGCTTGTAATAGTTTATAGGATATTACAACTGATATTCAATACATATTCCAATTACAACAAAAATCAATACCATGACCAATCCGTTTATAGGGCTTAAATCCATTACGCCAACAGAGATGGCAAATCTCAAAAAGGTCAGTTCCGGTTTGTCGGAAGAACAACTTCGGAATTTTGTATCGGTGTACAGTTCCAAAAGGAGAGAACCTGAATTGCTGCTGATCATCGCCTGTGCAGGCTTTTTTGGTGTGGCAGGTATCCAGCGCGTTCTTGTCGGGCAGATTGGTATGGGAATCCTTTTTTTCTTTACCGGCGGTTTTTGTGCCATCGGAACGATTCTCGATATCATCCATCACAAGCAGCTGGCGGATGAATACAATGCGCAAATGGCAGATGAAACATTGCAGCTGATACAGTATTAATATCTTGGATCAAATGGATATGTGCAGGGTCATTTCACGAAGTGAAATGACCCGCTTGATTTAATCTTATTTTTTAATGCTGAATTTTATCTTATCCGGTTCTATTCGCAAAGAATCCATCTGTACGACGCGCAACGGCTGGCTGAAAGTGGCGCTGGCCTTTAGGGAAGATTTAAAGCTGGTTTCCAGATCATTCGTGGTTTTTACGCTTGCCGTAAAGGGTTCCAATACAGGCGTGGAAATGACCTTTGATAAAGGGATGCTTACGTGCTGATCTACCGGAACCATCAGTTCGCCCTGTATTTTTACCATTTGCTTAATCGGAACTTTCGCCACGACCGGAATGATGGTACGCAAAGGAATATGATAATCCTGCATGCTGAGCAGCAAGGTGTCTTCCACCTGCAGGGGCTGGCTGATCGGGATATTGACCTTAACCGGGATGGTCGCTTTTACTGGTAGTGAAATATTGAAGAAATGCTTGAAATTGGTTTTGATCTTTGTATCTAAGGGGATGGAAAAATCGACCGCCAGAGAATCGCGTATCATCAGTTTCTTATTGAATGGAATGACCAGATCCTTCAACGGCATTTCTGTCTGGTCTAGGTTGATATCCACCGGTAAATCAAATTTGAGGTCCAACACCTGGTCCATGAAAACCTCCGTATTCAAAGGGACTTTCAGGTTCATTTTCAGCGGCACATCAAACTCTTCGTTCAGTCGGATTTTCAATTCGTCATTCACCTTTATCTTTGTCTGCAGGTCATTCATCAGGGAAATGAGAATATTACTGTCAATTTTCGCTTCCAGCGGCACCTGATCTTTGATATGGATCTGTACGGCCTTGTCAATCTGCAATTGCATCATGCTCTTCGTTATAAAAAACGTTGTGGTAGCCACCAATGCCAGCAGGATGGCGCCTCCAATAATGTATCGTTTCATACCGTCTTGTTTATTTAACAATATAGAAATGTTTTCGCACATATTAGTTTGCACGTGTAAAGTAATTTTAGGACTCTTTGTGATGTTCAATGGCGGTAAGGAAATTTAAATATGAATTTGACGGTGTGCATTATTACCGTTTTAGCGTTTACAGACTGGGAAGCAATGTGCAGACCGTGTACACTTTTGTGCTGGACGATGTGCTGATTGATACCGCCCAGAGTCATAACAGAGACAATATTTTACAGGTGGCAAAAGACCATCACATTGCCAAAATCATTCTGACCCATCATCATGAAGATCACAGCGGCAATGTGGCTTTTCTGATGGACGAGCTGGATATAGATGCATTTGCCCATCCTGAAACGGTGCGCATCCTGAAGAAAGGCATCAAGGTTTCACCCTTGTCCAGACTGCTGAGCGGAGATGTTGCCGGCGCACACCTGAAACCTCTTGCCGAGACCGATAGGATAGTCACGGAGAAGTACAGCCTGCAACCCATTTACACACCGGGGCATTGCTCGGACCATTATTGCTATTATGAAGCCGAAAAGGGTTGGTTATTCTCCGGCGATTTATACGTGGCTGACAAGATAAAATATTTTGCCTCTTTTGAGAGCCTTCTGACGCAGATTGAATCCCTGAAAAAACTCATTGCCCTGGATTTTGATGTGCTTTTCTGTTCTCATAATCCGAAAACCCACGGCGGGAAACAACGCCTTAAAAACAAACTTCAGTTTTTTGAGGATTTTGCAGGAACGGTTACCGGATACTACGAGCAGGGGCATAATGCCCGACAGATTTTCGCCCTTATGGGAATGAAGGAGAATTACGTCAATAAATACCTTACCCTGGGTAATTTTTGTGCCGAGAATATGGTGCACAGTGTGGTGAAGGATCTGAAAAAAATGAAATCTGCCACCGGAAAATAAGGCAATCCCGGCGTTCTTTATACTGCAACCTACTGAATGCAGGGTATCAAATCAGATTTTTCTTATAAAAAATATACTAAATTACTGTATTGTCTGAGTAACTTATTCTCCCGAAATTTGATTTACATCAAAGCTTACGGTGTGTACGGGATGGTTTA
Organism: Chitinophagales bacterium; assembly: GCA_046329775.1. Taxonomy (GTDB): domain Bacteria; phylum Bacteroidota; class Bacteroidia; order Chitinophagales; family JADIYW01; genus JADJSS01. The sequence continues at coordinate 41,908 of JAXLTX010000012.1, forward strand.
GAAGCGGCATGGGCAGGAAGTTGTTGAAAGGTGCTGGTGTCGATTAAAACCATTTAATCATTGGATATGCCTTTTAAACAATGGATGCAGTCATTGCCACAGGAGGCATCTAATTTAGATAAAAATTAAGCTATGCACACGAGTGAATTGATTCTACTGTTGTTGCTCTATCTGACCACCTGGTTTTGCTTTTACGAAAGGTCCGGTGTAGACGAATAAATATAGGAAGAGTGAATAACGATGTTCCGATTTTGATTCCCCAATCTTCTCTTCATCTACTCATCGTTATTTTTTTGCGTGTTAAGCCCCGATTCTTCGGGGCTTTTACTTTTTTTGCGCCGGGATTGATGGACTTTGATGCTTAAAATAAAAATACCCCACTGGAGAGTGAGGTATATATGTGCGGATAAGAATCGCTTATTCTTTTACTTTGGCTGCTCTTGCTTTTTTAGGCTTTGCTTCAGCTTCCGTATTTTTAGGTGCTGCCACCGTTGCTTTTACTTTGTGAGGTCTTGCTTTACCGAAAGAACCTGCAAAAATTTTTCCTTTTCTGGTTTTTTTATCACCACGTCCCATGTCTTTTAATTTATGAATTTTAGAATTGTTGAATTACTGAATGGCAAAGATACTACATTATTTGATTTTTACAATGCCTGAACTGCTAAACATTGAACCTGAAATGCATCACATCGCCGTCTTTTACCACATATTCCTTTCCTTCAATGCGCAGTTTGCCATTTTCGCGGCAGGCTGCTTCGGATTTGTATTGCAGATAGTCGTTATAGGCGATTACTTCCGCCTTGATGAAGCCTTTCTCAAAATCCGTATGAATCACACTGGCTGCCTGCGGTGCTTTCCAGCCTTCATGTATGGTCCAGGCGCGCACTTCCTGTACACCTGCCGTGAAGTAGGTAATCAGGTTCAACAGTTTATAGGCCGTTCGGATGAGCCGGTTCAAACCGGGTTCGGTCAATCCGTATTCCGATTGGAACAGAGCTTTGTCTTCGTCTTCCATTTCTGAAATCTGCGCTTCCACAGAATTGCTCAGCACAATCACTTCCGCGCCTTCTTCTGCCGCCATTTTTGTCAGGGCTTCAGAATATTTATTGCCACTTAGGATAGATGCTTCATCCACATTGGCCACATACAGAACGGGTTTGTCCGTCAGAAAGCATAAATCGGCAAAAATCAGCTTATCTTCTTTGGAGAAGTTCAATGAACGGATGTTTTTTCCATCGCTCAGGCATTGCTGGCACTGCAATAAAACATCGTATTCGTGTTTTGCTTTGGCATCGCCGCCCACTTTGGCCTGTTTCTGTATTTTGGCAATCTTTTTCTCCACGCTTTCGAGGTCTTTCAGCTGCAATTCCGTGTCAATGATGTCGCGGTCGCCCACCGGGTTGATGGCTCCTTCCTCTCGCAGGATATTCTCGTCCTCAAAGCAGCGGATGACATGAATGATGGCATCCACCTCTCGTATGTTTGCCAGGAACTTATTGCCCAGTCCTTCGCCCTTGGAGGCTCCTTTCACCAGACCTGCAATGTCTACGAATTCTATCGTAGTCGGCAGGATTCTGTTCGGCTGAACGATTTCTGCTAGTTTATTCAGGCGGTCATCCGGCACATCTACCAAACCTACGTTCGGTTCGATGGTGCAGAAACGGTAATTGCTCGCCTGTGCTTTCGCATTGTTTGAAACGGCGTTGAATAAGGTTGATTTTCCTACGTTTGGTAATCCTACTATGCCACACTGTAAACCCATGATTTTTATTTATTGAATTGGAGAATGAATGAATTGCGGAATTGTTTTGAAGCGCAAAGATACGAAATTGAATTTAATTTCTAATCAGGATTCACAATCCACCTCATCGCAGCCAAAGGCCTTCCGTTCTGTTTCGATGGTCATGTGGTGAATGTTCAGTTGTTGCAGCCTGTGCCTGAGCTGGTGTTTTATGTGTTGTTCGATTTCTACCGTCACCTCATCGGATAAGATGATATGCGCTGTCAGTGCATTTTCTGTGGTGCTGATGGCCCAGACGTGCAGGTGGTGTATATTGAGGATGCCATTAATACCCAAGGCAGTTTTCTTAATGTCTTCCAGGTGTACATCATTGGGAACGCCGTCCAATGAAAGCTTCATGCTCTCGGTCAGCAAATTCCAGGTGCTGAATAAAATCACCACGGCAATAATCAGACTCAATACGGCATCAATCCGGTACCAGTGTGTGTAGTAAATGATAATCCCACCAATAACAATACCCAATGACACCAAGGCATCGGCAGCAAGATGCAGGAAGGCGCTTTTGATATTTAAGTCATTGTCTTTATCCCGAAAGAAAAAGAAAGCGGAAATGCCATTCACCAGCACGCCGATAAATGCAATGATTGCCATCGTGGTGCCGGGCATAGCCACGGGATGCAACAAATGAACAATGGCTTCGTAACCGATAATGCCAATCGATATCAAAAGAATGATGGCATTGATAAGCGCCACAATGATGGACGTTTTGCGATAGCCATAGGTATATTTTTCGTTGGCTTTCACCTGATGCAGTTTCAGTGCAATCAGTGATAAAATCAAACTGGCTACATCGGCAAAGTTATGTCCCGCATCGGAAATTAAAGACAGGGAATGAATGTGAATACCGAATCCAAGCTGCACCACCACAAACACCATGTTCAGCACAATCCCAATATAAAATGCCTTGCTTACACTGGTAAGTACAACTGGCTGATGATGATGGTGATCGTGAGACATGTAAGATTTGAGATTTTGGAATGGAGATTTAATAGTTAATATTTTAATTCATACATATCAATTATCATATTTCTTTCACCTCACCCGTCTCTTCTGCGACGAGCCACCCTCTCCATATGGAGCGGGTGGTCGGTCTATGTCCGGCTTAGTGAAATCTGTGTCATGGTAATTGTACGATCATCATTCATCATTATAAAAGTGTTCCGTGAAGTAACAAGGATGCCACCACAAAATAAATGACCAATCCGGTTACATCCACCAATGTCGCTACAAAAGGAGCGGAGGAGGTAGCCGGGTCAAAGCCCATTTTTTTCAGCATAATGGGTAGCATGGAGCCGCAGAGTGTACCCCACAAGACAATGAACAGCAAGGTGATGGCCACCGTTAAACCCACCAGAATGTAATGTTCTCCGTAAATGGGGCTGATAGATGACCAGATAATGATTCGAAGAAAACCAATGGAGCCTAATATGGATCCCAGTACGATTCCGCTCAAGATTTCTCTTTTCATGACACGCCACCAGTCTTCAAAGGTGATTTCGTCCAGTGCCATGGCACGTATAATCAGGGTAGAGGCCTGCGAACCGGAGTTACCGCCGCTGGAAATAATCAGCGGAATGAACAGGGCCAGCACCACCGCTTTGGATATTTCGTCTTCGAAGAAACTCATGGCCGTAGCTGTCAGCATTTCTCCCAGAAATAAGATGACCAGCCAAGGTGCGCGTTTTTTAATCAGTTCAAAAAAAGCGGTGTTCATGTAGGGTTCGTCCAACGCTTCCGTTCCCCCCATTTTCTGGATATCTTCGGTGTCTTCCTCACTTTGTACACGCAACATATCGTCGATGGTGACGATGCCCAACAGGATGCCATCATCATCAATAACCGGCAATACGGCACGGTTATTCTTTCTGAAGGCGGAAGTGGCGATCTCCTGATCATCGGTGACGTGCAGGGCAATGTATTTCTTATCGCTCAAATCGCTCAGTCTGGTATCCGGAGAGGCGATGAGCAGTTCCTTCAGGTTGATGTCATCAATCAGTTTTTCATGATCGTCGATGATATAGATGAAGTTGATGTTTTCGATGGTTCGGCCCAGCTTGCGGATTTTGTTCAACGCATCCTGCACCGTGAAATGGTCTTTCACTTCTATGTAATCCGGATTCATCAGACGGCCTACGCTGTCTTCGGGATAACCGAGCAGGGCAAGTGTCTCAATCCGGTCTTCATGCGGCAGAAACAGTACGAGCTTTTTCACCGATTCGCTGGTCAGCTCGCTCAGCAGGGCGGTACGGTCATCGAAGTGCATGTTCTGAATCAGCTCTGCCACTTTATTGGAGGGCAGGGTGTGAACCAGTCTTTTCTGCAGTTTCAAGTCGAGGAACTTCAGCGTCTTTACGGCGCGGTGCGGTTCCAGGTTTTCAATCACTTTTTGACTGTACTCCGGATGATCGTTGAGGAAGTCGGCGAGCTCGGTGGTGCGGAAATCACTGAAGTATGGCTTCTCATGTTTGAGCACATCTAAAATCAGTTCTTCCTTGGTGATTTCCATTTCTGCAAAAATAATGTATTCTCTACAATAAAAGTATGATTTATATTCCGGTAATTCTTGTTAAAAGCATGTAACTTTCACCAGGCATGCAAAGTGTAAACGGAAGGAGCGGTACCGAATTCTAAATCATTCCGTTCACATACTCATTATGGAAAAACAAGTGTGGGGATGCCTGTATCTTTAAACAACAAAAAAACATTTTATGAAAAACAAGCCATTTCGTTTATCGAAGTTCTTATTGCTGGCAGTGGCAATAACAGCCCTGTTGAGTTCCTGTAAAAAGGACAATGAAGCAGATGACCCGAACATCGTTTACACCTCTTTTGACAAGACCCTTTCGGTTTCGACGGGCATTTCAAAGCAGGATTCTCTGGATGTCAATCTGGATACCTACAAGGAGTTTCTTGCGTATGCCGGTTTTTCCGGTACGGGCGATACGGCAGCCTCCTACCTGATTGGGAATACCTATGCAGGCACGTATATTGACAGCACGCAAAAGTACAGTTCTCTTTACCTGGTAAAACCATTGGATAAGGGCCAGACACCGGATGCATTCATTCCAACGGTAAGAAAATGGGGGGAATATTCATTCGTAGGGCTGAAGCAAAGTTCGCTGGTGAGAGGCTTTGCCGGAGCCGGAGATAAATACGTGCCGATCATTTTCCGCAATCCGCTTACCACCCGATTTCATTATGGTTGGATACGAATCAACCTGAGCGCCGATTTTTCGACATACAAAGTGTTGGACTGCGGCTATAATCTGGTGCCGGATGTTCCGATAGCGATGGGCGCGAAGTAGGTATTTCCCTTAATAATAAATACAGACACCCGTATCTTTTCAAAAGGTACGGGTGTCTGTTCATTCAGGAATGGTTGATTGCCGATTTTAAGTGAAGTTGCTATGTATAAGTATTATCAACCTCTTGATTTCCGCCGGCTGTTGACGGAAGGGGAGATGCGGACAATGGTTTTCGTGGCAGGATTATTCTCTTATCTCCAGATGCTGCGCGTTTAAATAATCAAGTCCTTCCTGTGAAATAAAATGTGAGTATGGGCCATTGTATGCATTATGTTTCTTTAAGAATTCCAGAATTTTCGGGTCGTAGACCTTTTGTACCCTGAAATTTTTCACATAGGCGGTACGGATAACGATTTCTATCATTCGGTGTGATTTTCTCGGCAAACCCATCACCACTATCCGTTCATGTCCCATGCCGCCGTACTTGAAAACGCAATACACTTTGGCACCCGCTCGGAGTGTCTTAATACCATTTCTGATTTCTTTGTTTTCACCAAAGTAATGATCACCGATGATATTGCCGACCACACATTCTCGGTATTCTTTGCCTTCGTTGTCAATCATATTTGCGCTACGTTTTAGATTATACATTTTCAAAAAACTTGATAGCAAACTCACAAAAGGAAATGATTATTTCTTTATCCAAATCAAATTCTTTCCTGCTTCCTAAATAATTTCTGCTTTCCGGCGTTATTTCTTTTCCCTCCAATAATTCCTTAACCGTAATGCATTTTATATGTTTCTTTGAAACCAGCACAATATATGCATTCTCATATGGATAATTCTTTGGCAAGTCCTTCAGGCTGAATTCACCACTTGTTCTGAATTTCACTTCAATGAAATAAACATCTTTTGTGTTTGGGTTTTGCATTACAAAATCCGGCATCCTTCTTATTTCCTGAGCCACATCAGAGCGTACACCTTTTAATAATTCCATGATGCCCGGAATGGTATTTTCCATTCCGAACCTGAATACATTATATCCTAAGCTTAAGAATAGTTCCTGAATTAAGGTTTCCGCTATGCGACCCTTAATCATGTTGTAGCGATAGTTTTTATCTTTATCGCTCAGTCCGGATGATTCTGTTTTTATCGTAGGTTCACTTTTGTCTTTGCTTTTGTTTGCATTATAACAAGATAAGCACAAACCTTTTTCAAATTTGGTATAGGCGCCGCATTGTGTACATTCTGCCATAATTATTTACTATTTAAGGATGCAACAATAGCTCTAAAACTTCCCAAACTTGCTTCTAAGTTTTCTACTATTTCCACTGCCAACTCATCCGGATCAGGTAGATTATCCAGATCCGCCAGCGATTTATCTTTCAGCCAGGTGATATCCAAAGAGGTTTTATCTCTCGCCATGATTTCATCATAACTAAATTTTCTCCATCTGCCATCAGGGTTTGTTTCAGCATGGTAGGTTTCCTTGCGCTTGTGCCTGTTTTCAGGATTATATAGTTTGATAAAATCCTGTAAGTCGTCGAGTTTTAATGGATTCTTTTTGAGGGTGTGATGTACGTTGGTGCGATAATCGTACACCCAGACTTCTTTTGTCCATGGGTCTTTACTGGATGGCTTGCCGTCGAAAAATAATACGTTTGCTTTCACGCCATTGGCATAGAAAATGCCTGTAGGCAAACGCAGAATGGTATGCAAATCGGTAGTTTCCAGTAATTTCTTACGCACGGTTTCGCCCACACCACCTTCAAACAGTACATTGTCCGGCAAGACCACGGCTGCCTTACCCGTCGTGCTAAGCATGGTGCGGATATGTTGCACAAAGTTCAGTTGCTTGTTGCTGGTCGTCACCCAGAAATCAGAACGGTTGTAAGTCAGGTCTTCCTTTTCCTGTTCGCCTTCTTCGTTGGTGAAGGTCATGCTGCTTTTCTTGCCGAAAGGCGGATTCGCCAAAATATAATCATAGCGTGTACCTGCATCAGAAATCAATGAATCATTGGGTGAAATGAAATTATCCGAATCGATATCGCCGATATTGTGCAGGAACAAATTCATCAAGGCCAGGCGGCGCGTACTCGCTACAATCTCATTGCCGAAAAAGGTGTTGTACTTCAGGAATTTCTTCGCCTCCTTGTCCAGCTCCCGGTGCTCCACTATCCAGTCGTAGGCGGCCAGGAAGAAACCGCCCGTACCGCAGGCCGGGTCGGCTATGGTTTTCATCGGTTCCAGGCGCAGACACTCCACCATAGCTTTTATTAAAGGCCGCGGCGTAAAATACTGCCCCGCGCCGCTTTTGGTGTCTTCCGCATTCTTTTCCAATAACCCTTCGTAGATATCGCCTTTATCTTTTACGCCCATCAATATCCAGTTTTCGGCATTGATGAGGGCGATGAGTTTATACAACTTGGCAGGATCCTGTATCTTGTTTTGGCTTTTGGTAAATATCTGCCCGAGGATGCCTTTGGCTTTCGCCAGTTCGCGCAGCAGGGCATTGTAATGCGTTTCCAGTTCCGCGCCACTTTTGTTGGTCAGCGATTCCCAGTTGTACTCTTTTGGGATAGGCATTGGGCGGCTGTGTGGCGGCTTGCTGTATTCATCCGCCATTTTCAGGAATAAGAGATAGGTCAACTGCTCTAAGTAATCGCCGTAGCCTACGCCATCATCGCGCAGGGTGTTGCAGAATGCCCAGACTTTGGAAACTATGGAGGAGGTGTTGGTGGTGGTGTTGTTCATTTTAATTATTCTTCTTTCTGTTTATCATATGCGAAATTGCATTTTGTATAGCTTGTTCTTCCACAGAACCCTTAACTACTTCTTTCAATGCATGTGTTAAAATTCGCATTGTAAAGATGCTCCAAATTCTTTGCTCATCAACATAATCAATAATAATATCTGGTCTAAATAATTGACAATGTTTATAAGTGTTTGGTCCTTTAGTTCCTTGTTTGCCTTTTAAAAAAATACCCTTAACAATTTCAAAATGATCTGACCATTTATCAAAATGAGGATTGAAAGTATTAAATCCACTAGAGTGAAGAGGAAAGTAATTTATTGCAGGATTAGTTAAAGTTGAGGCATCGTTTTTTAGCCTATTGCATGGTTCACACGTTACAATTAGATTTTTGGGATAAAAAATCCAATTGCCCTTTTCACTTTGAGCAACTACATGATCTAAATCTTCCCAATATGCATCAGCCCTTAAACGGGTTCTACAATAAGCGCATCTTCTATTTTGACCGAAATAGTGTTTAATTTTTAAATTGCTTTTATATATAGCGTAAACACCTTGTTTCTTCCAATAATCTTTGGTAACAGATTTATCATATATTAAGCGAATTTCATCTCTAGTTGGAAAATAAGTCTTTCCTTTTAGAGTATAATTGAAACTGCTGTTTAAGTTCTTAGGAAACATATTCTTTGATTATAGTGTCATAAACTGTCTTTAAAGGATCTTCGTCTGTAAGACCAACTAAATTATCTAATTTCAATTCATAAAATTTATCTTTTATCATTTGTGATGTTGAATCTTCAGACGCTATAAAATCTAATAATATTCCCAGTTTTTCGGCAATATAATAGTTCCTGGAAGTTGCAACTTTAAAAACTTTTAGTAACACCTCTTCAGCAGACCAACCATAAGTATTAAGGTTTAATAGTTCAGCTTTCAACGCATTTGACTTAGCATCTCTACTTAATGCAGTAACAGAAGAACTTTTTCCTTCTAAATCAGAAACCAAAAAATGAGAATGTGTTGTTAGAATAAAATGACAATCAGCAAATTTTGAAAACACATTTTTAAGAAAGGATATGTATCGCATTTGCCAATTGGGATGTAAGCTAATCTCTGGTTCATCTATTAGTATTAAGCTGTCCTTTGAAATATTGGCAAACATTCCAATTAGAGAAATGAGTAAATGGTATTCACCAGAACTTAAATCTGTTACAGATAATGAAGAATTAAGTTTATTGAGTTTTATTCCTTTTAAGTTAATAATATCAAGATTTTCTAAATGCCTAACATAAGTTAGAAAAGTCTCATCGGCAATATTTCCAAATAAATCAATAGTTAAATGTTTTGAAGAAGAATTTTTTATATGTTCTAATCCTGAATCAGTCAATGATATAGCATTTAAAAATGCAATTAGTTTATTGGTTTCAATCTCATTATATTTAAAATGATTATTATAGTATGGAATACTCCAAATCGGATTATCTTTCTTTCGAGTAGTGTATATAAACCCTTCATCCCACCAATTCTCAAAATAAGTCCGAAAATCATCTTCCGTAAGCTTACCTGAAAAGAATAATTTATGAATCTTTGTTCTATACTGCACTTTGAAACTTTTTTCAAAGCCAAGCAATTGAAGTAATTCTGCTAAATTGACTAAAAAATCATTGTTAGTACTGGATGCATTAAAAATATGATTTATAGTTCTTCTGGATGAAGATTTTGTACTAGAGGTACTACTAGTACTCCTCGCACCTAAATATTGATAAAAATCACCTGGTGAACTATCTTTCCATATAAATCTATCTGTTAACATCACAGAGTTTACAAGCAATTTTTCTGGAAATTCTAATTCACTATGTTGAGTAAAATAATATTGGTCTGTATTTTCAGTTGTAATTTCACTAAAATCAATATCAGTAAAAGGTCTGTTTTTAAAAAACAAATATTCCCTTCGGGAAGAGTTCTTCTGTTTTCTGGAAATAATTTCAAATGAATTGTGATAGAATGTATATCTAAGGTGAAAGTTAAACGAGAGATTTATCTCACTTCTTTCTGTTTCAGAATACCCTTTAAATTGTCTAAAGATTTCAGCAATAGTTCGTAGTATAAAACTCTTGCCAGTTCCATTGGGTCCAATTATTACAGATGTGTATGGTTTTGAGATGTTTTTTAGCTCATTCTCTTCTGAAAGATATAATTCTAAATCCCCAAGTTGGTGGTGTCCTTTTAAATTAAGATACTCTATTCTAAACATAGTTTTGTTTTTTAAATTAACCTCCCCTCAAACGCCCTCTTCAAAATACTCTGCCTTAACGCCTCTGCCTGCTGCAGGCTGGCGCTGATGCTTTCTTCCATTTTGTCGGCTACACTTAAGCGGCTTTCTATTTCCTGTACGATTTGGTGTTGTTCTTTTTCAGTAGGAAGTTCAACTTTTAATTCTCTTACCTTTTGAATCCCAAAAGCAGCTTGTGTAGTAGCTTTCATCCCAGCTGTAAATGCTTTTTCAATCAAACTAGATTGAAAGAAGTAATACAAATAGGTTGCGTTTATTTTTCGTGGTTGTATTAAAACAATGTTTGCTGATAAACAATAATTTTGTGGAAGAACTATTCTAACTGGTTTTCCAATAGTTCCAATTTTACCTATTACAAAGTCTCCAAGTTTCAAAGTATATCGGTCTTGATGTTCTTTTAAAACATTTTTTGATACTTTTCTTGCATGAGTAAAGTCTATTTTATCCATTTCTGAATCAAAATCTTTGATGCTCACAAATGGAATTCCATTTTGCTCAATTGGAGGCGTTCTGTGACTAGGTTGAGGATCAATAGCATTTGCTACTTCACCTAGTTTAATCCTTATCCATCCCTCCGGCAAGTCCGGGGGGGCGAATCCCTCTCTCTCTGCGTTTAGCTTATTGTCTAAACCATGATTTGTAGGATTGATGGATTTTCTTGATTTTTTATTTTTCGAGGTCGTTGGTTCGATTCCAGCCATCCCGACTAATCGCCATTCTTCGGTAAGCTTTCCTTCAAATGCCCATTTCAGTACACTTTGGCGGTAGGTTTTCAGTTGCAGCTGTGCGGTTTTTAACTGGGCTATGCCATTATCCAGCTCGCTGAACAGTTCTTCTATTTTGGAAACGATGGCTTGCTGGGTGGTGAGGGGTGGAAGGGGAAAGTCCACTTTCTTTAAGACTGTCTGGCTAATATTCTTTTGAGTTCCACCTTTTCCTAAACTATGAAGTTTGCTTCTAATATGTAATAAATAATGGAATAAATACTTGTTATAAGTGTTATCATAAATAACTTCTGTAAATGCAATTGCTTGATTAGTTGTAACTGGAATCTTATTAATTCCAAGTTTTCCAATACTTCCATACATTGCAATTAATACTGAATCTGGTTTAATTAGTTTGGCTGAACTATTTTTTAAGCCTAATTCTGTTATCTTCTTTTCTGAAGAACTAATATACCCATCATTAAGGTCTCCTATAATTAACCAAGGTATTTCACCATTATAATAATTTGGATTCGTAGAAGTAGGTGTCCCACCAGAACCCCATTTAGCTATATCTTCCAGTTTCACCCATTTCCAGTCTTTCGGTATGTTGTTGGTTTTGGTCATCATTTTTTAGTAATTTGGTCAACAATATTACCGGGCATTGTTGGTGAAGAATCCTCTTTTAATAATCCAGAATCAACTCTGCTAAACAAAGACTGCATTATTAAGTGTCTTTCGGTTTGGTCTATGTTTTTCTCTTTTTGAAGTGCCAAATAAAAATAAGTTAACTGCTCTCTTTCTTCAGCATCTCTGACTAAATGAAAAGAACTAAATGTGAGTTTTGAAAAAATTCTTATAATGTATGCTATAAATGAGATTAAAGAGATAATCGCTAATGACCATTTAACGGCAATGCTTGTGTTTGCAAAAATAGTTTCAAATTTTTCAGTAGATATCCTGTTTATTACCCATACCAAAGTAATTATCCCTACAATAACACTTATTATCAAACATTTTAACCAGTTATATCCTTCTTTACGAAGTGTAGATGCCCTTAAATTCCAGTATTCGGCCGGTTTTTGTAATCTTAATTTTTCTTCGTATATTTTTTCTAAATCCTTAATTGCAGAGTTTGAGGATGTATTAAAATCGATAAAATGTTTTTTAGTCGATTCAAACCAATCTTCAAATGAGGAATTATTTTTTGATATGGTTTCGTCAAAGGTATTGTTATATTCAATATTCTTATCTTTCAATCTTTCTTTAAATGCCGTAACCTCAGATTCGGATTCAGACAAATATTTTTGAAAGTCTTCCCTTATTTGAGTTATTGATTTTTTTTCTGATTCTACCCTGCTTGTTACCTCTGAATAATCTTTAATCAAGAAGTCGCTTGCCAATATTGCACCTGTGAAATTATTCTTATTATTTAAACTGGCATTAAAAGAACCTAAAATAAATGAATACGCTCCAGGATACAAGTGTGGTAATTGCTTATGTGTTTTTATCAGGAAATCCGTTTCCGGACAGTTGTAAATGAACATAGCAATATTAGTCGGATTAAGCATAGAACTTATCTGTGACCAATAACTATTTCTTGTATTAAAATTTTGACTTTGAGCGATTAACTGAAGTATTCTTGTTTGTATACTCTCAAACTGATTTTTGCAATTATCTAATTCTCTAGGTAAATGATCTCCTAATTTATTCCAGCCATCAATTTGTTGCGAAACAAACTCCATAATAGCAGTAATTCCGTTCAATTGTTGCTTATAATTGATATGCGCATAATTTAAATTAACAGACAACCCATTCAACCAAACTGGGTCTGAAGACTCATCAATTTTCTTTTTAAATTCTGTTAATGTCATATTTATTGTTTTTATCAGGCTATCAACACCTCATTTAATTCATGAATAATCTCCTCCGTTTCATTGTCTGAACCTTGATTTTCCTGATTTAGTGATTGCCATGATTTTTTTCACAATCTAGTAATCCTTTAATCCTATTCATTATGGTTCAGACATCTTGTTTCAATCTCCTTTAAGTATCTTATTATTATGTACTCTTTTGAATTCTAAACTTTTTGAGCCGAAATTAATAAGCAATCCAATTTCCATCTTATAGGCCTCCTGATAATTCATTGCCTGAGCTAAATGTACATCCTCCAGTTTTGTTATCGCTTTAATTTCTACCATTATTTTATTCTCTACAAAAAAATCTACCCGTCTTGTGCCAATTTCAAAATCACGATAAAAAATAGACATTTCCATTTCTCGCGCAAACTCTATATGTGCTAATTTCATTTCTATATCCAAAGCTCTTTGATAGATTACCTCCTGAAATCCATTGCCGAGCCGTTTATGCACTTCCATTGCACATCCTATTACCTTTCTTGTCAATTCCTCGTGTAACATTTTATCTATAATAATCAAGTAATCCTTTAATCCTATTCGTCATAGTTCAGACATTTACGCTATCAACACCTCATTCAATTCCTCAATAATCTCATCCGTTTCCTCGCCAAACAATTGCCACATTTTGCTCAGGCCGCCTTCGGCGTTGAAGGGGCTTAAATCAAAATCGTCTTTCTCTATCTGAAAACTGCCTGCAACATAGTCTTTCATCATGCGCAGCCAATCCATCTGCGCTTCGCTAAAGGCATTGTGTTTGCCTGCATTTTTTCTGAAAATCCATTCCTGAAAATTCTTGTCTACGGTTTTGTCAAATGAAGTGAGCTGGCGGTCAATGCCACATACATTCCTTACCAAAGATACCAGCGCCACCAGTTCATTTCTGGCAGAGCCGTTTGCCTGCTGCAATTGCTCATACGCCCGCCACACGGCCAATGGCGCCAGCGTGGGTTTTTCCAGCTTCAATTGCTCGCATAAGTCCTTTATCATCTTGTACGACAGTTGTCTGTGGCGGTAATCCTGTGCATAAAAAATCTGCAAGGCAGTGATTTCATCCTTATGGCTTTCTATCCATTCCTTAAAATCGTGAATGGTGGCATTAGCTGCGGCTGCCTGATCTTTCACCCAGCCTATATTCGTAATCTCATCGATATTGACAACGTCAATGATCTGGTCGTATTTCTTGCGGATGTCCACAATGAACTCGCGCAAATCCGGATTGTGGAAAGCGGCAACGGCGGTTTCAATCAACTGCTGTTTTTCTTTTTCTATCGCGGCGGCTATCACTGTCGGAGCTTCCCCTCGTAACGTATCATGTACGCTGACTTCTATGTTTGCAATGGAATCCGGGTCATAGGCATTCAGCAATTGCTTTACCAGATGATGGATGGTATGTCCGCCTGCCTTATCGGAAAAACGCTGTTTGTCTTTTTCGCTTAGCTGACGGTCCAGTCGTATTAAACGATTGGCTAAAGTAGTCAATATTTCCTCGGAGGTATTTCCAACTGCCACACTTTGCAGAACATCTTTCAGCGACATACCCGGTGCTTTTTCCAGCGGGCGGCTGTCGGTCTTCTGCGATTGCTCCACGCCAATGGCATCGATGATGACAAAATGATCTTTGCTGAATTTTGCCGAAGGCGTGCCTTTGGCTCTCAGTTCTTCTACCGTGCAGGTACGTGTGCCACGTCCTTTCATTTGCTCATAGTAGCTGCGGCTTTTCACGTCGCGCATAAAGAGCAGCACTTCCAGCGGTCGGATATCCGTGCCGGTGGCAATCATATCGACCGTTACGGCAATGCGCGGATAATAGTCGTTGCGAAACTGCTGCAGCACCGACTTCGGGTCTTCCTCGCTCCGGTAGGTTATCTTCTTGCAAAATTTATTTTCTTCCCCAAACTCTTCCCGCACAATCTCGATAATGTCTTCCGCATGCGAATCCGTCTTGGCAAAGATGAGTGTTTTCGGCACTTCAAATGCGCCGTTGCTGTCTGTGCGGTCGGGAAACATGGCGGGCAGGTTCTCTTTCACCGCGCGGATAATGGTGCGTATGGTGCTAGGGTTGACAATGTCTTTATCGAGCTGTTTGCCGCTGTATTCGATGTCTTCATCTACGGCTTCCCAGAATTTCTTACGCGTGAGTCGTTCGCGTTTATCCACCTTTTCGCCAATACTGATTTTACTGCCCTCTTTGGTGATTTTGGTTTCGAGCGTAAATACATTATATGGAACGAGTACGCCGTCTATCACGGCCTTTTCATAGCCATAATCCGAAACGAGATTTTGGTTGAAATAACCAAAGGTTCTGTTATCAGGGGTGGCTGTTAATCCAATCTGTAAGACATCAAAATAATCCAGTACCTGTTTCCATAAATTGTAAATACTTCGGTGACATTCGTCAATGACAATAAAATCAAAAAACTCAATAGGTACTTTTTCGTTATAGGCAACGGGCACGGCTTCTTTGGGTTCGAAGCGGGTTTCATTCGGGTTTTCCTCTTCCGCACTTTCATCCAGTTCCGTTCCTTTCAGAATGGAATACATGCGTTGTATGGTGCTGATGTATACCTGACTGTCATTTGGGATAAAGGAACTGCTCAGTCGGGTGACGCCGTACAATTCCGTAAACAAACGATTGTCATCGTTGGCTGTGTATGAACGGAATTCGCCTTCTGCCTGTTCGCCGAGGTTTTTGGTATCTACCAGAAACAGAATTCGCTTTGCTTTGGCATATTTCAGCAAACGATAGATAGAAGTGATAGCGGTAAAGGTTTTGCCGGAACCGGTCGCCATTTGTATCAGCGCTTTGGAGCGATTGTCTTTAAAAGATTTTTCTAAATTGGTAATAGCATTTATCTGACAATCGCGCAGACCTTCGGTAGGCAACGCGGGAATGTCCAGCAAGCGGGCACGCAGGGTTTTATCTTCCTGCATCCATTGCCGGAATGTTTCCGGACGATGAAAGGTGAAGAGATTGCGGGCGCGCGGCTTCGGGTCTCTGTAATCGGTGAAACGGGTCACTTCGCCGGTGCTTTCATATACAAATGGGAGGGGTTCATTATCCAACAGGCGAAGTTTGGCGTTCGCATACTGTACAGATTGTCTCGTCCTAAAAAAAGTTTACAGTTTAGTTAGTTAATCCTGATATAAGTTTACAGTTTAAAATTAATCCTAAAACTCGTTTACAAGTATAGGTTTTTTTTGATAATAATTCTTCCATAGTTTTTCAATTTTTATTTGATTAGTTGATTGATGAATTTTATTTGGTGTTAAATTTCCAATACTCATGTGCGGTCTTTCATTGTTGTATAAATCAACTACAGCTTTTAATAATTTCTTTGCCCGATTGATGTTTTCTACTTCATAGTTTTCTAAATATTCACCTTTGATAATTCCATTTATTCTTTCTGCAATTGCATTTTCAAGTGGATCTCCGTTTTCGGTCATACTGATTTTTATATCATAATCCTGTAATAGCTTTACATACGCATGACTACAATATTGTATTCCTCTATCGCTGTGATGAATGATGTTCAAATTGCTTGCTGTTCCTAAGGCAGAGAGAGCCATTTGCAAAGCTTTTATGCTCTCAATGGCTTCCAATGTTTCTGCTACCTGATAACCAACAATTTTATGTGAGTAAGCATCTGTTATAAAACTGATGTAAACATGTTTTTCTTTATTTATTTTCCAATATGTAATATCACTTACCCAAAGTTGATTGGTAGCAGTAGGAATAAACCCTCTTATTAGATTTGGATACATCCTCAACCAGTGATGTGAGTTGGTGGTTTGTATTCTTCTTTTACGTTTTCTTACTAATAAATGATTAGCTGAAAGAGTGCTGAATAAAGCATCTCTACCCATTTTTATTTGATGTTCTAATAGATAAGGTTGTATCATTTCATAAAGTTTTCGAGTGCCTATTTTACGATGATTTTTACGAATATTTTTTACTTGCTGTATCACTAATTCTTCTTCAATAGAGCTAGATATACCCTCCCAATTATTTTGATAATAAGCCTGCCTGGTAATACCAAACCATCCACATAGCTTGGCTAATCCTATGTGTGAAAAATTACTTTTCATTGCTTCTATGGTTTGGTATTGAGCTTTTTTCTTATTGGAATTTTAAATTCTTTCTCTGCAATATCAACCATCGTAGAAAAAGCAATGGCTTTGAGTTCTGCATCTTTCAGCTGTTTTTCAAGTTCTGCTATTCGCTTCTTTAGTTGCAGGTTTTCAAAAGATTCATCTGGTTTATCTATTTTGATTTTCTTCTTAGGCATAGTATAAAGATTTGTTGTAAAATTAGGTCTTCTAGTTTTTATTCCAGTATCGTAGCCTAATTGTCGCATCCACCTTAGTAATTGCCCGTGTTCTTCGTCTTGACCGGTGTATTTTTCCCATATTTCTGCTTTGGTACAGCCGCTTGAAATTAATTCCTGAATAATTAAATGTTTTTCCGTTTCGGTAAAATATTTACCCGCTTTTTGAATGATTTTTTTGTCCATTTTTTACACTTTTTTGTGTAAACCTATTTCAGGACAAGACAGATTGATCTTCGACGACAGACAAGCGCACGCCTTCATCTTCCCGTTTTGCTTCTATGATACCGACGGGTTTCCGGTCAACAAACAAGACATAATCTGCAGGACCAATATCGGTCTGGTATTCACGGACAGCAATACCAAGACCTGCTGATAGATTGATTTTAGTTTTATGCTGAATCAGCCATCCACAGGCAAGTAGCTGCCTGTCGATGTTATCACGTGCAATTTGTTCTGGATGCTGATTGATCATTGTTATTCAGTAAAGATACTAAAATATCTTTGAATTTATAATGTTTGCAATTTAAAAACTTGCGCTTAGTGCTGATTGTAAAAATGTGTTTTAACTATTTTGTCCGTGTTTAATTCGAGAGTAAACCGTTTACGCATTAAAACTGCCGTTTGCTCAATTTTGAATGTTGGAATTAGATTTTCAATTAATATTACGGTTGATACAAGAACCGCAGTAATTAAGAAAATTTACTAGACAGTATTTAAATTAAATAATGAAAAAATGAGAATTACCGGCATAATTATACTTCAGTTGCTTTTTATGGCAGTTAGTTTTGGACAAGCACCCAAAGCATATACATTAATCGTTGGCTTGAAAGAGGTGAATGGTGCGGCATATTTATCTAAATATAAAAAAACATACAGCAAATCTGGTACGGCAGGTGTGGACATTGATTGTGATATCATAAGAAGGAGAGCGGAGGATAATCAACACAATATTACAGTGTTAAGAGATAAAGCGGCTACTAAAGGAAAAATTCTTTCCACCTTGGAAGAGATTGGTAAAAAAATAAATCTGGAGAAAGGAAAAGTATTGTTTACGTTTTACTTTACAGGACACGGAGATACTATAAGAGATATAAATAACGATGAAGCTTCCGGATATGACCAGGCACTCGTAGCGTATGATGATTTTGTGTTGGATGATGATATTTATGCAATCCTGAGAAAATATTTTACGCAATCCTATAATGTAATGATGGTAGACGCCTGTCATTCCGGTTCAATGTACAAATTATTCAAAATGCTGGATTTCGAGAAGTCAGTTCAAAAGAATAGTCAATTTCAGAATGAAAAAATAGCAGACAAACAACAATTGGATCTTTTAAGCTGTGATTTTAATAAAAATACTGATGTTGATGAACCTTTCAGTCTGATATACCTGGGTGCATCCAACGATGATCAGACAGCTATGGGGAATTCATTTGGTAGTTCATTTACAGTTTACCTGGATAAAGTTATAAGTGATGCTGAGTATTTTGGCGGCTGGCAAATCCTAACCTACAAAGAACTTGCCTGTAGAATCAGTTACTATTTAAGTGATCAACAAAGTGTAATGTATAAGGAGATAGGCAAAAATGTAAATCAATACAACAATTACATACCATTTAAAACTAATGAATTATGAAAAATTTAAAAAAAATTACAGCGCTTACCATGTTACTCTTTATGACTCGATTAGTACTCGGGCAAAATTACCAGCAATTACCAAACGGAGAGAAAATTGCCGGAGCTCAGGTATATATGCTTCCCAAAGCGGCGATACAAATAGAGGTTAATGTATTAACAAAAGTATACACAAAAGGAAGTAATAAAACTATTTATAATTCTGATCAATTGGATATATTGACTAAAAAATACGGTCTTAATAAACAAATTTATAATAGTATTAACCAATTGATAAATTCACCTGAATACAGTATTGCAGAAGACTCGATTAAATTATCGATAATTCCCTTGCCTGATTTTTCTAAAATATTTTACACTTATCCTAAAAAGAAATGGAATATCTCCCAGTCTGCCACTTTTACCTATGGAAATGATGGAATATTGACAGATGCAGAAACAAGCTACGAAAATAGAACAGCTGATATTATTTTTAAAGGAGTATCTACATTAGCTTCAGTTGCAGCAGCATTTAAGTCTGCAGATAATATAAAAGTTACAGGCAGCGCAGTAACCATCAAGGAATTGGATGATATATTGACTTCTTATACAATATTGGAGCGTCAAAATAATGCAGATATTTATAAGGATTTAAAATCTGCGATAGAAAAGAAATATGCAAAAGCATTTGCAGAGATTTTTTATGGAGTTAAAACAAAAATGGAAACGGCGAAACTCTTGTATTGTCCTTCAAAAGACGCCAATCTGACGTATGATAAGATAAAATCTTCTGAGCTTTTTGAACTGGATAAAACAAACGGTAAACTCTATTATAATTCAGGTCTGGGAACGGATATTGTTTGGGTGAAGAATATGGAAGCAAAGACGAATCTTTCTGCTCCGTACAAACTGAATTTTAAATTACTGGACAAGTCGTATCAGCAGATGGAATATTATGAAACAAAACCGACAACTACTTCTTATTTTGGATATAATATCCCGGCTAAGACACTCATTTCATTAGTCACACCAACCAAAGAAGAAAATCTAATTGATTTGTACAAAATTCCTCAATTTGGAATTGTTGCATATGTGAATGCTAAAAAAATGAAGTTGTCTTTTCAATTGGACCCAACAACGGGAGAATTGAAGAAGATGTCCACTGAAACAAAAGCTATAACAGATGATCAGATAGGGAATGCCGGAGCTGCTTTAAACAGTATTATCACCACGATTAAGGGCGACGATGCTGCTGCTAAATTAGAAAAGGAAGTAAAACAATTAGAAAATGAAAAGAAAAAGAGAGACCTCATTAAAGAACTTATTGAAAATCCATAATGTTTTAAGATGTTTTAATATTTGACCTTAATAACTAAAAAAAAGCCACGCATTGGCGTGGCTTTTTATTGGTTTGGTTGGAGCAGGATTAATCCCATTTGTCCACCTCGTCGTTGTGGGCCGGGTTTACAATGCTGGAACTCTCCGGTGCTGAAGCCGGTTTTTCTTCTGCCCTGTATTCTGCTTTTTCTTCCGCCGCTTCCTGTCGGATGTACTGGCCTTCTTCGTAGTCGTCGTGATTGTGTGCATCGAAATCGTAATCCGGCAACAGGTCGGTCTTGATATAGTCCACCGTTTCCTGCATCGCATTTACAAACTTCATGAAATCTTCTTTGTAGATGAAGATCTTGTGTCGCTCGTACGTATCATCATCTGCACGTTTTTTACTTTCCGTAATGGTCAGGTAATAATCATTGCCTCTGGTGGTGCGTACATCAAAAAAGTACGTTCTTCTCTTTCCGGCTCTTACTCGTTTGGAATAGACACCGTTCTTGTCAAAATTTTTTTCGTTCTCCACGTTGTATCATTTTTAGTATTCACAATAATATTTCAAAAAAAACAACTTTACTAATTAAGTAGTCAACAGCATGACACCAATGTTAATAACCAAACAACGCATTACACTTCATTCGATTCCGTATGTAGCTGTAATTGATAAATGTCATAATAAAGGCCTTTTTTCTCCATCAACGCTGCATGATTGCCCTGTTCTGCAATCCGGCCTTCGTCCAGCACCAGTATCTTGTCAAAGTTCATCACGGCAAAGATGCGGTGGGTGATGAAGATGACGGTCTTGTCTTGCAGATTGCTGTAAAGATTACTCAGTATCGTCTTTTCCGTTTTTGCATCCACGGCAGACAGGCAATCATCCAGCAATACCAGCTCCGGTTCCCTTATCAGCGAGCGTGCAATAGAGATCCGCTGTTTTTGTCCGCCGGAAAGCATTACACCACGTTCCCCTACCACCGTTTCATATTGTTTGGGCAACTGTAGTATGTCCTTATGCACATGCGCTATGGTTGCATATTTCCTTACCTGTTCATTCACACTTTCACTTTCACTTTCACTCTCGCTCTCACTCTCACTCTTACTGCCAAACAGGATGTTGTTTTTTACCGTATCGGAAAACAGGAATACATCCTGTGGTGTATAGCCCGTTTTTTCACGGAATGCGATGAGGTCAATGTCTTTGATAGGATGACCGTTTACAGAGATGAGGCCTTTGTCGGTATCGTAGGTGCGCAGCAGCAGTTCAGCTATGGTGGATTTTCCGCTGCCCGTTTTACCCACAATGGCTATCTTTTCACCCTTGCTGATGCTGAAACTGATATCGGTCAGTGCCTGTATGCCGGTGTCAGGATAAACGAAACTCACGTGGTCAAAACAGATCTTCTCGATGCCGTGCAGCACATGCTTGGGTTGATTGATGATGGCATTCTTGTCTTCCAGAAAAAGGTTGATGCGTTTCTGAGAGGCTTCTGCCCTTTGTATCAGCGAAACACACCAGCCAAGCGATGCCACCGGCCAGGTGAGCATGTTGATGTAGAATACGAACTCTGCGATGTTGCCGGCGGTGAAACTGCCCTTCTGCACTTCTTTTCCTCCTGCATAAACCACCAGCAACGTACTCAATCCGATGAGCAGCAGCATCAGCGGAGCAAAGAAGGAATCTACCTTCGCCAGTGAGATGTTCTGGTTCTTGTAATCTTCGCTGGCTTTGTGAAACTCTTCCTGGATCTGTTGGTCGATGGCAAAGGACTGTATGACACGCACTCCAGAAAATACCTCCTGTGCCCGGGAGGTAAGACCGGAAAGGGCTACAGAGATGGCTTCACTTTTTTTGTTGATGACGTCGCTCACCTTGTAGATGGAAAATGCCAGAATTGGCAATGGCAGCAGCACAAGAAAACTCAGGTAGGCGTTGATGTCAAACATCACATAGATGACCATCACAAAGAGCGCACCGGTATTGATGAGGTACATGATGGCCGGGCCGATGTACATGCGCACGCGCGAAACGTCTTCGCTGATGCGGCTCATCAGGTCGCCGGTGTTATTGCGTTTGTAAAAGGAAGTGTTCAGGCGCTGGTATTGTTGGTAGAGCTCATTTTTCTGGTCGTATTCCACCTTGCGCGACATGACGATGATGGTCTGCCGCATGAAAAACATCAGTAAGCCTTTTATGAGAGAGGTGAGGAGGATGACGAGCGAAAAGAAGATGATATAATAGATAAAATGCGTCTTGAAAGCAGCCTGTACGGCAAACCCATCCGAAAGGCGGTAAGTGGCCAGGTTTTCCTTGACGATGTCTACCGTGTAGCGGATATATTCCGGTGTGTAGAGGCCAAAGATATTGGAACTGATGACAAATACGATGCCCAGCAGCAATAACCATTTGTATTTAAGCAGATATTTGTTGACAGCACGTAGTTCTTTCATCGGACGTAAAAATAAACACAAAAGTGGCAAATTGGTTATTCGTTGATGGTAAATTGTTTTGTCACGGCATTTCATCGAGATAGTCTCATCCGTTTTTCCCTCACCCGATTCCGACATAGTCGGAACCACCCACTCCATTTGGAGAGGGAAGTCGAGCATGGCTCGACAGCGTGAGGTCTTTATAATAAAATAACATCATTCTTTACTTCTACGATTCCATTATTCTCCAATTAAAACCTATCTTTGTACCCAAGTTCATTACCACACTTATGATTACCAGAAGAAGCGTCCGAATCAAAACCATGCAGTATGTTTATGCATACGAAACTACCGCTTCAGCACCGTCCTCCCAATTTCAGCAGTATTTGGAAAACAGCATTCTATCCGTAAAGGAACAATATCTCTATTTGCTGTACACTATCCGCGAAGTGGCCAATTTCGTAGAGAAAGACGCTAAAATCAAGGCAGGTAAACATATCAAGAACGAAAAAGACAGAAATTTCAGCACAAAACTCCTGAGCAATGTCATTGTTCAATACCTCAATAACGACAAAGAGTTTGCGGCGGAAATCAAGAATGCCAAGGTGGCTGCAATGATGGATGACGACAATGTTCGTCAGTTGTATAAAAAAATGACAGAGTCGGATGAGTACAATGCTTATCTGAATAACGGGTCTGAGTTCAATATCGAGGAGGACAGAGCAATCATTACGTTCATGCTGAATCACATTCTATTGGAAGACGAAGTTTATACGGCAAACCTGGAAGAATTGTTTACCAACTGGATGGATGATGCGGAATACGTGGTGGAAGCGGTGTATGAGGTGATTCAGAAAAGTAAAAATGAACTGAAACTGCATTTGGAAAAAGGCAGCCTGAAGGAAAAGTTCAATGAATTGAAGCAGTTTGGCCTCGATCTGTTCAACGAAACCATCAATCATAAGAAGGAACACGAAAAGCTGATTGAGCCTAAGCTGAAAAACTGGGAGACGGACCGCCTGGCCGTGGTAGACGTGATTCTGATCCGAATGGCCGTTTCGGAATTTCTTTATTTTCCAAGCATTCCGGTAAAGGTGACCATCAATGAGTATCTTGATATCGCCAAAGAATACAGCACACCCAAGAGCAAGGATTTTATAAACGGGGTCTTGGATTCCCTGATGCGCGATATGAAAATGAACGACCAGCTGAACAAGTCAGGCAGAGGATTGCTTTAAATACCACTATTTGGGTATGTGCAGGTACTATTTGGTACGTAAATTGCGTTATATCATTTTAGATTTCTTATTTTTAGTAAACAATCTCAAATCGTCTATGAAAAAAATCCTTTCACTCCTGATGTTATTGAACATCCTTTCTGTATGTTCTTTCGCACAGAGCACCATTTCCAAAGGTTCATCAGTTAAGATTCTGGAAGTCGGGAAATCCGATGCCTACTATGGTGAACGTGCGGAATTTGTGGGGAAGAATGCAACCGCCCTGAGCGATGTCACCAAGAATCCAACAGGTTTCTATACGGGGACCTTAGAGACGGAAGGTGGCAGAACCTGCTTTTTCACCAGTATAAAAATAACGGTTACCGCAGCTGCTAAAACCGGCACCACTACCGCAAAATCCACTACTACTAAAGCTGCCGTAAATCTGTTTACGGGAGAATCGATTCCCAAAGATACCCGTTTCGTAGTGCTTGAAGTGCCGTCTGAAGATGCTTATCATTCCAGCAAAGACGAGATTGAAGGAAAAACAGGAACCACCACCCGTGAAATGACTCTGGAAAATGGTTACACCAGCGGTTCGGTTACACTCGATAACGGCAAAAGTTACTATTTCTATAAGGTGAAATTAGGCAAATCAAGCAGCAAGGCGCCGGCGAAATCAACGCTAAGTGCTGAACCTAAAGTTGCAGTGACCACGCCCGCCAAAACGCCTAAATTTATCACAGGCACCATAAAGAAAGGCACTAAAGTATATGTGGCCGACATCAGCCCGGACGATTCCTATTACTCAGACAGATATGATTATGTCGGAAAAAGAGGTAAGGTGGATACAGCTTCAGATCTTCAAATGAAAGAAGATGGTTATTATGCCGGAGACTTCATTTACGATGATGGCAGCACAGCATATTTTTATAAAGCCAAATTCTCCAAGGAACCGGTAGATAAGCTCGTCAGACCGGCTAATGAACCGAGCAAATCCAACAGCTCGGATGATGACGATTGGGGGTATTTTTTCGATGAACCTGCACCTAAGTCAGATTCGTCAAGTTCAGAAGATACCAAAGAATGGACAGACGCAAAGAATGATGAAGGCATAAAGAGTGGCGATCGCGTGGAGATTACAGCCGTTAGTTCTCAGGATAGCTATTACGATGACAAAGCTGATTATATCGGTCAAAAAGGTGAGGCCGGTGATGATCTGGAATATGACAGTGATGAAGACGGTTATGGCGGTACGATAAAACTGGATAATGGCAGTTCACCCTATTTTTATCTTGTGAAGATAAAAAAGTCAAGCTCCCGTTCTGGTTCCTATAAATCATCCTCATCTTCCGCTTCCACATCTTCGGTAAAGGAGGCAAGTTCCGAGGTGATATCAAAGAACACCAAGGTGATGGTTACGGATATCTCTTCTGAAGATAGCTTTTATAGTGATAAAGGAAAATACCTGCGTAAAAAAGGAAAAGTCGCTTCTGAACTGAACAATCAGGGAGACGGGTATTATTCCGGCAGAATCATCTTTGATGACGGTACGGATGCCTATTTTTATATGGTCAAAGTGACGATACTCAAATAGCAACCTGATACGATGGAAAATTTAAAATCGGATTAGTAGCATTTCTAATCCGATTTTTTTTATTTTAGTTTATGCAAAAGATTAGAAAACCGTTGATGGCAGTTGCAGCACTCGCCGTCATTTACTTTGTATTACCCCAATATGTGCAGATGGGGCTGAAATATAATTTTGCCAACGTGGATGATTACAAGATCTTTGATAAGCATACCATTGCAAAATCCGGCACCCCACAACCCTGGCAGATAGCCGATGGCTACAATAAGAAGGCACCTGCTCTGGATTTGCTGAATCTGTTTGATGAACGCAAAACCTGTGCATATCTGGTCATAAAGGATGGCAAACTGTTGTATGAGCGCTATGCACAGGATTACGACAAAGAAACCATCTCAGGTTCCTTTTCTATGGCAAAGACAGTGAATGCCCTGTTGATCGGGAAATTGCTGGAACAGGGAAAAATTGGATCATTGGAGGATGATGTCAAGAAATATGTACCGGAACTGACACAGATTCCTGCCGGTAAGTTGACCATCAAAGATGTCATTACCATGAGCGGCAACATCGACTGGACGGAATCCTACATGAATATATTCTCGTTGACAGCAGAATCTTATTATGGAGATGATCTGAATGCCCTGATGGGAAAACTTAAACTGAGAAATGATAATCAGCAGGGGAAATTGTATGAATACCAAAGCTGCTGCACGCAGATTTTAGGATACATCATCAAGAATGTAACGAAGAAGTCGCTGGCAGAGAATGCCAATGAGTATTTGTGGAAGCCCTTGGGGGCCGAGAGTGATGCCATCTGGAGTACGGATAAAAACGGCATGGAGAAATCTTTCTGTTGCATCAATGCCACGGCACGGGATTTTGCGCGCCTGGGACAAATGGTGTTGCAGCATGGCAGATGGGATTCCGTGCAGGTGATAGATTCCAATTACATTAAGGCCATGACCACGCCCGCCACCTATCTGAAAGATGAGAAGGGAAACACCTGCGACTGGTATGGCTATCAAACGTGGATGATAAATTACAAAGGCCATCAGATACCTTATTTCCGAGGAATCTTAGGACAGTTCATTTTTGTCATCCCCGATGAAAATACCGTAATCGTTCGTTTGGGTAAAAAGATAAAACGTGACCCGAAAGACCCGCATTACCAGAATGATGATATACGCAGTTATATCGAAGCCGGTTTGCAGGTGATTCAGTAAGATGTCAGACAGCTTAAGGAACTTGTCTTTTTACAATTTTAAAATACAGACAGATGTCCTTTGCACATTCAACGGATTGAAATTAATTGCTGCCTTTCAGCTTATCATATTCCTGTTGTATTTTATCTTCCGTATGCATGTGGTAGATGCGGATATATTTAATCACTAAGCCAAAACCCCAGCCTAGAGATACCCATGCGGGCCATGGAATGAAATTGTCTGTAATGTGAAAATTCGCATTCCTGCTGGTAAAAAACCATATGCCCCACAAAAAGGCATTCACAGCAAAATAAGAAAATACCTTGCCTTTGAATCTTGCGCGCTCTGTGGCCAATTGCCATAATTTTTCATCTCTGTTTTCCATGTTTGTTATTTTTCCGGTGATAAATATTGTTTGATGTCTGATACATATTTCTCAAAGGCCTTGATGCCTTTTTTGGTAATCTTACAGGTGGTTTTCGGATAATTGTTTTCAAATGACTTTCTTACCTCAATGTACTCCGCCTCCTTTAACTTGGTGATCTGTACACTCAGGTTGCCATTGGTGGAATTGGTGGCTTCCTGTAAATAGCTGAAATCTGCTTCTTTTACAGAAACCAATAAGGACATGATGGCCAGGCGCAGTTGTGAATGCAATAAGGGGTCTAACTCGGCAAATGGTTTCATCCGGATCGTTTATGGGCGTTCTTGTTGATTAAATTCTCTTTTTAACAGTATTCCGGGAATGATATAGGATAACAGGACGGATAACGCCAAAATCAGCAGTTTCTCCGGACCTTCTACATACGTAATCAGCACACAAAGCATAAAGCAGGCCAACCCACCGAATATCAATGGTTTGAACTGAATGATTCTTCCGGTAATAAAGGTTCCGATACCATACAATAAGATCAGGAATGGAAACATGTCAAAAGAGATTCTGGAAGACAAAAATGCCAGTATGAAAAAGGAGATTCCCAAAGCCAGCCATACAGAACCAATTGCTGCGGTATTATGAGAAAGCACTTTCTCCTTTTTTCTGTCCCGTATCGACAGAGATAATTGTATTACTGCCAAAACCGGCATGGAAAGCCAAACCATTTGTGTATGTGGCTGCAGGTTTCTTAACAGAAAATACTGTATGATGGCGCATGCGAATACAGCGACACCCCACATCATAAAGTATTTACTTCTGTCCGTAAGTTGTTTTTTTGACTTGTTGATCATCTCCTGGATGATGGCCAGACTTTCCTGTTCCGTAATGTTTCTTTCTTCCATATTTTTGTAAATTGAGTGTAAATATAAAGTAGTTTATATTGTAAACCAAATTTTCCACGAAAAAGTTTCAACAAGACAACATTTTTATTTTTTAAATTAGCGGCGTTATGGAAAATGTCATCCTACAGATGGTTGAATATGGCTCGCATTTACAATTGAAGTCCGTGGAACTCCGGACAAAAGTGCTGAGAGCACCGCTTGGATTGGTGTATACGACGGAACAGCTGGCAGCGGAAAAAGATGAAGTGCATATTGTTGCCACCATCGGAGACAAGGTGGCAGGCGTCCTGCTCTTGAAGATAGCAGCACCGTCTGTGTTAAAGATGCGACAGGTGGCCGTCGATCCGGCATTACAGCATTCCGGTATAGGCAGCAAACTCGTGGCTTTTGCAGAGCAATACGCTTCAGCGCACGGATACGTCGAAATTGAACTGCATGCCCGGGATGCTGCAAAGGTATTTTACCTGAAAGCAGGGTACAGGATTGTGGGAGATGTATTCACCGAAGTGGGATTACCCCATTATGAGATGAAAAAAAATCTTCGCTAAATCGAATAAAGCTATTGCGCTTTTGATTTTTTTTACACAACTTTAGTCTACATAAAAACCTACCCCCATGCTTGTATTACTTTCATTGGTGCTTACGCACTTTATCAGAAAACGATTTAAAAGGCAAACTGACAGCGACGCATTGAATGCTGTGCCTGCTCTGATTGCACCCAAACGTTTCCCTTTATTTCGCAGACGTTCATTACCAGAAAACATTCCTACGGCAAATTTTTAAAACTAATGATTGCGTATTATTTGAAATGGCTAAACATTATGTTTAGCCATTCACTATTTATCGATAAGCAATCTTTTGATCTTTAACGCTCAATGCCTCAGGTCAATGCTGAATGTCCTGCCATTGTCGAGGGTAACGCTTGCTTCGTTATCGCATTCACCGTTGCCGAAATTGATAGATCCGGATCTGTTGCGGTTGTCTGTTCTGGTAATCTTTACCACTCCGCTCACAAACTCATGGCAGGCAACTTTTCGGATTAAAGGCGTTACGGTAGAGACGGCATATGGCATTCCTCTTCTGGAAGTATGTGTGCCGCTGCCGGTAACACTGAATACATCATCTGTAATGTCTCCCGGTGTATCGTCTCCTGCAGTCCACTCGCGTATCCTGTCTGAAATGCTGGTGCTGGTGCTTCCATCCGGAAAGGTGAGGGTGCGGGTGGCATGAATGCCGAAAATCAGGTTGCCTGCATCATTGGTTCCCAGATTCGTCACATTTCTGTCTATGTCTACCTTGTTGGCATTCACATAATAGTTTTCTGAGACGATGTGTACAACAGTTCCTGCCTCGCGGTATCTTCCGCTATAGGTCACAATGATTTTTCCCTTTCTGATTACACCATTTGCATTGGTGCATCCGGAACCGAAGTCAATGGTTATGGTTCTTGGGCTGGAAATGGTATCTCTGCTTACCACGGCACATCCCGTAATAAGATCCACTGCCGTATTGTTTGCCGGCTGTCCGGTACGCAGTACGGATATATCGCCGCCGGACTGTGCCTGATCTGCCATGATTTGCACATTATCATCTTCCACATCCGCAGCGCTGAAGTTTTGTGCAGCCAGCACTTCGGTATTGTCCGTCAGATTCGATTTGTTGCAAGAGGATAAGCCAAATGTCATCGCTGCAGCAATAAGCAACAGGCCAGACTTCGTTTGTGTTCTATGCATGATTTTTGTTTTAGTTATAAATGAGACGAATCAAAATGCGTAAAGTTTAATTAACAGGAACGGAAAATTGTTAAATTTTATTTTTCGGCAAGGTATTACTGAAGGCTTGCAGAAACACGGATTACTTCATCAGCCAATGGTTTCAGATAGGAAGGTGTGCTGCCGGGTGAATTGTCAAAGGTCCAGGTGAACGTTCTGCCTTTTAATTTTATCTCGGCATACCACAGGTTTGGATTGGAAGCATTCAGGTCTACAAACAGCGTCCGGTTTGTTTTGGTTAATTCGACGGGTACCATCTTTAGTAAATCTTTTGCCAATAGAAATTTATCACCGGCAAGCGTATTGCTGAATGCAGAAAGATCGGACGTGGAGAAGTATTTCACTGTAGGATCTTGCTTCAATGACGTTTCATCCAGATAATACACAAAACGGCATCCGTTTGCACAATCGCCCTGAATGGCTCCGAATACGATGTACTCCGGATGTACGAACGCCTCTTTCTTGCAGGAAATCAGAAGTGTGGCAGATAATAACAGACAGATGATACTTCTCATGGGATTAATAATTTGGATTCTGTTTGAATTTCCTTGCGAGTGTGCTCAAGGCCTCCTGCACGACTTTTCTGTTTATCTGATGAATCACAAATCCCGTGTAGGGGATAAGCGGCTCAAACTCGATGACATAATCCAGTCGTGTCTTGTTGGGAGCGATTTCAATGAAATTCATTCTTCCGACATGATTTTTCAGCGGGCTTCCCAGTGTGATTTTATATTCGAGATAGCTGGGTTCAATATAGCTTGTGACGGTCTCCTGAAACAAGAGCGGAAAACTGAAAATGACACGGGAGGAGCCGACATCATTGCAATTGGCAGGGTTGGGTGCATCGCTTATTCTCTTTATGAATCCCGGATAGATTTCACTCAACCGATTATGGTCGCTGAAGAAGGCGAACACGTTTTTTACCGGTGCATCAAACTCCTGCAGGAAATGCAGGCGTTGTATATCCTTCTTTTTTTGTATTGCTGACATCACTTGTATTTTGCGGCTAGTTTTTTCAAACCGTTTTTAATGGTGGTTTCCAGCAGGAATTTGACCACCGGATCAAGGAGACCAAGCTTGCTTTCTATATCGATGGTATAGTTTAAGACCGTTTTTCCTGCAGCGGGAGATGAGAATTCCAATCTTCCCAGGTGATAGTTGATAGGAGCGTTGCTGCTTATCTGATATTCAATCAGATTCGGCGCTTCAAAAACCGTTACCGTTTCCTGCAACAATTCAATTCCCATGCCGATACTTCTTACAGAACCCAGACCGTTCGGATTTGCACCATCCGCATCTTTAATGCGTTTTATCTGAGCACCTAAGATACTGCTCAGGTTATTGTGATCACTCAGGTAATCGAATATTTCTTTTTGCGGCGCATTAAATGCCTGTGTAATGGAGATGTGTTGCATGTTTTTTTTATAAAAATACAACTTTTAATCTTTTTTAATGGTTATTAGTCTATGGGATTTGTATATTTATATTCCAGTTCTTGTAACGAATATTATTCACTTAATAAAAACAAAAAAGCATGTCATTACGATTAGGCGACGAAGCACCGGACTTCACAGCGGAAACCACCGCAGGAACGATTCACTTTCACGAATGGCTGGGCAGCAGCTGGGGTGTGTTGTTCTCCCATCCGGCAGATTTTACCCCGGTATGTACCACGGAACTGGGCTATACCGCAAAATTAAAAGACGAGTTTGCGAAACGCAACGTGAAAGTGCTGGCACTCAGTGTGGACGGCATCGAATCCCACCACGAATGGGTGAAAGACATCGAAGAAACGCAGCATGTGACCATGAACTTCCCCATCATTGCCGATCCGGACAAGAAAGTGGCGACCCTCTACGATATGATGCACCCGAACGCTTCGGAGAAATTTACCGTGCGCAGCGTGTTCGTCATCGGACCGGATAAAAAGATCAAGTTGACCATTACCTATCCGGCCTCTACGGGCAGAAATTTTGATGAGATCCTGCGGGTGATCGATTCGCTGCAGCTGACGGCCAACTACAGCGTGGCTACGCCGGTGAACTGGAAAGAAGGAGAGGACGTGGTGATTGCGCCGGCTGTTTCGGATGCCGATGCGGAAGTGAAATTCCCCAAAGGCTTTAAGAAGATCAAGCCTTACCTGCGCCTGACGCCGCAGCCGAATAAGTAATCCTGCTAAAAGGAACATACAAAGGCCATCCGAGAGGGTGGCTTTTTTATGTTTACCTGGCCTAAGTGCTTCGCTTTACTTTTTTCATAGTATGAATGGCCGGGCATACAACAAAAAAACAGATTCGTAGGTAAAAAACATAATATCTCCTTTTGATTATTTATAAAAAAAGCACTATATTGGAAATAAATATAAACGCCATTGTATGGCGGGTATAACAAGTTAGCGGTAATAATTTGTGTACTAAAGTTCTTTAATTCACGTGATTTTTTATTATTTCTAAATTTTTAATTGTATATTTATAATAATCTTATACCAAATGGAA
Source organism: Chitinophagales bacterium (assembly GCA_046329775.1). Taxonomy (GTDB): domain Bacteria; phylum Bacteroidota; class Bacteroidia; order Chitinophagales; family JADIYW01; genus JADJSS01. Next base: position 73,875 of record JAXLTX010000012.1, read on the forward strand.
TACATAATTGAAACAAAA
>JAXLTX010000013.1:0-29329 GCA_046329775.1 Chitinophagales bacterium
AGGCAGCGCACCTACCGCAAAATTCGTATACACGCCACCATGCGAAGGAACGGTTATAAATTTTACAGACTCAACAATAGTGCCGGTTGGAAATAATATTCAATCCTGGAAATGGACGTTCAGTAACGGAGACACGTCATCGCTGAAAAATCCATCCAAAATATTCCAGACACTGGGATTGGCCTCTGCCGCACTGAAAGTGACAACTACGGCAGGCTGTTCGGATTCTATTTTCAGATCTTTTGTTATCAATAAAAAACCAATTCCTTCTTTTTATAATTTACTATCCTGCTCCGGCATCCCAACAACATTTGTAGATCAGTCCATACCCAATTCGGCGGCTGTTACGGACTGGTCATGGGATTTTGGCGGACTGGGTATCAGCAACAGCATTCAGAATCCGTCATTCAGGTTTCCATCTGCCGGTATTTATAATGTAAGACTCAAAGCCACCAACTCAAATGGTTGTTTCGATACGATTACAATACAAACATCCGTCAATGTATCTCCAGTCTCGAACTTCTCATACGATTCCGTATGCGGAAAGACACCGGTGAATCTTAAGTTCCTGGCGACCGTCGAACCGCCTAGCACCATCCCTGATTTGAATTGGGGAAACTGGGATTTTGGTGATGGTACCATCGAAACAGCCATCAGGAATCCTCAACATGTTTATGCGGGACCAGGCACCTATGAGGTGAGGTTGATTGTGAAGTCTTCAGGACAATGTATTGATACCGCCATTAAGCAGGTGAAGGTTTTCGATTTTCCTACGGTGGATTTCAGCGTTTCTCAGACGCAATGCACCGGCAAGGAGATTCAGTTTACGGATATCAGCTTTACACCAGACGGTACACCGCTTACAAAATGGAACTGGTTCTTCTCCGGTTTGGGTTCCGATACCATTAAGAATCCAAGATATACATTCAATACACAGGGCAACTATACCATACAACTGACTGCAAGAAACTCTGTTGGTTGTGTCGGAACGAAACTGCGATCCATTGCTGTATCTGCTCCGCCGGTTCCGAAGTTTACATTTTCTCCCAATGGACTTCCCGCCCCATTGAATGTCAATTATACCAATCAGTCACCATTGTCCGGAAACTATATCTGGGACTATGGCGACGGCAGCCCATTGATTCAGGCCTATAATCCTCCGCAGCACCAGTACACGGTCAATGGCTCCTATCCGATAAAACTGATAGCTACCGATTTCAGAGGATGTACCGATACGCTGACCAAATATATTTTGGTAGATAAGGCATATTTAGATGGTGTGATGGCGTCTATCACCATTACTCCGAACGGAGATTATTATAAGATACAGGCAAATGTGTTTAACAACAGTAATATTGAAATCACCGCTTTAGGCCTGAGCCTGCAGTTGGGCGGCGGTGCTGTGATTCGTGAAAACTGGACAGGCAGCTTACTGCCGGGACAATCGGTGGTATATGCTTTTGTCGGCGAAATTAAAATAGGTGAAAGCGGACAGCTACCGATCGTGTGTGCAACAATTGACAATATCAATAACAACACTCGCGAGGACAGAACAGATAACAACACCACTTGCAAAGAAGTTAAGGTGGGAAGTTTTGATATCCTGAACATTTATCCGAATCCCGCATATGACAATATAAATTTCGGTGTGATGCTTCCAAAAGACGGACGTGTCAACATCCGTTTCATTGATATTATCGGTCAACAAATGTACAATAAAGACTTTGACGGCATAAAAGGGTATAATGCGTTTGCCATGCCAACCGCCATGCTGAATGCTGCCGTGTATGTAGCAGAAGTGTCTTATGACGGCGAGGTCATCAGAAAGAAATTCATGCGAAAAGACAGGAAGTAATCAATGGTATTCTGAACGTGTATTCAGGATTCAACACTTATTTCTTATTTGCTCAACAATATCAACGGAAGGCTTTACATCATGAATGGTAAAGCCTTTTCCGTTTAAGATTTCCTGATAGGATACGGTGTGCAAATCAGCGAAGCCTTCTGTAAATTCATAGCTTTTACCATCAATGGTGATTTGCCGTTTGGGAGACAAGCCGCTATCAATGCTTAGATTCCATTGTACGCTTGCTTTCTCCAGCTGCAGGATACCGGAACTCTCCGTCTCATTGTTTTTATCAACGGAAACCTCTTTTACCTCACCGAATAACCAGCTCACTAAATCGAACAAGTGTATTCCGATATTAGTGGCAATGCCACCTGATTTTTTTACATCTCCCTTCCAGCTGGCATGATACCATTTGCCGCGCGGTGTAAAATACTCAACAGATACTTCATGCTTTGCAGACTGTGAAGCCTCCATCACCTTCTTCAGTTCCATCAGCATCGGGTGCAGGCGCAGTTGTAATAGGGTGTAGATGTGTTTGTTAGTATACGATTCTGCATCGAGAAGATGCTGCAGGCTCTCCATTGTCAGTGCCAGTGGTTTTTCGCAAATCACGTCAGCATTCAATTTCAGGCCGGCATAGCAATGCTCTTCGTGTAAATGGTTGGGGGAACAAACCACCAGATAATCCACCGGACATTTATCCATCAGAAAATCATAGAATGCGAACTCATCCGTAAAAAAATTACAATCCGGAAAATAACTGTCGAGAATGCCTACGGTATCTGATACATCATAAGCAGCCACTAAGTTTCCCCCAACTTCTTTTATTGCCTTCAGGTGGCGTGGTGCAATATAACCTGCTGCTCCTATCAGTGCGAAATTTTTAGTCATCAGTCAATTGGACATTAGTCATTAGAAATTAATACAGATCAATAGCTGGCTAAAAAACAGGAAACTATAATCTATAACAGTTATCGTTTACCAGTTTGTAATTTTCCTGAGAGATCGTACAAACAGCAATCTCCTCTTTAAAAAGTAGTTTTTCGCCTGCTCTGCTCATCCATCCGTCTTGTCTGGCGGGATTTCCTTTCATCAGTGCATAAGGTTTTACGTCCTTTGTAATCACACAGCCGGCACCAACAAAGGCATATTCTCCAATCGTAACACCGCACACAATCGTGGCATTGGCGCCAATCGAAGCCCCTTCTTTTATCAGCGTTTGTCTGTATTCGCTTTTGCGTTCAATAAAACTGCGCGGATTAATGACATTGGTAAATACTGCGGAAGGTCCGATGAAGACATCATCTTCAACAATCACGCCTTCATACAAGGAAACATTATTTTGCACTTTCACATTGTTTCCCAGTACCACCTTATTCGCCACAAAAACATTTTGCCCCAGAATACAATTTTCACCGATAGTGGCCTGCATCACATGGCTGAAATGCCATATCTTACTATTGTTTCCGATAGCGGCGCCATTGTCAATAAGGGCAGTTTCGTGTTTAAAATAATTGCTCATATGGTTTTGCAAAATTCCTCTATGCAGTCACAAATATACGATAATTGAGTCTCGGAAATTTCAGGATATACGGGAATGGACAGGGATGAGGCACATAAGCGTTCTGCATTCGGCAGGTTTAAATCTTGTTTGTAGGCCCCTTGCTGGTATACAGGCAAAGGGTAGTTTACAACAGAGGCTATTTTTTTGTCACTTAAGTAACCCGCCAACTGATCTCTTTTGCCATCTTTGACTTTGATGGTAAACTGATGGAAAATATGATTGTCGCTCAGTTCCGGCAGTTCGATGGCTTCCAGCGATTTTAGCCGTTTGTGATAAAAGGAAGCATGTTGCCTTCTTTGTTGGTTATACGCATCCAGATGCTTTAGTTTTACACCAAGAATGGCGGCCTGCATGGTATCCAGTCTTGAATTGATGCCAACCATATCATGAATGTATTTTTGCGATTGTCCGTGCGATGCTATCTTGCGGATCGTTTCCGCCAGCGTTTCATCGTTACATAAGACCGCCCCGCCATCGCCGAAGGCACCTAAGTTTTTAGTCGGGAAAAATGAAGTGGTGGTGATGCTGTTTCTGAAAATGTTTTTCTCAACTCCCAGTGATTGAGCATTATCTTCAATTAAAAGAATATTTTTATCGAGGCAGAAATCATAAATAACTTCCGTGTCTTTACAGAGTTGCCCGAACAGATGCACCATAATGATCGCTTTCACGTCTGCTGTAAAGGCCGCCTGAATGCTTTGCAGGGTGATGTTGAAATCTTTGGCATCCACATCGGCAAATACAGGTTCATATCCCAGAAAAGCCACCACCTCTGCCGGTGCTATATAGGTAAAGGCAGGAACAATGACTTTACTGCCCTTGGGTAAGTTTGCCGCCATCAACGCCAGCTGAATGGCATCGGTGCCGTTGCCGCAGCCAATCACCTGTCGGAAACCTGTATAATCCGATAACTTGCATTCAAAATCACGGACACTCTCTCCCTGAATGTAGTCCGCTCTCAATAAACATTGCCCAATGGCATTGTCTATTTCCGGTTGTATATGCAGGTATTGATTTTTTAAATCAACCATTGGTATCGCATCCATACTCAATAATACAAAATTTTATTTTATTTTAGACGGGCATTACATCTATGAACAAGAAAAAGATCTTATTTCTTTCCCCATATCCATTCGGAAAAGCACCCAGCCAGCGACTGAAATTCGAGCAATATTACCCGTATTTTGAAGAGGCAGGTTTCGAACTGGAAACCAGTTCGTTTATAGATGAAGCGTTCTGGAAAGTGATTTACCAGCCGGGAAATTTAGCCGGAAAAATATCAGGAACCTTGCGTGGTTACCTGCGCCGTTTTTTGGATGTGTTGCGATTGCATCAGTATGATATCGTTTATATTCATCTATGGGTAACACCTTTGGGTCCTCCGTTTTTTGAATGGCTGATAAAAAAACTGGCAAAGAAAATAGTGTATGATATTGACGATATGATTTATCTGAACAACTCATCGGCGAGATTTATAGATAAAATAAAGGGCCGTAATAAACCCATTGCCTTAATGAAAAGTGCGGATGCGGTAATAGTCTGTTCTCCGTTTTTGCAAAAATTTGTACAGCAGTATAACCAAAACGTAACCACTATTTTGGCTACTTACAATACTGAAACAACGCAACCCAAACAACATCATTCGAAAGAAGTTACTACCATCGGCTGGACCGGCACGCATTCTACCATGAAGTACCTGAGTATAGTGGAGGATGCCCTGACAGAGCTGAGCAAAATCAGGAAGATAGAATTTCTGGTGATTTGCAACGCCCCCTACCAACATTCGGGATTTCCTGTCAGAAATATCACCTGGACGGCGGCCAATGAAATCGCTGATTTGAAACAGATAGATATAGGGTTGTATCCGCTGGAAAAAGAAGAATGGGTGCTGGGGAAAAGTGGAAACAAAGCGCTGGCATACATGAATGTTGGCATACCCTGCATTGCTACCGATTTCGGTACCAATTCATTGGTGATTAATGAAGGAACAGACGGATTCTTGGTGGATAATACCAAAGAAGCGTGGCTTAAGAGCCTGCTATATCTCACGGATAACCCTGAAGAGCGCGCTCGTATCGGAAAAAATGCACGGCAAGCTGTGGAAGACAAATTTTCCGTGAATGCCAATAAGAATGCGTATTTGAGTGTATTGAAAGGCCTGTTGCTTAATTGATAGACATTACAACTTATTCAACGCATCCACATAGGCTTTGGCGGTGGCATAAATCACATCCGTGTCATTGCCGAAGCCATAGTAAAACACCCCATCTTTAGAAATCTGTATATGCACCTTTCCGGTATCATCGCTGCCGCCAGTGATGGCTTGCACCAGGTACTCTTCCAGACGAACAGGTTGTTGTACAATCTTATCAATGGCCTTTAAGGTAGCATCTACCGGACCGCATCCATCTGCTATTTCAACAGTGCGTACCCCGTTTTTTAGTAAAGCTACGGTTGCTGTTGCCTGATGGCGTTTTCCGCAATGCACTTCCAGATAATCAATTTCATAAATTTTTCCTTCCCGGCTATGTCCCATCATCTCCAGCAAGTCTTCGTCATAGATTTCTTTACGCTGATCCGCCAGTTCGAGAAATTTTTTATAGGTACCATCCAGTTCTGCCTGTTCCATCTTAAAACCTATATTCTCCAGTCGGTGTTTCAGTGCTGCTCTTCCACTTCTGGCGGTTAGAACAATCAATGATTCCGGAACACCCACATCGTGCGGGTTGATGATTTCGTAGTTTTCCCTGTTTTTTAATACACCATCCTGATGAATACCGGAAGAATGCGAGAAGGCATTACGCCCCACAATCGCCTTGTTCGGCTGTACCGGCATGCGCATCAAACGGGTGATTAAGCGAGAAGTCGGATATATTTTTTTGATATTGATATCGCATTGCAAATGCAAATTGGCTTCATGTGATTTTAAAATCATCGCCACCTCTTCCAGTGACGTATTTCCTGCACGTTCGCCGATGCCGTTCATGGTTACTTCCACTTGTCGTGCACCATTTTGCAGTGCCGCCATGGAGTTTGCGGTGGCCATACCCAAATCGTTGTGACAATGCGCGGATAAAATCGCTTTATCGATGTTGGGTACATTGTTCATCAGGTAAGCGATTTTCGCGCCGTACTGTTCCGGTAAACAGTAACCCGTTGTATCTGGAATATTGACGACCGTAGCACCAGCAGCAATGACGGTTTCCACCATTTTTGCCAAGAATTCCAAATCCGCACGGCCGGCATCTTCACAGAAAAATTCCACATCATCGACATAGTTGCGAGCATACTTGGTGGCCCAGGCCGCTTTTTCCAGAATATTTTCGCGGGTGGTTTTTAATTTATTTTTGATATGAATATCAGAAGAGCCAATGCCGGTGTGAATACGACCACGTTTGGCAAATTTTAAGGCTTCCGCCGCGCAATCAATATCTGCGGCCACCGCACGTGTCAATGCGCAGATGGTTGGGCGTGTAATGTTTTTGGTAATTTCCACTACCGACTGAAAATCGCCGGGTGAAGAAATAGGAAAACCGGCTTCTAAAACGTCCACGCCTAAAGCTTCCAGGGCTAAACCCACTTCAATTTTCTCAATGGTGTTCAACTGGCAGCCCGGCACTTGCTCGCCGTCTCGGAGGGTGGTATCGAAAATAAAAACCTTGTTGTTCATTTTAGATGTTGGTTGACAGTTTATCGTTCACTGTTTGTGTGAAACAATTGACTGTAATAATTGAAATGATGAATCCATTAAAATTACAAAAAGAATGCATGCATTGCATTAGCGGGAAGTTAAGAATTGTTTAAATGAGTGCAGAAGTAAATATCACAGAGTTGCACAGAGAAAGGTTTCTAAAGGTTGGCGTTTTCAACAAGCATTTTGTTTCGTTTGGTGAGGATACCAACCGATAGTAGAGTTAAGAATTGTTTAAATGAAAGTTGCAAATGAAACAAATTTACTTCACATGCAACACAAAATGTTCCATCAACACTACTTGTAATTCACCCACTAAGAAACCTAAGACCGCACCCACCGTAATCAAAATCCATTCGTCTTGTTTGAAAGCAGGGCGTAACACACCTTCAAATTCTGCGGGTGTCAGTTCCTGCATCTTGTTCACCAGCGTATTTTTGATGTCCATCGCGTCTTCGGCATATTTTTCTATATGTTTCAACGCGGTTGGCAATTGTTTCACCATATTGCCGGTAATGGCCGCTTTCATGGCTTTATATTTTTCAGAACCTACGGCAAAAATGACCACCGGTTTCAATACACCCGCCTGCTCATCTACCATTTGCTGCACATTTTTCTGAATCATGTTGAACAGATTATCCGATAATTTTCCGGTTAAGATGGATTCAATCATATTGGCAGGCGTCAACACTTCTTTTGCAATCAATTCCCCGTATTTTGATGCGACTTCATTTTGTCGCTTAAAAAACAAGCCCTGCCATTTAAAGATACCGAAATAGGTTCTTTCCTGCTGTGGTGCAAAAATCATCTTAAGTGCCAGCCAGTCGGTGAACCAACCCGTAAATAAACCAAACACCGGCATCACCAGGGGTTCTTGTGTCAGCATCCAAACAATCATCTGCACCAAACCAATCAGGAAGCCGAAATAAATTCCTGAATTTCTAATGAACTGAAATTCTTTTTCGCCACTTTCCAGAAATATCTTATTGAGCAGTTTTTTGTCTTTGGTAAGGTTGGTCACCACCATATCCTTCAAATCAAATACATCGTTCAGGTTGTCTTTGGTTTGCTGCATCAGCTGGCGTACCATATCCGGCGACTGCTGTTGTATCTGTTTAATCAGTAATTTTTTTACATTTTCCGGAATGCTTTCCCACAAGCCCGGCTGGTAGTGGCTCATCACGTCGTGTGTGATTTTTTCCACGATGGGCAGCATCGGTTTTTCCAGTTCCTGAGCAATCCGGTTCGGGTCTAAACGTGCAAAAATCTCTTCCGGTTTTATCAGCCTGGAGGTTAAGGTATCACAGGCAATGGTACTCATGATAGCCGCTTTGCGGGGAATGATGCCCTGCCAGCCTAAGAAGGGTTTAATGCCGAAAAATTCCAGCGGCTCAAACATCATCTTGATGGCGACAATCTTAGTGCCATACCCGATAATGGAAGCAATGATGGGCATGGATAAATAAAGCCACCAATGCGCTTTAAAATCCTCCATCGTAATCATTTGAAATAACAATACCATAGCATCTGTGATTGAAGTACGAATATCGAAATTTTTAATCTTAAAAAAGAATTTTATTATATGCGAAGTAAGGATTGTTTTTATGCATCATATTATGTAATTTTATGTATGCGTTTGAAGTATATTTTTCTATTCAGTGGCTTTTTTTCTTGTTCCTGCATGTTGTTCGGAAAGGAAAAGGCAAACATTACACTGCACCTGACTAACCTGCCAAAAGATAGCAGCAGTTCTTTGTATATTTCCATGGGGGCAATAACTTATTATACGGACTCTGTAGGTTTGCCGGAAGCAGTTATAAAACTGGATGTGGATAATCCTTTTCCTGTAATGATATTGGCCAATAATGTACTGCCGTCCAACAAGATTTTCTGGGTACATGAAGGGTCTTATGACGTACTCTATGATATGCAAACGTATGGTATTGGTTTTAAGAATTCACCGTTAAATGAAGAGTTTACCATAACAAAAGGCATTCGTGACAGTATAAATTATCTTCAGAAAGATTTTAACACAGAGCTTTGGAAATATATGGATGCAGCAGAAAGAAAGAAAGATACTGTGGCGCGTGCAAAAATGGAAGCAATCTATAAATCATACGCCAACAACGAAATGCAAATGAATGCACTTGACAATACCGCAACAGAAGCCTTATATCAATACTATACCATACATCCCAATACCTTTTTAGCATTGGATTTTGTAAGTCACAATTTTAATTGTGGGACCATTAGTACGAAAAGATTACAGGAATTGTTTTTAAAATTAGACAAAAGCCTTAAAAAATATCCTCTTTATGATGCTTGCAACAAGTATCTAAATGATCCGTTGGTAATTCCTCTTAAAGACAGCGTTACTGTTCCTCTTGCACATCCGCATTAAAAATAAAAATGCCACCGTTTTGTGGTGGCATTTAAATGAACGATTTAGATTGGGCGCGATTACGCCACCAATACTTTTTCTTTAATTTTAGCTTCTAGTTCATCCGCCAGGCCCGGGTTATCCAGCAATAATTGTTTCACCTGGTCGCGGCCCTGTCCGATTTTCTGGCCTTCATAGCTGTACCACGCACCGCTTTTTTGCAGGATGCCCAGCTCGGAACCCATATCAACGATTTCACCCTCTTTAGAGATTCCTTTACCAAACATGATATCAAACTCAGCCGTTTTGAAAGGTGGCGCCAATTTGTTTTTCACCACTTTTACCTTGGTCTGGTTGCCTATCACGTTGTTTTCCTTGTCTTTGATTTGTCCGGCACGGCGGATATCCAGACGCATGGAAGCATAGAATTTTAAGGCGTTACCACCAGTGGTGGTTTCGGGAGAACCGAACATCACACCGATTTTATCACGCAACTGATTGATGAAGATGCAGCTACAGTCTGTTTTACTGATGGCACCCGTCAACTTACGCATGGCCTGGCTCATCAAACGGGCGTGCAAGCCCATTTTGCTGTCGCCCATTTCTCCTTCAATCTCGCTGCGAGGCACCAAGGCCGCCACGGAATCCACGACTACCAGGTCGATGGCGGCTGAACGGATCAGTTGCTCTGCAATGTCCAGCGCCTGCTCACCGTCGTCCGGCTGCGTGATGTACAGGTTGTCTGTATCGACACCCAGCGCTTCCGCATATTTTTTATCAAAGGCATGTTCCGCATCAATGATGGCGCAAACGCCGCCTTTCTTTTGTGTTTGTGCAATGGCATGAATGGCCAGCGTGGTTTTACCGGATGACTCCGGGCCGTAGATTTCAATGATTCTTCCACGCGGGAAACCACCGATGCCCAAGGCCAGATCCAATCCCAGCGAACCGGTTGGTATCACCTCAGATTCCACGATACTGTTATCCCCCAATTTCATTACGGTACCCTTACCGTACTGTTTGTCTAATTTCTCTAAGGTTAGTAAAAGTGCTTTGGCTTTCTCGTTCGTTGCTTCTTTTGCTGCTTTTTCTTCTTTGCTCATAATAATTCCGAATTTTCGATTAACAAATTTATACTATTAAGATACCGAAAGGAAGGAAATTCCATAAATTCTGTCTGAAAAAATATGCACAACGCAAAATAAAATCATATTACAGTGATAAATAGGTACTTACAATCCGTTAAATGAAATACTTCCCGACAGGAAAAGTTGATTTAAACGCACCATTTCCCGATTCTGTTGTAACTTTGTAAAAGAGAGAAGACAAGTTGTTATTTAACATGTTGAGTCAAACCGTATTTGTATTTTTGTATCTTTCCGGTAGATAGCTCATCTTATAAAGAAACAAATAATAGTTGAACCTTATTTACCGTAAACTATTTTTTAACTTTACAGGTCGTTGAATTGGCTGTGGTATTTTCCTGGAAAGAAAATGTCTGGCAGTCTACAATGTACAGTTCAGATTTGAAATGAAAAAAAGAGTAACCAATTTATACGTTTTAATACATGCTTTGGGCGATTTGCTCATCCTGAATGTATCGTATGCGATTGGTCACGTATTCAGCTGGAATTATCGGTTCATGTTTGATACCAAATACCTGCAGCTGTGGATATACATGAATGTCATATATCTCTTTGCGGCGCAGCTTTCCGGCACCTTTGATATGTATAGAAATACCCGTTTCTTTACCCTCCTGTCCGCTCTGCTGAGGCTGTTCTTTTTTGAAATCCTGCTCGCCTTTTCTTATATAGTTGTCTTTAAAGATTTTAACCAGACCTTCAAATTGTCGAGAGAGGTACTGATGATAACCTACCTGACGGCCTTTTTTCTAACGATGATCTGGCGTTTCGGGTTTATCAAGATTGTACGGTTCTACAGGGCGCGCGGTTTCAACAACAGAAAAGTCATGATTATCGGGGCGGGAGAGACGGCTCAGGAATTCAAGAATATGCTGGAGCATAAGATAGAATATGGGTATCAGTTTCTCGGTTTTTACGATGACGACCCGAAGAAATATAACAACGAAACGCAAAAGCATATTCTGGGCAATGTGGAAGATGCGAAAAGGTATGCTATTGAACATCAGATAGACGAACTGTTTTGCGCTTTGCCATATCAGGAAGAGGAAAGAATTAAAGAACTGATTCAGTTCGGAGACGAAAATCTGATTCGCGTAAAGATTGTGCCGGATCTGACTCGTTTTCTGACCCATCACCTGAATAAGGTGGAAATAGACTATTACGGACAGATTCCCGTAATGACACTGCGAAACGAGCCGCTGGAAAATATCGTCAACCGTTTTGTCAAACGTCTATTCGACATCGGATTCTCCTTGCTGGTATCCGTTCTAATCCTCTGGTGGTTTATTCCCTTGGTGGCCTTCATCATCAAACTTACGTCGAAAGGTCCGGTATTCTTCATTCAGGAGCGCTCCGGCATCAAAAATAAATCGTTCCGGGTTATTAAGTTCAGAACGATGTACATCAACAGCGATGCTCATTACAAGCAAGCCACCAGAGATGATCAGCGCATCACTCCGATAGGAAAACTGCTGCGCAGAACCAATCTGGATGAGATGCCGCAATTCATCAATGTGCTGCTGGGGCAGATGTCCGTCATCGGTCCGAGACCACATATGTTGAAGCATACAGAAGAATATTCCAAAATTATTGATAAATTTATGGTTCGGCATTTAGTGAAACCAGGCATCACCGGTTGGGCGCAGGTAAACGGTTACCGCGGCGAAACCAAAGATGTGACCGATATGGAAGGACGTGTACGCGCAGACGTCTGGTATATCGAAAACTGGAGTTTCGGGCTGGATGTTAAAATTATCGTAATGACCATTATCAATATGATTCGAGGTGAAGAAAATGCATTCTAAAAAATATCTGTTCCTGTTCCTGCTGTTATCGTCTGCTGTTATCGTTCAAGCACAACAAGAAAATCTGCCACTCAACAGAAATATGATGCTCAATTATGAGAAATCATTGAATGGGTGGGATAAAGCCAGCTTCCATTCTGCGGTAAAACCTTATGTTGCGACAGAAGTCTATAAATTCGTATACCCTGATACCGTTCAGCATTATGAACGCGTGCCCCATACCAATTGGTTCAGCAAGTTCGTAAATGTGTTCGGATTTGAGAATTTACTGGAATTTGACGAACAGGGTTATGTAAAGCATTACGGCAAAATTCTGGCGAAGGATTCTGTCTTTTACGAAGATAATATCTATGACAAGGCCTATAATAAAAGAAAGGTATATGTTACCATCAATCCTATTTTGAATGTTGGATTCGGCTATGATCTGGCATCCAAAAAAGCGCTGACCTATAACCTCAAAGGGCTGGAATTGCGAGCGGATATCGGACAGAAAGTGACGATTTACACTTCTTTCCTGAACACGGTTGGAAAATTTCCGACGTATGTAAATATCTTCAATGCACAAACGGGTGTTGTGCCGGGCGAGGGAAACATCAGAAACAGAGGCAAGGGCGGATTGGATTTTTCCAGTATCAATGCCTATATCTCGTATTCACCCGTGAAACAGTTTAACATGCAGGTTGGAAATGGCAAACACTTTATCGGCGACGGTTACCGATCTCTGTTGCTGTCTGATAATGCCTATACCTATCCGTACCTGCAATTTACGGCAAATGTATGGCGAATCAAATACACGACCATTTATGCGGAATTGATTGACAACATCAAAAATTTCAACGATTTCGGGCAGGGGTTTCCGCGAAAACTCGCCAATTTCAATTATTTCAGCATAGATGCGGCCAAATTCTTGCAGCTGGGCGTTTTTGAGGGAATCACCTGGAGAAGAACGACAGAAAAAGGCAATAATTTCTTCGATTACAATTTCCTCAATCCGTTAATAGGTGCGCGTGCCTTCCAGAAAAAACTGGATGCCAATACCACCAAAATCTACGGCCTGAATGTAAAAGTGACCTGTCCTAAATATGTAGTGTTATACGGTCAGTTCATGATCAATAAATACGGAAAGAAAAACACCTCCGACCGCAGAATGGGCTGGCAGGCCGGGGTGAAATACTTTGATGTGGGTGGTGTGAAAAACCTGAACTTCCAGGCAGAATACAACAGCGTTCGTCCATACACTTATCAGGGAGAAGATACGGGTATCGGTTATTCGCACTATAATCAGTCGCTTGGCCACCCGATGGGAGCCAACTTCAATGAGTTGCTGATTATGGTGAATTATCAGTACAAGCGTTTCTATACTTCTTATAAGATGTCATTCATACAATCGGCAGCAGACTCGGCCGTTAATCAGAATTTCGGTAACAATATTCTGGATTTTGCATCTGCACCGACCAATACCACCAATGTGAAAATCCAGAACGGTTTTCCGTATAAGGTAGTGGATCACGATATACGCGCCGGATATATCATCAACCCTAAAATAAATATGGTGATAGAAGGGAAATTGCAATTCAGAAAATATACCACCAAGTTGAATACGGTGACATCACTCAAGACCAATTCCTTTATGGTTACGTTTGCCACCAATATCTTCAACAGATACTATGATTTACCGGTGGTTTTTTAATTAATAAAGGTTAATTCACACGTACAATCAATTAATAATCTTATTTTTGCGTCTTATTGTATTATGAAATTCGATTTATGCGTAAGATTGTTTTAAGTTTTTTGATTGCAATTTGTTCAGCCGGTATTGTTTTCGGACAAGATTCCATAGCAACCCCAAAGACCATCCCAAACGGTCCTAAAGGAATATCCGCACAAGTGAAAAAGAGAATTACCTCTGCCAACGACAGACTGGTGATTGATTTATGCATGATGAATGCCATCGTTAAAAAAGACGGAGGTGTAACGGTGCCTAATGATTTCAAATTGGGTGCCTTTAACCGTGGTATCAACGTATACTTCATGTATGACGTGGTATTAGGTAAAAAAACAAAGCCTCAGCACTTCAGCATCGCACCGGGTATCGGCGTAGGTTCTGAGAATTACTATTTTAAGAATTACAAAATGACCTGGCATTACGATACCATCACGCGTTTTGTGCCACTTGGAGACTCCATCTCTTCTAAAAATTCCAAACTGAACATGACGTATATCGATATTCCTCTGGAATTCAGATATCGTTCTACCCCCAACAAAAAAACCGGCATGAGCTGGAAAATTGCCGTTGGTTTCAAATTTGGATTCCTGGTAGGCAGCAAATGGAAATACAAAGGCGAAGATCCGAATAAAGGCACAGGCGGAGAAAATGTGACCATCAAAGACATCAAGGTGGCCAATATGAGTAAATTCCGTTATGGCCCGATGATTCGCGGCGGATACGGACCTGTAAGCTTATTTGGTTACTATTCTATCGGAAGTGCGTTCACCGCCGGTAAAGGACCAAAAATGAATCCGATTGTATTTGGTATCTCCATCAATGGCTTATAAAAAGCAGAAAGGAGATTTGAGAGAAGCGATGTGAGAAAATCTCAAATCTCAAATCTCAAATCTCAAATTCTATCATGTCCAATCCGTTTAAAAACATACAGGGAGAAACAGCCTGGAAAGCGCCGTCCAATATTGCATTGGTGAAATACTGGGGAAAATACGGCAATCAGCTACCTAGAAACGCATCCATCAGTTTTACGTTGAACAATGCCTTTACCGAAACATCTGTAAAGTATGTTGCCAAAACGGATGCCAGCAAGAATATCGACTTGAAATTCCTGTTTGAAGGACAAGAAAATCCAAAATTTGCGGAAAAGATTCAAAAATTTCTGGAAAGCATCATTCCGCATTTCCCGTTTTTGCCGCATTTTTCATTAGAAATCCATTCTTCCAATTCTTTTCCGCACTCAACCGGCATTGCCAGCTCCGCCTCTTCGATGGCTGCATTGGCCTTGTGTTTAACTGATATAGAAAATACGCTGGACGGCGGCCTTTTTCCTTCCGCCTTTTTTGAAAAAGCCAGCATGATTGCGAGATTAGGATCCGGCAGTGCCTGCCGTTCCGTGTTTCCGTATCTGTCGGTTTGGGGCAAGCACGCCAATATCGCATTTTCCAGCAATGAACACGGCATTCCTTTCCACGATATGGTGCATCCGGTGTTCAAGACCTTTAAAGATGCCATTTTAATCGCTTCTTCCGATGAGAAATCGGTGTCCAGCCGGGCCGGACACGCGCTGATGGACGGCAACCCTTTTGCCGAAAGCCGCTACAGGCAGGCCGAAACGCATCTTACGGACCTCGTAGAATACCTGAAAGACGGCAATCTGGATAAATTTGGAGAAATGGTTGAAAATGAAGCACTTACATTGCATGCACTGATGATGTGTTCCACGCCGTCGTACATGCTGATGTTACCTAATACGCTGAAAATTATTGATTTAATAAAAAACTACCGAAGCGAAAAAGGTGTACCTTTGTACTTCACATTGGATGCCGGACCAAACGTACACTTGTTGTATCCGGAGGGAAATGCAGTGGAGGCGGAAACATTTATACGCGAATCGTTGTTAGTGTATTGTGAGCAGGGCAAAGTAATTTATGATCAGGTCGGAAAAGGACCGGTGAAAATAAAATGAAAAACGAACAGTCATTCAATTCCAAGATTCTTCTTTTCGGAGAGTACAGCATCATTCAGGACTCTATGGGACTGACGCTGCCGTACAATGAGTTTAACGGAAAGCTGACTTTCGATGCTGATGAGATGAACGAGCAATTCGTTTCAGAATCTAATGAGCATTTGCTGGAATTTGCAAATTATATTCAAACCTTATTAAACGACAAAAAATTAAACATCGATTTTGATATCGATGCGTTCAGAAAAGATATAGCAAACGGCATGTATTTCCAGTCTTCCATTCCGCAGGGTTTTGGCGTGGGCAGCAGCGGGGCATTGGTGGCGGCTGTGTATGGAAAATATACCAAAAATAAAATCACGATAGACGACGCTCCGAATAAGGAAACGATTTTAGAGTTGAAATCTATTCTGGCAAAACTGGAATCTCATTTCCATGGCAGCAGTTCCGGTGTAGATCCTTTAATTTGTTATCTGAATTTACCATTACTGATCAACGGCAAAAATGGCGTGGAACCGGTGAAAGTGGAAATGAATAACCTTGGAAAAGGCGCGATTTTCTTAATTGATACCGGCATCAGCAGAAGTACGGAACCATTGGTGAAATACTATATGCAGCGCATGGAGGAACCTACATTCCGTGAGTTCGTGGACAAACAATTGAAACCCTTTGCCAACAACTGCATTCAGGCATTTTTAGACGGCGACAAGGAAACCTTATTTGCCTACATGAAACTGCTTTCCAAATTCCAGTTTGAGCATTTCAAACCGATGATACCTAAGCTGTTTAACAAGATGTGGAAACGCGGACTGGACAGCGGCGAATACTACCTAAAACTCTGCGGTGCAGGCGGTGGCGGCTTTATCTTAGGCTTTACCAAAAACTACGAGCTCACCAAAAAGCAACTCAAAGGACAGAATCTGGAGTTGTTGTGTAGTATATAAGACATTATTTTATTTTTTTTATGACAAATAGTTGTATTTTTGTCATATAGTTTAATATAAAATAATGAAGAAAATCACCCTTGCATTCGTGTTGTTCTTAATTGCATCCGTTGCCGTAACTACAGAAGCGGCGACCATAATAAATGTAAAAGTAAGAGCGAATAAGATTCTTTACGACCAAAAAAGAGATAAGATATATGCGTCGATTAAGTCGTCAGATCCGATTTATGGCAATAATTTCATCAGCATTAATCCAACGACAGGAGCTGTAATGCAGAATATTTACGTAGGCAGCGATCCCACCAATTTTGTATTTACTTCTGATACGAATTTCGTATTTATTTGCTACTACAACCTTTCTAAAATAAAAAAGATAGACCTGAATAGCTTTAGTATAGTTGATGAAATACAGATTGCAAACAATCAATACAATGATGCACAGGTGGCAATCAGTTTAGCAACAGTTAAGGATTCCAATAATATAGTAGTGGCCGCATTAGGAGACGTAAATTCACAGTACAATCAGAGTATAGTGGCCTATAAGGATAGAGTTAGATTGCCGGCAACCATCAATTCAGTCTATTATGCCAATATTCTGGTATCTACCGGTACCGATACCATCTATGGATACAATAGTTATACCAGTGGATATGATGTATCAGGCATAAGAATATCGCTGTCTGATGCAATGACACAAGGGGTGTATCAGATATTCGACAACAGCACAAATTATGGCGGAAGAAGCTTAGAATATCATAACAGGTTTTTATACTCAAATGTAGGTTATGCTTTAGATGCAAACTATACCCCGCCAGCTCTTGACGGTAAATATAATATCTTGAACAACCCATATGTTAACGCTTCAGCGGTAGAAGCAGATAAGAACCTGAACAAGGTGTTTTTTGTCTTTTATGACAATAGTGATTCAAAGGTTAAATTACAGAGTTTTAAGCTAAATACGTATACAAGCCTAAGTGTTCTGGATATCAACAACTACATCCCTTCGGTACTTAATTATTCTCCATACCCCACAGATTTAATCAGGGTTGGACGAAGCAGCCTTGCATTTACAATTAACAAGAATGGATATTATAATTACCCTACAGATACACTGTCTTCTGTCTTTATCTTTACGGATACTTCATTTGTTGGAATCACTCCTACAGACTATAACAATAATACCGGAATAACCTGTACGGTATATGATACGGTGAGGGTGCAGGTGGAGGATACCTTAAACCTCAGATTGAATATATTGCTGACAACCAACCAGTCTGTAAATGGAGAAATTAAGATTTATCCGAATATTACATCACGTTTATTGCAGATTGACATACAAAATAATTTATTGCCTAATAATTACAGAATGGATATTTACAACAGCATTGGCGCATTGCAATTTACATCCAGTATAAATACAACTTCTGTTCAGGTTAATGTTGGAGGCTATGCCAATGGAATTTATTATCTGAAGATTTATGACAACAATAATGTGGTGGTCGCCACCAGGTTTTTAAAGATTAATTGAGAACACGAACTCATCTTTCTAAAACTTCCACGTCCCACCTCCGCCAAGCTCCACCATTTGTGCGGTGGCGCCATGTGCTTTTACATTGCCTAAAATCATCATCTGCGTGCGTTTCTTTTTGCCCATCTCCGGCAAATAGCAAACTCCGCCAATCTTAAAGAATATCGGCAAAGGCAGGCGATAGGTGTGGTACAGATAAGCACCCAATTCCAGGTGCATCGCCACTCGGCCAATCAGGATTTCATCACTGACACTGACACTTAAATTGGTTGCCGCCTTTTTAATGATATTATCTTTCGGTTCCAAAGTGTTTACATATACGTAAGGCTCTCCGAAATTAAATTCCAGATTCGCAGCTGCACTCAGTTTGTTGGTGATGTTCAGATAGCGCGAGTAACCGATGCTGGTGTTTTGTGCCAGATAGGTCTTTTCCGGAATCAGGTTGTTCTGCACATCTAAAAAACCAACAGTGGCTTTTGCAAAAATTTCATTTTTCAAGATGGGTTTTTTGCTGAACGAATCCCGGTTCATCACCAGTTTGTATTTTTCAATAGAAGGATAATATACAACGCCAACCGTGCCGGTCAGTGTATTAATACCGAGATTCGGTAATTTTACGGCACCGTCTGAATAATGGTTGTAAGTGAAGGCTGTCACCAGACGAACCGGTTTGGCAATCTTCCACTCGAAGCCAAAACGCAGCTGCACATAAGCGTTGATATTCGAGCCAATCGCATTATGGATTTCATTTTCGCCTTTAATGAATTTTTTGGTGGCATAGGCCAGTCCGATTCCCATTTTCAGATTGAAATCCATCACTTTGGTGCGCACCAGCGCATATTTCCAATACACATATGCTGCAAAAGCGTTTCCTATCGTATCTCTGTCGTGATGAATCACAAAAAATACACCGCCGCCGATTTCCGGATAATGCAATTTCTTTTGCCAGGGTTTGCTGCCATCCGTTTGTTTAAACACATTGATTTCTCCGCAATAACTCGGGCCATTGATAGTCGGGCGAAAGTTGGTGGTATGTTTCCATACTTTTCCGATTTGCAGCTGCGCATCAAAACCCAATCTGGACGGATACGAATAGACAGGGTGGTATTTTGCAGAGGCGAGCTGCACAAAGCTGAGAAAGACAAGAAGCAGGACTATGTTTTTTATAAAAATGAATTTATGATGAATGAACAATGCGCTTACAGATATGACATTTTGAGATACCGTAATGCCTGAAAATTAAATATGCATGCAAAGGTTAGAATTTTTTTCAAAAATTAGAGTACTTTGTAATATATTTAGCTGCTTTTTGATAAATAAAAATAGTTTACCGACGGGCTTCCGGCATTGGTAAAACAATAACAGAAATGATAAATATAGCAATAATAGGATATGGTTACTGGGGTCCCAATCTGGTACGCAATTTTTCTTCGGCCAAAGACTGTACGGCACATACGGTAGTGGACTTCCGTACAGACAGACTGGAGGTGGCGAAACGTAACCATTCACATATCAATACTTCCGGCAATACGGAGGATGTATTTAAGAATAATGAAATTGACGCTGTTGTTATTGCCACACCGGTATTCACGCATTTTGAACTCGCTAAAAAGGCACTGGAAAGCGGAAAGCATGTTCTTCTGGAAAAGCCGATGACGGCATCCGTGGCGGAGGCGGAACAACTGATAGAACTGGCTTTGCAACAACAGAAGGTATTGATGGTAGACCACACCTTCCTGTATACCGGAGCCGTGCAAAAAATGAAGTCGATGATAGATGCCGGCGAAATCGGTAAGGTGAAATATTTTGACTCTACCCGAATCAATCTGGGATTGTTTCAGCCGGACGTAAATGTGTTGTGGGATCTTGCACCACACGATATTTCCGTTCTGAACTATCTTGTAGACAAACAACCTTACAGTGTTCAGGCTACGGGAATCTCACATACCCATAACGGAATAGAGAATATTGCCTATCTGACCGTGAACTATAAAGATGATTTCATCGCCCATTTCAACTGTTCCTGGACATCTCCCGTAAAAATAAGACTGATGCTGATTGGCGGGGATAAGAAGATGCTGGTGTACAACGATTTGGAACCCACCGAGAAAGTGAAAATCTATGATACGGGATTCAATCATAAAACCGATGAGGAAAAAAACAGGATTCTCGTGGATTACCGCGCCGGAGACATTTACATACCTAAACTGGAATCAAAAGAAGCACTGGCCGGTATGGCGGCAGATTTTATTACGGCTATCCTGACCAACACGACGCCGGTCTCCGGTTACCAATCCGGATTGGATGTGATAAAAATCCTGGAAGCCTCCCAAAAGTCTATTAAAAATAACGGAAAAGAAATAATCATATAGATGAAGGTATTGACAGAAAATAATCCAAAGCAATCTCTGAACAACGTTTCTGTCGGGGAAAATGTGAGGATATTCGATTTCGTAAATGCCTATCATTGCACCATCGGCGATCATTCGAAAGTGGGTGCATTTGTAGAGATACAGAAAGGTGCGACCATCGGCAAGCATTGTAAAATATCATCACATACCTTTATTTGCGAAGGGGTACACATTGAAGATAATTGTTTCATCGGGCACGGTGTGATGTTTACCAATGATTTGTTCCCCAGGGCCACCAATCCGGATGGGTCACCCCAGACGGATGCGGACTGGACCCTGGTAGAAACCTTTGTGAAAAAAGGCGCTTCCATTGGCAGCAATGCCACCATTCTGTGCGGAATAACCATAGGAGAAAATGCATTGGTGGGGGCAGGTGCGGTGGTGACAAAGGATGTTCCACCCAATACCATTGTAGCGGGAAATCCTGCCAGAATCATTAAAAAGACAGCAGAGTAATTATGGAAAAGATACCATGTTTGGATTTAAAAGGGCAGCATCAGCAGCTGAAAGCGGAGATTTTTGAGGCTTTTGAAAAGGTATACGAGATGACGGCTTTTTCAGGCGGGTATTTTGTGGAAGAATTTGAAAAAGCGTTTGCGCAGTATGCAGAAACACAGTATGCCCTCGGTGTCAGCAACGGCACTACCGCCCTGCATCTGGCCATGCTGGCATTAGGCATCGGTTCCGGAGATGAGGTAATCATCCCGGCCAATACTTTTATCGCAACAGCCTGGGGTGTTTCACATGCCGGGGCAACTCCGGTTTTCGTAGACTGCAAGGCCGATACCTGGGAGATTGACCCGTCTAGGATTGAAGAGAGAATCACCCCCCGAACCAAAGCTGTCATTGGGGTGCATTTATACGGACAGCCGTTTGATATTGATGCCGTAAAATCCATTTGTGATAAACACCACTTATTTTTAGTGGAAGATGCTGCACAGGCACAGGGAGCGCGCTACAAGGGAAAATCCGTGGGCGGTTTCGGAGAGATGGCCTGCTTTAGTTTTTATCCCGGCAAAAATCTCGGTGCCTGCGGTGAAGCGGGAGGCATCACCACCAATGACGAAGCCCATGCAAAGCATATCCGCAGTCTCAGAAATCATGGAATGACCGTGCGCTATTTTCATGATGAAATCGGATATAACTACAGAATGGGCGGATTGGAAGGTGCTTCCCTTTCTGTGAAACTGAACTATCTGGAAGGCTGGAACAATCGGCGCCGGGCAATAGCCAACAGATATCTGTCGGAGATAAAGAACGATAAAATAAAGATGCAGGTTCAGCCTGATTTTACAGATTCCGTATTCCACCTATTTGTGGTGACTACAGAAGATAAAGAAGGATTCTGTGCATATTTGAATGATAATGGCATTGCTCCGGCATTTCATTATCCAGTACCTTGTCATTTGCAAAAAGCATATGCCCATCTGGGATATAAAGAAGGGGATTTTCCGAATTCGGAATATCTGGCGGCGCATTGTGTTAGCTTGCCGATGTATCCGGAATTAACGGATGAGCAGATTGATCAGGTGATTCAGGTGGCCAATAAATATTAATTATGGGAAATGTTCTTGCAAACGATACCAGCATTGGTGAAAATGTAATCATACATGCAACCGCAATCATAAAATGTGATAAGCTGATTGTCGGAGATAATGTTGTCATTGATGAGCGTACTAAAATAATCTGCCCGAACGGACATGTACATATCGGCGATAACACGTATATCGGAAATGATGTTACCATTGCGCTGAAGTCATTTGAAATCGGAGAATACACCAAATTGCACAATCATTGCCTGTTGAATGGTAAGGCTTCCGTTAAAATAGGACACAATTGCTGGATCGGTCAAAACTGCAATCTGAACGGAGAGGCAGATCTGCTGATCGGAAATAATGTGGGGATAGGTACTTATTCCAGTGTCTGGACACATGGCTACTTTGGTGAACTCATAGAAGGGTGTTCCATCTTCAGCATAAAACCAACCACGATTGAAGACGATGTGTGGCTCGTCGGTTCTTACAATACGATATTTCCCGGTGTTACCATCAAAAAGAAAACAGTATTGTTCGGTACCTCTGTCATTACAAAATCCACGGAAGAAAATAACGTATACAGTGGCAATCCGGCTCAAAATATTACTTCAAAGGTTGGACTACCTTATCATGATGTATCGGTTTCAGAAAAGATAGAAATCATCAGAAATACGCTTTTGCAGAATTTACCGGATGCTGTGGCATGTAGTGAAGAAAAGATAAGCGTAAAGGGACTCGGCGAGATTTATTTTCTTCCTTCTGCCGTGCCAGAGATAAGCGCTGAAGCGGTTTGCTTCTTTGAGGAAGTGGAAAACTGGAATACGGCAGAAAATATCAGCCTGTTCTGTCTCACCTCCAAGTGCTACTCCAAACAGAAGACAGCTATAGAGATAATGGTTAGGAAACTATTGAATCCGGTAACCGCCAGATTTATTCCTTTAAACAAGAACTTATGAATAAAGGCATCTCGATAATTATACCATTATTTAACGAAGCAGACGGAATACCGGGGCTGGTGCAGACACTAAATGATTTCTTTAAAGAAAACAATAAGGTTCCTGTAGAGATACTATTTGTCAATGATGGTTCCACTGACAATTCCTTTCAGGTGCTGCAACTTCAAACGTTTGAACATTATGATGTTCAGCTGATATCTTTTTCCAAGAATTTCGGTTCACACGCCGCTCTTCGTGCCGGCATACAACGTGCCGGAAATGAATACATCACTTTCATGTATGCAGACTTACAAGACCCTCTGGAGCTGGTAATCAGATTGTATGAAAAACAACAGGAAGGTTATGATATTGTATGGGGAAACAGGAGGAATACTCAAAATTCATACTTTGAAACTACTTTCTCCCGTTTCTATGCCTTCCTCATGCAAAAATTTGCCTTTGATAATTTTCCGGACAAGGGTTTTGATATTGTATTCTTCAATCATAAAATCAAGGAAGAACTGGATAGAAATATTGAATCCAACTCCAATATCTTCCTACAGATATTGGGAATGGGCTTTAAACAGGCCTCAATCTTTTATGATAAACGCGAACGAAAGACCGGTAAATCCAAATGGACCCTTGGTAAAAAAATAAAGATGCTGATTGATTCGTTTGTTGCCTTTTCTTATGCACCCATTCGTTTTGTTTCATTCGTAGGAATCCTGTTTTTTATTTTTGGAATCTTTTGGACCCTGTATATAGTTTCCAGAAAACTATTATACAACGATCTGGCTTCCGGATGGCCGATGCTCACCTCCATATTGTTGCTGGGATTTGGCATTACCAACATCGGATTGGGTATCATAGCAGAATATCTCTGGCGCACACTGGATGCGAGCCGTAAACGTCCGGTTTTTATTATTGACAAGATTATTGACATAAAAAATGACAAGTAAAAAAATACTCATAACGGGTGGTGCCGGTTTTATAGGCTCACATCTGACAGACCTATTGCTTTCAATGGGCTATCGGGTAACGGTCATAGATAACTTAGCCAACGGGAATCTCGCCAATCTGGAGGAAGCCCGTAGGAGTCCGGATTTCACCTTCGTACAGGGCGATATTTTAGATAAGGAATTATGTGACAAGGTTTCAAATGGCTGTGCCTATGTTTTCCATCTGGCATGTCTGGGGGTTCGTCACTCCATCCACTCTCCGTTTGAAAATCATCGTGTCAATGCCGAAGGCACACTGAATGTGCTCGAAGCAGCCAGACAAAACAATATTGAGCATTTCTTTTATATCTCCACCTCTGAGATTTACGGAAGAACCACCTCTTTCCCTATAACAGAGGAGGCCTTAACCGCTCCGTTAACGGTATATGGAGCCAGCAAACTAGTGGGTGAACATTACACCAACGCTTATAACGAATGTTACGGATTGCATACCACAGTACTCCGCATCTTCAATAATTACGGGCCGAGGGCACATTATGAAGGCGATGCGGGTGAAGTCATTCCGCGCAGTATAGTACGTATCCTGAACAATGAAAAACCGGTCGTGTTTGGTGACGGCAACATCACCCGCGATTTCTTTTTTGTGAAAGATACAGCCCGTGCATTGGCTGGATTGATAGGTAATCCGGCAATCAACTATAAGACATTCAACATCGGCACCGGCGTGGAATATAGCATGAAAGATTTATTGTTGAAAGTGCTGGAACTGATGGACAGACAGGATCTCGGATTGGAGTATCTGCCGGACCGGCCCGCCGACGTGCCCCGGCTCTGGGTAAAGGCAGATAAGTTCTATGCGGCCACTCACTTTAAATCCAATTATGCTTTTGAAGATGGCCTGAAGGAAACGATTCAATATTATATTGAACTGTCGAAAACAAAAAATCTGATCAAGGATATAAAAATCAATAACTGGGAAAAATAGTTTCCTTAAAAATTCATCACCATGAAGGTACCTTTGGCAAAACCATATTTGGATAAAGAAGATGCGCAAAATGCATACGATACCATCCTTACCGGCTGGGTAACACAAGGTCCCCGCGTGCAGGAGTTTGAAGAAAAATTTGCAAAGTATGTGGGCAGTCAATATGCGGTGGCGGTTTCCAATTGCACCACCGCCCTGCACCTGGCCATGATGGTGGCCGGCGTTGGTACGGGTGATGAGGTGATTTGCCCTTCCATGAGCTATGTGGCTACCGCAAATTGCATCCGATATACCGGCGCAACGGTGGTATTTGCAGAAGTAAATCCGGTGACGTATAACATAGACGTGGAGGATGTACGCAAAAGAATCACCCCCAGAACGAAAGCCATTCTGATTGTTCATCAGATTGGCATGCCGGCGGATATTGATGCATTTAAGGAATTATGTAATGAAAAGAAACTCATCCTGATTGAGGATGCAGCCTGTGCGGCGGGTTCATCCTATAAAGGAAATAAGATTGGCAGTCATTCCGATCTGGTTTGTTTTTCCTTCCATCCTCGAAAGGTGATTACAACGGGCGACGGTGGTATGATAAGCACCAATAATGAAGCATATAGAGATAAGATAAAATTATTGCGCCAACATGCCATGAGTGTGAATGACAGAATCAGACACGAATCGGATAAGGTCATTTTTGAAGATCACATCGAACTCGGGTATAATTACAGAATGACGGATATTCAGGCGGCGGTAGGCATCAAGCAACTGGAGAAATTGGACTTGATCGTGGAGGAAAGAAGAAAGGTGGCCTTTCAGTATCATGAAGCATTCAAGGATATGGATGTAATCCGCCTGCCACACGAAGCAGAAGGATATTTCAGCAATTATCAGTCATACAGCATTTACTTAAAACCAACCTGTAAGATCAGTAGAAATGACCTGATGCAGGCATTGTTAGATAAAGGCATCTCCACCCGTAGGGGTGTGGTGACAGCGCACCGTGAAACGGCCTATAGAGAATATTGTCATGGATTATCACTTCCCGTTTCCGAAGATGCAAGCGACAGAAGTATCGTAATTCCGCTTTACTATCCGATGCCGCAGGAAGAAATAAATTATGTGATTGAATCATTCAGAACACTGGTGGTGTAATATGGAGTCTGTGGGCCTGTCTTTGTTATTATATGCAGCAGTATCTTACTTGCTCACGTATTCAATCGGGCACATACTGACATCCATAGTGAGATTTCCCGACAGGACGGTTTTCCTGAAGGAGTTTACAAAAGTTTGTACCGGCTTATTTGCCATCATCACCGGATATTCCATTTTAATGACCCGTGGCATTACCATCAATCTGGGTGTGCTGCTTTTGTTTATACTCACCTTTTTCTGGCTGAAAAAAAACAATTACCTCCGGTCAACAAGCCAGATAAGAGAATCGCTCCGCCTGAGGCCGGTGCTGCCTTATGTCTTCTTACAGTTGTTGTTTCTTTGTATCGCATTCTTTATCCTGTATATAAAAGTCAAACACCCTCTTACTGGCGAATTGTACAAAGCGTACAGTGATTTTTATTGTTATTCCAGAAACATACAGTTTTTGAATCAGACAGGAATTGAAAGCTACTACCTTGATACCTACAATGGGTTGGCAGTACCTCGTGCCCTGTATCATTTCGGAGAATTGTGGTATACCTCTTTCTACAGCGCGCTGCTGGGTAAAACAGCCTTTCTGACTTTTTACTTTCAGTTGTTTCCACATACGCTTACCTTTTACTTTCTCGGGGCTTGCGCTCTTATCGAGACGTTTATTCAGCCCCGAAATAACAGAATGTATTTGCTTGCATTTGCCGTCTTGTTTATCTGTGGAGTCTCTTTCTATATTCCAAGAACAACCATCTTTACAGCCGGCGACTGGTATGACGCAGGATTGCTGTATCAGCCTAAATATCTCTTTTCCTGCATTCTTTCATTCTACTTCCTGATACTGATAAAAAGGGAAAAGGTATTTCCATTGCTTGTTGTAGCAATGGCTGTAGTGCTCGTAAATACGGTTGTGGCACCTGCCGTATTAATGACAGCCGGACTCTGTCTGTTGTTGTTGTTCGTTTCAAAGAAGATATCTTTCAGAGAACTGACGGCATATTGCGTCCTGATTGCATCTGTGCTGCTTTACATCGGTATATATACTCTTTTCATACATGCCTTGAATGAAAAAAATGGCAGTGTCGTAAAGGGTGTTTTGCAGTCGGGTGGTTCATTTGATTTTGCCGGATACCTGAAAACCGCATTTAACTGTTTTGCCGGAGCGGCTATAAAAAGCATACTTAGCATGGCGGGATTTTTATTGCCGTTTTTTCTCTTTGTGTATAAAAAGCGGAAACAGGAGGCAAACATAGACGCCGTGCTTTTGGCGGTCTTTGTTTTTCATATTGCCTCAATCACGTCATATGCCATTTTTTACAACAGGGTGGACGCCGTACAACTGTGGACCAATATCTATATACCATTTTCTGCTGTAGTATGCCTGCTGTTGCTGGCTTTTATCTTTGAAAGCGGGAATGTCGGATTGAAAATCTATGGTGCTTTATTGGTCGCTGCGGCATTGTTTCAGTCACGAATTATAAAAACAGGAGCACCCATTGATGCCGGTTTCCTTGCTGCCGTAGAACGGCAATATGACGGGAGTACCCTCGTTTTTTTTAAGGAGAAAGCAGATTTCTCTTCCATCTATTCGAAGAATATAAACCTCTATGCTCCGGCCCCTTATCTCCTGACGAACTTTGGAAAATATAATCCGGTTTGTCTGAGCGTCTTTGAGATACCCAGAAGCGATGATCCCATACTTCATGCAACGGAAGATGAAATCATTCGCAATTCGGTTTTCTTTCGCTTTGTACGTCAGCAAAAACAGCAAAACCGGTTTGTTTCCGTTCAGCAAAGTCAGGTTGATTTCCTAAAAAAATACGAGGTAAAATTCGCTGTTGTCTATCCAAATGCCCACTTGCCCGGATATCTTCAACCACTGGTAAAATCAGTGATAAGGGAACAAGATGAAGGGCTGCTTTTTTACACGCTCAAAGCGATGCCCTAATCGCTTATGGTTTTTCGACGGGAGATGCTTGCTTATTTAATGTCACAGATAAAAAGAGCAACCCGCAGATGCCTGAAATTGTAGAGCCCATGATGATGGACAGCCTTGCAATATTTGCATTTCCCGGATGCTTGAATGAAAGGGCAGTAAAGAATAAGGACATCGTAAATCCAATTCCTGCAAGCATTGCCACCCCGGCAATATGTTTAAACGAAATATCCTGCGGCAGTTCGCAGATTCTTGTTTTAATGCTTAGAAAAACCAGCGATGAAATTCCCATGGTTTTACCGAGAAATAAAGCGAGGATGATTCCGAATCCTAAATCAGAAAAGACATGCGGGATGCTTTCTGCAGATAAGGCAATGGTGGTGTTTGCCAATGCGAAAACCGGAAGTATAAGATAATTTACAGGTTTATGTAAGAGGTGTTCATATTGCTCCACCTTGCCGATGGGAATGAAAAGAGCGGAAAGAACTCCGGCAATGGTGGCATGCACCCCCGATTTGTAAACGAAATACCACAAAAACAGAGCAGGAATGAAGTAAAAGATAAAGCGTGATATCTTGTATTTATTCAACAGAAACAATACTGCCAGCATGACAATAGAGAGCAGTAAATAGTGCAACTGAATGTCGTTGGTATAAAAGACAGCGATGATTAAAATACCACCCAAATCATCTATGATGGCCAAAGCGGTTAGAAAGACTTTCAGCGATAAAGGTACGCGGTTACCCAAGAGCGATAAGACCCCTAAAGAGAACGCGATGTCGGTAGCCGTGGGAATAGCCCAGCCGTGCAGGTTTTCCGTGCCGGCATTGAAC
>JAXLTX010000014.1:0-27895 GCA_046329775.1 Chitinophagales bacterium
CCTTTAGGAATATTTACTTCCACACTGTTATACTTATCCTGGTCTTTGACAGTGCTTTCGCCAATCTTAACGCCATCTGATTTTACAACAAGTTTGGTTTTCCTGATGGAACCTTCATTAGAGTTGGCAAAATAGAAGTTGAATTTAAGATTAACCTTTTCCTGCGCCGCCACAAAGTTTGCGATAAGTATTGACAAGATTATGGTGTGTATGCTTTTCATGAGCGTTGATTTATTTCTACCTGTTATAACATTGATTTTAGTTTATCTCTATATATATAAATATGGACTGTGCGTATTTCTCATAGCTGTTCTTTACTAAATCAGGAACCTCATTCCTGTTGAGTAAGCGTACCATAATATACAGATTCTTATATTTTTCGCTGTAACCGGGATTGATCTTTGTGGGGTTGCGTATGATGAACGTCGTTTGTTCCTTGTTTTCTTCAAGCTGGTAGTTTCCGTATGGCAAATCACACCCCAAGAGCGCTTCTCTAAGTTCCACATACTTCTTTTTGGCCACCTCCATGCTGGTATTGCCTTGCAGCATATATGCTGTATATTGTTTTCTATTGCTAGTATAATTTGGAGATATGTCATCTATATCCACATCTTTCAAATGGAAACGGCATACACCAAAATCATACAATACGGGCTTGCCATACAGTTGAGTGGCAAACAGGTTATATTGTTGTATGAAGCTGTTGTTAAAATCATTTGGATAGTCTATTAACAGGCTGTCCATAAAACTGCATGTATTCGGGGAGTTGGCTACGGTTGTGTATTTTAGATGTTTGCTTTCTTCTTCATTGAGTTTGGCATAAGCTGCTTTCAGTTCCTTCATTTCAGCCGATAATGCTTCATTGAAAGAAGTGCCAGAACTATTGAAATTCTTGGCAGATGCCGTTGCTTGTGGTTTCTTGTATTCTATGGACTGTAGTGCAATGCATTTTGCCGAATTGATGGTGAATTGTTTGCCAGTGCCATCAAGTGTGATGTCTACAGTATAACTTGCATACTCATCATATAATGCACTTTTCAGAATATCTTTATTAAGTACGCCCGGTTTTCCAAGTATGGTTTTAGCTGTCTCTTCGCTTATTTTCGTGACGGATGGAACATCCATGAAATATACAAGCACGTGTGTGCCTTTAGGTAAATATATATCTGAGGTCGTAGTAATGGTTGGGTACTGTTGTGTATTGAATGCAATGTCTGATACGGCAGACTCTGACGAAGGTTCTAGATTTACGTCCTCCAAATACAATAATTTTCCGTTTTTGCCCAAAAAATTGCACCTATACGTTCCATATTTGTTAGGAGGTGTATTTTCGAGCAGGATAAACGTCTTATTCAATACTTCAGTTGCATCATATATTTTCTTAGGATTCCAGTCATTATTCATATTTATGGCAGTAACTTTCACCTTGTCGAATTTATTGTATAGTTTGGTTGCAACCGGTTTTTCAGGAAGCGGTTTGGTGATTCCGTTCTTTTCATCGCGATACGCTTTTAAAAATTTATTGAAAAGGGAAGCTAATTTTACCGGCTCATAATAGTCACTTTCCAACTTGTAGGAGGTTACATACATGTTAAACCAATTGACACATTTTTCATCGTTTTTGCAATGAATTTTGATACCGTTATCAATCTGTGTTACCTGTTCATCTGCTTCTAAAATTGGGAAACTGGTAAAATCATCATTAAAGTGAAAATATAAAACATCATCCTTAACTTCCAGCGACTTGATGCGCCATTCTTTGGAAGTGATGTATTTTTCCAAATCGTTTAAAGCGGTTTTAGCATCTTGTGCAGATAGCCGGATTGCTGAAAGATGAAACAGTAACAAATAAAATATTAGGTTGATATTTTTCATTGTTTTTTAATTAGCGGTAATATTCGATTGAGCTAGTTTTTTTGATTTCATATTGGATCTTGGAACTAGCTTGTTTGATGACAGAGTCCCCTCTTTGGATATAAGATATAATGCATGTGGAATGTATAGACTTGAGTTGTCGCTTAGTATTGCTACATGTTGGTTTGGCCGACCACGAACCTTGTAAATTTCCATTGCCGCAGCATGAATTGCTCTTTTGTATTGTGCTTCTATGTCTGGATAATGCAATTTATAAGCAAATGTCCAATGCAATAGTACCAAAATTCCGACTGCTATATATATGGTTTTTGAAATCATCCTTTATTTATTGATGTTTATTTTTACTTTGTAAAATACAGTAGCATTCTTCTCGCCGGCAAATTTTATCATGCCATAATGAGTGCCGTCGCCATTTTCTGTCAACATTTCAACGGTGCCTGTTTTGCCAATATATTTTTTGTTTTCGTTATAAAATTTATCGGATGAAGGAACGTCTATCACAGTTACTTCAGTGTCTTTTTCAATAAAATTCATTCCTCTAAAAATATCGGTAGTTGATTTCTGAATTAACTCAGTTCTATCTAAAGATTTGCCATCCAACAGATCTTTCATTGCAGCATCCACCTTTTTTTGTGCTTCTTTTACGGCATCATCAGCTTGCTTATAGGAAGGTGTATTTGTACTTGATGAAGCATATCGTTTAGGAATGGTATAATTGTAACCGGTATTTACACTAAAACGATGAGAGCCGGTTTGTTTTGTAATATATTGTTCAGATTCCACATCATCATAGTCTTCTTTATATACTATTGCTTTTGGTTGTCCACCCACTAACTTATCCATATTAATTTCGTCTTCTTTAGTTATATCTTGATCCGGTGGCCCAAAAATGGTAACTACTTTATATGTAAAATCTTCTCTATTCAGCTGAGAGTTCCAAAAAGAATATTGATAAATCATAGACCCTTTTAGCTCATTATTTAATCGCCAATCAGCTAATTTTTCAGCATCCATCTTCATCTGTTTTTCGCGGGCAGCCTGCTCTTTGCTATATTTTTCCATTGAAGCATCTGTAGTTGCTAAAATGCTATTTTTATAAGTAGTGCTTGGTTCTTTTAGGTCAATATTTGTTCTTGAAGTAAAATACCATCCATCGTTATTCTTTGGCCGCATACCAATAGGTAAATGCATATTTTCTTTTGCAGGCATATATAAAATATTACCAATATTACTTCCTAATAAATTATAAACTACCACATCTAAAAATTTAGCATTTCGTTGTGCATCTTTAACTTTTTGAGCGGTATTTAAATCATCTGGTCTATATTTAATATTGCACCATTCTTTCAGTTGAGCCAGTTCTTGATCATTAATATTGAGTTCATTTTTAATTTCCATGTCTGTAGCTTTTAAGCTTACATCAAAGGATTCGTCAATATAATTCATGTCTTGTACATATACTCTTCTTTTAGTTGTCCAATTCTGAAAACTACGCTTCTTGCCAAAATCATCTAATGTAAAATTATTATAGGTATAGGTATTGCTTTTTCCTTCCTGCAATACGGCTGCAGGCACACACATAAAGAAACCCAAACCATCATCCGATAATAATTCTTTGGGTGCATGAGCATTTAATTTGTCAGAAATATAAATAATGGTGTAGACATCATTCAACTCGTATTCATTACTTTTTTGTTTGTTCTTAAACGTAACCACTTCTTCCACTATCAAATTTCTGAATGGTCCGACAAAGAGTTGGCTTGGATTTGAATGTTGCTTGTAAAACGTAGGCCAATTTTCAAATGCACATTGTTCTACTATATTTTTTAGCCCATCAGGCGAAACTCTAGCGCCATAATGTGAACCCAATTCTTTGTACATGTCTTTAGTAAATGGTGGTTTTAATCGCAAAGGCAATCCTTTATACTCCGGATTAAAATATCTTGTTTTCCAACCCCAAGCACTTGTTTTTGCTCTATCAGCTAAAATGCTATTTGTTAAAGCAGGGTCTTTTTTGGGTTTTGTATAAGAATTGTTATTAGTAGTCGAACTTACTGTGTTATTAATACTTTGATAATTAGTATTAGGATTGAGCGATAAAGATATATTTTCAGGCTTACCCATCACAAAAAAACCTTTTCCATTTGTAGAGAGATATTTAGATTCGAGATGCGTATTGGCATCATTTGCAACATACATCAACCACATTTCTTCCTTATAAAAATACTTGCTTTCCAATGGTACAATAAAGTCACAAACTTTATACATCACATAACCGAATGTATTCCAATTTTTGACTGGTCTGTAGCTACTTCTGCAATTTTTTATCACTTCTTCGGCTTCACTTTTAGATATTTTTAATGATTTTGCTACTTTTTTAAATATGGCATCATTAAAATAGTATTCCATGCTATACTGGCTTACATTATCAAAATTATCGGTTTTGATGTAATATTTCGTTTTGTCTTTTATTTCGTAATCCTGTGCCTTACTTAAAAAAAACGTAAAAAGTAGGATGATACATGTAAGCTTAAATTTCATAGTTGTTGAGTATTAAAATTAATCAATCGTAAATTTTATATCGTAAGTTCCCTTATCGTTTTTTATGGCTTGCAGTTGCACTTTGAAAATTTCAATTACACCTTTATTCTCTATATAACCGAGTTGCTCTAAATTTTTATAGGTTAAAGAATATAGGATTTCAGGGAAGCCATTTTCTGCCATTTCTTGTTCGTTGTAAACTTGTTTGTCTTCCAATGTTACATTTTGAAAAGCCTTGTCAATGTAACCTTTCCACAAAATAATAAGTTCTGTTGCTTTTGATTTGGATGTTCCATTCTCAATCGTATATTCAATGGTGTTTCCAAATACACGCATATTATCACCTTGCTTGAAAATGTTGGAAAATATCGTATCGCGTTTGTTTATTCTTGTATTTCTATGATAACATAAATTAGAAAAAGCTAAAGGTTTGCCATAAGCCAAGGCAAGAATTTTTTGTGGAATGGCATCCTTATCAGAATAATAATAATCAGATGCGTTTCCTTGGAGATATTTTATGGTGCAAAGTTTTGGATTGGGCAAGTATTTGTTTTTGCCAATAATTCCAAACACTTCTAAGGTAACATTTTTGTCTGCCTTATAATAAAACCATGCATTGGCTTTTTCACTAACTTGAGCTAAGAGATTTTTACTTCCTTTTTCTCTAAGATAGAATTCTATATTTTCGCCTTCATTTTCTTTGCAAGTAACATACACGGCATCTCCTTTAGTTAAATCTAAATAGTTAGAACCGTAAATAAAATTGTTATTAATCTCTAATGTTGGACTCGATTTTTCAATGCTAAATTCTTTAGTTGCAGATTTCAGGTGTGCAAATGGAATTGTTTGCGAGTTTGCGATAGCATACATAAACACAAATGCGATTATTAGAAAAGTGTTTTTCACAATATGGTTATTTTTTTCCTATTAAAAATAATACAAACCTAAACAAGTTTCATACCAAATTAGTGGTATTTATAAAAGAGAATAGAATATCAGTACTACTACTGAAATTAGTAACCAAAACATGATGTATATTTACTAAACAATAAATCTTATGAATAAACTAATTATTATAATATCTGCGGTTTGCTTTATTTTTACAACTGCATGTAAAAAAGATAAAAGCACAAATAACTTCGATAGTAATTTAACAAATGGCAGATGCAGAGTTTTTTGCACTATTAATGGTGCTATTACGATGGACTATGCTTCACAAGATGTGAATAGCTTTAGCGCTTATAATTCGGTATCCATGGTATTAGAGCCTGTGATTTTGAATACTACAACCGGCAATAAGGAATATATTAGTCTTTTAGTGCCCGTTAATACCCCAGCAGGTGCTTACGATTTAACTGCAGCAGGTGCACCGGCTATTTCTTTTAGTTTTACTAAAGAAAACTTATACTCTGGTGTAAGCAAAACCTGGAGCGCAACCGTAGGCAGCAATATGACGTTTGTCATTACCAAAGCAAGTTATACCGAGTTAGAAGGTACTTTTAGCGGTATTGCAACGAATACTTCTGACGGCTCGACGATTACTATTACGAATGGTAGATTTTATACCGTTTTCAGTCATTAAGCCTTCCATCTTTTTTATTTAGGAGCAGTCATTTGTATGCAGTTTAATGTAATTTTCAAAGAAAAATGCATGTATTCTGTTCATTTAGGTGTCAGATTCTGCAAACTGATTCTCAAATTTAATTTAAAGACGTTTGAAGCCTCAATATTTCTGATTTTTGGATGCAGTCTTGCCTTTATCTGTCAATTGCAGGTATTTTAGCGCCATCTTGTTTTAATGCAGATTTCTCTTCACCACTGGTACGGATTACAATATACACCGTAATCGGTATTTATTTCAAGGGTTCTTCTGGATACATTTGCAATTATCTAATCACTAAAAACTTAAATCATGAAAAAAATCAGTTTTGTGTTGGCGATTGCAAGCGCACTTTTGTTTAACGCCTGTAAAAAAGATGATACGGTTTCTGCAGCCAATCTGTCTGCGGGGCACAGCAAGGTATCTCTGACCGCCTCGGGTGCCACTTCCGGAAATTTCAGTTCCAATGACCTGATCAGTACGGTAGCGAAATCGGGAGCAGAAATCAATCTAAGCGCCAGTTTTGTAAACACCACTTCTTTTACAACGGAGATTGTAATGATGTTGTTACCTGCAGATATCACCACCGG
This sequence comes from Chitinophagales bacterium, assembly GCA_046329775.1. GTDB lineage: Bacteria > Bacteroidota > Bacteroidia > Chitinophagales > JADIYW01 > JADJSS01. Next base: position 6,607 of record JAXLTX010000014.1, read on the forward strand.
TACGTATAATTTCAAGACAATGCCTTCATCTACGGTATTGCCTACTTTCGTCTATACCAAAGGTGCTACCGGCTGGGCGGCAACGCCTTCTGAAAGTGAGTTTTCCATTGTGGTAAGCAAGGCTACATCTACGGAAATTGAAGGGACCTTCAGCGGAACGGTACACAATGATACCGATGGTACAGATGTGACCATCAGCAATGGCAGATTTGCTGCCAAATACTAACGAATGATAACGAATGAAAAAAGGAGTCATTACGACTCCTTTTTTGTTTTTACAGATTGGCAGATGGTACCTGTGTATACATTATTGCTGCAGATTTTCCCATTCCTGCATCAGTTTTTCCAATGCTTTCTTTTCATTGCCTAATTGCAATACAACCTGTTCGTCATATTTTCCTTCCTCGGAAAGTTTTTCTATTTTTTCTTCCAGCTTCTTAATGTCAAATTCCTTAATGCCGATTTCTTCCTCCAGTTTCGAGATCTTATTTCGTAACTGCTTATCCTGGTTGTTAGCATTTGAGGTTTGAGGTTTAGGATTGGAGCTTTCTTTTTTCTCCGTATTTTGCTGCGGACTCAATTCCACTTCTCTGAAATTCGATAATCTCCTTTCTTCGAAGAAATCATTCACGTCTCCCACAAACTCTTTCACAACGCCGTCGTTAAATTCAAATACCTTATTGGTCATGCCCACCAAGAAATCTCGGTCGTGCGACACCACAATCACTGTTCCCGGATATTTGGAGATGGCATCTTTCAGTACATCTTTGGCCCGCAAATCGAGGTGATTGGTGGGCTCATCGAGAATCAGTACGTTGCTCGGATGAAGCAACAGATGCGCAAGACAGACACGGGCACGTTCCCCACCGCTTAAAACGGAAATCTTTTTAGTGGCATCATCCCCGCTGAACATGAAAGCGCCTAGAATATTTCGCACCTGTGCGCGGACATCGTTTGGAGCCGTATCCTCCATATACTGAAGGATGGTCAGTTCTTTTGGAAGTTGTTCCGCGTGGTGCTGAGCGAAGAAGGCAATGTTTACATTGTGTCCGATGGTCAAATCGCCGGAAGTGTAGTCTATTTCCCGTGCGATGATTTTTGCCATCGTGGTTTTGCCCATACCATTCTTTCCGATGAACGCCACTTTATCTCCGCGCTCAATTTCGAGGTTCACATCATGAAATACCTGTTTGTCACCATAGTTTTTCGCCAGATTTTTTGCGGTCACCACCACTTTGCCGCTTTGCTGTCCCATAGGGAACTGAAAACGCATGGAGCGAACGTCATCCTGTTCCACTTCCACGATATCCATCTTGTCCAGTTTCTTCACCAGACTCTGCGCCATGCTGGCTTTGCTGGCTTTGGCTTTGAAACGTTCGATGTTGCGTTCAATCTGTTTGATCTGGTCCTGCTGATTCTTGAAGGTCTGAAGTTGTTTTTCTCTTCGCTCTTCCTTTAAAATCAGGTATTTCGAATAGTTGGCCTTGTATTCGTACATCTTGCCCAACTCGAGTTCTATCGTTTTGTTGCAGACGTTATCCAGGAATGATTTATCGTGCGACACGAGAATGATGGCGCCTTCATACTTCTGAAAGAATTCTTCCAACCAGATGATGGACTCGATATCGAGGTGATTCGTCGGCTCATCGAGCATCAGCAGGTCAGGATTCTGTAATAGAAGTTTTGCCAGCTCCAGACGCATCGCCCAGCCACCCGAAAAGGTGGAAGGTGCTTTTTCAAAATCATCTCTTTTGTACCCGAGTCCCAATAAAACAAGTTCTGTTTTCTTATCCTTATCGTCAATATCCAGGTGTACGAGACGGTCGTTGATGTCGCAAAAAAGTTGAGACAGGTTCATGTAATCATCCGTATCATAATCTGTTCTTGTTTCCAGCTGATGCTGTATTTTCTCCAATTCTTCCTGCAGGACATTGATATCCTTAAAGGCGGTTTGCGCTTCCAGCCAGACGCTAGGTTCGTTCTGCCCGCGTATTTCCTGTTTTAAGAATCCGATTGTGTAGCCGCCCGGTTTAGAAATGCTTCCTTCCTGTGCGGATATCTCACCGTTCAATGCTTTCAGTAAGGTGGATTTTCCCACCCCGTTTCTGCCCACGAGCCCTATTCTGTCACGCGGTTGAATGGTAAATGTAACACTGTCGAATAAGATGCGACTGCCGAATATGATGGATAAGTTTTGCGCTTGTAACATGGCGCAAAAATACTTTTTTTACAGCTATTTTGGATAGGGAAACAGACACTTAACTATTAATAAACTATTAATAGACAATAAATTAGGCTAACAGAACACAAACGGTACTGATATCTTACTGCTGTACAGATTTCTACCCAATTCTTTTCCGGGATAAACGTGAAGGTTTTAAACATGATAAAAATCATCTTACAGTTAAAATATAATCTTTTAATTTTATAGCGGATAAAAATATCCTAATATATTAAATAGAATTTTTAAACCAAATCTAAAGTGATAAATTATGTTATCTAAATCGCAAGCACGGTTGTTCTTTTTCGGAGGTACCATCGTAACATTCATCATCTTCATTGGACTATCCTGGCACTCGCTGAGCGTGGAAGTTCCGAAAAAAACACATGAAGAAAACCTCACGGCACAGGTAATCCGTGGTAAGGTATTATGGGAATCCAATAACTGTATGGGATGCCACACCATAATGGGCGAAGGTGCCTATTATGCACCCGAACTGACCAAAGTGGTGGAAAGAAGGGGCGAAGGGTATATGAAAGCCGTCCTGACATCTAAAATTCCATGGTCACCCAGAGGAAGAAAAATGGTGGCTTATGGCTTTTCTGAAGAACAGGCAAACGACCTCATCGCCTTCTTTACATGGATTGGAAACACAGACTTAAACGGATTTCCGCCAAAACCGGATTACAAATCAACTATTAATTCAAAATAAATCGAACTGTTATGAAATATAAATCACAAAAACTGGCGTATTGGTTCTTTGCCCTGTCAATGTTACTTCTAACGCTTCAGGTAGTATACGGATTCATCATGGCCTTTGCACATCTGGGGTATGATGCACTGCATCCGGTAATTGCATTTAATACAGCCAGAGCCGTACATACCAATCTTTTGGTTGTTTGGTTATTATCTGGTTTTATGGGAGCCGCTTACTACATCATTCCCGAAGAGGCGGAACATGAACTGGTCAATGTGAAACTGGGATTTGTTCAGCTGATATCACTGGCTGTGGTCGGTGTGATCGCCATCATCGGATATCACTTCAATTATTGGGAAGGCCGTAAATTCCTCGAGATTCCAAGGCCTTTGGATTATCTGGTTGTGATAAATGTACTGACTTTCTTAGGATTGATTCTGATGACGCTGTTTAAAGGGAAAAAAAGAACCACCACGTCTCTCGTACTCGCGATGGGGCTGGTGTTTGCTGCATTGTTGTACCTGCCGGGCATGATCTGGTTTGATAACCAAACCATGGACTCATTCTTCAGATGGTGGGTGGTGCATCTTTGGGTAGAAGGTGTCTGGGAATTGATCATGGGAGGTATTCTGGCGTTCCTGTTAATTAAAATTACCGGTGTAGACAGGGAAGTGATAGAGAAATGGTTATATGTCATCGTGGGATTGACATTTATTTCAGGGGTTTTAGGAACAGGCCACCACTACTATTATATCGGCACTCCGAAGTACTGGCTGATTATCGGCGGTATCTTTTCCGCGATGGAACCGCTGGCTTTCCTGGGTATGGCTTTGTTTGCCATTGCCATGTACAGAAAAGGTGAAAAGAAACATCCCAATAAGATTGCATTGAGCTGGACACTTGGTACAGCCATCGTGTCCTTTGTCGGTGCGGGATTGTTAGGCCTGGCGCATACATTACCGCAGGTGAACATGTATACACACGGAACCCTGGTCACTGCCATGCATGGCCACCTTGCTTTCTGGGGCGCTTATGGCATGATCGTACTGGCCATCATCAGTTACACCATGCCCAATCTTACCGGCAGGAAATTATATGACAGCAATACCGGCGTTCTGGCGTTCTGGCTGTCCAATATCGGTATGCTGGGCATGACGGTGGCATTTGGCGTTGCCGGTGTGGCGCAGGTGTATCTCGAAAGAAAGATGGGACTGGATTTTGGAGATGTGCAGAAAGAAATTCAGGTGCATTTCCTGATATTGATTGTGTGTGCCACCATGTTCACTACAGGAGTCGGTTTGTTTATTTATGAATTTATACGATATGGAAGACCAAGCGATGAAGCGTTGGAAGTAGCGAACTAATTCAATCCTATTAATCAATTTTCTGGTCAGGTGGTTTGTGTTACTTCTGTAGTAGTACAGACTGCCTGATTTTCTTTAAAATAACATCATGACCGTTTCAGCACCCTATTATCATCCCGTTTCAAAGGAAATGGAAGTTTTTGAGCAATGCTACAAAAATAAAATTCCTGTTTTACTGAAAGGCCCGACCGGTTCAGGGAAATCAAGGTTTATAGAATTTATGACCAGTCAGCTGGGAAAAAGACTTATCACCATCAGCTGTCACGAAGAAACTTCTTCTACCGATTTGATTGGCCGCTTTATCATCAAAGGAGCGGAAACCGTGTGGCTCGACGGACCGCTTACCATGGCGGTGAAAGAAGGAGCGGTCATCTATCTGGATGAGGTGGCCGAAGCGCGCCCGGATGTTATTGTGGCCATACATTCGCTTACAGACCACAGAAGGGAACTGTTTATCGATAAGTTGGGACAAACCATCAGGGCGCATGAAGATTTCATGCTGGTGGCATCCTTTAATCCCGGATATCAGAGAGGCTTTAAAGAATTAAAACCGTCCACCCGGCAGCGGTTTGCAGCGCTTTCCTTTAATTATCCCGTCGCAAAGATTGAAACGGAAATTCTGGTCAATGAAACAGCTGTGGAAGAATCCATAGCAAAGCAACTGGTCAGCATCGGCAATAAAATAAGGAACCTGAAAGAACTTGGATTGACGGAAACGGCATCCACCCGTTTATTAATTGATGCCGCAAGATTGATACACAGCGGACTTCCGAAACGTTTGGCTGTGAGAGTGGCGGTCATAGAACCGCTGACGGATGAACCTGAAATCATTGAGGCTTTGACGGACTTGTGCAATCTGATGATCTGATTTTATGGAACTCGATGAATACATATACGGTAAGTTTGTCAGGTATTTTAGGGATAGGAAGAAAGCATCTTCTGATATTCTGAACAGGACAGTTTCGCTGGAAGAAATAAGATCCAGATTAACCATACTGGCAAGTGCCGCCACCGGAAAGCATGTAGAAATCTATCCGGCAGAAAGGGAAGGCGGATATAAAAACAATAATTTCTTTTTGCCTGTTACCTTCTCCCTGTTTGAATCAAAAGAACAGAACATCTCCTTTTATTTTTTTCGCGTGTTATATCTTGCCATTCAGCAGAAATTGGGTTTCAACTGGCATATAGGAGAAGTCTTTAAGGCTGAAGATGCACAGAAAAATGCAGCAGAACATGCTGAAAAAATTCTTTCAGTCCTCTTTCATGAATATCCGGTGACTAAAATAATGTATAAGGATTTTAAAGAAAAAATTACTGCTGAAACACCGGAGAAAACAATACCTGATTATTCCTGGTTGTATGGCAAATGGATGAAAAATGAAAAAGAAGAGACCGGTGATAACCAACTCAGGAATTTTACGGATAAAGTGAAAATCATTGAAGAAAACAGGGCAAAAACCATCTTGAAAGCGAAACCTGTAGAGGAAGTTGTGAGTGTGGAAATAGATGAGAAGCAACAGGAAGATTACGTGCTGACACATAATTTTGAAAAGGTGGAAACAGCAGAAGAATTCAGCGGAGTGTGGCGGGATTTTGACGGCGATGATGAACTCGAAAAACATCAGGATGCCCTGGATGAACTGAATATGAAATATACGGTCAGGACCGATGATACCTCTCACAGCGTTTATCAGTCCGATTTTGTAGAGAACACTACGGTTTCAGAAAGTGATGCCCTGAAAGCTGAAGATTATTGCATCGCTTATGATGAATGGGATTTCAGCAAGAGAACGTATAAGAAGGATTTCTGCAAGCTGTACCCTAAAATTCAGAAAGAGAGAAATGTCGCATTCTATGATGCCACCATCGCTGCCAACACTTCAGTGTTAGCGGGTTTACGAAAGATGCTGACCAGCATTAACAATAAGATGCAGCAACAGAGAAGACAAACCCAGGGAGATGAATTTGACATCGACAGCGTTACGGATTTGTATGTCGATGTTCACACGGGGCACACGCCTTCCGAAAATATCTATATCTCCAACAGAAAAAAAGAAAAGGATATTTCCATCCTGCTGTTGCTGGATATCAGTTTGTCGAGTGACGGCTATGTGGACGGAAACAGGATCATTGATATCGAGAAGCAGGTGGCCGTATTGTTCGGTGAGGTCATACATGAATTCAATATTGATTTCGCCATACAGTGTTTCTTTTCCAAAACACGCAATTACTCAACGTATTTAACCGTGAAGGGATTTGAGGACGACTGGAATAAGGCCAAATACCGCATAGGTTCCATAGTGCCCAGCGGTTTTACGAGGATAGGCACAGCGCTGAGACATTCAGGAACTCTGCTGGATGCTAGAACTTCAAAAAATAAATGGGTCATATTGATTTCTGACGGCAAGCCCAATGATTACGACAAGTATGAAGGCAAATACGGTATCAGGGACGTACGGCAGGCACTGCATGAACTGAAGCAAAATCAGGTCAATTCTTACGCGCTGGCCATTGAAGCCACTGCAAAATATTATTTGCCGCAGATGTTTGGACAAAACCATTATCAGATTGTTTCCTCACCGACGGATCTGGTGACTTCACTGGTGAAGTTATATGAAAAGATAAAATACCAGCATTAATCTGTATTTCCTTCAAGGTACACGCATCTCTCAATTTCTGAAAAGTTACGGCGTCCGGGTTTTAATTGTTGATCAGTGTGTATATTTTCGCTAAACTTTCTGTTGGCTCCTGCGCCAGTCCTATTTGCTGATAGACGATGTTTCCTTTACTATTGATGATGTGGATGATATTGGAGTGGTCAAAATTTCCATTCTCCGTTTTGCTGATGCGTACATTCAAGACATTCGCAATTTCTAAAACATCAGATTCGCTGCCTGTCAGCAGTGTCCATCTTTTTAAATCCAGTTGATGTTCTGCCGCAAATTTTGTCAGTTGTTCAGGATTGTCTCTTGCCGGATCCATGGTGATTAGCAGAAAGGTGACATCATTTAATTTGTCTTTAGGGATTTCCTTTTCTATGCGTTGTAAATCTGCCGTGATTCGTGGACATGCCGACTGACAATTGGTGAAAATCATGGCAGCCACAATGGCCTTGTTTTTAAAATCAGCCAGTTTTACCTTTCTGTTGTCTTGTGTCGTCCATTCGCTCGTGATGTCGTGCAGCGTGATATCACTGTTGAAAGCCGGAACACTGTCGTCCGTTTTGGGTTTCTTGCAGCATTCGCCTTTTTCTTCGGTCTTGTGCTTGCAGGATGTCAGTAACAGTATGATTGCACCAATCATGAATACTATCTTTCTCATTGTCTTGAATTTTGTTGTTTCGTTAATTGCATGTTATTTTACACATCTGAAACCCACATTGGGTATATTGAAATTCGCTTTCAGGCTGGAACGCATCGCATACCGCATGAAGGCGGCATAGTTTCCCGGATTTTTGGAACCTTTTGAACCGGCTCCGCAGAATTCATTCTTGTCCAGGTTATTTCCATCACGAGAATCTCTTGTCGCCAGCGCTGAAATAAAATCCAGGTTCCATTCCCATACCAGTCCGTGAATGTCATAAACTCCGTAAGCGTTCTTAAAATTTTTCCCTACGTTCGGCAATCTTTCCGGATTGGCATTGCCGTACCAGCCCAGTATTTTCTGGTAGAATGCTTTATCTGCAGAAGCATTTTTTTTTGTTTCACTGGCTAGTGCCACAAATTCCCATTCTGCAACGGTCGGCAATCGTTTACCCTGGCATTCGCAATATTTTTTAGCGGCAAACCAGGATACATTTACTACCGGGCTGTTCCTTAGGGCAGCTGAATCTTTACCTACTGAAGCGGCATATTGCCAGTGTTGCAGGTATTTTTTATCCGCATAAACCGCTTTTGCTTTTCCTTTCTGCCATTCAGGGTATTTGTTTACAAATTTTTCAAAATCTGCATTGGTAACAGGATATTTATCCATGTAGAATGAAGCTACTTTCACTTTGCCTGAATCCAAAGAGTAGAGCGGCACATACGTGCCGCCCTCGATATAAACCATACTCTTAGGTGTTTGTCCAAAAGACAATATGAAATAACAAATGGATAGTATCGTTGCAATGGCTCTCATTATTTTGTAGCTGTTGCACTTCCCGTTTTTCTGATGCTGGCAACCTGTGCAGGAGTCACCTCGCCGCCAGTGTTTCCAAAACTGTTTATGACATAGGTAACCACATTCGCCACTTCTTCATCGCTCAGTGTCTGTTTAGGCATGATACCGTTGTAGGTTTTTCCATTCACCACAATAGAGCCTGTTAAACCATGTGTTACGGTTGCTACCACTTTTGCAGGATTGCCCTTGAAGTAGTCTGAACCGGCGAGAGGAGGGAAGGAGCCCGGAATACCTTTGCCATCTGACTGGTGACACGCCTGGCAGGTTGAAGCAAAGGCTATTTTACCTGCTGCAATTCTTTCGTCTTTCGTCAGTATCTTGGCAGGGCCTTTTGCCTCTTCCGGCATGTTTTGTACGGCACCGCCTTCAGGCTGATAGATTCTGTCGTCCAACTGACCGGAATAGATGGTTTTGTTTTCCGCACCTTCTACTTTCAGGATTCCTAACGTTCCTTTGTTGAAGGTTCTGAAAATGGAGTGATCCACAAGGATATAATTACCCGGAATTTCACAACGGAATTCAACGATGGAAGAACCACCTGCAGGAATGAGTGTTGTCTGTAAATTATGATTGATCAGTTCGCCGCCTTCCACATATACATTGTCAAAAATCTCACCGATTACGTGGAAACTGGACACCAGATTTGGTCCTCCGTTACCCATGAATAATCTCACTTTCTCGCCCGGTTTTGCCTTAAGTACATTGTCTCCCGTTAATGCACCGACTTTACCGTTGAAGAGCACATAATCAGGTGTTTCCGTTAAGGCTTTTGACATCTCAAACGGCTGCAATCCGGCTTCCCCGTAAGCGCCTTTGGTATAAAAATCTCCCTGGCATACGTAGTATTCCCTGTCTACCTTAGGCAATCCTTCTTTTGGTTCCACTAATATCAAACCATACATACCATTTGCAATATGCATACCTACAGGAGCAGTAGCGCAGTGATAAATAAATAAGCCTTTATTTAAAGCGGTAAAGGAAAAGACGGTTTCATGTCCCGGTGCGGAAAAAGTGGAAGAAGCACCGCCGCCCTGTCCGGTTACCGCATGCAAGTCAATATTGTGAGGCATCTTGTTGTTCGGATTGTTTTTCAGGTGGAATTCAATCAAATCGCCCTCCCGCACACGAATGAATTTTCCAGGTACAGTACCGCCAAATGTCCAGAAGGTATATTTCACGCCTTCCATGATTTCCATTTCCTTTTCTATCACTTCAAGTTCTACAATAACTTTTGTTGCATAATCACGAGTAATTGCAGGCGGAACCATTGGCGGATCGGTCAAAACTGCTTTTTCCTCACCGACTATCTTTTCGCTTGGTTCGGTTGACCATAATGTACTGCTGGCTTTCTCCCCAGACGAGTTGTTTTTACAGGAAGTCAAAAACAGCGTGCAACATAACATCATATACAGATAGTGTGATGTGTCCGATAATAAATTGATTTTTTTCATAAGATTTATTTTAATTTTTCATAAAAGTGGTTGGTTATTTTTCGGTATCTTTTTCATATTTGAAGAGGGACGGCTTCAGGGTGAGCATGACGAAGCTCCATCCGTTGTATGCTTTCCTGCTTCCGCCTTTGATAGCTTCCATTGAAGAGGTGGCAATCATAAAGGAGTAACCGGCGTTGATGGTCAGGAAGTCGAGAGGCCTGTAAGAACCATAGAGATCCGTTTCAAATCCAAGTGGCAGTTTCAGGTATTTTCCGGCAGCGGAAGCATCAGCCACCTTGTTTCCCAGGTAGAAATAGTGTGCATCAACCCCCAGCATTCCTTTAGGTTTTGGTTTATATTGCAATCTTACAAATAGATCCTGTAGCCCACCCAATTTGGTGTCAGACGGCAAATCAAGGAAGTAATCCATGTGTCCGTAAAATTTATGGTTGGTTGCATATAATGTATTGAATGCGTTGTATCGGGTGTTCTCTGTCTTGGAGGCATTATTTCCGGAGGAATAATCGAATCCGATACCTGCATTAATCTTAGGAGCGGTATATTCTCCGTAGACATTGGCAAAATAAGACAAGATATTTTTGTTGGTTGTTGTCTTTCCTGTCTGTACGTACGCGCCGACATTTCCGTTAAAGTGTTTGTATTTCATAGTCACATTGGGACCCGCTGTAAACCTGAAATAGGTGACCGGAATGCTGTCTTTATTTGAAATACCATCTGTAATGGCATAAACAGATAAGGAAGTCCTTCCGCTGTCCAGTTTTTGATTCAGCCAGCCATAAGCCATCGCCTTGTAGTTGTTCAGTTTATAAACGGTTCCAATCAGCTGCTCTCCCGACTGGTTAAAGCTGCCGCCAAGGTGTAATGCGGTATTCTTTTTGTGTATTTTGACAACAAGACCATCATGGCTTCTTCCTTGCTGTGCCCAATCCAGATTACCAAGCAGCCTGTTGTCTTCATAAGAGATTTCCTGCCTTCCTAATTTTACGGAAGCAATGTCCTTGATGCTAAACTCCGCCCATCCTTCGTGCAAGCCGAAACTTCCGTAATTCTTCACCTGCTCTTCATTGCCCCAGACCCTGTAATCCTGCATGGAGACATAGAATTTGATAAATTTATAGGAATACAATGCATTGAGACGCAAACGCTCTGAAATGAAAAACGCGCTTTTGCTGTCCAATGGTGCGAGATTCCTGTAGCCATGTCTTTGTTCCATACGCGGCCTGAATTCTCCGCTTAATTCAAATTTATGCTGTGCGAATACGTTAAAGGATGCGAAGAGCAGCAGAACAGCTATCGCGATGTTTTTAGGTATACTGGTTTTCATAAGAAAAATTAAAAGGATAAAAAGATATTTATATCCTAAACTTAACAACTATCTTAAACCTGATTAATGATAAAAGGCATCATGCAGGATGACATTTGTCATGTTTTAATAATTATCGAAATTGTATTACTTTTGGGCAATTCTTAGATGGTATGATTTTTTCTAAAAGTTGCGAGTATGCTTTGCGGGCTGTCCTGTTCATATATATGAAGAGTGATGCGGATACAAGACTGGCCGTAAAGGATATTTCAGGGGAAATTGGCTCCCCGGTTCCGTTTACGGCTAAAATCCTCCAGCAATTGGCACGAAAAAAAATCATCTCCTCCGTAAAAGGGCCTAATGGGGGTTTCTATATAGATCAGGCTTCAAAACCCATCACCATATTTCAGATCGTAGAAGCCATTGACGGCACTGAATTTTTTGAACGATGTATCATCGGATTAAAGAAATGCTCTGAAAAGAATCCATGTCCCATGCATAAGCATTTCATCAATCACAGAAATGAAATAAAGGATTTGTTTATGAAAAAAACCATCCAGGACCTGATATTCCAGCAGGATGGTAAGATAAACCTGAAATAATCGGTCTCTTGAAAGCTCTTATTTATTGATTTCCTTGCCTTCTTCCCATTCCCTGGTTTTATCCGCCAGGTCCATGCAGAATTGCTTGATATCTTCCTGCACAAAAGGATTCTGGGTAGCCCGCTGATAGGTATCACCCAGGCTCAGCAACAGCTGAAAGAAGTGTGTGTGCATTTCATCGATTTGCATGTCTTTCGTCCATAAATCGATGCGCATGGTATTTTTTTCATGTCCATCCCATAGGCCAATCATCATGCTTTTGCATTCTTCTCCGGCACCTTGCGGGCCATCTGTTGCCGTCCAGCTGATCTTTTCCGGCATATTCTGGACATCTAATTTTATTTTGAACTTTATTTCTGTTTCTCTGGACATATGAAAAATTGAAGTGTAAAAGTAGCCAGTTTTTCCTGAATAAGGATAGCTCCTGTGAGATATTTACTTAAAGCGGATATTATGCCGCCATTAACTAAACATCTTAATGATTCAACAGAATCCGCTTTCTGAGTATGTAGCCTGAAAAATTATCATGCAAGCTGATATAGTATATACCGGCAGGCAGATGACCGATCGGTATGGAAGCGGACAGGCCGTTTTCTGGAATTTGGATGTTGCAGCTGAATTGCAGTTGACCCGTCATATTCATAATGTCCAGCGTGTTGTTCATCATATCATTCTGCAAATTCTGTACGAACAGCTGTTTGTCTCTTACAAGGATGTTGGCCGGTGTTGAGATATTTGAAAATCCACTATTGCAATTGACCAGGGCAATTCTTGAAAGATGGACCCGTCCGTCCAGGTCAACCTGCTTAAGCCTGTAATAGACTGTCGTTGAAGCAGAACCAGTATCTGTTATGCGATAGCTATTGGGCTGGGATGAATTGGGCATGTCCGGAATGATTCGTCGCACAGGCAGGAAATCTATGGCATTATAGGAACGTTCCAACTCGAAATATGCGTTGTTTTTTTCATTAGCGGTATGCCAGATGATTTCCATATCCTTTTCGTGGCAGTCAGCTCGGAAATTGACTAGTTCAACCGGCAACTGCATGCAGGAGCCCAAATCAGAAGTAGTAACAGTAATGCAGGTTGATCTCGCACAATCCATACATTGGGTTGGCGTAGCAGGCAGTAGCGGTTTAATGATATATTCACCGGTATCTGTAACGGGCACCACACCGGTATCACCGGAGATGATAGTCTCGCTGAAACCATTGGGACCGCTGATCTGAAGCGAGGCGTTGCCCGTAAAACCCGCATTATCTGAACAGTATTGGGTAGATCCGGTAAAAACAATTTCCCCTGAAGCATTACAGGTTAAATAGCTTCCTGATGCGGATGGTTGTGGGGTGGAGACAGGAGCAAAGAAAGGCCCGTTGAAATAGTTAATGCAGGAAGTTGCACCATAAAAAGACCATGCTTCGCCAAGTGAATTGGTTCCCAGGTTATAAAATCCCCTGGCAAATTGAAGGGGCAGACTTCCGCTGCGAAAGGAATAGCCATTGCAACCCGGGTTCAGGTCTGATACTGAACCGCAGGAAACAATTCTGGAGCCGCTATATCGCCAGCCTATGGTGGCTGTCTTTCCTACCGTGGTTACTTTAGTCATTCCGAACGACTGTGCAGTCGTTCCTTTATAGTATTGTACATTTATCCCGGTGCCGCTTGCCGCTTCCCAATCCGCAACGCATTCATAAACGACCGAATAGAAATTGTTGTTAGCCAACCAGTTGATACATTGCTTATCTCCTCCTTCAGCATTGCACAAATCAAAATTAGTGGTGAAAGCGGAGCCGGTAATATTTTGAGAAGCATAAGAAGTATTTTGAGAGGTGAATATTTCCACGCCCCGTTCTGCCTGATTCGGACTCCTTCTGACGGTACCGTGTGCAATGGTGGTCGTTGTAAGAGTGCTGCCTACGCCATCATCATTATTGTCGGCTCCATACCCGCACATATTGCTGAAGGAGATGCCGCAGGGAATCATCTGGTTCCCGGAAGTGATGACCGGATAATCTATGGCCAGGTATCTGCCTGGATTCGTAGTGGTAATTCCAGCAGTGCAGGATGCGGTCTGGACATAACGTATTCTGAATTTGAAAGTACTGGTAAAATAGAGTGAGTTGACCATTATGCCGGAAGCTGCGGTCGTAGCTTTGGCTGCCGGATAAAAATTTCCGGTTGCAGTTGTGGTTCTAAATACGGTGAGACAAACTCTGGACCAGTTGGATTCAACCAGCCAGAGCGTGTTGGTGGAATTGTTAAAACACATGTCACTAGAAGAATTGGACAGATTCATGGTCATGATCTGTGTCCAGCTGGTGCCACCATCGGTACTGAAATCCAGAAATGCGGCATTACCTACACAACTGCCCCAACTGTTACCTTGACCGCAACTGCTTTCGGAAGGAAATAGCCAGAACTGTATCTTGAATCCTTCCACTCCTGAAAAATTATAGGTGGGTGACACCAGAGTCGGATTGTTTTGTCCACGCAAGACAGCATAGCTCAGGTTCTGATTGATATTGGTCCTGCCGTCAAAATTGGCTCCTAATTTACCCCCCGTTCCTCCGGCTCCTACAGCAACGTTGTTGCCAAGATTACCGATACAAAAACCGTTGGTACCAGTGCAGGAACCGGAACAATTGGGCTGAACCAAACCAGCCTTAGCACCATAAGCATCCGCTGCCGGAAGTGCGCCGGCCGTAGTCGCGGTCGGAGCTCCGGCAAATGTCCAGCCGGCAGGTAATCCAGCGGTAGAAAAAGTCGTGGTGCCGGTAAAATCAAAAATATCTCTGATGCCGGCCACGGTCTCGAATGCGCCGGGCTGACCGCACGGAGAGGTGCAGGTAGCGTTGTGTGGGATATCCTGCGGACAGTTGAGATTTGTCTCTCCTGCATCAGAAGTCCCGTTTCCGCAGCTTACGCATTGAGCATAAGAAGAAAACCCCATCTGCATGCAAAGGATGCAAATGAAAACTAACTTTCTTAAATATAACAACTTGTTCAGTCTCAAAGATTGATATGGTTTGTACCAAATATGCAAATTTAACAATTTTTGATGTTTATCCGGCAATAAGTCCACAGTTGAAGTTTACATAAACTTAATTTGCAAATTAAACAAACGTTTAATTAAATTTGCATCGCTAAACAAACGTTTAATTAATATGCTGGAGAATAAAATACAGGACAAAAGGGAGGACATTCTGGATGTAGCTGAAAGATTATTTGCGGAACAGGGGTTTGAGGCGGTCAGCATACGCGAGATTTCAAAGGAAGCGGATATAAATATCGCTATGGTGTCATATTACTTTGGCTCTAAGGAGAAGTTATATGAGGAGGTAATAGATCGTAAGCTGATTTCGACCAGTATGCTTAACAGCCATATTGAACAACATACCACCTACACGGAGAAATTGTTCGCATTGGTGGATGTGTATATTGAAAAGTTTTTTGAAAGACGCTTATTTCAAAATATCATTTTCAGGGAGATGGCCATGAATCAGCGTTCAGCTATGACCGAAAAGATAGCCGAACAGGTACACCAGAATTTTCTTCTGACGGCGGACATCCTGCACAAAGGCATAAAAAACCAAGAATTTAAAAAGGTAGATGTGGAGATGACCGTAATGTCTGTTGTCGGCATCATTCGTATGTACACGACTTCCGGAATCATGTCCTGTAAAATTCTAAAGCTGGAAGAGGCGTCGGGTGTCTTTGAACAGAAACAAAAGAACAGACTCAGAAAGCATTTACGGGAATTATTAATCAACCATTTAGGAATCGAATCGAAATAGATATGAGCAAAATTATCAATTACATAGCATGTTTGTTTGTTGTGACAAGTGCTTTCGGACAGGAGGTGAAAATATTATCGCTGCAAGAGGCGTTTGAGTTGGCGCTAAAGAACAGCAAGCAATTGCAGGTGGATAGCCTTAAGCTGCAATCATTGGATTTTAAGAAGAAACAGACACAAAATGCCATGCTGCCTGTGGTAGGGGTGAATGCGAGTTATTCGAGACTGAGCGATAATATACCTGATTTACTCATAGCAGGAGGGGCATTCAAAGTTGAACAAATTATTAATCAGTCTAACAACCGTGTTTACGTACAGCAACCCATTTTCCAGGGATTGAAAAACTGGAATACCATGAAGGCGATTGATCAGCAGAAGCTGGCCACCGGCATGGATCAGCAAAAAGACCAGTTGGATATCAGATTAAACGTCATTCAGACGTATTATAGTTTATACAAGTGGCAACAGGCAAAGACTTTACTGGATTCCAACATTGCACAGACACAGGTACGCGTTGATGATGTAACCAGATTTAAAGAGGCGGGTCTCGCATTGAATAATGACGTGATGCGCGCAGAACTGCAAAAAACCAATCTGCTCGTGAATAAGGCGGATGTGGAAAGTATTATCAGTATTACCAATTTCAACCTGTGTGTATTGCTGGGGCTGGACATTGACACAAAAATTGTAGTGCAAAATCCGGAGACCGTCACGGATGCCAATAATACGATTCAGGCCTTATTGTCTTCGTCGTACGGCAAAAGGGCAGAGTTGAAAGCACAAGAATATAGATACAAGGCTGCCGATTATCAGGTAAAGGCCTCCAGGAGTGCCTATATGCCTACGGTCAGCGCAATAGGTAACGGATACTACAACAACCCCAACCAACGCGTATTTCCTCCGGAAGCAAAATTTAAGGCCACCTGGGATGTTGGGGTGAGCCTCAGTTGGAATATCATGCAGCTATATACCGCACGTGCCGTAGTAGGGGATGCAAAGAATCAGAAAGCACAGTTGCAACAGGCCACCGCACAGATAAAAGATGCCATCTCCATGGAAGTGAATGCAAACTATGAAGCTTTGAAAGTAGCCTTGCTCAAAATAGACCTGGCACAACGAGCCATCGATCAGGCAAAAGAAAACAAAAGGATTCTGGATAACCGTTTCGGCGCACAGGTAGCCTTGTTAAGCGATGTGCTGGAAGCAGATCAGTTCCTGCTACAGGCCCAAACCAATCTATTGAATGCACAGGCGGATGCAGCCATCGCCAATTATAAATTACAAAGAAGCTTAGGCACCTTAAAATAGAATTCTACGTTTATCATTTTTATAACAACCCAATAGAATCAAAATATCAATCAATACAACCATTATGGAAAATACAACAGCAACTTCCACAGAAAAAAAATCAACCAAGCAACTGCTGATGCCGGTTATCGGTATCATCCTTTTAGGATGTGCAGCGTTCTTTGCCTACAAAAAGATATCGTATGCAAGACATAATGAAGACACAGAAAACTCTCAGATAGAATGCAATATCGTTCCCATTGCACCTAGGATCTCAGGCTATGTAGACCAGATATATGTGAAGGAAAATCAACATGTACGAAAAGGTGATACGATTCTGAAACTGGATGACAGGGATCTGAAAATTCGTCTGCAGCAAGCTATCATCAATGCAAAAAGTGCCGGAGCCAATGTTACGGTGGTGAAAAGTAACGCTAGTTCTGCAGATGCCACTGCAAGCGCCACATCCACATCTATCCTCACCGCACAGGCGAATGTCGAAACGGCTAAGGCAAATGTTGAAACGGCTAAGGTACGCGTATGGAATGCCACCGAGAACTTCAAACGATACGAGCAGTTGTACAAACAGACATCTGCCACACAGGCCCAGTATGATGCGGCACTGGCAGAAAAACAATCAGCGGAGAAACAGGTGGCGGTGCTGGAGAAACAGGTACAGGTGGCGGAAGCGCAACTGAAAGCGGCACAGCAACAATCGCTTGCCTCCCGCACACAGGCGAATGGGGTTGGTACACAGGTGAACCTGGCGGAAGTAGGTATACAGCAAAGACAGGCGGATATTGATTTCGCACAATTACAATTGTCATATGCTTATATCATTGCACCTTGTGACGGTTTCATCTCAAAGAAAAGCGTGCAGGTGGGACAATTGGTAAATCCGGGACAAACCTTGATGAGTCTGGTAGATGATGCACAGCTTTGGATTACGGCAAATTTTAAAGAAACACAAATCGAAGATATGAAGGTGGGGCAGGATGTGGAAGTGGAAGTGGATGCCTATCCCGGTAAAACCTTCAAAGGAAAGATTGAATCATTGCAGGCAGCCACCGGTTCTAAATTCTCTCTGTTGCCGGCTGATAACGCAACCGGGAATTTTGTGAAAGTGGTACAGCGCGTGCCGGTTCGCATAGCCCTGCTGGACGATAAGAATGATGAGTACGATTTACGTGCAGGGATGAATGTGACGGTCGCAGTGAAGGTTAAATAAATTGTAGAATTATAGCATTATACAATGATTTCATCAATTCTCTAATCAAATAAGATGACTCAGGAACAAACGAATAGTTTAATAGAACATGGTGCACGCCGATATATCATTACCATTACAGTGGTATTATGTACCCTGTTGGAATTGATAGATACGACGGTGGTGAATGTGGCCACGAATACTTTGATGGGAAATCTGGGCGCTACGCTTTCTGAGGTAAGTTGGGTGGTGGCCTCCTACGCCATCGCAAATGTGATTGTTGTTCCGATGAGCGGTTGGTTGTCTTCTGTTTTTGGTCGTAAACTGTATTTCGCAGGTTCCGTAGCGCTCTTCACTTTCGCTTCGCTGATGTGCGGTTTATCCGGTTCTATCTGGACACTGGTATTCTGGCGTTTCGTGCAGGGAATCGGCGGTGGTGCCCTGTTTGCCACCTCTCAAACCATCTTGAAGGAAATCTACCCTCCTGAAAAGATTGGTATGGCGATGGCCATGTTTGGTATGGGAGTTATTGTAGGTCCTACGATTGGTCCGTATTTAGGAGGTTATCTGGTGTATAATTACACCTGGCCGGTCATATTTTATGTAAATATCCCGATTGGTATTTTAGCAACATTTTTAACATTAACCTACATTCGTGATAATCCATATGAGAAGAAGACGGATGACGCCGGCGTGGACTGGCTGGGCATCATATTGTTGATTGTGGGTATCGGTTCCTTGCAGCTGGTACTGGAACAAGGAGAGCGCAATGACTGGTTCGAGTCAAAGTATATCGTGACCTTTACCATCCTTTCCATAGTGGGTATCATAGGTTTCGTGGTACGGGAATTAACGGCTAAAAACCCGATTATAGATTTGAGGGTACTCGCAAAAGGAAATGTAGCGATCGCTACCGTCATGAATTTTGTACTTGGCTTTATTTTGTTTGGAAGTGTGTTCATCTACCCGGTGTATATGCAACGTTTCCTTGGTTTTACGGCACAGATGTCAGGTGCCATGTTTATTCCGGGTGCCATGCTGAGCGGTATGCTGATGCCTGTCGTCGGTACCTTGTTGTCAAAAGGTATGCCACCTAAATACATGATTGTCGGAGGATTCTCGATAACAGGTATTTTTGTATTCTGGTCTTCTTTCATTTTTACCACCAATACAGGTACCGAGGCGATGTTCTGGCCCTTACTGATTAGGGGTTTAGGGATGGCTTTCCTGTTTGTACCGCTATCAGGACTTACCTTAGGCGGCCTGACAGGTAAAGATGTCGGTCAGGCATCAGGTATTTCCAATATGATACGACAAATCGGTGGTTCCATGAGTGTGGCGATCATAGGGGTGCTCAATGAAACGTTGAGTGCTGAACATCGTGCCAATATTCTGGAACACGTAACGCCGGATAATCCATTGGTATATGAGCGTTTGAACGGGATGAAAGCAGGGCTGATGTCTGCGACCAGTGATGCACAGAGAGCATCGCAACAGGCATTGGCATTTTTAAATTACAATATTGATAAACAGGCGGCCATCCTGAGTTATATCGATATCTTTCATTATCTCACGGTATTTATCGTAATCTCCATTCCGTTGGTATTGTTTGCAAGAACATACAAGTTGAATCAGGATGCAATGGGCGGGCACTGATGGTCAGAGCTTATTCTATATTATTTGCCATATAGACATCCTTGTAGTATCCGATTTTCACCTGAGAATAATCTATCCAATGGCTCCAGGTGTCGTTTTTTCGCAACGTGTTCAGCGTGTTGAAGCCGTTCATGGCAACTCTTACCCGTTGTGTAGCGTTAGCTAAATCATTGACGTTGCCTGGTATCTTTACCATAAAGCCTTTTGCGGCTTCCGTATCCTTGTTGGTGCCGATGAAAATATCCCCGAAAAATACAAACTTATGTTGTGTAAGCTGTATCAGCAATTTGTCGAGATCGGCAAACTGTTTCATCATCGGCTTATCCCACATCGGTTGTAAGATATAAATCTGCTCATGTGCACCAAACTGGATGGCTGCAGCTGTCTGCAAGTCCATGAATGTATTGCAATTACCTGCGCTCAGGTTGTTTTCCGCCTGCTCTTGCAATCGGAATCCCTCTCTGGCTTCAGCTGTCAGCCATGTTTCATTCTTGATACGAAAAGCACCCATCCTATTGTTCAGGATACCCAGAGAGCCAATATCCGTCAATACATCGATTTGTCCCTGAATTAGAATCTGAGATGATTCCAACATCGCATCTGAAACTTCCATGTTATTGAATGGAATATGGATATTGTTTTTAATCAGGATATCGCGCATCGATAAGGCTAATACAAGTCCTGAACGTACTTCATTGGCTGCAAATATGCCGAGCTGTGTCCACATGAATTCGGGATATTTTCGTTGCAGCGCATCATAGCTCATGAGCACGAATGCATTTCTGGCAAGAATGATCTTTGCGACAGAACCATGGTAATAAACATCTGCTTTTTGCGTCACCAAATCTGCATGTTGGAGGAAGTTTGATTTTATACGGGTGTATATGTCTTGTAAGGGTGCCGTTGTATCCACATCGGAAGTAAGAGGATCGATATCGTTGGCAATCGTTCTGATCTCATTCATGAACTGTCGTTCTGCTGCGGATAGCTGTGTCGTGTCTGAAAGCAAGGATTGCATGGACTGTAACAGCCTGTTTTTCTGCTCCATGTTGATGCAGGGACCGGAATCTGTTTCTTTTTTACATTGAGAGAAGAGAAGCAAAAAGACAAAGAATACAAGATTTCTGGAAACGGCCATTTTTTTAATTTGTATCAATATTACTAAATATTTAAAAGAAATAAAAATGAGATTTCATATGTCAGAATGTTTGAAGCTATCCTTTTTACTTTTGAAAATATCTTTTAACTTTACCCTATGCAATACACCGCCGAAATAAACGTCATGCCATTGAAAGAACTGCTGGACCCACAGGGAAAGGCAGTGGAACACGGATTACACAATCTTGGATTTCATACATCTAATGTCCGTATTGGTAAACACATCACTTTGAAAATTGAAGCAGACAGCAAAGAAGATGCTGTACAAAAGGTGGAGGAAGCCTGCAAAAAGCTGTTGCACAATCCGGTAATGGAATATTACGAATTTACTGTTGTTGAGTAATCAGGTTTTCTGAGGTTTCTTTTTCGCTGCCGGAAATAAGATG
>JAXLTX010000015.1:0-9683 GCA_046329775.1 Chitinophagales bacterium
ATATTTCCCTGTATGGATATGGCACTATAGTTCATCGTTACAAGGATTTAGGTTTCGGTAATAAAATATAGACGCCCATGACATCGGGCGGCAATATGGGCGTGGCTTTTTCGTAACGGCGTCCGCCTACCAGTTCTTTAAAGCGATCGTGTGCTTTCACGAGATGATCTGCCCGTTGTGTGGCCAATTCCATGAACTGTGGTTTGAGTTCCTGAAAACGGGTGAGTTCCTGTTCCATGTCTGCCTGCTGTCTTTCCAGCGACAAATTGGACAAGGTATTGGCATTGCTTAACAATTCTTTGGCTTCTTTGTATTCGAGGGTTTGCAAGCCTCCGTTTACGGTGTGGTAGCCCCAGAGATACATTTCTTCCGCCACGGATTCTTTCGCGGAAGCCACTTCCTTGATGACATTGCGCACTCGGAACATAATTAAAGTAGTTCTTGTACTAACAGCATCGGTTTGAATTTCGCACACGCGCGCCAGACGGCCGTATTCGGGATGTGGTTCAAACGCAATGGCCAGCAGGAACTGGCACATCTGCTCCACAAACTGATGGTTGCGGCCGATATATACATAGCCTTTGGGCGTAGGCGACACAAAGCTGACTTTGACGATTTGTTTGTTTTTAAAATGGCGTCTGATGTGTGCGGGCAGGTTTTGCGGCTGCAGGATGTAGCCTGCCTTGCCGTCCCACTCGCAGCTGCCGCCTAATTGCTGTACGGCATTGCGCACAAAGGATGCCACGGCATCGGGGTTTCCGATCGCTTCGTCCACTTCTTCCAAATCCTTTTTAATGATTTCGGGATCGATGGTTTCGTGGGCAAAAATGCTACGCAGGTTTTCGCCTTTTCTACGGGCGGCTTCCAGTTCATTGGACACGGTATTATCGGTATCGGCAAATAATTTCTGCTGTACCGGATCATTCTTCTTGTCTGCAAATAAGATACGCTGGGCAGCTTCCGCCATGATGGATTTGCTGTTTTCGCCAATCACGATGGATACGCCGATCGACTTCTGGATTTCGCGGACCTTTTTGATCAGGATATCCAGTACAAAGGTATCCATGGCGTTGTCTTCGCCATATAATACGTAGGTTTTGATGACAGGAGCCGTTTGTCCGAAACGATCTACGCGTCCTTCGCGCTGTTCGATGCGGTTGGGATTCCAGGGCAGATCGTAATGCAATACGGCGGTGAAGTGTTCCTGCAAATTGATTCCTTCGCTTAAACAATCGGTGGCGACCAATACTCTTCGTTCCGCTTTCCCCATGATTTCGATGCGTTCTTTTCGCTGTTCGTCTGCCAGCTCGGATGTGATGGCTTCCACATGGATACTTCTGGGCAATTCATTTTTCAAACGGTTTGCCACATAATGCGCCGTAGAAATATAGTGGCAGAAAATGATGGGATCAAAGCCTTCTTTTATCCACTGTTTGATCAGTTTAATGGTGGTTTCTATTTTGCGGTCCAAGGCATCGTTTGCGAGCAAACGAGCTTCCTGCTGCAAGGCTGCAAGGTCTTTTATTTCGTCCTGCTTGAAATCGAGAGATTCAAGCAAATCTTGTCGAGGAATATCCGAGCTGTATTCCATATCCTCAAACAAGGTATTTTCCAAGGATGGCACGAGCGGCTGATCGTCGCCTGCCAAGATCTTGTCTTTTCTGCGTTCCAGCATATCTACTGCCATGGCCGGACTGGACATAGCGCCTTTGATGAGGGCTATGGCTGCCCAAGAACGCAAGAGTTGTGTCTGTTTGTTATCGGTATCTACCGAGGATATGCCTCTGGCAAAACGGATGAGGTTGTTGTAGAACAACTGGTATTCTGGCGTAAGCGGATAACCAATTTCCTTAGATTCCCGGTCGGGAAATTCTGTTTTCTCGTTTAACCATCGTTTTATATTTTCACGTTTACGCTGAATGAAATAACCGGCTAATTTCCGTTTTTCTTTTTGTTCTATGTTGACGAAATCCAGTTCGCCGAACTCGGGTTTCAATAAACCCAGCAAAGATGTAAATTCTCCGTCTTTTCCGCTGTGCGGTGTTGCTGTAAGCAGGAGTATGTTTTTGCGCTGATCCTGTGCTATGTCGTAGAGCAATGAAAATCGTTGCTGCTGTGTTTTAGAGGTTGCATTCTGCGGTAAGGCACAAGTGTGCGCTTCATCCACTATGATAAATTCGGGGCAGTCATTGATGAAAATGCCTCTCCGGCGATCGGATTTGATATAATCAATAGAAATTACCTGATAGGCAATATGGTGAAACACACTTTGATCATCGGGTATTTTTCGATCTAATTTTGCTGCTGTACTGGAGCGGATGATTTCCGCATCAATATCCAGTTTATCCTTTATTTCGAGCTGCCATTGTTCACATAAATGCGGCTTGCAAATGACTGCAAACTTTTTTACTTCGCCGCGTTCCATCAATTCTTTTAGGATGATCAGGGCTTCGATGGTTTTACCGATACCGACATCGTCCGCAATCATCAGGCGTACCGTATCCTGTTTTAATGCCATCACTAATGGTAATAACTGATAGGATCTGGGACGGAAGGAAAGCTTGCCCATACAGCGAAACGGTCCTGCCGCATTGCGGAAGGAAAGCCGTGACGCATCGAATAAAATGCGTGCCGTTTCAAAGGCACCTATTTCAGATGGATCAGGTTCTGGAAATTGTGCTGATGTTATTCTTTCAATTGGAAATGCAATGGGTAAATACACAGCAGTAGCTTCTTCATCGGAACCGCCGAGTGGTTTTATTTTTAGTATCTCCGGTTCATCCGATGGCAACACCATCCAATCTCTTTTGCGATAATGTATCAGTGTACCCGGCTGGCGTGTGGTGATTGTACTCATGCTTAATTTACTTTTCTGAAAATATCCTTTCGTCTGTTTACAAGGTCTTCCACCGTTTCTTTGTAATGCCATTCAATCACATCGTATCCTTTCTCGCGCAATAATGTGCGCTTGTGTACATCATCTTTCTTCGCACTCTCGCTGTCGTGGACGGAACCGTCGCAGAAGATCAATACGGGACCATTATTGGTATTGAATATAAAGTCGGCACTGATGTAAAATTCATCGATATAGACTTGTGCTTTATCAGGCAAAGCTAGTTTGTTTTTGTACAAATACTTAATAAGGGGCAGTTCCGTCCCGCTGGATTTATCATATGCACCTAATAAATACTGGTATTGCTTATCCCTGTCATTACCCTGCTGTATAACTGACAAATCGCATTCCATCAATTCTTCCAGCACTTCTTTTATGCTGTGACGATCCAGAATGTCGTGATCGCGCTGGTTGTAGTAGGACAATAAATCTTCGTAAGAAGCCTTGGGCAATTTTTCACCCAATTCCGTTTCGGTTTTTGTCAGAGGATCAAAGTGCATGCACTTATAACTTTCCATAAACAGTTCTTTCAATTTTGCCGGTTCCTGAATTAACTGAGATAAGATGCCGAGACTGCCTTCCGATGCTTCATAGATCAGCACGTTGGGTTTTTCCCTGTTGCCCATCACCCGAACGCCTACTTCATTTTCTTCTACCTGAAACAGCTTTTCAATGCCTCTTTTTAAGGCATAACTCAGTGAGATGGTTTGCTCTGCCGAGATGTTCATATTGGACAGAGGTTGCAGGTACAAGGTATCAGCGGTGTCTCTGACAAAGACCATCACGTCTTTTTTATTTTCCAATACATCCTGCGATTCCAATTCTTTCTTTGTTACCCATTTCCCATTGCGTTTGTCGATGGCGAATCCTTCACTGTCTGCTCTTCGTGCTTTGCGATTTAGTTTTATCAGTTCTGTGGATTGATCGTAAATCAGGTTCAGCAAACTGTGTCCTGCTTTCTGTATCACCAGACTTTTGGTGTGTTCGATTCCTTTGGTGTACCTGAAATATTCTTCTATATCATATCCGGAAGAGGAACGTTCCTCTTCGATACAGGAGATACGTTCCTGCGGTACCCCTTCACTCTCGGACATTTCGATCAGCGTCGTAATAAACTCGGCTTTGTCGCCTTTCAGTTCTGTCTTCGTAATTGGATCTACATTGGAGATGCGTGCCTCTTCATCCAGGAACAGATATCCGGTATCTTTTGAGATTTTGATCTTGCGCTGCAAATTTTCCGCATACAAGATGTTCATTCTGTTGATGCGGTACTTGTTACCGTTGTGATACAAGGTATTATGCGGACCAAATTCCTTTAATGCCACAGAACGCGGGCGGGACAAGTATTCTCCCTGATCGGTATGTTTGTAGCCAATGAAGGTACGCACCGGCAGTCGTGTGAAATTATATCCCGGCAGGAAGCCTTCGGCAGCGAGATAGCGAAAAATATAAAACTCCGATTCGTTGCTTGATTTGCCGTTGTTATCGTTGATCAATAATTCGATTTGTTTCAATCCAATGGCGTGCTGCCTTCTGGCATCTAATTTTAAGGGATTGTCTGCCATGATTACCGGATCATCGAGTGTGATTCTTGACTTCACAATCATGGCTCTGGCTGCCCTGTACAGGCTGATCCAACGATCGAAGGAAATGACAAACCTTGCTGTAAATGAATTTACATTCAGCTCCAGCCAGTTTTCTGAAAACCACCAGGTGTTTACTAATTCGGGTTCAATCGTTTTTATCACTTTATGAAAAGACAAGATCCACTTGTCTTTGTAATTTAAGATTCCATGATTGATGGTGCTTAAGATATTTTCCTTTACCCGAATGTTTCTTTCATCTGACAAATCCAGCAATTCGGCAACGGATGATTTTAGATCACTGAGTTCCAGTTCCATTAACAAAAAGGCATTGAAGTGGGTGGTCAGCAATTCTTCATTCAGTAAATCAATACGCGGCGGCACTACCGCGCCTGCTACCATGGTATCGGCGGCTTTGAAATAATTCTGATCGTGCGGAGACCAGGCGGAACAATAGGTGAATACGACCGCGGTTTGTCCGCTACGACCTGCCCGACCACTTCTCTGCGCATAGTTTGCCGGATTGGGCGGCACATTGCGCATGTGAACGATGTTCAGGTTTGCTATATCGATCCCTAGCTCCATCGTTGGCGAGCAAAACATGGAAGAGATCGTTCCTTTCCTGAATGCGTCTTCGCGCTCAATTCGATCTACACTTGATAACTGTCCGGTATGTTCTCGGCCTACAATTTCTTTAGGGTATTTTGTGAAATCTGTTTTGTACAATTCCTGAAAATACATATTGGGCCTTATTGCCAAATTTTTATAGCTGTTTAATCTGGTCGCGTCAATGATTACATTTTCTTCATCGCCCACGAACCAAACTAAATTATCCGCTCTCAACAGGTAGCCATTTATCGTGCCACCTGAACCTCTCAGGTTTTCGCGTTTGGTCAAAATATTGGATGCCACCAATCTTTCACACAATGCCTCGATCATCAGGCGGTACTGATCTTGTTTTACAGGATCTACATCTTGCTCCTGCATCTTGCGTTTGATGAACTTACCGATACCGGAACGGGCACCCATGGTAGCGAAATAAATGCCTTTCTGCGTGCTTCTGCCGGGGCGAACGGACACCATGTAGGTGGGAGTTTCGATACTTTCTTTCTGATCTAAAGACCAAAGTTTTTTATCGTCTAACTTATTCTTCAGGAACATTTCCGTTTCAGATCGTTCCTCTACCAGAAAGCGATGGTGTATGGCGTAATTGGTTCTGAAGAAACTGAGCAACTGGAGCAGTATTTCTTTCCTGAGTTCCGGCGTGATGTTTTCAAAGAATGTTATTCCTTTGAATTTATCGTCCATAGAACATAATTTATCCAGATTTTCATATTCTACCTTGAGTAAAGCCGTCTGCTCTAAATTTGGCAAGGTATAGCGCCAGCCTCTTTTCAGATCCTGAAAGATTCTGTACAGTAAGTATGTTTTAATAGCCCGTCCGTTTTCCGGATCAGGGAAGTCTGGATCTTTTGTAGGCTCATTGGTAAATGCTTCTTCGTTTAACTTTAATTCATCAAATACCCTATCTGCTATGTTGTGCACCTTTAAACCATCGGGGTTGTTTTTGAGTGCAAAATACAATGCCGACCTTAAGCGCACAGAGGACAGAAAATCATTAAAGTGGCCGGCTTGCAGAGAGGCGTCTTGTCTGTTATCGGTAAAACTCAACAACTTTTGGTTTTGTACGTCTTCGTTCTGATCAAACAGGGAGTCAATTACAGCATACGAAATAATGGTTGTAGCCGTGCTTCTCCCTTCATTGCCCAGCCGCATGAGCTTGGTGCCTTCATTCGTTTTGGAATCTTCATAGATAATGCCTGCTGTCGGATCCAATCTCAATTTAACAGGCATGAAAAATCCTTTCAACGGATAAATGGGTTCTTCCGAGTATTGTCCTTTAGAGTTGAAGTAAATACGCTTTGGCATGTGCCAATCGTAAAAAGGTTTGAACTGCGTTTCGGCTGTGTTGAGCCATTCTACCGGGGCAATTTCAATGGGATCATCTTCCCAGAAAGTTTCTCCTTCATCCAAAATTAAATATCCATATCTGAAATTTCGTTCAATAAGATTGTCGCCTTTCGCTTCCTTTTGTGTAAGGGTTTTCACCGGCTCATCCGGGTTTCTCGGCAACAGCAACCGATTGTCCGTGTCTTTCTCCACGCATATAAAATCTACGCCAGAATATCTGCTAAATAAAACAGGGTATAATAACTTTTCTACTTTTTCTACTTTAAGATATCTTCCCGACTGAATGGTGATATTCCGTATGTTTCGAGATTCCAGCGTTACCGATACCGTACTGGTTTGTGAAATAAACTGGTGGAAACGAAAAGGCAGGAAACTTTTTCTTTTACCCGCCAGCCTGTTCTTTTCATTTAAAGATTCTGCCCACTTCAGTAATTCAATGAGTGTTTTTTCAATAACTGCTGCATCTAATTCTGTTATTACTTTCAGATCAGCAGCAATGCTTTTGAATGTTTTTGGTTTGCCTCTTTCCAACACTCCATTATTTCGCCTCAGGGAAATGTTTAATTCTATCCAATTCGTTACGGGATGATTGATAAAGGTATCTTCGTTTGCATTTTTATCAACGCCCTTCAACAAAGCTTCGCGTAACTGTACCGCGTTAAATTCTTTACCAAGAGTACAAGTATCTAAGTATTCATTAACGACCTGATCGATTTCGTATTTTACTCCGAAAATTGTGGAGGCTACACTGGCTACGGCAATCTTTTTCTCTTCCGGGCTGCCATCTGATGACATCGTGGCTGAAGTACCAATACATGCAAATTCTTTAGGGCACCAACTTTTGATTCTTCGAACCAACATACTTACATCAGCGCCTTGTCTGCCCCTATAAGTATGCAATTCATCAAACACCAGAAACTCCAAATTATTTTTAATGGAGTCTCTTAACCAGGATTCTGATTGTCTCGTCATTATTAATTCCAACATCATATAGTTGGTTAAAATGATATCGGGTTCCTGATTTTTTATTTTATCCCTAATTTCACCGCCTTCCTGTCCTGTGTATTTTGCAAATGTAACCGGAAAGCCCTCGCCATAATTTTCCGCATATTTTTTGATTTCTTCTTCCTGCGAGTTGATCAAGGCATTCATAGGGTATACCAAAATTGCTTTTACTCCTTTTGTTTTATTTTCTCCCTGATTAAAAATAGAATTGAAGATGGAAGCTAAATAGGTCAATGATTTACCGGATCCCGTGCCGGAAGTGACGACGAATCCTTTTCTTTGAATGCCAATCTGGATGGCTTCTGACTGGTGTTTATACAAATTGTAATTACCAAATGCCCGAGACAGGTTTTTGTTAACGGGTAAGTCGCTTAAGGGACTGCCTTTTACAAACGATGGGTTGAACTGAATCAGGGGCTCCGGTATGAAACCATCGCTCTGAAATGCCTTATTGACTTCTTCCTTAATTCTTTCGTCGTCTATATTTAAGAATGAACTGAGGTAATTTCTGTAATTGGAGATTACCTGTTCATGTGTTTTGAATGCATCCATGTATATTCTGAACTGTTTTATGGTTAAATTATAATTTCCTATTACTGCTTCTTCGGGTTTCCGTATTATCCAAATCAATAAGATTCACAAAATTCTACAGTATTGATAGTATTGGCTAATATAAGAAAAGAAGAACAGAAATAATTAATTAAATATGTATTTATTTTGCAGGGGTTGCAAAGTTTGCAAAGATTGCAATTTATGCTAATTGTGTTGCTTTCCACCAATAGAAGAAAGACTCAGGGCTTGATTTTTTTAATTTTTGCAGTTTTGTATTATGCGGAGCTTCAATATTGGCTTCTGCTATTTGTTGCGGATTGCTGAATTTTTCAAAAGTGGTTTGATTTGTTGCAATCAGACGTGCCATATAAGCCGCTTTAGCCGCATGTGGTATTGCTTTCTCCAGATGATAGTTTTCTGAGAATATAAAACGCTCGATAGCTCTTATACCTTTCATCAATTCTTCAAAGTTGCACTTGCCATCCGTACCACGGAGTGAAATACAAAGAGAAGTTTGGTAAATATCATTTAATATATCATCCGCTGTTGCCTCTTTTAAATTACGATATACTATTTCTGTTTTTGCAATAGTATTGAAAGTCGTTTTTATAGTTTCTAAATCATTTACCACATCAAACAGGTTTCCGATATCGTACAACTGCTTAATAATTTCCATACTTTTTGAATCTTCATTCTTGAAGTACGGAATGCCTGTTGTTTCCGGTGCAAAAGCGGTAAGTTTATCGCCCAGTAAATCTTCAAACGATGGCATATTTACTAATGCAGGTTTGCCTTCATTTATTACAAACTGTGATTTAATTTCATGCGCCGAAATATTTGTATAATGGTTTGCTTCAAACAGTATATCCAACAAAACATAATCTTCTTCTATACGACTTTTATGAATAGGTGTATAGTAGAATTTGTAATGAGCCTTTTTAATATTTGATCCGGTGTTGCGCTGTTGCAACTCCATTCTATTGAATCCCTGTGATTCAATAAATGAGTTTAGCCGTTCATCTAAATTTTCCGGTGTTTTAGAAATGATAATATCAATATCGATAGATAATCGTTTTGCTGAATCCATCAACAACATCAATGCTGTGCCACCTTTAAATATGAAAGGTATTTCTGTATTTGCCAAGCCTTCCAATAACAATAAAGCACGGATTACCTTTTCTATCAATATCTTGTCGGCATTCCGATTGACTTTGGATACTTTTTCTATCCACTCTGCTGTAAGTGTTTCTTTACTTATCATATTATACTATAAAATGGCATATTATTTAGTTTGCTGCCGAAATTTAGAAACTTTATTTAAATAAATATCTAATGCCTCTTTTTTACGTTTCCTGTCTGCATAACGAAGCATGCGATTTTCGTTGATGGTGTATTTATCAAAGGCTGTTTTAAAAATAAACTGCATTTCGCTTCCCTGTTGTGCTGCAAATATTATTTCATCAGTGAAAATATCTACCAGCAGTTTCTCAATGGTTGTTGTTTCTACATTTTGTATTTTTTGTGTAGGAGCTTCTGATACCAATGATTTTATAATGATGGTTTCGTATTCTCCTGAAGAGTAGCGGCTCAGAATATCAGCAGACGGATCTAAAAAAATATTTTTATTCTTTTCTTTAAGAAAATAAAAAACAGATTCCATAGAATCTTTTTCAACCTCC
>JAXLTX010000002.1:0-610111 GCA_046329775.1 Chitinophagales bacterium
AGCGATGCAACTGCCGGTAGAGTTACTGAATTTTTACGGACAAAAAACGCCCAATCATCTGGTGATGCTGCACTGGACAACGGTGACTGAATATAGGAATGCTTATTTTGAGGTGCAATGGTCCGTTGATGGAATAAATTTCAACAATATAGGTTTGGTGAATGGATATGGCACAACCAATCTGCAGCATACCTATCCCTTTTTGCATCAGCAGCCTGTAAATGGTAATAACTATTATCGTTTGAAACAAGTGAATGAAGATTCTTCTTTCATTTATTCAGGTCTTGTTTCCGTTTCTGTTGATTCTGTCATTAACCCCATACTAAAAGGTAAATTTGTCTATGTCTTTCCTAACCCTTCCATAAGCGGGGAGTTTAATGTTGATTATTACCATCCGCAAAATGGTATAACGAAGTTGAAGGTGTATGATTTGTTGGGTAAACTGGTGTACTCGGATGATTGGACTGTATATTCAGGTATCTCTCAATACTTGTTGAATCTTAAACACTTGCCCAAAGGTACCTATTTACTGAACGTAGACGACGAACTGGTAAAAATCCAAAATTGACTTTAAAGAATAGTAGAATGCCAAGCGATTTATTTTCAACACCCCCCGAACGTGAAATTGTGAGTTCAAGAATTTTCACCTCGCCGAGAGAATTGGTTTTCAAAGCATGGTCGGATCCGGATCATTTAAAGAACTGGTGGGGACCTGCGGGTTTTACCAATACCTTCGAAGCGTTTGATTTTCGGCCGGGTGGCAGATGGCGTTTTGTGATGCATGGTCCGGATAAAGGGAATTATCGAAATGAATGCGAATTCTTAAAAATAGAAACTCCTTCATTGATAGCTTGGAAACGTCATTCACAACCTTTGTTTAATGTGATGGCTACCTTTGATGAAGTCGCTTCCAATCAAACAAAAGTTCTGTTCAGGATGATATTTGATACTCCGGAAGAATGTAATAAGTTGAAAAAATTCGTCGTGGATAAAAACGAAGAAAACTTTGACAGGTTAGAGATCGAATTATCTAATATGGTTTGATTGGTATCAATTGCTGCTTATTATTTATTTATAAAATGACAAGCCGTTTTTTTTATCTCTATTTCAATTTTTGTATATTAGTCAGACAAACTTTAGATTATGCAGTTCGACCAGTTGATGCTTGATGAGAATATTAAGACAACCGGAATTATCATCGGAGCAGTGTTTATTGCAGGTAATCTGATTGAATTTTTTTATTCTAATTTTAAAAAGAAAAATTATTATACCTTTCAGTCGCTGGTGATTAATTTCAGCATTGCATTATTACAGCAACTCACAGATGTATTCAACAAAGTGATTTTCTTTGCCGGATTTTATTACGTTCAACAGCATTACTCCATTTAGCAGTTTTTAGGCTGGGAACAAATCAGCATTGATTTCCCATTTTCTATTTCAGCTGCATTCCCATTCGTAGAAATCAATTTTTATATGTTGTTTGTATGGTTGTTCATCTTGGTGGTGGCAGATTTTTGCCAGTATTGGCTGCATCGTTTATCGCACGAAGTGAATATCATGTGGGCAGGCCATATTGTCCATCATTCCATGGAAGAATACAATTATGCGGTCGCTCTGCGTCAGTCTTTTATTGAAAGCGCGTATACTTGGATATTTTATCTTCCATTAGCATTCTTTGGTATTCCATTTTCCCTGTTTATCATGGCCTACGCTGTCAGCCTGATCTGGCAATTTTTGGTGCATACCCGTTTAATTGGTAAGCTGGGATGGATGGAAAAGATACTTGCCACCCCCTCACATCATCGTGTTCACCATGGTAAAAATCCTCGATACATTGATAAAAATTACGGAGCGCTTTTCATTTTGTGGGATAAATTGTTCGGAACCTTTGAGCCGGAAGTGGAAGCGGTGGATTACGGAATTACTGTTCCATTACAAACCCAAAATTCAATCTGGGTAAACATTCATCATCATGTGCATATCTTCAGGATGGCTTCTAAAACCGCCGGGGTTTCCAATAAATTAAAGATCATTTTTGGCAAACCAGCCCTTGTGCCTGCCGATATCCAAAGCGAATATGAGCAACTGAAACGACTGCAAAAACCACAGTTCGCCACTTTACCAACGATAAAAGAATTTTATATCTTTTTCAATTTGCTGTTGACCGCCTTGTCCGGTTTTTTAGTGGTCAACTATTATAATGAAACGCAAATCCTTCGGGTTTTTCTGCCGGCATCGGTGCTGGTGGCAGTCGGCTTTTCCGTCAACATCGCTTTGCTGGAAAACAAAAAATGGGCAGATTATGCCGAAGTGATAAAATTGATTTTAATGGTGTTGCTGGGATTGGGTTTAATAAATATAAGCCTGTACAAAATTACAGGAATTGTGCTGGCAAGCATTGCCATATTGATGCTGATCTATACCTGTTTCATTGCAAGAAACTATCACAGGATGCACACTACCTTGAAAAAGTGACTATCAGAAATAAGGTAACCATTACGATAAAAAAGATAGTGACAAAGTATTTGTGCAAGTCTATTTCCATCCTTTTGTTATTCATACTCGGGTTGGTTTACGTAAATTTAATACGTACATTTCATTTTTGACGGCAGCACTTATGCACAAATCTGAATTGTGTGATTTTACATAAAGGCAATAAAAAATATGCCTAAACTTTCGTTAATTTGGAAAATCAAAAGAACAAGTATGCCTGAAATCAATAAATACAGTAAAACCATCACACAGGACCCTACACAGCCTGCCGCACAAGCCATGCTGCACGCTGCCGGTCTATCAGATGATGATTTTAAAAAAGCACAGGTTGGCATCGCTTCCACCGGCTGGGACGGCAACCCGTGTAATATGCACCTGAACGGATTGGCCGCCAACCTGAAGAAGCTGGTGACACAGGAGAACCTGGTGGCGCTCAACTTCTATACGATTGGTGTCAGCGACGGCATTTCCATGGGAACCTCTGGTATGCGTTATTCACTCGTGTCGCGCGAGGTGATTGCAGATTCCATTGAAACCAATGCAGGTGCTCAATTCTACGACGGCATCATTTCCATTGCAGGTTGCGATAAAAATATGCCCGGCGTTATCATGGGGATGTCGAGATTGAACAGACCTTCTCTCATGGTATACGGCGGTACCATTGCTCCTGGGAAATATAAAGGAGAAACGTTGGATGTGGTTTCCGCATTTGAAGCCTTGGGTAAAAAATTTGCCGGCACCATTTCAGATGAAGATTACAAGGGGGTGATAGAACATGCATGTCCGGGAGCCGGTGCCTGTGGCGGTATGTACACGGCAAATACCATGGCATCAGCCATTGAAGCATTGGGGATGAGTTTGCCTTATTCAGCCAGCAATCCTGCGGTAAGTGATGATAAGAAAAATGAACTAAAGCAAGCAGCTGCTGCTATAAAAAACTTATTGGAGAAGGATATTAAGCCGAGTGATATCATGACTTTTAAGGCATTTGAAAATGCAATACGTCTGGTAATTGTCTTAGGTGGAAGTACCAATGCGGTGATGCATTTGATTGCTATGGCAAAAACAATAGGTGTTAAACTTACGCTGGATGATTTTGTGCGTTTGGGGAATACGACACCAATGCTGGCGGATTTCCGCCCGAGCGGAAAATATGTAATGGAAGATTTACATAAAATTGGTGGCGTACCTGCTGTGATGAAATATTTGTTAAAAGAAGGCATACTGCACGGTGATTGTCTGACAGTAACCGGAAAAACGGTGGCCGAGAATCTGGCCGAATTGCCAGGACTGGCCGAAGGTCAGGATTTGCTGCATACCGTTTCTAATCCGATAAAACCAAGTAGTCATATCCGGATTTTATATGGCAACTTAGCCAGTGAAGGTGCGGTGGCGAAAATCACCGGGAAGGAAGGCGAACGCTTTGAAGGAACGGCAAAATGTTTCGATTCGGAGCAGGATGCCATTGATGCGATGAAAGACAAGAAAGTGGTGGCGGGTGATGTGGTGGTGATCCGTTATATCGGTCCGCGAGGTGCACCGGGCATGCCGGAAATGCTGAAGCCGACGTCCGTACTGATGGGCGAGGGGCTGGGCAAAGACGTGGCCCTGATTACCGACGGAAGGTTCAGTGGCGGATCGCACGGTTTTGTGGTGGGACATGTAACGCCCGAAGCGCAAAACGGTGGCGCCATTGCCCTGGTGAAAGATGGCGATAAGATATTGATTGACGCCGTCAATAACACGATAGATGTGTTGATTGCTGAAGAGGAACTGAATATCCGAAAAGCACAATGGGAAGCGCCGGCATTAAAAGCGACGTCAGGAATTTTGTATAAATACGCCAAAACCGTATCTTCGGCCAGTGAAGGCTGCGTGACGGATGAATTTTAAGGTAAAGGGCATTTAGCTCAGCTGGTTTAGAGCACTACCTCGACAAGGTAGGGGTCACTGGTTCGAACCCGGTAATGCCCACTAAGAAAACGAACAGCAATGTTCGTTTTTTTTAATTTATTTTTTGTTTTTCCCAACTTTTAGTTTAATTTTAGGTTATTCATAAGTAAATTTAAAATTAACACTATGGAGAATGTGATTATTTCCTACCCCGATTTCTACCAGAAATGGAAAGAAAATAACTATACGGAAGATATCATTGTAGATGAACTGCGACAACATGGTATGGATAGTTTGCAGATAATTGAAGTGTTGAATTTCTGTAAAAAGAAATATAATGATGAAAAACAATATACCGGTTTTATCCTGACTGGCATAGGTGCCTTCATCGGTTTTGTGAGTTGTGTGTTTACCATGCTGGATTTGATTCCGGAATTAAGAGGGTTTGTTTTGTATGGTTTAACGAGTATAGCATTGGTATTTATCTTTATAGGATTGTATTACATTTTTGAATAAGTTAGTGAATGTATGTATAAATGAAAAGCCTGATAATCAATTTATCAGGCTTTTCTAATTAAATCAAAACTATATCGTATTATCCCAGCTGTTCTGCAGAATCATCACCGTACCACTTTATTTTTCTGGATAAATACATTATCACACATAACACGATGAATAAGCCGATGCTGCCTATCAGTAAGGCGTAATCTTCAGAACGTAGAATCACAAAAAGGAAGCCGTACAGTATGATCAGGATGCCAGCCAGCAACGCCATCAGCCTGTTTTCCTTAAAGATGGTTTTAGAATACAGGGATATGAGTAGAATGATTGCTCCGCTTGAAATCAGGTAGGCATAAGTGAAGCCCACTTGCTCAGAAATGGACAGCAGTAAGGTATAAAAAATGATTAGGGCCAGTCCGACCAGCAGGTATTGCACCGGATGGATTTTAAACCCGTTCAGGATTTCGGTGAACAGGAAAACGAGGAAGGTGAGCAGGATGAACATGATGGCATATTTTGCGGAACGCATGCTTTTCTGGTAATGGTCCACCGGAATCAGTAAGTTGACGCCAAAGGCCGCCTCATTAATATTGTAGGCGCTGTTGGTCCATTCCTGCGGGAAGTTGCGGTTCAGGTTCAGCACTTTCCAGTTGGCGGTAAATCCTTTGTCGTTCACCACATTGCTGTCGGTGATAAAGGCTCCGTCAAAACTCGGTGTCTGATAAGCGGATAGCAAGGTCACGTTGGTTTCTTTGCCAATCGGGATAAAATACAGCGAGGAGCTGCCGTTCAGGTCAAGGGAGAGGCTGAAGTCTATGGTGCCGGCGTCTTTTACATTTACCTTGGCGCTCAGGCCGGAGGAACCGTTTCCGCTGTTTCTGACAGGCACTGTTTCCACCACTACCTCGCGGTTGTACTTGTTGCCATTATAGATGTTGCCGGATGTCACCACGATATCGTTGTCGTCAATGCCCGGATTCATTTCAATCGTATCTCCATTCCAGTTCAGCACCACGCGTTTGTTGATGCCGCGTAAATCCGGAATGTGTAATGAAACATAGGCTTTGTCCCAAAGGACGTTTTCAGCCGCTATGCCCAGCTTTTCAATGGCAATCTTTTGAAAGCTGCCTTTCAGTTGCAGTTCTGTAGAATAGACAACCGCATCATATATGCTGCGATGTTTCAACTCGGTCTTTATATTGCCCTTAATGTCCAATTGCTCAGGCAGGAAATGCATGGTGCTGATGGTGTTCGTATAGACGGTCTGCCCTTTATCGTTCTGCGATGCCACCACATCCTTGTATGGAATATTGATGATGGGGCCGGCGATGGTCTGGTCATAACCCCACTTGCTGCTGATTTCATTAATCACTTGCTGGCTCTGAGATTGTCTCTCCGAAATCAGGCTTTCAATCATGCTGCTGGGTATCAGTAACAGCAGCACTAAAATGCCGACTGCTGCAAATTTTACGGTATGTGAGTTTTTTACCCATGTAGAAAATGTACTCATAAGCTTTGTTTTTTTGTCTGTTAATTTTTTTGTAAAATTATAATGTATTTCAATTATCATGTGTTAGATAATGTTACTCCGACATGTCAATATCCTAAAATATCTTAATTGAAAAAGTAATCGTATTTTTAAGCATTAAACAATAGGTTATGTCTGTCAACAATATTGCTGTTTTTACGTCCGGTGGAGATGCTCCCGGTATGAATGCCTGTGTACGAGCCGTGGTGCGTGCAGGCATCCTGCGAGGCCTGAAAGTATATGGTATCCTGAATGGCTACGAAGGGATGATTGACGGAAACATGATGGAGATGGATTCACGTTCCGTCGGAAACATCATACATCGTGGCGGTACCATTTTAAAATCTTCGCGCAGCAAACGCTTCATGACGGAAGAAGGCAGAAAACAGGCCTATGAGCAGTTGAAACAACGAAATATTGATGCCGTGATTGCCATTGGCGGAGATGGAACGTTCAAAGGCGCACAGGCATTTACCAAAGAATACAATATTCCATTCCTCGGCATTCCGGGAACGATAGACAATGATTTGTTCGGTACGGAATACTGTATCGGTTTTGATACCGCGGTGGCTACTGCGGTGGAACTGATAGATAAGGTACGGGATACCGCCAATTCCCTGGGCCGCCTGTTCTTCATTGAAGTGATGGGAAGGGATGTGGGCACCATAGCGCTGGCATCTGGCCTGGCGGCAGGTGCGGAGGATATCCTGATTCCCGAGATAAAAACAGATTTGGATGAGATATCTGTCAAGCTGAAGAACAGTCTGCAAAAAGAATCCTATATCATTGTGGTGGCGGAAGGAGACGATGCTGGCGGCGTTATGGAAATTTCAGCGAAATTCAAGCAGATGCACCCCGAATACGACATCAAAACGCTCGTTTTAGGACATTTGCTGCGTGGTGGTAATCCATCTGCCAACGACAGGATACTGGCTTCCCGCTTAGGAGTTGCCGCTGTGGATGCTTTGGTGGAAGGTAATCACAATGTCATGGCAGGTATTCACAACAACCGGGTGATCTTCACGCCACTGCATCTGGCCGGCAAGCATTTCATGACCATCAATCAGGAGTGGAAACACCTGATGGATTTATTGTCCTGCTAATTCGATTATTTCGCTAACATCTGCATAAAGATTAAGAAATCACTATTATTAAAAGCATTTTCCACCTTGCCTTTTAATAAAAACTCATTTTTAGTAGATTTGTAAGGTAAGCATAGTAAGTATTGTCATGTCAGAAACAAATAAACATCAGATTACAGGTTCGGAAGCAGTCATCAAATCGTTGATTGCTGAAGGGATAGAAGTTATTTTTGGTTACCCGGGCGGTGCCATTATGCCGATTTACGACGCCTTATGGCATTATCAGGACCAAATCAAGCATGTATTGACAAGACATGAACAGGGTGCCACGCATGCTGCGGAAGGCTGGGCTCGTGTGAAAGGAAAGGCTGCCGTTTGTTTTGCCACATCCGGTCCCGGCGCCACCAACCTGATTACCGGTATTGCCGATGCCATCATGGACAGTACTCCGATGGTTTGTATCACCGGACAGGTGCCGATGCACTTGTTAGGAACGGATGCTTTTCAGGAAACGGATGTGGTAGGTATCACCATGCCGATAACGAAATGGAATTATCAGGTAACCCGCGCTGCAGAAATTCCCGAAGCGCTGGCCAAGGCATTCTTTATTGCCAATTCCGGAAAACCTGGACCGGTGCTGATTGATATTACCAAAAACGCACAGTTTGAGCTGATGGAATGGAATGGTTACACGCCGTGTGAAAGCGTTCGTGGATATAATTCCAAACCGCTTGCAGAAGTTGCAAAACTTCAGCAGGCTGCTGAAATTATTAATACAGCTAGGAAGCCTTTAATTATTGCAGGTCAAGGAATTATCATTTCCAAAGCCCGAGCGGAACTGGAAGCGTTGTCTGCCAAAACTGGTATTCCGGTGACGACCACCATGCAAGGATTAGGCGGATTTAATCCCGATCATGAAAACTATGTGGGCATTCCTGGCATGCATGGCAACTATTCTGTGAATATTAAAATGAATGAGTGTGATGTGATGATTGCCGTTGGTATGCGTTTTGATGACCGTGTAACCGGCGATGTCACCAAATTTGCAAAACAGGCAAAAGTCATACATATTGAAATTGATCCTGTGGAGATTGATAAGGTGGTAAAAACAGAGGTAGGCATTCTAGCGGATGCCAAAGAAGCATTGTCTTTATTGTTACCACTGGTAAATGATAATACACACACCGACTGGATACAGACGTTTAAAGAACTCGATCAGCAGGAAGATGCCCTGGTCATACAGCATGCCATCCATCCGACGAAAGGCGGTATCAAGATGGGAGAGATCATGAATCTCATTGATGAGAAAACTAAAGGCGAGGCGATTATCGTTCCGGACGTTGGTCAGCATCAGATGTATGCGATGCGATATTATACTTACCGAAAGCCGAATTCATGGGTCAGCAGCGGTGGTTTGGGTACCATGGGATTCTCTATACCTGCAGCTATCGGTGCGCAAATGGCTGCCCCCGACAGAACAACGGTGGTGATAGTAGGGGATGGATGTTTTCAAATGACTTTGCAGGAACTCGGAACCATCTGGCAGAATGACTTGAATGTAAAAATTGTCTTATTCAACAATAACTACCTCGGCATGGTGCGCCAGTGGCAGCAGTTGTTTTTCGATAACCGCTATTCTTCCGTAGAATTGAAGAATCCGGATTTTGTGGCGATCTCTAAGGGATTCAGACTGGAAGCGGCTAAAGTGGAGCAGCGTGGCGAGCTGAGTGCAGCGTTGGATGTGATGTTTGCTCACAAAGGACCTTATATGCTGGAAGTCGTGGTGGAAAAGGAAGAAAATCTCTTCCCGATGGTGCCGAGTGGCAAGGCCTGCAGCGATGTCATCTTAGAGCCGTAACGTTTTTACTTCGTAATCTCTTTGATGAATTTCACTTCTTTCTCTGAAAATGGCAATCCGTCTTTTCGTAGAATATCGTGAAACCAGACTTTAGGCTCCGTATCTCCGATTTTTCCTTCCCATGTGAAAATGGTTTGCGTTTTACCGCTGACTAGCCCCCAGTTGTAAGCACCTACCTTGTATTTCTTCATCACCGGCAAATGCGTTTCAAAAAGACTGCCCGAAGTGCGCGACATGTATTCCGTGCATAGTATCGGCCGGTCGAATTTCTGCAAAGCTTTAAGCTGATTTTCCAGCGAATCCGCCTTAAAATAATTATGGAAAGAAACAATATCCGACAATTCGATCAGGGTACTGTTCAGCTTTGCATTTCCAAACCAGACACCGGCAGTAAGCGGCTGTGAGGGTTGCATTTCCCGTATCCAGGCTTCGGTTTTTATCAGTAAGGGTAAAGTAGGCAAGGGGAGAAAAAGGTGTTTGAATCCCCGAAATAGCATCTTCGGGTATTTTTGGTACCAGGGCAAGGTCATCACTGTCAGGAACGTATTGCCGAGTTCATTATACAGATCCCAGATTAACACCCGTTCATCTTGGGCAAAAGTGCCGACGAT
This sequence comes from Chitinophagales bacterium, assembly GCA_046329775.1. Lineage (GTDB taxonomy): Bacteria > Bacteroidota > Bacteroidia > Chitinophagales > JADIYW01 > JADJSS01. The sequence goes on from JAXLTX010000002.1 coordinate 9,967, forward strand.
ATCCTGCACATAGGCTTTTAAGCGTGCTTCCTGAGTCGGGTCTTGTGCCACCGTCACCCCAGGTGATTGCAGCCAGCCGGAATTGTGGATGCCGGGAATTGGCTCGGGTTGCTTGCCAGGTTTTGCATTTGGAAACCAACAGTCATCAAAAAAGACAAACATAGTGCGGATGCCATGTTTGAAAGCTATAGACAGATATTGGTCTATCCTGTTTTTAAAACCATCTTTATCTTGTTGCCAGGCAAGGTCGTGCAGGAAGACTCGCATGGTGTTCATGCCCATTGCGGCTGCCCAGCCCAATTCTCTGTCTATGGTTGCTGCATCAAAGGTATCGATCTGCCACATTTCCAGTTGATTGATGGCCGTGGAAGGAATGAAATTGCAACCTACCAACCAAGGTTGTGCAGCGTACCATGCGTTTGCTTTTTCTTTGCTCCAACGTGCTTGTGTTGTATAATCGGACATCCGTGTAAGATAGAAAAATTATGGAATAGTTTAATTGACGAATTTAAGATAGCATATAGTCCATACCTCATGATTCTAAATCTTAAATCCCAATGCATGCATCTTATCGTTCACGTTATTTTAATACCAATCTGCACATTATATAGTGGAATCTTATTATTTTAGTGCAATTCTTTATGAAAGCATATAAAATAGAATTTGTTTCACATAACCAGCCGGTACTTATCGGGCGGTTCATGTTGATTTTTTCCAGAAGGAGAGTGGATGTTACCGATTTCGGATATAAGAAACTGAGTGACACGGAAGGTCAGTTTTCCGTCGAATTCAATGCGGAACAATGGGCGGCTGAAAATTTACTCAAGCAGGTGCAGAAACAAATCGATATTTTTGAAGCGAAATTGATCAGTTAATTCATAAATCTTAAATCTCAAATCATAAATTTTATAGTATGGCAGTAATGAACTTTGGCGGAATAGAAGAAAACGTGGTAACACGTGAAGAATTTCCGTTAGCAAAAGCAAAAGAAGTATTAAAAGACGAAGTAATCGCCGTAATCGGTTACGGGGTACAAGGGCCCGGACAGGCACTGAACTTACGCGATAATGGTTTCAATGTCATCATTGGTCAGCGTCAGCCGTCAAAATCTTGGGATAAAGCAATTGCAGATGGTTTCGTAGCAGGACAAACGCTGTTCGAACCGGAAGAAGCATTGGAAAAAGCCACCATCATCATGTATTTGTTGTCTGATGCGGCGCAAATCGAACTATGGCCAACCGTGAAAAAACACCTGACAGCAGGAAAGGCATTGTACTTCTCCCATGGGTTCGGTATCACCTACAAAGAACGTACAGGCATCATTCCTCCCGCGGATGTGGATGTAATACTGACGGCACCAAAAGGTTCCGGAACCTCCTTGCGTCGTTTGTTCTTGGAAGGAAAAGGGTTGAATTCATCTTATGCCATTTTTCAGGATGCAACAGGAAAGGCTTACGACAGAACGATTGCCTTGGGCATCGGTATAGGTTCCGGATATTTATTCGAAACGACCTTCCAGAAAGAAGTATATTCTGACTTAACGGGTGAGCGTGGCGTCTTAATGGGGGCATTGGCGGGCATCATGGAAGCACAATATAAAGTATTGCGTGAAAACGGTCACTCACCGTCTGAAGCTTTCAATGAAACAGTAGAAGAATTGACAGAGTCATTGATAAAATTAGTTTCTGAAAACGGTATGGACTGGATGTATGGTAACTGCTCTACTACTGCACAGCGCGGTGCGTTGGATTGGAAAGGCCCTTTCCGTGAAGCGGTATTGCCGGTATTTAAAGACCTGTATGCAAAAGTGGCGGCAGGAGAAGAGGCACAACGCTCTATCGATACCAACTCACAACCGGATTACAGAGAAAAACTGGAAGCGGAACTGGCTGAAATCAGAAACTCTGAAATGTGGCAGACAGGTAAAGTGGTAAGAAGCTTACGTCCCGGAAAATAATAACATATTAAAAAGATACTGTTTATCGGTATCTGTTTAAGAACAACAAAGATGCCATTGCTTTTGCGATGGCATCTTTACTTGAAACTAAAATGAACATACTATTGTTAGTTTAAATATTATGGAAATCACGCTTACCACACCAGCCATCCTCTTCTCAACGGTATCTTTATTGTATGTCGCCTACACCACACGTTTTGTAGCCATCTCCAATCTGATCAGAAGCCTGAAGCTGCGCTATATGGAGACACACGATGAATCCATCCTGAAACAGATTTCAAATCTGAAAACACGTGTGCTGCTGATACGCAACATGCAATTGTCTGGTATCATCGCGCTGATCATCAGTTCTGTTTCCATGGTGTTTATTTATTTTGGAGACCAGCATATAGGAAGCATCTGCTTCGGAATCAGTCTGGTATTCTTGATTTATTCCATGTTGCTGGCGGCACGTGAGATTTTCATTTCCGTACATTCATTAGAGATTGAACTGAATTCCATCAAAGAACTCAATAAAGATAATCTCGAAAGTGGAACCCTTATAACGCACAGTATCAGGAAGGTAACACAATCTACAAAAGAATTATTTGAGCCGGATGCCACACCGCTAAAACCAGTTTCTGATGGTGATACAGCAGAAAAAGATGATGCAGGCGCCTAATAGGCGAATTTTAGCTACTGATAAATCAGTATGTGGGTTTTCTCTCCACAAAAGTGTATAAACAATCGTTTTTTACTAGCTGAAAATATTTCAACTTTATCTTGGAATAATATTTGTAATTGTTCGTTATCAATCTTAATTAAACATTCATCATGCGGAAAATTCTTTTTCTATATTTTATTACATGTACCCTTTCATTTACTGCTTTAGCTCAAGCCACTTTCAAGCACACAGATGTCTTGAAATCATACCGGGAAGCAGAAGAGCTCATCAGCTTGGGGAAGTATGCGGTGGCGCAACCGTTCCTGCAGGATTTTTTACAGAAGTATGAAAATAAAACGCTGGATAAGTCCAATCTTATTTATGCGGATGCGGTCTATCTGAAAGCATTGTGTGAGAAAGAAACGGCATCGCCGGAAGCGGAGAAAGATTTGCAATATTTTGCTGATAACTTCAAAGGGCATCCTAAAACCAATAATGCCTATTTTCATTTGGGAGACATCGCCTTTGGGAAAGCTAATTACAACGATGCCCTCGCTTTTTTTGATAAGGTGGATGAAAAATCACTGACGGGAAAAGATGTGACGGAGTTTGAATATAAACGAGCGTTTGCCAATTTCGCTCTCAAGAAATTCAGCCCATCCAGAATGTACTTCAACCAGATTGCCATCGATAAGAAACACCCTTACAATGAAGAAGGACATTATTACTCCGGTTTGTCCAGTTATTACCTGAAAGATTATAATGCAGCTTACAAAAGTTTCCAGCAACTGGAACTCTCTAAGAAATACGGTAAGATTGTACCGTATTATATCGCATCCATCAAGTTTATCAATAAGGATTACAAAGGTGTGGTGGAATATGCAGAACCTAAACTAAAAGAAAATATCAATTACCAGAATGAGATTGCCCACCTGCTAGGTAGTTCGTATTATGAACTGAAAAACTACGACAAGGCATTATTCTATTTGGAACAATATACCCAAAATGCCGCTAAGGTGACCCCGGAAGACTACTATGCATTGGGGTATGTGCAGGCTCAGAAAGGACAGTGCGAGAAGGCAATAAAGAATTTAGAACAGTTGTCTCCTTTGCAAACGGCTCTCGGACAGAATGCCATGTTCTTACTCGGCCAGTGCTACGAAAAAACAGACAACAAAGCGGATGCCCGTACCGCATTTCTGCAGGCGGCTCGCATGAGCTTCGATAAAACCATACAGGAAGAAGCCTGGTTTCAGTATGCCAAGTTATCTTATGAACTGGGCAATACCAATGACGCGCTTGTTGCCTTGAAGAATTTTATTCAGGCTTATCCGAAGTCCACTTATACAACGGAAGCCAACGAACTGCTGGCCGATTTATTTCTGATGACACGCAATTACGAAGAGGCAATGTCCATTATAGACAATTTGTCTGTGAAATCGGAAAAGCTGAAAGAGGCATATCAGAAAATGGCATATTATCGTGCTGTTGAAAATTATAATGACTTTAAATTCGATGCGGCGGAAAGTTTCTTCGATAAATCGCTGAAATATCCCAACGCCAAGAGCATTGAAGCCTTGTGTTATTACTGGAAGGCGGATATGGCGCATCAGAAATCGGAATTGGACAAGTCTGTAACATTGCTGAATAAATTTATTCCAATGGCAACATCCGTCAGCACCGAGCACTCCGACAAGGTAAACGCCGGAACCGCCAACTATCTGCAAGGATACAATTACTACAAGAAAAAAGATTACAAGGCTGCAGATGATTATTTTGCAAAGGCGGTTACATTGCTGAAAAACGACAATAATATCACCAACAGGCAAAACGTATATCCGGATGCCATGATTCGTCTGGCAGATTGTTACTTCATGGAAAAGGAATATAAATCGGCAAAACAATATTATGATGAAGTGATTAAATCCAATGCCATCGGTGCGGATTACGCCTTGTACCAGAAATCCATCATTGACGGATTGGGCGGCAATTACAACGATAAGATTGCCGGAATGAAAGCCCTCGTGGTACGTTTTCCGAATTCAGCGTTTGCCGACGATGCCATCATACAGACCGGAAATACCTACATGGCACAGGATAAGGATGATTTGGCCATTGAAACGTTCAAATCCCTGTTGATAAAAAATCCGAAATCGGATCAGATTCCGGATGCATATCTGAAATTAGGCTTAATCTATTACAACAGGGATAATTATGATGAATCGCTGAGCTGGTATCAGAAAGTGGTGCAAAATTACCCGTCTACTCCCGCATCCAATGAAGCGATGCTGGCCATCAAGGAAATCTATATTGCCAAGGGAGATCCGTCCGGTTATATCACATATGCCAACAAATATCCGGGTTCTAAAGTGACCGTTTCGGAACAGGATTCACTGACCTACCTGTCGGCGGAAAAACAGTTCTTCAACGGTGATATGGATAAGGCATTACAAGGATTTTCCAGTTATCTCGCACAATTCCCGAACGGCTATTTTGCACTGCAGGCGAATTTCTACAGGTCAGAGTGTTTGTTTACCAAACAGGATTTCACCAATGCCTTAAAAGGATATGAGTACGTAATCAATCAGTCGCAAAACAGATTTACGGAACGTTCAACGGCACGTGCGGCCAACATCAATTATTACGATCTCAAAAATTATGTACGATCTTATGAACTTTATAACAAACTGCAAGGGATCGCATCGTTGGATGAAAATAAAAGGGAATGTGTCATTGGTTTGATGCGCACCTCTTTCTATCTGAAAAAATATCAGGAGTGTCTGGATAATACGGCTAAAGTGGCCGTGTTGCCTGGATTGCCGGAGTTCTATAAGGCTGAGATGGCCTATTACAAGGGAATGGGTCTGTTTGCGCTAAAGGATAATGAAAAAGCCCTGAAAGAACTGGAATATGTGGTGAAGAATGCCAGCAATGAACAGGCGGCAGAGTCCAAATATACGATGGCTAAAATCTATTACCTGAAAGGAAATAAAAAGCAATCTGAGAAAGAATGCAACGATTATCTGGATAAGTTTCCTTCTTATGAATATTACCTCGGTAAGACGTTCATTTTGCTGAGTGACATTTATAAAGATGATAAGAAGATATTGCAGGCCAAGGCAACCTTACAAAGTCTGCTCGACAATTACTCGCAGGACGATGATGTGAAGGCGGAAGCACAGCAGAAACTGGATGCGATACTTGCAACGGAAATGGATAACTCCAGATTGAAATTACAGGATAACGGTACCCAAATGCAATTTGAAGGCGGCAAATAATTGCCAGCTGTTATGCTGTACAGAATTTGATCGGAGATTGTTTAAGCATCTATTGGAAAATGAATAAAAACAGAAAATGAAAAAAACGAAGTATATATTTTTAGCGCTCATCAGCTTTTCTGCCATCACGGCCCTTGCGCAGAATAATGTAGATACCCTGCCTCAGCTGGATGAAGTGGATATCGTAAAAGCATACGAACCGATTTTGATTTCCTCCAATAAGGTTCCTTTCAGTCCCAACTTGCCGAATATTGTGAAAACCAAACCGGATCCCCAAACCTATACATTTTCGGATGTGAAAGGTAAAATCACATATTCGGCTGAAGATATTCGCCCGATAAAAGCGGCAGGGAAGAAGCCCGAAAAGAATCAGTTCTTTTATGCCAAGATAGGGTTTGGATATCCCTTAACGCCATTGGCAAAGATAGTCATGACCAATCCCATTCAGGCAAAATACCGCGCCGGGCTGGATGCTGATTTTATCATGACCTTCAAGAATAAGAAAGAGTACCAAAACTACACGGATTTTAAGATCAAGGGCTTCGGCGAATATTTCATAAAGAAAAAAGTATCGCTGGGCGGTGAATTGTTTTATCGCCTGAACCAACATAATTTTTACGGTTACTCGGATGAAATAAGCAACAGAGATTCCCTTAAAACGAATTTCAATCGTTTTGGCGGTGCCGTGAAATTGCGTGGCATCGAGGATGCCGACTATTATTACAACGCTGAAGTGAATTTTACCTCCGTCATCAATAAGAATGTATTTCATAAACCTAAGGAACTGACGATAGGTGTGAATGCTGAAGGTGGTTATAATTTTAAAAAGAACTACTGGCTGGGCGGAAAGATAGTGGTTACGAATGTTTCGTATAAGGGCAATTATCAGGATACTACCTTTGGCGCTTTCTTAAACAATCAGAATCATCTGAGTGTTCAGGCTATTCCGTATGGCAAAATAAGATTTAAGATCTGGCAGTTGAAAGCCGGTCCTAATCTGATTGTCACCAACCGAAAGTTTTATATACTGCCTGAAATAGAAAATCAACTGCAGATATACAAAGATTACCTAGTGATGTATAATGAATGGAAAACGCAGGTGAAAATCAACAGTTTAAACAATCTATCGCTGGAAAACCCGTTTGTGGTGACGGATAATTATGATAATTCCATTGATGAGATAAGAACAATCATTGGTTTGCGTGGTAGTGCTAAGGGTTTTGGGTATGATGTGCGCTTCAGTCAGCTGGTATCCCGTACCAACGCGCAATTTATCAATACATTTGGTCCCTTTGGAGAAAAAAGCATCGGCTTTGATGTGCAGAGTGTCGGAAATCTGAGAGCTTGGAATCCGCATATCGGAATCTCGTATAATTTGGGAAATCAGTTTGGTGCAAAAGCATGGTTTGACTACTTCATCTACAATAAGAATACAGCAGATGAATTATCCTATGTTCCTAAACTTAAGGCAGGTGTCTCTGCATTCTATAACTGGAAAGATAAATTGTATGTGAATGTGGATGTTACCGGTCATGGCAGGGTAAATGGCGTGCAGGGCAATAACAATGATTTCCCTCCATATTACAGCACTTCCCTGATTCCGATCAAAGGATTGGTAGATGTAAATTTATCTGCGAATTATTTCATTACCAAAAACATCGGTGTTTTTGTGGATTTAAACAATCTGGGTTTTCAGAAATGGCAGCGTTTCTACAAATACCCAACATATAATTTCCAGGTGATCGGCGGTGTGAAGCTGAGTTTTTAACACCCTTCTGTCGTGCTGAGCATGGCAAATAATATGCTGATTGCTTTAATAAATCGGTATTAGTATATTTTATGCAGAAAAATTGGGCAGAATTTCTAACTTTGCTTCAATGGTAGAATTATTACAACAATTATTGAGAAAACACAATTGTGTCATTATTCCGAACTTCGGCGCTTTCATCGGAAATTACCATCCGTCTGAAATCCGCTTGACGGAGAACAGGATTTTGCCACCCAATAAGACCATTGCTTTCAACCGCTCCCTTCAGAATAATGATGGTTTGCTGATGAATGCCGCCTCCCATCATTTTTCTGTTTCTTACCACGAAGCGGAAATCATGGTGTCAGAATTTTCAAAACAATGCAACGAAACACTCAGAGATAACAGAAGCCTGATGTTCAAGGGTATCGGAAGATTGTTGGCAGATCAGGAAAACAACATACAGTTCCATCCTCATTTGTCGGGTAATTATTTGCCGGATAGTTATGGTTTACCGGTAATGCCCTTGCAGCCCATTCAACGACTCAAAGACACAGAAAGCGTTATAAAAGAAACCTATCAGCGTATTTTACATCCTGAATTACTACAAGACACGGTATCTTCTGGTCGCCCGTCTTCTAAATCAGCCTATTGGATGACCGCTGTGTTGGCAATTATATTTTTAGCATCTTCTCTCACCTGGAATATACACAAAGGAAATAGCCATCAAAGTCAGTCATCATTGATGCCTTCCTACCAAGAAGTGACGGTTCAGGTTTCTAATACTCCGGCAGTTGAAACTGTTACATCTTCTGTTTCCCCACCACAACCGGAAAAAAATACGGTTCAGCCTTCAGTTGAAATTGCTGCCATTGCCACTCCGGAAGCTGAAAAAGCCTATATCGTCATTGGTGCTTTTTTTGATGAAACACGTGCGGCAAAATTAAAGGAAGAGGCAGAACGTAAAGGATATGTAGTCAATATAAGCAAAGATGCCGGCAACGGAGTCTTGCGTGCTACTGTTCAGGTAAATGCATCAGACGTGGAAAATGCCTTACAGAAGGTTAAATCTGAGATCAATCAACGTGCATGGGTATATTGTGTGAACTGTAGTTTGTAATAGTAAAACATTCCTTTGCCTTGATTTCCTGCCAACATATTCACAAGTCATACGAACAGCTTCAGGTGCTGAAAGGTGTATCTTTGGAAATTGCCAAAGGTGATTTGGCCTGCATTGTGGGCCCTTCCGGCGCCGGAAAGTCCACCTTGCTGCATATTATCGGCACGCTGGATAGGGCAGACAAAGGCATTGTAACCATTGACGGGCAGGATATTGCAGCTCTGAAAGATAAGGAACTTTCTGATTTCAGAAACCAACATCTGGGATTCGTATTTCAATTTCATCATCTGCTGCCAGAATTTACGGCACTCGAAAACGTAAGTATCCCGGCATTTATTGCTAAGAAGAATGAAGCTGAAACCAGAAAAAGGGCATTGGAATTACTGGATTTTCTTGGATTGAAAGACAGGATGAATCACAAACCTAACGAATTGTCAGGCGGAGAGCAGCAACGCGTCTCTGTAGCCCGTGCCCTGATCAACCAGCCATTGCTGATTTTGGCAGATGAACCGACAGGAAATCTTGATACGGAACGGAGTGAGGAATTGCATCAGCTGTTCTTCGATTTGAAGAAAGAATTCAATCAGACCTTCATAATTGTTACGCACAACGATTTATTAGCTGAAAAAGCAGATAGGAAATTTGTCATGAAAGATGGATTAATAGTATCTGGTTGATTTATAATGTATTGGTAATTAGGCTTTTATTTTTATTCTTTGATTTTTATCAATTTTCATCATACCCAATGTTAATTATCTCATAACATCATTTTTTGCACAACAGATTTTCAAATTAATAAATAAAATCCTATCTTTGCACTCCAAATTACTGGACCTGTAGCTTAACTGGATAGAGCATCTCACTACGGATGAGAAGGTTAGGGGTTCGACTCCCTTCAGGTTCACTTAATAAACATTTGTGTATAAGGTGTTTTGTATTTAAGGAATTTTATTCCGATATTTGCACCTCTTAAAAACGAACAATATATGGCAAGGTTTTGTGATTTATCAGGAAAAGGTCCAATGACGGGAAATAGCGTTTCTCACTCTAACATCAAGACAAAGAGAAAATTCTATCCTAATTTACAGAAAAAGACATTCTTTATTCCTGAATTAGACAGATGGATTGAGTTGAAAGTATCCACTTCAGCTATCAGAACCATCAACAAAAAAGGTATTTACTCTTACTTAAAAGAACTGGAAAAAAAAGGTGAAGTTCAATTAGGTTTCTAAAAAATCAGTACAATGGCAAAGAAGAAAGGCAATAGAATTCAGGTAATATTAGAATGTACAGAGCACAAGACATCCGGTTTAGGTGGTATCTCTCGTTATATTACTACGAAAAACAGAAAAAACACACCAGAAAGAATTGAGTTGAAAAAATTCAACCCGATTATGAAAAAAGTAACCGTTCATAAAGAAATAAAATAATAAGTCATGGCAAAAGTATCCAAAAACGCGAAAGTAGACAGAGGTAAGAATGTAGGTGAATCCAAAAACATGGTGAAAATCATCAAGTTCGTTCGTTCTGACAAATCAGGTGCATATTCTACTCGTGAGAAAGTAGTACACAAAGACTTGTTACAGGATACTGTAAAAAGTATGTAATTGAATGAAATTCAACTAAATATATAGCTTCTCTATTTTGAGAGGCTTTTTTGTTTATATTGCATTGAATTTATACTTTATAAATTCTTAAATTCGACAATTCTTTACTTCAATAATTCAGATAACGTGGGCATTTTTGATAAAATATTCGGTAAAAGCAAGTCTGCAGAAGAACTGCAGGTGGAAGAAAAGCAACTGAACGAAGGCTTGGAAAAGACCAAACAGGGTTTCTTTTCCAAGATATCTAAAGCAGTGGCCGGGAAGTCTACCGTAGATATTGAATTTCTGGATCAACTCGAAGAAATTCTCATCTCTTCAGATGTCGGTTTATCTACCACTATCAAGATCATCGACCGTCTTGAAGCCAGAGTTTCTAAGGATAAGTATCTCAATACGAATGAATTAAATCAGATATTAAAAGATGAGATCGGTAATATCTTAGCGGAAAACAATACCAGGGATTTGACGGATTTTATCCCCAAAACGGATAAAAAACCATACGTTATCATGGTGGTGGGCGTAAACGGCGTAGGTAAAACCACCACCATCGGAAAGTTAGCCTATCAGTTGAAAAGAGCCGGCAAAGAAGTGTTACTGGGTGCCGGTGATACTTTCCGCGCCGCTGCAGTGGAGCAATTGAACCTTTGGAGTGAACGCGTTGGTGTGCAAATCGTAAAACAAGCCATGGGTTCAGATCCAGCTGCTGTGGCATTTGATACTGTACAAAGTGGCGTGGCGAAAGGCGTGGATGTTATCATTCTAGATACAGCCGGACGTTTGCACAATAAGCAGGGCTTGATGGACGAACTTTCCAAGATAAAAAAGGTGATGTCTAAAGTGATTCCGGATGCACCGCATGAAGTCTTACTGGTGCTGGATGCTTCTACCGGACAAAATGCCTTGGAACAAGCCAAACATTTTTCTGCTGCTACTCAAGTGACAGCATTAGCTTTAACCAAACTTGATGGTACAGCCAAAGGCGGTGTGGTGTTAAGCATTGCGGATGAATTCAAGATTCCAATCAAATATATTGGTTTAGGAGAAAAAATGGAACAACTGCAGGTTTTCAACCGCCAGGCCTTTATTGAGACGCTGTTTGAGTAGAATGAAAAGATCCATCTTCATACTGTCTCTTTTTCTACAAACCATATTGTTTGCGCAAAAGTCTGCTACCTATTTCAGAACCATAGAGTATTTTGACAAAACGGACAGCACTAAGAATTACGCCATATATTACCGTCCGAACGGTCCTGCTCACCGCTTACTGATCTTGCTGCCCGGCATGGGTGAATCACCGCAAATGACCGAAATTGAAACGGATATTCCTGAAGTTGCCGCTGCCAACGGAATGCTAACCGCCATTATATGTAATAACGAAGGCAACCTTTCGTTTCAGATAGATGGAAACGCACAACATTATCTGGACAGTATCATCCCTTTATTGCTGCACAGGAATAATATCCCGAATGATGCCTATTACCTGGGAGGGTTTTCATTAGGCGGCACGGGTGTTATCAAATATGTCCAACATTGTAATGTCTATGATATAAAGCTTAAACCTAGGGCTGTATTCTCCATCGATCCGCCACTGGATTTTGTACGATTATACAAAGTCTATGATAACTGGATGAATGATTCCACGTCATTTGCGGCCAACAAACCTTTGTATAAGATGATGTTGCAAAAGATGAGCACTTATTTTAGAGGTGATTTGAATACGGCCCATGATAATTATGTCAAGCTGTCGCCGTATTGCTTCGATGATAAAAATAAATTCGGAGTGCAGCTATTTTCTACCATGCCTGTTAAAATTTATTGCGAACCTGATTTCAACTGGACACTCAATGAAAAACACTGGAGTGCCTATGATTTAAATGTGCTGGATAATGTCAGTTTTGTGAATGAACTGCAAAAATATGGGAATAAACAGGCACAAATCGTACTGACGCAAAACAAAGGTTTCCGGAAAATTCTTAAGTTTAAACACCCACATTCCTGGTCGATTGCGGATGCTGCCGAAACCGTGAAATGGCTGAAACAGTATTGATTTAATTGTCCGGTAAAATCTGAATTTGTACCTTCGTATACTCAAATGAAGACAAAATCACATATAAAAGATAAATACAACGTTATCACACTTGGTTGCTCCAAAAATTTAGTGGATTCCGAAGTGTTGGTATCACAGTTAAAACACAATGATTTTGATGTGGAACATCAGTCGGAAAAGAAGGATGCGAACATCATTATTGTCAATACCTGCGGTTTTATAGACAGAGCCAAAGAAGAATCCATCAACACCATTTTATCGTATGCCAAGCAAAAAGAAAAAGGAAAGATAGATAAATTGTATGTTACCGGTTGTTTGTCGCAGCGCTATAAAGACGATTTAGAAGTGGAAATTCCGCAGGTAGATGCATATTTCGGAACATTGGAATTGCCGCAATTACTAAAAAAACTGAATGCGGATTATAAACATGAACTGATTGGCGAACGCTATCTGACAACACCGCAGCATTATGCATATTTGAAAATATCGGAAGGTTGTAACAGAACCTGTACGTTTTGCGCCATACCATTGATGCGCGGCAAACACGTTTCCAAGAGTATTGAAGAAATTGTGGCAGAAGCTAAAAATTTAGCGAAGCAGGGCGTAAAGGAAATCATGCTGATTGCTCAGGAATTGACGTATTATGGACTGGATATTTACAAAGAACGTGCCTTATCTAAATTGCTGTATCAACTGAATGAAGTGGAAGGTATTGAGTGGATTCGTTTGCACTACGCCTATCCGAGCAAATTCCCATTGGATATTCTGGATGCGATAAAAAACTGCGATAAAGTTTGTAACTATCTGGATTTGCCTTTGCAGCACGCCAACAACAATATATTGAAGCGTATGCAGCGCCAGATTACACAGGAAGAGACACGCGAACTGATTCAGCAGATACGTGCTAAGGTGCCGGATATTGCCATCAGAACGACCATGCTGGTGGGTTTTCCAGGCGAAACGGAAGAGGATTTTCAGGATATGTGTGATTTTGTGCAGGAAATGAAATTTGAACGTTTGGGTGTATTTCAGTATTCTCACGAGGATGATACTGCTGCCTTTGAACTGGAAGATGATGTGGATACAGACACCAAAGAAGAGCGTGCCAGCCGATTGATGCAGATTCAACAGGAAATCTCTTTTCAGAAGAATGAAGAAAAAATAGGGAAGACGTTCAAGGTATTAATCGACAGAAAAGAAGGCGGCTATTTTGTAGGCCGTACCGAATACGATTCTCCCGAAGTAGATAACGAAGTGTTGATTGACGCTAAAAAATATTTCTGCAGAATCGGTGATTTTTGTACAGTAAAAATTAATGACGCCACTGACTTTGATTTGTACGCTGAAGTAATAAATAATTAGCTAATCAGCTAATTAGCTAATTAGCTAATTTTGTATTATGGATATTAAAAACATTCCTTTCTCACAAACCAACTTATTTTCTAACCTTATCTTAGATTATATTTCTCAGGATGAAAATGTAAAACCATTTTACCATTATGAGATAAATATTGATGCTATAGAAAAGATTATTACGGATAAGCAGAAAGAAAATATTGATAGAAAGACTTTAATGGAAACTATCAAAAAACAATATGCTGATCTTGAAATTCTGGCTCCCGTTTCTGAAAATATAACATCGTTTGAAAATCCGACTACCTTTTGTATTGTTACAGCACATCAGTTGAATATTTTCGGCGGACCACTGTACTATATTTATAAAATTGCGCAAACGATTTCTACCTGTAAGCAATTAAAGGCAAAATACCCGAATTATAATTTTGTACCGGTGTATTGGATGGGTAGTGAGGATCACGATTTTGAAGAAATCAACCATATTTATCTGTACAATAAAAAGATTGAATGGACGGATAAACAAGGCGGCGCGACGGGAGAATATTCTGCGCAATCTATTTTATCGTTACTAGAAGAAATAAAAACTATTTTGGGTGAAAGTGCATATGCCAATCAATTAATGGATGTTTTTCAAAATGCATATGCACTACCTACACTAACAGCGGCAACAAGATATTTAGTCAATGCCTTATTCGGTTCTTACGGTTTGGTGATTGTAGATGGAAATGATATAGCATTTAAGCAACAATATGCGGTTGTAATGAAAGATGAACTGCTGAATGGTAATTCATTTAAATTGGTTACACAACAATTAATGGAATTAGATGCAAAAGGCTATAAGCAGCAAGCCTTTCCACGCGAAATCAATTTATTTTATTTAAGTGAAAATTCCCGTGAAAGAATCGTAAAAGAAAATTCAGAATTCAGAATTCAGCATTCAGAATTAAAATTTACGGAAAGTGAAATTTTATCAGAACTTGAAAATCATCCGGAACGTTTTTCTCCCAACGTGATTTTAAGACCATTGTTTCAACAGAAAATTTTGCCATCTCTTGCCTATATCGGCGGTGCCGGGGAGTTGAGCTACTGGCTGCAACTGAAACCGGTATTTGATTTCTATAAGGTGAATTTTCCGCAGCTGTTGCTGCGTAATTCGGCTCTGTTGCTGACTTCTGCATTAACGAAAAAAATAGAAAAAGTGGGATTTGAAACAATGGACTTTTTTAAGGAAACGGAAGACTTAAAGAAAGAATTCATTGCAAAAAATACGGAAGAAGATATGGATGTTTCTGCATATAAAAATGAATTGGAAATTACTTTTTCAAAACTGCAGGTACTCGCAAAAAATATTGATGCAACTCTTGTGAATGCGGTAGGCGCCGAGTTGCAAAAATCTTTGCAGAGTGTGGATAGTATCCAAAAAAGATTGATGAAATCGTTGAAACAAAAGAATGAATCCGAACTGAATCAGATAGATAAAATTAAAATGCAGTTGTTTCCGAATAATTCATTGCAGGAACGCGTAGAGAATTTTTCAGCGTATTATGCAAAGTATGGCCCAACTTTTATTGAAGATTTAATCGCCGCATTTGATGTCTATCAAAAACAACTTTTGATAATTCAGCTTTCTTAACCATCCAAATTCAAATATTCGGTATGTTTTTTGCGTTGTGCTTATTATGAAAAAACTTTTACTTTTCATATCGACTGTTGTAACGCTTGTTTCTGCATTCGGATTGCCGCCTGCCGGAGACGAGCGATATAAGACATTCTTTACCTGGACAGAAAATCGCAAACTGAGCTGGAGTGATTTTAAAGGTGAAGCCATGGAGCATGCAGCCGAAGTGGCTATGACGGCTTCTTCCGTCGAGTTTTCCTATTATACAAAGGGAAATCAGATTACCTGGACGGTTATGGCAAAATATTTTCCAACCTTGTCGTGGAGTAAAAAAAATAAACAAACGGATTATGTGCTGAAACATGAACAATTGCATTTTGACATCACCGAGTTGTATGCACGTTTGTTCAGAAAACGTTTGAGTGAACAGGTGAAAACATCTGCTGATTTGCCCGTCATGAGAACTATCGGTAAGGAAATCATGAAGGAATGGCAACTGGAAGAGAATAGATATGACCTTGAAACCAAGCACAGTATTGATGAACAAAAACAGGCTGAGTGGGCCTTGAGTATTCAGAAGCGGCTGGATGCACTGCAAGCGTTTTCCAGCAAATAGCTAGCGGATAAATATCGGCTCAGTTATTTCTGGAATGATGTTATCTTCCTGTGCAATCTTATACAAGGTGTTGACGGCATACTCACCATCAAACCCTAATTCCACACTGTATTTGTTGACGTACAAATTGATATGCTGACGGCAAACATCTTCACTCATCTCCTGAGAATGCTCAGCTACAAATGATTTAGAGGAATCCGGATTGGCAAAAGCAAATTCTATACTTCGTTTAATAATACGTTCAACACTCTTTTGAATTTCAGGTTCAAAACTTCTTTTGATGGCGATGCCACCCAAAGGGATAGGCACCTTGTAGCTTTGTTCCCAGTATTCACCTAAATCGATGATTTTCTTCAGTCCTTTCTGTTCGTAGGTAAATCGATTTTCGTGAATAATCACACCAGCGTCAAATGAACCGTCAAGCACCTTGTTTTCTATTGCTGAAAAGATAAGGAACGATTTGTTTTTTGCATTCGGATACTTTAATGAAAACAGCAGATTGGCGGTGGTGAATTTTCCGGGAATGCAGATATTGCCATTGTTGATGTCATCTTCATTCAATACCTCTTTGCTGATGAGCAAAGGGCCGCAATTATTTCCCAAAGCACTGCCCGATCGCATTAATGCATAATGATCTGATGCATAAGCAAAGGCATGGTAACTCAACTTGGTGATATCGTATTGCTGCTCAAATGCCGCCTGGTTCAGCTGTTCCACATCGGCAAATATCAGCTTGAAATCAAATCCTTCCGTGTCAATCTTTTTATGCAGCAGGGCATCAAAGATGAAGGTGTCATTCGGGCAAGGTGAAATGGCGAGTGTAAGCGGTTGCATCGTGTAAATATAGATTGAAAATGTTATTTTTGATAAGTGAAGCTGCTGAAAAATAATAACATTTATTTGCTTGCCATAGTTCTTGCCATTCTGTTAAATGTGTTTTCCTGGCAATTGCCTTTTTTTTGGGATACCATTTTAACATCTACCATTACCCAGCATTTTTATGAACACGGATTTCAGGGATTTATTACACCCGCACAGTTGGATGCAGGACATCCGCCGTTGTTCTATATTTATGTGACCTGCTTTTATTACCTATTTGAAAAGACTTTACTGGCTGCACATGTATCCATGTTGCCATTTACCATTTTAGGGATTGTTTCCTTTATAAGTCTGTTGCAGCATTTTTCTTTTTCCAAAGCACAGCAGGTAACAGGTGTGTTGCTGTACCTTGCCATTCCGGCTGTCATTACACAAAATACTATGGTCAGTTATGATGCCGTATCGCTCAGCTTATATTTAGCGGCTTTGTCAGCATATTTAAAAAACTACAAGATGGTATTTGCATTTGTGGTGTTTGGAATGCTTGGCATTACCCTGCGTGGTTTATTTTGTGTCGCTTCATTGTCAGCAACCATATTTTTTACAGAAAACAAGCAGTTTAAAGCATGGTTCAGATGGAATGTATTGTTTGCACCTGCCATTGTCATTGCATTCGCATGGTATATTTATCACTATACACAAACCGGCTGGTTGTTTGCTACAAAAGCGGAAGCTTGGACTGAACAAAGGGGATTGGCAGATGCCATGGGTTTATTAAAAAACGGATTTTCCATTGCACGTTGTTTCTTTGATTTGGGAATACTAATTCTTACTTCCCTGAGTTTATTTTATGTCATTCAAAAAAGAAAAGTGGATACGTATACCTTACTCTGGCTGATTCCTGCAATGATCTTTTCAGTTTCATTTTTACCATTTACAAATCCCATCAATCATCGCTATTTTTTAATCGTGTATGTACTGATGTTGTTTCCTGTATTACTTTTTTTAGCAGAAAGAAAAAGAGTTTACACAGTTTTTACAACATTAATTCTATTACTTGGTCATTTTCAGATTTATCCTGTCCCGATTTCAAACGGTTGGGATTGTACCCTGGCACATTTGTCGTACCTGAAAGATAAGAAGACAATGCTTGCATTCTATGATAATTTTAAACAACTGAATAAAAATAATATCGGTACGGTATTTCCTATGAATGCAAGTCTATATCAGACGGATATGCTGGATGATACGGTCAGGATGTTCAATGTAAATGGCAAATCCATAGACTCGGTTCCTTATATACTATATTCAAATGTTGGGAATGATTTTTCAGATAAACAAATAAAGGAACTTGAGAAATGGACACCGAGGACGATCAGGGGAGGCGTACTTACACAGATGATTTTATTTGAAAATCCAGCATTAAGCTCAAAATAAATCTCAAATCCTAAATCTAAAGTCTTAAATTTGACATGTGGATATTTCAGTGGTCATACCTGTTTTTAATGAAGAAACGAATCTGCCCGTCCTATATGAAAGACTGGTAAATTCCGTTACGTCCATCAGTAACGAATACGAACTTATTTTTGTGAATGACGGCAGCAAAGACAATTCATTGAATGTCATAAAAGCACTCTCGCTCAAAAACCCTCAGGTGAAGTATATCGATTTCAGCAAGAATTTCGGCCATCAGCTGGCGGTTTTTGCCGGACTGGAAAATGCCAAAGGAGATTCAATTGTTATCATTGATGCAGATTTACAGGATCCGCCGGAACTGATTAAGGAATTGTACGTCAAGATGAAAGAGGGGTATGATGTTGTTTATGCACAACGGGAACAACGAGCAGGGGAGTCCTGGCATAAACTGCTAACCGCTAAACTATTTTATCGTTTCATCAATAAGCTCTCGGATGTTGCCATACCGATGGATACCGGAGATTACAGGATTATTTCCAAGAAGATCAATGCAATCATTGTTTCCATGCCGGAACGGAATAAGTTCTTGCGCGGACAGATTGCCTGGGCCGGATTCAATCAGACGTCTGTAACCTATAAACGTGATGAGCGATATGCCGGTAAGACCAATTATTCCTATTCCAAGATGTTTGCCTTTGCCTTTGATGGTATCACCGCATTTTCCAACCTGCCCTTGCGCTTAGCCACCTATATGGGATTTGTTGTATCTCTGGTCTCCTTTTTTGTCATTCTATATACATTGTATCAGAAATACATTAACGGAAATGTGGTGCAAGGCTGGTCATCCTTGATGGTCAGTGTCTTGTTTATTGGCGGTGTCCAGTTGATCTGTCTGGGTATAATCGGAGAGTACTTAGGCAGAATCATGGATAATGTCAAACAACGTCCCATATATCTTGTCAGAGAAAGCAATCTCTGAACTTTAGCGACCGATGACCTTTAAGAGTTCAGCATTCAGGTGTTCAACGGCAGCCTTTATGTCCCAGTTATCCTTGTTTCTTCTTTCCACATAATTGGATATCGAGCGTATCTCAATCCCGGGTTTCCGAATCAGTTTCAATACATAGTAAAATGCCAGCCCTTCCATATTTTCCGTATCAGCCATGTACTTCTCCGTGATGATTTTAATGGTTTTCTCATTTCCATGCACCTTGTTCACGGTAATGGAAGTTGCCTTTGGCAAATTTATGTTCCCAAGAACATCCGAAAACAACGGTTCACATAATCCGTACTGAAAGGCATTTTCTTTCTTGTCAATGAACCCAAGGTCAAAGAAATCCTGAAATTCCTCATCATTCTCTACGCCAAAATCGCCGTAGGTTTCGGATATGATCTGTACCACTTCACCAATCTGTAAGTTGCGGTTGAAGGCTCCGCAGATTCCCGCATCGATGTAAAAATCACGGTCAAATCGTTGTGAATATAATGCCAGATGTGCGGCCGTATTCATCATGCCCATGCCGGTAATCAGAAAATGCAGGTTTTCATCAACAACATACAAACCGCTGAAATCCGTTTCCTTTGGTGAAAAATGCTCAAATAATGGCTTTAATTCCAGACTGGTAGCGGCTACAATGGTGATTTTGCTTGTTGAAAGTGGCATGAGATTCAAAATGTTGACAAAGATAAAGGTTTAATTAAAAAATAACTTCTCAAATCTCAAATCCATGGCCTAATTGTATAGCTTTGTACCGTGATTTACTTAACTCGCAGAGAAACCTTCAATGCAGCGCACAGGCTGTATAATAATCATTGGTCCGCGGAGCAAAACGAAAACGTTTTCGGGAAATGTTCCAATAAGAATTGGCATGGGCACAATTACGTACTGTTTATAACCGTCAAAGGAGAACCGGATCCGGAAACCGGTTTTATCATCAATGTGAAAGAATTGAGCCAGATTATCAAAGAAGTGGTGGTCGACAAACTGGACCATACCAATCTGAATCTGGATGTTGCTTTCATTCCCGCCAATATTCATCCTACCACAGAAAATCTGGCCAAAATCATCTGGCAGCAACTGGAACCGCACATAAAAGGCTGTCAGTTGCACAGCATCAAGCTGCAGGAAACGGAAAACATCTATGCAGAGTATTTTGGAGAATAATTTCTCTTTTTTATTTCAGGCAAAGCAAAACGATGCTGCAAACCATGCTCAAATATTTCGATGATTTAACGCTTACCGAGTTGTATGATGTATTGCAATTAAGGGAAGCGGTTTTTCAGATAGAACAAAACTGCATTTACAAAGATATCGATGACAAGGATCGAAAATGTTATCATCTCATGTTATACAAAGAAGCCGAACTGGTCGCCTATTGCCGTTTGGTACCCGATGGTATATCCTATGATGGTTACGCTTCTATTGGACGGGTTGTCAGCAATTCCAATTACAGGAAAGAAGGATATGGAAGGCAACTGATGGCAAAAGCCATGGAAAAAATGATGCAGGTTTTTCCTCATTTACCGATAAAGATTTCCGCACAGTTATACTTGCAGAAATTTTATGAAAGTTTTGGTTTTACAGTAGTAGGCGAGTGGTACATGGAAGACGATATTCCGCATATCGCCATGGTGAAAAAATCATAGAGAGACGATATTCCTCACCGCTTCCACATCTTTTTCAATCTGCACTTTCAGCAAATCCCAGTTGTCGTATTTGATTTGCGGGCGCAGGTGATCCACGAAAATCATATCCAGGTCTTTGTTGTACAGATCTCCGTCAAAATCTAAAATAAAGACTTCAATCGTCAATTTGCTGTTGTCAAAAACCGTTTCACGGTAGCCGATGCTCAAAGCCCCTTTGTAAAACTGCCGGTCGATTTTTATTTTTACCGCATACACGCCCGATGCCGGTATGAGCTTATGCGGATTGGAGATGTCGATATTGGCGGTGGGAAAGCCCAGAATCCTGCCGATCTTATCACCGTGCACCACCTTCCCCTTGATGGTGAACGGATGTGCCAAAAACTGGTTTGCGTGCTTGATGTCACCTTCCAGTAAGGCATTGCGTACTTTGGTGGAGCTTACGGAAATTTCATCCAATGTCTGTGCCGGAATTTCTTCCACGGCATAATCATATTTTTCGGAAAGCGCTCTCAACAAATCAATGTTACCCTTTCTGTCTTTACCAAAACGATGGTCGTATCCAATCACTATTTTCTTTGGATGGAAATTGTTTACGAGGATTTTTTCTACGTATTCCGTAGCATCCATATTGGCAAACTCTTTGGAGAATTCATTTATCACCAAATGATTCAACCCAAAGGTTTCCAGCAGTTCCTCTTTCTCGTCGATGGTAGAAATCAGTTTCAGTTTCTCATCATCAGGATGCAGTACCAAACGCGGATGCGGATCAAACGTCAGTAAGATACTTTCTCCGTTTATTTCATGCGCAATGTCATTGATACGTTTGATGATCTGCTGATGTCCGAAATGCACACCGTCGTACGTGCCAATCGTCAGCACGGCATTGCTGAAAGCGGGTAAATGATCTATGCCTTTGTGGATCTGCATGCTTTAGTCGTGAGTCGTAAGTAATAAGTTGTAATTCATGGTATTGCAATCAGAATGGATGCTGCTGTACAAATTTATTTTATTTTATCCATAAATTGTTCTATGCTCATTGCATCCTGTACATCGTATTGTCCGATTTTTGTCCGGCGTAAAGCGTGCAGGTAAGCACCGTTGTTCAGGCGTTTGCCAAAATCATTTGCCAGGCTTCTGATATAGGTGCCCTTGGTGCATTCTACTCGAAAATCAATCAGCGGTAGCTCGATGCGTGTAATATCAAATGCTTTGATGGTAATCTGTTTTGATCTTACGGCCACTTCCTTTCCTGCACGGGCCAGTTCATAGGCGCGTTTGCCATCTATCTTCACTGCCGAATGAATGGGAGGGAATTGTTCCTGTGCTCCGATAAAACTTCTGGCGCAATCATAAATGGCTTCCTCCGTAATTGCGGAGATGTCAAACGTTTCATTGACTTCCTTTTCCGTATCGAAGCATTCGGTTGTGGCGCCAAGATAGATAGTGCCCGTGTATTCTTTGTCCGCATCCTGTATTTGTTGGATGTCTTTCGTTTTCTTGCCGGTACAGAGCATCAGCAAACCTGTAGCCTTGGGATCCAATGTGCCGGCATGGCCTATTTTTATAGGGCCAAACTGTTTTTTTAGGGAAAACTTGATTTTGTTGACCACATCAAAGCTGGTCCAGTCTAATGGCTTATCAATTAAGATGACTTCTCCTGCTGAAAAATTCATAGATGGCTTGTCCTGAACGTCCGGTGTACGGCTGAACTAGGGTTTAAAGATGAGTAAAAACAAGATGATGGAACCGACGATGATTCTGTATACACCAAAGAATCGGAAGCCGAATTTCTGTACGATTTCAATAAATGATTTTACAGCAAACAAGGCTACAATGAATGAAACGAAACAGCCAATCGCCAGTGCGATGATTTCAGGCGTGGCAAATGTCACACTACCTTCCTGTATGACATCCAGCGTGCTTTTGGCACTGGCCGCCAGCATGGTAGGTACGGCAAGAAAGAACGAAAATTCTGCCGCTTCTTTTTTTGTCAGGCCAAGGCTCATACCGCCTATGATGGTAGATGCACTTCTGCTCAATCCTGGAAATAAAATACTAAGCACCTGGAACAATCCGATTTTAAGGGAAGTGAGGTAGTCAATTTTCTCCTCAGCGTCAATGGTATTTTTATTGAATAGCTTGTCTGTAAAGAGTAAGATGACCCCACCGGCAATCATTACCATGGCAATGAAAGTCAGGTTGCTCAAGGCGCTGTCAATGTGTTTTTTCAGCAAGGCGCCAAACAGCAATGCAGGTATTACAGCAATGATCAGTTTGATATAAAAGCGGATGTTCTTGAAGTCGAAGAATTTTCGCCAGAATAAAACCACAACAGATAAAATGGCTGCGAGTTGTATAACCACTTCATATAAGTTCCGGAATGGTGTTTCCGGAATTCCCACCAGATAGTCCACTATTTTCATGTGGGCAGTGGAAGATATGGGCAAGAATTCTGTCAATCCTTCAATAATGGCAAGGACAATGGCATGAACAAGATTCATAGGTGCTGAGATTAAGATTATGCTTCGGTGCCGGAAGACGGTTTCTTTAGAATGGCAAAAATGATGACGATAAATCCGGCAATAATGGTGATGGGTGCCAAGGTAATTCTTCTGAAAGAATAGATTTCAGCCTCATTGAACACTTTCGGATCTGTATTTCCTCCACTCATCAAGATGAATCCTAGAATGATCAGCAAGGCTCCAAGCCCTAAAATGATATAGTTTGTCTTGTCGAACAACATAGCTGTATTCTGGCTCTGTGGCAAGTGAAAACCGCTGCCGGAAGACTTCGGTTTTGCAGTGCTTTTTACAGTCGGTTGTACCGGTTTAGCCTGTGGGATATTCTTGGATGCTGCCTGATTTTTTGCCATAGTGTTTGATTTAATAGAGTTCGTCCAATTTGATTTTCAGGTATTTATTTACAGCAAAGTAAGTGCTTCCAATGGAAATAAGGATACCAAAAAATATAAGACCGATTCCAATGAGGGACAAAGTTACAAAATCTTGTCCTGTAAACTGAAGAGAAAACTTATAAATTGTTAAATAGATGAGAGCTGCCAGCACGGCAATAGCAATTACGGCGCTGATGATGCCGGAAACAATGGATTTGATGATATAGGGTTTGATGATAAACCATTCATTGGCCCCAATCAACTGCATGCTTCTGATGGTAAATCGTTGTGAATACATCATCAGGCGGATGGTGTTGTCAATAATCAGGAATGCGACGACCAGCATGATGATGCTCAATATGACGATGCCGATGGTAATCGGTTTTAAGGTGGCTCCGGTGGTGCTTACCGCCATGTCTGAATAGAAAACTTCCTGCACACCGCTCAGACCAACCAGGGCTGATTTTACATCTTTAACGAACTCAGGATTGGAAAATTCAGCCTTCAGATTGATGATATAGGCATCGTAGAGAGGGTTTTCACCCAAAATTTCACGGAAATTCTGCCCGAGTTCACGTTCAAACTGTTCTGCCGCCACTTCTTTTCCTTTAAAGGTGATTTTAGAAACATAGTTTTGCTTTTTCAGATAGACGGCGATGGCGTTTTTTTGTTCTTCCGTAATATCCTGTTTCAGATTGAGGTCAATCTGAACACCTTCTTTTATCTTGTTGATTTCCTTCTGTACCGTGAAAACCCCAAAGGAAAATAAGCCTATGATAAACAATATCATGGCAATGCTGATAATGGCATAGACAAAATTCGGTTTACGCTTTTTCGGAACTTTTGGCTCTAAATCTTCTGACATATTGGCGAAAATAATGATTTTTTAATTACTTAATCTACTACGTTATTAACAGCCTGTGCGATTACGTATTTTTACATAATGAATAACGCTCATCTGGGTATTGAATTATATCTGCAACCCACCTATTTTGTTGACAGTAATCAGCCCGATATACAACGTTTTGTGAAGAATACCATCGGCAGCGAAATTGACAAGACAAAAATTGCCGTTAAGCTCTATTACGCAGTGCGCGATGGTTGGCGTTACAATCCCTACAATATTGATTTGCGCCATACGGCCATGAAAGCAAGCTCGCTGTTTAACCGTGATAGTAAAAGCGGTTACTGTATCGAAAAGGCCTGTTTGCTGAATGCCTGTCTTCGTGTTGCCGATATCCCCAGCCGTTTCTGCTTTTTTGATGTGAGAAACCATATTGGTGTAGAAAAACTGGTTGAAGTGTTGAAAACGGATGTGCTGGTTTTTCATGCCTGCAGCGAAATGTACCTGAACGGCAAATGGGTGAAAGCCACACCGGCATTCAATATCGAATTATGCGAACATCTGGGCGTGCAGCCAATGGAATTTGATGGAGAACATGATTCCATTTTCCAGCAGTATGATCAGAAAGGGGAGCTGTTTATGGAATACCTCAAGGATTACGGCAGCTTCCACGACGTTCCGCACGATATGTTTGTCATGCTGCTGCACCAGTATTATCCGCACTTTTTTATCATGAGTGAAGATAAGGCGATGGTAAAAACAATCTAATTCCCATTTTTATGATTCCACTATCGGTTGGTGTCCTCATCAACCGAAATAGTGCTCAATGCAGGTTGTCGTTCTGTAATCATTCCACCAGTCCCCCCGCCTTTTGGTGTTCTTTACCAACAAACCATTAGCCGTTTCGTATTGCAACTCAATCATCTTCATTTGCCAAAAAATCCCAATTTTTCCTCGACTGCCATTCCGTTTAATATGCAACTCGCTTGACATTATTTAAAGTTATAACCTTTTTTTGATTTTTAGTCGGGTAGTAGTCGGCAGGTGACGCTGTTCGTTAAAGCTCACTACGCTAAACACCTGCTGAGAGTGGGGAACCACAACCAGAATGTTCCCCGCTTTTATTGGCTTCCGACGAATAAACATACTCATTCACTCAGACTATTTCCTCACCATTCCTTAAAACCCCACATTTTTATATTGTACGCTAAATTTTTATCTTTGGCGTATGAAATGAGCATATTGTAGGTTCATTAAATCAGAAATGGTTTTAGCGAATTGCATCTGCACATATAAAACAGTATAAATATCCAGATGAAAAGTATGTTAACGGCCAAAGAGATTCGCACAGCGTTTTTAGATTTTTTCAAGAGTAAAGGACACCAGATCGTGCCATCGGCACCTCTGGTGGTGAAAAACGACCCCACCCTGATGTTCATCAACTCCGGAATGGCACCGTTTAAAGACCTGTTTTTAGGCATCGGAAAGCCAAGCAACCCGCGCATCGCCGATACGCAGAAATGCCTGCGTGTTTCCGGGAAACACAATGATTTAGAAGAAGTTGGCGTAGATACCTACCACCATACCATGTTCGAAATGCTGGGCAACTGGAGTTTCGGCGATTATTTCAAAAAGGAAGCCATTGCCTGGAGTTGGGAGTTTTTGACAGAAGTGTTGAAGCTGGATAAAGACCGTTTGTATGTCACCATTTTTGAAGGCAACGACGCGGAAAACATTCCGAAAGATGAAGAGGCGTATCAGGAATGGAAAAAGGTGATTGCGGAAGACCGCATTTTGCTGGGCAACAAGAAAGACAATTTCTGGGAAATGGGCGACACCGGTCCCTGCGGCCCTTGCACCGAAATTCACGTGGATTGCAGAACGGATGAGGAGAGAAAAGCCGTAGATGGCGCCACCTTGGTGAACAACGACCATCCGCAGGTGATTGAAATCTGGAATAACGTATTCATTCAGTTTAACCGCAAGAAAGATAACTCGCTGGAATTGTTGCCGGCCAAACATGTAGACACCGGAATGGGCTTTGAGCGTCTGGTGCGCGTGATACAGGGAAAGACCTCGAACTACGATACGGATGTTTTCACCGGCACCATAGAAGCGATTGAGAAAATCGTGGGTAAAAAATACGACCGAAGTGACAGCAAGGAAGCCATTGCTTTTCGCGTATTGTCTGACCATATCCGTGCGGTGGCCTTCACCATTTCCGACGGACAATTGCCGAGCAACACGGGAGCCGGGTATGTGATTCGCAGAATCTTACGCCGTGCGGTGCGCTATTACTTCTCTTACTTAGACAGAAAAGAACCTTTGCTGCATTTGTTAGTACCTGTGCTGGCGGAGCAATTTACAACTGTGTTTCCTGAACTAAAGGCACAACAGGATTTCGTAGCCAAAGTGATTCTGGAAGAAGAAGCGTCTTTCCTGAAGACATTGGACAATGGCTTGAAGCGTTTGGATATCATCATAAAAGATTCCGATAAAATCATCCATGGTAAATCTGCCTTTGAATTGCTGGATACCTTTGGTTTTCCAATTGACTTGACCAATTTAATCGCTTCTGAAAAAGGCCTTTCGGTTGATGAAAAGGGTTTTGAAGAGGAACTTCAAAAGCAAAAAGAACGCAGTCGTGCTGCGTCCGAACAGGATGTAGATGACTGGATTACCTTACACGATGGTAAATCGGTGTTTGTGGGCTATGACTCGCTGGAAGAAAAAGCAAAAGTGCTGAAATATCGCAAGATAAAGGCCAAGGGAAAAGAGCAGTTTCAAATCGTGCTGGATAAAACACCGTTCTATGCAGAAAGCGGCGGACAAGTGGGCGATGTGGGACAATTGACGATTAACAATGCACAATTAGCGATTACAGATACGAAAAAAGAAAACGACTTGATTGTGCATTTTACGGATGAAATTCCGGCTGATTTAAGTGGTGAGGTAGTGGCAACGGTTGATGCTATTGTGCGTAAAAAAACAACCATCCACCATTCGGCTACGCATTTGTTGCAGGCTGCTTTGCAACAGGTGCTGGGCAAACACATCGCACAAAAAGGTTCTTTGAATAATGCGGAATACCTGCGTTTCGACTTTTCACATTTCGCCAAAATGACGAATGAGGAAATCGAACAGGTGGAAAATATCGTGAACGAAAAAATCCGTCAGAATATTCCGGTGGTCATTAAGGAAATGCCGAAAGACGAGGCGGTGAAACTCGGTGCTATGGCTTTGTTTGGTGAAAAATACGGCGATGTGGTGCGTGTGGTGATCATGGATGCCAATTACTCGATAGAATTGTGCGGCGGTACGCATGTGGGTGCTACGGGAGAACTGGGCTTGTTTAAGATAACATCCGAAAGCGCTGTGGCGGCAGGTGTACGCCGGGTGGAAGCGGTATGCGGAGAGCTGGCATTGCAATATACCAATGAAGCAATAAAGCAATTAAACAATGTAAAAGAAGCGTTTAAAGGTTCAAAAGATGTTTTAAAATCAATAGAGCAACTGCAAGAGGAAAATGCTGCTTTGAAGAAAGAAATCTTGACCTACCAAAACGAGAAAGTGGAGATTGTGAAAGGTCAGTTGCGCACAAAAGTGACGAATAGAAACAACGCAAATGTCTTGTTTGAAAAAGTGGAAGGCGTGAACGCGGACGGACTGAAGAAGATACAATTCGATTTGAAAAACGAGTTTGAAAATTTCTTCTTCGTGGCAACGACCGTGGTCAATGATAAACCATTATTGTCTATCATCATTTCGGAAGATCTGGTGAAAGCTAAAAATTTACATGCAGGTAATTTAGTGAAAGAATTGGCTAAAGCCATCAAGGGTGGCGGTGGCGGACAGCCTTTCTATGCCACTGCAGGCGGTACGGATGCTTCCGGCATAGAGACCGTTTTAAGGCAAGCGGAAGAATTGTTCCTGGTGCAGACGAATTAGGCGATTGCATGATAAAAAGTTAAAAAGGCTGCCACAGGCAGCCTTTTTCCGTATTGAAGACATCATTGTATCCCAGCTTTCCTGATGGACATAAATTAACGTGAGTCGAATCCTTATTATTTCTCCGTCTGTCTTCAAAAATGTATATTTGTGTGTTCCTTTATGACTGCAAACGATACATACGAAATAGTGATTGGACTGGAAGTGCATGCACAACTAAACACCAGAACCAAGATTTTTGCTGCCGATGAAACCGTCTTCGGCGCCGCACCCAATACTCAGATCAGTCCGATTACCCTGGGACTTCCCGGTGTGTTGCCCAAGCTGAACAAGGAGGTACTGGAAAAGGCCATAAAGTTGGGTTTGGCGCTGCATTGTACCATTACGGAAGAAAATCACTTTGCCCGTAAGAACTATTTCTATGCGGATCTTCCAAAGGGGTATCAGATTTCGCAGGATAAGCAGCCGGTATGTACCGGAGGATATGTGGAGATTGAAGTGAACAACGAGCGTAAAAAGATAAGCCTGACCCGAATTCACATGGAAGAGGATGCCGGTAAAAATAATCACGAGCTGGATGAACATTATTCCCTGATTGATTTGAACCGCGCCGGTGTTCCTTTGCTGGAGATCGTATCGGAACCGGATATACGCAGCAGTGATGAGGCTTATGCTTATGTAACGGAGCTCAGAAAACTGGTCCGTTATCTCGATATCTGTGACGGCAACATGGAAGAAGGCTCCATGCGTTGCGATGCCAACGTTTCCGTACGTCTGAAAGGGGAATCCGCCTACAGAAACCGCGTGGAAGTGAAGAACATGAACTCCATCCGGAATGTGAAACGTGCCATAGACAATGAAGTGAAGCGTCAGATTGAAATATATGACGCGGGCGGAACGATTGATCAGGAAACCAGAGGTTTTAATCCGGCAGACGGCAGTTCTTTTCCATTGCGCTCTAAAGAAAATGCCCACGACTACCGTTATTTTCCTGAACCTGATTTGCCACCGGTGGTGGTGACACAGCAGACGATTGCGGAAATTAAGGCTAAGATGCCGCAGCTGCCAAAGGAATTGCAGGAAAAGTTCATCGCCGAATATAAATTATCTTCGTATGATGCGCATGTACTGACGGATGAAAGAGAAACGGCGCTTTATTTTCTGGAGCTTACAAGATACACAAAACAGTATAAAGTCGCCGCAAACTGGGTTATAAATGAAGTGAAATCCTACGTAAATGAAAACAATATTCCGCTTTTTGCATTTCATGTAAGTCCTGCAAGGCTGGCAGAAATCATCCAATTGATAGATGACAATATCGTCAGCTCATCCGGCGCAAAAGCCATATTCAAGGCCATTGCAGAGGGCAATGCAAAGTCTGCCGTTGCCATAGCCGAAGCGTTGAATCTGGTACAATCATCCGATACGGATGAACTGAGCAGATGGATTGAATCCGCTATGGCCAAATATCCGGATAAGGTGAAAGAATATAAAAACGGAAAAAAGGGAAACCTGAACCTGTTTATGGGTGAAGTGATGAAATTGTCCCGAGGGGCAGCTGATCCGAAAGTCACCACAAAATTATTGGAAGAAAAACTGAACGCATAACATATGAAACGTAGCATTAGCACATTAACTCAATACCTGATCATCATTTCACTGTTTCTTAGCTCTTGCAATCATTTCAAGGGATATGAAATCAGTGGAAAGATAAAAAATGCAGAGGGTGTAAAGGTATACCTGGAAGATATTACAGAAACGGTACCGGTGGTGATTGATACGACTACCATTCTACAGTCGGCATTTGAACTGAAAAACTATTCGGCGAAAGGCATTTACAGGCTTCGTTTCGGAGAGGATGGAAAGAACAGTATTTTTCTTTACATACAGGAAAAGGACAGAATTAAAGTGGAAGCGGATTTGAAAGATTTAAGCGACTATAAAGTGGACGGAAGCAAAGGCTCCTTTTCCATACAGCAGTTGTCTGCCACTTCAAAAATGCGCATTGAGGCATTGGATTCCATGTATTCCAGACTCAAAAGTGCCGGTTCTGAATCACGTGATTCCCTGATGACCGTATTTGCCGGGGAGAAAAAAGAATACGTTGAATTCATCAAGAAGTTTATTGAAAATGAACCGAATGATGATGTCGCCTGTTTCGCCTTGAATTATATGGGGCCGATGTTACAGGATGAAATTCCATATCTGGTAGATATCACGGAGAAGTTGCACACGGCAGCACCCGATTCAAAATATATTAACAGCTGGTATCAGCAGACACAGCAATATCGGGAAGCCATCATGGCAGAAAACGCCGGCGGTGTTCCGCTCAATACGCAGGCACCGGATATTACCTTGCTAAACCCTAGTGGCGATACGATACAGTTAAGTAATTTAAAAGGCAACTATGTTTTACTGGATTTCTGGGCTTCCTGGTGCCAGCCTTGCAGAATGGAAAACCCGAATGTGGTGGCATTGTATAATAAATATCATGCTCAGGGGTTTGAGGTGTTTTCCGTTTCGCTGGATGCCAATGTTGACCAATGGAAAAAAGCCATTGCCAAGGATGGATTGGTCTGGAAAAACCACGGCTGCGATTTCGGAGGCTGGCAGTCAGCACCTGCACAAGCCTACAGAGTGGAATCGATTCCTTGTACGTTCCTGCTGGATAAAACAGGAAAGGTGATTGCCAAAAACCTGAGAGGCGAGGAGCTGGCGGCAAAACTGGCAGAGTTATATGCCGCACCTGCAGTTCAATAATATTTTTCAGGATCTCTATGAAAAAGACACCGATAGTATTGCTTTTCCTAATGCTGTTTTTTTCAGCATCCGTTTTTGCCAATAAAATATATCTTGATACGTATCTTATAGGTGCAAACACAACTTCATTGAAATACAGCATCAATGATGCCGCCGCGTTATTAAAACAAAGTAATGTGACAATTTCCGATAAGATAGACAGCGCCACAAACTGGTTGTTGGTATTTCATCTCGATGCTGCTTACATTAATGACAAAACCTTATACGAAGCCAATACAAAAGAAACACAGTCGTTTTACATTCAATCAAAAATTGAAAACAGAATTCATAAGATTTTCATCTCTGCATCTTCAGAAAAAGGCTTATCCAATGGCCTATATTATTTCCTGCAAAGCAAATTAGGCTTTAAGTTCTATCATCCGAAAGAAACCGTCATTCCCGATCTTTCAGATTACAGATTGGATACGTTCACGGAAACCATTACACCCCGTTTCGATAAGATCGGTTTCCATATTCACGCCATGCATCCGCTGGAAATCACCGAAGCCTTGCTGAATGAAAATACGCCGAATGGTGCAGAAGAGATAAGAACGTATATCGACTGGCTCTGTCGCAACGGACAAAACTATTTTGAATTTAACTTACTGCGCAGCATAAAACTTAAAACGTGGATTCCGTATATAAGACCGATTGTGGATTATGCACATGTACGCGGAATAATCTGCGGGGCGGATATGTCGTTTCACATGATTCAGCAGCGTGCATTTCAGTTGTACAAAAATTTTCCGGCCTCTTTCCGCAAAAAAGACAAACAGATTTCAGACAACATCACGCAACTGATGCAGGTAAACTGGGATGTGTGGAATGTGGAATTTGCCACTACGGAATTCACGCATAAAAATCAGGACAAACTGCATCAACAACAGAAGTTCTTATACGATAATTTGTCAAAGTATAATGTAAAGCTGACGAGCAGAAAGCATGTGGTGAAAGATGAGAATCTGATTTCCAATGCAAAGTCTGTAAAAACGAAAAGAACGGATATGGACAGTGCTTATGCCTTGTTTGTGCATACGGTGATGTTTTATGGTTTGCAGGATTCAAGTACGCCGGTCTACCGCAATAAGGATTTTTCGCACCTACGGAATTTGCTGACGGAAAGCAAGGAATACAGAGATACCTGGTATTTTCCGGAATCTGCGTATTGGATCACGTTTGATAATTCGGTGCCCATGTTTTTAACGCCCTATCTGGAGGCACGTAGGAAAGATATATTATACTGCGATTCTTTGGGCATTGACGGGCATCTTACATTTTCATCCGGATGGGAGTGGAACTACTGGCTGATCGACTGGAGCATAGCACGCTGGTGCTGGAACGAGAATATAAAAACGGAACCTTTACAGTTTTTGAAAGAAGTTATAAAAGATACGAGCGTATTGGATTTTGTAGCAAAAGCAAATGCCTTACAAACCAAATACATTAAAGGCCAGCAATTGATAAAAGTAATGGACGCGCAAACCATTACAGATGAAATCGGCGGGAAACTAAATCTGGAATTTCATCCGCGCCCTGAGTTTTCATATGAATACATCATGAATAAAGCCACAAAAGAAGAGTTGGACTTTATTCAGAGAAAATACGTAGATATGTTGGATGCTTTTGTTAAGGTGTATAATCATCTCAAATCAACATCAAATATTTTACCTGAGCATAAAATAGAGGAAGAGATTTTGTTAGGTTTAGATATCACGGCAATGCGTGCCGAACATCGAAAGAATACCTTATCCTATTTGCTGGTATATCGACTAAATAAGATCAACAAAACGAAAAATCCGCTTCAGCAATATTTAGATGCTGCAAAAACCATTAGGGAAAAAGCATTAGAGCTGGTAAGGCAACAGGAGCAAAATTATCGCTATCCTGTTTCCTCACTGGCTGCGGAGAAGAAAAGTAAAACCGTTTATAATTTCGGATATCTATATCCAGTTTCCAATTTGCATTTCTGGGAACGCGAAGAGTTGCAGGCTAAAAACAATAGATGGAAATTCTTTTATCAGAATATCTGGGATGTGCTGAAGATCATCGGCGTAAAAAAATAAGAAGGCACTGCTTTCGCACTGCCTTCCATGTCTTATCGTCTTTGATCTAATTGTTTTTCAATGCCACTTCAATTTGTGCCACATGGTGTTTTCCATGCCATGCATACAGGGGTAAAATTTCAGCTAAGGTAAAAGTGCGTTTATATTCGGGATGGAAATACGTTCTTTTCCAGTCGTTTCTGTCCATGTTTTCCAGCAGTGCCACCCACTTGGTGTGCAGTGCCTTCAGCAGTTTCACGGAGACCTTTACGGGCAGTTGCACATCTGCCGTTTCAGCCCACAGATTTTCATCGTATGGTTTTACCGTCGGATTGTTTTCCGTAAGAGTAAGTTTAAAGCGTATAAATGCATTCATGTGGCTGTCTGCAATATGATGGATGATCTGTTCAATGGTCCAGCCACCGTCTCTGTAAGTGTATTGCAGCTGTTTTTTCTTCTTGATTTTCTTCTTCACTTCTCTCAGGTGTTCCGGCAATATGCGGATATCCTGTATCAGCTTGTTGATGACCGTATCTGTTAACTCTTCGGGCATCTTGAATTTTCCAATCGGATAGACATTAGAGTCAACACTTTCTGCTTTGGCCGTCTTTACAGGTTTCTCTGCCTTTTTTGGGGTGCTTGCTTTCTTCTTTTCTGCTGTCTTCTTAGCAGCGGATTCTTTCTTTGTAGCCATAGTATGTTTAGAATTTTTCTATTGTTTTTTCAATGATTTCCGTTCCGTTGCTCAATACCAGTTTATAAGCTCCGCCGGCCAGGTCATCCAGCATGATGGTCTTGTTATACAAGCCTTTGGAAAGGTAACCTAAATCCAGCTGTTTTACTAATTTTCCTGTAACATCGTAAACTTTTAAATCCAGACTGGTGTTCGTGGATGTATTGAACTGAATACTTATTCTGTCGATAAAAGGATTAGGATAGGCGCTTAGCACAATCAGATCCGTAGATTTATGTTTGATGCCGGTAATGATGCTTTGTCTTGGATTTTCGGGTGCCTGATAGAATTTAGGGTCGTTCTTTACCGATTCTGTTGTAGCCTTTTTAAGCCATCTCGTATTGGCTAAAGTGTAATATCCCGTTTCGAAACGCTGTTCTGCATTTAAGGCGGTGATTGTAGGCACGGAGTAGAAATTGCCCTGAGCAACCGTGTCTTTTAAATCCAATACACCGTAACCTTTCTTGTACAGGTCCACATATTTGATATGCGGCAACAAGGCGGAAACGAGCGGGTATAATGGATCCAGCGGAACGGGAGAGGAACTGGACGTGATGCTTGTGCAGACAAATTCAACCCCCACGGAGCCAGCCCCTGTGGTGGCATTGTACGTAGATGTATTATAAGGCAGATCCATGGCCCACGCGGTATGGATGTCGCCGGTAAGTACGATTACATTTTTGATGTTGTTGTTCAGGATGATGTCATACAGTTTCTTACGGTCTGCATTGTATCCGTCCCATTGGTCATTGTTGACGGTAATGCCAAACGGTGTCAGATTGCCCATCATCACCTGCTGTCCTAAGATCTTCCATCTGGCCGTGGAATTCATCAGTTCCGTTTTCAGCCATTGCATCTGCTCATTACCGATAATATGTCTGTTGGTATCATTGGCATTTCCGCCCTGCAAACTGCGATCGTACAATCTGGTGTCCAGCATGAAGATGTCCGCCATATTTCCATAGCTGATTTTTCGCCATATTCTATTGGTATTGCCGGCTTCCGGTAATCTTTTGGGTACCCATTCATCATTCGCCTGTTGTCCGGCAGCCTTTCTCAGGCTCCAGGGACCTTCCGTAGCCGGTGTATGATTGTCTGAACCATTGGTATAGGAATTGTTGGCCGTCTCGTGGTCATCCCACACCGTAATGAATGGATATTGCTGATGCAGCTTTCTGAGTGCAGGATCCAACCTGTAGGACGAATAGCGTTGACGATAGTCTGAAAGATTCAGGATTTCACGGTTGGGCAACTGCTGCTCTGTTCTTACGGTACTGTTAGAACCATATTCATAAATATAATCCCCCAGATGTAATACCGCATCCACATCATTGCGCTCCCTGATTCTGTTGTAGGCATTGAAATAGCCGGTAGGGTAATTCGAACAGGAAACAAAAGCGAACCGCAACTGATCGATGCCGCCCACCGGAGCTGTCTTGGTTCTACCTGTTAATGAATTTCTGCCGAGCGCAGTGAATTCATAAAAATACCAGGTATTGGGTTGCAGCCCGGTTACATCTATCTTTACACAGTAGTCTCTGCTGCTGTCTGCCGTGAAAGTGCCCGATTGCACGATATTGGTGAAGTTCGTATCCAGTGCGACTCGCCAGGTACCGCTTACATTGCCGGGAGCATCCGGTGTTACACGTGTCCATATGATAACCGCATTCGGAGTCGGGTCACCGGAAGCAACGCCATGATAAAACGGTACCAGAGAAGTATCTACCGTTGACCTTTCCGTGATGTCAATAGGATCAATGGCATACAAAGCAGTCAGTGAACTGACAGATAAAAGAAAAGAAAGTAGACGTTTTTTCATTACATAGGATTTGTAACTAAAAATACATTATTTATTTCAGTAATACTTAATTTGCAACCATTTTTTTACGGCTGTTTGATCAGTTTCCTTGAAATGCTTTCGTCTCCGGAGGATAAGGAAATAAGATATTCACCGGCGGCAAGTGACGATAAATCAAATTTTTCAAAATAAAGACCACGGCTTTTAAATCCGATGTATTTTTGGAAAACAAGTGCTCCCGATAATGCATATACACTGCATGTCACATCAGCAGGCTGATGCAGATAAAATTGTAAACCTGTGTAGTTGACGAATGGATTCGGATAGACACCGCTGATCTCAAATGACATCGATTGGTTGCGGATGCCTGTTGTAACGGTTTGTCTAGGATTCAGCGGTGCTTTCACAGGGGGGATTCCGATGAATGTTGTAGGCTGTGTACTTCGCTTCAAATGATTGGAATCCTTTTCCGTATAAAAACTAACCTGATATTGGTAATTCGGATTGGGGCGTTCTATGGTCTCAATCGTATAAAAATCCGATTGTGTTTTTTCAGGACTGAAATCAATGATTAAGAATCCGCGGTCCACAAAGTTGTTATGCTTCACATGCGGATTGTTATCGCCCACCAGTCGGGCAAATGCATCTTCTGCAATGTTGCCCAAAATGCCGGTCAGCGGAATGGCCGGAGAGGTGACGGCGGTGGTGACGAATTCCACTCCGGCCGAACCGGCACCGGTATGCATGTTGTACGGTGTTGTCCCGAACGGTAAATCACTGGCCCATGCGGAATGGATATCTCCCGTCAACACAACAAGATTATTGATATGGTTGTCATTCACCATCTTAAAGAATTTCTTGCGTTCAGATGGATAGCCGTCCCACTGGTCACTGTTAAAGGCAATGTTGAATACCTTGAACGGTGCCATCATCACCTGCTGTCCGATGACTTTCCAGGTGGCTGTAGATTGCTGCAAGCCTGTCTTCAGCCAGTCAAACTGCTCAGGTCCCAGTAGATAATGGGTGGAGTCATCCACTCCGGAAATGGAGGCTAGTATATTTTGTTCTTTTCGTGCCGTGATGCGTGTATCCAGGAAGAATAAATCCACCAGATTCCCAATTGAATATTTTCGGTATATTTTCACGCTCGTGGCTGTATCAACGCTTCGGATGGGCATCCATTCCGCATAGGCTTCAAGAGCGGCGCTCTTGCGGTTTCTCCAGCTGCCTTCCGTTGCGGGGCTATGGTTCTCAGCGCCATCGGTATAGGAGTTGTCGGCAAATTCATGGTCATCCCAGATGGTGAAAAACGGGAATTGCTGATGCAGTCGCATCAGCATGGAATCCAGCTTGTACATGCTGTGACGAAGCCGGTAATCCGCAAGTGATAAGATTTCATTGGTAGGCTCCGGAACCCGAACAGTACCGTATTCATTTTTACCATATTCATAGATATAATCGCCCAGATGAATGATGGCATCCACATCGTTGCGCTGATTGATGGCCTGATAGACGTTGAAATATCCGTGCGGAAAACTGGAACAGGATACCACGGCAAACCTGAGCTTGTCCACGTTTCCGACAGGCAGGGTCTTGGTTCTGCCACGCAGAGAATATTTATTGTCATAACTGAATTCGTAGAAATAATAGGTATTGGGCTGTAATCCCGTTACATCGGCCTTTATGGTATAGTCTTTATCTGCGGAGGTCGTTGCCGTTCCGGATTGTATTACATTACGCATAAAGGTATCTGTGGCAACTTTCCATTCCACTACAGGATCTGTTTCATCCGTTGTCAGTCGGGTCCAGAGGATGACGGAATTTTGTGTGGGGTCACCGCTGGCCACGCCATGATAGAACGGCCTCAGCGCATCATCCAATGCGATTCGCTCGCTGATGTTTGATGGCAAGGGAGCTTGTGAAAAAAGTGAAAATGGTAAACAAAAAAGCAAAAGCAGCTTGTAGAGACGAGTAATCATAGGTTGTTTTTTTCAAAAGTAGATACTTTGAAAAAACACCAGCGACACTTCACGGGAAATACATTCTAAATGCAATATCCCTTCCCGAATTATTCACCAAACGGATACTGTTGGTAATATTCTGATTACAAAAAAAGATAATAGGATTGGAGCAGTGCAATGGCTTCGGCGGTGTAATGGTTTTCCGCATTCTTGATGCTGATTTCCTCATGCGATGGTTTGCCATGTGCATTTCCGGAGAAAATGGCGGCATACCGAAAAAAATCATGCTTGTATGTCTGCCGTATGTAAATGGTCTTTTCCGGAAAATAACCATGCCGCAGTGCCAGTTGTTCCATTTCATCTTTTCGGTAAAACGGCAATAAGATGGCAAATTTGCCGGAGCTGGTCAGCAACTTTTCAATAGAGCAAATCAGATAGGAAAGGGTAAGGTGAAGGGAATGTTTGGCTATCTTTTCACCGTGAGCATGAGAATCCACCACGTTCTCATAGAATGGCGGATTGCATATGATAAAATCAAAAGGCTTTGGAAAGTCAAAACTTCTTACATCTCCGAGAGAAACAGATAGCCTGTCTTTCCAGATGGAATGTTCAAAATTTTCCTTTGTCTGTGAATATGCCGCTTCATCAATTTCAACGCCGTGAATGGATGCATGGCATTTTTGAGCCAGCATCAGGCTCAGCAATCCGGTGCCGGTGCCGATATCTAAAATGGTGCCGGTATTTTCATCCGGCATCACCCAGGCACCAAACAGACAGGAATCCGTACAGACTTTCATCGCACATTTTTCCTGTTCTATCTTGAACTGCTTAAACTGAAAATAATGATTGGGCATGCTTGCAAAGTTAAAAATGAAAAGCAAAAAGCCACAGGAAATCTCCTGTGGCTTTTACCTATTACCTATTCTTTAAGCCTAATATCCAAACGCATAGTACTTCAATCCGTTCTGATCGGGATATTTTCCCTGAATCAGGATGCCGTTCCCTTTGCTGTCGTTCACTAGATCTTCTAGATCCTCTTTCTTGGTTACGCTACGGTTGTTGATGCCGATAATCACAAATCCCTCTTGCATATTGGTGTTCTGTTTGATGATGCCGTCTCTGATTTTGGTGACCTTCAGTCCGCCGCCCACACCGAGTTTTTTGGCCTCCAGGCTGCTCAGTTCATCCACGCTGATGCCCAGATTCTCCAATACACTGCCGCTGCGCGGTGCATCTTCTTTGCTCAGAAGAGCCGTTTTATTATCCTTGGATTTTAGGATTACTTCCTTGCTCAACAAGTTTCCATCTCTATATATCTCAAGTTTCACTTTATCTCCCGGACGATAGCGGGCCACATGCTCCTGCAAATCCGCAGAGTTTTTAATTTCTGAATCGCCCACCTTCATGA
Organism: Chitinophagales bacterium; assembly: GCA_046329775.1. Classification (GTDB taxonomy): domain Bacteria; phylum Bacteroidota; class Bacteroidia; order Chitinophagales; family JADIYW01; genus JADJSS01. The sequence continues at coordinate 49,263 of JAXLTX010000002.1, forward strand.
TGACATCGCCACGTTTGATGCCACCGGCCTCCGCCGCACTTTCCTTATTCACCTCAGCGATATAGGCCCCCTGAATCTTACTCAGTTTCAGGTCCTTAGCGAGTTCATCGTCAATTTCGCGGATGTTGACACCGAGAAAACCGCGCTGTACCACGCCGAAGTCTATCATGTCTTTCACCACTTTGCTCACCAGATTGGATGGAATGGCAAAAGAATATCCGGCATAGGAACCTGTAGGAGTGGCAATGGCCGAGTTGATGCCAATCAGGTTGCCGTTCAGGTCCACCAATGCACCGCCGCTGTTGCCGGGATTTACGGCAGCATCCGTCTGTATAAACGATTCGATGGCCAGATTTCCGGCTTTTTCCCTTAAGATATTGATGTTTCTGGTCTTGGCGGATACGATACCGGCCGTTACCGTAGATGCCAGATTGAACGGATTCCCAACAGCCAGCACCCATTGTCCTACTTCCACATTATCGGAGTTGGCAAAAGGGAGATATTGTAGGTCTTTTCCGTCCACCTTGATGACGGCAAGGTCCGTACTGGGATCCGTGCCGATTACTTTTGCCTTAAATTCACGGTTGTCGTAGAGGTTTACCTTTATCTCATCAGCGTTTTCCACGACGTGGTTGTTGGTGACGATGTAACCGTCACTGCTGATGATGACACCGGAGCCGGAAGCTTCCTGATCCGGTTGTTGCGGCATCTCAAAGGGAGCACCGCCGCCAAACGGATCTCCGAAGAATTGAAAAAACGGATTCAGGTTTCGTGCGGTGTTTCTGTCCTGCTTTTTTGCCTTTATGACGGTATTGATATGTACTACCGCCGGTGTGCTTATTTTTGCCGCAGCAACAAAGGCATCCGAAGGCAGATTGCTGCTGTAGCCCGCCAGTTTTAAAGGGATATTGCTTTCTCTGATGCTGCTCGTTCGGCGATCATTGAAATGATGTGTCAATGCCAGTGCTGTCATCGCACTGATGATTCCGATAACAAAATAACCGATTACTTTTTTCATGTCGTGCTGTTTAATTTTCAATTGCAAATTACATCCCATACAACACACGAAATCCTGAAAATTTCTTAAGAACTGGTTAAAAAAAGTTAACTATATATTCTGCCGGAATATTGAATGAATACACTACTTTTGAAGTATGCATTTTGATTTCTTTAAATACCAGGGAACGGGAAACGATTTCGTATTGATTAACAATCACAAATTGTCATTTCCCAAAGAAAACCACGCACTGGTCAGGCAGATTTGCGACCGACGTTTTGGCATAGGTGCCGATGGCCTGATGTTGCTGGAAGAAGCGGAAGGTATGGATTTTAAGATGGTGTATTACAATTCGGACGGCAATGAAAGCACCATGTGTGGCAATGGTGGCAGATGCATCTGCGCCTTTGCGGCGCATCTGGGCATCGTGGAACGCAGCGGACAGTTTATAGCGATCGATGGCCCTCACGAGTTTTCCATTGAGGGTGACATCGTCAAACTGAAAATGATTGACGTGCCTGCCATTAGAAAAGAAATGGGCTTTGAAGGAGAAAATTATGAATTGTTTACGGGGTCTCCGCATTTTGTAAGCTTCCGCGAGAACATAGCGCACCTGGATATCGTATCGGAGGCAAAAAAGATACGCTACAGCCAACTCTATGCAAAGGCCGGTATCAATGTCAATTTTATGGAAGTGAAAGAAGGAAAGATAAAGATGCGTACCTATGAGCGTGGTGTAGAAGACGAAACACTTTCCTGCGGGACGGGGACGGTAGCGGTGGCCCTCTGTTTTGCTGAAACCAATAATCTGGAAAAAGGAACGGTGGATATACAGACACCCGGTGGTGATTTGTCTGTTTCATTTGAAAAAAAAGGAGCGGTGTATACAAACGTGTGGCTGGAAGGCCCGGCAAAGCTGGTATTTACGGGGACGATTGAGGTTTGAGATAAGACCTCACCCCGTCGAGCATAGCCCGACACCCCTCTCCAAATGGAGAGGGGAAGACCGACAAGGTCGGTCAGGGGTGAGGTAGAAAGAAAACCGAGCAATGGAAAATGAACCGAACAATAGAAAATAGATCTCACCCCGTCGAGCATAGCCCGACACCCCTCTCCAAATGGAGAGGGGAAGACCGACAGGGTCGGTCAGGGGTGAAGTGGAAAGAAAACCGAGCAATGGAAAATGAACCGAACAATAGAAAATAGAACCCCGTCGAATAGCCCGACACCCCTCTCGACAAGGTCGGTCAGGGGTGAGGTAAAAAGAAACAGAGCAATGGAAAATGAACCGAACAGAAAATAGATCTCACCCCAAGTCAAACCTGGTTTGACTTTTCACCCTCCATTTGGAGAGAAGTGGTCTCGCCGACGGCGAGATCGGGGTGAGGTAGAAAAGAAAGATTAATTTTATGCCTGAAAAACTATTTTTTAATTCATCTGAGAACATTGTAAACAATGCCAAGGAATTGCGCCAAAGACAAACAGAAACAGAAGAAAAATTGTGGTCTTTTCTTAGAAATAGAAATCTGAAAGGATACAAATTCAGAAGGCAACATTATATTGGAACCTACATTGTGGACTTTTATTGTGCTGAAAAGATGTTATCAATAGAATTGGATGGTGGAATTCACAACAGCAAGGAACAAAAAGAATATGATCAAACCCGAACAATATTTTTAACAGCGCATGGCATAAAAGAATTGCGTTTCAGCAATGAAGAAGTGTTGAAAGATATGACAGCGGTGTTGTGTAAAATAGAAAATGAACTGAACAATAGAAAATAGACCTCACCCCGTCGAGCATAGCCCGACACCCCTCTCCAAATGGAGAGGGGAAGACCGACAAGGTCGGTCAGGGGTGAGGTAGAAAAAAAACCGAGCAATAAGAAATGAACCGAATAGAAAATAGACCTCACCCCAAGTCAAACCTGGTTTGACTTTTCCCCCTCCATTTGGAGAGAAGTGGTCTCGCCGACGGCGAGATCGGGGGAGGTAGAATGAACGAATAACGCTCAGCTAGCAAAAACGACAACATAGAAATAAGATGATTAAGATCTACAAAAAAACAGGAGAGGAGCTCACGCTGATCCAGCAGCCGCAGAAGGACTGCTGGATCAATATTGCACCGCCATTCAATATGGAACAACTGGAAAAATTATCCGGAGAACTGAATGTGCCATTTTCCTATATCGTGGATTGTATCGACCAGTATGAACGTTCGCGCTATGAGAAACAGGACAATGCCAAGCTCATCGTAATCAATACGCCCATTCTGAATGAAGGTTTTGATATGGAAGATGAGGCCACCTACATTACCATTCCCGTCGGTATCATCCTGATTCCCGACATGATTCTCACGGTGTGTTCCGTCAACAATCCGATGATAGAATGGTTCGAAAAAAATGTGCTGAAAAACATACAGGTAAACGACAAGAGCCTTTTTGTCATCAGGATATTTGAACGCAATGTCTTTTATTTCCTGCATTACCTGCGCGAAATCAACAAGCGCATTTCACAGATAGAGAAGGAACTGAATTATTCCAGCCGCAATCAGGAACTGAACAAGCTGCTGCACCTGCAAAAAGCCCTGATTTATTTTGTAAATGACCTCCGCGCCAATGAAATGGTGCTGCTGAAAATTCAGCGCACCGACTTTCTGGACCTGCAGGAAAACAACGACGCCCGGGAGCTCTTTCAGGACATCATCATCGACAACTCACAGGCTTTGGAAATGGCCAATGTCTACTCCAACATCCTGGGTAATATGATGGGCGCTTTCGCTTCCATCATTTCCAATAATCTGGGACATGTGGTAAACCGTCTAACCGCCGTTACCATCGCGCTGATGCTGCCCACCTTGGTAGCCGGTGTCTATGGTATGAATGTGGATCTGCCCTTTCAGCACCATCCGCATGCTTTCACGATCGTCGTTATCCTGAGCGTACTCGTCACCATTGCCTTTGTCATTTATTTCAGAAAAAAAAGATGGCTGTGATGATGAATGTTTCAAGAACAATCAACAATGACAATACATGTCCATACACCACTCACTTTAAAATGATACATACATTAAATACTCAATATCGCTAACATGAACAATAAAGAACTCGCCACGATACGCATCATCCTCATCTTCTTCGCTTCGATAGCGGTGCTGTGTCTGCTTTATATTTTACAAGACCTGCTGATTCCGCTGATGCTGGCCATGTTCATCGCCTTGCTGCTGCAGCCGGCCCTTGTCTGGTTTGAGAAACGCAAAGTACCGCTGTGGCTCAGTGTGGGCATCGTCGTGCTCTTTCTGCTGGTGTTTTTCTTTACCATCGGCGCCGTCATCTATAAAACAGGTTCGCAGATTTTCAGCGAGAAGGAATATATTATCAGTCAGGTGAAACTCAAACTGGCCGGTTTGCTGCAGGTGTATAACAACATCACCGGAAAGGAACTGGACCTGGAAGCCACCATACTCAACATCACGAACAGCATCTCCTCCGAATCCATCGTACACAATTCGGGTTCCATCTTCGGGGCACTGGGTTCTTTGTTCGAGGAGCTGCTGCTCACCTTCATCTATCTCGTCATCATACTTTCCGGTATCATGAAGTACGAGAACTACCTGCACTATCTCGGCGGAGAGACCAAAAGCCTCAAATACATACAGGCCTTTGAGCAGGTGAAAAGTTCCATCGTGTCCTATGTGAAAGTAAAATTCGCCTCCAGTCTTGTCTATGGCATCGGACTCGCCATCATTTGCAAACTCTTCGGACTGCAGTTCGCCTTTTTTTGGGGCTTCATTGGTTTTGTCCTGAATTTCCTGCCCGTTTTCGGGGCCATTTTCGGGCTGATTCCGGTGTTTGTGATGGGGCTGATACAGTTCGATTCCGTGTACACCGCCATTATCCTCAATCTCACGGCATACGGCTATCACTTTTTTCTGGCCTCCATTCTGGAACCCATCTTTATGGGCAACAGAACATCCCTGAATACCATTGTGGTGATTACCGGTTTGTTGTTCTGGGGCTATCTTTGGGGCATCTACGGAATGTTCCTTTCCGTGCCGATGATGGTGCTGACCAAGGTCATCTTAAGCCAGATAGAAGGTACGGAAGTCATCGTACGCTTGCTGGGGAATCAGCACAAGTAAGCATTCTTCATTGCAATGTTTCCGGCATGCTGTTCTGCCATAGGTGCATCTCTTGCATGTCCACAGTTGCAGCCTGCCTGAGTAATCGGAAAGCCGTTGCGCCAGATTAGCAAACTATTATTTTATGTAGGTGCATCTTATGGAGCGACGGATTTTATAATATTACTTTTAAATCAGATTTCAGCGTCCATAGCAGCATAAAAACAGCATGAATTGAAATTATTTAATGATTTTTATGTTTTAAGCATAAAATGCAGATAAATTGGTAAAATAATACACATAGAAATAGTTACTATTTATAAAATATGACGAAATCCTTGATTTAGATTAAATTCTGCTTGATTTTAACATTAATGTGTACTGATTGTCAGTTAGTTTGTACCAAATATGAATTTTTATAGTTACTTTTATTCTATCAAATGTATGTGTGACTTGTTCTGTACAAGTTAAAATTAAATAGTCTATAGGTTTTATAGATTATTTGTTTTAATCTTGTGGCAACATGCTGCGCGCCATTTTTAAACTAAAAGAGTCCATATGAATAAACTTTACACTGTAAACAACATAATTTCTTCTAAACGCTCAAGACGAACTACAACAATGAGAACTTTAACTTTCTTAAAGGAAGGCGCTTTACGTCTTCTGAAAAACCAATTTAGCGCAGCATTGCTGTTGTTATCTATTCTGACCACCAGCATCGTTCATGCACAGGTGTCGGTAACGGCTACTGCTGGAACAACTGGACCTACTGCCTATACAACCTTAAAAGGTGCATTTGATGCTGTAAATGCGGGCACCCATCAGGGCGTCATAACAATTGCCATAACGGGGAATACAACAGAAACAGCCACAGCTGCATTGAATGCCAGCGGTAGTGGCAGTGCATCCTATACCGCCGTTTCCATACAGCCGAGTGGCGGAGGTGCAAGAACAATCAGCGGTACTATTGCTGCAGCATTAATTAACTTAAATGGAGCTGATAATGTGAATATCAACGGATTAAATTCTGGTGGCAATTCATTAACAATCTCCAATACTAATACAGCTACAACGGCAAATACCATTCAGTTTATTGCAGATGCCACCAACAATACGGTACAAAATTGTACAATTCAAGGTGTTGGCCCTGGACTTGTTCAAGGCATCATATCTTTTTTAACAGGTACCACAACAGGAAATGATAATAATACCATTACCAACAACATTATTACTTCCGGAGCAACTGTTGCAGCGAATGCAATTTATTCAGCAGGTTCCTCTGTGGCGATTGATAACTCTGGAATTACTATTTCCAACAACAGTATTGCTGATTATTATCATTCTTCTAACAACTCTAATGGTATCTATATTGCATCAGCCAGTTCTGCATGGTCAATTACTGGAAACAGATTCTATCAGACAGCTACAAGAACCTCAACAGCTGCCGGATGTGTAGTAAAAGCCATTCAGATCGTTACGGCATCAGGTATTAATTACACTATTAGTAATAATATTATTGGTTATGCCAATGCATCTGGAACGGGAACAACTACTTATGCAGGTGCTGGTTACAACTTAAGATATACAGCCATAGATGTAACTGTTGGTACTTCCACAGCGTCTAACATACAAGGGAATACAATCACCAATATATCTGTCACCGGATCAAACAGTGGTGGTAGTAATGTTAACCCAGTTTTTGGTGGTATTATCATTGAAGCAGGATCTGTAAATGTGGGAACTATCTCTGCAAATACAATCGGTTCATCTACCGGAACAGGCTCTATCGTTGCATCATCGTCTTCGAACGGCTTTATTGTAAATGGAATTTATTCCACATCTGCTGGGACTGTTAATATTCAGAATAACATAATAGGTTCAATTTCTGCAACTGGTTCAGGAGCAACCGTTGCACCTGTACTATCTGGCATACAAGTTGCAGGTGCAGGGGTTTATACTATTTCATCTAACTCGATTGGTAGTTCTTCTACTGCCAATTCAATACAGGCGGGTGTTAGCGCAACCACTACTGTAACATCTAGTTTATACGGTATTTATAGCTCAGCAACAGGTACACCATTGAACATCACCAGTAACACCGTTTCCAATTTAAGGCAATACAGTTCAGGCACTAGTTCACTTTTATATGCAATTTACAGCACGGGTGCCGCAACAACATTAAATATTACGGGTAACACTGTTACATCCAATACCAATACAGCCGGTGCATTATATGGAATATACAATAGTGGTACAGGTACTGGTACATACACAATTAGCAGCAATCAAGTATCTAGCAACACCAATGCCGGTATTGGTACTTCTTACGGTATTTATGGTGGTGCGCCAACAACGTTAGTGATGAACACTAATAATGTTTACAGCAACAGCATGACAGGAGCATCAGGAATACTTTATTGTATGTCAGCCGGAACAACTCAATATACCTTGAATGGAAATAATATTTATTCAAACGGCTTTACCGCAACTTCCGGAACATCTTCATCAACACTTTATGGGTTTTATGATGGCGCAAGTCCAACATCTGAAACAATCACGAATAACAACATATATAGCCTCAGTATCGCAGGTTCCAATACATCAGCGGGTAATCTTATAACGGGAATAGGTTCTAATACGGCTGCAGGGACAAAAAATTGGTCTGGCAATTTAATTTATTCACTTTCATTTACAAATTCATCTACAGGAACTGCGACTGTAAATGGCATATCTTCAGCATTATCTACGACCATTACAATTGCCAAGAATAAAATATATGATTTAAGCGCAGCGGGTACCACTTCTCTTGTGAGTGGTATTTTAGTATCGAGTACATCTGCTAGTGCAACGGTAAATATCCACAATAACTATATTGGTGACCTGAAAGCTCCTTCGGGTAGTAATGGCACGACGGATGTAATAAGAGCTATAAATATTACAGCAACAACAGCAACCACTTCGTTCAATGTGTTTTACAATACCATTTATTTAAATGCATCAGGTGGTACTAACTTTACCACATCCGGCATCTTTCACACAATTAGTACTACAGCAACCACTACAGCATTGAGTTTAAGTAATAATATCATTGTAAATAATTCTACTCCTTCTGGAACTGGTCTCACCATTGCCTATCGTAGAAGTGGTGGTCTCGCAAATAATTTAGCAAACTATGCCTCTACTTCAGATAATAACTTGTTCTACGCTGGAACACCAGGGGCTACACGATTGATTTATTATGACGGAACGTCAAGTGCTCAGACGCTTTCAGCGTATAAAAGCGGAGTATTTACTGCCGGAACAATAGCTCCTAGAGATGCAAATTCAATTACTGAAAATCCACCTTTTTTAAGTACCACCGGTTCATCATCCAACTTTTTACATATTGACCCAAGTGTTGCAACCTTGATAGAGAGTGGTGCTGTTAGTCCGAGTGTAACAACTTATAGTACAGATTATGACGGGGATATCCGTCAGGGAAGTTCAGGTTATACAGGAACAGGAACGGCACCCGATATAGGTGCAGATGAAGGTGAATTTCTGGCTGCCAAACCAAGCATTACCTTAAATTCCATTACCCCCAACACCGCACAATGTACCGCAACTGCCAGAGCGATTTCCGTAAATGTGACAACGCCTTCCGGAACAATTACGGGGGTGACCATTACGTTTAACAATGGTACGGCAACTGGCCCTGTAGCAATGACCAATACTTCCGGTTCTACCTGGACTTATACCATACCAGCAGCCAGTCCTGCAAATACAACGGTTGCCTGGAGTATTACCGCTACCAACTCGGCTTCTTTAACTAACACCTACACAGGCGCAACCTATCAGGATGCACAGAATACAGGCATCACTGCTACCGCTACGGCAACACCAAGCAGTATTTGTGCGGGTACGGCCACCAGTTTAAGTGTTGCATTGGCTAGAAGTGGTAACGCTACTATAGGAACAGGTGTAGGAACTAACAGTACTAGCTCAGCGGTCGGTGCATGGTTTGGAACCTGGTTTGGGAACGGTCATGCTCAAATATTGATACTTGCATCTGAATTAACAGCTGCAGGATTAAGAGCCGGAAACCTGACAGGACTAAATATTCCTATTACATCAACGGGTTCTCCTACCACTCTTAACAATTATACGATAAAAATTGGTGCTTCATCAGCAACTGCTATTACAACATTTCAGGCACCAACTTTCACTACCGTTTGGGGACCAACTAACTTTACACCTTCTGTCGGGACCAACAGTTTCACCTTTACAACTCCTTTTAACTGGAACGGAACCTCAAACATCATCATAGATTATTGTTATGCAAACAGTGTTACAGGATCTACCAGTGCTGTGAATACTTTCACTACAACTGCATTCGGTTCATTTGTGAATTATAATGCAGATGGTGTTGGCGGTGCAGGAGCATGCGGAACTACTACAGTTAGTAATACATCCTCAAATCGTCCAAATTTTGTGTTAGTTGGTAACACAGCACCAGCGCCAACAGCGTTTGATTGGTCGGATGGCTCAGGAACTGTTGGAACAACAAATCCTTTGTCTCAAAGTCCAACAACGAGTACATCTTATACTTGCACGGCAACCGTTGGTGGTTGTCCGGTGGTTTCCAATACAGTACCCGTAACAGTAACGACGGTTAGTGCGCCAACAGCAAATGTTAGTAGTTCCAGTCAATGTGGTTCCGCCATACCTACAGTATCTGTCTCCGGAACTTCGGCAAACATGAGATGGTACAGTGCTGACTATCCGGGAGGAACCCTATTGCAAACAGGAGGGCTGACCTATGGTACAGCTATTTCATCTACTACTACTTTCTATGTGGCTCAGGTATCCGGTTCTTGTGAGAGTACGACCCGTACACCATTAACCGTAACCGTAAGTAGTGCCGATGCTTTATCTGCATCTGCATCATCTACCTCCATCTGTTTGGGGGCAAGTATAGATTTATCAACTTCTCAAACAGGAAGTACGAACACATATGCTCTTACCTGGACTGCGTCACCGGTATCCGGCAGCGGCATAGGCGGGGGCGGCACTTCAGGAAGCCTGAGTCCGTCTGTAACTACGGTTACTCCAACGGCACCGGGTACATACATATATACGATTACCGGGGTGGATGGAAGCTGTACGGCTACGAACACAGTTTCCGTAACGGTAGGCGATGCGCCTTCCATTTCCACCGGACCTTCCAGTGTATCCATAGCAGCCGGTACGAATACTTCTTTTACCGTTGTTGCCAGCAATACACCAACTTCTTATCTTTGGGAAGTTAACACAGGCAGTGGCTGGACGACCGTAACGAATGGCGGCGTATATAGCAATGCCACAACGGCCACTTTGAACATTACCGGTGCAAGCTATTCCATGAATGGATATCAGTACAGAGTGACGGCTAGCAATGGTTGTGGAAGCTCATCGGTATCTTCCACTGCAACGTTGACAGTGACACTGGTTTATTGTACGCCATCCAGTACAGGTAGTGCAACCTATATTAACAGTTTCTCCACTTCCAGTGGTATCACAAATATCTCGAATCTTACAACTGGATATACGACAGGTGGATATATCAATTATTCTGCGACACTTTCCGCCAGTCAATATCAGAATACAGCCATTACCTGCAATATCACCTATGTGGGAGGTACAGCAGGTTTAGGCATTTGGGTGGACTGGAACAACAACGGTTCTTTCTTAGATGCCGGAGAAAATGTTTATAATACCATTGGTTGTGTGGCAACCGGAACTTACAATCCAAGTTTTACCATACCAAGCAGCCAGCCGGCCGGAAACTACAGAATGCGTGTGGTGGTGGATTATATTGGTTGTACACCTACACCTTGTGCTATTGCAGGAACAAGAGGAGAGGTGGAAGATTATACATTGACGGTGGTGGTGCCTCCGACACCAACGATTACCAGTTTGGGAACGGCAAGCGGATGTACCGGATCCACCATTACCATCAACGGTACCAATTTCATAGGTATTACGGCGGCCAATGTGAAAATTGGCGGTACAGCCGTCACGTCCATCACGTCCTTTACGTCTACACAGATTATTGCGGTTATAGGTTCCGGAACGACAGGTAATGTTACCGTCACTACGGGTGGTGGAACAGCTACCAGTCCGGGTACGTTTACGGTGCTTTCATTGCCTGCAAACCCTCCGGCACCTACGAGCAACTCGCCACAATGTACGTCACCGGGGGTTACCTTAACGGCTACGGGAAGTGCCCCGGGGGGAGAGACCTGGTACTGGCAAACAACAGCTTCCGGTACGACCATCAATGCCGGCGTCAATGACCAGCCAACCTATAACGTCACCACTTCAGGAACTTACTATATTCGATCTTATAACGGAACTTGCTGGAGTACGGGCGCAGGCAGTTTGGCGGTTACCGTCAATACGGTTCCTGCGGCATCCGTCACACCGACGCCAGCCAATAGTGCAACGGGAGTTTGTTATGCTGGTGTTGGTGCCATTACCACAGTATCCTGGGCTGCAACTGCCGGTGCGACCTCTTATGATATATATTTCGGTGCGGGTTCCGTACCGGGAACACTTACGGCAAATGTAACGACCAATTCATGGACCATCAGTCCGGCGCTGGCGGCAAGCACCACCTATTATTGGAAAGTGGTGGCTAAGAATGCCTGCGGTGACGCAGTAGGTTCATCTACATGGTCTTTTACAACCAACAATGTGCCATGTACCTGTACCTCTGTACCAACATCAAATGATGGAAACGGTATAACCGGTGTTACCGTTGGTTCTGCAACTTTTGCCGTAGCGGATGTGACCTATTTTAACTACACTTCAGCCATACCTGATTTAACGACAGGAACCACCGTAACTTCATCTGTTACCTTCGCAACAGGATACACCTATGATACTCATATTTGGATAGATTTGAATGATGATGGCGTTTTTGATAACACAACGGAGAAAGTATTTACCGGTGTGTCCAGTGCTACCAATCCAACTACCTTAAATACCTCTTTTGCACTAGGCTCAGGTGCTGCACTTGGTTTGCATAAAATGAGAATAGGTACAGCTGATAACGGTCAAGCAACTCCAACACCATGTTACTCCAGTACTTATGGTGTTACCATAGATTTGGTGGTAAACGTTGTGGCACCTGTTGGTTGTACAGGAACCCCAACAGGCGGTACGGTAACGGTGACACCTAGCGAAGGTGCGCCATCTTCTACGTATGCCGTATCGGCTACGGGTTATACCGTCGGTTTGGGCATAACTTATTTATGGCAGTCCAACACCAATGGCGCAGGCTGGGTGGATATTGGCACGGCCAGCTCTACCTATGCTTCATTGACAGGTTTGACAGCACCGGCTTTCGGTACCGTCATTCAATACAGATTATTGGTAACCTGTACAAACTCCAGTCAGAGTGCCTACTCTTCAATAGGTACATTCACTTCCGGATATTGTATACCATCCGGAAGCAACGGTTCTTACTGGATCACCAATTTCACCACCACGACCGGTATTACCAATATCAACAATACATCTGGGGCAGGAGTTGGAGGTTATTCCAACTTTACCGCTCAATCCTGTTCTCAGTATCAGGGCAGTTCCATCAATCTATCCATTTCTACGAATACCAGTACACATTATTTCTATGTGTGGGTTGACTGGAACAATGACGGAGATTTTATCGATGCAGGTGAAGCCATAGTGTCTACCTCATCTTTCACAGCGTCCTATACCGGATCGTATACAATACCTTTAACACAAGCTGCGGGTTCTTACAGAATGCGTATCGCAAACAACTGGTCAGTGACCACACTGACTTCCTGCGGTTCTGCGCCTTACGGAGAATATGAAGATTATACCTTTACGGTGGTTGTACTACCTGCCTGTACAGGTACTCCATCAGCTGGTACGCTTGCCTACAGTGGTGGTACCTTGTGCGCTAATGTCGGTTCTGCCACCATCACCAATTCAGGCTATACAACAGGATTTTCCGGGCTTACTTATCAGTGGTTATCTTCCAACGATAATTTCGCTACCGATACATCCTCTGTTTCCGGAGGCAGTAACCCTGCAACATTAAGCACGGGAGCCTTAACGGCAACCACTTCTTACTTGGTGAGAGCATTCTGTTCTAACAGTGGAATCTACTCTTATTCAAATAAGATTACGGTTACGGTAAATGCGCCGGCCATCACCACTACCGTGCCTGCTACCAGATGTGATGCAGGAACCTTAACGATTTCCGCAACGGGAACCAGTGGTTCTACCATCCGATGGTATTCTGCCGCTACCGGAGGTACCCTGCTGCAAACAGGTACGGCGGGAAGCGGTGCGGATACTTACACCACCGTATCATTACCTTATACCTCTAACAATACCTATTATGTGGAAGCATTGAATGGAACATGTACCAGCACCCCAAGAACTGCTGTTTCGGCAAATGTAGTTCCTCCTACAACTAATCCAACGATTTCACCGTTACCAACGATTGCTATCTGCAGAGACAGTATTCTGACCCTTAATGCCAGCGGAAGTACGGTGGCTACCACCACCCTGTTGTACGAGGGTTTTGAAGGAACATTCCCGCCAAGCACGTTTAACTTCAATACCAATGGAGATGGTGACTATTTTAACTCAAGCAGCTACTATTCTGAAGGTTCCAAATCTGTCGGTCTTTATTCTGAAACTGACTACTGGTGGTGGTGGGGCTTTTATGGTGAAGCAGGAAACGTAAATATGGTACAGGCTACTCCAATAGATTTAAGTTCCTATCTGGATGCCAAATTGACCTTCTATCACATCTGTGCCACAGAAGATGGATATGACTTTGGTATCGTACAATACAATGACGGCACCGGGTGGCAAAATTTCCCGTCTTCCGCTTACACCGGCTCCGCAACGCTGGCAGATGCCAACGGAAATAGCTCAACGACGGACCAGATTGCATTTGACAAGGCAAGTTATACAGACTGGGATGCTACCTTCACAGATGATTATTATGATTATCTGGATCTCGGGGCAACCGGTTATAACCCGGGCAATTCATCTTCATTATGGAAGAGAGAATCCATTGACCTGACGCCGTTCAAGACCAATAACTTTAGGATACGTTTCAGATATACTTTTGATGACGTTACCGATTATTACTCATGGTTGATTGACAGTATAGCGATTACCGGTAATCAGGCCATCAAATATGCCTGGTCTCCGAATACCGGCTTATATACCAATGCTGCAGCAACAACGGCATACGATTCACTGACAACAGCGAATGCGGCTACGGTTTATGCTAAACCAACCGCCACCACCACGTATAAGGCAATTGCATACACAGGTCCTGCACCTGCCACTTGCAGTGGCAATGCGAGCGTAACGGTTAATGTCTCTCAAAAACCAACGGCGACGATAGATGCTGCACGACCATATGTTTGTGATGCTACGGCACAGTTATCCGTGAGTTCGGTTACGCCTCCGACGGCTACCTTCAACTGGACAAAAGCATCCGGTACGGGATCTGCTTCTGCTTCCGGCAATCCGGTAACCGTATCCGGTCTGTCTGGTACAACCGTTTATAATGTTCTAGCCTCAGAGGGTGCCTGTGTGGATGTTCCTTTAGGTACTTCAACCGTGGTGACTCCAACGACCAGCACTACTATTGCCACTTCTCCATCTCCGGGTGTTTCTGTTTGTAACTATTGTGTTTATCAGGATGGCAATACCAAAACCTATTATAACAGTACGGATGGAAAGCTCATAGCCTCCATCACTGACGAATCTTCCAACTCAGCCAGTCTTGGTGAAACGGAAGTTTGCTTTAAAGTGGAAAGTGCCCCGGGTACAGTGGTGGATAACTTGGGAAATACTCAGCCCTATTTACAGCGTATCTGGACCATAAATCCTGTTGCAGGATCTACAGCTACCGTAACCTTATATTTTACCGATGCAGAGTTGGCAGCATTGCAGGCCGCCGCAAATTCCGGCGCATATCAGTTCTCCGGATTAGGCTCTCTGGGAATCACCAAATATTCTAATGGTGGAACTGCCTATACGCCCAATTACACACCTCCTGCATCTAGCGGCGGCGTCATTGTACCGGCGGCTTTCAGTTCTTACGGTACAGATTATCAGGCACAATTCCAGGTAAGCAGTTTCTCTACTTTCTACCTGCATCCGTTGTTGTATCCATTTGGAGCCTTACCGGTTGAACTGGTTGCTTTCACAGGCTGGAATGCCGGTGCGGAAAATCAGTTACAATGGAAAACGGCATCCGAGTTGAATACAAAGAAATTTGTGGTAGAGAAGAGGACAGATGGCGGAAGTTTTGCCTACATGGGAGAATTACCTGCGGCAGGAACTTCCAACCAGTTGAAAACCTACGGATTGACGGATGCGAATCCTGTTGTCGGTAACAACTATTATCGATTGAAGATTATTGATAACGATGGTACATTCAGCTACAGCAATGTCATCAATGTTCCGATAGGAGATGCAGTGAAGAATGGCTTCAACCGAGTATATCCGAATCCGACGGGCGGCATGCTGAACGTGGAAATTCAGTCTACATCTGCATATAACACAAAAATCAGCGTGTATGATGTACTGGGTGCGGTTGTGTTTGAACAGAACAAATCAATGCTGAGAGGTGTGAACTTATTGCAGTTTGATTTCAGCTCATTCGCAAAAGGATCATATATCATCAACTTTGCCGATAACAACGGCAAGACACATATCACGAAGTTTGTGAAAGACTAATCATAAACGCATCAACTAATAAAAAGGTCCTTACAGAACGTAAGGACCTTTTTTGCATTTATACATAAGGTATGCACAGGTCTGTTCCCGGAATACCTTCATTTTTTGATGAAAGAAAGGGATGGCACGCTGTCCAATACATGCTTTCGGCATGAGTTGCATTTACCGGTACATGATTTTAAAGGCCGTTTACTGAAATCCGGCTTCGGTTACGATAAGATTGGATGAACTTGTCGGAAGTTATGATCGCACAAAATGCGAATCGTCCCGGCTGATGGAGTTATAGGCACACATGTAGATGATACCCGGATAATTCTCTATCAGTTGATAATTGTGGGTGGCGATGATCATGGGGGTTTGTGTTTCCTTGAAGATGGAATAAAACAGACTCATGATCTCATCGGTGGTTTCCGGATCCAGATTACCCGTAGGTTCATCGGCTAAAATCAGTTCAGGGCTATTCAGCAGGGCACGAGCAATGACTACACGTTGCTGTTCACCGCCGGAAAGTTGCCCTGGAAATTTATGGATCTTGCCGGACAGTTTTACGAGTTCCAGCGATTCTTCAATGGTGGTTTTTATCTTAGAGACATCCTTCCAGCCGATGGCACGTAATACAAATTCCAGATTGTCAAAAATGGTACGATCGGCCAATAACTGAAAATCCTGAAATACAATACCTAAACGTCTGCGCAGGTAGGGAACATCCGATTTTTTCAGAAACTTTAAATTGTACCCGCAGACATCCGCATCGCCATGTCTGAATTCCAGATCGCCGTACAGGGTTTTCAGTAAACTGCTTTTTCCACTGCCGGTTCTTCCAATCAGGTATACAAAATCGCCCTTACGCACTTCAAAGTTTACATTGTCCAGCACCAGATGGTTGTGATGCATGATTTTTGCGTTCTTGATATCCACTACACGTGGCATTATTTTAGATACGGTCGGATTATTTATGGCGGTAGCTTCTGTCATTGTTTTTGCTTAAATGGTGATACCTCGTAAAAGGAAATATACAGGATAATATCATCCCGGTAACAAATTACTAATCACTGATCATTTATTTTACAAATCTACAACAAAAATAAAATCGAATAAATCCGTATTTTTGCCCACTATGTTAACAAATGATTTGCTTTTAAGAGCCGCCAGAGGCGAAAATACCGAGAGAATTCCTGTTTGGCTGATGAGACAAGCCGGACGTATCTTACCTGAATATAGAGCAGTCCGCAGCAGCGTAAACGGATTTAAAGAACTGGTAAAGAATCCGGAGCTGATTTGTGAAGTGACGATACAACCTGTGGATATACTTGGGGTGGATGCCGCCATCATATTTTCTGATATTCTGGTGATACCGGAAGCGATGGGGCTGAACTATGAAATGATTGAAAGCAAAGGCCCTTTTTTTCCAAAAACGATTAAATCAGCGGAGGATGTGGCATCACTTACGAGTGATGTGGTGCCGAATCTTCAGTATGTGTTCGATTCGATAAAACTCACGAAATCGGCCTTGAATCATCGCGTGCCGTTGATTGGTTTTGCGGGTGCGCCCTGGACGATCTTTTCATATATGATCGAAGGCAAAGGCAGTAAGACTTTTTCCGAAGCCAAGAAGATGCTGTATGTGCATCCTGTTCTCGCACATCAGTTATTGGACAAGATTACAGTGTCCACCATTGCCTATTTAAAAGAGCAGGTACGAAATGGGGCAGATATCGTGCAGGTGTTTGACAGCTGGGCCGGTGTGCTGAGCAAGGCGCAGTATGTAGAATTTGCACTGCCGTACATGAAAAGGATTGCAGATGCCATTACGGAAGTCCCCGTCATCTTATTTGCCAAAGATGCACACTATATTCTTGCCGAGTTTGCCCAGACCAACTGCTCGGTGATTGGACTGGACTGGACGATTGAACCGCAAAAGGCTAGAAGTGAGGCGCCGAATAAGACCTTACAAGGCAATCTGGACCCGTGTGTGCTGTATGCCGACAAACAGACGATCAGATCAGAAGCGGAAAAAATGCTGCGTGCCTTTGGAAAACAGAACTACATCTGCAACCTAGGTCATGGCGTTTATCCTGATGTAGACTTCGAGAAAGCGAAATATTTTATTGAAGTCGTACAGGAGTTTCAGTAGATAGGGACGAATATGGGAAGGGCAGTCTTGAATTGAAGCATGCCATGGGGCACTTTGCAGAATGAGAATTTTATATTATTTTAGAAGTGTCCAATCACCCGACGACTATGATATCTGTGCTAATTGTTGAAGATGACCCGATTTTCCGGGACATGTTGCTTGATATGTTGCCGAAAGCCGCCGTAAAAACAACGCTGCTGGCTACCTGTTCCACCCTCCGGCAGGCCAAAGAAGCAATTGAAAAACATAATCCGCAATTACTATTACTCGATGTGGAACTCCCAGACGGCAGGAGTATGGATCTTTTGCAACATTATGAAGAGTTTGGCTCTTTTGAAACCATCTTCATCACCTCCTATGACAAATATGCCATTGATGCCATTAAGAAAAATGCAGCGGATTACATCGTAAAACCGGTGAAGTTGACGGAACTGAACGATGCCTTGCAGAAAGTGAAGAAGCGTCTGGATATTTATGCCATCCTGCTGAAAGTGGAAGAACTTACAGCTTATGTTGACAAGCTCAAGCAACAGAATCTGCAGGAAAATAAAATCATGATCAGCACGAATGACGGTGCCATTTTTGTGAAGGTGGCTGATATCATCAAGTTGGAATCGGAGAGCAACTATACCATATTATACCTGGAAAATAACAAGAAAATCATAGCGTCCAAAACACTTTCCGTCTTTGAGGAAATGCTGGAATCCCTGAACTTTCTGAGGGTACATCGTTCATTTGTCATCAACCTGACGAAGATAAAAAACATAGAAAACGATGGAGGTAATTACATGGTGAAAATGTCTGATAATTCCTGTGTTGAAATATCCAGAAGAAAGAAGAAAGAATTTTTTGAGAAGATCGCTTACAACGCGTAAGCTGAATGCCTTTTTACTATCGTGATTTTTCCTAAGAAATTTTAAGGATTGACAGGCAATTTTTGGCGATATGCGTCGTTATAGTTCTATATATTTCAAAAATCAGGGTTTTATGTTTCTAAGAGGCTGCTATTGGCAGCCTCATTTTTTTTAAAAACGGCAATAAACCCCCAGCGGCAATTTTTGCTGCGTACCTGATGGAATATAGAGTTCTCCGAATTCCGGATCCACGTTCTTCAGGTTGGCTCTTTTCAGATTATCCAGCATCAGGTTTTCGATGATCAGAGAGGAAAAACCAAGTGAATAGGTATTCAGGATAAAGAAATGATGCTCCTTGTCGAGCAGGCTCAATACATCCGCAATCATTTCGTTGATCTGGTCTTCCAGTTTCCATTTTTCACCGTCGGTGCCGTGTCCGTATGCCGGAGGGTCCAGTATGATGCCTTGGTAGATTTTACCGCGCTTCACCTCGCGTTTCACAAATTTTACGGCATCTTCCACCACCCATCGGATATCTTTCAGGTGGGAAGATTCCATATTTCTATTGGCCCAGCTGACCACCTGTTTGATGGAGTCAACGTGATAGGTTTCCGCACCACCGGCACAGGCAGCAAGGCTTGCACCGCCCGTGTAGGCAAACAGGTTCAACACTTTTGGTTTTTCTACGTGCTTGCGGATATCCTGTAGTTTGGAGTAGATAAAATCCCAATTGACACTTTGCTCAGGGAAAATTCCGACATGCTTGAATTTTGTCAGCGCCAGATTGAAGGTGAGATTTAGTGGTTGTACACCATTGCCAGTGGGCTTCGGATGATATGAAATCTCCCAGTTTTCCGGCATTTTTTTAAAGAATTCCCATTTACCGCTGGAGGAGGAGATGCTGACAAATTTCACATGCGCCAGTTGCTTCCATTCCTCTTCCGGCAGGTTTCTGTTCCATACGGCCTGTGGCTCCGGACGTATCGTGATGTAGGGTCCGAAACGTTCCAGCTTTTCAAAGTTACCGGAGTCTAATAATTCGTATGCACTGAATTGGCTGGGAAATATGGTGGAAATCATATGGATAAATAATAAAAATTAAATAAATATTAAATTGCTATTGATTTTGGATTTTGACCATATTCATTTGTCTTATTTTCACCATCTTTAAAAATCAAAATGAGATTAAGTATAATATTAATGACTGGTATAAATAACAATAAGGCATACCATCCTTTTGTGCCAATATCATGTAAACGTTTTATACTTTGAATGATTGTAAGACCATAAATAACAATTAATGTAATTATTAAGATTATTTTGAAAGCAAAATCATTATTTATGTATTGCGCAATAATTATTGGAAAAGTTAAACAAACAATATCTAAGATTATTATTCTAGAGGCATAAACTATACGTCTTATTCTCCCATCTGGTGAAAGATATTTCTCAGTTAAGTTAAGTCCTTTATTCTGACTATTTGACAAACCAACTACAGAAGCTATTAATGATATTAATAGTCCAAATATAATTGTAGTAAAGAATGAAATTATCATCATTATTGTGGGACTCATGAAATTCTTTGAGTATTTTAGTGCAATTTCAATTTGTTCCTCACTCAACCCTTTCTTATACATTTCTTTTGATTGTAATTCAAGTAGGTTATCTATGAAATCTGGATCAATTATAGAAACATATAAGTAGAAGTATAAAATTGAAATTATAGATAATATAAGACTAATAATAAGTCCATTGCTGAAGTAGTCGCCAAATTTTAATCTTTTATTATAATCTAACGATGACATATAATATAGACCCGCAAAGATTGAAATCATTGTTATATAACTTGAAAGCCATTTTGTAGCATCTTCATATTGTAATCCAGCAATAAAAGTAACTAATGATACAATTATATTTATTAACCCTCCAATAATACCAAATTTGATAGCTACTGATTTAAGGTTGACATTTTCGAAACTAGGTAATTGTTGGTCTATTGTTTCATTGCTCATGGTAACTATTTTGTTCAAAATTAATAAATATAATTCTTATCACACACTGGAATGGAAATCGAGGTTATGCTTTTTCCGCAAGGCTACTGCCGGCGATGAATCCGGTGGTCCAGGCGGCCTGAAAATTAAACCCACCTGTCACCGCATCAATATCCAGCACTTCACCGGCAAAGAAAAGATTCGGAATGAGCTTGCTTTCCATGGTTTTAAAATCCACTTCTTTCAGCGATATTCCCCCTGCGGTAACAAACTCCTCTTTGTTCGTGTTTTTAGAATGTACTTTCAAGACGCATTTTGTCAGTGCATTGGCAATGTTTTGCAGTTCATTTCTGGATAAGTCGGCTACCAGTTTGTTAGCCGGAATACCGTTTACTTCCAGCACCTTCAGCCAGAAACGCTGCGGTAGTTCAAAAGGGGAGAAGTTGCTTGCTTGTCTTTTTGCCTGTATGTCCTTTTCTGATTTCAGTCGTAGCATAGCTTCATCAGTGCTGGAATCGATCCAGTTTATCATCAGCTCAAACTGATATTTTTTCTCGTTCAGCAGGCGAGCGGCGAAAGCGGATAGCTTTAAGATGGCAGGGCCACTCAATCCCGTGTGCGTAATCAGCAGTGCTCCCTGTGTCTCGATTTTAGCTTCTTTCAAGGATAAGCTGACCTGCTGGAATGAAATCCCCTCCAGTCCTTTGATCAGTTCATGTCTGATATTGAAGGTAAATAGAGACGGTACAGGTTCGATGATTTCATGTCCGAGCTTTTTGAGCTGCTGCCAGATCGTGTTGCTGCTGCCGGAAGCAATCAGGAGATAGTCAGCTTTCAGTTCTCTGTCATTGAAATAGATTTGAAAGCTATCTGCAACGTCAAGGCGCATCACCTTTGCCTGTTTGATTATTTTGATATCATAAGCGGTTGCGGTTTCTATGAGACAATCCATAATGGATTGAGAGGAATCAGAAACGGGAAACATTCTGCCATCCGCTTCCGTCTTGAGTTCAACGCCTCTGTATTCAAACCATTGAATGGTGTGTTCTGTATTGAAACGATAAAAAGGACCGAGTAATTCTTTGTGTCCTCTAGGATAAAACTTTACGAGTTCCTTTACATCAAAACAGGCATGTGTGACATTGCATCTGCCGCCACCGGATATCTTCACCTTGCCCAACACCTCATTGCCCTGTTCCAGTATGATGACCTTCAGGTCCGGATTGTTTTCTGCTGCCGTAATGGCTGCAAAGAAACCGGCCGCTCCGCCACCAATCACCGCCAGTATTTTCTTTATTTGCATTGTGGATGGTGAAGATAATTAATTCTGTCAACATTCAATCGGAGGATTGTCTGTCAGCAAATGGAGGCTTCGTATAAAACGTCAGAATTGGTATGGGTGGAACACGATAAAGAATAAGACAGCTGTTGCTCTGCAATCAAATCGTATGAAAAAGTACCTGCCTGAAGTTTCCTTTTTTCTGGATTGGGAAATTGTGTAAAATCAGTCATTTTATAAGCATAATGTGGATAATCTAAGCGTTCGATAACTTCATAAAACGGGCTGAAAATGGTATCTTTGCAAGGTAAAAAACTAGGTAAATGTCAGAAGAATTAGAAGGGTTGGATAGACCCAGAATTGTCCCCATTAACATTGAAGATGAAATGAAATCCGCCTACATAGATTACTCTATGTCGGTGATTGTATCACGAGCCTTGCCGGATGTCAGAGATGGTCTTAAACCCGTTCACCGCCGCGTATTATTCGGTATGTCTGAATTGGGCATGACATCCACCAAACCATACAAGAAATCTGCCCGTATCGTCGGGGAGGTATTAGGTAAATATCACCCGCATGGCGATAGTTCCGTTTACATGGCCATGGTGCGTATGGCACAGGATTGGTCCATGCGTTATCCCTTGATTGACGGACAGGGTAACTTTGGTTCTATCGACGGTGATCCGCCGGCAGCCATGCGTTACACGGAAGCACGTCTGAAGAAGATTGCCGAAGATATGCTGGAAGATTTACACAAAGAAACCGTTGACTTTCAGCTAAACTTTGACGACTCCCTCGAAGAGCCAACCGTAATGCCAACGCGTATTCCACAATTGCTGGTGAACGGCACTTCGGGCATCGCCGTTGGTATGGCCACCAATATGTTGCCGCACAACCTGTCAGAAGTGGTGGATGGTATTGTCGCCTACATCGCAGATAAAGATATCTCTGTGGAAGATCTGATGAAGCATGTAAAGGCGCCGGATTTCCCTACTGGTGGAATCATTTATGGATATGAAGGGGTAAAAGATGCATTAACGACCGGTCGTGGTAAAATCCGCGTTCGTGGTAAAGCCAGAATTGAAGAGAACAAGGAAGGCAGAACCCAAATCATCATTTCAGAAGTCCCTTACCAGATAGAACCTAAGATGATCATCACCCGCGCGGCTGACCTGGTCAATGAGAAAAAACTGGAAGGTATCGCTGAAATCAGAGATGAATCGGACAGAGATGGTCTGCGTGTCGTATTTGATTTGAAAAGAGATGCAATCCCCAATGTGGTTTTGAATAACTTATACCAGCATACTCCGTTGCAAACCAGCTTTGGTGTCAACAACATCGCTTTGGTAAATGGCCGTCCTGAGATGCTGAACCTGAAAGACATGATCCGTCATTTCGTGGATTTCAGACATGAAGTGGTTGTCAGAAGAACCAAATTCGAATTGAGAAAAGCGGAAGAACGCTTACATATCCTAGAAGGTTATCTGATTGCATTGGATGCGCTGGATGAAGTCATCAAATTAATCAGAGGTTCTAAAAATCCGGAAGATGCGAAAGAAGGTTTGATGAAAGATTTCGGCATGTCCGAAATTCAGGCAAAAGCGGTGCTTGCATTGACCCTACAGCGTCTTACAGGACTTGAAATAGATAAAATCCGTGCGGAACACAAAGAGGTATCCGATTTGATCGCACATTTGAAAAACATCCTCGAGCACGAACATCTGCGCTTTGAAATCATCAAAGAGGAAATGCTCGAAATCAAGAAGAAGTACGGCGACGAGCGTCGTTCTGAAATCGTATTGTACGGAGATAATATCTCTTATGAAGATATGATTGCTGAAGAGGAAATGGTGGTGACCATTTCTCACTTAGGCTACGTAAAACGTACCTCGCTGGATGAGTATAAAAAACAAAACCGCGGTGGTAAAGGCTCTTTTGGCGGAAAAACCCGAGACGTAGATTTCATCGAGCATCTTTTTGTGGCATCTACACACAATTACCTGTTGCTGTTCACGGAAATGGGTAAATGCTATTGGCTGAAAGTCTATGAAATTCCGGAAGGCAACAAAACCTCCAAAGGCCGACCGATTCAGAATGTCATCAATATCCCGCAGGATGACAAGATCAAAGCTTTCATCAATGTGGCGGATCTGAAAAATGAAGAATTTCTGGATACACATAATATCATCATGGCAACCAAACGCGGTACCGTGAAGAAGACGTCCATGCGTGAATATTCCCGTCCTCGATCCAACGGTGTCAACGCCATAACCGTAAGGGAAGGGGATGAACTCGTAACGGCAGCCCTGACCAACGGCAAATGTGAAATCATTTTAGGTTCAAAGAAAGGATATGCCGTTCGTTTCAATGAAGATGAAGTACGTGTCATTGGCAGAACCGGCTCCGGTGTTCGTGGAATCACACTCCGTGGAGAAGACGACGAGCTAATTGGCATGGTTTGTGCAGATACTACACAGGAAACGAAAGATGATATCATGGTGGTGTCAGAAAACGGGTATGGTAAACGTTCAGCACTGGATGATTATCGTATCACTTCCAGAGGAGGGAAAGGTGTTATTTCGTTAAACGTAACAGAAAAAACAGGTAATATGATTGCCATTGAATCTGTTACCGATGAAAACGATTTAATGATCATCAACAAATCTGGATTGACGATAAGAATCGGGTTGAATACGCTTCGTACCATGGGCAGAAACACGCAGGGAGTGAGTTTGATAAAGCTGAAAGGAGATGACGCCATAGCAGCGGTATCCAAAATTGAACATGAAGAAGAGGATGAAGAAAATACCGATGCCGGATTGACAGAACAAAACTCTGAAAATAATGCACCGGAAACGGAGAACAATATTGAAGAACAAAAAAATGACGAATAACAACATGAAAAATTTTAAATTAACGGTTTTGATGATGGGAGCGATGTTCCTGCTGCAAAACACCTACGCTCAGAAAGGCAAGATTACATCCGCCCAGATAAGTATCAGCGAAGGTAGGGTGATGGATGCCAAAAAAGACATCGATGCAGCCTTGCTAGATGCGGAAATACAAAAGAGAGTGGATGCGTGGAGCACTAAAGGCGAAGTGTATAAGATGATTTACGAAACAAAAATCTATTATGCACAAAATCCAAACTGTCTGTTCGATTCAAAGGATGCTTATCTGAAAGCATATGAACTTGAAACGAATCCAAAAAAATTAAAAGGATACAATACACCTTTGACCAATCTGACAGGTTATCTGTTCAATGAAGGATTGAATCGTTTCAATGCAAAAAAATATGATGATGCCTACAAACATTTCGAAGCGAGCAGATACATCAATGATTTCATGTTTACAAAAGGCATGATATCTAATGTTGATACAAACACCATTTATGCAACGGCTATGGCCGGGGTGAATGCTGAGAAGACGGCAGATGCGCTTCCATTACTGGAAAAACTGGTGGCTATGAATTATGACAATTCCGTTGTGTATGAGACATTAGCGCAGATTTATGAAACACAAAACAATAAAGAGGCATTGGCTAAGGTTGTTGCAAAAGGATTGGCAAAATATCCATCTAACAAAAACCTGCAGGTTTATGAACTGAATGCAACGTTGGATGGAGGTGATGCACAGCAATCCATCGATAAATTTGAAAAGGCATTTGCCGGTGACCCTAAAAACGCTTCACTTGCATTCAATTTAGCGGTGCTATATGATAAGGTGCAGAATTCAGCAAAGACAAAAGAATATTATGAAAAGGCCATTTCCTTAAAACCGGATTATGGCGATGCATATTATAACTTAGGTGTCATGTATTTCAATGCAGGTGTGGCAAAAAACAAAGAAATGAATGCCGTAGATGACAATAAGGATAAAGATGGTAAGATCTATGCGGGTCTGAAAGCAGAACGCGACGCCTTGTTCCAGCAAGCATTGCCAAATCTGGAAAAAGCTTATCAGATTGATCCTTCAAATGTTGATTACAAATCAAACTTAAAGAAAGTATATGCCAGTATGAACATGTTGGAGAAGGCTAAAGCTCTGGGAGAATAGTTATACCTGACTTAAAAGCAAATACCTTACTTTATAAAAAGGCTGTCTCGTTTATCACGAGACGGCCTTTTTTGTTGTCAAAATAAAGTAGAAGGAATTGGATCGCATAATCTATAATCCCAATCCTGTTTCAGGAAATATTACCATGTAATATTCAGCTTCACATTAAATCGTCGCGAAGTGAGATAATTCGGAATCGCCCATAAATTGTTTTCCGTGTCTTTTATCCATCTGTAAGAAAGTGTATTCTTGATTCCGATGATATTGAATACTTCAAAACTTGCCCAGATGTTCTCAAACTTGCTGCCGAAACTGTTTGGCTTTTTGACGCCGCGCTTTTCACCGTTCAGCAACAAGGCAGAAAACCCGATATCCAGTCTTCTGTACGGCGGCATCTTTAAGACATCCTTATACCGTTCTCTGTCAGGTGGACCAAATGGCAGGCCGGTACCAATCACTAAATTGAAATGCACCTTGAAGCGTTTGTATTTTTCTATGTAATCCTGAAAATAAAAGCTTACAAACAATGCCTGGTCCGTCGGCCTTCTGATATATCCGGGATAATTGGTCAGCGTATCCGTAATCCTGTTGGACGAATTGGACGGACTTGTATATACATTGCCCAGGCTGTCTCTGTAAGAATAGTAGAAATCATTGTTCAGATTTTCCCGTGTATTCAGGTAGGAGAGTGTAATCCAGGAATCAGCTCCTTTTATCATCTCACCAAATAAGCGTAGATCCACGCCAGTTGCATAGCCTTTTGCATTGTTGTCAGCAAAGTATCGGATACGTACATCCTGAATCTCATAAGGGTTCACATTTCGCAAGTATTTATAATAGGCTTCAGCCGTAAATTTGAAATTACGTTTCTTGATCTTAAAATTATAGTCAGCACCCAACACCACATGATAGGATTGCTGTGCTTTTACGTTTCTGTTTATGGTGCCGTCAAAGCCACGCAACTCGCGGTAGAATGGAGGCTGCACATACATGCCACCGGCTAATCGGAAAGTAACATCATTTTTAAGTTTAGGATGATAGAGTAACTGCACACGCGGACTCGCCAGAAATTCCTTATTTACGTTCCAGTAATTATACCGAATACCGGCTGTTAATGTCAGCTTGGTAGAATCTGTATTGATGATGTTCCAGGTGTCTTGGAAATAACCATGTACACGAAACGAATTCAAATCATTTTTTGATTTCAGGCGATAAGGGAATTCAATGCTGCTGCCGGAATAGGGAATGGAATAACCCGAAGAGTCGATGCGTTGCCATTCGCTGAGCTGGTCGTTGATTTTTTCAAACTGAAAGGTGGAACCCCACTCCAGCAGGTGTTTTTCCTTTTCCTGATTTTTGTCTTTTATAACATATTTTCCTGAATGGGTGAAGTTGCTGACGATGGCATTCAGGGTGTTTCGTTCCCAATCCTGAAAAGTTCCTATACCCAGATTCGCTCTCACATTACCGAAATTATCACTGGATGGATCGATTTCAATTTCGTCTAAAGAGTAGTAGCCGGTGATGTTGAAAGATTCCGATTCCCGCATTTTCCAGAAAGAAGAAAGGAACTTGAGGCTGAGCTTGGTATTCGGGATGAACTTATAGGAAATACCCACCATGGAATTCTGAAATCGGTCTTTTTCTCCGCCATCAAAATCTACCAGAAAACGAATCAGTTTGTCAAAGGTACCTGCACGGGTTTCTTCCGTCACCGGTGTAAATTTGAAATCATTGAAGGAGTGGTTCACCAAAATTTCAATGTCATGTTTCACGGATGGTTTGATATGGAAATCTGCCTGTGCATCAAAGAAATTGGGATTGTATTCGCCTTTTCTGTCCAAACTTCCCAACAGATATCCATTGGATTTGTAACGAACACCTACGAGGTAGGTGAAAATGGGGTTTTCCTTTGCCTTCTTTTTCTGATAGGCAGCCCCTTCTACATGGGCATTCACCCCCAGAATACTGGCCATGATGGAACCGTGGAATTTGGTGGGCGTCTTGTATTTGATGTTCAGTACGGATGACATCTTATCACCGTATTTGGCTTCAAAACCACCACCGGAAAAGGATAACTTGTCTGTCAGGTCGAGGTTGGTAAAACTAAGCCCTTCCTGCTGGCCGCTGGAAACCAGAAACGGTCGGTAGATTTCAAAATCATTGACATATACCAGATTCTCATCATAGTTGCCGCCTCGCACATTATATTGCCCGGATAATTCATTGTTGGATTGTACACCTTGTCCCATCGTCTTGACAATCTGGCCCACTTCAGGGCCTGTGGGACTCACAAAATATTCCGCACTTTTGGCATCGAGCACCGATTCACCCACTTTTGTCTTAACCGCTGTGATTTCAACCGTGTCTATGGTGTTTTCCCGTGAGGTGAACTGAATATCCTTGTATAGGGTAGCTTTGTTGGACGCATAAATCACGATGGTACGTTTGTTGAATTCCACGCTGGAAAATTCTATCTTACAGGAATCATCAAATTCTATTTCCAATGCATAGAAACCCTTGGCATTGGAGATGGTGCTGTTGCCGGTTCCGACCTGCAGTACGGAGGCATTGCTTACCGGATTGTTCTTGTCGTCCGTTATCTTACCCTTAACCACCAAGGAAATTTGAGCATTCAGGTTTCCGCACAATAAAAGAAAAGCAGCAATTATGGAGATTCTATGCATCATATGTTAAACGGAGGAATGCGGATTATATTTTTTTAGGGTCCACATAAGCATTCTTATTTCTTATGTTTACAAAGCAGTTGATTATTTGATATCAATTAATTGCTGTATCGTCTGTATCGGACTTTCCGAATTAAAAACAGTATTGCCTGCCACTAAAACATCTGCGCCATGTTCCAGCAATTTCTTGGCATTTTGCAAGGTTACGCCGCCGTCAATTTCAATCAATGCCTTTGAATTTTTCTTCAGGATTAAATCTTTTAATCTGGAAATCTTGTCGTAGGTGTTTTCAATAAACTTCTGCCCTCCGAAACCCGGATTCACACTCATCACACAAACCAGATCAATATCGGCAATGGTTTCTTCTAATAAATTTACAGATGTATGCGGATTGATGGCCACACCTGCTTTCATATCCACCGAATGGATTTTCTGTAAGGTGCGGTGCAAATGCGTGGAAGCTTCAAGGTGAACGGATAAGATATCAGCGCCGGCATTCTTGAACGTCTCAATGTATTTATCCGGTTCTACAATCATCAGGTGCACATCAAATGTTTTGGTGCTGAGTTTGCGCATCGCCTGTATTAATGGAAAACCAAATGAAATATTGGGTACAAAAACACCGTCCATCACATCAATGTGAATGAATTCTGCGACACTGTTGTTCAGCATTTCAAGGTCGGCCTCTAGGTTGGCAAAGTTTGCAGATAAAACGGAAGGAGCAATGATAGGTTTATTCACGTTTTAAAGATAGGAAAATAATTAAAGATTAACAATGTACGATAAACGATGAATCTGTGAAATTCAAAATCGTTAACTGTTCATCGTCCATCCTTAATTCAAATACGATTTCAGTTCTTTGGTAATCGCAAAGCGGCGCATCTTTCGGATGGCCTTGTCTTTGAGTTGTCGAACACGTTCACGTGTCAGATTCATTTTGATACCGATTTCATCCAAGCTGTAAGATTGATTGAACTCATTCAACCCGAAGTAATATTTTACGATTTCCACCTCGCGTTCAGACAGTGCCTGCAGCGCATGATCCAGTTCATCGTGCAGCGATTCGTCAATGAGGTTGCTATCCGGTGTTGCCATGGAGCTGTCCGACATCATATCAAGGCTGGTCGTCTCATCGTCATCACCAATCGGTGTGTCAATGGATACGTGGAAGGTCAACGTGGCACGCAATACAGCGAGTTCATCAGGTTTCATCTCCAAAATCTCAGCCAGTTCGTCATTAGATGGCTCTCGCTGATTCTTTTGTTCAAAATCTACAATGGCGCGTTGTATCTTGTTATAGATGGTTGCTTTATTCATGGGTAGGCGCACCACACGTGGCTGTTCTATCAGCGCTTGTAATATGGACTGACGAATCCACCAAACCGCATAGGAGATGAATTTAAAACCTTTGGTTTCATCAAATTTGCTGGCAGCCTTGATAAGACCTATATTTCCTTCGTTGATTAGGTCGTTCAATGCAAGTCCCTGATTTTGATATTGTTTGGCAACAGATACGACGAAACGCAGGTTGGATTGGATGAGTTTTTCCATGGCTTCGGAATCACCTTCACGGATTTTTTTAGCCACCAACACTTCTTCCTCTTCAGATAGCATGGGGAGTTTCGATATCTCACTTAAGTATTTGTCAATCGAGAAACTGTCTCTTGACGTAATCTTGGTGGTGATCTTGAGTTGTTTCATGTGTAGTAGTCAGTTGGTTAATGAATACACATGCTACATGCAACATAATTCAAAAAATAGGGTGTTTTTTTGTATAAAAATGTCATAAGCAGCATAATAGTTCTATACAATATACGTTTCTGTTAAAAAAATGTTACAGTATATGTCAAAAAAAAGTAATAAATCACTAAAAATAGGTATAAAAGAAAAAAGGTCGGCATGTTGAATGCCGACCTTTTAATATCTTTCAGATGAAAAGTCATCTGAGTGATGGAATTTATCCCTGTGCTTCTTTTGGAATTAACACTTTTCTGCTCAGTTTGAATTTTCCGGTCTTGTTATCGATTTCCAACAATTTCACTTGAATCTTGTCGCCTTCTTTCAGTACGCCATCCAGAGACTCAAGACGGGAGTGAGAGATTTCAGAAATGTGCAGCAATCCTTGTTTGCCCGGCATGAATTCAACAAAGGCGCCGTATGGCATGATGGATTTCACTTCCGCCTCGTATACGTTTCCAACTTCAGGAATTGCAACGATGGCATTGATTCTTGCCCATGCAGCCGCCATATTATCTTTATTGTTGGATAATACGGTTACTTTGCCGATACCTTTTTCTTTGTTTTCTTCGATGGTGATTACCGTATTGGTTTTTTCCTGGATATCCTGAATGATTTTTCCGCCAGGTCCGATAACCGCACCGATGAATTCTTTCGGTATATTGATGCTTTCAGCACGTGGAGTCTGAGGTTTTAAATCATCACGGTAGGTAGGTATACATTTTTCCATGGCTTCCAGGATGTGTAAACGTCCTCTTTTAGCCTGATTCAACGCTTCCGATAATACCTCATAGGAAAGACCATCTACCTTTAGGTCCATCTGAACGCCACAGATACCGTCTCGGGTACCAGTTACCTTAAAGTCCATATCACCCAAATGATCCTCATCACCAAGAATATCAGAAAGGATAGCATATTTACCATCTTCCGCAATCATACCCATGGCAATACCGGAAACGTGTTTTTTGAATTTGATACCTGCATCCATCAGTGCCAGAGAGCCGGCACAGACAGTAGCCATAGAGGAAGAACCGTTTGATTCCAGAATATCCGACACTACACGGATGGTGTATGGATTTTCATCTTCACCCGGCAGCATTTGTTTTAATGAACGCATAGCCAGATTTCCATGCCCTACTTCACGACGGGATGTACCACGCAGCATCTTTACCTCACCGGTGGAGAAAGGAGGGAAGTTGTAGTGCAACATGAATTTGTTGAAAGTCAGATCTTCCGCCTTGTCAATCATCTGTTCATCGGTTTTAGAACCTAAGGTAACCGTTGTCAGTGACTGTGTTTCACCACGGGTGAATAAAGCAGAACCATGCGGAGATGGCAGGATATCCACTTCCATGATTAATGGACGGATTTCATCCGTTTTTCTGCCATCCAGACGAACTTTCTTATCCAACACTACATTTCTGATGGTTGTCTTTTCCAGTTTGCTGTAATATCTGTTGAACAATTCCTGATTGAATATTTCCAGATCTTCTTCAGGGTATGTAGCCATAAAATCATCTTTGATGGCTTTCAATAAGGTTTTTCGCTCATGTTTTCCGAGTGCAGCCAATGCCACCTCTTCTATACGAGCCTGTGCGAAATCTTTAATTTTTTGTTTTAACTCTTCATCTTCCAGTGGTGCAATTACTTCCATCTTAGGTTTGCCGCATTTTTGTTGAAGTTCCAACTGAGCGTTGCACTGTTTGATGATGATTTCGTGGCCCACTTTGATTGCCTCCACCAAGTCTGCTTCGCTGGCTTCTTTTGCTTCGCCTTCTACCATCAGGATGTTATCCACGGTACCTGCTAGAATAATATTTAATTCAGCGCGTTCAGCCTCTTTTGGTGTGGGATTTACCACAAATTGTCCATCTATCTTGGTTACACGCACTTCAGATATTGGGCCTTCAAAAGGGATGGAAGAAATAGTAAGAGCCGCAGATGCAGCCAATCCAACCAATGAATCCGGTTCTACGTTCTCATCTGCAGAGATCAGATAAATCAATACCTGCGTATCGTTAACGAAGTTATCTGCAAACATAGGACGGATGGCTCTGTCCACAATACGACAAATCAGCACTTCGTAGTCGCTTGCTCTGCCTTCTCTGCGGTGGAAGCTGCCCGGAATACGACCAGCAGCAGCAAATTTTTCCTGATATTCTACCGTTAAAGGGAAAAAATCAACACCTTCTTTCGGCTTTTCTGCCGCAACAGCAGTTGCCAGCAACATACAGTTGCCTACACGAACCACCACTGAACCATCAGCCTGTCGTGCCATTTTACCCGTCTCAATGGTGGCAGTTCTGCCATTTCCAATATCAACTGTTTGAGTATGAATATTAAATTGCATTATTTATTTTTTAATTTGTATAAAAATGAAAAAGCGAGGCTGATGCCTCGCCGTATTGGGTGAATGGATTATTTACGTAATCCCAGTTTTTCTATCAATGCTCTGTATTGAATGATATCTTTATGGGCAAGATATTTCAATAATCTTTTTCTTTGACCTACTAATTTGTACAAAGATCGAGTAGAGGAGAAATCTTTTCTGTTTGTTTTCAGGTGTCCTGAAATGTGGTTGATTCTGTGAGAAATCAATGCTACCTGAGATTCTACGGAACCTGTGTTTGTTGCAGATCCACCGAATTCTGTAAAAATGGCTTGTTTTTCTGTTGTTGTCATCTTATTGTCGTCTAAATTTAATTCCTATGTTATTTTCGGAATGCAAAGATACAAATTTTCTATGTTACTACAAAATTATTATTGACATAATGTGTATAAGCCTGATTTTACCTGTAATCCAAACAAGGTGAAAGCTCATCTGTTGGCGGATGATTGGCATGTAGAATAGTAAATTATTGAATTTCAATAATTTATTTTGTGTTTTAAGATAGTTTCATGACGACTATACCAAATATGTTGGCTGCAATTTCTGCCCGGTCAGACATGTTTGATAAGTGCCTGTACACTTCTCTTTTGTAAAAAATAGAGGGCAGAATATCAAGGTTTACAGGATCTGTAAACAAATCTCTGAGTGCCTTTCTGTATTCTCTTTCCACTTCTTTTTCAATAAGTTTTGTGTTCATGGCATGTTCACCGGCCACCCTTGGATTTTTGCTCAGACGCTCCATGCAAAGTTGCAGTTCTTCCGTCTGGTTGCGTACCAGCACCACCATCTTGCGGATGCGGTCATCCGGTTTCACTTTCAGAATGTGCATTTCATCCACAGTGGTCATTGCGTAGTCTATCATATCATACAAGGCATTGGATATATTAAAGATGTCCTCTCTGTCAATAGGGGTGATAAACGTATTATGCAGGTCATCGATCAAAATCTTGCGAATTTCCTCAATCTCATTATTGATACTCTTTATATGCTCCAGTTTGGATGCAGTGTCATCGTCCAGCGAATGTTCAAGAAACACGATGGCTTCATGGGTTTTTTTAGCCTGTTCAATGAGTTGTTCGATGAACTTGTCCGGTTTTTCTTCTTTGGATCCGAATATTGACATATTATGAGAATGTTTTTGACATGAATATAATGATGAAATAGAACACGGCAGATAATATTGCCGTTATGGGGATGGTCAGAAACCAGGCATAGAAGATATCCTTGAGCACAGTCCATCTTACTTTGGAGATCTTATCGCCTGCGCCTGCGCCCATGATGGACATGCTGACCACCTGTGTGGTGCTCACCGGACCGCCCAGAAACGAAGAGGTCAGTATCACCAATGCGGATGCGAACTGTGAGGTGAAACTATGTATGGGTCTGATTCGGTAAAATTTTCCACCTAAGGTTTGAATGATTCTCCAACCACCTAAGGCCGTTCCTGCGCCAATGGCAGAAGCACTGATGAGTATGACCCAATAGGGAACCACAAATTCCTTCTGAAATCCCAGCACCACCAGTCCCATTGTGATAACCCCCATTGTTTTTTGTGCATCATTGGTCCCGTGGCTGAGGGCCAGTGCAACGGCCGTAGGTATTTGTGCAAACTTGAGTGCGGTATCAGCCTTTGGAGAGGCATTTCTAAGTAATCGTTTGGTGATGGCCATAATTAGCCAACCTACTGTAAATCCGATGATAGGTGAAATAAAAAGGGCAATGATGATCTTCCATACGCCCGCCATTTTCACCACTTTAAATCCAGAACCAACCAATACGGCACCTATTATGCCGCCTATTAATCCATGCGAAGAACTGGCAGGAATTCCGAAATACCAGGTGGCCAGGTTCCAGATACTAGCACTCAGTAAAGCGGCTATGACAACGTAAATGGTAATGGAATGTGGCTCGGCGACTTCATGGCCGATTGTGTTGGCTACCGCCACTCCAAAAATGAATGGACCAACCAGGTTGGCGAGAGCCGCAAGGGCAAGTGCTGCTTTGCCTGACATCGCCCGCGAGGAAATAATGGTGGCTACCACATTGGCGCTGTCATGAAATCCATTCAGGAAATCGAACGTCAACGAAATGACAATTAATATAATCAGCCAGATTTCCGGTGAAGCCATGCTTAAAATCTATTATATGACCAAGATAAGTTAAAATTGATAAATGAAGCATGACAAATATCAGGATATTCCGTATGGGGATAAAATGATAACTTGATACTAAAATAAAATAAGCGTGTTCCTGATTTTTATCAATACTGAACTAAAATGCATAGTTTTGTTCGGATGTCTGCATTTGCTTTAGTAAGGAATATGATCTGTCTGTTGGCGCTGTTATTGCTGGCAGAAAATGCGCTAGCCGGAAATTGCCTGAACAGAAGTGATACCCTAACCATCAGGCGACAAAGTCAGTTGGATTCATTTTCGGTGAATTATCCCGGGTGTACCAATGTGAAAGGCACCATGATTATTTCCGGTAATACAATCAACAATCTTTTGGGGTTGAATGGGCTTAATCATATCGAATTCCTGAATATCTCTGATAATCCCTTGTTGATCAGTCTAAACGGATTAAACAACCTTCAAACAGCCGGAAATATATTTATCAGCCGTAATAGTGGATTATTGAGTTTAAACGGATTAGAACAGTTGGATAGCGTGAATACGATACTGGAAGTGATGTATAATCCTTCTCTGGTAACGCTGGATGGACTCAATTCACTACAAAAAGTCAAAAATACCTTGTCAATATATGGCAATGCATCTTTAACCAGCCTGGATGGTCTGGAAGATATAAGGACTATGTACAGATTATCGGTTTACGGAAACCCATTGATGACGAGTTTGCTTGGTTTGAATCCATTCGTCAGATTGAATATCGTTGATATATGGGAAAATGAAAACCTTCGTTGTTGTGAAGTGGTTAATCAGATGAAACTGAATAATCCGGTATTGTTAAGCTCCCGAATATTTTCCAATGCAGACGGTTGCAACAGTGCTGCCGAGATTATGAATTCTTCCGGCAGTCAGAATTGCTGTAAAACGGAATTCTCCGTCCAGGCGAAGAAAATCTGTCCAGGCCAGAGTATTGTCGTCGGAGCGAATACCTACAGCGTTGCCGGGGTGTACATAGACAGCTTTTTCTCTATAACAGGATGTGATAGTGTACTTTATACAGCATTGAACATAGGGCAACCTTCCTATACGATTATTCAAAAAACACTCTGCATGGGACAGGTATTTACATTAGCGAATGGCAATGTGGTAAGT
The DNA here is from genome assembly GCA_046329775.1 of Chitinophagales bacterium. Classification (GTDB taxonomy): domain Bacteria; phylum Bacteroidota; class Bacteroidia; order Chitinophagales; family JADIYW01; genus JADJSS01. The sequence continues at coordinate 85,542 of JAXLTX010000002.1, forward strand.
TCTTCAGGTGTTTATAGAGATACGGTTCCGTTTACCTGTGACAGTATCGTGGAATATCATATCAATTTTGTGTCAACAAGCATCCTTACGATGGAAGTCGCAATCTGTGACGGTCAGCGGTACACTTTACCGGATGGCAAACTTGTATCAGAACCGGGCATTTATACGGATACCATTAAGAATGGATTGTCATGCGATAGCATTTATACTGTAACCCTCACTCGTTTTCCGAATAATTTCAGCGTATCATTGCCGTCAGAACAGCTTGTACCGTCCGGGCAGGAGATTAGCATAACACCTTCTTATACCAACGGATCTGCGGTTGCCTGGCAATGGAAACCGAATGACGCTCTAAGTTGTCTTGATTGTGAGCAACCTACGGCGATACCACTCAAAAATGATATCTATGAGGTTAATGTACAGTCTTCAGATGGTTGTGAGGATACAGCCAGCATTCGCATATTGGTACCCGTACCGGATATTTACATTCCACAGGCATTTTCTCCCAATGGTGATCAGGTGAATGACGATTTTAATGTTATTATGGCCAGCCCCATGCTGTTTTCACTCAAAGTGTACAACAGATATGGAGAATTGTTGTATTACAGTAATGATTTGAGTCAACGATGGAATGGAACGTACAAAGGTGAACCATGTCCGGTTGATACTTACATCTATTTCATTGATGCCACGACATTCAATGAACAACAGCTACAGAAGAAAGGTGTCGTACAGCTATTGCGGTAATCTATAAATCAAATTTTATCCCTTGTGCCAGCGGTAAATCCGATCCGTAATTTACAGAACTGGTTTGACGGCGCATATAGGCTTTCCAGGCATCAGAACCGGATTCTCTGCCACCGCCGGTTTCTTTCTCGCCGCCAAATGCACCGCCGATTTCAGCACCGGAAGTTCCCATATTTACATTAGCGATACCACAATCCGAACCTGCCGCCGACAGGAACGTTTCCATTTCACGCATGTTGTTGGTGACAATGGCGGACGACAAACCCTGAGGAACGGCATTTTGCAGAGCAATGGCTTCCTCCAGCGTATCATATTTTATGAGATATAAGATAGGGGCGAAGGTTTCCGTCATGACAATAGGCAATTGGCTGTCCACTTCGGCAATACATGGTTTTACGTAGGAGCCACCTTCATAACCCGGTATCGTAAGAACGGCTCCTTCTACAATGAATCGTCCTCCTTGTTCTTTGCAATGTTGAATGGCATTTTCGTACATGCTGACGGCATGCTGATCAATCAATGGCCCTACATGTATGTTGTTTTCCAGAGGATTTCCGATTTTCAGTTGTCCGTATGCGTTAATGAGTTGTTGTTTAAATTGCTCATAAACAGAAGAATGTATGATTAACCTTCTTGTAGAGGTGCAACGTTGCCCCGTGGTTCCTGTAGCTCCAAATACGGCACCTACAACAGCTAGTTTGAGGTTGGAATCCGGCGTGATGATGATGGCATTGTTGCCTCCAAGTTCGAGTAAACTTCTGCCTAAACGTCCTGCCACTTCTTTTCCCACTTCTTTTCCCATGCGTGTTGAACCCGTCGCTGAAATCAGTGGTATGCGCTCATCCTGCGCCATCCATTCGCCTGCATCTCGGTCTCCCGTTATCAGACAGGATAAGCCTTCCGGTAAATTATTGGCTTTGATTACTTTTTCAGCAATTTTCTGACAAGCCACTGCCGTCAGAGGAGTTTTTTCAGATGGTTTCCAAATACAAACATCTCCACATACCCAGGCCAGCATGGCATTCCAGCCCCAGACAGCACAAGGGAAATTGAATGCCGTGATGATTCCGACGACACCCAGCGGATGCCATTGTTCATACATACGGTGATTGGGGCGCTCAGAATGCATGGATAAACCATATAGTTGTCGGGAGAGCCCAACCGCAAAATCACAGATATCTATGATTTCCTGTACTTCGCCCAGCCCTTCCTGCAGGCTTTTTCCCATTTCCCAGGAAACCAGCCTACCTAAGTCGTCTTTATGTCGTCTGAATTCGTCACCCATCTGCCGAACCATTTCACCGCGTTTGGGTGCGGGAGTTAGTCGCCATATCTTAAAGGCTTCTTGCGCTTTTTCCATTACATCCTCATACGATTTTCTGCTAGTTATCTGTACAGAAGCAATTCTTTTGCCATCCACCGGCGAGTAGGACTCCAGCAGGGCGTGTGTGTGCATCCATTGAGTACCGGTGGATGTGCCGGAATTGATATCGTCAATCGATAAGTTTTGAAGGAATTTCATGTGAATATTTTTACTTCGGTTAAAATCAGATAGTAAAGTTACTAAAATGTTTTAATCAGAACAGATGGATAAAGCTATCTAAAAAAATGGTAAGTTTGTACTTCAAATTTACAGTATGACGTTATTTGTTTTATTACAGGCTGCCGGTGCACCGGGTGGTGGTTATTCTACCCTGATAATGATGGGTTTAATGTTTGTGGTGTTTTACTTTTTTCTGATCAGGCCACAATCCAAGAAAGCGAAAGAAGCACAAAATTTCATTGATACGCTGAAGGCGGGCGATAAGGTTATTACCATTGCCGGGATACATGGTAAAATTGTATCGGTAAATGATGAAGACAAAACATTTTTGATTCAGGTGGATGGTCCAACGAGATTGAAGATTGAAAAATCTGCCGTGAATTCTGAATTGTCGAAACCACTGAATGCAGTGGCCGCAGAAAGCAAATAAACCTTCAGGTTGCCATTTTCCAAATGGCTTAGATTCAGATAGCATGTTAAAGGTGGGCATTACCGGAGGTATCGGCAGCGGAAAAACAACCGTTTGTAAGATATTTTCGACATTGGGTATTCCCGTTTATTACGCAGATTCCAGCGCTAAACATCTCATGCATACAGATCCTGATCTCATAGAGCGCATCAAATTGTTGTTTGGAAATGCAGCCTATGACGGAAATGGGCAACTCAACAGAAAATGGATTGCGGAAAAAGCCTTTCAGGATAAGAATCTGTTAGAGCAGCTCAATGCTATTGTGCATCCTGCCGTTTTTCAGGATACGCTGAGTTGGTTCCAGTCACATCAGGATAAACCATATACATTGTATGAAGCTGCCATCATGTTTGAAAGTGGCAGCTATAAACTGATGGACAAGATGATAACTGTGTTTGCGCCCAAGGAAGACAGGATTGAAAGAACGATGAAGCGCGATGAAATCAGCAGGGAAGATGTTTTGGAACGGATAGGCAAACAATTGCCGGAAGAGGAGAAGATGAAACGCGCCGATTTTATCATTTATAACGATCATTCTCAACCATTGATAGAACAGGTGTTGACAATTCATCAGCAATTATTAAAAATTTCAAAGTAGAACTTTTTAGATTCGTGTAATGTTTTAATTGAATAGACATTGGTTTAGATACTGAAACAACCCGATGTAAATTTGGATAGCATGACGATGTGCTGATTTTAACTAATTTTATAACCTTACCATTTTATGATAGAAACAGTAAATTGTTTGATTATTGGCGCAGGTCCTGCGGGCTATACTGCTGCCATTTATGCTGCACGTGCAAATCTAAAACCGGTATTATATACCGGCTTGCAACCCGGCGGACAGCTGATGACCACAACAGATGTAGAAAACTACCCGGGATATCCTGAAGCGGTAACGGGACCGAAGATGATGGATGATTTCCAGAAACAGGCAGAAAGGGTAGGTGCGGATATCCGTTTTGGACTGGCTACGAAGGTAGATTTCTCCGGCCCGATTCATAAAGTATGGATCGATGAGGAAACGGAAATCCATGCCAAGTCGGTGATTATCGCTACGGGTGCAGAAGCCAAATGGCTGGGCATTCCATCCGAAAAGTTACTGAACGGGAGTGGTGTATCCGCCTGCGCAGTATGCGACGGTTTCTTATTCAAAGGAAAAAATGTAGCCATTGTTGGCGCAGGTGATACGGCTTGCGAGGAAGCCTTGTATCTGTCCAATCTTTGTCCGCATGTGGATATGATTGTCCGCAGCGATAAGATGCGTGCTTCTAAAATCATGCAGGACAGGGTTATCGCCAAAGACAACATCACGATTCACTGGAATACAGAAACGGACGAAATTCTGGGACAGCATAAGGTGGAAGGTGTTCGCCTGAAAAATAAGATTAGCGGTGAACTTTCAGAACTTAAAGTAGAAGGCTTCTTTGTGGCCATCGGACATAAACCGAATTCAGATATCTTTAAAGATTGGCTGGAGACCGATGAAACGGGGTATCTCATCACCGTACCAGGATCAAGCAGGACAAAAGTGTCCGGGGTGTTTGCAGCCGGAGATGTACAGGATAAGATTTACCGTCAGGCGGTGACATCTGCGGGTTCGGGCTGTATGGCAGCCCTGGATGCGGAACGCTATCTGGCAGAGTTTTTTCATTGAGATTCAGTTGATACATACTTTCACGGCTTATTTCTCGTTATAAGGGAAAATAAGCGATATGAAAAATGTATTCTTTTTACTGCTGACATTGATTGGCACTATAACGTTTGCACAGGGCAATACCTCTACGGAGAAGATGAAAGCTTTCACTTCCATCAATGATGTTGTGGAGAAAAACAGCCTGCTTTCGTTTAAGGTAATCAGCTATAATGTATTTTATCAGCCTAAACTGGGTGATGCAGAGTCGTTTAAAAATATAGGACCATATTTTTCACCGGAGGTGAAAAAAGCAATTCAGAAAGCCAAACCCGGGGATATTTACTACATAGAAGAAATCAAGGTAGTGGGGCCGGATAATATAAGCAGAAAGATTCCGGGCATTGCATTTAAGATTGATTAAATGTAAAAACGGAGTTCTTGCAAACTCCGTTCTGTCTTCTATCTTATGGTTTTTGATTAAATAAGACATATAAACTTAGTACATATTTCCATATCCGATCCTAGGTGTTTGGCGGTAAAAACTGATATGTGCCAGCACTGATACGAAAAATCAAATCAGTTTTTCGTCCATCGCATATTTAATCAATCCAACGATGGTTTTGGTGTTGAATTTGCGGATCATATTCTTGCGGTGTGTTTCCACGGTGCGTTCACTGATGAATAGTTTATCGGCTATTTCCGCATTGTTCAGCTCCTGCACAATCAGGCGCAGAATTTCCAGTTCACGCTCGGTGAGTTTAGCCAGTTCATGATGTTTATCCGGTTTTGCGTGTTTGTTTTTCACCATTTCTTCGGTTACATCATCACTGAAATGCATTCTGCCTTGAGCTACCTTATGAATGGCTTCAATCAGTTCCTGATTTCCGACATTTTTCAACACATATCCGGAGATTCCCACATCAAGCATTCGGTTGATATCTTTTATACTTCCGGACATGGATAGTGCAATCACCTGAATCTGTGGATTGTGCTGTTTTATTCTTTTCGTCAGTTCATAACCGTCAATTTCAGGCATACTGATGTCAGTAAGCACAATGTCAGGTTGCAAGTTTCCGACTTCATCCAGAAATTGTATGCCGTTGGTGTAGGTTTTCACAATTTCAATCGTATCATTTGCAGATAAGATAGCCGTTAATCCATCAATAAGCATCTGATGGTCATCTACTAATATAACTCTGTGCTTCTTCATTGCCGTTAAGATAATGGAATTTCTATAATTATGGTAGTCCCGTTTTGCGGCGAGGATTCAATTTCCAGCTTACCTTTCAGATACTCTGTCCTCAGTTGTATGTTTTTTAAGCCAATTCCTCCTTTTTGTTTCGCTTCCTTTACGTCAAATCCTTTTCCATTATCCTCCATCAGCAGGGATATTTCATGTATGTCAGCAGATAGTTGAATATTGATGTTGGAGGCTTCCGCATATTTCATGGCATTGTTCACAGATTCCTGAATGATGCGATATAACATGAGTTTTCCGGTTTCGTCCAGCATATCTTCTTCAAATCCGTTGGATTCAAAATGGATATTGATTTTTCTGGCAATATTGATTCTGGAGATGAAATCCTTTACTGCGCGCTGCAATCCATGTTTGAGCAGTACATCCGGAACCATATTATGAGAGATATTTCGGATTTCCCGTATAGAGTCATCCAGGATATCCATGGAATATTGCAATCTTTGTTTCTCTTCGTCCGTGCAGTGATTATTGCTAAGGGCACTTAAATTCAGTTTGGATGCAGAAAGCAGCTGCCCTACACCGTCATGCAATTCACGAGCCAGCCGCTGCCGTTCATTCTCTTCCGATTCCAAAATGGCACTGGAGCGTTTGGCCTCTTCCTTTATCAGTTCCTGTTGCAATTTTCGTTCCTGCTGAAATTTGTACCGGTAATAGATGAGTCGGAATATGAATATGGTCAGCATAAACGCCGCCATCAGTACAAAAAGTAAGATATTGCGTTTGTTGATTTTTAATTCCTGCTGTGCAATCTGTTGTTTCTTCTTTTCTGTATCAAACAATGTTTGCAATTCGGCTATTTTCTGTTCCGAAGCTTCATTGATGACACTATCCTTATATAAGATGCTTTCACTCTGCATCTGAAAGGCTTCAGCCGGTTTGTTCAGCCTGAAATAGAGTTTACTCAGTTGCCCAAGCGCATTTTTCACTCCAATCTTATATCCAGACTCCTTACACAACTCCAGGCTTCTTAAGTAATAGGCGATTGCCTGTTCGCTGTTGCCAAACTCTTCATATAGAATCCCCAAATTGCAATAGGTATCGCCCATTTGCTTATTGTTTCTGAAAGAAGAATCTATGGAGTTTGCTTTCAGGTGATATTCCACAGATTTGGGGAACTGCTTTGAAAAATAAAAGCAATTGGCCATGTTGTCATAAAACATGGATTTATTGAATTTCACATTCAGCTTTTCACAATAGCTTAACCCGATACTGTCCAGTCGGAGAGCATCCGCATATTTGCCCTGCATACCATAAATATTCGCCAGGTTGTGCAGCGTGGAGATATGGGTGAGATCAGGTGGCATTCCAGCAATGATATCCATGGATTTGCCTGCAAACTCCTCCGCCAGTTTTATTTTATCCTGTGATTGATACACCATGGAAATCTGATTGTAACAAGCAGCCTTTTCCTTTTTTGTGTTTAAGGTCTCATTTATCTTCAGCGCTTTAAAGAGGTATTGCAAGGCCTTGTCATTTTCTCCTTTTTGCCAATAGTTGGTACCCAATGCAGCCAATGTTTTTGCCATCAAGGTATCATATTTCAGTCCGGTAAAAAGGAGGAGAGCCTTTTCATTATGACTGATGGCAAGATTGAAATTCCCTTTCACCTGTTCCAGCAGCCCCTTATTGAGTGCAGCGATGCCGATACCAAAGGTGTAATTGGCTGGCTTTGAAATCATTTCAATCGAATCGATATATAGCTGCGCGGTATCGGTATTGACGCGCTGATAGGCCATATACTTCTGGTTGTAAACGCTTACCTGTTTTTCAATGTCGGGATCACTTTTGTCTGATGGACCGGAGCATCCCCACAATAAGAGCACAATGATGTTGAATAAATACTTCATTTTATCTGTGTGAATCGATATACAAGGCCCCTTGATTCGTTAAATTTGTCTAATTTATCATGCAAAATGAAATAATCCTAATATAATTGGATGTTTGAATGAATTTTTTTGGTTCTCTTGGCGTTTATGCAGTTATATAGTTAAATTCAACCTGTGAAAAAATTATTGCTCATAGCATCCTTTTTGTTGGTGTTTTCTTTCGGGGGATTTGCCCAAACAGAATTAGATACCATTATACTGCCTCAGATGATTATTAACGGAGATACGATGGACGAAATTATTCTGGAGCCATTGCTGGTTACCGCCACCAAACTGGAAAAGGTAAAACTGGAAGAATGGCAGATGCGTTATTTGCGCAAAGTCTATCCCTATGCACTGAGGACGGCTCGTCTCTCCAAAAAAATTGATGATGACCTGAAAGAATGTAAAACAAATAAGGCCAGAAAACGTTACTTGAATGAATGCGAAAAGGTGATGAGGGCAAACTTTGAATCCACCCTGAGGAATCTTACACGAATTCAGGGGCAGTATCTTATTAAGCTTATCAACCGGGAAACAGGGCAAACCGTATATGATTTGCTGAAGGAATATCGAAGCGGCTGGAAGGCTTTCTGGTGGAATTTTGCCGGTAAATTCTTTGATCTGGATATGAAAGAGGAGTATGACCCAAATGGAAAAGATAAGGAAATAGAAAATTATATACAACGTTTACAATACATTTATCATACAGACGGAACCAATTACATTATTCAAAATGAGCAATTCAATACACCAATTCCGGGTCAAAAACGCCCAAAATAAAGAAGTCAATCTCGCTGACTACAAAGGAAAAGTGGTCATGGTCGTAAATACGGCCTCCAAATGCGGACTGACACCACAGCTGGAAAAACTGGAAAAACTATACAAGGAATTCAAAGACGAAGGCTTTGAAATCATCGGATTTCCTTCTAACGACTTTGCAGGGCAGGAGCCATTGTCTGCGGAGAAGGCGGAAGAATTCTGCATGATCAATTACGGCGTTACGTTTCCGATCATGGACAAAATACATGTAAAGAAAGGAGCAGAGCAGCACGAAGTGTTCAAATTTCTTGGAGATAAGGCTCCAGGCGTGAAGCTGCTGACCCATCCGAAATGGAATTTCCAGAAATACCTGTTGGACAAAGATGGCAATGTGGTGGATTATTTTATGCCAACGACCGATCCAACCTCTGATAAAGTGAGAAGTGAAATAAAGGAATTACTGAAAAAGTAAATTCTTTATTTTAACTTACCGGTCAATTTTATTTATGAAACTCGATATTTTGGTTTTTGCGGCACATCCGGATGATGTGGAACTTGCTTGCTGTGGTACTGTATTGAAACACATCAGTTTAGGCTACAAAGTGGGTATTGTGGACCTCAGCAGAGGCGAGTTGGGTACTCGCGGCACAGCGGATATACGTTCACAGGAAACCCTTAAATCATCGGAAATTCTGGGAATACAAGTACGTGAGAACCTGGGATTCCGAGATGGATTTTTTGAAATCGACGAACAGCATCTGCTTTCTGTGATACGTGTCATTCGAAAGTATCAACCTGAAATCATACTGGCAAATGCCGCTTCAGACCGTCATCCAGACCATAAACGTGCAGGTGATTTGGTTTCGAGAGCCAATTTTTTGAGCGGTTTAATAAAAATCAAGACAGAAAATCAAGCACATTGGCGAGCAAAAGCACTATATCGTTATATTCAGGACAATTATATCGAACCTGATTTTGTAGTGGATATTTCAGCGTTTGAGGATAAGAAAGAAGAAGCCATCAAGGCGTTCAAGTCTCAGTTTTTTGATCCGGATTCCACGGAACCGCAAACGCCGATATCCCGCGAGGATTTTCTTGATTTTATCAGAGGCCGTGCCAAACAATTCGGTAGGCCGATTAATGCAGTTTTTGCGGAAGGCTTTACCGTGGAGCGATATATTGGGGTGAACAACTTATTCCACCTGCAGTAATTACCACACCTTGCTGATGTCTTCACACCAGTTGCGTACCAATGCGTCTTCTTCTTTGCCAACAAAACCCTTTCCGGTCAGCATGTCATAGCATGTCAGTAAATCGTCCAGCATGTTTTCCTTACCGCCTTTGATGTTCAGATTAGCTAATTCACTGCAAATCTTGAAGTTATTTAGGTAACCAGGTATTTCATCTTCAAAATCCTTCAGCAGATTGTGCTGGTTGCGTTCCTGCCAAACCGTTGCTTCATGAAATAAGACAGACCAACCATTTGCCCAGGCAATACGTTGAGCTACATAACTACGCCAAATATCCGTCATACGGAAACTGCAGTATGCCGGTAGGTATAATAAAGGAAAAGCTTCCCTGTACCAATAGGTATTTTGACTGTTGAAGGGGCTCCAGGCTCCTTCGCCAAGTGCAACGTTCATTCCTTTCTTGAAATCCAACGGTAATGGATAGGTGAGACGGTATACCGCATCAACATCAGGGTTCTCATCTGCCAAACCTTGCTGAATGGGACACACAATGTCTTTAATTTCAAACTCGGAGAGTGGAGTAGTTGGTTTTTGCAACTCTTCAAGTGGCAACCCTCTTGGCCATATAAAGCTGTCACTGAAGTATTTGTATACATTTACCCAACCTTGAGCTTTAATATCGTGGGCTTTGACAACTTTTGTTTTTGCATTCCAGAATTCAGCTCTTGGCAGGTTATCATCATCCGTCTCTACTATTTCTTCGGTTCCTTTATTCAAAGCAATAATGTAACCAATATTTTTTCTGGCATAATGTCTTGTAGGACAAGATTTTGCAAATTTTGAATCAAGTGTTAATTGACGTTCGACCGACCAGAAATCACATCCGGGAATGTTGAATTCTTGAGGAGATTTCGTATCGCCAATCATGATGAAATTAAAGTTGTTGGATGCGCATTCCTTTGCATAAGTATGCAAAACTTCCAAGGTATCTGGTGCAATAGATGTTATAACTAATGATTTAATTGACATAATTTAAAGTGTTGAATTTTAATTATTTATATTATATAACAGGTGAATTTCCTTTCAGTCTTTGCCAAAAATAATATAGTAATGTTTCTCTTGCATTTTTTATTGCAGAAGGGGAAACACGGGGCGAAGGTGCCTGATAATGAATTGGAACTTCCGCTGTTCGGTGTTTTCTCAATAGATATTTAACTTCGGTTTGGTAAAAATGTGCTCTTGATTTTAATGGATATTGCAATAATTTACCAATTATATCTCTGTGAAATCCTTGAAATCCGGATGTCATATCATATAACTTTGTACCTAACAACCAGTTAGCTAAATATGTTCCAGTTTTACTTAACATTCTTCTGTTAAACGGTGAATCACCCATGGATCCATCTTTGATGAATCTGGAGCCAAAAGCCACTTCATTTCCTTCATTTAAAACCCTTAAATACATAGGAATCGCTCGTGGGTCATGACTCAGGCCGGCGTCCATTTCAATGATAATATCGTGACCGTTGTCATATGCAACTTTAAAACCTGCCAGATATGCGTCTACAACATTTTTATTGTCAGGTGCCCATATCACTTCAAATCTTGAATCTTTTTTTTGTAAATCTTGTGCTAATTCCAGGGTTTTATCTTTTGACGCATTGTCGATTACAAAGTATATTTTGCCGGTACCGATTACATCCATAACACGTGTCAGCAAATCAACAAACGGAGCGAAATCCTGTTCTTCATTGGCCATAGGAATGGTAGCTGCCCAGTTAGTATATAAATACATAGTTTAGGTGATTTTAAGCTTTTAAAGATAGTTTAAATGTTGCTAATATTGTAGAAAACACAAAATTACACAATATAAACGATTTTATTGATTTGTCCTATAATTTATATTATGTTAAATAACTAATTTGGACAGTTATTGTAAATCAATTATTTATCTCTGGTCATAAATGCACTATTGTTGGCTATCACTTAGTATGCAATTGCCATTGCTAACAATTTATTAACTGTATTCCAATTGCGTGTGGTGGCAGTCACTTTCAATTTATTCTCGAAAAAATTATTGCTGAGTTTGGTGTTACCATAACTCGCGACACTCAGGTATATCTCTTTATCTGAGATTTCAAATACATCTGGCAGAAAACTGACATCATTCAATTTTTCAAGATTGTTTGCATTGGGTGTTCCGGATAAAAATGTAATATATAGGCTATCCTCAGGTTCATTTACATATGGATTCTTGTCTATGATTCGTTTTAATGCATCTGCAGTTCTGATAATCACGGGAACCTCAAAACCATATTTTTCAGAGATTTTGGATTCAATCAGCTTTGCCAGTTTGGAATCTGTCGTTTTATGAGGTGTTTTGAAAATTACATTACCACTTTGGATGTAGGTTGAAACGTCTTTAAAACCTAAATCTTCGTATAGTTTCACCAAATCGGTCATGATAATTTTCTTTTGGCCGCTGACATTGATACCTCTTAATATGGAAATATAGGTATTCATAATTATCTGATTAATAGTTGTTTAGTAAAATGTGGCTGTAAACTTTAATGGGAATGATTCTTAAATCGTTTATACTGGTCGTAAGCATAAAAGCTGAGGTACTCACCTGCTTCAATGCGTTTTTGTATATCTCGCCAGAATTTAGGATCAAAAATTTCGTTGTGTTCGGCCAAAAATATTTCACCAATAGGTCCATCAGGAGCCATGAAGGCCTTAAATTCTTCCGGAAAAATATCATTTGGTTCGGCAGTGATCATATCCGTATTACCGCGGGTATCATCATCGTCACTTTGCACCGGAATTCTGCGGAAACGCAAATCCGTCACTTTGGCAATTTCATCGTAATCGTAAAAAATGACACGACCATGACGGGTCACCCCGAAATTCTTCAACAATAAATCACCCGGAAATATATTGGCCGCCGCCAGTTCTTTAACACAAAAACCATAATCGAGGATAACCCTGCACAGGTTTATCGGATTTTCTTCCTGCTGAAGATACATGTTTAAGGGGGTCATCCTTCGTTCAATATATACGTGTTTGATAAGCACCTTATCGCCCTTGAATTCCACGGTTTCCTTGCAGGAGTCCGCCAGTTCCTTAATGAGTTCATGAGAAAACAGGTTGCGTGGAAATTCAAGATTTTCAAACAAGTGGGCAAATGCCATACGTCCGACCCTGTCATTGATTTCCACTTCCTCATATTTCTTTATGACAAAATCACGAGTACAATTTTTTGGAGCTTCGAAACGGTCACGGATAATCTTGAAAACGAAATTGTAATATTTGAGGGTGAAAACCGCCATCACCATTCCTTTGATGCCTGGAGCTATAATGAACTTATCATCATGGTTATGGATATAATTCATCAGGTCGCGATACAGAATGGTTTTTCCATGCCGGTAATATCCGATGGAGTCATACAACTCTCCCACCGTTTTGTGGGATAACATAGATTTTAGATAATCAATGAGTTGGGCGGGATACTTGGTGTGTACGAAAAAAGAAGCACGTGTAAAACTGAAGATGATACTGATTTCAGCAGGTATGTAAATCACGGAATCCACAAAAATCCCTTTCTCCTCATTCAGTAATGGAATCACAAAGGGTATGGACCAGTTCTTGTAAAAAATCCTTCCCACGATAAATGCCCCCCTGTTTCGGTAAAATACGGGTTTCAGTACCTCTATCCTGTCGATAAACAAGTTTGACTTCTGGTGGATGATAGTCGGTGCCATTTCGTCAAAAATCAACTGAGCGTCTCTGTCTATATTTTCAAATGGCACACTGAATTTGAAATATTGTAAAATCTGCTTGATCGCCACCACGGAAAAATGTGTACAGTCAATCACATCAAAGATGTCACTGTCGTATTTGGGCATCGGTTTGTAATCGGTGTAGTCAAAAAACTCATAATCAGGGTTAAAACTTTTGTCTATAAATACTTTCCGTGTGATGGAATTATAGAATGTTTCAGAATTCAGTTTATGTGGCTTATCCTTTATGATGTTGGAAAATTCGATTTTAATGGCCTTCCAGTAGTCAATATTTTCGATATCCTGACCGAGCAGATTGCAGGTATTCTGATGTACTTCCTTCACAAATTTGCCATAAAGCCGGTATCTGTACTGTTGGCTGCTGAATAATTCCTGATATTTCCTTTGTTCAAAACATTCTTTTGCGCAAAGCGTAATGTTATTGAAATCGCTGAGCAGTCGGTCGTATTTATCGGCAATATTGATTGCCACATCATGAACAGTTTGCTGGTTTACCATTTATTGTATTATTTTTAAAGCGGAATCAAACGGGCAATAGTTACCCTGCATACAAATATAAAGTAAAAATCAGCAATTGATAGATTTAGAAGATATCAGAAATTATTGTCTAAAGAAAAAGGGAGTTACGGAAGATTTCCCATTTGATGAAGAAACGCTTGTGTTTAAGGTAATGGGAAAAATTTTTCTGCTGACGGATATCCACCATCCCGAGTTATCCATGAATCTGAAGTGTGATCCGGAACTGGCAGTAGCGCTAAGGGAGCAGTACGAAAGTGTACAACCCGGCTATCACATGAACAAGAAGATGTGGAATACGGTGAGCTATTCCGGTGAATTTTCTGATAAAGAGCTGTTGAATATGATTGACCATTCATATGAGGAAGTGGTAAAAAGGTTGTCAAAAAAATTACAGCAGGAATTGCAAGATATGCCATGATAAGAAGATTGAAATACCTGATACCTCTGTTGCTATTGCTGAAAATCCATATCGGCATGGCAACTGAAATCCGCGTGGATAAGGATTTCAGTTCACAGGATCTGTTCAACACCCTTTCCGATTCTGTGGTGAGCACTCATTCAGAGCTGACCTACCAGCTGAATCTGAGGAACATATCCGGACAACCCCGGCAGTTGTATATCAGTTTCATTAATCCGACAATCAATAGAATCGTTGTTCTTGAACACATGGACAGCACTGTACTGGGCGACCTGATTCCGTTTACAAAACGAAAATTCAAACATGTCAACCACGTTTATCCCGTTCTTCTGGATACGGATAGCAGCAGGAGTATTACCTTGAAGGTTTATAACAGCACCCGGCACAACCTCAATTTCAGGATGAATCTGGCGGCAGAAAACACCTTTATAAAAACCACCAATCACGATTATTTTTTCAATGGTATCGTATACGGCATCCTCTTCATGTACCTGCTGCTGCTGATTTGTTTTTATATTTTCAGCAAGAGCAATTTTTTCACTATCTATCTGGCGATTAATCTTTTTATGCTGTTGTTGCTCATGCAGTACAATGGAGCCGGCTATCAGTTTATCTGGTTTTTCTCTTCCGGCATTCAGAAATACATCACCATGTTTGCGGCCACCGGTTACTTGTTTTCGCACATATTGTTCATACGTACCTTCTTTTCCGTACAATTCAATACCATTTCAAAATACCTGTCTCGCATATTTCTGATGGTGGCGGCAATTGCAGGATTGCTGTTTCTGATGCAGCTCTACATTCAATCTTCTGGTTACACCAATACCAATATCTATTTTCTGGCTGTAACGGGCATTTTCATGCTGTACGGACTGGTTGTACTAATTCTCTGTGTGTATACCTACCTTGAGTCCGGCAACAGAGAGGTGATCTGGGTATTGGTTGGAATGTTATTCCACATCTGCAACTGGGCCATTTTTATTAATAATGAATTTGCCGTATCCAAATGGTTGAATGAGATTGATAATTTCAAAGTATTTGCCAGCAACATATTCGTACCGCAACTGAACTACTTCATCACCCTGCTCGAAATTTTTGTTGTCACGATTTTCATTTCCATCAACTATCACAAGCTCATACGTCAGAATAACCTTTCATCACAGCGTTTGGAATTCCTACAGAAGCGAAACATCAATACTTTCGTATTGGGCCAGGAAGAGGAACGCGAGAAGATTACCAGTCAGATAGAGGCTGACATTTCAAAGGACATACAACGACTGCGCACTGCTTTGACTGGTTTCAAGTTACATCAGGATGAAAAAAAGATAATCCCCACCGTATTGAACGAAATTGACAAGACCTTAACGGATATCAAAAACATCACCGGTAATTACGTGGCCCCCGACATGCAGCAGTTACTGCTGACAGAACTGATCATTACCGCAACAGATAAGCTGTTTCAGGAAGTAAGTACGGTTTATGACTTTAAGAATATTCCGGAAGATTTTAAGTTGAATGCTGTCGCAAACATTAATCTATACAGGGTTTTGCAGGAAATTTCAAACAATGCGATGAAGCATTCAGAAGCTAAAAACATCCGCATTACAGCTATCAGAGACGCTAAAACCCTACAGTTGAAAATCAGTGATGACGGTGTGGGTTTTGCCGCAAATGCAGGAAAAATCAAAGGTATCGGACTCATGAATATAGAATCGAGAATGAACAGCCTGAATGGCAATTTTTATCTCTTGTCCAACGAAAATAAAGGTACCACCATTCATTTAATCATGCCATTAAAAGAAATCTGTTGAGAACAGCAAGCAACATATTTTGTCTTTTCCTTGTCATACTGTTGAGCCAGCAGGTGAAGGCGCATAATAACCTGTTCGTCATCAGCAAATCCGTGCGCTGCAAACCTGCATCCGAATATTTGCTGCTGAAAGGAAATATAAATGACACGTTTACCTATCAGCTGATGATACAAAACGTACAGGATACGGTACAGCAGATTCTGCTGGAAATCCCCATACAGCAGATAGATAAAATCAGTCTGCAGCAATATGATGGACAAATAAAACTGACGGGATATGATTTTGTTTCCAAGAAACTGAGCCAACGTATCTATTATGACCGGAATGTCGTCTTTCCATTTGTGCTGGCTCCACGACAAACCAACACCATTCTGTTTAAATTTCATAAAAACGATATTCACAACTTCTTCAAACCGGATGTGCTGATCTGGAAAAAGGATGCGAAAATGACACGTACAGAAGCATTGGAACTTACCCGCGGTGTCTTTTACGGCATCCTTATTCTGTATACGTTCATTTGTTTTCTCGTCACTTATCTGCTCAATGTGCGCAATTACTACTATTATATGCTTTATCTGATTGCCGGCATCATATATCTGGTGGTGAAAAACAATTTAGGATATGAGTTGTTGTGGCCGGATTATCCTTTGATAGATATCTTCCTTAAGAAAATCATGTTGTCGATTTATCTGATTACCTCCATCCTTTTTTTAAGGGGATTCATCAAAAAACGCGTGGATTTGCCGGAGCTGCAACAGGTGCTTCGCGTTTTCATCTATTTCGGATTGCTGCTCGTTTTTGTATCGCTGCTCGTCGGATTGTTAAGCACGCCTGCACAAAAGACTTTCATCGTCATACAGAATGTATTTGCCATCATCTGTCTGTCTACCGTTCTGATTACTTTCATTTTCGTGTATTTCAATACCAATGACCGTTCCATCGTATTATTTACATTGCTCTATTTTGTGTCGTTTTCCTTCTTCCTGTTCTATCCGCAGCCAGAATTCGGAAGTGGGTTTTTCGGGGTATATTTCGGTCAGATCTATACATACAGCAATGCGTTTATCATTGCCACCATCATCTGTGTTTCTACGGTATACCGGGTGCTCCAGATTATCAGAAATAATGAGAAACTGAAGAAAGAAGTGAGTCTCATCAACTCTCACAATAACTTTTCATTGATTGAAGGCCAACAGAACGAGCGGATGCGTGTGGGCAGAGAACTTCATGATGGTATCGGTATCATGATGTCTGCTGTTAAGATGAAAATGTCAGCCATCAAGGTTTCAGGTGATAAAGAGAAACAGGAACTGAAGCAGCTGACCAATGAGATAGACAGTATATGTGATGGCATACGGCAGTTCTCGCACACATTGCTCCCTCCTACCCTGAAAAAATTCGGGTTGCCGGTGGCACTGAAAGATATGCTGGAGGAATTCAAACAGCAACAACCGGCCACCACCTATAATTTCAACATACCGGATAATCTGTCACCGGTTTCTCAACAATTGATATATGATTTTATCAAGCATTTCATCCGCTATTTTTCTGCTAATAAACCGGAACAGGTTACCATCAGCATTTATGTTATAAGTTCCATAAACGAAGCGCAGATAAGGATACAACATACGGGCACCACATTGGACCTGAATGATGTTCATATCAAATCCGTGACCTCCGTGATTGACCTTCTGAACGGCAAATTTCAGATAAATTTATTGAATGCGTGGAATTTCCGCCTGCAGATGGAGTTTCCGGTGTTGTTGGAAGAGCATACGAACGGAAAGCTGTAGATGGATTTCAGATATACCCCTGTGAGATGGCTGAATAGCATCATGAACCTTGTTTACCTAAAATTTACAGCCAGCTCCGGATACTTCAATTTAAAGGCCGTAATCGTGTTTTGTACTTTTTGCTCAAAATGGGTCTGAGCTTCAGTATTCGTATTTATGATGCGGTGCTGCAGCAATGAATTTATTTTCTCCAACTGTACATTGATGTGTTGAGTATCTTCGCTGAAATAGGCTTCTGCAAAACGCTGCCAGATGTATTTAACGGCAACTTCGTTGGGATGCAGCATGTCTTCGGCATAAAACCGATAATCGCGCAGTTCGTCCATCATAATTTCGTAAGCAGGAAAATAGAAGCAATTGTTGTGTTCATCAATCAACTGATGGATGCTTGCTATTAAAATGCTTTTGCTGCGCTGGTTTTCTACCGCGCCATCCCGCCAGTGTCGAACGGGTGAAACGGTGAATATAACCGTCTTATCTTTCAGAAGGTCTTTCACATCATTAAAGGCAACCTTGATTTCATCCATTGACAACAAGCGTTTTTCAAATGCGGTATTCGGTATCTTATGGCAGTTGGCCACTATCCTGTCTTGCTCCAGATGCTTATACACAAAAGCTGTCCCCAGCGTGATAATGATGAATCTGGCTGCATTGAAATCGGCATGCGCTTTGTCGATTGATGCATTTATAGTTGACAAGACCTTACCTTGATCGGTTCCGGAAAATTGTCCGTGATGGTCTAAGGATAGATATAGTCCGTTGTTCTGCAATAGATCACCTGCGCTGTAGATTTCCTTTTTGATTACTTTTTTCAGGTTGTTAAAAATGGAAACAGGTTGATAGATAATGCCAAATGGATTGATGTTGGTAGCAAATTGATAGCGATTCAAATAATGTCCGATGTTTTCAGTAAAACAAGACCCCATGAGCAGCAGTCTATCCTGATGAGTGACTTTAAATGGCGAGACGGGTATGTTTATTTTCGTGCGGAATTCCATTGTATATCTTTTTTTGCTGCCGTAGATTGTGCGCTATGCCTTATTGAACAACTTTTTATCTAAAAAAAGTATTTTTGGAAAGATATTTGCTATTATTGAATTATGCAACGCTTATCATACATATTTTTACTGATATTGGGGTTTTCCGCACATCATGCAGGGGCAATGGTATATGAAAATATGGTGTATACGTCAAATATCAAGACGGTACAGCTATTTCCCAAAGGTGCAGATATGGCGATGCCCGTGCTGAATATGAATCAGCATGAAACGCTGGAACTGCACTTTGACGACCTTTCAGGAAAGCCAAAGAATTACTATTATACCGTGGTGCAGTGCCACAGCGACTGGACACCCACTTCCATGAATATTATGGAGTATGTGGATGGTTTTACGGATGCCAACATCAATGATTATGATTATTCCAACGGCACAAAGATTCCATATGTGCATTACAAGCTGGAATTTCCAAATAATGATATGAACATCAACAGGTCCGGTAATTACGCACTTATCGTATATGAAAACAACCGCGAAAATCCAGCTTTTGTTCGCCGCTTTATGATTGCGGAATCTAAGGTGATGATAGATGCCGGAGTGGCATATCCACGCAACCTGTATTCCAGAGACCAGTTTCAGGAAGTGGTGTTTAAAGTAAATTATAAGGGTTTTAATATTGACAATCCACAGATGGAAATCAAGGCAACCGTGCTGCAGAATTATCGTTGGGATAATGCGAAGACGGATATAAAACCACAATTCGTCGGCATGAATGAACTGAACTTTGATTTTAACGGGCTGCTCACCTTCCCCACTGCGGGCCGCGAATTTCGATTTTTTGACATGCGTTCCCTGCGTTTTCGCGGGCAAAACATCCGTGCTTTCGATTTACGTGATGACGAGAACGATGTGTATTTATTGTTTGATCATCCTCAGCCACGCGATAAATATCAGATGGTTAAAGACCTGAATGGGCAGTATTATATTGAAAATCTGGACAATCCATATTATAATACCGGAGCCGACTACGCAAACGTGCATTTCAATTTTGATTTTGGCGGCACCGTAGGCAACGGAAACTTTTATGTCATTGGAGCGTTTAATAACTGGAAGTGTGATGAAAGTTCCAAAATGCATTATGATGAACTGGAGAAGAGTTATACGGTAAATATGTTGATGAAACAAGGCACCTATAACTATACCTATGTGTTCATGGATGACAAAGAAAAAAAGGCAGATTCTTTTATTACAGAAAGTTATTATATGGATACGGAGAATGATTATACCATCTTATTGTATTATACGCCTTTTGGTGAGCGATATGACAGATTGATTTCAGTGAAATACATCAACTCCATACTAAACAGATACTGATGGCAAAAGAATATAACATAGAAACAGGTGACCTGCTTGTGGCAGAACCCTTCATGAAGGACCCGAATTTTAAAAGAACGGTGACTTTGATATGTGAACACAATACCGAAGGTTCTATTGGATTGGTACTGAATCGCCCTTCTATTTTCAGAATCAATGAAATGATACCCAATTTTCCTGCATTTCAATCCACGATCTACTATGGAGGCCCGGTTGGCATGGATCGTTTGAACTATATCCATTCCTATGGCGATCTGATTAAAGACTCCTTTCCGATCAAGGATAATCTCTATTGGAATGGCAATTTCGAGCAGCTGAAAGAACTCATTAAGGCGAAACAGATCATGCCGCATAACATTAAGTTTTTTGCGGGATATGCAGGCTGGGAAGCCGGGCAGCTATTGGAAGAAATGCAAGATGACAGCTGGATTGTATCTAAAGATTATCCAGAAATATTTAAAATGAGTGAATATATGTGGCATGATGTGCTGGTTAAGATGGGTGGCAAAAACAAACTGTTATCTACATTCCCGGAAGACCCGATACTTAACTAAATGGATACTATCATATGATTTTAAATGGTTGATCTGTCGTTAGTGTATCTTTGACAGCTTAATTCAATGCCACTTTATACGCCTCCAGGCAACGCTCTCTCGCAATGCTGTGTTCAACAATGGGTTTTGGGTAATCAAAGCTGTCCAGTTCTGGTACCCATTTGCGGATATATTTCAAATCGGGATCGAATTTTAAGGTTTGCAAATAAGGATTAAATACCCTGAAATAAGGTGCCGCATCCACGCCCGTACCAGCGGCCCACTGCCAGCCTCCATTGTTGGAGGCAAGTTCAAAGTCAAGCAGCATTTTTGCAAAATACGCTTCTCCCTTACGCCAGTCAACCAATAGATGTTTGGTCAGGAAAGAGGCAACAATCATACGCACACGGTTATGCATGAAACCCGTAGCATTCAGTTCCCGCATTCCGGCATCTACAATCGGATAGCCGGTTTTTCCTTCGCACCAGGCTTTGAATTCCTGCTCATCATTGCGCCATGTAATCTTATCATATTTCTCATTAAAAGATTTGGTCACCACTTTTGGGAAATGATGCAATATCATCATATAAAAATCGCGCCAGATGAGTTCGTTCAGATACTTCTCTCCTTTCGCAGCAATCGCCTGCCTTGCCAGTTCACGGATAGATACGGTACCAAAACGCAAGTGCAGACTGATACGGGAGGTTCCCCTCACACTCGGTATATCGCGGGTATCACTGTAATGCTGAATGATCGCATCATCCACACTCCGGTTAGGAAAATCACCACCGGCATCTGAAAATCCCATTTGACTTAAGCCAATCAATCTCTGATGGGATTTTACCTGAGTGAAATTTGCTGCATACTTTTCTACCGGATATGACTTCAAATAAAAATCATTCAGTTTAGATTTCCATTTTTTACTGTATGGGGTATAAACGGTATAGGGTTTCCCGTCATCTTTCAACACTTCATCTTTTTCGAAGATGACCTGATCTTTGCAGGTGGAGAAATCAATCCCTTGCTCTTTCAACAATCTACTCAACTGTTGGTCGCGTTCATTCGCATAAGGTTCGTAATCGTGGTTGGTAAAGACTCTCTTGACAGGATATGTTCTGATGATTTCTTTCCAGATGTCAAAGGGTTTTCCGTAAAATACAAGCAAATCGCTTCCCAATGCATTCAATTCGGTTTTTAACCTTGCAACTTCCTGATGGATGAATGTGACCCGTTTGTCATTTGTTTCGACAGTATCATTTTCTTTCAGTTCATCCAGAATATTGGTGTCAAAGATGAATACGGGTAGCACGGGTAAACCAGATTTTAAGGCATGATACAAAGCAGCATTGTCGTGTATCCGCAAATCACGTCGAAACCAGTGGATGGAAATATCTTGCATAGGCTAACTGATCAAAATCATCGAATCGTGTGAGTTTTATCACAAATCTAATACAATAAATCAGGTATTATTGTTTACAGAAAATGTTTATATATGAAAAGAAGAGAGCCGGTTTCCCATATTATGACAAAGCAAGTCATATTCATCAATACCACCCAAACACTGAAAGATGCAAAAGACATCATGGATCAACGGCATATCCGGCATGTTCCGGTAGTATCCGGCGATAAGGTGGTGGGAATCATCAGCAAGACGGATTTGCAGCGTCTGACTGTAGGCACATTTTACAGCAATCAGCAGGACGCGGACAATGCGATGCTGGACATGTTTACGCTGCAGGACATTATGGTGAAAGACCCTGTGGTTATTTCTTCCGATACAAGCATCAGAGAGGTGGCGGAGTTGTTCGCTGCCAGCGAATTTCATGCGGTACCGGTTGTGGATAATGATGTGTTGGTTGGGATGGTATCCACCACGGATGTACTGAAATTCCTGATTGAGATGTATTGATGTTACACCAGATGTTCTCCGAAATGCTCGGATACGACAGAACGAAATTCTTCGAATACCTGCTGTGTGATGACATTACTTAGAAATGTATCATCGATGGATTCCACCCATCGGATACCTCTGAGGGCATTGGTCAGAAAGATTTCATCGGCATTGTACAAATCATTTAGGGTAAGCGATTTTTCCGTAATGGTATTTTTTTCCAGTCTTGAGAGCAACAAGGTTCTCATCACACCCGCCACAGGGCCATCCGTAAGTGGCGGAGTATAGATCATCTTGTCTTTTACTACAAAGATATTATAGATGGATGCATCTGCCACCAAATGGCGTTCATTCAGTACAACGGCATCATCGAAATCATGCTGGCGGGCATAACTTATAGCGGCTTCGTATATGCTTCTGTCCGTATGTTTCAGGTTGGCGAATGTATCAAGAAGTTTATATTTTTTTGGAAGTGTGGTCAGCTTAAAACCAAACGTGTTCAGTTCATACCGGACACTTTCCAAAGGCCGCAGGGTACAGTTCCATTTCAATGCAGAAATCTCCGGCATGTAATCATGAGCCCTGTTTTTCTGGATTTCCACACGGAGACGAAAATTTTTTAACCCGTTTC
The DNA here is from genome assembly GCA_046329775.1 of Chitinophagales bacterium. GTDB lineage: Bacteria > Bacteroidota > Bacteroidia > Chitinophagales > JADIYW01 > JADJSS01. Next base: position 108,780 of record JAXLTX010000002.1, read on the forward strand.
CCACACATTCATATTTAAGCAGTCGCAGCAAACGGTCCTCTAATTTGTATTCACTTTCGTTTATATTCAGCACTTTCAGACTTTCGTACAGACGTCTTACATGCAGGTTTTTGAATACCATTCTGCCATTGACCACTTTGATGGTTTCTATGAGACCGAAATCTGCCAAATAATTATCTTTTAGAATACAGTAAGATTAAGAAATATAGTATCATGCTTCCGTCATATACAACCTTTATCCACCATTTTGCCACCTTATCGGATTTTATAAAAGTATATGCCTGCAAAAAAATAAGCATTATCAAGATAAGCACAATGCTAGTTTCCGTTAAATAAATGTCATTTATGCTTCTCCAGTTTTCCAGCATAAAGACATATAACAACATCAGTGAATAAGCTATTCCCAGCAGCAATGCCAGCACCTTTGATATTTTAATACCCAGCACGGCCGGTATGGTCTTCATATTGGAACTTTTATCCACTTCCGCATCATTGATGTCAAATGGCAAAGTAATATATAGAATGAAAACGAACTGGGCTGCAAAGAGCACAATGACATCCTTTCGCTCAGTCAGGGACAGATGGTGTTCCAGCGCAGGAAGTAGAACAGATGTGACGCTCCAGACAAATGCAATCAGAAATATTTTCAGAAAAGGAAAATCTCTCAGGAGTGTGGATTTGCCAAATGGTTTCAATACAGGAACTGGATATAACACGGATATGCCTCCTACAATACAAAGCACCATTATAGTATTGACATGAAGAAATAAGGTAAATAAGATTGCCAGCAATGCTGAGCCGTAAATGGTCACCTGATTGAAACGCGGATGCTTCTCAAACCATTGCACCACAAGTTCTTTTTTATTTGTATAGGCTCCTTTTCTGAAATATACCCAACGGCTGATCTGATAGACAAACCACGTAGAAAAGAATACCTGTAAAGACAGTGGCACCAAACCTTTCAGTGGGATATCCAGCAATATGGCATTGGCCAGCATGAAACAGACTGCCGATATGGAAATAAAGAGATTGGTTTCAATCAGTATTTTCAGAAATCTAAGCATAAAAAAACCGAAAGCTATGCTTTCGGTTTCAAGATACAATTTATTTTAATGGCCTGTTCAATGGAACAAATTACCTGAATGCTAAATAAGGTTTAGTTCAGGTATTTCAGTTTCATCTTTGGCGTAATTTTCTTCAGCGTTTCGAAAATAAGTTTGATCACATCTTCCACATCAGATTTCGCCACGGTTTCTACTGTCGTATGCATGTATTTCAATGGTAGCGAAATCAATGCGCTCGGTATGCCACCGCCATTGTAGGCAAAAGCATCCGTATCGGTGCCGGTGACGCGGCTGGCTGCATCGCGCTGTATGGAGATTTTTTCCTTTTCCGCCGTATCCAGGATCAATTCACGAATGATGCCATGTACCGCCGGTGCATAGGTAATCACAGGGCCCTTACCACATTTGAATTCGCCATGCTCTTTCTTGTCAATCATCGGTGTGGTGGTATCGTGACAAACATCTGTAACGATAGCAATATTCGGGTTGATTTTACGAACAATCATTTCGGCACCGCGCAGCCCCACCTCTTCCTGTACGGAATTACAGATGTACAAACCAAATGGCAGTTTTGTCTTACTTTCTTTCACCAGTCTGGCTACTTCTGCAATCATGAAACCACCCATTCTATTGTCTAACGCACGGCCGGTGTAATATTTCTTGTTCAGTATCATCAATTCATCTTCGTATGTAATCACACAGCCTACATGAATACCCATCTTTTCCACTTCCGCTTTGTTGGCGGCGCCCACATCAATGGTAATGTTCTTGATGCTTGGAGCCGTATCTTTAGAAAGGTCGCGCAGGTGTATCGCCGGCCAGCCAAAGATACCTCTGACAATACCTTTTTTAGTGTGAATGTTAACCCTTTTGGATGGGGCTATCATGTGATCGGATCCTCCATTTCGGATAACGCTGATCATGCCATCTTCGCCGATATAGCTCACAAACCAGGAGATTTCATCCGCATGTGCTTCTATCACCACCTTAAATTCTGCCTCTGGATTTACAACGCCGTACACGGTGCCATAATGGTCTACATGATATTCATCAATATAGGGTTTGATATAATCAAGCCATATTTTCTGTCCTTCCGCTTCAAATCCCGTCGGAGAGGCATTGTTCAGATAACGGAACAAGAATTCCTCTGCTTTTTTGTCAATTGAATATTTCATTTTAAAAGATTAATGATGAGTAAAAATATGAAAAATTTATAAAATGTCTTATACTTAATTATAGTTTAGAATAACAAGGTATCAGGTCTTTATGATGAAGGAAAATTGTTATTAACTTGAATTTCCGCCAGCAAATCTACAATTTTCTCAAATAAAAACTAATAATACCTGTAAAATTATACGTGGCAGCACATAGATTAAAATACCAGCCAGATTGTATGTAATAAAAATGGGAATCCATCTACATTTGAATAAAGTTAATACAGATGAAAAAAATCCTGGTTATTAGTGCGATTATCCTTTTCTGTGCCGTTTCAGGCTATTCAAAAGCCGGTTTTAAAATCGGATTGGGTGCTGGCGTCAATGTCTGTAAGATAAAAGACAAGTATTATTCGGATATAAATGACAGAATGGTGGCCTATGATGTTTCGATTCCCATGGAAATCAAGGTATCCAAATATTTCGCCATTCAACCGGAAGTCCACTTCATTCAAAAAGGTTTCAGTCTGAAATATTACGGTATAAACGATATTTCCAAGATCTTCAGACGAAGAGATTATATAGAGATGCCTGTGAACTTTAAGGTGATTTTCCCCATCAGGGATAAATCCTTTGTAAACGCCTATATCGGAGTGGGTGCCGGCTATGCCTTGAGCAACCGACAGATTACAAAGTATGAAAATGGTGATAGGAAAACTGATAAATTTCCGTACGACAATAATGTGGATGATGACAACATTGCGTATCGCAGATTTGATATCATCTTACCGATTGGCTTTGGATATGAATATAGGTTGAACGACAAGATTTCAATATTTGCAGATCTTCGCTGGAGCCTGGATGTAAATAATAATATCCGTTACAAGGTAAAACCGGACCCTATGCCACGTTACATGTATCGCAATTTCATATTCAGCATTGGTCTGAACTTCATTGCGAAAGATAAATAGCATGAAATGGATGTAAAATAACAAAGGCTGAACATTCGTTCAGCCTTTGTTATTTGGTAGATTGTCTTGACTCTGTTTATCTTAAAATTTCAGTTCATCCAGAGAGATTACCTGCTGGCGTTCCACATTGCCATTGAAGGTACAGGCTTCCAGTTTGATGCTTACAGGTGAAGCATTCCAGTCAATGTTTATCACCCCAAAATTTAATGCTCTCAGGGCCTCCCCGATTCTGTATGGATTAACAGAAGCATTACCTTCCACATGCGTCAGGCCGCTGGAGGTAAAATCATAGATGGGATATTGACCGGCAGGTGTACGTTTGCTGAATTCTGCATAATGTACGTCTCCGCTTACCACGAAAACGCCTTCCGCATTTGCCTCTTTTATGGTTCTGAAGAATCTGTCCATTTCATGCGGATAGTTTGCCCAAGCCTCCCAGCCATTGTGAGCGGTACATAATTGTGTACTGGAAACCACGATTCGAATCTTGGCCGGTTTTTGCAATTCCTGTTTCAGCCATGCCCACTGAGTAGCTCCAAGTATGGATTTGGTGGTGTCTGTCGTCGGTGAAATCGGCTCGCCGCTGATGACATCGAGGAAGTTTCTGCAATCCAGCATAATCACCTGTACTTTATGTGCGTCGTCTCCGTATAAATAAGAAGTGTAGACACCGTCATGAGTTCTGATATCGTGCGTGGATGGAATTTGCCAGAACTGCATGAATTTTTCCTTTGACTGCAGTTTATAAGGGAATTCTTTTCCGGCATTGTTCAAGCCGTAATCATGGTCATCCCAGGTAGCGATACTGGGAACGGCAGCTCTGAAGTTCTTGTAATCGTAGTTGTTTTTCAATAAATCATACTGAGCCTGAATCCATGCCCCATAGTCAGGAGTATTTAAAAGATTGTCAGCGTACATATTGTCGCCCATGGCAATATACAAGTCAGGATTTTTGGCTTGCATGTTTCGGTAAATGGAAAGATTGCCCGTCTGATAGCAGCAGGAACTGATAACAATCCTGTTCAGGTTGATACTGGTATCATTGGGTCTGATGCCAGGATCCGTACCGCCTGTTGGAATACAGGATGTAATGATAGCTGTAGTACAAAGTAGAAAGAAGAATTTTTTCATAAAAAAGGGAATTTTACCAAATTTATGAATTTAAGGTGAATTATCAATTTAAATCTTCACACAAATTTTACAAAGGAATATTCCCGTGTTTCTTCTTCGGTGAGTTCACCACCTTGTTTTCTAACATTTTAAATGCCTTGATGAGTTTTATTCTTGTTTCTTCCGGGGTAATCACCTCATCAATAAACCCGCGTGCAGCTGCTTTATATGGATTGGCAAAAGTTTCTGTGTATTCATCCACTTTTTCCTGCAACTTTGCCTCCGGATTATCTGCCTGTTTTATTTCATGTTTAAAGATGATTTCCGCTGCACCTTTTGGTCCCATCACGGCAATTTCTGCTGTCGGCCAGGCAAAGTTCATATCTGCGCCAATATGCTTTGAGTTCATCACATCATAGGCTCCGCCATATGCTTTTCTGGTTATCAAGGTTACTTTCGGCACGGTGGCCTCACTCAGGGCGTAGAGCAGTTTGGCCCCGTTAACAATGATGCCATGCCATTCCTGATCGGTGCCAGGAAGAAAACCCGGAACATCCACCAGCACCAGCAACGGTATGTTGAAGGCATCGCAAAAACGGGTAAACCTCGCTCCTTTTCGTGATGAATTGATATCCAGTACGCCAGCCAAGAATGCCGGCTGGTTGGCCACCACACCGATGCTTCTGCCGGCAATGCGTGCAAATCCAACTACCAGATTTTCTGCGAAATCTTTATGTACCTCAAAAAAAGAATTTTCATCTGTCGTATGGGCAATGACATCCCTGATATCATAGGGTTGATTCGGATTAGCCGGTAAGATATCTTTTAAAGATGCTCTGATTTCAGTACCAGTTGTTTCGTAAGGATAATTCGGGGCTTGTTCTTCACAATTCTGCGGCAGATAGCTCAATAATTGTTTTACCTGCTGTATGCATGCCACTTCGTTTTTGGCGGTAAAATGCGTCACGCCACTTTTGGTGGCATGCGTTATCGCTCCTCCCAATTCTTCAGAACTCACTTCTTCGTGGGTGACCGTTTTTACAACGTTGGGACCAGTAACAAACATGTAGGACGTATTTTCCACCATTAATGTGAAATCCGTCATGGCCGGAGAGTAAACGGCACCACCGGCGCAGGGACCCATGATGGCTGAAATCTGAGGCACCACACCGGAGTATTGTACATTTCTATGGAAAATATCGGCATAGCCGCCCAAAGAAACCACCCCTTCCTGAATGCGCGCACCGCCGGAATCATTTAAACCGATGACGGGAGCGCCTGTTTTGGCTGCCAGATCCATTATTTTACAGATTTTCTCAGCATGTGTCTCGGAAAGCGAACCGCCGAAAACCGTAAAATCCTGAGAAAACACATAAACAAGACGCCCATTGACCGTTCCATAGCCTGTTACCACACCGTCACCGAGATATTTTTCCTTGTCAATGCCAAAATCGGTGGCACGATGCGTAACCAACATGCCCAGTTCTTCAAAACTGCCTGCGTCCAGCAATAAATCGATGCGCTCACGAGCCGTCAATTTGCCTTTCTTATGTTGGTCGTCAATACGTTTCTGGCCACCGCCTAAAAGTGCTTCCTGTTTTTTTTCCTCTAACAGCTGTATTTTCTGTTCTTGCGTCATTTTACAAATATACGTAGTGAATTGCTAAATTTTAAGTCGAAAGTGCAAGATTCTGCTGAATGAAGATTTTACATTTCAGTATTTATCAAGGCAAATACATCCAGACTGATAAACCGCCCGTCTTTTATTTCACAATCTACCATGGTGCCTTCGTAATTAAAGGACGATTTCTTCATGGCATGCTTGCAATTTTCGTTCTCGGATTCTACAAAACCCTCAATACGATGTAATCCCAGTTGATTAAATCCATAAGCACAAATCAAAGGCATGGCTTCGGATAAGATACCCTTGCCCCAGTATTCCGGCAGTAACCAGAACCCTATTTCCGCTTTTTTATGTTCCCGGCTCAGGCTGTTCAATCCTCCGGCACCATAAAAAATACTGTTATCCAATGAACAAACCGCCCACCATATACCAGTTCCGTTTTTTTCCAAATCAGCAAAAAAATCCATCTGAGCCTTGGTTGCCTCTAAAGTATCGTACCTCACTCCATAATATGGAATGATATCAGGATGAGAAAGTCCCTTAAATACATTTCCCAGATCACTTTCCTGAAATTGACGCAATAACAAACGACTCGTTTTAATTTCTTGAAACATAAATAAATGGTAAAAATACACATTATGCCTAAAATCATCTTCTTATGCTCTTATAATAAATAATTGAGCAAGCAACTGACCTGATTTATAACATTCCAGATAGCCTCTGGCATTGTTTTTCCTAAACGTAGTTAGAAGTCAATCTTGAATTTATTCTCCAACTGATAGGTAAGTCTTGTAACGGCTCCCAATGGCGGACGACTGTCGTAATTCAGTCGGTAATTGATACCAAAGGACAGTAACTTGTGAAACCTGAAAACCATAGCGTTATCCGTTGATATGCGGTAATCTCTGATGTCTTCAAATTTGGGCTGGTAATACGTTGTACTGACGATCTCCACTGTTTTTATTGGCCTGAAACTGAAGCTCAGATAGCCGCTGAATCTGCCTTCCAGCAACTTCTGTGTCTTATCTTTGTTGATTTCATATTCCATCATGTACAAAGTGCCGATATATGTTTTAAACTTTTCAACCTGTACCACCTTAAATCTTGGACCCGTACCAAGCAAATAACGCAATCGAATGCCGTTTAGCTTGTTATATTGTACCTGCGTAAAAGCTTCCCAACGAAGCCAATCCCTTATTTTATAATTATACCTGAAATGAAAAAATCCGTTATTCTCCAGGCTTTTTGTCTGTGATTTCAGCAATTCCACACTGCCCAATACCAAATAGAGGCTTTTTTTTGACTTGTATTGTATATGAGCCGTATTGTTAAATGCAAAGTATTTTTCAGCCTGTTTGCCAAAAATGAATCCAAGATTATAATTGCCGCGCCATCCTGTGGTGTCTGTTGTATAACGCTCCCCTTCAATATTCACTATCTGTGCTTCTGACAGTTTAAATACGATTAGAAATACACTTAATAACAGTTTGTTTTTCATCGCCTTCAAAAATATGCTTTTCCAATCTTAACATAAAAAAAATGCACTTATTTAGAACCAATCTAAGTTAAGGTTGTTTTATTCTAATTTCAGTTTTACCTTTGTACCAAATTTTAGGTATTAATACCATTTGCCATGTCCGAAACACAAGATGAAATACTGGAAGACGTATTTAATTCCGAATACAAATATGGTTTTGTTACGGATATTGAGACAGATAACGCACCAATTGGCTTAACCGAAGAAACAGTCCGTTTCATTTCTGCCAAGAAAGAAGAACCGGAATGGATGCTGGAATGGAGACTGAAAGCCTTCCGTGACTGGCAGAAAATGGCAGAACCGCAATGGGCCAACGTGCATTTCCCAAAAGTGGACTTCCAGAATATCATCTATTATTCAGCTCCCAAACCCAAAAAGGAACTCGCCTCTTTGGATGAAGTGGATCCTGAATTACTGAAAACCTTTGAGAAATTAGGTATTTCTTTAGATGAGCAGAAACGCTTGTCAAATGTGGCGATTGACGTCGTTTTTGACTCCGTGTCCGTTAAAACCACCTTTCAGGAAACCCTCAAAGAAAAAGGCATCATTTTCTGCTCTATGAGTGAAGCCATCAAGGAACATCCTGAATTGGTGAAGAAATATATAGGAACGGTGGTTCCCAAGAATGACAATTTCTATGCAGCCCTGAATTGTGCGGTTTTTAGTGACGGATCGTTTTGCTATATCCCGAAAGGCGTGCGCTGTCCGATGGAACTCAGCACCTACTTCCGCATCAACTCCGCAGGTTCCGGACAGTTTGAAAGAACTCTTTTAATTGCAGATGAAGGCAGCTACGTTTCCTACCTCGAGGGTTGTACGGCTCCTCAACGCGATGAAAACCAGCTGCACGCTGCGGTGGTGGAATTGATTGCTTTGGAAGGTGCTGAAATCAAATATTCTACGGTGCAAAACTGGTATCCCGGCGACAAGGAAGGCAAAGGCGGTATCTATAATTTTGTAACGAAACGCGGCATCTGCAAAGGCAATAATTCCAAAATTTCGTGGACACAGGTGGAAACGGGTTCTGCCATTACCTGGAAATATCCGAGCTGTATATTGGCCGGTGACAATTCTATCGGGGAATTTTATTCCGTGGCGGTGACCAACAATTTCCAGCAGGCAGATACCGGTACCAAAATGATACACATCGGCAAAAACACCAAAAGCCGTATTGTTTCCAAAGGTATTTCTGCCGGAAAATCGCAGAACTCCTACCGAGGTCTGGTGAAAGTGCATAGAAAAGCGGAAAATGCCCGCAACTTCTCCCAATGCGATTCCTTGCTGATGGGCGATTTGTGTGGCGCGCATACGTTTCCGTATCTGGAAGTAAGCAACAACAGTTCCAAAGTGGAACACGAAGCCACGACGTCCAAAATCGGGGAAGATATGTTGTTTTATTTCCAGCAGCGCGGCATCGACGAAGAAACGGCGGTAGCCATGATTGTAAACGGCTTCTGTAAAGAAGTGATGGACAACCTGCCGATGGAATTTGCCGTAGAAGCGAGAAAATTACTGGAAATCAGTTTGGAAGGAAGTGTTGGGTAATTAAGTTCAATAAATATCAAATGAAGAAATTCTTAATAATACTTATTGTATCATTCTCATTGGGTTTAATTCCTGTAGGATGCGGCAATTGTGTAGATAAATATTTGGGCAAATATGAAGTTGACTTAGTTAACATTCAATGGCAAAATGGTTTATATTTTAATTATTCAGATTCTAACAAATATGTTTATGGGGTTGATGTAGACACGTTCTCCAATGGTAATAATGAGTATGCGATTTCGTTTGTCATAAATTCAAACTACAATAAAATAGCAAACTGTCAATATACTTTATACCCTAACAATTGTTATGCATATAAAAAGCTATTGTGCATAGACTCAGGTTTTTTTACCTTAAAACATAAGATTGACTCCATAATATTGACATGCGACACAGTCTTTAACAACAAACCAGCTAACACACTGTTAGATACATCAGATTATATATTTAGTAATAATTCTCAAAAGATTGTTAATATTCACAACGTATCAACAAATCTTCCTGAATGGATTCATCAACTTAATTCGAATACTTCTTACGCTGTACTTTATGACATATCGAATTCAAATAATATTGAATACTATCTGTATTTCATTATCAAAAGAAAAGATAATTCAAATGACTTGAGTTTCAGACTAAAAATATATTTGGACGACGGTAGAGTACTAGAAGCCACTACCAAGAAGGTACATATCATATAAAAATAAAACAATGCTTAAAATAAACAATTTACACGCATCCATCGTCGGGAAAGAAATCCTGAAAGGATTTTCTCTCGAAGTAAAACCGGGCGAAGTACACGCCATCATGGGACCTAACGGTACCGGAAAATCTACCTTGGGCAATGTGCTGACCGGCAAAGACGGTTACGACGTAACTGAGGGCTCCGTAGAATTTGACGGCAAAGATTTGCTGGAACTGGAACCGGAAGAACGTGCACAGGCCGGTGTTTTCCTGGCATTTCAGTATCCCGTGGAAATTCCGGGCGTATCGAATGCCAACTTCCTGAAAGCAGCCGTGAATGAAATCCGCAAGTCCAAAGGTTTAGACCCGATGGCGCCGAATGATTTCCTGAAACTCATGCGCGAAAAAATGGAGTTAGTGGAAATGAAAAAAGATTTTATTTCCCGTTCTGTCAACCAAGGTTTTTCCGGCGGTGAGAAAAAACGCAACGAAATATTCCAAATGGCTATGCTCGACCCGAAACTGGCCATCCTCGATGAAACGGATTCCGGCCTGGACATCGATGCATTGCGTATTGTAGCGAATGGTGTCAATAAACTGCGCACTAAAGACAATGCCTTTATCGTCATCACCCACTATCAGCGTTTACTGGATTATATCGTGCCGGATGTTGTACACGTCATGTACGACGGTAAAATCGTGAAATCCGGCGATAAAAACCTGGCACTGGAACTGGAAGAAAAAGGATACGATTGGGTGAAGGAATTGGATAATGTAGCCATCTAACAATGAAACAATGATTGAACAACTTCAACATATACAACTACAGGATAAAAACCAATTGCAGTCATTACAACATGCTATTGAGTTAGGTATTCCTTCCATGAAACAGGAAGAATGGAAATACACGTATTACAACAAAATCCTGCAACAAGGCTTTCAGCCTGCCGCATCAGCCTTTGATGGTGTTGCTCACCAACAAACGACCATCGCAAAAGAATTCATCGAAGCCAATTCCGTATCCCAAAACAGGATTGTATTCCTGAATGGCATATTCCATCCGGAATTATCTACGCTGACCACGCATCCGAAAATCAACTTCTGGAATAGCAACAATTGCACCGAAAGTGACAGTAAAGATTTCCTTTTGGAACTGAATAATGCTTTAGCGACAGATGGTATTTTTTTAGAGATAGATGATAACTTAATTTTTGAAAATCTGATAGAAATTTTCTATGTAAGCCAAAATACAAAGGAAATACAGAACCTCAAGAACAAAATTAAGGTGGGTAAAAACAGTCAGATCAAGGTCGCAGAATACTACATCAACGCGGAAGATGCACCGGCTTACCACAATATTGTAACCCACATTGAAGTGGCAGAACGCGCACAAGTGGAATGGTATAAAATTCAGGACGGCGGTGCTTTGCTGAATATTACAGACAATACTTTCGTTACGCAAGGGGCTGCTTCCGTCTGCAACGTTTCTACATTTTCACTGACGGGCGGCATCACCCGCAATGTATTGCAATTTGAGGTGAACGGCGAGCGTGCAGAGTCACACATGAACGGATTGTACTTACTGGAACATGAAGAACATGTGGACAACAGAACGCTGGTAAAGCACAACGTCGCCAACTGCGAAAGCTTCGAATTGTATAAAGGTATTCTGGGTGGAAAATCTACCGGCGTATTCAATGGAAAAATAGTAGTGGCACAAGCTGCACAGAAAACGAATGCCTTCCAAAGCAACCGAAATCTGTTGCTGAGCAATGACGCAAATATTTACACCAAACCGCAATTGGAAATCTTTGCGGATGATGTGAAATGCTCGCACGGCGCAACAAGTTCACAAATTGAAGACAGCGAACTGTTTTACCTGCGCGCGCGCGGCATCGGCAAGGAAATGGCACGTGGCTTATTGGTGTTTGCTTTCGGAGAAGAAGTGGTGGAGAAAATCAAACACGAAGCATTGAAAGAGGAAATGGAAAAACGAATTGGAGAGTTGTTGAAGATTGACTTATAAAATGAAGCAATAAAATAATGTAAGAATGAAAAAAATATTCCAAAATTCAAAAAAGCATTATTGAATTATCTCATTATTGAATTACTACATTATAATGTTAAACATACCACAAATACGAGCCGACTTCCCTATCCTCAGCGAACAAATTCGCGGGAAACAACTCGTGTATTTAGATAACGGCGCTTCCACACAGAAGCCGCAAACGGTGATTGATGCGGAAAGCTATTACTACGAACATCAATACGCCAATATCCACCGTGGGGTGCATTATTTGTCGCAGATTGGCACGGACTTATATGAACAGGTACGCCGGCAAATTCAGCAGCTCATCCACGCGAAGCACGAACACGAAATCATTTATACCAAAGGCACTACCAACGCCATCAATTTAGTGGCTTATACCTTCGGCAGGAAGTTTATTCAGGAAGGCGATGAAATCGTAGTCACAGAAATGGAACACCATTCCAATATCGTGCCGTGGCAGATGTTGTGTGAGGAGAAAAAATGCGTACTGAAATATATTCCGTTGCAGCCAGATGGTTCCATCCGACTGGAAGATGCAGAACAACTGATTACACCGAAAACGAAACTGGTCAGCGTGACCTATGTTTCCAATGCTTTGGGCACCATCAATCCGATTCAGGAACTGATTGCACTGGCACATAAAAACGGCGCAAAAATACTGATTGACGCGGCACAGGCCATTCAGCATTTCACCATCGATGTGCAGGCGCTGAATTGCGATTTTCTGGTGTTTTCCGGACATAAAATCTACGGCCCCACCGGCACCGGCATTTTATACGGCAAAGAAGATATCCTGAATGCGATGCCACCCTTTGAAGGCGGCGGCGACATGATCAAAACCGTGTCGTTCAAAGGAACAGAGTTCAATGATTTACCGTTCAAGTTTGAAGCCGGCACGCCGAATATCGCGGGCTGCATTGCACTGGGAACGGCCATAGAATATGTGCTGCAACTCGGACTGGAAAATATCCGTCAGTATGAAACGGAATTGCTCGACTATGCCACTGCGCAATTATCGCAGATAGAAGGTCTGAAAATTTACGGCACGGCGGCACACAAATCTTCTGTCATTTCCTTTTTGCTGGACGGCATTCACCCTTACGATGTCGGTGTGATACTCGACAATATGGGCATTGCCATCCGCACGGGACACCACTGCGCGCAACCGGTGATGGATCATTTCGGAATTCCGGGCACCTGCCGCGCCACCTTCGCGTTCTACAACACCAAAGAAGAGGTGGATGCCTTGGTGGCTGGTATTTTAAAAGCTAAAAAAATGTTGAGTTAATGCATACCATCAACGACATACAAGATGAGATTATCGAGGATTTTTCCATGTACGACGATTGGAACGACAAATATGAATATCTGATTGAATTCGGAAAATCCTTGCCATTAATCGATGAACAATACAAAACGGAAGAAAACAGGATACACGGCTGTCAGAGTAAAGTATGGCTGCACGGTGAGCTGAAAGACGGCAAACTGTATTTCTTTGCGGATTCAGACGCGATTATCACTAAAGGAATTGTCGGTTTGTTGGTCAAAGTACTGAGCGGGCACACGCCGAAAGAAATCGCAGACGCGGATTTGTATTTCATCGGCAAAATCGGATTGCAGGAACACCTCTCGCCTACCCGCGCCAACGGATTGGTGAGCATGATCAAAAAAATGAAAACATACGGAATCGCTTTTCAATCAGAAGATCTAAATCAATAAACCACAAACCCCACTAAGTGCTTTTGTGTCATAGTGGAAAAAAAATAATCAATGGAAACAGCAACACAAAAATCATTCATGGAAATAAAAGACGAAGCGATTGCGCAGATACAAACCATTTACGATCCGGAAATCCCGGTGAATATCTACGAACTGGGATTGATTTACGAAGTTAATGTAGACATCGACAACAACGTACATGTGCTGATGACCTTAACCGCACCCAACTGCCCTGCAGCGGAAAGTCTGCCGGCTGAAGTGGAACAAAAAATCAGCGCCATCGATGGGGTGAAAAGCTGTAAAGTGGAAATTACCTTTGAACCAACCTGGGACCAGGAAATGATGAGCGAAGCCGCCAAGCTGGAACTAGGGTTCTTATAATGTAAAATGAAACAATGAAATAATGTAGCAATGAAATAATTATAATAATGTATCTCTAATTCATAAACGACATTTTGACATCAAAAACACCTAGCACAATCTTTGATATTAATATTAAATCTGAAATCTTAATTCTAAAATCTAAAATCAAACCAATATGTATCCAGAACACATTACCAAACCTTGTGAAGAACAATTGACCAACGCAGGTTTTCAAGCATTAAAAACTCCGGAAGAAGTCACGGCTGTATTGTCACAACAGGAAGGCACTACTTTGTTAGTGATTAACTCCGTTTGCGGTTGCGCGGCAGCCAATGCACGTCCGGCAGCATTAGCTTCGGTTACACACGAAAAACACCCTAAGAACCTGGTGACTGTTTTCGCAGGTGTAGATGGGGATGCTGTAGCCAAAGCTAGAGAATTTACGTTTCCTTATCCGCCAAGCTCACCAAGTATCGGTCTGTTCAAAGACGGAAAATTGGTACACTTCATTGAGCGTCATATGATTGAAGGTCGTCCTGCCAAAATGATTGCAGATAATCTGGTGGCGGCTTATGAAGAATATTGCTAATGGGTACATGGAAATGATTTTTTCTTAAATTTGGATAAACAAATAAAAAACTATGAAAAAATCATTGTCTGTTTTGCTGATAGCATTTACCATGATAATCATATCATGTAAGAAAGAAGAAAGTCCAGCAGTATTTTCACTGGATACGGCATCCGGCATCTGGTCAGGCAGATATAACTATGGTTCAGGTGACGGTAATCCGTTTTCTTTGATATTGGATAAAAATGGTAACTCCACGTTTGTGGATTCTTCTGACGGCAGTACAAAATACAACGGGATTTATACTGTGTTTGGGGATAGCTTGGCATGTGTCGTGTCCAAGTCCTCCGTAGTGGTGAATTTCAGGTTTAAAGTAAATACAGATTTTAATTCCCTGAATGGAAGTTGGGTAAATTTAACCGGCAGTGCCAGCGGATTTGTGAACTGTACTAAAAAGTAATACGGAAGTCTGTAATAATGCAATGTGCCCTCCTGGGCACATTTTTTATTTATATTTGCGACATGAAACGTGATCTTCGTATCGTATTTATGGGCACACCGGATTTTGCGGTAGCGTCTTTGGATATTTTAGTGCAAAAAAACTACGATGTTGTGGGCGTTATCACTGCTCCTGACAAGCCTGCGGGACGCGGACAACAATTGCAGCAAAGTGCCGTAAAAAAATACGCTGTAGAAAAAGGACTACACATTCTGCAACCGGAAAAACTGAAAAATCCCGAATTTATCGCGGAACTGAAAGCACTGGAGGCTAATCTCTTTATAGTGGTGGCCTTCCGCATGTTGCCGGAAATGGTGTGGCAGATGCCGGAGTATGGCACTTTCAACTTACATGCTTCTCTCCTGCCCCAATATCGCGGCGCGGCTCCCATCAACTGGGCGGTCATCAACGGTGAAAAGGAAACGGGCGTCACCACTTTCTTCTTGCAACATGAAATAGATACAGGCGATATCATCTTACAGGAAAAAATAAAAATTGATGAGAACGACAATGCCGGAACGGTACACGATAAGTTGATGAATCTCGGTTCAGGATTAGTTTTAAAGACTGTTCATGCGATTGAAAATGATGAAGTAAAAGAAACACCACAGTCTCTTGCGACTCACGATTCACGACTCACGACCATCAAACACGCTCCTAAAATATTTAAAGAAACGTGTCTCATTGACTGGCAAAAATCTGCATCAGAAATACACAATCTGATTCGCGGCTTATCGCCTTATCCTGCTGCATTTACTTTTTTAAATGGAAAAACCTTGAAAGTTTATGCTGCACAAATTAGTGGCATTCAACGAGAAGCTGCTCCTGTTTTAGAACATATACTCGATTCTATTGTAAGATATTCAACAGATAACAAAACCTATTTATCTTTTAAATGTGCAGATGGATGGCTGGATATTTTGGAATTGCAACTGGAAGGCAAAAAGAGGATGAAAGTGGATGAATTCCTGAGAGGCCATAAATTTTAATACACCGCTGTTTATAACCCCAAAATCTTAATTATCTATTGTTTATCGGATAGACGGCCAATCTTGTCTAATTTTCCGTAAATATTTAATGTATGGCAACAGCTACAGCAAAACCGGAAGCGAAAATCAGAAAGGTAAATTTTAAGTTTGAGAAACCTTTCCCAAAGCATTGGTATAATGACAATCCGATTGCAACGCATTTTATGAATGCACAGCATCTGGCTTTTCCGGATGGTGAGAAATTCTTCATCAGAAGTGTAAAGGCATTTGCAGATGTTTATAAAAACGATCCTGAATTAAAAAAGCGCGTGGATAATTTCATCGGACAGGAAGGAACGCACTATGCAGAGCATCAGAAATTCTGGGATATCATGGAGTCACAGGATTTGCAGCCGATGAAATTTGTGGATGTATTCCGTAAAACGGCCTGGAATGGTCTGGAAACCTGGGCGCGAAAAACATTTACTAAAAATCAATTCGGAAATAAAATCGCTTTAAGTGTCACCGTTGCGTTGGAACATTATACAGCTATGTTGGCTGAAAGCGGCATTTTAAACAAAGATATAACGGAGAAAATGCCACAGGAGATGAAAGATTTATTTATGTGGCATGCCGCAGAAGAAATTGAACACAAAGCAATACCATTTGATGTATTGAAAAAAGTGGATGATAGTTATGCTTTACGCGTTGGCGGTATGGCCATTGCCACCTGGGGCTTGTGGTTCTATCTGGGATTAGGTACGGTGATGCTGACAGCACAGGATAAAGATGTGAAAGCAAAAGATATTCCCAAAGACCTATTAACCTTCTTGACAAAATTCAGGGAAAGTTTTGGTGGCACGCTGGCATCCCAGTATTTTCAGTATTTCAGAAGAGATTTCCATCCTGACCAGATCGATAATTATCATCTTGCAGAAGAATTACTGGCCGGTAAAAATTATGCTTAACGGTCGTGAGTGAAAAGTCGTGAGTCGTAAAAAAATGATATGATCATTTAAAAACCAAGCTTTATGTCAGTAACAACAGAAAATAAGAAAAAAAGCACAACGGAAAAGAAAGCATACGATCCGGAAGAAATAAAAGTTCGTCGAGTCAATTTTTCATTCAATAAAACGAATCCAAGATTTTATTACAAGAACAACCCGTTCAGCACTCATTTTATCAATGCACTGCATATAGTGTTCCCGACCGGAGAACGCTTCTTCGTAAACTCCGTCCTGAAACATCAGAAAAAGATTACAGATGAAAAGCTGAAAAAACAAGTGCGTAATTTCTGCGGACAGGAAGGTATCCATAGTTCTATGCACGAGCGTTTCTGGAACATACTGAAAGAAAACGGTTATGTAATAAAAGGCTATGAAAAACACATTGATAATTTACTGCACAAGATTATCGCTAAGATAGAAATAGAAGGTACCAGAATCAACAATATTGATTTGACGGCAACTGTTTGCCTGGAGCATTTTACTGCCTTGTTTGGTCATGCCATCTTCATGCATGTAGATACCAATAAAGGCACCGTTCCGGAAGATATTGCAGAACTGTTTCAATGGCATGCCGCGGAAGAAATTGAGCACAAAAATGTGGCTTTCGATGTTTTTCAGAAAGTGGATGAAGCGGAGTATACCAAACGTGTCTTGCTCATGCCAATTGTAACAGCCTTACTGTATTTTTATCTCTCTATTGGAACAGGTATGTTAATGTATCAGGATAGAAAATATCTCGATTTCAAAAAACTTCCAAAACAGTTTATGGAATTTGCCACAGGTTTATTGAATGACTTACACAGCGATTTATACAAAGATTATTTTAATTTCTTTAAACGGGACTTTCATCCTTCTTTCTTAAATGACTTTAATTTAGCAGAAGATTTCTTTAAGGATAAATCATACGCATAAACTTTTATTTTCTTGTTTATCATAAATATCTGATTAGTTAAATACAGTATATTAAGATTTAATTTAATATACATGCAGTATTAAAATGCATGCTATTTTAAGATTAAAAAATTAGCAAAACATTAAAAATTACTGTAGATTTCGTGTCTAATTTATTTTTAAACTAAAATAACAGACATGAAAGTAACAAGAGTATTAGCAGTAATGATGGTTGCACTTACACTGGGTTTTGTAAGTTGTAAACCAAAAGACGCAGACATTAAGGCAGCAGTAGAGCAAGCAGTAGCTGCATTACCAGACGCTGCAGGTGCAACCATTGAAGTGAAAGATGGTGTTGCCACCATTTCCGGCATATTTAAAGATGAAGCGTCTAAGGCTGCCGCAGAAGCTGCAGCAAAAGCGGTAAAAGGCGTAAAATCCGTGATTAACAATGGAACGATTGAAGCTCCCGTTGTCGCAGCACCTGTAGAAATTGCAGCGGATGATCCGTTAACGAAATCAGTAGCAGATGCAACGAAAGATTTTCCAACGGTAAAAGCGGAAGTGAAAGACGGCATTATAACCTTAACCGGTGAGATAACAAAGGCAAATCTGATTAAATTAATGCAATCGGTAAATGCATTAAAACCCAAGAAAGTAGATAACCAATTAACTGTAAAATAAAATCAGGAGGAACAAATTATGGCTTTACAAGATAAATATAAAGAATTGACGGATGCGGCAAGTGCAGCAGGTGTTACAGACTTACAGGTTAGAGAACAGGATAATGTTTTATACATTGACGGAACGGCTCCAAGCGGTGCAGTAAAAGACCAACTTTGGGCAGTGTATGATAAAATTGATCCCAATTTCACTTCCGGTGATTTAGTGTTGAATATCAATGTCTCCATTGATGCGGCTGTTACTAAAGTAAAAGTGATAACGCAAAGCTCTAATCTGAATATCAGAAAAGGTCCGGGAACAGACCAACCGATTGTTGGTAAAGCGGCGCACCACGAAATTATTACATTGGTAAACAGAAGTAATGAGCAATGGTGGCTGGTTCGTACAAACGATGGCGAAGAAGGTTATTCTTATGCTCGATATTTAGAGCCTGTTACAGAGTAATTTTTAAAATGGATTATAAAAGAGCTGTCTTATTGATTTAAGGCAGCTTTTTTTATAAAATAGTGGAGCCGTTCCGAGTGGAACGGCTCCTAAATAAACCACAAGAACAACGGCTAAATCATTTATATGATTACAAGGTTTATGCCAAATTAAATCATAACGGCTACAGCCCTTCCTTTACCTGTTTATCTTTCGGGTACTTAATGGTGTACACCAGTTTTATCTTTCTGGATTCATTCGGCTGCAGTTTTATTTTCCATAACAACTTGCCATATTCCTCTGTAATTGCAGCACCGTTTGAATCTTCCAGCGTCACTTCAATCTGTGAGTTTTTAGAAATCGGATACTGGTCCAGCAATTCAATTTCAATGGCTGTATTCTTATTATTCTTGATGGTGGTTTCGAATGCCTTGGTTTCCCGGATATTTCCGCTAAGCAGTTTTTTCGAAGAGTAATCATTCAGTTTTACGCGTTTAACGTTTATTTTTTCATCTCTGCCTAATGAAATCAGCAAGGTGTCTGCACTTACATTCGGATTCAGATAAGATTTTCCCACATAATTATCATCGAAGAAAATATTGGCTTCCCCTGCGAGTAAATTGTATTTTGCCCAATCCGTCACACGTGCCAGTAAATATGCCGTCATGTCCAGTTTTGGAACAGTGTGATAAGAATACAAGGCCGGCAATTCAATTTCCTGTATGCCCACAATATGTTCTTTGTTATCACTTTCCACATCCTGCAGCGTTTCGATATTGTATTCCACCGCCATCTCTCCTTCCTGAATCGTTACATTATTATCATCTGCTTTCAGACCATTTACGAACTTTTCATCTTCTTCTTTATCATAAGAACGACCAATGTCTATTTTTGCCGGAGCTGCAGCCATGTTCATCATCTGATTTTCTGCATATCCGCTTTTTTTCATCTTGTAATCATAATAATCCGGTTGAAAGAAATCTATATAAACAGGATATAAAATAGGCCTGTCATGGTTAGACGATGGGTTGGCCGTTGATAAGGTCAGCTTCACATCCTTCCAGTCATAGCCGGTATTTTGCACTACTTTAGCCCGACAATCCAACTGTAACGGTGAGTTGATATTTTTTGCTCTGATGTCATAAATCGGCGTCCAGTAGGCATTGGTTACGATATAGGAACATTTAAATGATACCTGACCGGCAGTCTTGGCATTCACCTTTAAGACAATCTCCTTTACGGCAGTTTGCTGATTGCCGTTCAGTTCAACTATCTGCTGTTTGATGCGTGTAATTTTTTCAGTAGCAACTTTCTGTTTTTTACTTAAATCAAAAATGTATTTGCGCAATTCAATGGAACGTGCACGATACAAATCCGCCAGTTCTTTTACCTGTGTGGAAGTAAACGTTGTCTTATCATTCGCGAGAATACGGTTATCATCCAGCAGTTTTAATTCCGCCTGGTAAGCCGTTATTTGTTCTTTTGTCCAGCTATTGTCTTCGTTCAGCATTTCAATGGAATCATTCAGTTTAATTACCTGTGCGGATTTCAGTTTATCCGTGAGATAATTTAATCTTGATGATACGGACAGGATTTTAACATTTCCTTTGGTAGAAACCTGTAAGGTGTTTTCATCCATGTAGGTGGAAATACTTGTAATGATGACTTCACTATTTCCTTCCGGAACGGATAGATTAGCGAGTCTGGTTTCTTTGGCATAATTCCTGAATACCGTAACATCTGTGATTTTTGAGTCGGTTACATTTACGGCTCCTGCAAGCAGACTGAGCCATAAAAACGGAAAAACGAATAGCTGTTTCATAAATTTCAATTTGATGATGTATATCAAATATGATGCAAATTTTCCCGAAATGCCTTCCTGTTGCACATAGAAATTCACTTAGAAATTGCCAATCCGTTTAAATGTGTTGATAATCCGTACTTTACACATTCATTGAGTACTCAGTCAGAATCTTAAATATAGTTAAGGAGCATTTCATATCATGTCGCACGTTTAACAATCTCTGTAATCAGGTTGCTTTTGGTTACAGCGGAGGCTGTCAGCACGCCACTCATCAGCGCGCCTCCAATACCAACGGTTACAATATCCTGTCCGGTGAGAAACAGATTCTTTATCGGTGTTTGTGGTTTGAGGAAATCTTTGGCAAACCTGGCGGGCGGATGGTCAAGGCCATAGATTTCTCCGTTGATGTAATTGCAAAAATGTTTGGTCGTGATTGGAGTCGACAATTCGTAGATATCTATCTTGCCTTTTAGCTGAGGCTCGTATTTGTAAAGATGGGCAAGCAATCGTTGCGCCAGCTTTTCTTTCAACGCATCATACTCCTCGCCTCTTTTCTTCCAGCGTGTATTTTCCCATTCCTTAAACCAATCGTATTTTGCCACGGTAATGATTTCGATGGTGGAACGTCCGGGATATTTCTCCTCAAACTTCGGATTCTTGGCAGCCGGAAAGGAAATGTACACGACCGGAAACTCATTATTGTAATCTTCCAGGAAATCAGCTATCGCCTTGTCATGGTCGGTACCGTTTGGATATATCCA
Organism: Chitinophagales bacterium; assembly: GCA_046329775.1. GTDB lineage: Bacteria > Bacteroidota > Bacteroidia > Chitinophagales > JADIYW01 > JADJSS01. The sequence continues at coordinate 130,206 of JAXLTX010000002.1, forward strand.
ATAATTGGCTTTCGGCAGGTTTAACTCTTCGGCGGTATGTTTCAGTCCGATATACAAACTCAAATGTCCATAAGATTGCGGCATATCCAATGCCTCACCTATATGTTTTATGTTGGATTTACTTTCCTGAGGAATAAGATTCTTATAGGTGATATGTACCCCTGCGCCACTCACCACTATATCACCTTTAATGACTCTTCCATCCAGCATGACAACACCTTTCGCCGTTCCGTTCTCGATCAGAATTTCTTTCACACCGGCACCTACCAAAATGTTTCCACCTGGGCTCAAGATACTTGGTGCAATGGTATTGAAAATTTCTTCACTGCCACCCACCGGATAAAATCCGCCGTTCATGTAATGCAAGGCGACAGCCGCATGTATTACAAAACTGCTTTGAGATGGCGGCATGCCGTAATCGCCAAACTGTGCAGACAACACTGCTTTGAGCTCATCATTATCTGAAATGGAATCCAACACTTGTTTGGTGGTCTGGCTGGCAAATTTCTCGTACTCCTTACTCATAAAAGGAGCAGAAAGGATGCGCATGAAGTCCGGCAACACTTTCTTGGTATAAAAGTCCTTGGAGGATTTATTCACCGCAAACATCAGTTCAACATATTTGTCAATGGCGCGTGCATCCGCTTCTGTTGGAAAATATTCCTTCATGCGCGTCTTCCATTGCTGCAAGCCTTTCACATATTCATAGGTCTTGTCCTTAATCACCACTTTGTCGTATACTTCGCCCATGTCCGCCCATTTCAGGTTTTTATCGGTGATATGTTCGAACACCACGCGCAGTAAGGAACCTTTCCTATCCATATCACCTACATAGTGCAGGCCCACATCCCACTCGTAATCATTGCGGGTAAACACATGCGTAAAACCGCCGGGAGTCGTATGTTTTTCAAGCACCAGTACCTTCTTGCCTTTACGGGCAAGTAAAGATGCCGTAGTCAGACTGCCCAAACCGGAACCGATGCAAATCGCATCATAATGGTCGGCAATATCCGGACGTTGTTTATAGGATTGATATAATTTATGGCTCATGTTATTTTATTCGTTCTTCAAAATCTTTTAATACGGTTGTTTTTAAATTGACCGGCAACTGAGTGATGATTTTCAATATGCGTTGTTCTTCTTTTGGGGATAAATGCGTGAAAACCGTCAACACTTCCTGCTGCATATCGTGCTGATATGCCACCGTGATGATCTTCACCAGACGTTCATCTGAAAATCCTTCCACTATTTTGGCGATGTATTGTTTGTTTTCTACAAATGTAGAGATACGAATCAGATCTTCCTCTTTGTAAATGATCTTTGACAATTCAATCAAACGCAACACATCCGATACATCTACAAATCCGGCTGCAGTCATGTACTTTTTCTTGCTGACAAGTTCCGTGGTAACCTTTTTAAGGATGTGCATCGGAATCTGGTTAATCAGCTCTTTGGCGTTTTCTGGTGCCATTAGTTCGGAAACGCTGGCAAGAAACGGAGTGGACATATATCCCATTATCGATATGGCTTCCTTCACCGGCATGTGATAACTCATATTGGCAGCGATCAAGGGCCCCATGACGGTTTCTGAAATCTTGGCATTCATATAGTTTGGAAAATACTTGGCCACTCCGGTCAGGCGTTTCCAGATATCCGTCTGGGTAAACTGAGATATGTCAATGATTTTCAATCGCAACGTTCGGATTTCGTCCGTTGACAGTTTGTCAAGAAATGAAAAATCAGCCGCATGGTCAATTTGCAAGAAATGAAGTAGCTTATGTAGTTCTGTTTGCTTTTTATTGTGCGCACTCATTGGATAAATATAAAAAAATGATTTTATAATATCGTATTTTTGTCTTGTGAACGTATTTGAATCTAAAATCATCTGTAAAACTTTTCAGGGGCTGGAACAGGTCCTGGCGGATGAACTGAAAGCATTGAACGCTAAGAATGTGGAAATCATCAAGCGTGCCGTCGTTTGTGATTACGACAAAGAGCTGTTGTACCGCTGTAATCTTGAGTTGCGGACCTGCTTAAAGGTGCTGGTACCTTTGTTTGAGTTCGAATCCAATTCTCCGGATGATTTGTATGGATTTGCCATAAGAATTCCGTGGGAAGATTACTTTACCATAGATCAGAGTTTTGCCATTGATTTTACGATTCAGTCAGAATTCTTCACACATTCGCAATTTGCTTCCTTAAAGCTGAAAGACGCGATTTGCGACCGTTTCCGTAAATTTCACAAGGATAAACGTCCGGATGTTAATCCTGAAAAACCGGATATTCTGTTCAATCTGCATATCAATAAAAACAAGGTTACTATATCCATGGACAGTTCCGGCACTTCCCTTCACCAAAGGGGTAACCGTATGGAACAAACCATTGCACCCATCAATGAAGTACTTGCTGCAGGTCTGATTTTGATGAGCAAATGGGATCGTCAGTCACATTTTGTAGATGCCATGTGCGGCAGCGGCACCATCGTTGTCGAAGCGGCTAGTCTGGCCATCAACAAGGCGCCGAATCTGGACAGGAATTATTTCTGTTTTAAGCACTGGAAAAACTATGACAAGACGCTCTATAATGATATCTGTACGGAGTTGGATATGAAGATTACGGATTTTGATTTTAAAATCATAGGATCTGACAATAATAAGAAGGCTGTATTCATTGCGCAAAATAATGTAAAGAAAGCGGGATTCTCCAACATTGTTGAGATCAGGGAGACGAGCATACAAAAGATGATACCGCCGATGGGAAAAGGTACGCTGATTATCAATCCGCCATACGGTGAACGTATGGAAACCTATCAGATTGATTTATTGTACAAACAAATCGGTACAGCCTTTAAGGAACATTTCACAGGCTATACCTGTGGTATCATTTCCAGTAATTTTGAGGGGCTTAAAAATATCGGGTTAAAGCCTATGAAGAAGTTTCCGGTGATAAACGGCAAGCTGGATTGTGTCTTCTATTTGTATGAGATGTATGAAGGCAGCAAACGCAAACCCAAAGAAATAAACGAATAATCGAACTATGAAAAAATCTCTTTTACTTCCGTTGGTATGCCTGTTGGCCGCATCGTGTGAATTTTTTCAGAAAGAAGATCCGAATAAGATTACGATTCCAGAAGGAATCACACAGGAACAATTGCAGGATGAACGTTACCGGTTTAAACGGGATAAATCGTACAAGGAGAAATTTCTATACCAGAATAAGACAGACAGCGCCGTTATTACCATATATAATGTGATTACTTATCAGATAAAAGACAACCAAACGAATATAGGAGACGGATTTGATTACTACATTTTCGATATATCAGTGGATAATCCAAGCCAATCTCCTTTTAATATAGGGGCGTTTGTAAAAAGCTGTTACCTCTCCAACCAGAATCCCGAATACATCTACAGCAATATCGGTTTCGCATTGAAAATGTACTACCTGCAGTCCGATTCATCTTCCATTGATATGGAATATACCAAACGATTCTACACCAATCAGATGCCGGAGAAGGAATTCTACAGAACAAAGTTGTTTGCGTTTGAAGTGAGCAAGGATGACAAAAATCCGCTGTTCTTCCACTACAATATCGGCAATCAGAAGTATGAATACAAAGTCAGAGATGAGGTTTATTGACAATTAAGTAGGTTTTCCATACGCTATTTTTAATTAGATTAATTCCATCTGGCTGATAATAAATACATTTTTTCTCCAGCACAATATTAAATTTAAGATTTACTGAAAAATAAAATTTGGTATTTTTTGTAGTATGAAATTATCGCTTTAAATTTACAGTCCATAACCACTCAACTGTTATGGCAAAGTTTATTTTCGTTACCGGCGGTGTAACATCTTCTCTTGGAAAAGGAATTCTCGCTGCATCTTTAGCAAAACTGCTCCAATCCCGTGGATTGCGCGTCACCATCCAGAAATTTGATCCATATATCAATATTGACCCCGGTACGATGAACCCCTACGAACATGGCGAATGTTACGTCACGGAAGATGGCGCGGAAACGGATCTTGATTTGGGCCATTATGAGCGCTTCTTGGGAGTGTATACTTCACAGGCAAACAATGTCACCACAGGCAAAATCTATCAGGAAGTCATCAACAGGGAACGTCGTGGTGATTATCTGGGTAAAACCGTGCAGGTAATTCCACACATAACGGATGAGATCAAACGCAGAATGTTGTTGCTGGGCACTACGGATCAATATGATATCATCCTGACGGAAATCGGTGGAACGGTGGGTGATATCGAATCACTGCCCTTTATTGAAGCGATTCGTCAGCTAAAATGGATATTGCCCAAACAGGATTATATGGTCATTCACCTGACATTGGTTCCCTATCTGGCATCTGCCAAAGAACTGAAAACAAAACCAACGCAACACAGTGTCAAGGAGCTTCAGTCTTATGGCGTACAGCCCCACATCATCGTATGCAGAACCGAACACTCGCTGGGTAATGAACGCAAACGAAAGATAGCAGAATTCTGTAATGTCGATTACGATTCCGTTATTGAAGCCATGGATGCCGAAACCATCTATGATGTGCCGCTGAATCTGAAAAAAGAGAAACTGGATGAAATCGTCTTGGAAAAATTCGGATATACCGAGGTGCCGGATACAGACCTGTCTGAGTGGAATGACTTTCTGCAGCGATTCAAATTTCCGAAAAAGGAAATCACGATCGGTGTAATCGGGAAATATATAGAACTCAAAGATGCCTATATTTCCATCTACGAATCATTCGACCATGCCGGTGCAAAAAATGAATGTAAGGTGAATGTGGAGCGCATCCATTCCGAGGAAATCAATAAGAACAACCTGAAAGAGATGCTGGGACACCTTGATGGTATCTTTGTGGCACCCGGGTTCGGACAACGCGGTGTGGACGGCAAGATATTTGCCATTCAGTATGCCCGCGAGCATAATGTTCCCTTCTTTGGCGTCTGTCTGGGTATGCAGATGGCTGTTATCGAGTTTGCAAAAAATGTTTTGAATCTGGAAGATCCGAATTCTACCGAAATGAAGCAGAATTGTGTGAATCCGGTTATTGACATGATGCAGGAACAGAAAACAATCGTAAACATGGGCGGTACCATGCGTCTGGGGGCTTATGCCTGTACACTCAAGGAAAACACACTGGCACATTCCATTTACGGTGAAACCAATATAACGGAACGCCATCGTCACCGCTACGAATTCAACAACAAATACCTGGAAGCCTTCACAGACCATGGCATGATGGCCAGTGGTTTCAATCCGGACTCCAATCTGGTAGAAATTGTTGAGATTCCATCGCATAAATTTTTCATAGGCGTACAGTTTCATCCGGAACTAAAAAGCACCATACTGAAACCGCATCCCTTATTTGCCGCTTTTGTGAAGGCATGTTTGGGTTCATAAGTTCAGTTGTAGCATTTGTATAATATCTGTCATAACGTCTTTACATGAGCAACAAACAACGGATTTCTGTTTACTCCCTTTGGATGTTGTTCCTGTTCTTGTGTTGTACAGGATGCGGCAGCGGTAGGAGCAATACGGACACTATCACAAAAACATCCGACAGCACGTCCATAAAAACGGAGCCTTCCATTTCTGAGCTTAAAATCAGGTATCATCTTGACAGCATTCGAGACAAGGTCGAACTGGATTCATTTAAACGGCAATACAATCCCGAACAGCAGAAAATCATTGCTGCCATCAATCGTATAGATCTCTCCAGAATCGGAATAAAATGTGCATTGGTGGTTCCGGATACGCTGTTGACAGATTTTTCAGCCTATGCTCCTTTTCCGGAGCAACTGGATGGTGCTGATTCCATTTCTCAATTGATACTTATCAATAAACGTATTCAGTTGTTTGCTGCTTATGAAAACGGGAAAAGGGTACAGTCTGGTCCGGTGAGCACAGGCCGTAAAGCGAAACCTACGCCCAATAAATTGTATTACACGAATTACAAGGCCAAACGAAAGGTAAGTACCGTTGACGGCGATTGGATCATGCCCTGGTATTTTAACATTTCCAATAATGGCGGCATCGGTATGCATGAATACACATTGCCCGGTTATCCGGCCAGCCATTCCTGCATTCGTATGTATCGCGAAAATGCCATTTGGATATTCAACTGGGCACAACAATGGGTGCTGTCGGAAGATGAAACAAGCGTGCTGAAACACGGTACGCCGGTGCTGGTATTCGGTGATTATGATTTCGACCAGCCTTCACCGTGGAAACAATTGCCACAAAACCCTGATGTACTGCAATTGACTGAGGATGAATGGACAACTGTGAAATCAACCATTTCAATCTTATTGGCAGAAGCACAATAAGCAAATATCCTGCTATCTCCAGTTATTTGCTTATCTTTTCATAAATACCGCCGTTGAAAAGAATTTTCTGCTAAAATACACTCATAAACAGCGCATTATTATTTATCCACAAAGATTGTGTGTAATTCTTTCATAACTTGACTAAAAATGCTGCTTTTTATAGGTTAATTTTGAGCGTGGAACATTGGGAAATAGTTTCTGCATATGAAGGAAAGAATCAACCGGATTATATCATGGATTAATCATTCACTTTCGTAGCGCTAATGAGCTTATAACCAGTATTATATAATATTGACAGACATGAAATTTACGTATTACGGACATTCCTGCTTTTTGGTAGAGGCCAATGGAAAAAAGATTCTTTTCGATCCTTTCATTACCGCTAATGAACTGGCAAAGGAAATAGACATCCATAAGATCGAATGCGATTATATTGCCATCTCTCATGGACATTTTGACCATATTGCCGATGCATTTTCCATAGCACAACGTACAGGCGCCACCGTAATATGCGCTTACGAAATTTACGAATGGCTTTCAAAGCAAGGGTTAAAAAACTTCAGACCGATGAATACCGGCGGAAAATGGACGGCAGATTTTGGAACCGTAAAATGTGTAGCTGCCGTACATTCCTCCAATATGCCGGATGGCAGCTATGGCGCAAGTCCTATGGGCTTTGTGATAAATACGGCTGAAGGGGACTTTTATTACAGTGGAGACACCGCGCTGACATTGGATATGCAGCTCATTCCAAGATGGGCAAAGCTGAAGTTTGCGGTACTGCCTATCGGCGATAATTTTACGATGGACGTGGATGATGCCATTGCAGCGGCTGATTTTGCACAATGCGACAAGGTAATCGGCGTTCATTATGATACCTTTGGCTTTATCGTGATCGACCATGAAGCCGCCATAGAAAAATTTGCAAAAGCCGGAAAAGAATTGATATTATTAAAAATAGGACAAACGATAGAATTGTAAGAATATGGGAAAGATCATAAGCATAGCGAATCAAAAAGGCGGTGTGGGAAAAACCACCACAGCCATCAATCTGGCGGCGAGTTTAGCCATTTTAGAACAAAAGACATTACTGATTGATGCCGACCCGCAGGCAAACAGCACCAGCGGCTGCGGCTTTGATCCTAGAAATATCAAGGTGAGTTTATACGAATGCCTGATTGACAGTGTAAAGGCAAAGGACATCATTCTGGAAACAGATACACCTAATTTGTTCCTATTACCGGCACACCTGGATTTGGTGGGGGCTGAGATAGAACTCATCAATCATCCCAACCGTGAAAAGATATTGAAGGAAGTTTTACAGGAATTGAAGAAAGAATTTGATTTCATCATTATCGACTGCTCTCCTTCTCTTGGTCTGATTACCGTAAATGCGCTGACGGCATCTGACGCCGTACTGGTGCCGGTTCAGTGTGAGTACTTTGCATTGGAAGGATTGGGCAAGTTATTGAATACCATTAAAATCGTACAGTCTCGCCTGAATAAGGACCTTGAAATTGAAGGCATCCTGCTGACAATGTACGATCAGCGTCTTAACTTATCCAATCAGGTAGTGGCTGAGGTGAAACGCAGATTCGATAACAGCGTGTTCAATACCATCATACACAGAAATACACGTTTGGGTGAAGCGCAAAGTTTGCGCCAGCCAATCATCATGTATGATGCAGAGAGCAAAGGCGCCGTCAACTACCTGAACCTGGCAAGAGAGATCCTGCAGAATAATGGGTTGACCAATATACCAACGGAAGAGAAATTTATTGAGGCAGATGAAAATTTAAATTAAGATGTTAATGAGCAAGAAAAAAGATGCATTGGGAAAAGGAATTCGGGCATTGCTGTCAGATATTGATGACAATACGGATATCCTGAAAATAAGTGCTACCGATGAAGATTCAATCATCAATACGGTACCCAAGATACGATTAGATGAAATAGAGGTGAATCCGTTTCAGCCGCGCGCTGATTTTAATCAGCAGGCGCTGGAAGAGTTATCCTCATCCATCAAGGTACATGGTGTCATTCAGCCGATTACCGTTCGTAAAATCGGGGAGAAAAAATACCAGCTCATTTCCGGAGAACGACGTTTGCGTGCCTCCAAGATGGCAGGAATGACGGATATTCCGGCCTATGTGCGTACCGCCAACGACCAGGAAGTGGTGGAAATGGCTTTGATTGAAAATATCCAGCGCGAGGACCTGAATTCTATGGAAGTGGCACTCACCTATCAGCGACTGATTGATGAATGCTCCCTCACTCATGAAAATCTCGGGGAACGTTTGGGCAAAGACCGATCTACCGTTACCAATTACCTGCGTTTGCTGAAATTGCCGCCGGAAATTCAGAAAGCATTGCGTGACAAAGTACTCTCTATGGGACACGCCAGAGCAATCATTTCTGTGCCGGAAGTAGATAAGCAACTCTATGTATTAAAAGAGATTAATTCAAAAGGATTGTCTGTGAGGAAAACCGAAGAATTGGTGCGATTGCTATCTTCAAACACAAGCCAAAAGAAACCGGAGAAAAAAGAAGAACCACTGCCCGCATCTTATAAAAGCGTTCAGACAAAACTGATGGATATTTTTGAGACGAAAGTGAAAATAAAAAAGACGGCAGCGGATAAAGGCGAAATCATCATCCCGTTTTATTCGGTTTCAGATCTGAACAGATTACTGGATTTAATGGATAAGGATTAATGAGATGCCTTGACTTGCTCCTTTCAGCTATAATTGATTTGCGCCCCATATAAACAGAAGATGTGTCAAGAGGAAAACAATTTGTTTCAAATGAGTAAAAGAGCGGTTTTAAGGTCCGTTTTATTTATTGTATTGTTTTCATCTGTTTTGCGGGCAGCGGCAAATGTGTCAGCTCCGGACTCAGCCGATATACTGAGAAGGATTGCCTTTCAGGATTCTATTTTCAATCAGTCAAAATCCTTACAAAACGCTCAGCTAAGTCCTAAAAAGAATAAACATTCATCGCTTGAAAAACATCCATCAAGTAACATAAAACCAAAAGCGGATACGCTTATAACGCTCAACGAGGATAATCGATCTGATTCGATACAACTCCAGAAAGAGAAGTCTTCCCTTACCGAACAGGACATTCCAGCAGTCAACAAGAAGCAGAAAAAGACAGACACCACGCATTATTCAGCTAAAAAAGCCGCGATTTGGGCAGCAGCATGTCCGGGCTTAGGGCAGATCTATAACAAAAAATACTGGAAACTTCCTATTGTGTACGGCGCTATAGGGGCGGCCACCTATTTTGTGGCGGCCAATGCCAAAAAGCTGCGCACTTTCAACGGATACATACGAAATATCTACGACAGCGTGCCCAACCCTTCCCCATACAACCAGCTGGACTTAAGTGAGATAGAGACATTCAGGAATAATTACCGTAGAAATGTCCAGATTGCAGCGTTTGGCACCATCTTCGCTTGGGGCTTATCCATTGTAGATGCTGTGGTGGATGCACATTTGAAAGGGTTTGACATTTCCGATAAACTCACCCTTAAGGTAAAACCGGAATTAAATTATTCCAACCTTACGTATTACACAGGAATTGGAGTAAATTTGAGATTTAAATAACAGAAATGAAAGTTGCATTAATAGGTTACGGAAAAATGGGCAAAGCAATACACGAAATTGCCCATGAGAAAAATGCCCGTGCAGGAAAGAAGCTGATTGATATCGTTTTAATCGTTGACGTCGATAACAGGCTAAGCGTCACTAAAGAAGCGTTGCAGCAGGCAGACGTAGCCATCGAATTCACATCGCCGCATACCGCCGTGGAAAACATACACTGGTGTTTTGATGCCGGAGTTCCCGTAGTGGTGGGCAGTACCGGCTGGACAGATAAGCTGGAGGAAATCAAGGAGTATGCCAGAGCAAACGACAAGGCATTTTTATTTGCTCCCAACTTCAGTATCGGGGTAAATATTTTTTTTGAAGTAAACAGGTATCTGGCGCATATCATGAATCAGCATGACGAATATGACGTTACACTCGAGGAAATCCATCATACAGAAAAGAAAGATGCTCCGAGCGGAACTGCCTTGCATGCTGCTTTGGATATCCTGAAAAGACTGCAACGTAAATCAGACTGGAAAAACGATGCAACGGATAAGGCTGAAATAGTTTCAATCATTTCAAAACGCGAAGAAAATATACCCGGAACACACGTCGTGACGTATGAATCACCTATAGATAAAATTGAACTGACCCATACCGCTCATAACCGAAAAGGGTTTGCTGGGGGTGCCCTGCTGGCAGCCGAGTGGCTGATAGACAAAAAAGGAGCTTACAGCATGGAAGATGTTTTAGGTTTCAATAAATGACAGATATTGAATGACTGATGTTTGATTGGTCATTTAACATTCATTTAGATTTTTAATGTAATAAATAAATTTAACACACAACTTATAGAATTTAGCATTCAATATTCATCATTCAACATTCAATATTATTCAATATGCTCAGTCTGATATACGCTTACCTCTTACATTATCTCTTACATATTCCCTGCTATAAGCTCTATGAGAAAGCAGGAAAGAATCCAATGCATGTGTTCATTCCATTGGTACAGGATTTCACCCTGATGGAGATATTGGGCAGAAAGAAAAATCAGGCATACTGGGGATTGGTTCCCTACATAAATATGTTGTTCGGGCTTACCTGGACAACGGATATTTGCAACTCCTTCGGAAAACGTTCGTTTGGACATCATGTTCTGGCCATTTTCTTTGGCTGCATATATTTTCCGGTGATAAGTCTGGATGCCGCCACAAAATATGAAGGACCTGCCCACCAAAACAAAAGCAAACGTTCTTTTGCCCGCGAATGGGCCGATGCAATAGTTTTTGCAGTAGTGGCAGCCACCATCATTCGAACGTTTGTCATCGAAGCCTATAAGATTCCGACCACCTCCATGGAAGGCTCCTTACTGGCCGGAGATTTTCTGTTTGTCAGTAAACTGAATTACGGCGCCAGAACCCCCATTACGCCTGTCGCATTTCCTTTTGCCCATCATACCATGCCCTTCGGATTAGGACAAGCCTATTCAAAAATAGTGCAGCTACCCTATTATCGTTTACCGGGTTTCGAGAAAATTGAGCGAGGTGACGTTGTCGTCTTTAATTATCCGGGAGATGCATTGGAATTCCCCGAGCGTCCGATAGATAAAAGAGAAAACTACGTAAAACGATGTGTGGGCATTGCCGGAGATACCCTGCAGATAAGAGACAGACAATTGTATATCAATAATGTTGCCCAGCCTCATTACAAGAAAATGCAGTTTGCCTATTATCTCATTACCAACGGAACCAAAATGACTGCCTCCGATTTTGAAAAAGCCAACGTAAGATGGTACAATCAATTTATGGTGCTGCGATATGATGAAAACGGTATTCCAATCAGACCGGTGGATGAATTGTACAACAATTATCTTGGTTACCTTTCAGAAAAGGATTCGATGATGCTGATTCTGAATGATGAGCAGCTGAGCATCCTGAAAAGCAACAAGGCCGTGAAAGAAATAAGACCCGTCAGTGAGGAGGAATTCAAACAGGTGATTGGCAACAATTACCTGGAAGCGCTTTTCCCGCAAAACAGAAATGTCTTTATGTGGAACCTGGACAACTTTGGCCCTCTTATCATTCCTAAGAAAGGATGGACCGTTAAACTGAATAAGACCAATGTACTTTTATACGCATTTACCATCCGCGCGTATGAACGAAAAAATATTGAAATCAACGATAATTTCGAACCGATCATCAATGGCAATAAGGTAACGGAATATACATTCCAACAGGATTACTACTGGATGATGGGCGACAACAGACATAACTCCGCAGACTCCCGTTACTGGGGATTTGTGCCGGAAGACCATGTGGTGGGCAAACCATTGTTTGTCTGGTTGTCTAAAGATAATTTCAATCCGGGATTGAAATCCATTCACTGGAACCGCATGTTCAGAAGTGTAAAAAGTTTGTGTGAATAATGGCCATTCTTCCTCCAAATATCAGGGTTGCAAATAACAGGAAATACATCTTGTGCGCCATCCGGAAAAAATGGCTGGTACTGACGCCGGAGGAAAAAGTCAGGCAATTTATTCTACACCGATTGATCAATGAGCACGGATATCCGCAGAAATATATTTCCGTGGAAAAGACGCTGAAAGTGAATGAACTCAGCAAACGCTATGATATTGTCGTATTTAACCGCGAATTGCTACCGAAAATTCTGATTGAATGCAAGGCTGAATACATTGAACTGAAAGAAAAAACGCTGCAGCAAATCGCCACGTATAATACCAAATTACAGGTGCCATTTCTGATGGTAACCAATGGGAATGCAAGTTTTCATTTTCTTATCAAGGATGAAACAACCACACAGATAAAAGGCTTTCCCGTTTTTGAAGAATTGTAAAAGAATCTTCTTTACCTTAAAAACACCTAATTTAAATATTTTCATTTAACTTCATCCTTATATTATAAAACCATAATTCATAAATCCTACATCAAAAATCAATATGATAGCAGCAAAAGCATACGCCGTACACAGCCCGACAGAAAAACTGGCCCCCTGGAACTTTGAACGACGCGAAGTAGGTGTCGATGATGTCATGATAGAAATATTGTATTGTGGTGTTTGCCACTCCGACATCCATCAGGTCCGCAGTGAGTGGTTTCCCGGCATTTACCCGATGGTACCCGGCCACGAGATTGTTGGACGCATTGTAAAGGTGGGAAGCAATGTCACCCGATTTAAAGAAGGTGAACTGGCCGGTGTGGGTTGCATGGTCGATTCCTGTCAGGAGTGCGGAAATTGTAAAAAAGGCTACGAACAATTCTGTGAAGTGGGCAAAACGGTATTCACGTATAATGGTTTCGAGAAAGACGGCAAAACGCCGACCTATGGCGGTTATTCCAATAAGATCGTCACCGACCAGAATTTCGTGTTGCACGTTTCCGATAAACTGCCGCTGGAAGGCGTCGCACCTCTGCTGTGTGCAGGCATCACCACCTACTCTCCGCTCCGTAAATGGAAGATTGGAAAAGGCCATAAGGTAGCGGTGTTGGGTCTGGGCGGATTGGGACACATGGCGGTGAAATTTGCCGTATCGTTTGGCGCGGAAGTGACGGTGTTGAGCACCTCACCGGGCAAGGAAGCCGATGCTAGGAAATTGGGTGCACATAACTTTTGCAATACCAGAGATGCCTCGCAGCTGAAACAATATAACAGCTACTTTGACTTTATCATCGATACGGTTTCCTCCGAACACGATTACGACATGTACCTGAAAATGCTGGCTGCCAATGGCGTGCAGGTGTTGGTGGGCATTCCGTCCACGCCGATAAAATTCAGTGCGTTTTCTTTATTGACCAATGGCAGGAGCATTTCCGCCTCTTCTATCGGCGGCATACCGGAAACCCAGGAAATGCTGGACTACTGCGCGGAGCACAACATCGTTTCGGAGGTGGAAGTCATCAATATCAACTACCTCAATGAGGCTTACGAACGAGTGATAAAAAGCGATGTGAAATACCGTTTTGTGATTGATCTGGCAACGATATAGACCCTAAAAGGACACTCAGCAATAGATAAACGGATCATTCAATTGGGTAACAGGAATACACATATAGCACAAAGCCAACCAACAGCAGGTTGTATATGTGCAGTTTTGTTGCTCATATAACTGAGTTATGCCCAATGCTATGACGACCGTGCAACAGACGAACATTATAGCTTGACATAAAACTTTTGTGTAAAACTTGACGACCAAACAGGACAGATTTAGACCTTAAAAACATTAACTTAGCGACATATATTTTAAGACGAGAATGAAACAAAAATTAACAATAGAAAACTTAATAAAAGAAGCTCAAATCTTCTGTGCTGAACAATCTAAATTTCAGCACAAAGAATTGTTTGGAGTAACTGATGGTAAAGCCGTTGGGACACTTATTGAACAGAAATTTCAAAAGCACTTAAACGACAAATACGAAGTTACAATTGGTTCCTCTGCAAGTGGTGTTGACCTGCCTTCTGACGACATTTTAACTGACATCAAAGTAACTTCGATAAAACAGCCTCAATCATCTTGCCCTTTCAAAGACGCTAAACAAAAGGTTTTCGGACTTGGTTATAACTTACTTGTTTTCGTTTACGACAAAGCTGACGACCCGAAAAGTAAAACAGCAACTTTGAATTTTGTAAGTTGTTCGTTTGTTGCAAAAGAGAGAACGGCTGACTATACAACAACTTACCGTTTAAGAGAAATGGTTAAGGATAAAGCTAATGAAGCCGACATCATTGCTTACTTGCAAGACAAAAATATTCCAGCAGACGAAATAACATTATCAAGATTAGCGGAACAAATCTTAAAAACTCCACCTGAACAGGGTTACTTGACTATTTCAAATGCTTTACAATGGAGATTACAATATCAACGAATTGTAACTCTTACAGATGAAGTAACAGGAATAACCAAAATTGTAAGCTATAACAAACCTCAATGATGAAAGTATTTGAAGCAAATATTACTCATCAAGTTTCAGATTTCTTAAATGACAATCTGAAAAAGATTACATCTTTTGAAAAGGCAAATCAAAAAATGTATGCCGCCTTCGGCATCATACATTTTTTTGATTATAATGAAGAATTGGAAACGCTTAAAGAAGTTCTTTCAATTACTAATAATGTTCTTGAAGAACCTGATAGAGCGGAATATGGCGACTTTCAAACTAATTCTGATTTAGCGAATAAAGTAACATTACACTTAGCTTCCAAAAACATTTCCCCCGAAGTTGTAATTGAGCCGACTTGTGGAAAAGGAAATTTTATTATTGCTTCTCTACGAAACTTCAAGGAAATTAAAAATGTTTTCGGTGTTGAAATTTATAAACCTTACGTCTGGGAAACTAAATTCAACATTGTTGATTTTTTTCTTTCTAATCCAAATTCAAACAAACCAGAAATTTCAATAGTTCATTGCAACGTTTTTGATTTCGATTTTAAAACTATTGCAAAGGAGCATTCTACGAATAATATTTTGATAATTGGTAATCCACCTTGGGTAACAAATTCAAAATTGGGTAGTTTGAACTCAACCAATCTTCCTAAAAAAACGAATTTCAAAAACCATAGCGGTTTAGATGCTATGACAGGCAAAGGCAATTTTGACATTGCTGAATTTATTACGCTTACTATGATTGAAACCTTTCAAAATATGAAAGGGAACTTATTGTTATTGGTAAAAAATTCTGTTATTAAAAACATTGTCTTTGACCAAAACAAAAATCGTTACAAGATTTCAGAAATTGAAAAACATTGCATTGACAGCAAAAAGGAGTTTAATGTTTCAGTAGAAGCAGCTTTGTTTTATTGCAAACTAAATTCACTCCCGACTTTTGATTGCACAGAATTTGATTTTTACAACAATCAAAAATCTCAACTCAAATTCGGTTGGTTGAACGACAAATTTGTTTCAAACATTGACACTTACATTCACACGAAAGAAATTGACGGAGAAAGTCCTTTTATTTGGCGACAAGGTTTAAAACACGATTGTTCTACCGTAATGGAGTTAGACAAAGTGAACGGACATTATGTAAATGGGTTAAATGAAGAAGTAAAATTGGAAGACGGTTTAGTTTACGGTATTCTCAAAAGTTCAGACCTTAAAAATACAGTAATTAATCAAACAAGAAAGTTTACGATTGTTACGCAAAAGAAAGTTGGACAAGAAACAAAGTATATTAAAACTGAATATCCTAAAACTTATCAATACCTGTCAGAGCATCAAGCAAATTTCGATGCAAGAAAATCAAGTATCTATAATAACAAACCTTTGTTTTCAATATTTGGCATAGGCGACTATTCCTTCAAACCTTTCAAAGTTGCAATATCAGGACTTTACAAGACATTTCATTTTACGCTTATTCTGCCTCAGGACAATAAACCTGTAATGCTTGACGACACTTGTTATTTGATAGGTTTTGACAAAATAGAATTTGCCGTTTACGCATTAATTCTTTTAAACTCTAATATGACAGTTCAGTTCTTGCAATCAGTTACTTTTCCAGACGCTAAAAGGACTTTTACAAAAGACGTTTTAATGAGAATTGACCTTTTAGAATTAGCAAAACAAATTGACAAAGCCGACCTGCAAACAGAACTTGAAATACTTAACGAAAAGTATCAATTCAATTTGACACTTGACTTGTGGGACAGTTTTATTAACGAAATGACACCTGTAAACAATGGACAAATGGCAATGTTTGTATAGACCGGAAAAAGAAGCACTGGGCATAATCGAGTAGACGGCCTCACCGCATAAAGCGATGAGGTGCGCCTCTCACACCACCGTACGTACGGGTCTCGTATACGGCGGTTCGTTTAGTAATGGGTGAATTTTCTTCCTGTTCCCTTTTATCCGGGCTATGGCGGTGCCAGTCCGTGGATAATCAGGAACTACTAAACGTTCGGTCCTTTCCGCTTTGTGAGGCCTCTGCTTTCCGGGCAGCTCGTTGCCTGCGGTACTATGACCTCTGCTGACTTCTCCGATATGCCTGTATAGGCTGCGGAGACCTCCCTCGGTAAACACTTCCTCTTTCCGCCTATCCCCGCCGTATCTACACCAACATCCTGTTGTTGTGGGCTTCGCAATGCTGTGCTTGCTTACCCGGATGCTGCTGCCTCTTATACGGTTCGTGTTCCTCGGTACAGGCGTTTGCCGCTGGGCTTCCTTCACTGTTTGCGTCACCGCAAACCAGCTTGCCTCGTGCTAATCGGCGCAATGTATTCAACAACTTGCCGATAAGGGACTTGCACCCTCTAGAGTTTTTAACTACTTTCGTAGTTGAAGTGTATGCAAGGCACACACACGGGTTTTGCGTCAGGCGGGGTGACGTGCAAACTTGGAGCTTTGTGCTTCTATTCAAGTGCAGTGCAAGTTGACAGTTTTGTGCTCCTAAACCCGCCCGAACGCAAAGCCCGAAACCGTTAGCAGCAATGTTGTGACACTTACCCAGACATTAAAATGAATAAAGATTTAACTACATATTATAACGACAGAGCAAAAGAATACGACAAGGTTTATCAAATAGCAGAAGAGCAAAAAGATTTGTTAAAAGCGACAGATTTATTCCAAAGCATTTTTAAAAATAAATCAGTATTAGAAATTGCTTGTGGGACAGGTTATTGGACCGAGCAAATTTCTAAAACAGCGACTTCAATTCTTGCGACAGACATAAATAAAGCTGTAATTGATATAGCCAAGACAAGGAACATTAGTAGTAATGTTACTTTTGAAGTAGCTGATATGTATTCGGTGAGTGCAGAAAGTAAATTTGAAGGATTTTTTGGTGGGTTTATTTGGAGCCATATTTTACTTCAAGACATAGATAAGTTATTAGGTAAACTAAGTGACCAAATAGTTTCGAAAGGCGACATCGTATTTATTGACAGCAAACAAGTTGAAGGAACAAGCCACGATAAAAAACGAATTACAAGGGTTGACGATTATGGCAATACTTTCCAAACACGACATCTTGAAAATGGGGCAGTTCACGAAGTATTGAAAAATTTTCCTACTCGTAGTTTTTTGTTTGACAAATTATCACAGTTTACAACGGATATAGAAATTATTGATTTAGAACATTATTGGATTGTAACTTGTAAAATGAAAGCGAATGATAGATAGAAACACTGCTGCTAATCGAGTAGACGGCCTCACCGCATGGAGCGATGAGGTGCGCCTCTCACACCACCGTACGTACGGGTCTCGTATACGGCGGTTCGTTTAGTAATGGGTGAATTTTCTTCCTGTTCCCTTTTATCCGGGCTATGGCGGTGCCAGTCCGTGGATAATCAGGAACTACTAAACGTTCGGTCCTTTCCGCTTTGTGAGGCCTCTGCTTTCCGGGCAGCTCGTTGCCTGCGGTACTATGACCTCTGCTGACTTCTCCGATATGCCTGTATAGGCTACGGAGACCTCCCTCGGTAAACACTTCCTCTTTCCGCCTATCCCCGCCGTATCTACACCAACATCCTGTTGTTGTGGGCTTCGCAATGATGTGCTTGCTTACCCGGATGCTGCTGCCTCTTATACGGTTCGTGTTCCTCGGTACAGGCTTTTGCCGATGGGCTTCCTTCACTGTTTGCGTCACCGCAAACCAGCTTGCCTCGTGCTAATCGGCGCAATGTATTCAACAACTTGCCGATAAGGGACTTGCACCCTCTAGAGTTTTTAACTACTTTCGTAGTTGAAGTGTATGCAAGGCACACACAGGCGTTTGGCAAAAAAGCGGGTTCAGTGCTTAAATGAAGCTTTGTGCTTCGTATCAAGTTCAGTGCTGGCAGACAGTTTAGTGCTTCGAAATCCGCTTCTTCGCCAAGCACCAAAACGTTATAAGCAAGCCTAAAAGACGACCGTGCAACCGTAAGACGGACAACAAAACGACCAGACTTTTGACTTCCAAACTAACTTTCGGGCGACAAAAACTCGGTTGACAATTTCGCTGTAACTCGACACCGACCAGACCATTTTGCCGACACTAAAGCCAACGCAAGGTTTTAAAAATTTTCCCACCGCACATTTTAAAAAATAATTTTAGCCCGCCCGCATTGGCACATTTGGGGTTTGCCCCCTCACACAACCCGACACACAGGCAAACCCCAAAAGAGCCAATTAACCACCGCACCAAGATGATTTTCGTCACATTTTAAAGTTTTCTCAAAAAAACTTGCAGGTATAAATAAAATAGAACTATCTTTGTGAGCGAATATTCACTTACTTAAAAATATAAACAAGATGAACGGTAAAAACAACATTGCAATAGGCTTCCTGACAATGGGGCTTTTTATGGCTTACGGCTTTCTATTAATCTACCTGCGAGACTTTGCTCCGGGTAAAGAAGAATGGGTAAACTCATACAGCATAGGAAAGCATTTTGAAAGCAGACTGGCTCACGTTCACGGGAATTTGTTTGCCTTTCTAAATATCCTAATTGGTTATCTACTCCTACATTTCAGAGACAAATTACAAAACGTGAAAACCATTTCTTGGTTGGCTCTTACTGGCTTACTAATGCCTATTGGAATATTAACAGAGGTCTATTTTGGAGTGCCTCCTGTTTTAGTGTTAATTGGAGCAATTGCAATGACAGCTTCTGTAATTTGGTTAGGTGTTGCGTTTTTAAAAATGAAATTTATAACAGAATAAAATATATCAAATGACAACAGAAACAATTTCTGACAGACAACTTGAAATTATTGAAGCGGCTGGAAAAATACTGACGGCTTCGGGTATAAGTGGACTAACCATTAAGAACTTGGCTAAGGAAATGAAATTTTCTGAAAGTGCCATTTACAGGCATTTTACAAGCAAGGAAGAAATCATTATTGCCTTACTTGAATATCTTGCACAAAGTATGGATGAACGCTATACCAATGCAATAGCGAGCGAACAATCGCCCGAAGAAAAATTTACAACGCTATTTCAAAATCAATTTTCATTTTTTAAAAAGCATCCGCATTTTGTAGTGGCAGTTTTCTCTGACGGACTGATGGAAGAAAGCGAACGCATCAATGAAACCATTCTAAAAATAATGCAGGTAAAAATGAAACATTTGATGCCCATTATAATGGAAGGACAACAAAAAAACATTTTCACTAATTCTATTACCTCCGAAGAATTAATTCACATTGTGATGGGGACTTTTCGATTGCAAATGTTTAAGTGGCGAATAGCCAATTTTCAATTTGACATTAACAGAAACGGTGACAATATGATACAAGCATTATTAACACTTATAAAATCCAAATGAAAAAGTATGTCCTCTATACATCAGCAGTAATTTTAGCCGCCTTTGGCTTGCTCACTCTTTTTCTAAGCACATCAGTGATATTTGATTTGTTTGGTATCAGAGAAAAGGAAGGCAATTATGTTCTGTTTGTTGTTTGGTCAAATTTCATCAGTAGCATTCTTTATCTGCTTACTGTTTATGGGTTTGCTAAAAGCAAAAAATGGACAGCTACTCTATTAGGAATTTCAACAATGATATTGATAGCTGCATTTATCGGACTTAAAATTCACGCTAATTCGGGTGGTGTCTATGAAACAAAAACCATCGGTGCAATGATTTTCAGAATTGCGGTAACGCTTGTATTTGCAATCATTGCATTTTTCACTATCAATAAACAATTAAATAAAAATCATAATGAATAAATTAATCTTAACATTTGCCGTAGGTAGCTTATTGCTATACAGTTGTGGCAATTCCACAAACGAGAAATTAAATAATCAACCAGAAGTTGCCAAACATAATGATCATCATCACGATGATGAAAGTGAAGCCATCGAACTTAACAATGGTGAAAAATGGCAAGTGGATGCCAATATGATAACTCATATTCGTAATATGGAAAATGATGTTGTTTCCTTTGCTAAAGTCGAGCAAAAAGATTACAAATCATTATCTGAAAAACTACAATCAAACATTGATTTACTTACTTCAAACTGCACAATGAAAGGCAAAGCCCACGATGAATTGCACAAGTGGCTGTTGCCATACATTGATTTGGTAAAAGAACTTTCAGAAGCTAAAAACGAAACCGAAGCAACTAAGCAATTTGAAAATATTCAAATTTCATTCACAACATTTAATCAATACTTCCAATGAACATAAAAGAATTACATACACAAGAAAAACCAGTTTCAGCAACTTCTCTTTTCAAAAGTGAACTGGGTAACGCAACAGCTATTCAAATTTTGCAAGGCGAAAAATTAAAAGAGCATATCACCAAAACACCAGCACTTTTGATTTGCGTTGAAGGAGAAGTGATTTTTGAAAATGAAAAAGGAATAAAAGAAACACTATTATCGGGCGACTTTGTAAACATTGAACCAATGGTAAAACATTGGGTTGTAGGAACAATTGAAAGTCAATTAATACTCATTAAGTAAAAAAATTTGACAAATGAAGTTAGCGAATATTCACAAACATTATATTGCTCTGTTATTGATAATAGGAGGCTTTCAATCTGCACAAGCACAAACTTGGACTTTGCAACAATGTATTGACACCGCACAGGTTCATAACAAAAATCTGCAAATGAGCAGAAACAATATGGCTATTGGTGAGCAAAGAGAAAAAGAAGCCAAAGCCAATTTAATTCCGAAAGTAACAGCCAATGCGGATTACAAGTATTTTACAAACCTGCCTTATCAGCTTTTACCCCTCAATGCACTAAATCCTGCTGCTCCCGAAGGAGAATATAGAGCAGCACAATTTGGCGTTCCGCACAACATCAACGCAAACTTGCAACTCTCAATGCCATTATATAATCCACAAGTTTATGGAGCTATTCAAACTACTAAAATTACTTCGGAATTGACCGACTTACAGTATCAAAAAACCGAAGAACAAATCTATTTTGAAATTTCAAATCTGTATTACAATACCCAAATCTTGCATCATCAATTGGCATTTATTGACAGTAATCTGATTAATGCAGAAAGACTTCTAAAAAATATGCAATTGCTCAATGAACAATTGCTTGCCAAAGGAACAGATGTAAGCAAGGTAAAATTGCAAGTATCACAATTAACCACCCAAAAGGAAACCATCAAAAGCAAATACGAGCAGGTTCTAAATGCGTTGAAATTTGCTATGGGTATTTCCATTGAACAAAATCTGCAAATTGAACCAAACATTCAATATCAAAACACAAATGAATATACAACTTCATCAACCTTAGATATTCGAATAATAAAAACTCAAAACCGCTTATTATCGAGTGAACTCAACACACTCAACAAATCAAGGTATTTGCCTTCGCTAAATCTGGTTGGAATGTATGGAACAACGGGCTTTGGTTATAACGGACAACCTGCTTCTTTCCTTGATTTTTATCCGATTGGTTTTGCAGGTGTTCAATTATCTTATCCATTATTTAATGGAACAGTTACACTGCGAAAAATAAATCAGAAAACGCTTGAACTCCGAAACAATGAACTTCAATTTGGAATGCTTACCGAGCAAAACAATATGCAAGTTGAAAATGCCAAACTACAAAGAGAAGTCGCTAAAAAAACCGTAGAAACCACAACAGAACAAATTCAATTGGCTCAAACAATCTATGAGCAAACCTTTCTTCAACAGAAACAAGGAACGGCAAGTTTAACAGATGTTTTACTCGCAGACAATTCCTTGCGTGAAGCACAACAAACTTATCTATCTGCTGTAATTGATTACCTAAAAGCAGACTTAGAACTTAAAAAACTCACTGGAAATATTTTAATAATCAAATAATTATCACAATGAATACAAAATCATCAATCCTAAAAAAAGTGCTATACGTCATCATACCGTTGGCGATAATTGCCATTGTGGTAATTAAGTTGAAAACAAACAAGGAAATTACGCAGAGTAAAGTGTATCAATACGATAAAGAACAAGCTATAAATGTTCAAGTAGTTACATTGCAACTTGAAAATGTGAATGCGGAATTTTCTTATTCAGGTACATTTGAGCCCAACAAGGAAACAAAAATAAGTGCCGAATTACAAGGGAAAATTAACACCATTTTAGTTGATGCTGGAAGCGTTGTAAGTAAAGGTCAAACTTTAATTCAATTGGATAATTCATTGCTGAAATTGCAACTGCAAACTATTGAAGTGCAAATAGAAGGATTGGAAGCAGATGTAAATCGCTATACCATTTTGGCTAAAGCAGATGCCATTCAAGGTGTTCAATTAGAAAAAGCAGAATTAGGTTTGAAATCTGCAAAAGTTCAGAAAGCAACTTTCTTGGAGCAGATAAACAAAACCACAATCAAAGCACCTTTTAACGGAGTTGTTACTGCAAAATTAAGTGAAGAAGGAGCTTTTGCTGCACCAGGCGTTCCATTGCTTCAAATAACGGACATTACAACTTTAAAATTCACCGTAAATGTTCCAGAAAAAGATTTAAGCCAGTTCAAATTAAATCAAAGCTATTCTCTTTCGGCAGATGCTTATTCTGAAATTTTATTGACTGGAAAAACTACTATGATTGGCAGTAAAGCTAATATGGGCAGTAGTTTTCCTATTCAGTTTACGGTAAATAACACATCGGACTTGAAAATAAAATCTGGGATGTTTGGTAAAGTTTTACTCAAAAGTGAAACGTCTGGAAAGGGAATTATCATACCGTCATCTGCCATACAAGGCACAGATAACCAACCACAGGTTTATGTTGTGAAAAATGGCAAAGCCCTTTTGCAAAACATCACTATTTCAAAAAAGACACAAAACAAAGCTGTTGTTTCAAATGGATTAAATGAAGGTGATGTAATTGTAACGAATGGCTTCATCAATCTTTTTGATGGGGCGAATGTAACTGTTAAATAAAATCAGCGAAAAATGAATATTACAGAAATATCAATCAAACGTCCTTCGCTGATAATAGTGCTTTTCAGCGTATTTACTTTATTAGGATTTATCGGGTATAAAAATTTGAGTTACGAGTTAATGCCCGACTTTAATCAGCCCGTAGTTGTAATTAAGACTGTTTACCCTGGTGCCGAACCAAACGAAGTAGAAGCATCCGTTTCACGAAAAATAGAAGATGCTTTATCCAACTTGGAGGGTGTAGATTACTTGGTTACAAAATCATTGCCCAATGCTTCTATCATCATAGCCAATCTAAAATATGGGACAGATTTGGATAAGTCAATGCAAGATGCACAACGCTACATTGACAACATTCGCAAAGATTTACCACAGGATATTTTAAGTCCTGTAATGAGTAAAGTTTCGCCAAATGATTTGCCGATAATGTCTATCAGTGCAACAAGTGATTTGTCTGCCACAGAGTTTTATCAAAAAATGAAAGATGATTATCTGCCCCAAATTCAACAAATAAAGGGTGTAGCAGAGATTACTGTTTTAGGTGGAGAGGAAAGAGAAATACAAGTAAAAATATATCAGGACAAACTGAAATTGTATAAAATATCAATGGTTCAGGTTGTTGAAGCAATTAATCGTTCTGGTTTAGACTTGCCTGCTGGAAAGGTGCAAACCGAAAAAGAAAGTAATTCAGTTCGTTTAACGGGAAAATTCGCATCTATTGAGGATATTAAAAATGTCCAAGTCGCTATGCCTGTTTTAGGAAGTCCAGTTTATGTAAAAGACATAGCAGATGTAATTGATGGTATAAAAGAAACAACTTCCATCAGTCGCTACAACGGTAAAAACGGCATTGGTTTAATGTTGAAAAAACAAGGAGATGCAAACGCAGTAGATGTTTCAAAAGCAGTTCGGGAGAAATTTCAATCTATCGAACAACAAAATGCCAGTTCGGGTGTGAAATTTATTATTGCAGACGATAGCACCGACAACACGATTGCAGCCGTAAACTCCGTTGTTTTTGACTTGATTTTAGCGGTTCTGTTGGTATCGTTGGTAATGCTTTTATTTCTACGAAGTTTTAGAAATTCCTTAATCGTTTTGGTAGCTATTCCAACATCTTTAGTTACTGCATTCGCTGTGATGTGGCTTTTGGGTTACACCTTAAATTTAATGACCTTGCTTGCAATGTCTTTAATCATCGGTATTTTGGTAGATGATGCTACCGTAGTTTTAGAAAATATTCAAAAGCACTTAGATAAAGGAAAAGACAAACGATCTGCTGCAATGGATGGCAGAATGGAAATTGGCTTTGCTGCTTTATCCATCACCTTAGTTGACGTTGTAGTTTTTTTACCTATTCTTTTTCTACAAGTATTTGTTGCTGATATGCTCAAGCAGTTTTCGGTTGTTGTAGTAACTTCTACTCTCACCAGTTTATTGGTTGGTTTTACTTTAACGCCTTGGATGGCTTCACGTATTGGTAAGAAAGAAGATTTACAACCAACCAATTTCTTCAATCGATTTCTACTTTGGTTTGAAATTCAGTTAGAAAACTTTAATGAATGGTATGGTCGCAGATTAGAATGGGTATTGAGCCATAAATTAGCTTTTACAGGTATCGTTATTGTGCTTTTTGCAATGACTTTAGGCATTATGAAACAAGGTATTATTGGTAAAGAATTAATTTCAACAGGCGACCAAGGTAAATTTAGAATGGCATTAGAATTTGATAAGTCCACATCTATACATCAAAACAATTTAATTGCTCAAAAGATTGAAACATACATTATTCAACAACCCGAAGTAGCAACGGTGTTCAGCAATATTGGCGGACCAAGCACGGGCATTGGAAGTTTGGGTGTAGGTTCAGCAAATAAAACTGAATTTACTATTCAACTAAAATCCAAAAAGGAATTGGATAATTTACCTACCGAAACATTTATGAAAAATCTTCGGGAAGAACTAAAGTCAAAATTTCCGAGTATCAGTTATTCAATGGCAGCATTGGGTTTAATTCCACGTTCAGCACCAATAGAAATTACGTTAAGCGGTAGCAATTTGGATTTGGTGATGAAAACAGGCGATGAACTAAAAACGGTAATTGAAAAAATTCCCGGTGCGGATAATGTTCGCTTATCCGTTGAAGCAGGTAGTCCCGAATACAAAATAATTCCCGACAAAGATAAAATGCAACGATTGGGTTTAACAACCGCTTATGTTGGATTGAACCTAAGAACTGCCTTTACAGGAAATGATGATGCGACCCTAACCGAAAACGGAACGGAATATCCTGTGCGAATTTGGTTAGATGAATTTAGCCGACAAAATTTTGAAGATGTTCAACAACTTTCTATCATTAACCCAATGGGGATACCAGTTGAAGTTTCACAATTTGCAACTGTTGAGCAAGACAATTCCCCTTCCTTATTAGAAAGGAAAGACCGACAACCAGCAGTTACACTTACTTCTGACGCATTAGGCAGACCATCAGGAACAGTAGCAGACGATGTAGTAGCATATCTCAAAGAAAATCCGTTGCCAAACGGAATACAAATGACTTGGGGAAGTGACATCAAAAGACAGAATGATAGTTTTGGAGCATTAGGTTCTGTTTTACTCATTTCGTTTTTACTAATTTACCTGATTATGGTGGCACTGTATGACAGTTTTGTTTATCCATTTGTAGTTTTGTTTTCTATACCAGTTGCAGCAATTGGGGCGTTTTTTGCATTGAATTTGTCGTTAAGCAATTTGAGTTTATTCGCCTTATTGGGTTTAATTATGCTAATGGGCTTAGTGGTAAAAAACGCTATTCTAATTGTCGATTTTACCAATCAATTAAAAGCAGAAGGTAAACATTTTAAAGAAGCCTTAATCATTGCAGGAAAAGGTCGTATGCGACCAATCCTAATGACAACTCTTTCAATGGTTGTAGGTATGCTTCCTATTGCAATGGCAACAGGAACAGCAGCAGAATGGAAAAACGGACTTGCTTGGGTAATCATTGGCGGACTTCTATCATCTTTAATTTTGACTGTGTTTTTAGTGCCTATGGTCTATTATTTAGTTGACACAGCGAAAGAAAAAATAAATCGTAAAAAATAATTGAAATGAAAATAACAATCATAACACTACTAGCATTTGCGTTATCACTCACACTTTATTCATTTACCAAACCGAATGCAAAAACATTATCCTTAACAATTGAGGTAAAGAATTTACGGAGTGAAAAAGGAGTAGTTCAATTTGCACTTTATAACAAAGACGGCTCAATCCCGGATGAAGATTATGAAAACTATTACAAAATTGTAAAAGGCGAAATTGTGAATGGTTCATCAACAATTACTTTTAAAAACATTCCATCTGGAAAATATGCTGTTAACATTTTACACGATGAAAACAAAAATGGCAAAATTGACAAAGGATTTATTTTGCCGATAGAAGGTATTGGTTTCTCAAATTTTCGATCAATTGGCTTGACAAACAGACCTAATTTTTCAAAAGCAAGTTTTGAGTTGAAAGAAAACAAGACAATTAATGTAAAGGTGATTTATATGTAAAACATTTAAGCCATCGCACAGGTGTAAGCACATTTGCAATTCGCACAAGCCAACGCACAGACCAAAAATTGCAAAAGAGCTTACACCTTTACCACCCAAAGAAAAATTATTTTTTTAAAATTTCCTTCCCTTCTTAAATTTTTAAAACGCTACTCACAACCGACACAAACAGACCCATTCGCAACTCGACAATGACAGCGAAACTCACAGCGGACAAGGACTTTACAACCTCGACAGATAAGAAGGCCAGCTTATAATCGAGTAGACGGCCTCACCGCATAAAGCGATGAGGTGCGCCTCTCACACCACCGTACGTACGGGTCTCGTATACGGCGGTTCGTTTAGTAATGGGTTCAGTTCATCATACATTTCCAACATGGATACATACCCTCGTTTCCTCAGCCGTTCCAGCGTGATGGTGGTACTCAGTATCGGGCTTTGCGCTATGCACCACCCTCCTTTCCGTGTTCTGCTCCACGCATAGGCATGGTGTCGGTCTACGCCCAATCGCAGCAGGTTCTTCCGCTTGCGCTCCGGCTTCTTCCAATCGTGCCAAATGCAATAGCGCAGCCGGTTTCTTACCCAGCCATCTATGTCCCGCAGTTTGCCTTGGATGCTCGCTCCCCGAAAGTAGTTCAGCCAGCCTCGTTGTATCGCTTTTAACTTCGCAATACGTTCCGATAGCTTTTGTGGCTGCGTCTTTCGGGTTGCCCATTTCAGGCTTTGTTTCAGCTTCGTCCACGCTTTGTCGCTCACCGTGAGTTGATACTTCCCTTTGTCGCCCTTGTGATAGGTCGGCACAAATCGGAATCCTAATAGCTCGAAGTGTACAGGTTTTCTCAAACCACTCTTGGCTCGGTTGATGGGCAGTTGCAGTTTGTCTCTCAAAAACAGATACACCGCATTGCCTACTCTCCTTGCCTCCGCTTTCGATTTGGTGTAGATGCTGAAATCATCGGCATAGCGCACAAAGCGCAGTCCTCGCCGTTCCAGTTCCTTGTCCAACTCATGCAGCAAGATATTGGACAGCAAGGGACTGAGCGGACTGCCTTGGGGTACGCCTTTTCTGCGTTTGTGGAGTTGCCCCTTTATTGCTATAGGCGCACGCAGCCATTTGCGGATAAGACGTAGGGTGGTGGCGCATTTTACCTTGCGGTAAATCAGATTCATCAGCAAGCAGTGGTTCACCTCATCGAAGAAGTTCTTCAGGTCGATGTCCACGATATGCTGATAGCCCGAATGGATGTTGTCCATCGCCTTGCCTACGGCTTGTCTTGCGTTCTTCTGCGGACGAAAGCCGTAGCTGTGCCGACTGAATTCCACCTCGAAGTGGGGCATCATCGTTTGCGCTACCGCCTGTTGCAGCAGCCTGTCCACCACGCAGGGAATACCTAGCAGTCGGCTTTTGCCGTTTGCTTTCGGTATCTCTACGCCTAAGATGGGTTGGGGCAAGTACTCATTCCTTAGCATCTTTTGTCGGAGTGTTTCTTGGTGTTGCGACACGTACGCTTGCAGCGCGGTGGTGCGCATACCATCTACGCCGGCGCTTCCGCCGTTAGCCACCACTTGTTGTAGTGCTCGTTGTAGGTTCTTAGGTTGTAGTACTTGTTCAATCATGTTTTGGATTGTTGGTTTAATCCTGTTCCTGTTCCCTTTTATCCGGGCTATGGCCGTGCCAGTCCGTGGATAATCAGGAACTACTAAACGTTCGGTCCTTTCCGCTTTGTGAGGCCTCTGCTTTCCGGGCAGCTCGTTGCCTGCGGTACTATGACCTCTGCTGACTTCTCCGCTATGCCTGTATAGGCTGCGGAGACCTCCCTCGGTAAACACTTCCTCTTTCCGCCTATCCCCGCCGTATCTACACCAACATCCTGTTGTTGTGGGCTTCGCAATGCTGTGCTTGCTTACCCGGATGCTGCTGCCTCTTATACGGTTCGTGTTCCTCGGTACAGGCGTTTGCCGCTGGGCTTCCTTCACTGTTTGCGTCACCGCAAACCAGCTTGCCTCGTGCTAATCGGCGCAATTTATTTCAACAACTTGCCGATAAGGGACTTGCACCCTCTAGAGTTTTTAACTACTTTCGTAGTTGAAGTGTATGCAAGGCACACACATCGGTTTGGCGTTATGGCGGCTGAAGTGCTACTATGATACATTTGTGGTAGGTTCAAGTGCAGTTCTTCGATTGAATTTTTGTGCTAAAAAGCCCGCCCATCGCCAATCTGCAAAACGTTACCTGCAACCATATTTCAGACTCAAAAGTCAAATACAAATAATAAACGAGAAAGATTGAAACGTAAAAAGAAAATAGTATTACTGAGTATACTACTGCTGGTGACAGGAGGACTCATTGCATTTACTACAAGCCGAAAATCATTTGACGACAAAATTTTAAGCTACACAGTTGACACAAAAAGACATGACTTACAACTCTATTGGAAAAATGACAATGGCGAGACTCTGAAAAACTTTCAAAATTTAAACAAATATGTTGAGCGTAAAAACTTGACACTGCTTTTTGCAATGAATGGAGGAATGTTCAAAAAAGACTTTACACCACAAGGACTTTTTATACAAAACAAAAAAACACTTGCAGTTATTGACACAGCAGAAGGAAACGGGAACTTCTATTTAAAGCCGAATGGAGTGTTTTATATCACAACAGACAACACTCCTTATATTTCCAAAACAATTGATTTCATTGACAACGGTAAAATAAAATATGCAACACAATCAGGACCGATGTTAATTACTGACGGACAAATTCATACTGCATTTAAAGATGGCTCAAAAAATCTGAACATCCGAAATGGTGTTGGTATTCTGCCGGACAACAAAGTAGTATTTGCAATGTCCAAGACAGAGATCAATTTTTATGACTTTGCTAAATACTTCCAAAGTATGGGTTGTAAAAACGCATTATACCTTGACGGTTTTGTTTCAAGAACATACTTGCCTGAAAAAGGATGGACACAAACTGACGGAAATTTTGGTGTAATGATTGGCGTGACAAAAAAGAAAAACAAGTAAATAACAAACGGACAAAGATAATGGCAGCAGGTAACAGCGGTTTTGCGCTATGCGGGCAACTTGGTTCATTGGAAAATTTGAGTTAGTTTTAGATTGTAACTAAAATGAAAATTATTCACCCGAATCCCGCACAGCGCAAGGAGCCGCAAAACGTTATAGGCAAGCATAAAAAACGACACAGCGAATGACACCTCGACTAATCATAATGTTCACATTACTAATAGGACTTGGACTTTTTTCATACTCCTTGACTTTGCCATATTATAAAGACCAAAAATCGGCAGACGATTTAATTGGTAACTCTTACGATATGGACAAATCTGATTATTACAAAAAAGAAGCAGAACTCAGGACAAACAAAGTAACATTTATGGACTTAGGTTCAGGACTTGCAATTGCTTCAGCGACAATTTTGTTCTTTTTAATTTTTACAAAAGTCAAGACATTTCAGGACTTTAAAAACAACAAGACAATTACTAAAACAGCGACTTTCATTTCTGCAAATCTTGTTTGGCTTATTTTATTACCAGGGACTTATTGGTATTATATTTTTCGTGGTGGACGTGGCGACTATCCGCCATTTGCAGACAGTATAGGAATACCTTTAATGACACAAATACCATTTTACTTATTTTTGCTTATTCCGCTAAACATATTTTTAATCTTGACAACTATAAAGACAAATTTACCGACCAGACTTTTTATTAAACCAGACAAATACAACAAGACAACAATCTTATGGGAGATATTCTTTGGGTTTTGGTTGCTTATAAATTTACTCTGTTTTTATAGTTTTGTGGTTGACGGAGACCATTTTTCAATTCCAGTAAATTTATTCTTTACATTTATGCTCTTGACTTTGCGTGCAGGACAAATTAGTAAATATGTACAGACAGAAGAGAATGCCAGCCTATAATCGAGTAGACGGCCTCACCGCATAGTGCGGTGAGGTGCGCCTCTCACACCACCGTACGTACGGGTCTCGTATACGGCGCTTCGTTTAGTAATGGGTTCAGTTCATCATACATTTCCAACATAGCTACATACCCTCGTTTCCTCAACCGTTCCAGTGTGATGCCGTTGATGTGATGAAATATGCTGCATACACTGATTTTCACCACATTTTTTTTATTTGTTATTTTATATTTAGTTTTATAAACAGATAGTGAAGTTTTTTCACAGGCTGACGTTAATGTGCCTAATAAGAAAAAGCATAACCATAAAGTCACTAAAACAAAAAAGGACAGCATGAACAAAATTATTTTACTGCTCATTTGCTTGACGATCTACATTTTTGGACAGGCTCAAACCATCGACACTCTAATTGATGTTGGTGGACACAAACTACACTTCAATATTATTAAAGGAAAAGGCACTCCCATCCTTTTTGAAGCAGGAAATGGTGATGATGCTGGTGTTTGGCAATCCATTCCAAACGATATCCATAAACAGACCCATGCAACTGTTATCACCTACGACCGGGCAGGTTTAGGCAATAGCGAAATTGACACCACAAGAATCAGTTTTCAAAACGAGGTAAAGAATTTAGAAATGGCACTGAAAAAATTGGGCTACTCCAAAAAGATATTCATTGTGTGTCATTCTTTTGGAGGCTATTATGCTTCATTATTTACCTACCAAAACATCAAAAAAGTTAAAGGAGTTGTGTGTATCGATATTGCCACACCTTGTTTTTTCACCAAAAAATGGTCAGATGAATTTGTACAGAGTATAAAAGAAGAAGATTGGAAAATGATAAAGCAATATAAGATTGGATTGTTTTATGTCCTTTCAAACTTCTCCAATACAGCCGTATTTATGCAAGACAAATTCTTTACTTCCAAAACACCTGTAACAATGATTATGGCTGAAAATATCCAATCAATGATAAAAGAAGAAGAGAGAGAAAAATGGATAGACTGTTGCAGAAATCTAGGTACAATGTCCAAACATAATTTTGTTGTTGCAAAAAATGCGGACCACAAGATCTGGGAGAAAAATCCGACGGTTGTTATTGACGAAATTTTAAAGTTGTATAGAAAAGTCAGATGAAAATGACTTTTACGGATCACATAAATATGGCTACAGCATCATATAGTCAATAGCGTAGCGGAAAGCTGTGAATGCTACATCTGTAATACTTTTGGACATTTGTGCAAATGTTTGACTGTCGCTTTTCAAATGGTCCGCCATCGCAAACTTACCACCACCATAACATTGCAGGCTGACATTCAAATCCAAAAAACTCATTCAAAATGTAGAAAAAATAATGACAAGTAAAACACCTGACATACTACTCAGACCAACAGAAATCTCAGACCTTGAAACCTTGTTTCAATTTCAACTTGACAAGTAAGGTGGATACCTGGCTGCATTTATGCTAAAGCCCCGACAGATATAGAGGCATACATAAACAAGCATACAAAACCGTTAGACGATCCGACTGTAAGTAATCAAACAATTCTTCTGGACAATTTACAAGAATGACCAATCACAGCAAATGCCGCCGCTTGCGTGCAGGTAATTTCCAATTGTACCCAATGCAACAGCGCAGCCGGTTTCTTATCCGGTCATCCATGTCGCGCAGTTTGCCAGGTATGCTCGTTGATATGTTGAAATAATCTGCATACGTTGATTTTTACACGAAATATTTTTTTAGTTATTTTTTATGTTTATTTTAAGTGCGACGTCAATTTCTTTTCACGGCCTGCTGCTGTGTTAACATAACATTGCAAACCTGAAACTGATTGACAAATAACAGATAAATAGACAAGAGCTATGACAATAACAATAATTATAACATTCTGCGTGCTGCTGCTCATTGCCTATGTGTTTGACCTGACAGCTTCCAAAACGAAAATTCCTTCCGTAATTCTACTCTTACTTTTAGGCTGGGCTGTCAGACAACTTACTTCAGTGCTAGATGTTCATCTTCCGGACTTTTCTCCTGTTCTTCCTGTTTTAGGAACCGTCGGGCTTATTCTCATTGTGCTGGAAGGTTCCCTGGAACTTGAACTCAACAGATCTAAGTTTGGACTGATAAGGAAATCATTCTGGGGTGCCTTGGTTCCAATGATTGCCATTGCTTTTTTACTTGCTTTTGCATTCAGTCGTTACGGACACTCTGGGTTTAAAGATAGTTTGACCAATGCAATTCCGTTTTGTGTAATAAGCAGTGCCATTGCAATTCCGAGCGTCAGAAATCTTTCCTCTTACAGCAAAGAGTTTGTGATTTATGAAAGTAGCCTGTCCGACATTCTAGGCGTTCTCATTTTCAACTTTCTTGCATTTAACGAAACAATTGATACGCATTCATTTGGAACCTTTGCCTTGCAGCTTCTTATTATCACCGTCGTTTCATTCATTGCTACCATAGGTCTCTCATTTCTATTGAGTAAAATAGAACACCACATAAAATATGTTCCAATCATCTTGCTGGTAGTCTTGATTTATGCAGTTTCAAAAATCTATCACCTTCCCGGACTGATTTTTATCTTGATATTTGGTTTGTCAATCGGCAATCTTGACGAATTGAAACGATTTAGATGGTTGGATAAATTCAAACCCGACGAGTTAAATAAGGAGGTGAATAAGTTCAGGGAATTAACCGTTGAAGGCGCATTTTTGGTAAGGGCATTATTCTTTTTATTGTTCGGTTACTTGATAGAAACGAGTGAAGTATTGAATGCAGACACTTTTACATGGGCTTTAGGTATTGTGCTGCTCATCTTCCTCTTTCGTACAATTCAACTCAAACTTTCCAAACTTCCGTTACAGCCATTATTGTACGTTGCACCTAGAGGGCTCATTACAATTTTACTTTACCTATCCATTGAACCGACGCACACGATTTCGCTTGTAAATAAATCTCTCATCATTCAGGTAATTATCCTCACAGCATTGTTCATGATGATTGGCTTAATGATGAGCAAAACGAAAGACAACCACTGAAAACGCTGATAATAACATTATACCATTTAGAAGCTGACCTTTGCAAAAGTGAACCTGACGATTCGTCAGATTATTCCCATCCATGAATGCCCAAAACAAAATGGATTGATATTTGTACATACAAGTGTCTACAATAAAACAGTAAATAATTATGTCAATCTTATTACAACCATTTAACAAACATGGTCTTACCCTTAAAAATAAGGTGGTAATGGCCCCCATGACACGTTCCAGAGCCATTGGAAACGTTCCTAATGATTTAATCGCTGCATATTACGAACAGAGAGCCGGTGCCGGTTTAATCATCACGGAAGGGGTTTCTCCTTCTTCGAATGGACTTGGCTACGCACGCATTCCGGGCATTTTCAATCAGGCGCAAATCGATGGATGGAAAAAGACCACTGCTGCCGTTCACGCAAAAGGGTCGAAAATCTTTATCCAGTTGATGCATACCGGAAGAGTTGGCCATGCCGCCAATTTACCGGAAGGTGCCAAAATCGTAGGCCCATCTCCTATTGTTGCCGCCGGAGAAATGTGGACGGATACGCAAGGCATGCAGCCGCATCCCGTTCCTGCCGAAATGACAACGGAAGAAGTGAAAGCCACGATTCAGGAATATGTAACAGCGGCAAAAAATGCCGTTGAGGCAGGCTTTGACGGCGTGGAATTGCACGGCGCTAACGGCTATCTGATTGAACAGTTTATCCGCTCAACAAGTAACCAGAGAACAGATGAATACGGTGACCCGACCAGATTTGTACTGGAAGTGGCAGAAGTTGTAGCGGCTGCCATCGGTAAAGAAAAAACCGGAATTCGCTTATCTCCATACGGCGTATTCAATGATATGCCATACGATGCAGCTTCTATGGATGCTGTTTACGATAAAATATTCCAAGGTCTCAGTGAGATTGGTATCCTATATGTACACTTAGTGGATCACAGCAGCGGCGGTGCTCCTGAAGTGCCTGATACCATCAAGGTTTCAGCCAGAGAGAAATTCAAAAATATCTTGATCTTGAGCGGTGGATATGATAAGGAAAAAGCGGATGCAGATCTGGATGCCGATAAAGGTGATTTAATTGCATTTGGAAAACCGTTTATCTCCAACCCTGATTTTGTGGAACGCATGGAACACAATTATGAATTGGCGCCGGTGGATTTCCAGACTTTATACACTCCCGATGAAAAGGGATACACGGATTATCCGGTTTATTCAAAATAAATTTTATAGCATTAAGAAGGCCGAAACGATTGTTTCGGCCTTCTTATAGAATAATACCTTTTGTAGCAAAAGATGAGATTGCATCACTTCGCTTGCATGGACACACAGTGATTACAACTGAAATCCTTTCGTATAGTTTTCCCATTTATCGATGACTGCCTGGAAATTTTCCGGAATGGGCATTTCAAAATACATTTCCTCATTCGTTCGAGGATGAATGAAACCTAAACTCTGCGCATGCAAGGCATGATAGGGCATCAGGTTGAAACAGTTTTCAATGAAGGTCTTGTATTTGCCGTACACCGTACCCGATAAGATCTGGTCGCCGCCGTAACTGTAATCGCCGAACAAGGTATGCCCGATATATTTCATGTGCACGCGGATCTGGTGGGTACGGCCTGTTTCCAGTTTACATTTCACTTTAGTCACATATCCATAACGTTTCAGCACTTCATAATGCGTCACCGCATGCTTGCCTATGAGCCCATCCTCTACCGCCATAAACACCTTGCGATTATTGGGGTTGCGGGCAATATTGCATTCGATACGACCTGAACTCTTTTCCAGATCACCCCAAACCAAAGCTATGTAATGGCGTTTGATGGTGCGGTCGAAGAATTGCTTGGAAAGATGCGCCAGCGCCTGTTCCGTTTTGCCGATGATGATGATGCCGGAAGTATTCTTATCCAGTCGATGCACCAACCCCGGGCGCGTGGCTCCTGAAATCTGGGGTAAATCCTTGCAATGCCACAAGAGGGCATGCACCAAGGTTCCGTGAAAATTGCCATGGCCGGGGTGACAGACCATACCGGCTTTCTTGTTGACCAGCAAGACATCCTCATCTTCGTAAATGATTTCCAGCGGAATATTTTCAGGCTCAACGGTATAATCCCACACCGGATTCGGCAGCACCACCTGAATGATATCGTGCGGCCTGATCTTATAATTGGATTTCACCGGCTTCCCGTTCACCAGAATGCTTTGTGCTTCCGCTGCATTCTGTATCTTGTTTCGGGAAATGGACGGAATGATGTCGGTAAGGTATTTGTCAATACGCACCGGTTCTTTGCCCTTATCTATGACAAAACGGTGATGCTCGTATAACTCGTCTTCGTTTTCTTCCGTATTCTGTATTTCTTCCGTATGATTCATTTAATTGGATTTAATCTTACTTACCTTTGTTTCTCTTCAATTTTGAATTTCCTATATTTCAATTTAAGCATTCAACTTCTCATTTCCATGTTTATAGTTTCCGGTAAGTTTTGCCAGGGTGAGCTGTATAGTTACTTCGTCCGCATCTTGATATACCAACCTAATAAAATCAACAGCCTGTTTTTCAGGTATTATCTTGATTTGTCTGTTATTTCTGTAAATGATTACTTTGCTGTCTTTTGTAATTTTATAAGCAAACGGGTTTTCCAACAGCTGGTTCCTTTTGTCTATGTTGGAAATTTCCTGTATATTTTGATGAATTAAATCCGTTTCAAATACCTGTGCAAAGGCATCCAATAAAATCCGCTTTACTTCACTCACATCCACTTCATTCCCTGTCTCATTCTTTATAGAAGTCACTCCTTTGTCCGTAAATCCGCAGGGATTGATGTAATTGAAATAATTCAAATCCACATTTACATTTAAAGCAAAACCATGCATCGTTATCCAACGAGATGTTTTCACACCGAATGCGGCAATTTTTTTAGGTTGATTATCTATGCTGGAATCCACCCAGACGCCCGTCGCGTCTGCAATCCTATAGCCTTCAATGCCATAGCGTGCAATAGTGCGTATCATCACCTCTTCCAACATGCGCATATATACTTTCAGGTCTGAGCTGAAATTTTCTAAATCCAGGATCGGGTATCCGGTGATTTGTCCGGGTCCGTGAAAGGTGACATCTCCGCCACGATTAATATGAAATAGATCGATTCCTTTTTCCCGTAAGAAATCTTCCGAAAGCAAAACATTCTGTTGTTTAGCGGCCTTTCCGAGCGTTATCACCGGTTGGTGCTCACATAAATAGAGATGGTGGGCATCCGCATTGGAATGCCCCTTGATTTTATTTTCTACCAGTTCGTCGAATTTTTTGGTCTGGATCTCTAAAGCATCTCCGTACCTGATAATTCCTATATCTTGAACTTTAATTTTTTCCATGCCCGTAAATGGTCAAAAGACAATGGTTGATAACAGATACCTTGAACTATCGATTATAAACGATATTAAAATGGATTTTCAGCCAGTTTGCTTTTTAGCTTGTTGATGACGTTAATTTCAATGGCATCCACACCTGTAAGATCTGCCAGATACACGGAAACCCAGTCGGTGAGATGAATCAGATACATACAACGCACCAAATCGTATTCACCCTTGGAATAAATCTCAATCACATCGCTGGCATACTGACTCACCACACTTTTGGTAAATTCCATCCGTTCCTGATTGCGTTCGAAATCTTTGTTGTTGCGAAGGAACACAACGGCTATCTTCTCATTCTTCTGTGTCCAACCAACCAGTTCATTATGGTTCATTTCCGGTACCACATGATGCCAGCACAGCATCTTGGAGTTCTCATTGATCTGCTGACGGAAACGAATGGAAACACCTTCAAACTTCGCATCCGAATAGATGACAGGAATCTTTCCGCTCAATTTTTCCGCAATGGCTTTGGCCTGTTCTTTTATGCCAGCCTCTTCCGCTTCCAGCAAGGCTATGGCATCTTGCAGGTATTTCTTAAATCCATTTTCCAGAATCCCCAGATGATGCAGGATGTACAATAGCTGTACAAAAGATTGACCGAATGCAGAACGAGGAGGTGCACCTCCGTCAATCAGCACATAATCGATATCATTGGTTTCCGCATATTCCTTCACAAGTCCGCCGGAGGTAATGCATACGATTTGGGCATTTCTCTTAAAAGCCTGCATCAATGCAGACAAGGTCTCTTCCGTATTGCCGGAATAGGAGGATATTATCACCAGCGTATTCTCGTTTACAAATGCCGGAATCTGATACTCCTTGCTTACAATAATCGGTACGGCAATATCATCCCGCAAAACGTTTGATAAAATGGTACCACCTATACCGGAACCACCTAATCCTGAAATCAATATGTTTCGGATAGGAAATTTGTTTTTACCAATCTTCGCCCCCTCTCCGATTTCAATTGCGCGTTTTAACTGAGCAGGAAATGCTTCTACTAATTCATCCATTCGCATACGTAAACTATATTTTGGTGTAA
Organism: Chitinophagales bacterium; assembly: GCA_046329775.1. Taxonomy (GTDB): domain Bacteria; phylum Bacteroidota; class Bacteroidia; order Chitinophagales; family JADIYW01; genus JADJSS01. The sequence goes on from JAXLTX010000002.1 coordinate 168,959, forward strand.
AAAAACAAAAAAAAGAGCATAAATCATAAAAATGGGACAGAGATTACTCCGATGTTATGCTTTTATAAGATTTCTTTAATAATCATATATAAAACTGTCGAAAAATCCATACATCTTCACAATCCATACTTATATTTACAACATGCGAAAGTCGGCACAGAAAGGCATAGATGGCGAACAAAAAGCTGTTGAATATCTCACTAACAAGCATTATCTGATTTTGTTCAGAAACTGGCGGCACAAGCGTTCCGAGATAGACATCATTGCACAGGACGGAACAGTCATCGTCTTTGTGGAAGTAAAAATGAGAACAAATCTTTCATTCGGAAATCCTGAAGATTTTGTGGATGCCAATAAAATCAAGAAAATGCAAGAAGCGGCAGATGCCTATATTGAACTGTTTGACTGGCAGGGTGAATTGCGCTTTGATATCATTGCGATAGAGAAAAACAATGAAATCACCCATTTTGAGGATGCATTTTATTAATCATCCGATTTTCTTATCTTTGCCACATGACTAACGAACAATATAAAACACTTCAAGAAAGGGTTAGCTCTTTTGGGAGGTATCTTTGACGTCACTAACAAGATTGAACAAATAAAAGACGACGAAGCTAAAACCTTAGCACCTAATTTCTGGGACGACCAGCTCAAGGCGCAGGCCCTGATGAAAGAAATCAAGCAAAACAAGCACTGGGTTTCCTTATACAAAAGCATCGAGAAAAAATTCGATGACCTGAATGTCTTGCGTGAATTTCAGGAAATCGGCGAAGCTACGGAGGAAGAAATCGACCAGCAGTATCAGCTTATCGTTGATGAACTGGACGAGAATGAATTCAAATCCACGCTCAAAAACGAAGAAGATAACCTCAGTGCCATCCTGGAAATCAACGCAGGTGCCGGTGGCACCGAAGCCTGCGATTGGGCGGGCATGCTGATGCGTATGTACACCATGTGGGCCAATAAGAACGGCTATAAGTTGACGGAACTCGATTATCAGGCCGGCGAGGTGGCTGGCGTTAAATCCGTATCCATGGAGATAGCCGGTGATTTTGCTTTCGGGATGCTGAAAGGCGAAAACGGCGTACATCGTTTGGTGCGTGTATCTCCGTTCAATTCGCAAGGCAAACGCATGACCTCTTTTTGTTCTGTCTTCGTTCATCCGGTGGTGGATGATACCATACAAATTGAAATCAACCCGGCAGATCTGGAATGGGATGTGTTCCGTGCGCAGGGTGCGGGCGGGCAGCACGTGAACAAAACGGAATCTGCGGTGCGGGTACGGCACTTACCCAGTGGCATTGTATGTGAATGCCAGACACAACGCTCCCAGATACAAAACAGGGAAACAGCCTTAAAGATGCTGAAATCCAGGTTGTATGAGGCGGAATTGCAGAAACAGCTGGAAGCCCGCGATGCCATTGAAGCTCAGAAAATGAAGAACGAATGGGGTTCGCAGATTCGCAGCTATGTGTTAGACGACAGATGGGTGAAGGATTTACGTACCGAATATAAAGTGACCAATCCAGACAAGGTATTGGATGGAGATTTGAACGGATTTTTCAAAGCGTACCTCTTGCACAAGTCTTCCTGATGTTGTAACTTAAACAAACTAAAAAACGATGGAAAGTAAATTGATTCCAAATCAAGACTACTATTTGGATGACATAGGAAGAATGGTCTTTACAGAAACCTATCATTTAAAACGTGGTTACTGCTGTGGGAATGACTGCAAACACTGTCCCTGGCAGCATATATGCAAGGATGAACGTCCAAAGAAAGAGCAGGTGAAAAATTAACGGCTACGCTCCTTTCAGAAAATAATCCAGCACCCGTTTTTCCAGCCAGTTGTGTTCCGCCTTCATATCTTCGCAGAACCCCACATGTCCGCCTCCAACAGGAATTTCCAAATGAAAATATCTTGACTTCTTTGCCAGTTCGGTTGGGTAACATTCTTTGGTCAGCAAGGGGTCATTATCCGCATTAATCAGTAATGTCGGAGTCTTGATACTTTTGATATAAGTGGAAGCCTGTACTTTCTTATTATAATCGTGAATATCGCTGAAACCATGCAATGGTACCGTACAGCGTTCCGTAAATTCCCATAAATTTTCGGCTTCCAGGATGTATTTATAATTCATGGCATCCGGATGCCGCGCCTGTTTTTTCATTACCTTATCCTTTACCTGTTTGGTAAATCGGCGTTCGTATATCTTATTCCAACCTTTGATCAGGTGCTGAAAAGACGTCTCATAATGTATCGGAACAGAAACGGTAACGGCAGAGGTGATGTTTCTCGCAGAATTCCACAAATCCTCACCAAGATATTTCATGGTCATATTTCCACCCATGGATATTCCAATCAGGTGATATTCATCGTAGGAATTGTTTTGGGTAACATGCTGCACCACCCAGTCCAGATCGTCTGTTTTTCCGGAATGATAACTGAAAAACTGCCTGTTGTCTTCCCCGCTGCATCCTCGGAAATTCCAGACGCAAACGTCAAATCCGTTAGTGTTAAGAATTTTAGTGAGTCCTTTTGCATAAACCCTGTCGGAGCTGCCTTCAAAGCCATGAGATATGATGATGAGTTTCTTGCTGCCGGTTTTACTCCAGTCCAGATCGAGAAAATCATCGTCCCATGTGTCGATACGCTCGCGGCTGTATTGAACACCTTCCACTTTTCTGTATACATTGGGTACAATCGTTTGCAGGTGCTTTGTGTAAAGCCACTTGGGGGATTTTAATATGGGAGACGTTAAGAGCATCTATGTTTCAAATTCAATTTATACTAATTAGGTGGAAAAGTCAAGCAAATATGCATTTCAAATTTCATTGCAATTTAAAACTGACAGGAAGTCTGAAACTAAACGCCTCAATAGAATTGTCAATTAACCCTGGTTTCCAATTCGGTAAATTATTCACTACTCTCAACGCTTCATTATCAAATTCCGGTGATAATGAGACATCAATGTAAGAATTACAAATTGCACCTTTTTTATTAACCGTAAACATTACATAAACTTTTCCTTCTTTTCCTTCTCTTCTTCCTTTTGCGGGATATTTTATGTTATATGCGAGGTATTTAATCAATTCGTTGATTCCACCGGGATATTCAGGTAAAATAATAAAGTCACTTTTCGTTTTCAATATGTCACCATCTGTTGAAAATGCAAGCCTACTAATTAATGAATCATTAGAATATACTTCCTTTCTTTTGATGTTTTTATTCTCATAATAAGCATACAATTCTCCATCTATTTTATTGTTTTTATAAGAAACAATGTATCTGATAGTTCCTTCTTCATAAAATGCTGTATCATTTCCCGTCTTTTTACTATTAACAAAATGTTCTATCAATTTAATTTTATCTGAATGAGCAAAATATGTCTTCTTTTCGTAAAATGAATCTGTTTTTACACTAATTATATAGTAGGTTGCTTTTCCTGGAGATGAAATCTCAGTACCATAAAAATCCAGATATTTAACACTTGATGATGACTGAGAAAGACATTGTAAATGAAAAAGAAACGATGTTATTACTAGTGTGTATATATACTTCATTCGGTGCTTTTAAATTAGTTAAAAAAGTCAAGCAAATATGCATTCACCTCCTCCGGGCAATCGTTTTGCGTCCAATGCGAACACTTAGATAGGTATTTCACCTCGTAGGTTGCGTCAATATATTCTTCAGTTCCATACGTTAGTTCTTTTCCCAATGCCTTGTCCCCTTCTCCCCAAATCAACATGGTAGGTGCTTGAATTTTATTTTTGAAAATGGCTCTGTTCGGTTTGGTTTGCAGCATGGCACGATAGTAATTGACAGATCCGGTGAGTGCACCTTCCTGTTTAAAGGCCTTTACAAATTCTTTTAAATCCTCATCCGTAAAATGCTGTTTGTTATACATCCAGCCTCTTACAAATTGCTTAAAAAACAAAGGCAGTGTAAACTGGTACATGATTTCCGGCAATAATGGAATCTGATGCATGAACATGTACCAGCTTTTTAATAATTGAGAAGGATTGGATTGGAAGCTCTTCAGCATAATTTTCGGGTGCGGACAATTACAAACGGCCAATTTTTCTGTCAGCTCGGGATACAAAGCGGCAAAAGTCCACGCGACAGCCCCGCCCCAATCGTGGCCCACTATAAAAGCTTTATCAAAACCTAACTTTGGAATGAGTTCCGCGATATCACTTGCCACCACATCCGTTTTGTAATGCTCCACGCCATGAGGTTTATCGCTTAAGTTAAACCCACGTAAATCAGGTGCCACCACCGTAAAGTGCTCTGCCAGCACGGGAATCTGATAGCGCCAGGTGTACCAGAACTCCGGCCAGCCGTGCAGTAAAACCACCAGTTTTTTGCCATTTCCCATTTTGGCTATGTGCAATTTGATGCCATTTACCGTTACATATTCATGTGTGATGGAATGTATGCTCATGTTTATTCGAATGTATCGTTATAAAAGTAATTTTATTAATTATATTTAGGAAATAAGCAACGCATAATTTTTCTAAAATCACACACATGCAACATGAAATCACACAAGCAGGGCCTTTATTAAGCGGCGACGGCAGTCTGGCACAAAGAGGCTGGTCAAGAGATTTGGTGCTGACTTACAAACGCAGCGACATCAAAGCGTCTCCACTCAGAATCAAGGAATGGGATTATTATTGCATTTTACAAAAAGATTATGGCATCGCTCTCACGGTAGCGGATAATTCCTACATGGCCTTGTATGCCATCAATGTGTACGATTTTACTGCGAATAAAGAAATAACGGATATGGTAATGGTGCCGTTTACAATGGGGAAATTACATATGCCGGAACATTCCGCTTATGGTGATACGGTGGTGAATCATAAAAAAGTGCAGATGCACTTTACCCATAAAAACGGTAAACGTGTGCTGGATTTTAATTTTCCGGAGTTTAATAATCATAAAGGCATCAAAGGCCGTATCGAACTGGAAGCGCTGAACAAAGATTCTATGGTGATTGCCACCCCGTGGAAAGAAGACAAACTCGCCTTTTATTATAATCAGAAAATAAACTGTCTGGCAGCCAGCGGTGAGTTTGTTTTTGGCGGAAAGGAATATACGTTTGAGCCTGACAAAGCATTGGGTGTACTGGACTGGGGACGCGGTGTGTGGACCTATAAGAACCGCTGGTATTGGGGTTCCGCTTCCGGATATCTAGATGGCAAACCTTTTGGGTTTAATATCGGTTACGGCTTTGGCGATACTTCAGCAGCGACGGAAAATATGCTGTTTTACAACGGCGTAGCACACAAACTGGACGAAGTAACATTCATCATCCATACGGATGATTACATGCAGCCGTGGAAATTTACCAGCAATGACGGGCGTTTTGAACTGGATTTTGAACCGGCAATCGACCGCTATTCGAATACCAATTTGTTATTGCTGCAATCCAAGCAACATCAGGTGTTCGGCTATTTTACAGGAATGGTGATTTTAGATGATGGCACACCTTTGAAATTGAACCGCTTTTTGGGCTTCGCGGAGGATGTGTTTAATAAGTGGTAAAACTATTTATGATGCACTGCAATCTTCACGGCATTTTTTACAGCACGCAGTTTTTGTCCGAAGGTAATTTTTGAATGTCGCTTGATATTGTATTTTTTCGGAATAAAACCGTCTTTCAAGGTATAACTGCAAATCGTTGTTCCATACTTATCAATACAGGAAAGACGAACGGAATCTTTACCCATCACTTCCACTTTTCCGAAAGCGTCATTGAAATTTTTATTACCAATCCCTTGCCCGCCCTGATTCCATAAATTCAATCGTAAATCATTGTACACAATGGATGCGAGTTTGGTATTTTCCTGTCCTAAGTTGGCGCTCACAATCTCCGGAAAACCGCTGTGTTTGCCATCGTCAATGCTGGAGGTATGTACATCTCCGCTGCAAACGAATACATTTTTTATTTTATTGTCGTGACAGAAATTAATCAGTTTGCCTTGTGTGGCGGGAAAAGAAAACCACATCGCACTCATCGCCGCAGCTACATAAATTCCGGTCAGTTTATTGGGTAAATAGCGGTTCTGCGCCGCTTTCAGCAAACAGATATCCAGTATCTTTTTATAGTCTTTGTTAAAGGAAGTACCACTTACAATAACTTTCCAGTCAGCTTTGGAATTTTTCAATCCATTCAGCAGCCAGTTCAATTGTGTTGAATCCAGTATTTGATGACTGGCAGTAGCTTTGAATTTCCAAACCCCTTTTTTATTCTGGTGAAATACTTCCGAATTCGGAGAGCGTGTGCTGCGTGTATCCAAAAAGAAGACTTCAGTATTGCCATACACAAAGGAATGATAAGCTTCTTTGGGTTGCTCCCGATTTACATACCCCGGGAAATACGTATGATAGGAAGTCAGCAGATTATCGCGTAAAGAATCCGGAAACGGAATTTCTTTCATCACGGTTTTTCCATTGATTAACTGCAAATCACAATAAGAATGTTTGGAAAAATCATCCCAGATGCCATCTTCATCATCAAACACATAATCCACCGCTGTCGAGGACAACAGCTTCTTCATGTTCGGCAGATTATAACGAATTAGGAAGGATTCATTTACCTGTTCGGGATTCGCTATAAAGAAACGGTGATTGTTTTGCGTAGGAAATCCCGGATAATAGGCGTGATCCGGATAGGTCCAGTCGCCGAGTTGCAGAAACAAATCCGGATGATGTTTTTGCATTTCTATAAACACGGAATCATCGCGGAAATTCTCACTGCAGGAGCCAAAGGTGAAGGTAAAGTTTGAAGTGGTGTTGGGTGAAGGAAAGGTTTTGAAGGATAAATTTTTATCAGGAAATAGAATACTATCAATCAAAGTATCATTATTATAACGAGATATGAAATATGTGTAACTGTATGTTGTGCTTGATTTTAATCCTGTTAAAGTAAATAAATACTCACATCTTTTATCTGGAACTAGTATAGTTGTAATTGTTGTCCTATACTTATCGTTATTATCTCTTAAAGATACTGCAAGATAAGGAGTAGTATCATTAATCAAAAACAATATTTTAGCACTTGTATCCGTCACTGCACCAACAATTGGTCCCGCCGTAATAGTTTGGCTAAACACATTTTTCCCAAACAAACACAACAATATGAATATCAACGATGCTTTTTTCATAAAAATCTCATTACTCAATACTCACTACACACTACTTTTCCTACTTTTGCATAAATCTACAACTTTTGGCGTTTTCAGATACAATAATTTTCATCGTTGGTAATTCCCGCAGCGGTACGACCATGATGCTGCGCATTTTTAACAATCATCCGCAACTGATGGTGCTGAATGAATTGCATTTCTTTGAACAATTATGGGCGCCGGAAGACAGGGCAAAACCTATCTCCAGAAAGAAAGCCATTGAATTAGCTTCCAAATTATTATTGACGCAGCGCGTTGGTTATATGACGCACGATCAGGATTTCACTAAATTTAATCCAGAAGCGACGCAACTGATAGATGCATTTTTGAAAACTGATATTTTTGCAGAGGATGTATTTAATGAATTCACCAAGCGCGAAGTGATGTTAAACGGCAAGTCCATCGTTTGTGAAAAGACGCCACAGAATGTTTTTTATTTGAAAGAGATTTTTGACTTATACCCGAACGCAAAAATCATCAATATGGTGCGCGACCCGCGGGCTATTTTATTATCCCAAAAAAACAAATGGAACCGCAGAAAGCTCGGTGGCGATTACATGACGAAAAAAGAAGCCCTGCGTTTGCGTATCAATTACCATCCGATAACTTTAAGTAAATTGTGGAATGCCGCGATAAATGCGGCTAGCTCGTTCTCCTCCGATGCACGAATGATTACTGTTCGTTTTGAAGATTTGCTGGAACAACCGGAATCAACGTTGCAGGCAGTTTGCAAACATATTGGCGTCGCCTTTGACAACAATATGCTGAACATTACGCAGGAAAGTTCTTCCATCGAAAAAGACAGTAAAGAAATCGGTTTTAAAAAAGAACGCGCCAGCAACTGGAAAAAAGGTGGATTGAACACCACGGAAAAATGGATTTGTCAGCAAATGTGCAACACCAATCTGGTTTCGAATCGCTATGAAATTGAATCCATTCGTCCAAATCCGTTTTATTTGCTGTATTATTATATCAGTTTTCCGTTGAAAATAAGCCTGGCCTTGCTGATGAATTTAAACCGCATGAAAAATATCGTGGAAACACTTAAAAGAAGAATGAAATAATTAAATACCGTATCTGGTTTACAATTCATGACTAAGACTCAACATATATTCAATCTGGATTTTGTCGCTGCGGATAATTTTGATGGAATTATTGATTCTATCATTAAAGAATCTACTCCAAATCATTTATTTCCTGTTGTCATCACGCCTAACGTAGATTTGACGGTCCATCTGAATAAGAATAAAGACTTATTGCCGGTATTTCAACACGCACGATTCATCTTACCGGACGGCGCGCCGATTATCTGGTTTTCTAAATTACTGGGAAGACCATTAAAGAAACGACTGGCCGGCAGTGACTTATTTCCATTAATCTGGAAAGCAAGCATCCAACATCAGAAAAAGGTATTTCTCGTATTGCCCAATGAAGAAGTGAAGACAAAACTGCAAAATGAATATCCTTCGGCATCTTCCTATATTCCACCGTTTTTTAAGGCAACAAAGGAAGAGGTGGAAACGGAAGCGAAAAGAATACTCCCGCTCCTTCAGCAACAGAATCCTGATTTTGTTTTTCTCGGTTTGCGCTATCCGAAACAGGAAATGCTGATTGTAAATCTGCATGATAAACTGAAAGTAACGAATTCCAAAATGCCTTTATTCTTTAACCTGGGTGCGTCTTATGAGTTTTACACCGGCATGAAAAACCGTGCCCCAAAATGGATGCAAAACATCGGATTGGAATGGCTGCACCGCTTTTTATCAGAGCCTAAACGAACTTTCAGACGCTATTTTTACGATGATTTGTATATATTTATATTGTTTTTAAAGGAAATCTTAAAAGGGAAATAAATGCAATTAACACTCGACGACATTGACCTTAAAATTTTATCCATCTTGATGAAAGATGCGAAAACGCCTTATACTGATATTGCCAAGCACTTATTCGTATCGAGCGGAACAGTGCATGTGCGCATGAAAAAGATGGAAGAAATGGGCATCATCAAGAGTTTTAATCTGCAGTTGAATTATCACAAATTGGGCTACGACATTACCGCTTTTTTAGGCATTTATCTCAGTAAAAGTTCGCAGTATGACGCCGTGGCCAAGCAGCTGGAGGCCATACCGGAAATCGTGGATTTACATTACACTACGGGGAATTATTCCATGTTTTTAAAGCTGGTGTGTAAAGATACCGACCACTTACGCAGTATTTTGATGGATAAAATCCAAAAAATAGAAGATATTACCCGCACGGAAACCTTTATTTCCTTACAAGAAAGTGTGAATCGTCCGTTGAAATTTGACTAACAGAGGTTAAACTTTTCCAACCTTATAATAAATAGCATTTTCTATCGTTATTGATTATTATATTTAATTAAAAAACAATAAAACTAATTTATGAAACAAATTCTTGCTCTTATTTCCTTTATGTTTTTTTCTTTGATTACATATTCTCAAACTCAAGAGAAAGAAGCTTCTCAAAAATATATTTTAAAAATTTCACCCACAATAAAGTTTAGTTTTGCAACTTCAAAAAAAGCAAGAAATAACAATTATTATCTAACAAATTTTATTACAGGTTTAGATTTAAATTTTCTTACCAAAGACAAAAAGAATAATTATCATGATGCAGGTGTTATAATTGGTTTCATACCAAATTTAAGCAAAAGAAAAGATGTAAAAACATTTTATGGTAATCAAATAGGTGTAGAATATAGCTATAGAATGGTATATTTGATTAAGAAAAATCCTAATATTGGAATTTTCACAGCATTTGGAACACAAATATTATATACAAAAACAGAAGGTCAAACTTTTGATTATTATGGTTCAAAGAATACATCAAAATCTTTTGAACAAAACTTCGTAATTACACCAGGAATTCAGTATACAAAAAACAAATTCTTCTTTGATTTTTCTGTTCCTACATCAATTGGGTATACTCATTTATCAAAAAGATTCACAACCTACGATAATCAAATATCAGTTTCTTTTAATCAAAATTACAACCTATTTAATTGGAACATTGGATTTAAAGCAAGTGTCGGTATTAAATTCTAAATTAAATACAATTACTATCATAGCTATTAGAACACACTCACTTTTACTTTCACTTTTTTTCCTATCTTTGCATCAATGCAAATTTTCAACAACATACTCGAAACGATTGGCAATACGCCGATTGTGAAACTTAATAAAATTACAGCTCATATTCCGGCTACTGTTTGCGTAAAGATTGAATCATTTAATCCCGGGCATTCTACCAAAGACCGGATGGCCTTAAAAATGATTGAAGATGCTGAAAAAGACGGCAGATTGAAACCCGGCGGCACTATTATAGAATGTACTTCCGGTAATACGGGAATGGGACTGGCAATGGCCGCTTGTGTAAAAGGATACAAATGTATATTTACCACTACAGATAAACAATCCAAAGAGAAATTTGATATGCTGCGTGCCATGGGCGCCGAAGTGATTGTATGCCCTACCAATGTAGATGCAGATGACCCACGCTCCTACTATTCTGTGGCAAAAAGATTGTCTACGGAAATTCCAAATTCCGTCTGGATGAACCAATATGATAACCTATCCAACAGACAAGCACATTACGAAAGCACCGGACCGGAAATCTGGAAACAGACAGACGGAAAAATCACCCATTTTGTGGTAGGTATTGGCACCGGAGGCACGGTAACGGGAACGTCCAAATACCTGAAAGAGCAAAATCCCGGTGTAAAGACATGGGGAATTGACACCTATGGTTCTATTTTAAAGCAATATCATGAAACGGGCACCTTTGACCCGAATGAAATTCATTCCTATATCACGGAAGGAATCGGTGAAGATATCATTCCACTGAATTATGATTTCAGTTTAATCGATTATGTGGAGAAGGTAACGGACAAAGATGCTGCTTTAATGCAACGCAGATTAGCCAAAGAGGAAGGTATTTTTGCAGGAAACTCTGCCGGTTCTGCAGTACAGGGTTTATTGCAGTTACACGAAAAATTTCCTTTAACCAAACACGATTTAGTAGTAATCATCCTGCACGACCACGGCTCCCGTTATGTTGGTAAATTCTTCAACGACGACTGGATGAAAGAAAAAGGATTTATTGATTAATTTAAATGCTGAAACGCCGTTTTACTGTTTTTTACTTTACTTAATAATTGCTGCAAAGCTGCAAGTTTATCTGATGGCAACTTACTTTTCACAAACAGGAAAGCAGCTTCGCCGGGCAGTACCACACGGATAAAATCAGTATCTTCTTCTATGGTTTTAATATTCTGCCATTTACAGGTACCCGTGTTGCCGTCATAAGATTCAAATGTTATTTTCTCTTCATCAAAAATATACTTTACATCATTATAATAATTCGGGTCCGAGTGGAAGAATTTCTTACTATTTCTGATGACACCGATATAAAAGAAAATCGGCGAAATAATTAAACTGCCTCCTAACAAAAACAACGTTTCTTCAGGATAACGGTCACTTAGACCAAAGGTATTGGTTAATTTAAAAATGATGACTAATACACCTGAAAGCATCATGCCGATATAACCATACAAGCGTTTTTTATTTTTCAGGTAATAGACATCAATCACCCACTTTTTGTAATCATCAAATGAAAGCCGGTGAGAAAAAGAGATTTCCATAATTTTAAATTCAAACAAAAATAAGTAATTTGCCTAAAGATGCAACAGAGAATCATATCACTGGTACCCTCAATCACCTTATTACTGTTTGATTTGGGATTAGAAAAGAATATTGTTGGCAGAACAAAATTCTGTATTCATCCGGTCGATAAAATAAAGAGTGTTCCTGTTATAGGCGGAACAAAGCAACTTGTAATCGAAAAAATAAGATTACTGAAACCTGATTTGATTATCGCTAACAAAGAAGAAAATGAGAAAGAGCAAATTGAAACACTCAAGCGGGAATTTAAGGTAATTGTTACAGAGGTTAAAAGCCTGGAAGACAATTACAAGATGATTGAGAAGATTGGTAAACTCACTAAAACTGAAAGCATTGCATATGAAATTATTATACAAACAAAACAGCATTTTGAAACATTCAGTAAGACACTTTCATCTTCACTATCATTTCCGATTAATACAGGAACACTTTATCTAATCTGGAGAAAACCTTACATGACAATCGGAAAGGATACCTTTATTCATTCCATGCTGGAAAGTATGGGCTTGAAAAACATGTTTGGACATCAAACCCGATATCCGATTATCCATAATTTTCAGACATCTTATTTTGCGAACTGTAAGCTTGTTTTTTTGTCCTCTGAGCCATATCCGTTTTCAGAAAAACATATCCGTGAGATTCAGCAACAGCTTCCACATGCCAAAGTTGTATTGGTGGACGGCGAATACTTTTCCTGGTACGGAAGCAAAATAAAAGACGCCCCTGCTTACTTTACTGGTCTGTTAAAACAGCTGGATGAACAAAATGACCCGACAAGCGTTTAGATTTTAAAGTTATTTTTTGTAATTTATACAAATCAATAGCTCAGTGTAATTTTCTACACCTGCTTTGAATCAATAAACTAACCGAATGAAATACATAGGCTTATTTTTTATCACCACATTGGTATTTTTTGCGATAGACATGTTGTGGCTGGGTGTTATAGCTAAGAATTTTTACAGGGAGAAACTGAGCTTTATTTTTACCGGTGAGGTAAACTGGTTACCAGCCGTCATCTTCTACCTGATATATATTGCAGGTATCTTGTATTTTGCCATTCTTCCGGGAATTTCTTCAGACAACTGGAAGATGGTTTTGCTAAATGGTGCTGTATTAGGCTTTTTGTGCTATTCCACCTATGATTTGACCAATATGGCAACCATCAAACAATGGCCATTGACGGTAGTGGTGGTGGATATCATCTGGGGGACAGTACTGACCGGAAGTGTGGCTGTTTTATCCTATTTTGCGGCTTCCAGATTCCTGCATTTCTAATTTTCCGATAATTTCTCCTTTTGCACGGCAAACTACTCACTACTTTTATTTATCTTTGCGCTCGTTAAAAACGACTGACAATGAGCAAATACACCGGCCTCTTAGGCGAAGAAAGAGCAAAATTCTTATTAGAACACGAATGTAAAACCATAGACAAGTCTTTACTGCACCTCCCGAGTGCCGATTTCATTGATAAAGTATGGATACAAAGCAATCGCAGCCCGCAGGTTTTGCGCAGTTTGCAGCAGCTGTACGGAACAGGCAGACTGGCCAATACCGGTTATGTTTCCATCCTGCCGGTAGATCAGGGTATCGAACATAGTGCAGGTGCCAGCTTCGCTCCTAACCCGATTTATTTTGACTCAGAAAATATTGTAAAACTGGCCGTTGAAGGCGGATGCAATGCCGTTGCTTCCACTTATGGCGTTTTAGGCTCTGTGGCAAGAAAATATGCCCACAAGATTCCATTCATCGTAAAAATCAACCACAACGAATTTTTATCCTATCCTAATACTTTTGACCAGATTATGTTCGGCACCATCAAGGACGCCTGGAACATGGGTGCTGTAGCGGTAGGTGCTACCATCTATTTCGGTTCGCCGGAATCCCGTAGACAAATTGTGGAAGTGGCAAAAGCTTTTGAATATGCGCACGAACTGGGTATGGCTACCATCTTATGGTGCTATTTGCGTAACAACGATTTCAAAAAAGACGGCGTGGATTACCACACCTCTACCGATTTGTCTTCACAAGCCAATCATTTAGGCGTGACGATTCAGGCGGATATCATCAAACAAAAACTGCCAACTAATAATGGTGGTTACAATGCTTTGAAATTCGGAAAAACGCATCCGAAAGTATACGCAGAATTGACAACAGACCATCCGATTGATCTGACACGCTATCAGGTGGCTAATTGCTACATGGGCCGTGCGGGATTGATCAACTCCGGTGGCGAGAGCAAAGGCCAGACAGACTTGGCAGAAGCGGTAGAAACGGCGATTGTGAATAAACGTGCCGGCGGTATGGGCTTAATCTCCGGAAGAAAGGCATTCCAAAAAGACATGAAAGTGGGCGTGGAATTATTGAATGCCATTCAGGATGTGTATCTCGATAACGATGTTACAATCGCATAATCCTTGTCTCTAGCTAATATAATCATACCTTTAAATGCTCCGATTTCGGGGCATTTTTCTTCAACAATCCATTGAATGCATTGTATTACATTTGCTTTATAAAACCATAATATGAAATCTACACTCTTCACATTCCTACTGCTACTGTCCGTACTTTCAGGTCATGCACAATACAAGCATGATTCTATTCCTGTAGAAAAGGGATTCTTACATTTTTATTCTTTTGGTAAAGGCAAACCGGTTGTTCATTTGCAAGGCGGTCCCGGCTTTTCCAGTTATTACATGAGAGCCATCACCGATTCTTTAGCCGGTTATCAGAATATATTGATTGATTATCAGGGAACGGGATTGTCGCAATACAAAAAAACTGACACTTCCTGGGTAACTATTGACAACATAGCCAATGACATTGAAATGGTCAGAAAAAAACTGAACATCAACAAATGGATAGTGAATGGGCATAGCTATGGCGCTCAGTTTGCACTGTATTACACCACCAAACATCCGGAAGCCGTTTCAAAACTGATATTGATTGCCAGTACCGGAACGGACAACAAATTTCAGCGCTATTTCATGGATAACGTTTCAGTAAGATTATCCAAAGAAGACATGAAAGCTTTTGATACTTATGCAGCCGACTCTACCCTAAATCCGATGGATAAAGAGATGAAGATTCAAAGCATCTTGTTGAAAGGCTATTTTTTTGATAAAGACAAGGTGAGCGGATTTTTGAGTTCCATTCCGGCAGAGGTATTGCCTACCTTTGACAATAGCGCATTTTTTGATGCATATATCAACAATCCTGCTTTCTGGACTTTTGATATGTCAAAAGCGGTGTACAAGCTGAAGCAGCCGGTAAGAATCATTGAAGGGAGACAAGATCCGGGTGTAGACGGTACGCAAGAAATTCTGAATGTTCGCTTAAAGAATTCGACCCTTACTTTTATTGAAAAGGCCGGTCATTTCCCATGGGTTGAACAGCCTATAAAATTCTTTACAGCATTACGACAGGCACTGACAAACTAAAAAAGAGCTCCAAGACGGGAGCTCTTTCATTTAATATTTCACCATTCTAGTTTCCCAAGATTCCTGCCTTAAGACCTGCATCTACCGGATTGGCACCGAGCCATATCCCCAGCAATGCTTTCTTGAAGTCCTCGCCTTCTATGGTTGAAACCAGTTTACCGTTCTTAGAGGTCTTAACGCCAACGCCCGGTACATAATCCAGCACAAACAGGTCACCTTCTTTGATGGTTTCTTTAGAAAATGTTTCCACAAAACCGTCAATCTTTGCTTTCATAGGAGCTACATTGCCTTTCAACGATTTCTCAAATCCTTCATGAATCGCTTCCGACATATTGCTGCTGCTCACCACGGATGAAGTGATTTTCAACTGTACCACAAACTCTTCATTGGATTTGATGATGTCCGCCGCATCCTTGTTTTTCTGATGGAGATACAATCCCAATACATATACCTTGAAGAAAGCTTTCTTACGGATTCCACCGCCGTTCAGCGTCAGTTCACCCGTCGTTCCTTTCATTTTTGCCGGCAAGGTAACGCCGTTTAGGGTAAGTTGCGCAAAGGTATCAAAGGACAGGACCAATGCCAGAATAACCATTATCTTTTTCATACTACTTGAATTTTATAAATTAAATATAGAGATAGTATTTAAAATAAAAAAGGAAAACTTTGATTGTCCAATTTGAAAATTCACATGATTGGTAAAGCTTGTAACGCTGGATGAAATGGGAATATGGTGATTATCTGACATAGGGTGACTGAATCTTACAATGCAGCGATAGGATCTGATACTTGCTGAGAGTATAAATATTTTTATGTTCTCCGGAATGATTTCCACTCTTTCTTTGTTTATAGTATATTGTGTCGCAGAATAAGCAATGGAACACCTGAGCGTCTTTTTACGGAAACATGCCGGCAAGGTTTATATCTTGTTCGCTATTGTTTTGTTGTTTTGTCTGTTGGATTTGCTGTTTCCCGTTCCTGTCAGCAGAGATTATTCCACCATCATAGAAGCGGAAGACGGTACTGTGCTTTCCACCTTTCTCACCAATGATGATAAGTGGCGTATGTACACCAAACTGGAGGAAATAACCCCAACCGTACAAAAAGCGTTCATTAACAAGGAAGACCGTTGGTTTTACTGGCATTTCGGCATCAATCCCGTTTCTGTAGCAAGAGCATTTTATAACAATTCCATACAACATCGCAGAACCTCCGGTGCATCGACCATTACCATGCAGGTGGCCCGTATGCTGGAGCCCAAAGCGCGTACCGTGTTCTCCAAACTCAAGGAGATGTTTCGTGCTGTACAGCTGGAGATGAATTTCAGCAAGAAGGAAATCCTGCAACTTTATTTAAACCTCGTTCCTTATGGTGGAAATATTGAAGGGGTAAAATCTGCCGCATTCATCTATTTCGGAAAATCCCCGGCACAACTCAGCTTGGCGGAGGTCACCACGCTCACGATCATACCCAACCGCCCCACCACATTGACGCTTGGAAGAAAGAATGCCTACATACAGGAAGAACGCAACCGCTGGCTGAAGAAATTCAGCAAACATCAGGTGTTTAAAGAAGAAGATATTACGGATGCGCTGGAAGAACCGCTGATTGCCTTTCGCCGTTCGCCACCGAAATATGCGCCCCATTTTTGTATCCGCATGAAAAAGCAATATCCGTCACAACCTATCATTGCCACACATCTGAATTACAATATGCAGCTCGAAGTGGAAGAGATCGTACAGAATTATTCCAAAGTTCTGCAGTTCAAAGAAATTAAAAATGCGGCGGTGTATATCATCGACAATCAGAAACATCAGGTGGTGGCATACGTGGGTTCCCCTGATTTTTATAATGCCGCAAATTTAGGTCAGGTGGACGGCGTTAAAGCCATCCGCTCACCGGGAAGTACGCTCAAACCCATGATTTACGGGATTGCCTTCGATAAGGGACTGTATACGCCACGTACCGTAATTTCGGATGTCCCTATTGATTTTGACGGATACACACCGGAAAACTATGATGAACATTTCCACGGTCAGGTAGCACTGTCAGATGCTTTGGCGCAGTCGCTGAATATTCCGGCCGTAAAAGTTTTGCATGACATAGAAGTGAAATCCCTGACAAATGTGCTGGACCGACTCAATTTTCGCCAGATTCAGAAAGATAAGGACAAGCTTGGTTTGTCCACGGCATTGGGCGGTTGCGGTGTCTCGCTGGAAGAACTGACGGGCATGTATTCCGTATTTGCCAACAATGGAAATTATTTTATTCCCACTTATTCTAAAGATTACATCACCAAAAAAGGAATATCAGTTTTATCGCCGCAGGCAAATTATATGGTGGCGCAGATATTGACCACCTTGCGCAGGAGTGATTTGCCGAACCGTTCGGAAAGTGTGGTGAATATGCCTAAGATTGCCTGGAAAACCGGTACCTCTTACGGGCGCAGGGATGCCTGGAGTGTAGGATTCAACAGCAATTACACGGTGGGGGTATGGTGTGGCAATTTTGACGGAAAGGGCGTTCCTGAGCTGAATGGGGCGGATATTGCGACACCTTTGCTTCTGCAGATTTTCAATGCCATTAATAAAAATACCGATAAGGACTGGTTCAAACGTCCCAAGGAGTTGCAGTTTCGTTATGTGTGTGCGGAAAGCGGTGATGTGCCTGATGAATTTTGTACCAATAAGATCATGGCATATTATATTCCGGGAAAAAGCCCGAATAGAAAATGTACCCACATGCAGAAAGTCTGGGTGAGTTCGGACAGTACTCTCTCCTACTGTTCCAGCTGTCTTCCGGATGATAATTACATTGAAAAATTATATCCGAATTATGCGCCTGAACTGCTAAATTATTTGGAAATGAATCATCTGCCATACATAAATATACCGCCACATAATCCGACATGCAGGAAAGTGTACGATAACAATAGCCCAAAAATCACCAAGCCGGTGAACGGGTTGACGTACTACCTGAATAAAAAGGAACAGCAGGAACTGATGCTGGTGGCACAGGCCGCCAATGATGTGCAGACCATCTCCTGGTACGTGAACAATCAGTTTGTAAAGACCGTGCAAAAGAACGAATCCGTATTCATTAAGCCGCTAAGCGGTAAAATCAAGATTTCCTGCACAGATGATAAAGGTAGAAATACGGATAGTTGGGTGGTGGTGAAAGAGATGTAGTGGGATTTTTTGATTATACATACTGAAAATAACATAATAAGTTGTATTTTTATGTGTAAATCATAACTATGCGCTCAGTTTATTCCATATTGTCTATTATGGTTATCATTAACCTAAATATATCCCATGCAGAAGATTCCTACAATCCTGCTCCTCAGACATGGGTTATTGATGCAGAAACTGCCCCCTGTGAAAACAGTTCTGATGAATGTCTTCTTGTAAAAACATCGGGGAAGAGAGAATTTGAAATATTTAATAACACAATCGAAGGGTTCACTTATGAAAAAGGAAGTATATATACCATCATAGTAAAACAAGAATTGAAACAACCGCCAATTGCAGTCGGAGAATCTCTTTTTAAATATGTATTTGTTAAATTAGTCTCTAAAAAGACAGTTGTTAATAACATTCCCGCTACATCTTCCCCGGCAATTGTTACAGGTTCTAAACAAAAAATCTTTGAAATTAATTTTGAGACTGTTCCTTGTGAATCGGATCAATCCAAATCATGTTTGTTGGTCAAGGAAAAAGGAAAAACAGCATTTGAGATATTGGATGCAGTTATTTACGGATTTAATTTTCAGCCTGGATATGCATATACGATTGTTGTAAAAGAGACCGCAAATGGTAATTATTATTTTGTCAATGAAATCAACAAAAGATTTGTAGCACAAACCAGTACTACCTATTTGCCTGTAAGCAACACTGTTGCAAATGAGACGAATAACAACGTAAAGAATTCTACCGGGAAAATAATTCAACCAAGCTCCATTCAAGCATCTGCTGCAATAGATGGAAAATGGTATTTGAGAAAAATGAAAGAATCTGAAGGAAGTAGTTTTGTTACAGATGACAATGTAATGTGGATTCAAATCAATTCATTTAATGACAGAATTGATGGATTTGGTGCCTGTAACAAATTTGCTGCAGTACTAAGGTCAGATTTAACCACCACTTTCGATTTGAGTAAACTGACAACCAATTATGCATTATGCGGTAATAAGAAACTTGAGGATCTATTTTATGATTTACTGCAGAAAGCAAATCGTTTTGAAATCAGAAATGGAAATCTGATACTATCTGACCAATGGAAGTTTTTGTTGGGTTTCACTTCAAATCCCGATGACAAGGAGGATATTACCACAACATACACGCCATCCAATATAGTAAAGAATGATGAAAAGATTTATGCAACGAATCTCCCACAAACAAGCACAAAAAATGATACTTATCAGCCACCCGTTATCATATCTGAAACATCAGAAACGTCTAATTCTTCTTCGGTAAACAGTAGTCAAAAGGCCTCCTCAGCTTCCTTGATGGCAGACCCTGTCCTTGAAGCAAAAAATAAGGAAATCGAAGAATTGAGACAACAGCTTGCACAACAAAAACAGGCTGAAGAGAAGAAAAAAATGGAAGTGGAGAAGGAAATGGCAAGACAAGCAGAACTGGAAAAACAGAAATTAGCAAAACAAGAGGAAATAGAAGAACTAAAGAAACAATTAGCTGCAAAGGAATCGCAGATACTCCCGGAACAAAAAAATAATACAGACAAGAAAGCCGTTGAAACATCAAAGAAACCCACAGAGATACAGGAAGAAGTATCAGAACAGGATATATCCGACATGAGTGAAAACGGTGACAAGAAGAAGATCATCAGCGATTATACGATCACAAAGTTCACGGTAAACAAAACAAACAATATACCGGAACCGGAGTTTCCTTTACGTCCATATTATCTTGACGGTAATGAGTTGACAAAACTTGAACGCGCTGAAGCGAATTTCGCAATTAAACAAAAGGGTATCTACAGAGGCCAAGATAAACAAGTTCAGATTATGAAAGAAGAATCTCCTATCCAGTTCATCAAAGGCAATTTACCTCGTTTCTTCATTTCAATTGATGATCCAGATATTGACCCTTATGATGTTATCGATTTGTGCAGGGCTGACAGAATCGGTAAAGGCAGAAGAAATTTCACCTATGCGGGTACCAAATATGGAGGTAGAGTTAAAGATGTAACAGGCAAATTAGTTCATCTTGAATTTAAAAAGATTAGAAAAGGTTTATATGAAATAATAGTAGAGGATGAACTGAAACAAGGAGAGTACGCATTCTTGCCTCTGTTTAACAATAGTCAGAGTTTATCATCAACCAATAGTATAAAGGCTAACTGTTTTGGTATTGTAGATCCGGATAAATAAAAAGAAGCATCACCCATTCCCCAGCGCCTTGGCCAGATCGTTCAGCTGGCTTTTCCAGAGTTCTTTGGAACTGTCTAGGTCTTCTTTATAGGCATAATCCGTAACGGTAAGAATGGTTTCTTTGGTGATATCCGTTACTCTGATCTTGTATTCAAAAAACGCTTTATCATCTTCCTCATCTTCCCAACGCAACTTGATAAACTCATCTTCCTCATAAGCCAATACTTCCGCAATCTGCTCCTCTCCATTCCATTCAAAGGTAAAGACCTCACCATTCGGATCCAAGTCCACATAGTCTGCGAACCACTGCACCAGTCCGGAAGGTGTCGTCAGAAAATTATATAAAATAGTCGGTGACGATTTGAACGTTCTCTCTACAGTAAATGGAATCTTTTTAGCCATAATTCAATTAATAATTCCACAAATTAAACAAAAAAATGAATTAAGCAACTTTTGTAAGATGTTTTTTTTGAACGATGCTTGCACACAGATTATCACCAGCTTACAGAGCACACTTTAATATTGGAAATTTGGCTGTAGTATTGAACAAAACTAAGCTGCTGCTGAATATTCAACCATCATCATATTACCTCTGCCACCACGAAAAAGCTGCCTGTCACCAGAATCAGGTCATTGTCTCCAGCATTGGATTTTGCCCCCCCTAAGGCATCCTTGGGATGGTGAAAGATGCTGCCCTCCAGCCCGTATGCATGTGCCTTTTTCTGGAGTATCTCTACTTCCAGCTTTCTGGGCAGCTGTGGTTCTGTAAAATAATAAGTGGCTTCTTTAGGTAATAAAGGTAATATCTTATCTATATCCTTATCTTTTACCGCACCGAAAACGATATGCAGCCTTTCATAATGCTCCAGCTGCAGCTGATCCTTGATTTTCAATATACCATCTTCGTTGTGGCCAACATCGGCAATGATTTTCGGATATTTTTCCAGCAATTGCCAGCGCCCCATCAGTTGTGTATTCCTCTTGATATTCGAAAAGCCAACCTGAACAGCCTTGTCTTTAATTTCCAGCACACCGTTCGTCGCTAATGTATCCAGTGCTGCCAGTACCGTTCTTATATTTTCTGCCTGATAAGAAGAATGCAAATCACAACAGATGTTCCGATGTTTTCCATTTACATCTGCATCAAGAATCAGATAATTGGGTGTGTTTACGGTCTTTACCGATTTCACAATATCTTCGGCAAAGATTAACGCAGCGTTCTCCTCCCGAGACTTCCTGATAAACACGCCATCCGTTTCATCATTTTTCCTGCCAATCACTACCGGTGTATTCTTTTTGATGATTCCAGCCTTTTCAGCGGCAATTTCGGCCAACGTATTGCCCAATAAATGCTGATGATCCAGGCTGATATTGGTTATTATGGAAAGCAGAGGCGAAATGACATTGGTAGAATCCAGCCTGCCTCCAAGACCGGTTTCGACAATCGCGATGTCCACTTTCTTACTGGCAAAATAATCAAATGCCATGGCTACCGTGATTTCAAAAAAAGAGGGCTGAATTATCTCTATCTGTTGCTTTATTTTCTCTGTAAATTGAATGACGAATTTTTCTTTACAGGGTTTGCCGTTTATTTTAATCCGTTCACGAAAATCCTTTAAATGTGGTGATGTGTAGAGACCGGTTTTATAACCAGCTTCCTGTAAAACGGATGCGAGCATGTGAGAAACGGAGCCTTTTCCATTGGTGCCGGCAACATGAATCGTCCTGAATTTACTTTGTGGTTTTCCTAAAAAGTCACACAAGGCAATGGTGTTGGTCAAATCTTTTTTGATGGCTGCATCGCCGATGCGAGAAAACATGGGCAACTTATTATATAGATAGTCGAGTGTTTCTTCGTAAGACATGTACGAAGTTATCAGTTATTCGTTATTTGTCATTCCTTTTTGGCCGGAATTTATTGTTTATTACACAAAAACATACAACCGCTATTGTTTCACCGCACGAAAGCTATGAAAGAAAATCCTTCTCCAGCTTGGATGTTGGTGAATACTTACATTGGTGAATCCTTTCTTTTTCAAGAGAGAGACAACCTGCGTAGGATTCAGGAAGTATAATACACTTTTGATAAGATACATATAAATATTTGCTGACCCGGAAACAATGGTACAAAATGGAACTATAAAACCATATCCCAGTGTTGCCCACAGCGGTTTTGCATACCAAGTGTCGCTTAATGAATAATCGTGAATAATCAATTGTCCGCCCGGTTTCAATATACGGTGCAAATTCTCTATGCATTTTTCATAATCCGGCATATTCCGTAAACCATACGCCATAAATATGGCATCTACGGAATTGGGGGCATAATTCAGATGCATGGCATCCTGTAAGGATATCTCCACTTTGCCTTCCTCTATTTGTCTGGAAAACTTTTGTGCCGCCACGGCCAGCATTCCTTCAGAATTGTCAATACAGATCACTTTACCCGTCTTGATGTTGTCTAAGAACGAAAGCGTAGATTTTCCGGTACCGCAGCACACATCCAATACAAGCTCATCTCCTTTCAGTTGCAGCAATTGTCCGCTGCGATTCAGGTCCTCCTGATAGCCCTGACTCATGGAGGTAGCAAAGTCGTATTTGTCTGCTACCTTATTAAATTCTTTTGGAACGATCTGTTTGTTGTCGAATAAGATTTCGGCGGATGTCTTTTGCATAATCTTACAACATCAGACAATACTTTTTGTTCAACAAAGGCGGATGAAACCAGTATGAATACAAGTATTACTGAACTTTAAAATTGAAGGTAATTGTACCAAATTGCTCTTCATCTGCATTGGGATCATCCGTGAATTTTGCTTTCATAGCACTCTGTTCTGCCACAGAAATCAATGTGGCATCTGTTGTTGTACTGCCTTTTTGCTGATATTTTGCATACACAACATTTCCGTTCTTGTCCACTTTTATACCTACTACCACTTTCCCTGATTTTTGAGAATTCTCAAAAACCAACGGACGTTGTCGCCATTTTCTGCCGGTTAAATTATACGTTGTTCCATCACCACCGCCGGGACCACTTCCGTTGGTGCCAGTTCCGGTACCATTCGGATCACCACCGGGTGTACCCCATTGTGCCCCCTGGTTTCCGCCGGGTTTTGTATTGCCTTGTCCGTTTCCAGGGCCATTTCCGTTGGAGGTACCTGTACCGTTACCTGTGCCGGTTTTTCCCTTTGTAAACACACTGGCGGTTTGTGCTTTGATTCTGGCTTCTTCAGCCTCTCGAGCCAAACGTTCCTGTTCCGCCTTCTTCACCAGTTCGGCAATTCTTTGCTGTTCCAGCAAGGCTTTTTGTTGCCGTATCTTTTCTTCTTTCTGCATTTGGGCAATAGCTACCGCCTGCGGATCTTGTGCCGTTACCGTATTGTTTGCAGGAGCTTTTACCGGGGCAGTCACTGTTTTTACCGGCGCTGGTGTCGGAGGGGTAGGTTCTGCCGGTGCAGTTGTTGGTTGTGAATTGGATGAACTGGGTCCACCGGCTTCACGCAGGTTATCATCCCCCAAACCATCCTGATTATCACCGAAATCAATCATTACACCGGTAATGGCATCTTCAACAACCGGGTGACTCAATTTGATAAATAAGAATGTAATGAATAAGGCAGCAAGCACCATCATGGTAATGATGAACGATTGCTGATTGGATTTCTGCTGGTGTATCTGTATAGCGTCTGCCATTTCAAAAATATTTAGTCCTCAGTAAGGTATTTAAGGTGGAAAATTAGTTTTAATGTAACCAATGACCAACAGCTAAATACTAACTACTGTTATTAAACTCAAAATCCGTACCATTTATTGTGTTAAAAGAAGTTAGCGACCAGTACTTTGTCTATCTTTTCGATGAGTTCATGTGGAGTAAGCGATTCCTTTTCAAGTATGAAACGATTCACCAGCTGATTCGGTACTTCTTCAATGTAGTTAAAGACGACTTCCACCTGTTCTGGCGGGTTTTTCCATATTTCATCGCCGGATTTTTCCTCTTTACCGATAAAAGTCCCCAAAACAGATTGAGGGAAATATTTCTTATTCAAAATCTTGCGGCTATCTGCGAGCACAAATACCGGTATCTTGTAGGTCTTGGCAGCGGCGGCAATCAGATGTGCACCGGATTTTGTGATAAATGTTTCGTGCATGATGATATCACACCCCATTAAGATAACATCTATTTCGGGCAGAAACTTCCCAACCCCTGCATCGTCAATGACCTTCACGTCAATCCCTTTGGATGCTAATGCAGTTGCCTGCTCTTTTCCAAATTTATCCTGAAAAGAGATCAGCTGTATTAGATTGAATTTCTTTTGATTAACATTTAATAAATCAACTAAAGATTGAATATTGATATCATTCCCGTGCAGCAGGATGGTTTTATTCTCAAAATCAAAATGATGATAGGCAATCTCGGCAGTCTTGCGGTCTACATTTTTCCATCGTTCATGAAAGACCTCCAGCAATTCCTTGATGACAATAGGCTGGTCTTCCGGATCAATCTTCAGCAAAAAATGATTGATGTAATGGTTAACGGATGTGATGTTTGGTTTTTCCGTAATTACAGTTCTTAATCCGTCCAGCATTTCGCGCACGGAATTGGAAATCTTATTGTCCGAAATCAGTGAAATGAGATTATTCACGGTCTTCATGGCATTCTGGAAAGCTTTTGCGCTTTCCACAATCGGATTTTCCGTTATTTTCTTGAATATGCTCATTACTATATTGTAGCGTTGTAGATTATATGAATTGTAGAATGAATAAAATTAGACAAAAGAACTATACTAAATATGCATCGTTAACCATTTGATTGTCAATTATTTTTCCACTTAATATTACAACCCAGGCTTGGAATTTGTTGTTCGCTGACCGGAATTCCTGCTAAAATATTATCCAAAGCGGCTCGAATGTCTTTCCCGTCTGCAATGCTATCGTTCTTAGGCCGTGAATCATCTAATTGTCCGCGATACACACATAACAAATCCTTATCAAAAATACTGAAATCCGGTGTACAGGCGGCATGATAGGCTTTGGCAACTTCCTGTGTTTCATCATACAGATAGGGAAACGGATATTGCTCCATCCGGGCATTCTCCTTCATCAGTTCCGGTCCATCCTGTGGGTAGTTTTGCACATCATTGGAACTGATGGCGATAAAGGAGATACCTCTTGAAGTATAATCATTGGCAAGGCTCACCAATTGCTTGTTTACATGTTTCACATAAGGACAATGATTACAGATGAACATCACCACTGTCGCTTTATCCCCTTTCAGCTGATGAAGTGAAAGGTCCTCACCCGATACCGTATCGGGCAATGTAAAATCCGGGGCTTTAAAGCCTAGTGGAATACGTATCGTTTCTGTTGCTGCCATGGTTTATACTTCGTAATTCATTTGATCAAACGCTCTTGCAAATTAGGGAATTATTTTCGTTTAAACACCTTTGCATAAATTTCATTCTTTGGTCTCAGTGTCACCAAAGGATCCAGCTCGGGAACAAAATCAGGTTCTACCTCAATGCGGTATTGCTGCAAAATCATGGCCAGACAAACCTGCATTTCCTGAATGGCAAAATTATTCCCGATACACAACCTCGGGCCGCCGCCAAACGGAAAGTAGGAATACTTGTGTTTCTCCTTCACATTCTCCATGGCAAAACGTTCCGGTTTAAATTCAAAGGGATCTTCCCAGATGCGTTCATCGTGATGCACCACGTAGATAGGCATGATTATGTTTGTACCGGCCGGAATTTCATACCCACCAATCACATCCTTCTCAATGTTTTTTCTGCCCATGATCCATGCCGGTGGAAAACAGCGCATCGACTCATCAATCACTTGTTTCAGATAGTGCAGTCCCCGAATACTTTGCGGTGTCGGCTTCTCTCCTTTTAGTTCACGGTCAATTTCTTCCATTAATATCTTCAGTTTATCCGGATTTTGAGTGAGCAGATAGAATGTCCAACCCAGCGCAATCTGTGTGGTTTCATGCCCTGCAACAAAGATCGTAAGGATTTCATCCCGTAATTGTCGGTTGCTCATGCTTTCTCCCGTTTCCTCATCGCGTGCTTCCATCAGCATCGACAACAAGTCTTCGTGTTGCACATGCTGTTGTTTTCGCCTGTTATCAATGACGGAAAAGAAAACGTCATCCATATATTTCAGCACTTGTTTTTCTCTGGCTCTGGTGGGCGTTGGGACCCATTCCGGCAATTGTATCGGATTATCGATACGACCGGTGATGTACTCGCTGGCTTCGGAAACCAGCTTGTAAATCGTGTCTGTTGTGCTGTCCACTTCGTTATAGAACAAGGTGGAGTTGACGATATCCAGTGTAAGTTTATACAATTCTTTGGATAGGTTGACAGGTTTGTATGTATCTGCGGCAATTTCAAGATGCTGTATGCATTTATCCGTCTGTTGCACCATATTTTGAAACATCAGATGGAGCTTTTCCTTGTGAAAGGCAGGTTGAGCCAGCCTGCGCTGACGTTTCCAGAATTCGCCTTCACTGGTCAGTAATCCATTTCCTAAAAACAATTTGATGGAATCATAGGCAAAACTTTTCCCATAATTTTTATTGTTGTCCACCAGTACATATTTTATCCAGTCGGGATTTGATACCACCACCACCTTTCGGGTGGGTACTTTAATCTGATAGATATCGCCCATCTTTTGCTGCTGTGAAACGAAGAAATGAATCCGCTCCTTTCTGAGTTGCATCATGTTTCCCAATAAGACATTAAAGGTATTGGGATGTGGAAGCTGGTTGAATTTTTTGGTCGTTAACATTACGTGGATATTTGTATTTGTAAATGCACATACGTAATTCGTAATTTGTCATCCGTTAGAATTATGAAAATAGCACCTGCTTGAATAAAGTCATTTAAAATCAGATGAAAGTTACGTTTAGTTTCAGAAGATTAGGTTTAACAAAAGATGATTTTTATGCATTTGCTCATTAATGCTGTATACAAAAGGGAGGGATACTTATGAAAAAAACATGGCAAAAAGTATGGAAATGGACTAAACGTCTGACTGCGGGCTTCTTTGTCCTGAGTATCGTATCCACCATACTGTTCAGGTTTATACCGGTTCCCCTTACGCCCCTGATGGTCATTCGTTGTGTGGAACAGGTGGCGGGTGGCGAGGCTCCAAGATTAAAAAAGGATTGGGTGCCGTTGAAAGATATGTCTTCAAACCTTGTGCTGGCGGTTATTTCATCCGAAGATCAGAAATTTTCACAGCATTTCGGATTCGATTTTGAGGCTATAGAAAAGGTCGCCAAGCAGAATGTAAAACTTCAAAAACGAGGCAAACCCATCAAGGGAGGCAGCACCATCAGCCAGCAATGTGCTAAAAATGTCTTTTTGTTTCCTCAGCGCAGTTACATTCGCAAAGCATTTGAGGTGTATTTCACATTTCTCATTGAGGTTTTTTGGAGTAAAAAGCGCATCATGGAGGTATACCTCAATGTCATTGAAATGGGCGATGGCATCTATGGTGCACAGGCAGCATCCAAGACTTTTTTCAAGAAAGATGCAAAAAACCTGACGGCGGCAGAGGCCGCTACGATTGCTGCGGTATTACCCAATCCGAGGAAATGGAATGCAGGTAAGCCAACAGGATTCATCAATAGACGAAAAAACTGGATCTTAAGACAAATGGGCCACTTGAGAGGTACTGTACAATTGTAGAAGACAATTACCGCTTATATCGGTTAATCAACGCTTAACCATAATTGATATGGTTTTTACGTGAATAATGTTATTTTTGCACCTTCGCAAAAGAATTGATGAATTTTATCGACGCAAACATATTTTACAGCCGCATTCGTACACATTCAAGATTTGTATACCTGCATTGCATCAAGCATTTTACCATTCGTCGATTTTTCATAGGCCTTGCCTACCTGATTGTCATACTCATTGTCACACTGATTAACTTCATCAGCCGTCTCTTAGATGAGCTCTTATTTCCCAATTACAAGGACATTAAGATTAAACAGCCCGTTTTCATTATCAGCAACCCGAGAAGCGGCACCACTTTCTTACACAGGCTGATGTGTCTGGATGAAGAAAAATTTGTATACAATCTCCTATACCACACCACTTTTCCATCCATTACCTTTTACAGGATCATCCAGTTTTTCAGTACCATTGACAACAAGATTGGGAAGCCATTACATAAACTCATTGAATGGATCAATTCAATGATGTTTAAAGGCTGGGATGAAATCCATGCTACAGGTTTCAATAAGTCTGAAGAAGATGAGGGACTGCATTTCATTTCCGGCATTTCTCCAAGTGTTGGCCTGGTTACTCCGTTTTTAAAGGACTTTAGAGAATTGTATATACCGGATCGTCTTGACAGCAAAGAAAAGGAAAATATAAAAAGGTACTATTATGCCACCATCCAGCGCTGGATGTATGCATTAGGGAGCGATAAGATATTTCTGAGTAAGACGGTGATGAGTTCCGGAAGACTGGAAATGCTGCATGAAGTGTTTCCCGATGTAAAAATCATTTTCCTGATTCGCAATCCTTATCAGGCGATTCCATCCTTTACCTCCATGTTTGCAGGCCCATGGGCTACTTTATTCCCGGATGTGCCGGAAAATTCTGCTGCTTACAGGGAGTGGGGAGATTTAGGGATTTCTTATTACAAATATTTCTACGAACAAAAACAGAATTTCAGGAAAGAAAACTTCATTACAATCCCCTATACGGAACTGGTGAACAATCCTAAAGATACCGTACTGAAAATATATGAACAATTGAAACTGGATGTAAACCCGGCATTTTTAGAAAAGCTGGAGAAAGCTACATCTACCGCCAGAACCTACAAAAGCACCCATACCTACTCTCTGGAAACCTATGGATTTGAAAAAGAGCACATCTACCATGAACTGAGTTTCATATTTGAGGAGTTTGGTTTTGAGCAATAAGTTCACAATATGCTACTCTTCCTTTTCCCGGCAGATCTTCTTTTGAATTTCCAGTAACTGTAAACGACTTATGGGCCGATTGCTTTGGTCAAAATAGAAGCAATGCTGATTATCAATAATGGTGCTTTTTTCCATGCCGGTGGTAACTCCCAGGTATTCGTAGTGTTTCAGGCTTATTTGTTTCATTTCAATGGCGGCCAGCTGCTTATCCTTGTAAAAGATGATTTCTGTTTCATACTTGTAAATCGGATAATTGTATTCCATACCAAGCTGACCGGGTTTGTTAATGACCGAATCTTTCAGGATGATGGTTGTAATCTTTCCGTTGCAGGATATAAAGGTATCCGTCTCATCATGCGGTGACGTTAACATCTGGGAGGCCTGCATGGACGCCTTCCGGAACACCTCATCATTGCTATATAACAGAACCAGCAAAATGGAAAACAGGAAATAATTCATCGGTAAGCATTTTTAGCAAGTTAGTCAATCAGGCAGACACCTGTCTTAAATTTATCTTATGATCTTAAATACCAGTTCTTTCAGCAAATCGGCATTGGAATTGTTGCCCGTGGCATACAAGCCTTTTGCTTTGGCGTCATATTCGCACAAGAGATGTAAAATTTCCTGCGTTTTCTGCGGCGTATAATATCTGGTTCCATTGCTTACATCTGCCGGAATCCAGCCTATGAGCGCGGTGGCAGCTTTCACATCCTTTACCTGATGCAGGACAAATAACTTACTGAAATGATTGTACATATAGGCCAGGATAGCGATGATGGGTCCTGCTTTGGGATTCTTTTCGAAATACATCACCATCTTCATCGCCTTGGTATAATCTCTTCGTATGATGGCATTATTAAATTCCGTGATATTGTACTCCTTGGATATCCCGATATATTTTTCAATGATATCCGGTGTGATTTCCGTGTTTTCGCCCAGCATTACGGAAAGCTTGTCTATCTCGTTGGAAATTCTGGACAAATCGTTTCCAAGATTCTCAGCAAGAACTTTTGCCGCTTCGCCGGTGATACTGAAATTTTTCTTTTTCACATAACCGCTAATCCAATTGGGCAGCGCATCCTCACCTACCTTTTTGGATTCAAAGTAGACGGATTTCTTTTCGATGATTTTTGCAATTTTCGTACGTTTGTCCAGCGTCTTGTTTTTGTGAGAAAACACCAGAATGGTACTTGCTACCGGATTTTCAACGTATTTTTCAAAAAATTCCCAATCCTTTACCTTAAAATCCTGTGCTTCCCGGACAATCACCACTCTTCTTTCTGCAAAAGTGGGATACTGCTTGGCATCATTCAACACCTGCATGGGATCTGCATCTTTGCCATAAAACATGGAAAAATTGAAATCCTTTTCATGCGGTTCCATCGCGTTATTGGCGATGAAATCTTCTATTAAATCTATGTAATAAGGTTCTTCGCCGCATAAGAAATATACAGGTTCAAACTTTTTTGCCTGTAAATTTTTCCATATGGATTCAAGTGTGGCTGCCATTTAACTGAAAAGAGATTCGAGTTGTAAGATAGGAGAATTAAAAAGCAATACAAAAAAAGATGTAAAAAACATTTCAACCCTTATCTGCAGATCTATAATCAATTTAATGCTCTTTGAGAATAGCCATAATATCCTTTTGCATTTTCTGTGCAATGGCGTTGGCTGTCTGTTCCGTGGAGCTCTCCGCATAGATACGAATGATCGGTTCTGTATTGGACCCCCTCAGGTGTACCCAATCCTGATCTATTTCAATACGCAATCCATCTATGGTATTTTGCGGATATTGTTTGTATTTATCTTTCACCTTTTCAATGATACCCTTCAGATCCATGCCATCTTCCAGCTGAATCTTATTCTTGGAAATGACATAGTTTGGATACTGGGCGCGAAGAGCATGAACTGTCTTTTTGGAAGTGGCAAGATGCGATAAGAATAAGGCAATCCCCACCAGGGCATCTCTGCCATAATGCAGTTCCGGCAGGATGATTCCGCCATTGCCTTCACCACCTACCACAGCATTGGTTTCTTTCATTTTTTCCACCACATTTACCTCTCCAACTGCCGATGCAGTATATTGAACACCATGCTTTTCGCTTACATCCCTTAAGGCTTTAGTTGAAGAAAGGTTTGAAACGGTATTCCCTTTTTTATGAGTCAATACATAATCGGCAACAGCTACCAAGCTATACTCCTCACCGAATGGAATACCTTTTTCATCAATCAGCGCGAGTCTGTCAACATCAGGATCAACCGCAATACCTATATCTGCTTTTTGTTGTTTTACCTCAGAACAAAGGGCTGAAAGGTTTTCAGGCAATGGTTCAGGATTATGCGCAAATTTCCCGTTTGGTTCACAGTTCAGCTCATAAATCACTTCAACGCCCAGAGCTTTCAGTAATTTTGGAGTGGCTATACCACCCACACTGTTTACAGCATCCACTACAACTTTAAAATTCTTCGACTTTATTGCTTCCGTATTGACATATGGAATCTTTAAGATTTCATTGATGTGATAATCCAGATAATCTTTATGAGTTACCTGTCCAAGTTTATCCACCTCAACGAAATCAAATTTGCCTGAATTGGCGCGTTTCAAAACATCCTGTCCGGTTTTCTCAGAGATAAATTCGCCCTTATTATTCAGCAATTTGAGTGCATTCCATTGTTTTGGGTTGTGTGAAGCGGTAATGATGATACCACCGTCAGCCTGCTCAGCCGTTACAGCCATCTCTACCGTAGGAGTGGTTGCCAGCCCTAAATCAACGACATCTAACCCGATCCCTATCAGGTTTCCTACCACAATATGATGAACCATTTCTCCGGAAATACGGGCATCTCTGCCCACTACAATTTTCTTTGCATCCTTTTGTTTGAGAATTGTTCCGAAAGCAAGGGTGAACTTTGCAATATCAATAGGTGTAAGTGCATCACCTGACTTTCCGCCTATTGTCCCCCTGATGCCTGATATAGATTTTATTAGTGACAAGTTGTAATAATTTTAGGAGGCAAATGTAGACATTAATGCACCTCGAACAGAAATTAAAGATAATAACAGTTGTTAAAATAACATTTAGGTAAGAAAAAGGTAGACAAAGATTAATCTATTGTGTCGCTTTTCTGCCATGCCATTTCATTGGATATTGTTGATTGTCTTCTGGTTGCAAATTCATAGACACCAAATAATGCGAAGACAAAGAATAAATCACCCAACCAGCTGAATTTGTTGAACGGTATGGCTAGGATGTAGCATTGGATTAATCCGTTCAGATTAAGCGTGTACATATTTCCAAACAACCATACGCCAAAATTGGTAATGATGAAGAAGATGAGTGAGGATGATAGTGATATCCCGATTGTTCTCCCTATGTTCAGCTTTCCAGTATTCAGTGAACGTCCCAGTAAAATGATCAGCAACATGGAGCCGTAAGTAAAGAAGATGGTGTCATGAAATAGTTCGTAGTGATTGATATAAGACAAGATGGCATCACTGATTAAAAAGGCAACCACAGGAATAAATACCGACCATGTCTTCTCTCTGTATTTTGCTCCGGCAAATAATGCTACAGCAATCATAGGGGTAAAATTGAATGGATGCGGAATGATTCTGGATGCCACAGCAGCAAGGATCAAGCCAGTTACAAGTAAAAAGTTATTATTGATTTTCGTAGTTTTCATAGGACAAATTTAATATTTTAAGTGAAATTTTACAGAATAGATACCAGTTATTTTTCAGGGAATGTCCCCAGGTGTGTGTTAAAAAACTTCATTTTTCGGTCTTCAAAGAATTTTCTGAGTGCAAATGCCGAAGAGGTGAATGCCAGTTCTTTCCAGGGTATTTCATCCTCTGTGAACAAGGCGGATTCGATACTTTCTTCACCGTTTCGCACAATTCCGTCCTTCAGGCGAGCCAAAAAATGGATGTATACCTGATTGGCCTGCGGCAGATTGTAAACCGTAAACACTTTATCTATTTCTATCTCCGCTCCCGCCTCTTCCCAGGTTTCACGAATGGCGCCGTCTTCCGCCTTTTCAAAATCTTCCAAATAACCGGCCGGCAGGTTCCAAAATCCCCTCCTCGGCTCTATGGCCCGTCGGCAAAGCAATACCTTATCTTCCCATACGCATAATGCCCCCGTTACAATTTTGGGATTCGTATAATGAATGATCTCACAGTGCTCACAAACAAATCTGTCTCGCCCTTCGGCAAACTTCAGAATTACTTCCTGCCCGCAATTGCTGCAATATTTCTGAACGGGGATCATTGGTTTAACTCATTATTGATTATTCATATCATTGTTAACAACCCTCATCGAACAAAAACAAATGACTTCACAGAATTGGGATCATTTGCCTGTCTTTGTTCAAGCTGGGTGGTTTGCCAATTGATGACACCTTTCACCGATTGTTCTTCTGAAATTACATTGGGGTCATTCACCTGCAATAATTTTACACCAAGACGGATGCTTGTGCTTCCGTCATTGCCATACGACAATGGGTGCATGTTGGGTTTCCAATTCTTGAAGAACAGATCTGCATTGAATACACAACTTCCGCTACCGGGAACATAGGTATAATCGGTGATCGCCATATCCAGTGACAGCAAATGTGGTGTTTCCATTCGTTTACGGATGATACCACCTTTACCTTTAGGCAATTGTATTTCCAATTTACTGATTAATGGAACGCCAACATTATACCCGGTAGCCCCCTGAATTTTCTGATTGACTAATGTCTTGTCATTTCTGAAGATTTCATTCGGATCGATATCAGGTCTTGTCTTGAAAGGCTTTCTCCATTTGTAGTATTGTGAAAGTTCCTTTGACGAAACATGCACCCCCTCATTATATGCAATCACCTGATAGGCAACCGTCAGATTGTAATCAAACCATTCATTATCACCCGGTGAAAAATTCAAACATTCCGGTGAATCGCAATCGGCGCCTAATTTTACGGTCAGGTCAAACTCAAAGTCATCCCCGTCAAATTTCAACTTATCAACGTCTATAAATAATTGTGAGAGTTTGTCCGCATTGCCCGTCCCCATAATCTTACCATCATCTGTACTTCTGCAGTACAAGTCAAAGCCATTCAGCACGATGGTTGCATGCTGGTACTTGCTTAATTCTGCCGGCCATTTTCCTTTTACCGTAATCACTTTGGTGGTTGTCGTGGCTTCTCTTCCTCTTATGGCCGTACGCACTTGCGAAGAAAAGAATTTTGCTTTATTTGTTTTCAGATAAGTGAAAAATGTCAGATAATTCAAGACATCTGCTGCACTGCCACTGGCTGCGGAGTGACTGAAAACGGCACGCAAATTATTGTCATTCATTTGGGCATCGCTCACCCAGTCCCCCAACCTGTTTACACGATGGTTTATATTCCATTCATGGTAAAAGCCCTGCCAAAGTACGGTAGCATTTGAGACAGAAAAGGAGTCTGACGGATATTGGATATCTGTAAGCAACGGAACATCTGCTTTACCTTTTCTGGTATAAATAATACTGATATTGCACCACAACAGATACAACATGGACAACATGAACAGTATTAAAAGAATATACCTTTTCTTCACTCACAGTATTTACAAACAATAATATGGAAAAAAACGGAGATATCGAAAAAACATCATAAATTAAAATACACAGCATTGGGAATAATCCCCACCTTGAACGAATCCACCACTTGTGCATTGGAATTATATCGTATTATTTTTCCGGCTTCATTAAAATTGCCCGCATCCAAACCCCATATCTCACCGGTAAACGGATGGACATCCAAACCGTAGAACAATCTTGTAATAAGTGGTGTAGCCGGTAATGTTGATGCATTGTAAGACAATTGATAAACTTTATCATCCACACAAACAAAAAGCTTACTGCCATCTCCGCTGACCGCTAAGTTGTCCGCCGCACTGTAATCTGCTGTTGCCGGAATGATTTCAATTTCGCGGGCTATGGTATTGGTAGAAGGATTGATGCGCACCAATTTTGCAGCTGAATGTCTCACCGGTGCATAAGTCGGTGCAGGATAGGTTACATTTCCTTTGCACAATACCCACAGATACCCCTGTGCATCTTTCTCCATTTCACCTGGATTGTCAGCCACCGTAATGCTTGACACCACCGCATCCGTAGAGGTATTGATGACGCTGATCTTGTTATCCGTCCCGAATCCGCCGCTATTCGCAACGAACACTTTTCCGTTAGACAGTAACATTTCTTCGGGACCGTCACCAACGTTAATCGTTTTCGTCACTGAAAGTGTTTTCATATTCACTACCAAAACGGTTCCGGAAGAACTTCCGTTGGTGATGTATGCCTTATCCGTTGTAATGCCTAAAGCAAAGCGAGGATAGTCTGCGCCGCTGGTAATTTCGCCCAGTTGTTTAAAAGTACGTGCATCCGTAAAAACCACTTTCTGAGAATTGTTGGCACATATTATTCCGATGTTGCCCACACGTGTGAACGATTGCAAGACATCTCCGGTGGTTTGTCCGTTATTGGATTTTTCAAAGATATTATTGGTTACCTGATTATCACGGCTGATATAGGAAATACTCCCATTGTTTTTGGTATAGCCGCCTTCATTGACTATCAATGCTGAACCGGATTCGATGTAATTGTTGACGGTAGTACCTGATTCCTTCTGACAGGAAATTAAAAATCCGAAGGAAATGAGTAAAAGAAAAAAATGTTTTTGCATACTTTTTTATTTTTGAAGTTTTGAAAAATTATAAATCAGGGATAATGAATAATAACGTTGAGGCTGTGCATAGGAACGGACAGACTCATACACAGTGTTTGTAATGTTATTGATCTTAAAGACGCATTGCACTTGATGTTGGGTTTTGATGGTTCCTTTGAACGTCAGATAGAAATCCAGCAGATGATAAGGATGCAAAGCAAAGAAATCAAAATTCTCTTCATCTGTAAAACGGGCGGATGTGTAAGTGTAAATCAATCCGATACCGGCAAACTTCTGTTCGACATAGAAATTTGTTTTGAGGGTATGTTGTGGTTTGTATCGTAAATAATGCCCGTTCAAGTCAGCATTATTAGCATCTTCAATAATTTGCGCACGATTGAAATTGTAAAGTGTCTTCAGAAAAACATATAGCTTATCAGATGGGGTAAATGAATAGGTTGCATCCCATTCAATACCGTATAGCCTGGTGGATTTCAGATTCTTCGGCGACCAGATAACGTTGGTTACAGGCGTCCAGACGATATTGTTTTTTATGTTGGAATAGTACAGACTTAAAGTTGCTTGAAAACTGTGTCCTCTCTTATATGCCTGAAATCTGTTACTCACATTGAGGGTCCAGCCGAACTCAGGTTTCAGATTCGGATCCCCCCCGGGATTCCAGTATCGGTCGTTTAGATCAGGAAAGCGATATTTGTCGCTGTAAGAAATATTGACCGCATAATTTTTCTCTTGATTTTTTGTTTCATAACCTGCTTCGGCAAAAAACTGAGGACGTACATATTTAAATGAAGAAAAGGGTTGTGTGATTCTAAAGGCCGCAGAAAACTGTTCTTGTTTCCATCTCAGATGAGTATATACCTCACCAACATGATCCGTCACTTTCTTCACATATTCTTTTACATCCGCCACATTGATATTGTAGAGATAACCGGATTGAAGCGACAAATTATGTTTAAAATTATTGTTGATTAAAAAAGAGTTGGTAATACGGTTGGTAATGTAGTTTGTATTGACAAACAGGAAAGTATCCGTTGGCATACGCTTATCGGTATACTTCATTTCGTCGAAAGCATGAGCGAGTGCAAAATGCATATCCCCTTTTGATATAGTCTTATCCAGATGGATGAAATGCCGGACGGATCTATCTTTCTGGTATTTGCTGCTCTCAATGTTGGAGCCCATGATGGCGGGCAGTTCCTTGCTTTTTTGCTGATACCAGCTACCGATTGAAATGAATGTTTGTTTCTTTAACTGAAAAAACAACTGACTGACAGTTCCGGCACTTTTCAATGCATTATGCCTTGCAGTATCTATCGGATTGTTGAATTTATAAACATCCTCATACGTAAAATTATTTATTGCGGTATGATAAAATGCGGAGGTATGAAACTGAATTTTAGCATTTCCGGTTTTGAAGGACAAGCTATTTCTGTAATTGTCAAAACTGCTGATGTCACTTCTGATTTTCAAATCTGCCGTATTGCGCCAATTCGGTTTGCTCAGGATACTTAAGGTTCCGCCAATGGATGTATTATTCGTTTCAACGGCTATCTCATCACCGGACTCAAAAGGAATCAGGGAAATATCGGTACCACCCAATGTGAGAGAATTGATTTTTAAACCATTCCAGTAAACGTTGGTATGGTCGTCATTTGCTCCACGAACGGAAATGGAAGCGCTATTCCCCAATCCGTAGGAATTGATTTGTACAGAAGTGAATTGCTGCAAGGCTTCACCGATATCGCTTCTGGAAAAAGGAACCGTGACTTCGGGTGTTTTATAGACGGAGACCAGACATTGAGCTCCTCTCCCTTCCTTGTGTGACAGGATTTTAACCGTATCAATCTGCTGTACAGAATCGATTTGCTGCTGCGCACAGGTATGTTTTGCACTAAGTACAAAAAACAGGCATGATAGTATGTAACTACTTTTAATTGGCATATACCGTAAATGCTTCCTCAGAGCACTTTTGAGTGAATTGAATTCAGGCAGGTCTTCTGACTCGCACTTTACTGAAACCTTCCCGTTCGCAAATCGCCAACAGTGGTTGTAGAGTTCAGTACCAGACTCCCTAGCTATGCTTGGGATGACATTGGTGTGCTTACAGCAACTGGGATTGTTCAGGATTTTCACCTGATTCCCTTTTAATTTCAGTAATGAAACTGAAAACCAAAATTCATTGCAAAGGTATATTTCAAAAATCAGAATTCAAAATTTTATTTTTAGCTTTTGAATTCTAAACAAATCAGTGGCAGATTTGTCAACAGTGTCGTATCTTAAGCTCACAAAATCAAGTTTATGAAAACCAATATTCTGTCTGTGATCTTTCTTTGCTCTATGATAACTTGTACGTGTACCGCACAAACATCTTTGAAATCGGTGAAATATGCTGATGGGAAGCAGCAACTGAATGGTTTTGCAACAATACCAAAATCCCCGAAGAAAAACAAACCCGGAGTACTTATATTACCGGCCTGGATGGGTATTAATGATCATGCCAAAATATCTGCGGAAGAACTGAGTAAACTGGGGTATTATGCATTTGTCGCTGATATTTACGGTAATGGCAATTACCCTAAAAACACAGATGAAGCCGGAGAAATAGCGACCTACTACAAATCACATGTGGATGCATACAGAACCAGAATCAAACTTGCGCTGGAACAACTGATAAAAAGCGGCGCAAATCCTGAAAACATTGCAGTGATTGGTTATTGTTTTGGCGGAACCGGCGCATTAGAAGCAGCAAGGTCTAATATGCCGGTAAAAGGCGTGGTTTCATTTCACGGTGGACTGGGACGAGATACCACAAAAGCGATTGCTCCAATTCTTCCCAAAGTACTGGTCTGCCATGGTGCCGATGATTTCTTTATACCCAAAGAAGAAATCAGTGCCTTTCAACAGGAAATGCGGGATAGTAAAGCTGACTGGCAGATGATTTATTATGCCAATTCCGTGCATTCTTTCACAGATGCTGCTGCCGGTAATGATAATTCAAAAGGGGTGGCATATAATGAAAAAGCCGCAAAACGTTCCTGGAGAGCTATGTTGGATTTTTTTGATGAGATCTTGAGATAATGTTTATTTTAATTTAATTTAGAGTCGATAATCTTATCAATAGCCATTTCATCATTTATGGCGGCTTTCTTCATTTCAGTTGCCAGTTTGTGTCCCAGATACTTTTCAATCCAGTTGTGAACGATGTAGATGACAGGTGTGAGCAATACCGCCATGATAAACTTGTAGATATAATTTCCGATACAAATGGACATTACCACATTAAACGCCCAGGCCTTACCATTGGCATCGCTGATGTATTTGGGATACAGATAAAAGGCGATGAACAATACAACAAAACTGTCTATCAACTGAGAAACGATGGTAGAACCGGTACTTCTGAGCCAGATGTACTTCTCACCGCTCCATTTTTTGATTCGGTGAAACACCACCACATCCACTACCTGTCCGATTAGAAACGCCACCAAAGACCCTAAGATAATGGCAATTCCCTGACCGAAAATCTGACCATACGCAGCCTGCATATCCAGAATACCCTGATCAGTTTTTGAGCCCGGCCACCAGCCAGCCGGCACCAGTTTGATGGCTAAATAATACATGGCAAAAGCATAAGCCAGCAAACCAACCGTGAGATACGATAAAAAACGCACTCCCTTTTCACCATAATATTCATTGATGATGTCGGTCATGATAAATACCACCGGCCACAATAAAACACCCGCTGTCAGGTTAAACGAAAACTCATTTCCAAACAACGGAATTTTAAACGGAGCGATACCGAGCGTGCTTTCCAGCGAAAATATTTTCACACCAATCACTTCTGCTATAAAAGCATTTGCAATAAAAAATCCTCCTAGAAAAATAAACAACTTGGTGGATTTATCTTTGATGATGTTGGTTATCATGATATTCGATTAAATTGAAAAAATGCATGAATTACTCGAGTGTAACACCTTTCAGTATCACTAAGTTCATCGCATTGTTTGGCAA
Source organism: Chitinophagales bacterium (assembly GCA_046329775.1). Classification (GTDB taxonomy): domain Bacteria; phylum Bacteroidota; class Bacteroidia; order Chitinophagales; family JADIYW01; genus JADJSS01. Next base: position 209,351 of record JAXLTX010000002.1, read on the forward strand.
TCCTTTTACATTCTTGTGTGTAAATCTCGTCACCTCGTCATAAAATAAGGGAACTACCGGCGCCTCATCAATGATCAGCTGCTCCATTTGATGATATAGATCGCATGTTCTGGCGGCATTGGTTTCCTTCATGGCCGCTTCATACAACTTATCGTATGCTTCATTTTTGAAGAAGGTGTAATTTGGTGGCGCACCATTTTTGCTGTAAAATAAAGTCAGGTAATTCTCCCCATCCGGGTAATCACCAATCCAGGATGCACGGAAAAACTCCACTTCATTTTTACGCATGGCTTCCCGTAAGAAAGTGGCCGGCGTGTTTTCTATTTTACACACGATACCAATGTTTGCCAGTTCATTGGCGATATTCGTTATCAAATCACTATACGTCGGATTGGAATAGATCTTGATCTCACCGATGCCTTTTCCATTCGGGAAACCCGCTTCTATCAGTAATTTTTTTGCTTTCTCCACATCATAGGTGTAGCCTTTCACCGCATTTTCATCAAAGCAAGGAACGCCTTTCGGAATCATGCCGCTTTCTGCAGAAGCGCCAATACCATTTCTCAGATAAGCTATCATTTTTTTTCGGTCAATAGCATAGTTGATTGCCTGTCTGACTTTCTTGTTCTTCAGGGCCTCACAAGGTTGTTTTGCCATCGAAATACCTAAATACTCCGTATTCAGATAAGGCATTTTCTCAAAATTGATTTCGTTTTCCCATTCCGGCTGCAATTCTCCGGTGCGTGTCAGCAACTTATCCTTATAAGAAATATCCAGTCCTGTCATAAAATCCAGTTTTCCCTGAGAGAATTGTAAAAATTCAGTGCCTTTATCGGCAATAAAACTGATGCGGACACCTTTCAGATAAGGTAATCTTACACCTGCGGTATCGTGTTCAAAATAATGATCGTTTTTTGTCAGAATCAGCACATTGCTTTCTTCCCAGCGCACCATTCTAAACGGACCGGTTCCCACAGGATGTGAGCGAAAATCTTTTCCATAAAATTCCACAATTTCTTTAGGTACAACTGAACAATATTGTAAGGTCAGCATACCCAGCATTGGATGAAAAGGTGTTTTCAGATTAATTATGAATATGGAATCGTTTGGTGCCTCAAATGGATTCTTTTTGTCCACTTTGTCATTGAATAACCAGCCGCCTGTAGAAGCCACCGTAGAATCAATTAAACGATTGAATGAATAAACAAAATCCTGTGCCACCACTTTCCTGCCCTTTCCGTTCGGAAATTGCTCATGATCATGGAAATAAACGTCATTTCTCAGGATGAATTCATACTGCAAGCCATTTTCACTAATTCTCCAGCTTTTGGCAATACACGGTTCCACCTCCAGTCTTTCGTTCACCTGTACCAGTCCGTTATACAACTGATTATCGCACCACATGGTAGCCTGATCTTTGGAAAAGGCCGGATCGAGGGATGTTAAACCTGCGGAAATATTCATATGAAATACATCGCGCTTCAGAGCTGTCTGCGGATTGCAGCGTATGGCAACGAAAGCAAGGACCGGTGCAAAAAATAAAAGATATCTGATCTTCATAAAAAAAATTAAAACTCCATAAATAAGTCAATCTGGGTTTCTATCATTTTGATGGTTTCTGTGTTGTTGAGTCTGCCACTTTCGTCCAGCATCAGATGCACCTGAGAAATCGGAATTTTAAGATGCAGCACATCCATCTTCAGGTGATTGAAAATATTGGTCAGATGCTCCATCCCTCTCAGGTTTCCGGCCCTGCCTTCTGCCACACCGGTCAGGCATGCTTTTTTGTGATGGAAGCATTTTTTGACATCTGATGCATCAATGAATCCCTTGAACATCCCTGGAAAGCTCCCATTATATTCAGGAATGATAAACATGTATTTGGAGGTTGGCCCCAAAATATGTTCTTCTATGCTCGCCAGCTGCGGATGTTTCGGATTGTGAAAGGTTTTGTTGAAAATGGATTCATCTACATTCTCCAGGGTAAAAAACTGATGCGGAATATTTTTTTTCCCCAATAATTCATCGTAAAAATTGGCAATCTTACGGGAGTTGCTGTCAGCACGGGCTGTTCCGTGAAAAATAGTTAGCATAGAATCTATATTTGTATAAAAATAGAATCAATCCAATGGATATATTTTGTTTTTTATCCACAGTACGTGATTTAGGCGAGTGATTGAAATCCCTTTAAAATCATTAACTTTATTTCATAAAATATAAAATCATGATTACAGCATTGTGGGTGATGAAAGGCATATTGACCTTTGTATTTCTGTTGGCGGGATTTTCAAAGATGTTTCAAACCAAAGAAAAGGTGATTGCCACCGCCGGAAAATGGGCGGAAGATTTTACGGAAACACAGATCAGATTGATCGGCTTTGCAGAAGCGGTGCTGGCCGTTCTGCTGGTGGTGCCTAAACTGCTTGGACATGGTTATTTCCTTACTTCTGCAGCGGCATTCGGACTGGTCATCATCATGGCGGGTGCTGCATACACACATTTCAGAAGAAATGAATTTCCTTTGCTGATCATCAACATCGTATTTCTTCTGATGGCATTATTTATTGCCTTTCTTACCTGCCCGCTGATGCAGCATTGGGATTATGTGTAACTAACTATAAGGTGCTGTAAAACTTGCTTAAGCGCGCTTCAATGCGTTCCTGCAGGAATCCATCTTTTGCGGCCTTCTCTATATACGGAATCAGAAATTCTTCGGATTCCCTGATGGCAACTTTTTCCGTGATGCCATTGTCTTCCAATATCTGTGCAATAGATTTTTTACCGGAATGTTCAAAGAAATGATTCAGTACGTGCTCGTTCAGTTCTGCCAGCGGTTCACTTTGCAAGGCCGCCTGCAGTGCTTTTTCCGCTGAATGCAAAATGGCAGTTCTGTCTTTCTCCGTGAGCTTCACTCCTTTTGCCAGCTGTTTCACATCGGTATCTTCCAACTTATCCCAGATATTCTGCGCCATTTTACGCAACTGGGCATCACTTAATTTATCTTTCAGTGTCTGTTCACTTTTTGCAATGGATTTCTGCAGGTTCTCAGAAATGAACTTCTTGATATTCTTGTCAATGGTGTCTGAAACGCCAGACAATGCGGCACCCAGAATACCTTTACCTAGATTAAACAAAGAACCTCCTACCGTTTCATTGCTTGGCCCGCTTTGAGCTGCAAAAGATTTAATGCCGTCATATAATGTATCGGCAATCATTTCACCGTAAAACGGATTATGGACAATATCCTTGATTAATTTTTCACGGATTTCCTTCTGCTCAATGACTTTGTCTGCAATATCATCAAAGGATTCCTTATTCAGAAAATCTGCAACGGCGTGTTTGCTTTTCAAGGCCAAATGATGAACGGAAATTGATAAATCAACAAGATATTCTTTTTGATGTTTCGTCAGTTTTCTATCCTTGATGTTTCTTTCCTGAAAAGCAATTACCTGTTCCACGGAAGCCACCTCATTCAGTTTTACATTATCCAACCATTTCCAGGCCGCAGAAATTTCTTCCTTGATGGTTGCTTTAAGATGCTTTTTGCCGAACTGTTCGAGTTCAAACGCCACATGCGCTTCATATATTTTCTTGATATCCGCTTTCATTGTTATAGAATTGTTGAATAGCGAAAATAGGATTTATTTTCTGAGTATTCAATTAACAACAGAAAGATATTTCACCCTTTACGGTTGCGTCTGCGTCTGACTAACCAATACAAAACCACAATTACAAAGAATAGTATCGGCCAAATGGTGATGATACCTAATATGAAATACAAGAATCCCTTCCAGCCACTGACGAAACTTTTACCTATCTGACCGAAGAATCCCACCGGAGCGGAAGTTGTTTCATAAAATGTCAGGTTCAACGTACTCATATTCACTTTATCTTTCAGATATTTCAGTCTGCCTTCCGCACTTTCTATATCTGCTCTCACCGTATTCAATTCCTGTTCCACCTGCAACACTTCGGTAACATTACGAGTTTGTTTCAATAGATCGTAGTAATGCTGCTCCAGTTCCTTTTTGGTTTTCATACGTGCTGAAACATCGATATATTCTGCTGTAACATCCAGCACCTCAATATTTTTCTCATCAAATTTCTGCACGTCCTTTTCAACTGTAGCAATAAAGTCGTCAAACTTGTCTGAAGGAATGCGCATCTGCATCTTGGTGGTAATCTGATAATCATTCCGCGTCTGATTATCATTGGATATATACGCCTGATACTTTTTTGCCTTAGCTAAGATATCTGCGTGGGTTCTTTCTTCATCTTTGGTTTCCCAGCTTAAGGTACCTTCTTTGGTCAACATGCGTCCAACAACAGAATCTGTACTTTTCACCGGAACCGGATTGGGTTGACTGACCGGCACTGGTTCAGCAGATGCATCTTTAGATGGCATAGATAAATCCATTGCCACGGCATCCGTCACCACCTCGGCGGCGGCTTCCTCTTTTACCTTCTGTGCGCATTGTGAAACGGAAAGGATGGTGAACAGGCTAAAGACAGCCGTTCTTAAAAATCTGTTTTTCATATTGGTTTGGTTTGGTTACTGTTCTAACGTAAACTGATATGTATTATTGAAATTGGTATGAAAATTCAGCTTTCTTAACAAATGAATCCATGCAATATCACTCCTGAAAACTGTTTACCTCTGCAGGCTTATACTTTTTAAGCATGATATATGGTATTATAATCAGGATGCCAGCTATTAGAAATTGTATTGTCAAAAAGGCGGCTATTACAACATATTGCGTAAACGACAGGAGTGCATTTCCAAAATAAGAGAGGGCTTCGGTTCCAAAGGAACTATTGTCGATACTCTTATCTGTTCCGGCAAAGATTGCCATGGCTTCAATAAAGAAATACGATGAACTACCCAAAAGGACTACATAAAAGACAAGATGCAACCTGAAAAGATATTTAAGTACATAATATCGTTGAGGATAGCTTGTATCATTCTCCTCCTTACGGAGACGATTGAATTTCCAGCTACCTAACCCATATACAGGAAAAAATAAGATCAGAAGAAATTCTTTGGCATTTGAAATTTTCTTTTCAATTCCGAGATAATAGATGCACAATACAATACCGCTGACGAAATTCAGTAAGATGTATATCAACACCAAATAAATTTTAATGATCATGCTTTTTGTAAAATAAACGGTAAAATATAAAATAAATCCCGCAAGTGAAAGCGGGATTATCTATAAATACATCTATCCTTTTCCTTATCAGCGCCCCTGGATATATTCATTCAAGTCATCCACACTTCCACTGAAGTTAAATACATTATTGACGATAAAATAATTGCCAGGCTCTGTACATCTTCCATAAGCAAACTTTGCGAAATCCAACTTTGAGTCTTCGAAATTGAACAGTTTGCAGATGTCACTGATTTGTGCAGCACTCAGGCAGTTTGAGCCGGCAATCTGCTTAGCCGTTGAGAGTTTGGAATCTTCAAATGATTGATTCTTCAGCGTTGCAAGAGCTGCGGAAAAATTGGAAGGAGACATTGCGTAATTATTGGCACATCCTTTATTGACAGGTCTTGGTGGCGGATTATTTCCTGAAATGGTCGTGCTTTCAGTTGTGGTTGTCTGTATGGTTCCGTTCACATACGGATCCGAAATATTTACGTTCATATTGATTCCCATGGCGTTCACATTAATGTTTGCGCCATTGACATTATTGGAAGTAGTCGTGGTGGTGGTCGTCGTGGTGGTCATGGCAGCTGCCGGGGGTGCCGGAACGCCGTAATGTGCAACATACACATTGGATGGTGCGATAAAACCCTGTTGTGCCGGAATGGAAGAATATGGTATGGAAGCCAACTTTGGCATACCCGATTTATCATGTTTTATCTTGTAAGTGACATCCATGAAAATTCCATCCAAATCTGCCACCATCAGGTTTTTCTTTAGGATTTCAGGAAAAGATTTATTCTCAAAAACAATCTTTACACTGTAATACGGTTGCGGTAAATCTTCCACACGAATATTGGACTGTGGAACATTATTCTGAGCTTCGCCATTCAGCATCAAAAAGAACTTGTCGCCGTCTTCCGAGAAGATGGTTAATGCTCCGGTTGGCTGAGGTTGTGCAAAAGCCGCCAAGAAGCTGAAGAAAAAAACGAATGCCAATATTGAAATACGGTTCATGATTTGGATTTTAGACTATTAAAATAATTTTAGCGCGAAGATTACATGAGATATTATGCAAGGTTATGAAAAACGGTCTGAACATCATCATCCTGTTCCAATTTGTCAATCAATTCCAACACATCATCCGTATCCTGCTCGTTCAATTCTTTATGGATAGATGGAATACGTTGCAATTCCGCACTGATCGCCTCAATGTTTTTATCTTCGAGTGCTTTCTGCATGGACCCGAAATCTGCAAATTTGGTATAGAGAATCAGGTGGTTTTCCTCATCTTTCTCCATGCTGTCAAGACCTGCATCAATCAGTTCCAGTTCCAGTTCATCCGCATCTATGTTTGCAGCGGAAATCTTGAATACACCTTTACGTTCAAAGATGAAATCATGCATCCCTTGTGTTCCCATTGAACCGCCGCCTTTGTTCAAGATGGCACGTAAATTTGCCACCGTCCTGGTTGGATTGTCAGTTGCCGTCTCAATGATGATGGCTGTAGCATGAGGTCCCATCGCCTCGTATACCACTTCACTGAATCCCTTTGTATCGGTGGAAGATGCACGTTTGATAGCGGCTTCTATTCTGTCTTTTGGCATCTGTGCCGCCTTGGCATTTTGTATCGCTCTTCGAAGGTTGGCATTGGTGTCAGGGCTTGGTCCTCCTGCTTTTACAGCCATGGCTATTTCTCTGCCGGCTCTGGTAAAAGCTTTTGCCATTCTATCCCAACGTGCAAATTTTGCTGCTTTTCGATATTCAAACGCGCGTCCCATAATTGTTGATTATTGAATTGTAGAATTAGTGATTTAAGGCTGCAAAGATAATAGATTCCATTTTTTAAACAAAAATATAGCTTATTAAACTTCCAGGAATCGGCTTCTGATTTCCGGAGAAGGAATCATGCAGCTGTCTTTCTTGCCGAACCATTTATAACGGTTTCTTGCAATGACATCATAGAAAAAATCAGTAATAAAAAGCGGTAACACTGAAAACACGATTAAAATTCTCCAGAAACCGCCAAAATAACGGACAATCCTGAATGCAGCCGCTGATTTGAAATAGGCTTTATCGCTTTCAACAAAGACCACGCCTTCCAACCCTTGTGGCATATTATAATTTTTGAGCAATTGCTGACCTATGGATGATTGCAGACTGGCAAATTTCAACGAATTGGTTTTGTCATGACGGATGATGAATTGCACACTGGATGCACAGAAATTACATACCCCGTCAAATAAAACTATTTTATCAGGATTATTCACTTTTGACAAATTTGGCCGTACCTGACTGACTGGTCTTCAGATTCGTTACTTTTATAACATAGTTGGCTGCAGGAAGTTCATCGATATCCAGATAGTCAGACTGTATCATGTGTGTGTGCATAAGCAATCGTCCCGTCAGAGAGTATACTTCAATTAAACTGTTTTCTGTAATTCCCTCAATAAATAAACGATCATTCGCAGGGTTAGGATATATTTTCACATGATAATTCCTGGATTTTATCTCATTCACAGGTGTAAGATAACCTGGCAATGGACTGCCAACCACCGGATTGATGATCATGGTGCCGGGAAGTGTGGAACGAGACCATTTTTCCGTATTGGCATCTACAAAATAATTGTAGAAGGATTTATTATTGTTTCTGTCAAATCCGACCGTCAGTGTATTTGGGTTTTCAACAATGACGCCAATGGCGAAAGAGTCGCTTAATACCAGCGGAAAAGAAGCGCCATTCTTGACAAACGGAGCTTTTATCGGAGCATAATAATAGTTATTTATGGTATCAACAGGATATTCAGCCACCAAGTCGGATAATTTTAATCCGCTCTGTTGATATATCAGATCATTCGGATTATATACGGATCTTAATCCAAAGTTCTTCCATACACAGATACTGAATCTGGCCGCAGCATTATCAGAACGAACGGGAAAAAGCTGCAATTTGATGGCCTGCAGGGTATCCGGGTAGCGTGTGCCATACTTTACGGCCATCCTATAATTTGATTCATCTGCCAGCCAATACCCTCGCTCCGGGGAACCATCATCATAAGCGAAGTAGTTACTGAATACCTGCCTATGTGAGGCTTCATTATTGGCCAGCACTTTTGCAGGTTCGCCGGCTTCTGCCGAAACATCAAAATGATAATCAACCTGGATTACGATGGTGTCACCTGTGACATCTGTAGGGATATTGAATTTGGGATATTTGATTTCATTTTTCGTCAAAGGACCAAAATCACGGGAAGGTCCGTTAAAGGATGCGATGGACGTCGACGTATTTACGACCATAGCATCATAATTATCAACAATATCAGTTGTCGTATTAATGAAATTGTTTCGGACAAACAAGCTTACCGTATCCGCCAGATCCGTTGTATCGAACTGATGATACGGCATCACATAATATCTCTTTAGAAGACTGGGAGGCAGGAACTCATAAGCCATTTCCTTGATGTTTCTTTCGGCTGCCGTATCTCTGTTTTTGTCCAATTTCACATAGTCGACATGCCATATATCGTTGGAACCGGTAACATTTCCAAAAGACTGGAATCGAAATTGAAAGTTAGCATTCAGGTAAACGGAATCCACTTTGATAAAAACCTGTCGCATTCTTAAAACCGTATCTGCTGATTTCTGCCATACGATATTCCAGTTACCTGTTGTATCTAAAAATTGTACGCTCAGTAAATCATTTGGCACAGATGGCGCTTCTCCGAAATCACTTTGCAGATAATAGAAGCTCAGAAATACATTATCGGCAGCAGCAAGTCCGCTTAAATCAATTGGATTGGAGGTAAGTTTATCCGCAGCTAGGGAAAGTGCCGGATTGGCGTTTATGTCATACGGTTTCCCGCTGCCGTCCGTTCCGTCAAAGGTAGCCACGCCTACCGTTACTGTTTCTTTGGGGAAAGTGGTATTTATATAAACGAAATTATCCTGCCATAGCGCAGGGTTTGGATAGATTTCAGTTTGATAAAAATCGTCAAAAAACGGCAAGGACAAGGAAGTAATTCTCTGGCCGGCTTTCTTTTGCAGGAATAAGGCATTGGAGGTCGCATTCATTTTCGGATGCAATGTCAGTCCACGTAAAGACTCCTTTTGGGCAAAAGCAGCCAATGACAGCAAGGTTAATATCGAGTATGTGAAGAATTTTGTCATTTAGAATCCACTCATTTATGGTTGCTGGCTTTCCAGGTTTTGTTGTCGAATGAAAAGATTGACCGTGTTGCCGGGGCCTAATTTCCCGGGTTGCCCGAATTTAGGATCCTGATCGTATACATAAGCAGCCAGTGTATCATCAATTTTACCTTCCGCCAGCAACATGCCTACATTCAGATGCACTGCTTCCAGTACAGCTCTGGCCTCCAGCACGGTCATATCTGTTACCGGCGGCACTTCTGCCATCTGGTTTCCAAATCCATCGCCCAGCACCAAATCCACGGAAGTGCCTTTGGGAACGACGGTGCCTGGCTTTACAATCTTTCCATTTACCTGAATATTCAAGACGGCATCTTTTGCCATATCAGGAATATATATCAACTGACCGAGTTTCAACCCCCAACTTCGAAGAATAAGTTCAGCCTGTCTTCTGGAATTATCAATGATACTTGGAATTTTCACACTGGGAGGAGCAGAAGCATTCAATGTGATATAAATCTTACGGTCTGCTTTCACCTTGGCCCCTTTTCTGGGTTGCTGATCCAGAACAGATAAGGGCGGTTTTGATTCATCGTATGTAGAATCTGATACCATATAATCCAAATCATAATCGCCCAGCTCCTTTTTAGCATCATACATCGACTTTCCTTTGATATTTGGAACGACCACAAAATCGCCGTGATCCGTATACCAGCTCAAACCTAAAAAAGTGACAACCAATAAAGCCACGGCCGCTCCCAGAATATATAGTATGGTTAAACCCGTTTTTCCCATTTATAATCGTTAATCTTCAAACGTCAAATATATCCATTTATGTCGTAACCAAGATTTTTTTTGAATAAAATTAGCACATTTATTATTCATATTTTGTTAGTAACTCTATATTTACACCTTTTAAAACTATCTGCATGTCCACAACAAAAATAGGCTTGGTTTTCGGAGGCAAATCTCCGGAACATGAAGTATCCATCATTTCTGCCAGAAATATCTATAATGCTATTGACAAGTTAAAATTTGAGGTTAGCCTCATCGGTATCAGTCAGGATGGAAAATGGTTTTTGGAAAGTGCTGAAAACCTGCAAGATAAGCACTGTGTCATTGGGAAAAACGGCACACAACTGGCGGTGGTTTTTGGCAACGAACAACAAAAGCTGATTCGATTGGACAACCAACAGTACCTGGATGACCTGAAAGCGATATTCCCCATCACTCATGGACCGAATGGCGAAGACGGCACACTTCAGGGGATTTTCCTGCAGCTGGATATCCCATTTGTCGGTCCGGGGGTTTTAGGTTCGGCCGTTGCCATGGATAAGGATTTCACGAAACGAATTCTACGCGATGCAGGCATCGGACATGCCAAGGGAATCACATTTTACAAACATGAAGCTGCGGATATTTCTTACGAAACAACCGTTGAGATGCTTGGCAATATTATGTTCGTGAAGCCTTGTAATATGGGATCTTCTGTCGGCGTCAGCAAAGCAACGAATGAGTCGGAATTCAAAAATGCCTTGCATGAAGCCTTCAAGTTTGACAATAAGGTACTGGTGGAACAGGCTGTCAATGGCCGGGAACTTGAATGCGCCGTTTTGGGCAATGAACTTATCGAAACCAGTACCGTTGGTGAAATCGTGATGGAAAAAGGGTTTTACGATTTCGAGAATAAATATGTGAATGACAATGCCAAAATCTATATACCGGCACAGAACATTACGGATGAACAACTGAAAAAAGTGCAGGATACGGCACGAAGAGCCTATCATGCACTGGCTTTAGAGGGTTTATCGCGCGTGGATGTTTTTCTCACAGAAGACGATGAGGTCATCATTAATGAGCCCAATACCTTGCCGGGATTCACTTCCATTTCCATGTATCCAAAATTGTGGGAACAATCCGGATTAAAATATGCGGACCTGATAGAAAAGTTAATCGGGCTGGCGATAGAAAGGCATCAGAAAAATGCGGCGCTGCAAAGGGTCAGGATTCAATAGAACCATCAAAACACTCAGCAGTATCGCTGATTCATTCATTTGCATACCCGGGCTGGAAAACAATCGGAATGATGCAAATTGTAGAGGATAAAAAAGCGAAATGAGTGATTAATTGGTATCCAATTTTCATTTTTTACTGAAACCTGATTCAACTAGCTAATCGTTAGTTTAACAACCAAAACATCAAATCCAACTTAAATTTACACACATTTTACATATAACAGCACTTTGTTTCGCTAAGTTTAAAGTTCACATTGGATTAACCTGACTTTTACACGAAGTACATTTTTAAATCAAACTTTCGTAATTGGGAATAGTTGACCAACATCAAGATTCTGATGTAATTTTGTAGTGTCAATATCGACAAACAAATTAAATCTTTTTAAAAATGGAATTCGCACAAAAATTCAAGGAAGCAGTAGACAGTTTTACTGCTGAGACAAAAGCAAACGTAACAGAATTACGTTACAACGTTGAAAACACGGTAAAAAATGCTGTAAGTGAAGTGAAAGAAGAAGTTGAGTTACAAAAAAACCACTTCAAATCAACGTCTGAAAGAATTCAGGAAAAACTGAAAGGTCCTTTCACATTAGAGAAAGTTCAGGCAGATGTTAAAGAAGAAGCTAACATTCTGGTAGCTGACTTAAAAACAACTTTCAACAGAAATGCAGAAAGAGTAAAGGGTTTGTTCAACGATGCAGCAGCAAAAGTAGAACATCAGGCTAAAGAAGTGAAAGCTGAAGTGAAAAAAGCCACTTCCAAAGCAAAAAAAGCTACAGCGTAATCCTGTAATTTTCTGATTACATTTTTAAAAAGAGCCGCCAACATCAGAGCGGCTCTTTTTTTTATTACTTTTGCAGCGCTATAATTTTATAAACTGCTGAAACATCATGAGAATCGTTGGCTACATTGAACACCCCGTTATAAAAATTACGGTGATGCAGATGAATAACCGCTATGTATTGAAACTGGAAGCGAACATGCTGGAACAAACCTACAAATTCAATGAAGATGACAATCTGCGTACGATGGCAGATATCGAGAAAATGGTAGACGAGTCATTTCTGAATGAATGTTTGAAGCGTTTTTCTGACATGAATAAAAGCCGGGGAGAAACATACCAGCGAAATATCTCAGCCTAGATTAAGCTTATCGATATCATAGGGGGTGCATCAATATCTTGTGAGACGCACGGAATGTGTCTTTACATTTCAGCAAAATCCGGTTTCACCCGGTTTCCCTTAACAAATTCCTGAGCGATAATGTCTGCCGTCTCCCTTCCCGAGCGCAATGCGGACTCCATGCTGCCAACAGACAGGCTGTCACCGCAGGCATATACGTTCCCTGAAATGCGTCGTGAAAATTTCACTTCATCCAGGATAGGTTTGAACGGCATCGCATATTTGATGTGATAGATCTTCAGCAACTGCCAATCCATTACCTTCAAGCCAAACCACTCAGATAATTCCGTCAGGCACTTTACTTCCAGTTCCTCATCGTCCAGATCATGTTCTTTCACCACATTCACCGCCACCAGGTGTTTACCGGCCGGGGCATATTCAGCATGCAGCAACGAAGGAACAAACACATGATTCACCAATGTGGTGCCATTGTCTCCGTTCAGGATTACAACAGGTTTGCTTAGCGGTGCCTTATCTGTACTGAAATACAATGTAGACACATGTGAACATTCCGCAGGCATCACCTTATCCCCTACGATGAGATTGGCATCAATGGCATTGGTGGCAATCACCACAAATCTGGACTCCATGAAATCACCGTTGAGCAATTCAACACCATTTTCTGCAATGCGTTTGACTTTTGTCTTATAAGCAATAGTGCCATCGTCCAGTTTTGCGGCTATGGATGCTGCAATCTTTCCAATACCTTCCTTTGGCAAGGCCACATGGTCCTGAAACAAAGATTTCAGATAGACCTTGGAAAAACGGGATGACGACTGAAGATTATAATCAAATATATTGGCTGCAAGCATCGGTCTGAAGAATGAATCAATCAGTTTTTTGCTGAAACCACTTTTAGATAGATATTCAAAAGTCGAAGAATCCGGTTCTTTCACCAATTTGTTGTAAGCGGTGGTCTTTAATTTGGCATACAATCCGAATAACCTTATTTTATCGGAGAAGCTTGCATTCTTGGCCAATGCGGTTGAGACAGTATCAATTGTCTGATACAAAGGGTTCGTAAACAGATTGAAAGTACCCTGATACCTCAGCAGGTAACCGGGATAGGTATTCTTAAGCTCCAGTTCATGGAGATTAATGATTTTTGACAATTCCGTTGTAGAATGATGATACAGATGAACACCTCTGTCCAGCGTGAAACCATCCATTTTATCGGAGCGAGCCCTGCCGCCGGGGTGAGAGGAAACCTCCAGCACTTTTACCTTCAGCCCTTTGCGCTGCAGATAATAGGCCGCAGACAAGCCTGAAAAGCCTGCACCTACCACTATTACGTCCACGGGTTTCATTGAGTGAACAAAATTATAGCAAATAGTGTACTAGGTCTGCTTAAATGAGATTAATTAAGCATTAAGCGAAGTTTATGATTTATAATCAATTAGAGTGTACAATCAGCGGTGGAGTCGTTACGATATTGCTCACGTGGCCGGCTCTATCTTTAATAAAAACCTCATACGTCAGCGTATCATATGGTTTTTGCAGAAGCAATACGTCGGATTGATCAATAAATCCACCTTTCAGCACGCTGTTGAAGATCTTAACTTCAATTTTTCCGGAAATGGCATCCGTTGTCCCTTTTTTCGGTATATATGGAATATTGGCGGTGTCAAACAGATTATTCTTTATGTTCCTGATGATGATGCTGTTGATGTTTACCGTATCGTTGTTGGAGGTTTTACCCAAATCGCCGTCACCGTCAGTAAAGGTAAAATACATGGAAGCGTCTGTTAATGCCTCATAAGGGTTCACAAAACTGTAAGAATCGAATTTCAATGTCGGCTCAATCGGGTATTCCGGTGTCTTATAACAGGAAATAATTCCCAAAAAAGTAAGGCCAAATGGTAGGGCGAGTTTTATCTTCATAAGATTTCTTATACCTTTGTTTCGTGCAATCATACGTTTCAAAAATACGCGAAAAAATCTTTTCTGACAGAAATTTTCACTTTGAGGAGGTTGCACTGCAACTTTTTGAATTACAATATACGCACAATTTGGTTTACAAACAATTTGTAGATTATTTAAGAATTAACACCGGACAGGTGCAATCTGTTCAGCAAATTCCTTTTCTGCCGATTGAGTTTTTTAAAACACATCGCATACTTACCGGTAACGCTGCAACTCAAAAAATATTTGAAAGCAGCGGAACCACCGGGCAAATTACCAGTAAGCATCTGGTAACGGATTTAACACTGTACAAGGAAAGTTTTGAAGCCGCCTTTCAGCAATTTTATGGCAACACAGATGACTGGACCATACTTGCACTGCTCCCATCCTATCTGGAACGCGACTCATCATCATTGGTGTACATGGTAAATGACCTTATATGCCAATCAAAAAAACCGGATTCCGGTTTTTATCTGAATAATCTGGGTGAGTTAGCGGCAAAGCTAACACAGCTTCATTCGCAGGCTCCCCCCTTCAATTCCAAGATTCTTTTAATCGGGGTCACTTTTGCCTTGCTTGATTTTGCAGAACAGTTTCCGATGAATCTTTCAAATGTCATCATCATGGAGACCGGAGGTATGAAAGGAAGGCGTGAAGAAATGACACGGGCAGAAGTGCATGAAATATTGTGTCATGCCTTTCAGGTCAAGTCTATCCATTCCGAGTATGGCATGACAGAATTGTTATCGCAAGGATACTCTGCGGGAGGCGGCATCTTCAAGACACCGCACTGGATGAAAATACTGAAACGGGATATCTATAATCCGCTCGCCGTATCAACGGAAACCGGTCGCGGAGGACTGAATGTGATCGATCTGGCAAATATAAATTCCTGCGCTTTCATTGCCACACAGGATTTGGTCAACATCAGAAATGATGCGGAATTTGAAGTGTTGGGCAGATTAGACGATGCGGATATCCGCGGATGTAACCTGATGGTATCAATGTGATGATTCTTCCTTTTTAAAAGCTGAATTTCTTTCCATATATTTACAAAAAAAAGAAACCTCTCTTATTAAGCTGTAGATGAATAACAAGGATAAACTATATTTTAAAAACCTGGATTCGATACGTTTTTTTGCAGCTTTGATGGTGTTTTTCCAGCATGGCATCAGTCCATGCTATAAGTACCTCCCATTCAAGAATGAAACGCTGGAAAGGATACTTGAGGTAATAAGCAACGGAGGAACCGGGGTTTCCATCTTTTTTGTACTTAGCGGATTTCTCATCACATTTCTGCTGATCACAGAATACGAGACACATCATCATATCTCGTTAAAGAATTTTTACATCAGGAGGCTGCTGAGAATATGGCCCTTGTATTTTCTGGTAGTGCTGTTTACGTTTCTCATTTACCCCTTTTTCAAATCGCTCATCGGAGCGAACAATCCGCTTGGTTCAAATATACTTTATCATCTGACATTCCTGAGTAATTTTGACGTGATACATGTGGAAAAACTCGGTTTGGGAAACAGCGCCATGTCTCAAAACATTACCTGGTCCGTTTCCATTGAAGAGCAATTTTACCTGTTCTGGCCGCTTATCTTCGTATTTCTGCCCAGAAAAGCCTGGGGATATTCCATATTGTCTGTCATAACCATCTCTATGGTTTTCCGCATTGCTCATTTCAAGGATAACGTAGTCTTGTATTTCCACACATTGTCGGTGCTGGTGGATCTTGGTATAGGCGGACTGACCGCATATTTAATCAAGCGTTTCCGTAATGTCAGCATATTCTTTGAAAACAGTTCAACATACCATCATCTTGTTTTTTTCGCTCTATCCATGTCTTTACTCTATTGGAATGAGTCAATCTTCTGCTTTGAATACGGATATGCCGTAAGCCGCATCTTCATTTCCGTCTCATTCGCACTGATTATTGCCGCACAGGCACTCACCAAAAGGGAATCCGCTTTGAATCTTGGCCATATTTCCTTTGCCAACAAATGGGGAAAATACACCTATGGCATTTATCTGATTCACCCCATCGCCATTACCTTACTGGATGTAGCCGTCAGAATGCTGCATATCAAATCCGATAATTTCATCTATTCTCTCCTGACAGGAGTTGCCGGATTGATTTTCACCTTATTCCTGAGTAAGATGAGTTATGAATACTATGAATCAAGATTCTTGAGATTAAAAGAGAAGTTTTCTGCTTAGGAAATCGCAGGCATCTATTTCCATCCCTTAATTTCCTGAAGCACCCGTTTCAGGGGCAGCCCCATCACATTATAGAATTCACCATCTATTTTCTCCACGCCAATATATTCCTGAATATTATATGCACCTGCCTTGTCCAGCGTTTCAAATTCTTCGATGTAGTGCCAGATCTGCTCATCACTCAATTCCTTAAAAAAGACTTTAGACTTTTCTGAGAAAGAAATCTGCTTTTTGTTTTTACGCATGCTCACGCCGGTCACCACGTCATGAATCTTGCCGTTCATGGCTTTTAGATACTTGAACGCCTTCTCCTTGTTTTTGGGTTTTCCCACCAGCTTGTTGTCAAATATGACGACGGTATCTGCACAAATGATATAATCATTATCCTCGCCAACATAAGAGTACACGTCATGCATCTTAAGCTTGGATAGATATTCCGGAACCTTATAAAAATCGAGGTCGAACGGAAAATTCTCTGCAACCGTCGGCTTCACCACTTCCACCTCAAAACCAGCATCCGACAAAATTTCCAAACGTCTTGGAGATTGTGAGCCTAAGATAACTTTTGTCGGTTTTTGCATACTTTTAAAATAACTTGTTAATGAAATTGGCGAACTGCACAAAAATGTACGGACCGATTCCACTTCGAAAATACAACATGGATGCAATACCCAGACACATAAAAACCTTTATTAAATTGCTAACAAAATGGTAGTTTTTCGAATTTTTAGCTAAAAAAAGCAGGATATTTATAAGAAATAACGGCAAAATAAGACCCAAAACGATAAAATATGCTATTAATTTTATTTGCATAGAAGGAAAAAACCACGCAAATGCCAGCAAAATCAACAGTAAGACCACACTGATGAAACCAGCGACAGCCTTAGCGCCATTGACACCTAACACAATAGGTATCGTTTTGCAACCACCACGCTCATCCCCTTCCATATCTTCCATATCTTTCACCAGTTCGCGCAAAAAGGTTGTCAGAAAAGCAAAAAGGCCATAAACGATGGCCGCAATGGCAATGCCGCTCTGCACTTCCGACTGCATATCCGTTTGTTCTCCCTTCGGGCTGGTTTCGAATAAGGCAATCAGCCAAATGGTGAACGCCGTTGACAGGGCTATCATAAAATTGCCTACAAACAATTGTTTTTTAAAGGTGTGGGCATAAAAATTCAAAATGACCATAATGATAAGCGGCAGCATCGACAATCGGAAATTGCGGGTAAGCAAAGCCAGCAAAACCGTACTGATGATTGCAGCCGCACACAGCACCTTGTAAAGATTATAGGCGGAGGCCTCACTGACAGAATTGCCCACAATCACCTTTCCCTGACGATTAACGGCATCTATCTCCACATCAAAAACATCATTGATAACATATCCTCCGGCTGCAATAAATAGGGTAGCGAGCACCAGCAGCAGAAATTCAACATTACTCATCACAGGTTCCACATAAAATAATTTGTACGGAGATGCCGCTACTAGACATATCCGAAAAAGATACATGGTAGCAGCAATGATAAGAAGATTAAGCGGTCGCAATAATTTTATATAGTTCATTGATTTGATTTATCATTTTTAATTTCAGGTTCATCTAGATTCTGGCAATACAATCTTTCACTTCACTAAAACACATTCATTTAATTAAAGATGAACCACTTATCCTGCACCTTCAACACCATCTCAATTACTTCACGCACGCAGGCGTCTCCACCTTTTCGATTGCAAACATAATCAGCAATGGCGACTATCTCCGGCACGGCATCGTTCGGACAGCATTTCAATCCACATAACTGCATGGCATGATAGTCTGGTATATCGTCTCCGATGTATAACACATTATCCGCTAAGATATTTTCCGCAACCAGAAATTCCTGCAATACCTTTACCTTGTTGCTCACCCTGTAGTAATTGTGTTTTACCCCCAGAGTGTCAAAACGCTTATGAACAGCAGCGGAAGTTCCACCTGTGATGATACAGGTCACATACCCTTTATCAATAGCTGTCTTCAGGGCAAATCCATCTTTAGCATTGAAGGTGCGTTGCAAATCACCGGATGCTGTTGCAATAAGCTGATTGTTGGTAAAAACACCATCCACATCAAAGACAAAGGTGGTAATCCGCCTGAGTTTATTTAGAAAATGCTGATTTCCCATGCCGCAAAGATACATTTACAAAAGATATTGACCAACAATACCACCTATTGGGTATTCAACTTATTGATTTTGGTATTAATTTTGATTAAAGTAGATAAAACGCATTTTATGAAAAACCTTACATTATTCTTAATCGCCTTCATGTCATTTTCCTTTTCAGTTTTAGCACAAAACGGGAAAGTTGTTTTATGTGAAGATTACAACAAGACAGACGGAACTCCTTCCGGCATCAACAAGAACTGGGACGTTGATCAAAAGGATGGCAGCTATGTCTATATCGTCTATTCGCAGGATTATGTGATCAAAGACAGACTGATGCTTTATGTGGACAAAAAAAACACCAACGGAAGTTATGTTGCTTTTGACACCCAGGAATTCACCTACAATCCGCAAACAGACCGCAAGAAATGGGCCATGTACGATTATAAATTCACCGAATCCGGAGACTATCGAATTTCCGTAATGGGTAAAGGCGATGATGCATTGGCGATTACCTATACCAACATCGGCTACATGAAAGATGCGTCGGAGAAAAAGGTGAACGAGGGGGAAGAAACCGACACCTATTATTATGAAGATGCCCGCATCACTCTGGGAGAAAGTGTGGATGCAAACGCCGTCATGCAAGGTGAGGCAACACAATTCAGATTAATTGGCGGAAAGAGAGATTTTTTTTGCAAGATTGAGCAGGACAAGGCATTGAAATGCAAAGAAATAGTGGTAAGTGTCTATTATGGAGAAAAATACGATGAACTGGTGTCTGAGGAAACCTTCTCCGTAGGCAGTCTGGAATGGGATTGGATTAAAGTTCCCATCACCGTGAAAAAGGTGGGTAAGTATGTGGTAGATGTATACAATGGAAGCGACACGTTCATCAACTCTGCCTATTTTGAAATAACAAAATAGCCGATTCTTCAGCAGACAGCAGTATATTTATGCTGAACCATTTTCAATCGGATGAATCAACATATCCATTCCGTCATATTTTGTCTGCTGTTGTATTTCTTTACACAAGAACTGAAGGCACAGCAGAACAAATTGCTGTTATGCACCGAATACAATCAAGACGGAACATACAAAGGTGCTTATGAAACCTGGGCTATAGAGAAAGGTGGCAACTTCATGTATTTGTTTTTCTCATCTCAAAGTCCTTTGAACGATACCGTATTCATCAAAATAGAAAAAACCTTTAACAGAAAAGACCCGGGATATCTGTATTATGATCATTACTATCTAGTACCGGATGCCTCAAAGAAGTGGGCAGCAAACAAGTATACTTTTACCAAAACGGGAAACTACAAAATAAGTGCATACGACAGAAGCAATCATTTGCTGGCAAGCCACACTACCACAGTAGCCCTTAGCCCCAATGCCTATGATGATATGTATTTCAGAGATACCTGGTATTATTCATCCTCAGTGATAGATTTTTTTGAAAAGACTTCAGGTGACACGATGATTGGGAAGAACAATATTTTCCCCTATGATTCCTCCGGTAAAAAAGTCATTCTTTATATCGGACAGACCAATAAGAATCCGTTTAAGACCAACCACCTGAGAGTCAACATTTACAATGACGACAAGTGCCGTGAATTGATCAATACCTTTACTTATTTTGTTGATGAAAACTGGTACTGGACCTATCTTTCTGTCGTTTTAAAAGACAAAGGTAAATACCTACTGGAAATATACAATGATGATGATGTCTATATCAACAGCGGAAAACTGGAGATACGATAAAACTACCAGATGGCATGATGATCTTCGGACACACCGAATGCCGTAAATTTCTCCTCTTTACCGTCTATCAGCACCGTACCATCCAATGTACCGAATGGTTGTGTGAACTTACTCTTCATAATCAGTGCATTCAGATTTTCATAGCGGGCACCTCTTGGAGATAAGTGGCAATTCAATACACCATCCGTTGTTTCTATCAGCCAATCCGTTTTGTCCAGCGGCTCCTGCATGGTAAATTTTGCATTGGACAACAAGGTTTTCTGACCGTCTACCCAAAGAATATTCTCCATGTTTTCGTTAAACCGATCCACCAGATTCACACCTACAATCTTTCCCGTTTCTGTCTTACCGATAAAAGATAACCAGTTCCAGATGGTCTCTCTCGGCGGAAATCCTTTGGTAAAATCAATGGAAGCATATTTGCCGCTGGTGGCATAGGTACTCACCCCTCCATTATTGATTTGCACCTTCACCGGCACACAAATATTCTTGTAGGTAAAATTGAACGGCCTCTTTTCTTTAGATGGGGCAACAATACTGGCACCATTGGCATTATTTTCCACTTCAAGATACATCTTATATTTGCCTACATATTGCAAATACATCTTCCCTTTTTCCGTTTTAATGGAATAATTACCCAATTTCCATTCACTGTCAAGATTTGGATTGAACTCCTGGTGAAAACCCATTGGTATGGTCACCTTATCTTCTTCAAAGATGCCATCTTTGAGTGAGTAAAAATAAGAGAAAGCCGTAGCAACCATACCGGCATCTACGATGGCAAATCCACAAATCAATTCGGGGCTGAAAACACCCGTAAAAATCCATGCCTTTCGCTCCGTCCGACGCTTTTTTGCAATCAATCCCTGTTTGTCCCAAATGCCGGTATCTACATTGGTAATCAAGTCCTCATACACACCAAACGGTATGTGGGTATTATTTTCGGTTAACGAATTATGCTTTGATTGAATCATAAATAAATATACAATTTTTTACGCAGTCTTACTTTACCAATGATAATTAGCCTGCGGATAATGTGACATGAAATCACTCTCCGTACAATTCGGCACGCTGTTCTTTCACTTTCGGATCAGCCAGGTATTCGTCATAGGTCATCATCTTATCCAGCATGCCGTTTGGTGTAAGCTCAATGATCCTGTTCGCGATGGTATGCGTAAACGTATGGTCATGAGAGGTGAAAACGATGGTACCTGCAAATTCAATCAATCCATTATTCAAGGCCGTGATCGATTCGAGGTCTAAGTGATTGGTAGGTTCATCCAAAATCAGGAAATTAGCTTCCTCCAACATGGTCTTGCTCATCATGCAGCGCACCTTCTCCCCTCCCGACAACACGGTACATTTTTTCAGAGATTCTTCTCCACTAAATAGCATTCTTCCAAGGAAACCACGAATAAACGTTTCATCTTTCTCCACAGAATACTGACGCAACCAGTCCACCAGATTCAACTCTGCGTTCTGGAAATAAGCGGCATTATCATTCGGCACATAGGATTTGGTGATGGTAACACCCCATTTGATTTCGCCTTTTTTAGCCGCCTGCTCACCAGCCAGCACCTTGAAGAAATTAGAAATAATCAAGCCGTCTTTAGAGATGAATGCAATCTTATCGCCTTTGTTTACGGTAAAGGTTACATCTTTAAATAATGACGTACCGTCTTCCAGGGCATAGCTTAAATTGTGAACATCCAGAATCATATCTCCTGCTTCCCTGCTTTGCTTGAAGAAGATTCCCGGATATTTTCTGCTGGATGGTTTCATCTGCTCTATATCCAGTTTTTCCAGGGCTTTCTTACGGGATGTAGCCTGTTTGGATTTGGATGCATTGGCACTGAATCGCGCAATAAAGTCTAACAATTCTGCCTTCTTGGCTTCGTTCTTCTTATTCTTGTCCGCACGTTGTTTCAGTAACAACTGGGACGTTTCGTACCAGAACGTATAGTTACCGGTATATAGATTAATTTTACTGAAATCGATATCCACGATATGCGTACACACCATATCCAGAAAGTGACGGTCGTGAGATACAACGATCACCGTATTTTTAAAATCTGCTAAAAAATCCTCCAACCAGGAAATCGTATTCACATCCAGGTCATTCGTTGGCTCATCGAGAATCAGGATATCCGGATTACCAAACAATGCCTGCGCCAGCAACACCTTAATCTTATCAGATGAAGGCAGTTCCTTCATCAGTTTGTAATGCTGGTCTTCCTTCACCCCTAAGTTACTCAGCATTTCCGCGGCATCACTTTCCGCATTCCAGCCGTCCATTTCCGCAAATTCCGCTTCCAGATCGCCTACACGATGTCCGTCTTCGTCGGTAAAATCCGCCTTGGCATACAAGGCATCTTTTTCCTTCATCACATCATACAGACGTTTATTGCCCATCATGACAGTGTCCAGAACGGTAAATTCTTCAAAGGCAAAGTGATTCTGAGACAACACAGACATTCGTTCACCGGGGGAAATTTCAATATTTCCGGTGGTAGACTCGATTTCTCCGGAAAGAATCTTTAAAAAAGTAGATTTGCCGGAACCATTGGCACCGATGACACCATAACAGTTGCCGTGGGTAAATTTTATATTCACTTCGTCAAACAATACACGTTTCCCGTACTGAAGCGATAAATTATTAACTGTAATCATAGATTTCTTTGAAATTTAGTGCGAAGATACAAATTTTGGATAGTAACTCGTCCATACTTCCGCTGTGCAAACGGATTTAATGTTTATTTGAAATGTATAAAAATCATACTATTCTTAATGACCTATTTTGATACAATCATGCGCTTATGCTTCCTTGAAATCAAACCATTCCTCTTTCACACCATCTCTTGTGATATAAATGAAGATAGTCTCCAGTCGCTGGCGTGCCCAGGGGGTTTTCCGCAGAAAGGTCAAACTCGATTTAACGGACGGGTTGTTTTTGAAACAATTGACAGGCACCTGGTCAAACAAACCATCCCAGCTGTAATAAGCCAGCAGGTAGCGTAACATCTTTTCCAGTGTTACACCATGCATTGGGTTATTTTTTTGCAGTTCGGGCATACGTGTACATTATGATGAAAAATTCATTGGCGAAGATAAGAAGTAATGTAGAAACACTAAAGAAAAATGCTCTCCGTAGAGAGCATCATTATTTTGAATAAGACTTTTAAAATAAAAGGCAAGTTACTCACAACGCACCGCTCAACCAACTACCTTTGCTGCCTTCCGACCCTGGAGGATTTGCCAGGAGCTGGTCGTGTGAGACTTGCCCGGCGCAAAGATACACTTTTATTCAGCATTCTAAATTAAAAATAAGGTTAAATAAATTCTTCTCCTTAAAATCGGCCTGCAAATACAAGCATTATGTTTTACTTTTGGCTATTCCCTTTTTCCTTCTTATTTTTATGCCATGACAGATATTGATTTCAACAAGAATGAAGATGCCATGAGACTTGCGGTGGACGAACTGAAAGCGAAATTGCAAAAAGTGTACCTCGGTGGTGGCCAAAAAAAAATAGATACTGAACATAAAAAAGGTAAGATGACCGCCAGAGAGCGCATTCAATACCTCATAGACAAGCATACGGACTTTCTGGAAATCGGTGCCCTCGCGGGTGACGGAATGTATACAGATATCGGAGGTTGTCCTTCCGGTGGTGTTATCACCGGCATCGGATATGTATCCGGCAGACAATGCATGATTGTCGCCAACGATGCCACGGTAAAAGCCGGTGCATGGTTTCCTATTACTGGAAAAAAGAACCTGCGTGCACAGGAAGTAGCCATGGAGAATAAATTACCCGTTATCTATCTGGTAGACAGTGCGGGGGCTTATTTACCGATGCAGGATGAAATTTTTCCCGACAAGGAGAACTTCGGCAGAATCTTCAGAAACAATGCCAAGATGTCGTCCATGGGCATTCCACAGATAGCTGCCATCATGGGCAGTTGTGTAGCCGGAGGTGCCTATCTGCCGATCATGAGCGATGAAAGTCTGATTGTTGAAAACACCGGCAGCATCTTTCTCGCGGGCCCTTATCTTGTTAAGTCAGCCATTGGAGAATCCGTAGACAAGGAAACATTGGGTGGCGCAGTTACACAAACAGCCTTAAGTGGTGTTTGTGATTACAAGATGAAAGATGATAAAGAATGCCTGGACACCATCAAAAAACTAATCGACAAGTATGGTAAATTCGATACAGCAGGGTTTGACAGAGTAAAATCAAAAAAACCGAAACTGCAAGAAAAAGAAATATACGGCATTTTCTCCACGGCCAAACCTTATGATGTGCGAGAAGTCATCAAAAGAATGGTGGATGAATCCGAATTTACGGAATACAAAGAAGATTATGGCCAGACGATTGTCTGCGCTTACGCCAGAATTGACGGCTGGAGTGTCGGTATCGTTGCCAACCAGCGTTCTATTGTGAAAAGCAAAAAAGGAGAAGTACAGATTGGCGGCGTCATCTATTCCGATTCTGCCGACAAGGCCGCACGTTTTATCATGTTGTGCAATCAGAAGAAAATTCCCTTGATTTTCATGCAAGATGTGACCGGATTTATGGTAGGCAGCCGAAGTGAACACAACGGCATTATTAAAGACGGTGCCAAAATGGTCAATGCCGTAGCCAATTCCACCGTTCCTAAATTCACCATCATTACAGGAAACTCTTACGGTGCCGGCAATTATGCCATGTGCGGTAAAGCATACGACCCACGATTGATTGTTGCCTGGCCAACCGGAAAAATTGCAGTGATGGGTGCCGATCAGGCAGCAAAAACCATATTGCAAATGCAAATGGGTGCCTTGGAAGCTAAAAATGAAGCGGACATCTCTGAAGAGGAAAAACAAAAGATATTAAAAGACATCCGGGACCATTACAACAATACTACAACGCCTTATTATGCCGCCGCAAGGCTTTGGGTGGATGCCGTGATAGATCCGTTGGAAACCAGAAAATGGATTTCTACCGGCATTGAGGCTGCCAATAATGCACCGGTAGAAAAATTCAATGTCGGAGTATTGCAAGTTTAAACAGTAAATAAAAATCATACATGAACAGATTATCAAAATTAATTGTATTGCTACTTCCCATCGCTTTTTTTGCCTGTAAGAAGACAGCAGTTGACCAGGCAAAAATAGACAGAGAAATCATCCAAAAATATATCCGGGACAACTCACTGGTGGCAGACTCCACAGCATCCGGTTTATACTATGTCATTGCAGATTCCGGGGTTGGCGCCAATCCTTCTGCCACTTCCGTTGTTCTCGTATATTATACCGGAAAATTAACCACAGGAGTGCAATTTGATGCCAATGAACCCGGACGACCGCTGGATTTTTCTCTACAGGGGGTTATCAAGGGATGGCAGGAAGGTATTCCATTGATTAAGAAAGGTGGAAAAATCAAGCTGTTGATTCCATCTGCCCTCGGATATGGTGCCACCGCAACCGGCAGCATCCCTGCTAATTCCGTGCTTATCTTTGATATTAAGTTGGATAACTTCCGTTAGTCTATACACCATGTGTCAAAAAAAAGACGGCATTGCTGCCGTCTTCAAAAAAGCTATGCTAATAAAAACTACATCCATTTCGCAACGAATGCATTCAGGTCTTTTCTAAGCTTGTTGAATAATAATTCAAATGTCTGAAAACGTTCTCTCAATTCCGTATGGTCATCCAGTTTGCGTTTATCGCTTGCAACAGGGTTGTGCTCTACATTTTGCACCAATTCACCTTCACAGGCATTGATGTCATGTCTAAGGATATCAATCTGCTCCGTCTGGATGATTAATTTATTCTGAAAGCGTTCCACCCAACCGTGCATTTCTCTATCGGTATTTTTTGATGCTACCTCCTCCAGACGCTTTTTCATGGTAGTGATATCCTCTTCATAAAAGGACAAGACATTTTTCCATTCTCTGTGGTCATGATGCAACTCTGCTAAGTACTTTTGATTTGGCATATGTTTGATTTATTTTTAACAAATTTCACTATTTAATGCACGATATACCATGACTAAAATCATCTTTTTTTATGATTTAATTCACCCTATATCTATTAAAGAAATGATGCTAAAACTGAAACGACATACCCCGCATCTGGGGCGCGAGTGTTCCGCAGGATCACTCGCGACTACTGATTCTGGCGGTCTCTGACCGCATTCCACAAAAGCCCAATATTAGAATCCAAAAATTCAACGTTCTATAGACCTTTTTCATTCGTATAATAATCTATCGCACTGCTGTATTTGTAATGTCATGCCTCCCATACCAAACCCGAGCGCACCGGATTCTCATGTAAATATACTAATCGTTGTTTTGGTTTTTCATTCGTATTCAATTCTACAGGGTGGTAATCCTGCCTCAAAAACTGATTATTCTTATTGTTATTGTTGCCTTTGCCGGCAAATGAAAATATATTCAACATCCATTCTTTCCTGCTTTCTTTCGGATTTTGTTCAATCAATTCTATTATCTGACGGGGCGTATATTTTTTAATATCTCTCACCACATCTGCTATCATATTATTTTTTGTACTCACTATCAGATGTACATGGTTGGTCATGGTTACCCAGGCATGAACTTTCAGACCTTTCTATCAATACAATATTGTAAACTTTCCAGCAACTTTTCTTTATAGATTTCTCTCGAAAATACATCTATCCATCCAATAACCGTAAAAGTTAAAAGGTGTGGCAGGGCATCTTCACCTACTCTGTATTTACCTGACATATTTATGTTTACCAATTGAGATACATAAACGGTTTAAATTTCATCAAATAAAGTTTAGCTTTAGGGCTTTTATTCTGCTTACCTTTGCGGTCGTGAGAGCGCCTGATTTAGCAGACACAGGTCGTCCTGCGGAACAGCTGCGCCGGCGTTCCAACGTAATACACAAACGAGAATTTTAACACTCCACCCTTCTTATCTCCACTTCTTCCACTTTAAAACCATACGTCAAAGTTTGATGGCTGCGTAAATTGAGAACCTGCCCTTCATTGCGCACTTTTTGTATTTTCTCTGTGTCGAGTTCCGCATACAACCAGCATTCTTCCTGATGGTTGCCTGTTTTATGTATACCTTCTTCCGGAAAATCCAGATCGGGAGTTACATAGACAGCGGCATAGCCGTAATTGATATCCACCGCCGGCGACCAAAAGGCATTCCCCACCGTTTGTGAAACGAGCACATAACATTGGTTTTCCAGCGCACGGGCACGGGCACCTATATGTACACGGGTAGCACCACGTAGTGTTTCCGTGCAGCTCGGTGCCAGGATGAGTTCCGCACCGACATCGCACAAGAGTTTAGAGCCTATGGCGAATTCAACATCATAGCAAATTTGAATACCGAATTTCATCGCTCCAGTTTGAAAAACAGTCAGCACCTTGGGCGCGGAATGGATGTGCCAGGTTTCGTCTTCAAAACGCGTCATGAAAAATTTATCCTGATAGCCGCAATATCCTTTCACACTGAACACATTCACCCGGTTGTAAAAAACAGCGCCTTCTTTTACCGGAAAACTCGGTGCAATAATCACCACATTATATCGGGAAGCCATCGTCTCGTAGCATTTGCAAACCTCGGGATAAATTGTCTGCAATTGCTCCAATTGTTGTTGTAAATCCTGCTGTATTGCTTTAGGAAAAATACTCACCAATTCCATCGCGCCGTATTCAGGAAATACAAGTATGGCGGCTTGTTCTGCCACCGCTTGCTTTATCCATTTTTCCGTGTGGCTTTTCCAGTGCTCCAGGGTGGAATGATAACTTATCGGATATTGTGCGCTCGCAATTTTTATCATCATAAGGCTTTCATCCAGAAAGTGAGTGATTTTTTCGTTTCGGCGGTCTCACCAATATCCAGCCAGCTCATGCTGCAGACCAAGTCGGGATTTTTATGGTAACCGCGTTTTATCCAAAAGGCATCGTTGGGTCGGTAATCATTCGGTTTTAAGGGATGATTGGCTTCCCGGTTGACCGCACAAAAGGCCATATGGCGATAAGTTCCGAAACTTCGCACATGTGCTTCCCTTTCGTCAAAGAAGCGATGTCCTAATCCAAGCCCTCTGTATTCCGGCAGCAATACGCTCTCCCCAAAGTAAAATATTTTATCAATGTCCATACCGGCGTCCAGAAAGGGCTGCCACACCTCTTCCACTTCATCTTTCAGCGGAATACAGGTAGTGGCTCCTATCATTTTCTCTCCGTCATAAACGGCAAACAAAAAGGCATTTGCTGCCTTGCAATAGGTTTGCAGGTAGTCTCTTTCGTGCTCCAGCATACCTTCATACAAGTACGGAAAATCATGAAAGACGCACATGCGCACCGTAGCGAAATCATCCACTGCCGAAAGGATGGCTGCTCCTGTTTTCACCTCATACCTCAGCGTGTTTATGACACCTGCTTTATCCATAATTCCAGGTTGTAATAAGTGCTCACGCGGGTTATTTTACCGTCTTTAACTTCCAGAAAAGCAGCTGCCGGCAATACATAGGACTGCCCGTGGGCTTCCGGGAACCCCGGCTCTCCTTTTTTGTAGATACCGTTGACCACAAACTCTGCGGCAAACCTGCTGCCGGAAGGCTCTGAGAAGATATGCATATCTGTCAGGGTTTCCTCGTAGGCATCATCCATGCCTTTCAGAAACTCCGTGAATAGCTGTTTGCCAATTCTCGGTTCTCCCTGATTGGGTTCATGGCGAATTTGTTCATCCAGTAAAGAGAGCATGCCCTGCCAGTTGCGTTCGTTGAAATATTGATAGTATTGCTGCACTATCTGTAAGGCTGATGGTGTCGTTTCCATATTGCTAAGGTAAAAAAAAGCAGGAATATTAAAACGGTGTTTGATTTTAAGTTTTATGAATCGGATAATAATAACAAATGAACCATAACGACTATTGATTTTCAATATGTTAAATCAATTTTGGAAAAGTATTGGATTAATGCTAAATTTGGTGGCTAACAACATGCAGAAGGAAAAGTATTATTATAACCCAAATACCTTAAAATACGAGAAGTACAAGCTCAGTAT
Source organism: Chitinophagales bacterium (assembly GCA_046329775.1). GTDB lineage: Bacteria > Bacteroidota > Bacteroidia > Chitinophagales > JADIYW01 > JADJSS01. The sequence goes on from JAXLTX010000002.1 coordinate 238,914, forward strand.
TGGTCAGCGCATTTTGCGTGTTACGGGATTTTTCACTTCCGCCTTCTTCTTTGGTTTTCTGGCCATGGTATTCGGATATAATTTCTTTGACAATCCGGATGTAAAGTCAGAGAAGATACAGCTGAAGCAGATGCAGGAAAAGTATGAGATTCTGGACAAACGTATCAGTGCCTTATCCAAGGTGCTGGAAGACATGGGCGATAGGGATGACAATATCTACCGCGTGATCTTTGAATCTGAGCCGCTGCCGGATAATTTGAGAAACGGGGGCATCAACAAATCCAAGATCTACGCACAATTGAAAGACCTGCCTGAATCTGAAATCATCTCCACTACCCTACAAAAACTGGAAAGTATTGAAAAGAAGGCTTATGTGCAATCCAAGTCTTATGATGAATTAGCCAAGATGATTAAAAACAAGGAGGAGATGCTGGCCAGTATTCCTGCCATTCAACCCGTTTCCAATAAGGACCTGAAACGAATCGCATCGGGTTTCGGATATCGAATAGACCCCGTTTACAAGACACCGAGAATGCATGCCGGTCTTGACTTTACCGCCGAAACCGGAACGCCTGTCTACGCGACGGGAGATGGAGTGGTGGAGATAGCCGGAGCACAGGGAGACGGATATGGAAACAAGGTGGTCATCAGGCACGGATATGGCTATGAAACCCTTTATGGCCACAACAGCAAGATTCTGGTACGTGCAGGCACCAAAGTAAAACGAGGACAAACCATCGCACTGGTAGGCAGTACGGGAAAGAGTACCGGACCACATTGCCATTATGAGGTATGGAAAAACGGCACCAAGATAGATCCTGTTAATTATTTCTTTAACGACCTAACACCAGAACAATACGACCAAATGCTTAAGATTGCAGAACAAAGCAACCAGGCGTTTGATTAATTTGACAATGTAATAATGAAATAATTCAATAATGAACCAATTAAAAAGAAATCAACTGAAAATGATGACTGGTACTGAGCAATCCATTCATGACTAAATTACCTTATTACTAAATTATAAACATGCCTTACAAAGAGAAAGAAATAGAGAAGATGTACTTCACCATCAGTGAAGTGGCCAAGCAGTTTAATGTGGCGGCATCCCTGATTCGTTTCTGGGAAACCGAATTTGATATCCTTAAACCCAGAAAGACCCAGAAAGGAAATCGATTGTACTCCAAGAAAGATATCGAAAATTTTCGGCTGATCTATCATCTGGTAAAAGAGAAAGGATACACGCTGGATGGGGCAAAAAAGAAGCTGAAGGAAGGCGGAGAAACCAAAGTGGACAACCATGCCGAAATCGTGTCACGCCTGAAAAATATAAGAAAATTTTTAGAAACCATGTACAAAGAACTATAATGAGCGAATTGCGATTTACATTGAATCATTTCCGATCTGTATGGGCTGATGTCCTTTTTGTGCTATCAATCGGCCTATCGACATCCTGCCAGCATACATCTGTTAAAGATGAACTCAAAGATGTCTCTCCCTATTTCACCCCTTTTTTCACCGGCAGCGAGGATGCGGTGCTGCGTGACGTAAGCTTCAATATCAGCGCAGATGAATTGAAGAAAATAGAGAAGGCAAAATTATTCGAGGCCACTCCAGACCATCTGTTTTACGAGTTCACTTTCCCAAAAGACTCCACTCCTTTTTCCGAATATGCGAATGTGCAGTATTTCTTCAATGAGAACAATCAGCTTGACATCATCACGGCAGATATTTACCTGAGCGATTCCATACAGGAGACAAAACTCAAAAAGACCTTGAACGACTATTATAATCTACGCTTCGGAACACCGGAGAAAGATGACTATGAGCATGATGTCTGGAAAGCCAGTTTAAAAGACAAAAGGACGGAAGAGACTTATAACTACAGCATCGCCCTTAAAGACATCAGCGGTGAATTTGGTGTAACCGTAGAATATGTTCGCGAATAAACCATCACTATGCTTTCACTACAATTCACTCCTTTTCCCGTTTTACAGACAGAACGACTGCTGTTAAGGGCATTGTCGTCTGCTGATGCTCCTGCACTCGCAGAAATGCGCAGCAATAAACGGGTAAATGAATTTCTATACCGCGCTGATTCTATAACTATTGAATATGCAACCGATTTCATTGCAAAGAGAATAGAGGATGCAGAAAACAACGAAAGCATCATGTGGGCGATACAGATCAGGGATGAACCGCGGATGCTGGGAAGTATCTGTCTATGGAATATCGTTCCGGAGAAAGATAAGGCGGAAATCGGTTATGAGATGCATCCGGATTATTACGGCAAAGGCATCATGCATGAAGCCATGCAGAAAGTCATTGAATATGGTTTCGGTGTAATGAAACTGAAAACGATGGAAGCATTGCCCGTTAAAGACAACCTGAAATCCATACAACTGCTGGAACGCAATCATTTTATACGTGATCTTGACATAGAAAAATATGAACTGCCGGAAGAGGAACGGGATATTACGGCCGTATATATCCTGAACAGATAGCCCATCCACCTGCTATGAGTGATACCCCCAAACGCTATTTCGTACTGCATAAACCGACCAATATGGTTTCTCAGTTTATTGGCAAGGAAAAGGCCAGGCTGCTGAGTGATCTCGATTTTGATTTCCCCGAAGGCACCCACGCCATCGGCAGGCTGGACAGTGATTCGGAAGGTTTGCTGCTGCTCACAACCAATAAAAGAGTAACCGATTTGCTTTTCAAAAGCAAAGTGCCGCACAAACGCACTTATCTGGTGAAGGTAAGATATGAAGTGCGTGAGGAAACCCTGCAGCAACTGAGAACCGGAGTGAGCATTCAGATAAGAGGCGGTGAATACTGGGTCACCAGTCCTTGTGAGGCGGAAATTGTACCCGACCCGTCCGTCTATTTTGTGGAAGATGAAATACACCCGTACAGTCCATACACATGGCTGCTGATCACATTGACGGAAGGAAGATATCATCAGGTTAGAAAAATGGTATTTACCTTAGGGCATCGCTGCAAACGGCTGATTCGGGTATCCATCGAGGATATGCTGCTGGGAGATTTGGCGCCGGGAAAGATCAGAGAAGTGGAAGAAACGGAATTTTTCAGACTCCTGAAAATTGACAACTGGAAATAAGAATCGCAAATGAAATAAATAAGAGAGTAATGCCGGAATGCCAGGCATTACTCTCTTTGATGCTGTCATCTAGTGTATATTTAAAGGTTTTACATCTTTAAACAGGCGTACATGTTTATCTCTCCTTAAAATAATCTTTTTAGAGGTGAAAAAGGAGGAGATAAACAACGACACCAACAACAGCATAAATACTGTAAATAGAAAAACTAACATGGGCGGGTTTTTATGTTAGACTAAATTTGTACAATAAGAATGAAAAGTGCAACAGGTTGTTTGCTTTATTGATACAAGTCAAGTCCTGTAAACATTGAAACATTGATCGTATGGAACAGCATATGGTGCTGTTCCATGTAAACACCATTTAGAAGTCGTATCGTCTGTATGGTATGCTCCAGCGCAGACTTAGATTGAGAAAATGCGTCTGTAGATTACGCGCTACATCTTCGCTTTTCTTCTTGCGATACACATACGTCAGATCCACAAATATATTGTGCCAAGGCTCATAGGTGGCCACAAAGTCCACATAAAACGTTTTCGCTTTCACTCCCTGTCCGGTGGTGTTGCCGAATTCACGTTCAAACGTACCATACACTTTCATCGGATTACCGCCCCAGTTGGTCGTATCATTATCCTCTCCCTTGTTATCATAGATAAATCGGGATGACAGGAACATTTTCTGTATCGGCTGGTACTTCACCTGAAAGATGATCTCTTTGAAATTGGCACCCAGCGGATGCGCCAGTGCCTGGTTGTAATGCGTCCAAGAGGTGATGGTATCATAATGAGAATAGGTGTAAGGACGTGCCATGTTCGCTTCCAGTTGCAAATCCAGATGGTCTACACCAAAAGCATCGATGTACTTGATGCCAAACTGAGCGGCAAATTTATTTCCCCACCACTTGCGCGGATGAAACAGGCTGTAGATCTTGCTTTTTCCCGGTGTGCTGAACTCCTTGCTGAAGTTGAATTCATCTAACAGCAACTGGCCGTAAATCTGCACATGCTTGGGAATATTCACCTTGAAATCGAAACCGATGAAGGCATTATCGGGAGAACCCAGCGCCTGTTCTATGGAACGATAGAAAATAATCGGATTTAGGTATTGCAGTTCGAATGTATTTTCTCTTCGGAAAACAACACTTTCAAACACGCCTATATTTACATTTTTGGTGATATTCATGCTTAAATGATGCATGGCCATATACTTCTTTGTCAGCAACTTATCCGCACCTTTCTGATTGTAAAATTTGGTCATTTCCGCAAAGATATTCTGGTAGTTGAACTTCCAGACATTGGTGTTCAACTTCAGAAATAAATAGTTGGCGCCAAAATCAGACAGGAACATGGAACGGATACCATCGCCGATGAAGTTGTTGTCATAACCGAACTGCATATGAAAATGCTTGGTGGGTGTAATGGTCACATAGCCCTTTGCGAGAAAGTAGTCGTAGCCGCCTTTCTTATAGTCCTTCCAGTAGCCGGCACCCGGTGGTGTTCCGGTCTCCCGAATATAGTTTTGTACATAGTTTGGAAAATCGCCCTGCTCAGATAAAAACAGCGCATAGAAACCGAAAATGTCATCCACCTGTCCGCGTATTTCAAAACCTTTGGAGCTTAGGAATTTGAATTTATCTTTCTTGCTTGCTTCATCCACCAGGGAGCCACCCATTCTGAGCTGTATCGCAGGATTCACGGCAATCGCAAAGTGCGGCACTTTCGTGCTGATGAAATTGGCAGGATGCTTCCACAGAAATTTCAATTTAGGATATTCCGTCAACTCTGTGTGGTCGTCGTCAAATTCAAAGTTATCCTTGTAAATGTAACTGATATTCTCCTTATCCATCTTCGTCAGATCGTCCGTATCCATATCGCTCAGAGAATCCAGTCCGTTGATATAATCTACCGACATCTTACGGTCAAAAGGCTTATTGGATGTATGAAATCCCTTTACCAGACCGGTCTTTATTTCGAGACGCTCCAGATAATGATTCACGTCTGAACCGATAGGAATATAGGTTCCCTGAGCGGCAGCAAACAATGGCATCAATAGTATAGCGCATGCGATAAGTTGTTTTCTCATGTACGGAAGCATTATTAAAGGGTAAATATAAGGAAATGACCTAACATACAAACATTTTTACCAAACATCCTCTTGATAACTTTCGGGAGGAACTATGCAGTGGTTTTGTATATTTGGTATTACATCACAAAAAACAAGCATATGGCAGAAGACAAAAAGACATCAGTTATTTATCAAGTAACGATTATAGGTATTCTATTTTTTATTTTTGGTTTCTCAACATGGGTGAATGGAACACTTATTCCTTACTTTAAAATTGCCTGTGAGTTAAGCGATAAACAATCTTACTTAGTAGCTACTGCATTCTATATTTCTTATTTTTTTATGGCTTTGCCTAGTTCCTGGATATTAAACAAATCTGGGTTTAAAAATGGCATGGTAATAGGTTTGATCATCATGGCGATTGGAGCATTCATGTTTATACCCGCAGCACATGCAAGAGATTATAAATTCTTCCTTTTTGCATTATTTATTATCGGTACAGGACTAGCCTTGCTACAGACTGCCGCAAATCCTTATGTTACTGTCGTTGGACCGATAGAAAGTGCAGCACAACGTATAAGTATAATGGGTGTATTTAATAAAATTGGTGGTAAGACCGCAATCTTAATATTTGGTGCCATTGCATTAAAGGATTCCGATAAAATTGTCGAATCTTTAAAAGGCATGGCTGAAACTGAGAAAATTGCAACTCTTAACGAATTAATTTTACGGGTGGTGAAACCATATACGGTAATTGGATTGATTCTTCTTGCTACTGCAATTGTAATCTATTTTATAAAATTGCCGAAAATTGAAGAGGATATTGAAAATGATGAAAAATCAGATCCAAGTAAAACAAGTATTTTTCAGTTTCCGTATGCATTATTTGGGGCATTAGCCATCTTCTTTTATGTCGGTGTTGAAGTAATTGCAGGTGACACGATCGCACTATACGGGAAAAGCATGGGAATTGCGCTAGATAGCTCAAAGTATTATCCGATTATAACCCTGGCATGTATGCTAATAGGCTATTTTATTGGTATTGTTTGCATACCTAAATTCATTTCACAGGCAAATGCTTTAATACTTAGTGCAATTTTAGGAATTCTGCTTAGTGTTGTAATTTTAGCAACAAAGCATGAATTTTCTGTTCTATGTGTAGGTGCCCTAGGATTGGCAAATGCGGTGATGTGGCCAGCAATATTTCCTTTATCTATTGAAGGTTTGGGTAGATTTACAAAAACAGGATCCGCTTTACTTATAATGGGTATTGCTGGCGGTGCCTTAATGCCATTAGTATATGGAGGATTGGCTGATGCATCTAACAGACAATTAGCATATTTGATTTTAATACCTTCTTATATTTACATTCTTTGGTTCGCTTGGAAAGGACATAAAGTTGGTAGACAGCAATATAATAGCTGATTTTATTTATTTAACAGACATCATGAAATACCTTATCAAAAACGGCACCCTTGTCAACGAAGGGAAAATTGAACAGAAAGATATCCTGATAGATGGAAATGCGATCAGCAGAATTGACCGGGATATTACAGACGAGAACGCAGCCGTACTGGATGCGGCAGGCAAATACATCCTTCCCGGCATCATTGACGACCAGGTACATTTCCGCGAACCGGGACTCACCCACAAGGCCAGCATCTACAGTGAAAGCCGTGCCGCAGTCGCCGGCGGTGTTACCTCCTTTATGGAACAACCCAACACCAAACCGGCAGCCCTGACGCAGGAACTGCTGGAAGAGAAATATCAGATCGCCGCACAAACCTCACTGACCAACTATACCTTTTTCATGGGCACCTCCAACGACAATTACGATGAAGTCATGAAAACGGATTTCAGCAAAGTGGGTGCACTCAAGATTTTCATGGGTTCTTCCACAGGAAATATGCTGGTAGATGATGAGCATGTGCTGAATAAGATATTTGCAAATATTGATGGCATAGTGGTTACCCACTGCGAAGACGAAGACACCATCAAACGGCGTACAGCACAATACAAGGCGCTCTTCGGAGAGAATATCCCGATGAACTATCACCCCGTTATCCGCAACGACGAAGCCTGCTATATCTCTTCCAGACTGGCGACAGATCTAGCGAAAAAACACAACACCCGATTGCATGTCTTCCATATCAGTACAGCAAAGGAGTTATCTCTGTTCAGGAACGATATTCCTTTAAGGGAAAAACGCATCACCTCCGAAGTCTGCGTACATCATCTCTATTTTGAGGAAAGCGATTACGCCGCTCTGGGCAGCAAAATCAAATGCAATCCGGCCATAAAATACAAGAGCGATAAGGAAGCCTTGCTGGAAGCCTTACTCGACGACAGACTGGATGTGGTGGCTACCGATCATGCGCCACACACACTGGCAGAAAAAAACAATACGTACCTGCACGCCCCTTCCGGATTACCTTTGGTACAGCACAGCCTGAACCTGATGCTGGAGTTTTATCAGCAGGGCAAGATATCGCTGGAGCGCATCGTGGAGAAGATGTGTCACGCTCCCGCCGATTGTTTCCGCGTGAAAAACCGCGGCTACCTGAGAGAAGGCTATTTTGCAGACATTGCCATCCTCGATATGGATGACACCTGGACGGTCAGCCGGCAAAACATTCTGTACAAATGCGGCTGGAGTCCGCTGGAACAGCATACCTTCAAAGGCAAAGTGGTAAACACCTTTGTAAACGGACAGCTGGTTTATGATAACGGCAACTTTGATGAAAGCAAGAAAGGTGAACGCTTATTGTTTGATCCATCACACTAAAATCCCATGATCAGCAATACATGTGCTGTTGATTCCCGCTTCCGTGGACATCAACAGCACAAAAAAAGACGGCATTGCTGCCGTCTTCCGTTAACTTAATAACTAACCAGTCTATTATAAAAAAACTCCTGCACCGAATCCGGAGCTTGAAGGAGACGTTGTGACATTACCTGTTCCGTCATCATTGTATTGAGGTTGCTCATTTCTGTGTTCGTTTGCCTTGATGTACAGATAAGCCTCATACATGGAAATTTTTCCATCGGTGTTTAAATCCGCATTCACCGTAACACCATCCGGCGTTTTGCCGGTGATGGCAGACATGAAGTTATATGTCAGCTCACCATAGTTTCCGGAAAGTGTAGGATAGGTAACCTGAAATTCCGTTCCTGAAGATATGATGACACGGTTGGCACCACGCAAATCATATACCAGACCACCGCTGAAGCAAGGCTTTAAGAGGAAGATGCCGGTGCCGAATGTCAGTGAGTTGATTTTTGTTTTAAGCAAATCATCGCTGATATCAGTACCTTCACCATAATAGTAGATATGTTCATCCAGTTTCTTGCTGTCTGAGCCAGGTTCATCTGCGTCCGTGTCTGTCGTACCACCGTAATTTATATTATCTGACGTAGAAAAACCACCGCCGTGATTATTGATGAAGCAAAAGAACTGTGTTCTGCTGCTCATTCTTCCCTGTAAGTCCGTGATGGCTGCATTGAAACCGGCAGTAGTTGCAGGATAGTCGATCTTAAAGGTATCGGATGCAGCATAGTCATGCAAACCGTTTTTGTAGCAAACAACGATATTAGCATCAGAATAACCGTATTTGTTACGTAAAATCCAATAGAGCGCCTTGATATCATTGTAGTAACGCTGATAAGCACTACCGGAGTTTATACCACCGCTATACAGGAAGGCCACCTTGGTTGCAAACGGGTTCACAACGATCTGACAAAGCGCCGGATATCTGTCGCACAGGCTGAATTCACCGGGACGTTGAAAATAGCTAACACTGTCAATCAGTCTCAGTGAACCTACCTGCAGGGTAGCCAGCGAGATGTCTCCCAGCAATCCGGATGAACCGACAAGAGATGGTTCCGTTGCGGCCAGCAAGGCACCTTTGATTCTGATTTTTCTGCCGATATATTGAGAATAATCCGGCACAAAAGTCAAGGATGTTGGTTTCTTGATCAAGATATAATCCTTCTCAGGTGTCGGGGCATCCACATCGTGATGTTTGGGTGCATCCAGTAATTTCCCAATGCCGCCCACTTCATCATAATAACCTTCCACCTCAAAGCTGTCGCCGATGTTGGAACGCCAGTCTGCATTCTTGATACTGCCATAGCCCGTATCATCGGCATTTTTGTCTTTTTTACATCCACCCGTGCTGAGTACTGCCAAGACAAGAAAAGCAATACCTAAAAGTGACCAATTCTTTTTCATAAATTTCTTTTTTTCGGTTTTCAAATTTTTAATGTGTGTTTTTTCTTTTATGCAAAAGACAAGGTTTGCAGTCATACGAAACAAATCCTGTATCTTACACTTGCAATATTATTATTCTCCGGCATTACCTCATCGCAAAAAAGAGTATTCGGTGATTTTGAGTTAGAATTCGGGATTATAAAATATATTCTTGCTATTTTTGAAACATGAACACGAATTTCAAAAAGGGATTTCATTCCATCTGCGTGAAAGATCCCGTGATGGATGGACTGTCTGCACACGTTCCGCCCATCTATGCCACCTCTACCTTTACCTACGAAAACCTGGATGCAGCTTTTGAGTTTTTCAAGAGCGGCGGAAAGAACAAGGATGTGTACACCTACTCGCGACTGGGAAATCCGACCGTGCGTTTTGTTGCAGATAAAATTGCAGCACTGGAGTCCTTTGGACTCCAAACTGAAAGTGATGCGCCTTATGTTGGGATGCTGTTTGCCTCCGGAATGGCCGCCATTGCTGCCGGCATCATGGCGAATGTGAAGGCGGGTGATAAAATTATCACGCAGGGCAATCTGTATGGCACCACGAATGAGCTGATGGTTTCCTTACTGAAAGATTTCGGCGTGGAAACCATTTACGCGGATCTGAAGGATCTGAATTTTGTGGAAGATGCCCTCCTCAACGATGAGAAAATAAAACTGCTGTATATTGAAACGCCGGCGAATCCGACGCTGGCTTGTTATGATTTGGACGGACTGGCGGCCATTGCGCTAAACCAGGGCATCAAGACCGTGGTGGACAATACCTTTGCCACCCCCTACATACAGCAACCCCTGAAATTCGGTATTGACATGGTGGTACATTCGTCCACCAAGTTTCTGAACGGACATGGCACGGGCACTTCCGGGGTGCTGGTGGGAAAAATGGATGAAGCGACCTACAAGAAAGTGTACGGATTGCAGAAAATGCTGGGCGCCATCTGTTCCCCGTTTGAAGCATTCCTGTTGAATAATGGTGTAAAGACCTTGCCGCTGCGTATGGAACAGCACCAGAAAAACGCACAGGCGCTGGCGGAGTTCTTATCCAAGCATCCGAAAGTATCGAAGGTGAATTACCTGGGATTGGAAAATCATCCTGACCATATTTTGGCGAAAGACCAGATGACTGGCTTCAGCGGGATGCTGAGTTTTGAGCTGCGCGACGGACTGGAAGCCGGTATGCAATTTCAGCGCAATATACAATTCTGCACGCTGACGGCATCCTTAGGCACCGCAGATACCTTGGTGACCCACTCCGCCTCTACCAGCCATGTGAACGTACCGAAAGAGCAACGTCTGCAATACGGCATTACCGACGGGCTGATTCGCTGTTCGGTAGGCTTGGAAAATATGGAAGATATTATCGCAGATTTTGAGCAAGCTTTGGCATAAAAAAACGTATATTTGAAATATGCGAACAAAAGGTTCGCATATACACCCAACAGATAGCTGTATATGTGAAACCTTGTAGCCCATATAAACAAGTTACCGCCAAGTGTAAACCAAAACCAGTACGAGACAAAGACGACACAGCAGACAATTTGCCAAATAATGACAGAAAATGAAAACGATAAAATGAATTGCCAACGCACAAAACAGCACATTTGCAAACCGCACAAGCCGACACTCGACCGAAGTTTGCAAAAGAGCTGTTTTCTTGCCGACACACCATTGCGATGATATGAATGACTACAAAAGACTTTTAGAGAATATAACAGAACCTGCAAAAACATGGAGAGAGATTAAAACCGAACTTTCCAAGTATAATATTCAAAAGATACACGGACAACATTTACTGTTGCTGCCTCAACAATTTTCTCTCACCTTCTTCAACTTCTTCGGACTTCTGAGATAAATCAACAAATTCACTTTTATCAACTCTTACGAGTGCTTTTTCATTCTTATCAGTAATCTCAAATCCAGTAATTGCAGGGTCGTTATTTAAAGCATCGAAATTTTGAGCTAAAGCATCCTTTACAACTGGACTATGCTCATAAATATTAAAGGTTGCATTTTCAATAATTATGACATTTCCATCCTTATTGACAATTTTAGTTTTATCCCCTTGCTGTTGGACTTCTTTTGCTTTTTTCCCTTTTAAAAATTTCTTCAACTCAATTAGCCCGACAACCGTTCCCACTATTGCTGCACCGACCTCGATGTTATCCTTTGTAAGTAAATTTTTTAATGTATCTAATGTAGTTTCAACAAGCTCAATGTGACATAAAAAACTACCTTTTTCGAGAGCTTTGACTTTTATTTCAATCTTCTTACCACTATTCAAGTATTTATTGACCTCTTGAACAATTGTTGTGGTATGTATCAGACTGCTGACAAGCACGTTTGCATCAACTTGGTGTTGTTGACCATCAAACTTTATTTTAAAGTCATTTCCGACTATTTTCTCTTTGCTCATCGTTGACAAATTTATGTATTTATTCCTATAAAACTGACCATGATTTGAAACTTTTTTGCAACTATATAAAAGAAAACCTACAGCTAATCGAGTAGACGGCCTCACCGCATAGTGCGGTGAGGTGCGCCTCTCACACCACCGTACGTACGGGTCTCGTATACGGCGGTTCGTTTAGTAATGGGTTCAGTTCATCATACATTTCCAACATAGATATATACCCTCGTTTCCTCAACCGTTCCAGCGTGATGCCGTCGATGTGACGAAATAATCTGCATACACTGATTTTCACCACAAAATATTTGTTTGTTTTCTTTTTTATATTTAGTTTTATAAACAGACAGTGGCGTTTTTTCACAGTCTGCCGTTAGCATTTAGCTTAAAAAAAAGATACAGCAAGTAAAGGAAACAATTGACAAATGAAAATTTTAGCAGAAACAGAACGGTTAATTTTAAGAGAATTAGAATACACAGACGAAAAGGACTTATTCGAAATGGACTCTGATCCAGAAGTTCATCTATTTATTGAAAACAAGCCTGTGAAATCAATTGACGAAATAACAAAAGTCATTGAAACGCTTAAAGTACAATACCAAGAAAATGGAATTGCACGTTGGGCTGTAGTTGACAAAATGACAAATGAATGTGTTGGTTGGTCAGGACTAAAATATTTCAACCAGCCTTTAAACAATCACAATTATTTTTATGAACTTGGTTATAGGTTCAAGAAAAAACATTGGGGAAAAGGGTTTGCGACCGAATCTTCAACTGCAATTTTGGACTATGGATTTAAAAATTTGAATACTGAGACTATCTTTGCAATAACCGACCCCAAAAACATACCTTCAAAAAAGGTGTTAACTAAATTGGGGTTTGAGTTTAAAGAAACTTTTGACTATGAAGGCGATCCAACAGATTGGTTTGAATTGAAAAAGATAACTTGGGAAAATAAAGAGCCGAAGCGCTGACAGGCGTTTGGAAAAATGGCGGATTCAGCACCCTCGCCTATGATTGGTTTGTAATCCCGCTTTTGACAGGTGTTTGCGCAACGGGCAAGGCAGCGCAGACAAGCGCCACCTGTCAACCACGAACCGACATAATTAACCGAAAAAATTAGAATGTTGTCTTCTTAGGATGCGCCAGTTCAAAGTCGATCGTTTTCTTTTCGATATCCACGCCGGTGAGTTTCACTTCCACCTTATCTCCTAACTGATACACCTTATCGTGACGTTTGCCTATCATGCGCATCTTGCGTTCGTCGTACACGAAATTGTCTTCTATCATGGTTTCCACGCGCACCAGGCCTTCGCAGTTGTAGGCTGGCAGCTCCACATAAATGCCCCAGTTCTTCACGCCGGAAATCACGCCTTCAAAATGCTCCCCAATGCGGTCGAGCATAAACTCCGCCATCTTGTATTTCACGGAGGCACGTTCCGCATCATTGGCGGCACGCTCACGCTCGCTGCTGTGCTTGCACTGATATTCCAATTCGTCCTGCGTCGGCAGTTTTTTCCCATGTAAGATCTTATCCAGTAAACGGTGCACCATCACATCCGGGTAGCGGCGTATCGGTGAGGTGAAATGCGTATAGAAATCAAAACCCAAACCATAGTGCCCGATGTTATTGGTGGTATAAACTGCCTTTGCCATACAGCGAATCGCCAGCTGCTGCAACACGGCCTGCTCCGGTGCACCTTCAATCTCCTGCATCAATCGGTTCAGCTCCCTCGCTATCTGCTTCGGATTGTCGAACTGAATCTTATAGCCAAACTTCATGGCAAACAACTGAAAGTCGATGAGCTTTTCCTCGTTCGGCAAATCGTGTACGCGGTACACGAACGGCACCTTGCCCGTCTTGTTTTTTTCCTTGCCGATAAAGGTCGCCACCGCCTTATTGGCCAGCAACATGAAATCTTCAATCAGCAGGTGCGCATCCTTGCGTTCCTTCACGTAAACGCCAATCGGCTTGCCTTTCTCGTCCAGCTGGAATTTGGTTTCCGGCGCTTCAAAACCGATGGAGCCATCCTTGAAACGTTGTCTTCTCAGGATATGCGCCAGTTCATTCAGCTTCAGCAATTCGTCCTTAAACACGCCGTCCTTTCCTTCCAGGATTTCCTGTGCATCCTCGTAGGAAAAACGCTTCTGGGAATGAATGACGGTTCTGCCAAACCATACATCTTTGATGTTCGCTTTCTCATCCATCTGGAAAACGGTGGAATAGCAGCATTTATCTTCGTTTGGCCTCAGGGAACAAATGATGTTCGATAATCTTTCCGGAAACATCGGAGCCACCCTGTCCACCAGATACACAGACGTGGCACGCTTGAACGCTTCTTTTTCCAGAGCGGAATGTTCCGTGACATAATGGGAAACATCGGCAATGTGGACGCCCACTTCATACAGGCCATTGTCCAGCTTCTGGAAAGAAAGTGCATCGTCAAAATCTTTGGCATCGGCCGGATCAATCGTAAACGTTGGTATTTTGGAGAAATCGCGGCGCTTTTTCTTTTCCTCTTCGGAAATTTCAAAGGGCAGTTCTTCCACTTCTTTCCAGACCTGTTGCGGAAAGGAAGTGAAGAAACCGTTTTCCACCAGAATGGATTTCATTTCAATGTCGTTGGTGCCGGCACTTCCCAGCACTTCCGTGATGTGGCCAATCGGATTCTTGTCCTTTGGTCGCCATTCCACCAGTTCCACCACCACTTTATCCTTGTGTTTGGCTTTCATGGAACGCGCTTCCGGCACATAGAAATCAGCCTTGATGCCTGTGTTATCCGGAATGACGAAACAGGTATCGTTGATGCGTTCCACCACGCCGATGAAATGCTTGCGATGCCGTTTGATGACTTCCGTGATGATGCCTTCCGGCCGTGAAGAGTTGGGCTTGTGCAAACGCATCAGTTTTACCGTATCGCCGTCGAAGGCATGGTTGGTATTTTTGCGCTGTACAAAAAAGTCCTTCTTCTTCCCTTCTATCGTTACAAAGGCATCGCCGCTGCGTGCCACATCAATGACACCGGTCAGCTCTTCTCCAACGATAAATGTATTATGGTCTTTCTTTGAATCCTTTTTATCTCTTTTATGCGGATGGGGATGATGTGCTCCCTTGTTGATTTTCTTCTTTTTTGACATTTCAATCGTTCAATTATATCCTAAAAATACGACTAATTGAGGGGAAACTGAAATTTTTAGATTTTGTTAGCATTACTACCTAATATTAAGTAGTTATGTTATATTAGTGTTATGGGAAAAATTTACACTCGTATACATAAGATCCTGACGGCTACAAGATTCATTTTCTTGATATCGGGAATTTGCTTTCTGGCCAGCAATATGGTACAGGCCGGCAATCCGGAGTATGAAGCGCGCAGAGTCGCTTATATAGATTATGCACTGAATCATGTGGATGGAGACGTGCTCAGCATACAGGCTGCGAAAGGTATTCCTGTAAACCAACAAGCCCTAAGAAACATTCTGGACAATGTTTCTACCCGCCAAACGGCTGATTTTGACATCATAAAGCTGGTGCGTATCCTGATGTTTTCGCATGGGGAATACGACAGTTTGATTTTGCCGGTATTGAGACCGCTACCTTTCTGGCTGGAAAAAAATGAAACGGTACGGGAATACTGGTCCGAGAATCACATGATCATGTGGATGGCTTCGGACTGGCTCTTGCACGAGAAATATGGAAAAGCAATTGACAGCACACTCGATAGGAGATTGCGCCATTATCTCAAATTGAAAGTACAGTATGGTTTTTATGAGTTTAACTCCACCACTTATGCTCCGTATTGCTTTACAGGCCTACTGAATCTGGCGGATTTTGCGCAGGATGCAGAGATTAAAAGTCTGGCCACGCAGGCGGCTCAAAAATTACTGAAAGAAGAAATATTGTTGCTGACCAGCAGCAAGGGCGTTTTGTTCCCGACTGCCGGAAGAAATTATCCGAGCAAATATGAAAGTGCATACGGACAAAATCACAATAGTCTGACCTATCTGCTAACCGGGCTGGGACCGGTTGAAAACGGCACCTCCCATTCCGGTGCTTTTTTAGCCACCACCACAGTACCGGTGGATGATGTGATCAGCTCCTGGAAGCCTTTGTTGGATACGGTGTATACACAGGGGCATACCTTGCAGAACGGCATTCAGAACATCAACAATACCATGTCTGTAAAAGACAAAGTCATTTTCCAGTGGAGCTCCGGAGCTTATTTCCATCCGGATGTGGCACAGTCCACTTTTCAGTTACTGAAGGATTTAGATTTATGGGACCATTATGAATTTGACGATTTCAGACAATTCTCCTTTTTACCATCTAATCTGGCTGCAGGCGTGGCCGAAATTGCCAGCCCCATCAGCAAAAGTTCAGGTATCTACAATCCTACCATAGCCGTATTCAAAAACAAAGCTGTCACACTCTCTTCTTTGCAGGATTTCTGGAAAGGCAAAGTGGGCTATCAGCAATTCCCGATCATGGTAAACGCTGGGACCAGTGCGGTATTTACGCTTTCAGGAACACCGAATACCGATTGGGACAACCGACCTTCCCATAATGCCAATACACATCTGCCGTATGTACAGCAAAAATCCAATGTGGCCCTGGTGATGTACCGCCCTGAAAAAGGATTGGCTTTATTTGGCTACAAAGACGCCAAACTGGATGTCGCGCTGCATTGGCAAAATGATAAGTTTGATGAAATCAGGGAGAATGGAAACTGGTTGCTGGGCAGAGAAGGCGACGGCTATGTGGCGGTGCGCAGAAGCTGCACGGGTGAAATCAACGGCGTTAGAGCCTGCGACAATCCGGACGGGCAAACCTGGGTCTTTATGGTAGGCAACAGCGATATGTACGGCAGTTTTGATGCTTTTGAACAAAAAATCATTCAGTCCCAATACACAGAAAAATGGTATTTCAACCTGCCGACCCTGCAATGGGTCTATTATTCAAAAATTGTAATTGACGGCAAGACGCTGGAATACGCCTGGAACGGCGACATACTGTCAGGACCGACACGCACTACCGGAATCCGTAATGCGGTGTCTGAATACAAATCCATTGCCGTTTATCCCAACCCGGCAAAAGACGCCTTGACGTTGGACTTGTCTTCCATGATGTTTAAATCCGTTACAGTACGTGTGCTGAACATTGCAGGACAGGAAGTCTACAGCGAATCGATTGACAAAGTATTGACACCTGAAAAAACGCTGTTAACCGCTGACTGGCCGGAAGGTGCCTATTTCCTGACAGTGAATTGTGAACAGGAAATCCACACACAGAAAATCATCATCAGCCATTAGGACAAGCATTAACACATTTTACTAAAGAAATATTAAAAAGGCAGGCGATGCCTGCCTTTTCCTTAACACATTCGTTAAGAGCGGTTAAGGTATATTAAATTCCATACACCCCTTTCAGTTAGCATCTACATTTGGTTATTATTCATTTCTAACCAATAAAATCAAACGTATGAGCTTCAATCACTGGAACGAGTATTTCAAATCGCACCACCAGCAGCAATTCTCCAACATCTACTGGGATGAGGAAGATTATCTTTCAACTACAGAAAGAAAACTCATCTCCTCCTCCATTCAGCAATTTCAGAAAGGAGAAAACAGCGATGGCAAGAATCTGCTCAGCAAATCGGAACAACTCTATGACATGAACTATACATTCGCCATACAAAATTTCATCAAGGAAGAACAGAACCACTCCAAAGCGCTGGGCACCTTTATGGATCTGCACAGCATAGAACGCATCAAGAAACATCCGCTGGATGTCATCTTCAAATCGCTGCTGAAATTCTTCGGCATCGGTGGGAATATCGTAACCTTGACGACGGCTGAAATCATTTCCATGGTGTATTATGATGCGCTGGGAAAAGCCACCGGTTCCAAACTTTTAAAAGATATCTGTACGGCCATTCTGGAAGATGAAGTGGAACACCTGAAGTTTCAAAGCCAATCGCTGTGTACCATCTATAAAGGGCATTTTATAAAAAGCATATTGCTGAGTCTGTATCATTCGATACTGATGCGCGGCACGATTGCCATCATTTGGTTATTTCACCGGAATGTCCTGAAACAAGGCGGCATCAAAAGCCTGACGGTATTTTATGAACGTGTCATGAAAGAATATTACATCGTAAAGCTCAACACATATCTGCAATTGAGTGAAGAAAAGTTGATGGTAAGAACGGTGTGATGTGAAAATCCACACCCCGCTTCATTAAAAAGCCCCTCAACAATTGCAATGGATGTCAGGCAAAGCATGACAGGCTGAGTTAGCAAGACGTTAATATTATTCGTATTTTTAATGCATGAGAAAAATTGTACTCCTGCTATTCCTTTTCATTGCTGTACAGACAAACTACGCGCAAACATGGGTGGATTCACTGGATGTGTATGCACGGGAAAAATACATGCCGCCTGCAAAATTCAACTGGACCTGGATGAAAGCTTCCTTACTGTATACCATGGTGAAGCAATACGACCACAACACGGATGCCGCTCAGCAGAAAATCTATCTGGATTTTGTAAAAACGGCAATGGACAAAACCTGCAAACAGGCCAACGGCAAAGTGCCGAATGCCGTAGCCTCAGGATTAGGCATGGCCTTCTTGTACAGAACAACGAAAGATGCGAAATACAAAAAAGCCTGCGATAAGATTTATGCGGATTACCTGAAAATCAAACGAACAAAAGAAGGTGCCGTTTCACATTTGCCGGCACACCGCGAATTGTGGGATGATACCGTTTTCATGATCGGCCAGTTTCTGATGGAACTTTATAAAGCAACCGGTGATGAGCAATACTTGGAAGAATTGTTCAAACAAATAACACTACATCGTGAAAAGCTACAGGACAAAGCAACAGGCTTATGGGTACACGGCTATGACAGCGAATACAAAGGGCATTTTTCGTTTGGCAGCCAGCTGAACTGGGCGGATAAGAAAACAGGCAAGAGCGCTGAGATTTGGGGGCGCGGCAATGGCTGGGTGGTGGTAACGATATCCGATCTACTGACGACAATGCCAAAGACAAATCCGCATTGGAATGAGCTGGCGGATTACCTGAAAGAAATGATCGCACACTTGCCGGAATTGCAGGACAAGGAAAGCGGACACTGGTATCAATTGACAGCCCGCCCCACAGAACCTAAAAACTACCTTGAAAGCTCATCCACGGCAATGTTTGCGTATGGCATCAGTAAAGCGCTGCAATTGGGACTGGTGACAGATGCCAGGTATAAGAACAGCATTGATTTAGCTTATAAAGGCTTACGTAATTACAGTATAAAGCAAGTGGACGCAAAATACATCAGCACAAAAAACGTGTGCAAAGGCACCTGCATCGGAGATAAAGATTATTACCTGCACCGTAAAGTAAAAGACGAAAAGCCTTACAGCATCGGAATGTTCATCAATTTTGGAAGAAGTTATGAAAAGAAGCTGTAAGGAATCAAATTTCATGACGGACTCCTTCCTAATAAAAAAGTCTGGCATTAGACCTTTGAGAAATAATGCAGTCTAAGTAAAAAAGATTCCATGCGAAAACTAAAAGTGATGCTCGCTCTATTGATTGCAACGTTTGTATTTCAATACTGTTCAAAAAATGAATCTGCAAACCTTCCCACTTATGATGCCATCAAAGCTGCTTTTGGTACCAGCATAGACCCCAACAATCTCTTCAATTACGCAAATCAGACGATTCCGGGCTACATCCGCAAAGACAATACAGGCAGCAATCCCATCAGCAATGCCAAAGCTACATTGGGCAGGGTACTCTTTTACGATAAGAATCTAAGCGTCAACAACAGCATATCCTGCGGCAGTTGTCATGTGCAGGCCTTTGCTTTCGGCGATACGGCACTGGCCAGCAATGGCTTGCTGGGTGGGTTGACCGGCAGACATTCCATGCGCCTGGTGAATGCACGCTTTGCTGTAGAGTCAAAATTTTTCTGGAATGAACGCGCCGCCAGTCTGGAAGCGCAAACTACGCAACCGGTGCAGGATCATGCCGAGATGGGATTCAGCGGAACGGATGGCAGACCTGCCATTGACAGTTTACTGCGTAAGTTGTCTTCCATCTCCTATTATAAAGAATTATTTACGTTTGTTTACGGTGATACCATAGTCACGGAACCGAGAATGCAGGAGTGCTTGGCACAATTTGTACGCAGCATACAGTCCTTTGATGCTAAATATGATGCCGGCAGAAGTCAGGTGGCGAATGACAATCAGCCGTTTCCCAATTTCACGGCACAGGAAAACAACGGTAAAAATTTATTCTTAACGCCGCCTGTTTTTGATGCATCTGGCGTACGCACCGGCGGCGGGTTGGGCTGCAACGGTTGCCACAATGCCCCCGAATTTGACATTGACCCGAATACGGGGAATAACGGAATCATAGGTGTATTGAACGGAACAGGCATCGACATCAACAACACCCGTGCGCCATCGTTGAGAGACCTGACAGGAATAGACGGCAATCCGAATACCCCAATGATGCATACCGGAGTGATAAGTACATTGAAGGCTGTCATCGGGCATTATGGTACCATCCATCTGGCACCCGGCAATACAAGACTGGACCCGAGGCTTACGCCAAACGGATTCGGACAGCAACTTCAGCTGACAGCAGCGGAAGTGAATGCCGTAATCGCTTTCCTTAAAACGCTATCAGGCAACAAGGTTTATACGGATGCCAAATGGAGTAACCCTTTTAAGTGATCAGAACCTGATTAAAATCATATTGCCACACATTTACAGTAATTAACTTTACGTATCCAAATGATACAATATGAAAACGGAAAAGATTATCATTGCCAACCTGAAATGTGATGGTTGTGCACATACCATAAGAACCAAACTGACAGAGTTGCCCGGAGTAGAGAGTGTTGTGGTTAATCTTGATGAAGATAGTGTCACCATCACACATGCCGAAACGGCAAGCCGTGAAGAGTTTACCCAGAAGCTTCATACATTGGGTTATCCCGAAGCGACGGAAGAAAACGGATTATTGCTGCAATTGAAAAGTTATGCAAGTTGTATGCTTGGAAGGATGCAAAAATAATCCGGTATCTATTTTCTAATCTTCGCCTTTCTGAATCCGTTGTTGATTGCATACATGGGATTGAATACGCTCACAAAAGCGGCTTCGTACCATCTGAATCCGTTACGACTCATGCGCACGGTGGCGAAATGAAATAACTCTCCCAAAAGAGAGCCTGCAATCGGCGTTACGATCATATCCTGTACGCTGGGCCTTTCAAAGCCTGATTCTACAAGGTATTCCCACATTAATGAATGTCCGATGGAGAACAAACCTGCCTGCCAGAATTTTGCCCCCTGCGAGCGGTAGGCATTGTAATAATAAGCGCCCTGATACGGATGTCCCAGATAATTGATATACCATTTATCGCCGTCTATAACAGGCGGTTTGTGAAAGGCTTCCCTGAAATGAGCGCCAAAATCACCTAATGCGCTCCTGTCCCAGTTGCTGGTTCGTTCCGGCATGGCAAACAGCAATCCGACCGTTAGGGATTGGGCGGCAAACACCAAACCTGCCCCGCGCAGTACCTTTTGTCCGAAAGGAGCCTGCTGATTTCGCAGCATAAATTTATTGGAAGTCGCGTCAACATAAGGCGGAAATTTACGAAGGATGACTTTCCTGTTTGGCGGCATGGCGGGATGTATGCCAATGTCATTCGTACTGTCAACTGAAATTGTTGCGATTATGGTTGAATCTGTCAAACCATTCGATGCTTCTGCAGCACAGCATGCAGAAAAAATCAGGAGTAAATAGAAAAGTGTACCGATACGAAGCATCCGAAATAATCTGTTTCAAATGTAAGAGCAAAAATGCAGGATGGAAATGATATATGTCAGGAATGGTGTTCCATTCTTAATTTCCACACTAATTTTCATCATTATCGACTGTGCATTAATAAAAGAAAGCGTGGACTAAACGCTCTCAAATCTTGCTCTGATATCCTCCAGTCTTCCCTTCGGAATGGCGGCAATGAGTTTCTTGGTGTATTCCTTTTGCGGATTGTTATAGATTTCATCGGCTATACCCATTTCTTCTATCTTTCCCTTATTCATCACCACCATACGGTCGCTCATGAATTTCACCACACTTAAATCGTGTGAAATGAAGATATAGGTAAACTTAAACTCTTCGCGCAACTGAATCAACAGATTCAATACCTGAGCCTGTACGGAAACATCCAATGCAGAAACCGATTCATCGCAGATAATGAACTTTGGATTCAGAGCCAGCGCCCGTGCAATACAGATACGTTGACGTTGTCCGCCGGAAAACTCATGCGGATAGCGTTGAAAGTGCTCTGCTTTCATATTTACCTTCTCCAGCAATTCAATCACTTTATCCTTGCGTTCCGAGTCGTTGCTGTATTTATTATGAACCTGCATCGGTTCTAAAATCGCATTTCCAATTGTCATTCTGGGATTCAAGGAAGAATATGGGTCCTGAAATATAATCTGCATGTGCTCACGCAGTTCTTTCATTTCCTTTTGTCCGAGATTGAAGATATCCTTTCCGTCAAAAATGGCTTTACCGCCGCTTGGTTCTATCAAACGCAGGATGGTTCTGCCTAAGGTGGTTTTGCCGCAACCGCTCTCTCCTACCAATCCAAGGGTTTCACCTTCATTCACATCAAATGACACATCGTCTACCGCTTTTACATAATCCAGTGTTTTACCAAACATATTGGTTTTGGATGGAAACCAGGTCTGGATGCCCTTCAACTGCAAGATAGGTGTATGTTGCTGTAATTCCTCATAGCGTTTCTTCGTCTGTGCTTCGCTTACGACAAATGCTTCCACCAGAGCGTTCATGTCTGCTGCCTTTTCCGTAATCACGCCGTCTTTCTCTTCCATAAAATCAGCGATGACAGGCAGTTTACTCAATCTCTTTTCCAATGGCGGACGGCAGGCCAGCAAACCTTTGGTATATGGATGTTTCGGATTCGAAAAGATTTCTAAAACGGTTCCCTGCTCCACAATCTTTCCTTTATACATTACGACCACTCTGTCCGCAATTTCTGCAATCACCCCTAAGTCATGAGTGATGAAGATTGTGGACATACCGGTTTCCCGGCTCAAATCATTGATCAGTTCAAGGATGGTCTTTTGCACCGTTACATCCAATGCGGTAGTCGGTTCATCTGCAATTAGTATTTTTGGCTGACAGCTCATGGCCATCGCAATCATGACACGTTGTTTTTGTCCTCCCGAAAGCTGATGCGGATAGGCGGTTAGAATTCTCTCTGGATTCGGCAGTTTCACTTTCTTAAAGAGCTCCAGCGTTTTCTCCTCCGCTTCTTTCTTTGTCACTTTCTGATGTAACAAGATGGCTTCCATCACCTGATTACCGCAGGTAAATACGGGATTCAGGGAGGTCATCGGTTCCTGGAAGATCATGGAAATTTCGTTGCCACGATAAGAACGCATTTCATTATCCGGTATCTGCACCAGGTCTATCGGCGTTTTCCCATCGCGGTAGTAGTTGATTTTTCCACTCACAATCTTACCCGGAGGATTAGGAATCAATCGCATGATGGACAAGGAGGTCACGGACTTACCGGAGCCTGATTCACCCACAATTCCAATCACTTCTCCCTTATTCACCTGAAACGAAACATCGTTTACTGCACGCATGGTACCGTTTTCGGTCTTAAATTCTGTCACTAGGTTCTGTACATCTAAAAGTAGCTCCGCCATTATTCTTACGAGTTTATTTTTACATTTGCGTCCGAAATTAAGGATAATCCTTTCAATTTTAAAACAATTTGCGCCACCGTGAGCACATCTTTCTGGCAATAGGTCTTAATTCTTTCCAATCCGTGTTCATTCCAATAGACTTTGCCTACATCTTTACCGGAAATATCATCCTTGGGTGATGGGATGCCCAGGCAGTGTGCCAGCAGTTTCAGCGAGATGAAATTCTTGTAATCTCCGAACTTCCAAAAATCCATGGAGTCCAGCAAGCCAGCTTCCCAAGGTTTCTTGGTCTGCAGGGTTTCAAAATAATCCGGCAGTCTGAGATGATTGATCAGTAGTCTTCTGCAGATATACGGCACATCAAACTCACGGATATTATGCCCACAAAGCGTCAGATTCCTTTTCTTCTTATGTTCCTGTTGCAGGAAGGTGGAAAATTCAATCAGCAATTTCACTTCATCATCACCATAGAACGATATCAGCTCAAACTCCTGAAACATACCAGTCTGGGAAGTTCTTCCTACGGTAATACAGATAATCTTGCCGAATTCTGCAAAAATGCCGGCATTGCTGAAATAATAGGCTTCCGTGGAATCTTCTTCCGTCTTATGCTTCCCTTTCTTTTCTTCCCAAAGCTCCTGTACGTAAGGGTCTAAAGAATTGAACTGACTGACACCGGGAACCGTCTCTATATCCAGAAACAATACATCATCTATTTTTACATGCTCTAACATAATGCTTACAAAGGCTGATTTTATAACAAATATTCACAATATATAACGCAATATACGTATTGTATCCAAAAATTAGTAGTAAATTAGGCCCGTAAACGTAAACAATATTTTATGAGTGAAATTGAAAACGGCAGTTCAAACTCCAATAGTAAACTGCATGCAATCTACATTATTCTGATTGCCTTATTGATTGGTGGCTTAGTGTACACCAATGTCAAATTACAAAAATCAAAAGAGACCATCGTCGTTACTGAAAAACAACGGGATGAAGTTTCTGCACTGAAAGCTGACTTAGACAAGAAATATGCTGAGTCATTACAGGAAATTGAAAGCTACCGTGCGGATAATGCCGTATTAGACAGCTTACTTGAGACTAAGAAACAGGAACTGGATGCCAAGAAAGCTAAGATTGATGCTTTATTGGGTCAGATTTCATCTTTGAAAGCCGGTGATGCTTCCAAAGCCAAATTGCTGGCGGATGCACAATTGCTGATTGCGCAAATGGAAAGCGATAAAGCCCGTTTGCAGGCTTCCATCGATTCCCTCGTTGTCGTAAATAAGGCATTGTATGAAGACAAGGAAAAGATTTCCGGTGAACTGAGTGCTACGCTACAAAAGAAACAGGAAACGGATGAAGAGAATCAGAAAATGAAAGACAGAATCGACAAGGCTTCCATCTTAAGTACGGCAAACATTCAGTCTACACCCATCCGCATGACCAGAAAAGGAAAAGAAGATGAAGTGAGCAAAGCGAAAGATGCCGAGAAACTGAGAGTATGTTTTGATTTGATTCAAAATAAGATTGCACCATCCGGACAAACACAGATTGAAGTGAGAATCATTTCTCCGGACGGCACCACGATACAGATGCAGAACCTGGGAAGCGGCACGCTGAAGGAAGCAACTACCGGCAATGAGATTCCGTTTACCTACACCATCTCTCCTGATTATCAGAATGAGACCAAAACGGTTTGCTCCTACTGGGCACAAACCTTCAAGTTCGCTTCCGGAAAATATTCCGTGGAAGTGTATGAAAAAGGGTTTCTGATCGGACAATCATCTTTTGTCATGAAATAATCTATTCGAAATGAAACATACGGGCAGTCTGCAAAGACTGCCTTTTTCATAATATGCAATCCACATTCTATAAAGGCGTACTGCTGGTTTTTCTGGGCGCCATCTGTTTTTCCACAAAAGGAATATTTGCCAAACTGGCATTCAGACATGGTGTGGATGGTCTGCAGATTCTGACATTGCGGATGCTGTTTGCGCTGCCGTTTTATGTGATCATTCTAATGCGGGAATACAAAACAAAGCCTGCACCCATCGCAAAAAACGACCGGATAAACATCATCACGCTTGGATTGATTGGTTACTACTTGGCGGCTCTTTTTGATTTTTTGGGATTACAATATGTGAGTGCTTCGTTGGAACGAAATATCATCTTCACCTATCCCACTTTTGTTTTACTGATGTCAAGAATATTCTTTAAACGAAAGATACATCCGATACAAATCATCGCCGTTGTGGTGTGTTACAGCGGTATATTGCTGGCTTTCTATTCGGATAAGGCATCCTATGCTTCTTCCAACCTGATGAAAGGCACTGTATTTGTCCTGCTGAGCGCCATCACCTATGCACTTTATCTGGTGAAAAGCGACGGCCTCATCAAAAACGTGGGCACCATCCGTTTCACCTGCATTTCCATGATCGTATCGTGTATTGCCGTCCTGGTGCATTACTTGCTCGTGCATGGCATTGACATCTTTTCATTTCCATATCAGGTATATCTGATCGGCATTTGTGTGGCCGTCATCAGCACCGTATTACCCTCATTCCTGATGACTCAGGGCATCGCACTCATCGGTTCTTCGAATATGGCCATCATCGCCAGTGTGGGCCCGATTGCCACCATCTTCTTGTCCAATTTTATCCTGAAAGAAAGCATTTCCATTCTACATGTCACCGGCACGGTGCTTGTTTTGGCCGGGGTACTGATTATAAGTGTAAAAGGAAATAAGAAACCTTTCAACTCCTGAATCGGCTACCGTTTTCAGATTGCCTGAAAACCATGATATTCTGCACTATCAAGCTTTAATCTTCTCCCACAGAACATCTATTCTTTCATAAATCGCTAACTTTATTCCCATTGAATAAACTGTATGAAAAAATTACTTTTACTTCTACTATTCTATCATATTTGCTATACTTCACCAGCTGCGGATAAAAATCTGCTGCCTAACGCTGCACGACCGAAAGTCGGTTTGACATTGAGCGGCGGCGGTGCCAAAGGATTGATTTATGTGGGTCTCTTAAAGATGATCGATTCGCTCGACATCAAAGTGGATTACATTACCGGAACGAGTATGGGCAGCATTGTGGGGGGATTGTACGCAATCGGTTACAAAGGAAATGAACTGGATTCTCTCGCAAGAAATACCAACTGGAGTAAATACCTCACCAACAGTGTACCGCTGAATAAAATCACGATGGAAGAGAAAGACGAGTACGGACGCTACATGATAGAACTGAATTCCAACACTCTGATGCCGGGATTACCTATTGCAGTCATCAACGGACAAAACATCACTTCCTTTTTAAACGATCTTACGTTCCGTGTGCATCATATCAGTGATTTCAATAAATTACCCATTCCGTTCAAATGTGTTGCTGTAGACATTGTAACCGGAAAGCCGGTGGTGATTGACAAAGGAAGTCTGGCGTTGGCCCTGCGAACAAGTATGTCCATTCCTACCGCCTTCAGTCCTATTGACACCGGAAGCATGCTGCTGGTGGACGGTGGTCTGTTTAAAAACTTTCCGGTGGAATACGTGAAAAAAATGGGTGCTGATTTTGTGATTGGGGGCAATTGCAGCGGTATGCTTTTATCTAAAAAAGAACTGAAGACATTGGTAAATATGCTGGAGCAAACCACGAGTTTCAGTATTGCCGCCGATTATGAACAACAGAAAAAATTATGTGACATACTGGTGGACTACAACGATGTTCTAAAGAATGCCAAAATCGGCACCTTAGATTTTGGGAAGGCCAAAGAAATTTTGGCATTAGGTGAACAGGTGGCACATCAGTTTTTGGAACCGTTGGTACAACTAGCTGAAAGTCAGAGGAAATATTATGTAACAGAAATGGATACCACACGGCTCAACAAAACGGATAGCATATACATGCAGGATATCAAACTTACGCTGGACAAATCCAATTTGGAAGCGGTCGTTAAAAATAAAATCCGGCTGAAGCATTTTGATAATATTTCAAAAACGGAAATAAATAAGACCGTGGATGAAATCTACGGAACTCGATATTTTGATAAAGTATATTATTACGTAGAAAACAAAGACAAAAACCATAACCTTATCATCAAAACAGAAAAGACAAAAAAGTTTGCCTACAAACTTGGTCTGCATTACGATAATGAGATGTCTGCAGGTATCATAGCAAATATGACAGCCAGAAATTTATTTTTTAATGCTTCGAGATTTATCACTACCATTGATATTTCCGATAATCCTAAGATACGAACAGCTTATCAGGTATATATCGGAAACAAAGGCATTTATTTAAGCACCAATCATTTCTTTGAGTATGTAAAGCAGCCTGTTTTTTATGAACGCAAAACACTGGGATTTTATAAGAACCTGTTTGAGCAATCCGATATCATGATAAACTATGCCATCAGCCAGAATTCTTCGTTAAGTGGTGGTATTCAGTTTAAATGGGGCAATTTAAAACCTCAGATAAAACCATCCGAACGCCCCGATTTATTCAGAAGCTTGTTCACTTTATCCAAGCGTCCGTACCTGAACTCAAGTATTGTATTGAAATACGCCTACAACTCTTTCAATCAGCAGACCTTTCCTACAAAAGGAAAAAGTGCCTTGATACAATCGGAATTTGTATTTGCCGGAAAGACATCGACCTCTGTTCATACAGAAAGTGTCGTTATAGATTCAAATTTCAGTACCACCAATATCAGCAATGACACGACCATACGACACTCTTTCAGTCCGTATTTTAAGTTGTACGGCACATATGAACATCTCATCCGTCTGCACAAAAAAGTATCACTGGATGCACGAATAGACATGGGAATGATCTTTTTATTTCGTCCCTCTAAAAAAGATTTTGCCAACCAGCAGGCAGATGCATTTTATGTGGGCGGCACAGAACCCAGAGAACGCGAACGAACGACCAGTTTAATTCCATTCTGGGGCAACCGCGATTTATATGTACAGAATTTAAATTTCCTGACCGCTTCTGTTTCTCTTCAATACGAAGCCATTAAAAATCTATTTTTTATCCCGAAAGTGTCTATTTTTAAGGGTGATGACGGCAATATAAATGTGTATGGCAACAGAGCTGTTATCAGTAACCTAAAAGGAAACAAATTATTGTTTGCCCATAGCGAAGGTATCACCATTGCCTACAAAACGCCGGTGGGGCCAGTACGATTCAATATTTCCAAAGCATCCAATTACGCAAAACCTACTTTCTATTTTTCACTTGGCTATAGAATTTAAAGAACCATTGTACTGCTGACTCAGAAAGCATCCATATTAACACATGCAATTAAATACATTTGTGGATAAATTAATACTATAAAATATTTGACAAACTAAAACATTATCATTAATATTGATTACCTAAATAATTATTCATTCCAAAAACATACTACTATGAAAAAGAAAATCTCTATTCTATTCTATTCTATTCTATTCTATTCTATTCTATTCTGTGAGTATGATAGCACAGATTCCAAGCAATCCACATTTGTATGTAGCAAATAATTGCAGTTCAAACAATAAGTATAATATAATTTCTGCAACGGCAACCAATGAGTGCGGTGCATATCTTGTTGGCTATCCTTTCACTATACATGTCAGAGTTTCAGGTAGCATCTTTCAGTCATTTAACAACAACATATCAGCAATGCCAGCTTTATCACCATGTATTGCAGCGAGTAATTGGAAATATTATGCGTTAAGTACCAGTGGCGTTACCGATTATTTGGTAAAACCCGGCTATGCAAATGAAACATGGCGAGGTAACTATGTTGGCACCTGTTGCCCGGTGGATACCATGCCAGGGTATTCACCAGATGCGTCAGTAGGTTTAAATTTTTCTACACCTTCACCTGCTTCTTATACTTTTACACCCACACAATTAATAACTTCGCCTTATGCTAAGGCTACTTTTCTAATTACTAACCCTTATGCGCCAAGCTATACTGTAAATGGAATAAGATTAAATATGAACCAACCTGCTGCAAATCCTTTTATTGTAGCTAAATGTGGTGCAAACTCTATTCCTTTGGTAAACAGCACTAATACTTTTGGTACTACTGTACAATATTATACTACTGTTTACAATTCTGATGTTAATAAAACGGTTGGTACAGTTCATTGGCAATCACCTTCTTGGCAACCCATACCACCAACTCCATTAGATGCTACAGGTAACCCTTTGGCAAGTGCAGTAAATGGTAACTATTACATAATAAAAGTTGCAGTGCGTTGTCTTGGCAGCACAGGAACCGGTTCTTTTATACAAGGTCATTTCAAATATGTTGTGCCTTCCACACCTACTGCTACTTATAACATAAATAGCGCCGCTGTTTCTTCAGCATGCGCTACGCCAACTTCATTCTTCAATTGCAATGCTATAACTCTAAATAACACCAGCAATGCAGATGCTACCCAATATTTAGTAGAATTATGGAAAGCAACAAGTAATTGCGGTACTTATACTTCTGTTTACAATTCTGGTTATTTATCTACATTTCCTACCGATTTAAAAAATTTACCGGGTACAAACGGAACTACTTTACAAACTAATACCGGATTTTATCAGGTACGTTTAACTACCAAAAATGCATGTGGTACTGTAAGCAGCACCTCTATCGGATATATCAATATAGCCACAGGACCAACTAATGCCAATGCCTCTTTTAGTACCAATTGCATTACTAAAGCTACCCAAACCATTACCATTGGTAGTTGCACCGTACCTGTTAATACACAATTTACCTATTGGGAAGGTGCCACAGGTTGTGCAACAGGAAATTATAAGTTTCCAATGTCCAATTCAGTTTCTACACCAAACGAAGTTGGTAGACTTAATACCATATTTGATTTAACAGGTGTAAGTGGCGGAACCGGCAGTACTTCTTATACAATAACATTAAAATCTGAGTTTTGGGATGGAACAAATTGGATAGTTATGAATTATAATGGTACACCTGAAACAATTTCAAGTCCAACTACTGTTTCATTAGCCGGATTATTGGATGATGATATAGCCAACCCATACTATTCAGGATTTTCAGATCAGGATATAACACCTAATGGCAGTATTTACAGAATTACCGTTACGGTAATAAATGAATGCGGAAGTTTTTCAAAATCTCAAATTATTAAATTAAATACTACCAAACTAAAACGAGTAGGTAATTTTGAAGAAGAAGAAGATATAAAAACAACTAAAGCATTAACTGTTTTTCCAAATCCTTTTACAGATAAAGTAAGTATACAATTACCCACTATTTCAGAAAGCACAAAAAATACAAGCATAGAAATTATTGATATGGCAGGCAAAGTTGTATTTAGTAAAAATATAGATGCAAATAGTACAGATTTAATAGAAATAAATACGCTTTTATTTTCGAGTGGAATTTATCTGTATAAGATAAAAACAGAAGAAAAAGTATATACAGGAAAAATAATTAAGAAGTAAAATAATAGCTGATACTTTATGTATAAGCTATTAAATATAGGTATAGCCATGTGTTTTTTATTACATGGCTATATCTCTTTTAGTACAAATTATTATGTAAAGTACGAATATATAATTCCACACGATACAATATCAGTATGTGATGGGTTTGCATGTGAATATGATATTGCACATTTTTGGATTGAAGAAAACTATGGAGGTCCTTTAGATTTTAACTATACTGGAATTAGACGTACTGATACACTATACACATGGGAAGTTAGCGGAATGGTATTTGGAATTGATACCATTAATAATTTGATTGTATATAATAAGAATGAATTGTTCATAAACTTAGGTGAATCACGTGCTAACTGTATTGATGGCGGAATATTTGGAGTAGTTGGCTTGGTTCAAATATCAAATAATCAAATATTTGGTGTAAGAAATGATAATGGAACAATGGCAGGTAGTGCCTTTGCTGTCTTCCAATGTTCTCCAATCGCAAAATACAATACAAATACCAACACTACTATTTGCCAAAATACTTGTGTGTCATTTACAGACAGTAGTTTATATAGACCACGCCATTGGCAGTGGCAAATCTACAATACAGCTAATGAAATAATATATGAAGACACATTGCAAAATATACATTATTGTTTTGCTGATACAGGCACTTATTTTATAAAACAAAAAGTATGGAATTCTGAAGGAACTGACTCCACTACCAAATCTATAAAAGTAATTTCAGCACCAACAATTACAGATGATACTTTACAAACTATTACACTTAGCAATACAACAGAAACCGAATTAGATGCCTGCGCCACAGCAGAGCAATACGAATGGTTTCCAAAAGAAAATTTAAGTTGCACTACTTGCAATTTTACAACGGCTACTATAAATGCAGATGCCAGTTATTATTGTGTAGCATCTAATTTTAATGGTTGCAAAGAAACTTGCTTTTATAACATCATTGCACCATTCGATATTTTTGTTCCCAATGCCTTTACGCCAAATAATGATGGCATAAACGATATTTTCAGGGTACATGGTGTAAATATAGAACTACAAAACTGTGTTATTTACAACCGTTTTGGAAACGAAGTTTACAATGGCAATTTACAAAATGGCTGGAATGGCACTTACAAAAATGAACCACTTGAGAATGGTGTATATGCTTATCTGTTAAAATATCTGAATAAAAAAACAAATAGTGTAATAAGTAAAAGCGGCAATTTTACTATTATTCGTTAACTTAATTATTTTTTTTAAAACACAACTTTTACCGAACGTTCGTTTGGTAAAAATATTTGTTTATTTTTGTCTGAAAAACAGGAAGTATGTTTCAGAAAGATTTATTTAAAGATAAGGTGGTATTGGTTACCGGTGGTGGCAGTGGCATTGGGTATACAATTGCCAAACATTATTTACAATTAGGTGCAGTAGTTTATATTGCTTCGCGCAATGCAGAAAAAATAGAGAAAGCCATCGCTGAACTGAACGAATTCGGCGACGTACGCAGTGCCATTGCGGATATACGCGAACCGGAACAGATACAGGCACTGGCCGATAAAATAAAAGCTGACTCCGGGAAATTAGACATTCTGGTAAACAACGCCGGCGGGCAGTTTCCTTCTGCCGCAGAAAACATTTCGTTTAATGGTTTTCGTGCCGTGGTGAATAATAATCTGATCGGCACCTTTTATGTTACGCAAATCATGGCGAAAACATTTTTCATCCCGCAAAAAGACGGAAATATCGTAAATATCATTGCCAATATTTTTCGGGGTTTTCCGGGCATGGCACATACCGGTGCTGCGCGTGCCGGGGTGGACAATCTCACCAAGACGCTCGCTATTGAGTGGGTTCGTTATAATATCCGCGTTAATGCAGTGGCTCCCGGGATCATTTTATCTTCGGGCCTCGATACGTATCCTCCGGCCATCTTAAAAGGCATTACGGACAGCATTCCCAATAAACGAATGGGCACCATGGACGAAGTGGCTTATCCTGTGCTGTTCTTATCTTCTCCTATGGCTTCTTATGTGAGCGGCGAAACCATGTATGTGGATGCCGGCAATCATCTCTGGGGCGACCAGTGGAAAATGTGAAGGACTTCGTTGACGAATGATTTCTGTGAGGAATAATCCGGACAACGTTAAAAGTGCAAGCATATTAGAAACTTATTTTCAATCCGTAGGGTACTCGCTTATGTATTTGTACATTTGCACCATATATCTCATCCGTGCAACTCAAAGGAACCTATAAAGAAATCTGGACCATCTCCTACCCTATCATATTGGGGAGTCTGGCACATTCCATCAATCAGCTGATTGATACGGCATTTCTAGGGCATTCCTCTAAAACCGCACTGGAAGCAATCACGCTGGCAGGTATCTTTTATTTCGTTTTCATATTCATCGCGGGAGGGCTTGCACGTGGCTGTCAAGTCATCATTGCTCGTCACAGCGGCGAGGGAAACAATGAAAAGATAGGCATTGCCTTTGACCACCTCCTGCTCCTAGCCAGTATTCTTTCGATCCTTCTGATGTTTTTTTTCAGGTACGGTTCGTCATATGTCTTGATGTTCGTGGTAAAATCGCCCGCTATCCAAAAAGCGGCACTCAGTTATATCCGGATGATGAATTATGCGGTGATTCCGGTGGTATTAGGCTTCTGCTTCAATGGCTTTTATACCGGCATCGGCAAAACAAAAATCATTACGATTGCCACCGTATGCATGGCCGTCACCAATAGCATAGCCGGCTATATTTTCATATTCGGCAAGTTTGGTGTACCACCTTTAGGCATTAAAGGTGCCGGTATTGCAACAGCCATTGCAGATACGGTTTTATTTTCGGTCTATCTGTTTCATTTCATCTATTACAGGCAACCTGAAAAATACAATGCTTTTACGTTCAAGTTTATCCGTGTAAAACAATCATGGTCAATTATAAAACTATCAACTCCGATTGTGCTGCAAAACCTGATTGGCATCGGCTCGTGGTGGTTTTTCTTCTTATCCATTGAAAAAATCGGGGAACATGAACTGGCCGTATCCGGTATTTTAAAAAGCTTATTTGTGTTTATTGGCATTCCCGTGTGGAGTCTGGCAAGTACGAGCAATACGTTGATCAGTAATATCATTGGGCAGAACAGAATAGACGAAGTGGTACCTGCATTAAAAAAAGTACTCGTGGTATCTGTTGGCATATCGATGAGCATCAACCTGATAATCGTGCTGTTTCCACATCCTATCTTGTCCTTATTTACGAACGACACACAATTGATAAGAGATTGCATACCGCCATTTTACACACTGATGATTGCCTTATTGTTTTTTTCTTCTGCCATGATCATGAATTTTGGGATTACCGGAACGGGTGCTACCTTTATCCCTACTATTGTCGAGGTATTTTGTTGTCTTTTTTATGTGGCTTACTGCTATTATTTCGTGCAACTGAAACAGAGTCCTTTATATATTGCCTGGGGTTGCGAAGTGGTGTATTGGTTGTCCCTACTGACTTTCACCACCATTTACTGGGGCAGCGGCATCTGGCGGAAATACATAAAGAATGTGGACAGCCCCGTATAATTGTTGATTTTATTTAGGCCCGCATTTCTACAAGTTATAAATTGTAAATCGTACATTGTATTCCGATACTTCCAGAAATATATTTTAAATATGTCAGAACAAAAAAAACAATGGTTTGAACTTTGGTTTGATTCGCCTTTGTATCATGTCTTATATAAAAACAGAAACGAAGAGGAGGCGCAACATTTCATTGACAATGTGGTCAGCCACCTCCAGATCAAAAATGGCAGCATTCTGGATTTGGCCTGCGGTAAGGGTCGCCATGCCTATTATCTGGCACAAAAAGGACTCGATGTGGTGGGATTGGATCTGGCAAAAGAAAGTATTGAATCGGCCAATAGGAATTATGTCTTGCCAAATCTGGAGTTTTATGTGCATGATATGCGTTTGCCGTTCCGTATCAACTATTTCGATTATATTTTCAACTTCTTTACCAGCTTAGGGTATTTCAACGACCTGAAAGAAAATGAGAAAGTATTTCACAGCATGCATTCCGGGCTGAAAGACGGCGGGCATATCCTGATTGATTTTATGAATACGGAGAAGGTCATCAACCATCTTGTTCCCAGAGAGAATAAGGTGATTGACGGTTATCATTTTTACATCCGCCGTGAGGTGCTCCACGGAAAAATCATCAAACATATCCAAATAGAGAAAGAGGAAAAAATGTGGCTGTTCCGCGAAGAGGTACAGGTGCTGATGCCGCATCATTTCCATTCATTCTTAAACAACACCGGCTTTTCACTGGTAAAGGAATTCGGCAATTACGAGTTAAATCCTTTTCAATCAAAAACATCTGACAGATATATATTGTTAGCAAAGAAAATATAGCATATGAGTAAGGTCATAGTCATCATCGGCGCTGGTCCGGGAATTGGAGCGGCAGTAGCGGAAAAATTCGGCACGGAGGGATTTTCAGTAGCATTGATTTCCCGTCGTATAGAAAAACTGGAAACACTGAAGGATACATTGAGAGACAAAGGCATCGATGCCCATGCTTTTGTTGGTGATGCGGGTGATTCGGAATCTCTGAAAGATGCATTCAACCAAATATGGGAGCTTTGGGAAAACATCGACATTGTGCATTATAATGTTGCCAAGATAAAGACGGTAAACATTGCCAATGAAACTGCAGACGGCCTGACGCGTGACTTCAAGGTAAATGTTGCAGGTGTCATGACGGCGGTAAACCTTGTTGCCTCAGATATGGAAAAGAAAGGCGAAGGCAGCATTCTGCTGACCGGCGGAGGATTTGCGCTGGATCCAAATCCTGATTTCGGCTCACTGGCGATAGGGAAAGCCGGTATACGCAACCTCGCAGGTTCTTTGCATACAGCATTGAAACCAAAGAATATTTTCGTTGGTACGGTCACCGTTTGCGGATACGTGCAACCGGATGCTGAAAAACATTCCCCAAAAAATATTGCAGACCAGTTCTGGAAATTATATACCGACAGAAACGAATTTGAGATTCAGTATTAAGCTCTGATTATGCGACAAATACTTTCGGCATCATTACTCTGTTTTTCCATCTTATCCTTCTCAAAACCAAAGGCGCTTCCCACATTTAATGCAAGTGAACAAACCGTGGCACCGGATTATTCCAATCCGAAATATTGGAGTGCATTGCCATTCCGGAAAGATGCGGCAGACTTGACACCCAAAAGTGAAAAATGGATCAGTGATTCGCTGAAGCAAGTGGACGTATTTTACATCTATCCCACGCTGTATTCTAAAGGAACAACCTGGAACGCTGATGTAGACAACGGGAAACTCAATAAGAGACTGGATAATCTTCCCGTAAAATACCAGGCTTCCGTATTCAATCAGGTGGGCCGGGTTTATGCTCCTAGATACCGGCAGGCCATTGTAAAATGTTTTTATGACACGAGTCAGAACGCCACAAATGCATTGGACTTTGCCTATGAGGATGTAAAAAAGGCTTTTGAGTATTACCTGAAACATTTTAACAATGGAAGGCCAATCATCATTGCGTCGCATAGTCAGGGCACCACGCACTGCAGGCGTCTGCTGAAAGATTTCTTTGATGCGCCGGAGATGAAATCCAAGCTGGTTTGCGCTTATGTGGTGGGCTATGAAGTCAACCGGGAAAGCTATCAGCTGCTCACACCTTGCTCAGTTGCCACAGAAACCAACTGTTATGTCACCTGGTCAACATTTAAGGATGGCTATGAATACAACGATGTGCTGCGTTATTTCGGCAATGTATGTGTCAATCCGGTTTCCTGGAAGACAGATACGGCAAGGGTAAGCTCACATGGCGGTGTCTTGTTGAACGTCAACAAAAAAAAGAAATTCACCACGGAAGCACACATCAACGGAACATATTTATCGGCAAAGACCAATCTCACCTTTATGAAAAAGAAAAATGTTCTGCATCTGGTAGATTACAATCTCTTTTGGTGGGATATCCGTAAGAATGCCTCCTTAAGGGTACAGGAATACCTGAAAACACATTCGAAACAATAAGCATTCATCGATATGGAAGCTTTACAAAATATCGACTACGTTGTTTTTCAGTATATCAATCAAACGATACAGCATCCGTTTTTGGATATCGTACTTACATTTCTGCGGACAGCCCCCAATTGGATTCCCCTGTATATTTTTCTGGCCGTATATCTGCTGTACACCTACAAACTAGACGCCATTCAGTATGTCTTTTATATCATCATTGCATTTGCACTGGCAGATTTCATCTCTCATGGCATTCTGAAACCCTGGATACACCGGCTTAGACCCTGTCATTCCCTCACTTTGCATGCTAGGTTGGTGCTGGGACATTGCGGCGGAAAATGGAGTTTCCCATCCACCCATGCGAGTAACCATATGGCCATTGCACTGAGCATCTTCCTTTCCGGAATTTTCAAAAAAAAATGGATCAATTACATCTGGATATTCTGGGCTTTAGCCATTGGATTTGCCCAGATTTATGTTGGAGTACATTATCCGAGTGATATTATTGCCGGATACGTCTTAGGCATATTGATTGCTTATTTTAACTACCACCTCATCTTACCTGCTTTAAGTAAGCTGCAAGCAGCTATCATACGAAAAACAGATTAGAACACTAGAGTATGCTGTGATTCAATAAAAAAGTAAGAAATAAAAGCGAGGAGAGAATGAAAAGAAAATGGGGACAACGATGGGGTTCGAACCCACGACCCTCGGAACCACAATCCGATGCTCTAACCAGCTGAGCTACGATGTCCATATACCAAAAGAACTGGACTGCAAAGATAGAATTTTATTTGAAATTGCAAAACTTACCTTTACTGCTTAAAAAATAATTAATGTAGCATAAAAAAAGCCGAAACTAAGTTTCGGCTTTTTATTCAAAATACTAAATACTAATTACGCTGTACTTACCTCTACTAGTATCTGTAGTATTCCGGTTTGTACGGGCCTTCTACAGGGATATTTAAGTAAGCACTTTGTTCAGCAGTCAGTTCATCCAGCTCCACGCCTATTTTAGCTAAGTGTAGTCTAGCTACTTTCTCATCCAGATGTTTTGGCAACATGTAAACCTTGTTTTCGTATTTGTCCGCATTTGCCCACAATTCCAACTGAGCGATTACTTGGTTAGAGAAAGAATTAGACATTACAAATGACGGGTGACCTGTAGCGCAACCTAAGTTCACCAAACGGCCTTCCGCCAATAAGATGATATCTTTGCCATCGATGGTATACAAATCTACCTGTGGTTTGATGGTGTTTTTGGTATGACCGTAGTTTTGGTTCAACCAAGCTACATCAATTTCGATGTCGAAGTGACCGATATTACAAACAATCGCTTTGTCTTTCATGGATTTGAAGTGCTCACCAGTGATGATATCACGGCAACCGGTAGTCGTAACGATGATGTCCGCTTCTTTCACTGCATCCGCCATTTTTTTCACTTCAAAACCTTCCATAGCAGCCTGCAATGCGCAGATCGGGTCGATTTCCGTTACGATGACACGCGCGCCTGCACCTCTCAAAGAGTCAGCGGAACCTTTACCTACGTCTCCGTAACCAGCCACTACAGCCACTTTACCGGCAATCATCACGTCTGTTGCACGACGAATCGCATCTACACAACTTTCACGGCAGCCGTATTTGTTGTCGAATTTGGATTTGGTTACAGAATCGTTGATATTAATAGCAGGAATCAATAAAGTTCCTTTTTCCATTCTTTCATATAAACGGTGTACACCGGTTGTGGTTTCTTCGGATAAACCTCTGATACCTTTCGCCAGTTCAGGGTAACGGTCAAAAACCATATTCGTTAAGTCACCGCCATCATCTAAAATCATGTTCAACGGACGATCCGGAAAACCAAAGAACAAGGTTTGCTCGATGCACCAGTCAAATTCCTGTTCGTTCAATCCTTTCCAGGCAAACACCGGAATACCTGCAGCAGCGATAGCAGCAGCAGCGTGGTCTTGTGTAGAGAAAATGTTACAGGAAGACCAGGTCACTTCAGCACCTAGAGCAACTAAAGTTTCGATTAATACCGCCGTTTGAATCGTCATGTGCAAGCAACCCGCGATACGCGCGCCTTTCAATGGCTGAGACGGACCGAATTCTTCACGCAGTGCCATTAAGCCAGGCATTTCCGCTTCTGCTAAGGTAATTTCTTTTCTGCCCCATTCTGCAAGAGACATGTCTTTAACTTTGTATTTCAAGCTAAAGTCGATAGATGAAGATGTAGTAGTTGACATTTATGTTTTGTTTTGTTTTGCAAAATTACTCTGCAAGGCCCTAAAAAAAGTTGCCATAGGGCAAGAAATCACCCGTTTAATCAAAAATAAATGACAACATTATTTTACGATCTTTTGTGTCATCTGCTGTTGTTCAGAGTAAACTGAAATGTAATAAATCCCCTTTGGTTGTTGGCTGATATCAAACTTATCTGTAATTGTTGTTTTTCCAATGTAGGCTCTGTTGTAAACGACCTGTCCTGTTTCATCAAAAACATAAACATTGAAATCTGTTTTCTTTTTTGACACCAAATCAACATATATCAAATCTTGAACCGGATTAGGGTAAGCTGAAAATTTATCAATATAAGAAATGTGATTCTTTACACCGGTTATTACAGAAAGATTGAGAATAATAATGCTGTCACACCCATTAAACTGTGTCAAGGTATCCATATATGTACCCTGTGTATTTAATATCATACCATTGAAATTATAAGACTGCCCACTGTTTATTGAATGAGATATGTTTGTGGTTTTCTTTGGCAGAACATTCAATGTTAAAACATCAATGCTATCACAAGTATTTATTTGCTGTAATGTATCCCTGTAAGTTCCTGATGTATAGAGCAGTCTTCCGTTAAAGTTATAACTTCGTCCTTCACAAATATTGATGGTTCTGTATGTTGCTTTTGTTGGCTTAACAAAGACGATTACCGTGTCCTTAATTGATACTCCGTCTGAGGTGCCTGTCACAACATAACTTGTAGAGTTAGTTGGACTGACTATTATATTTCTGGCAGTATCACCCGTATTCCAAAGATAGGATCCAGCACCAGTTGCGGTTAATGTTGTTGAAGTGCCCTGACAAATTGACACATCATTCCCGGCAGACAATACAAAGGTTATCTTCTCATAAGCACCTAAATCAGTATTCAATCCCTGTGTTCTTTTGAAGTTATTTAAGTCTCTCGTATATACAGGAGAAACAAAATTACTATCACCAGCATCTATTCCAGGAGATGCCGTTGTTAACGTATAATTGTAATCAGACGCCAGAAAAGGTGCAGATTGGGGAAAACCCGCATTAACAAATCCCGGATTAGACGTTAGTATGTTTTTTCCGGATGAAAAGCCATTCTGAATGATACAATTCCGCACCTGATTTGAATCAAAGGGGCTACTTTTTAATATGTTTGCAGTCGCTTCATTTCCCCAAAGTATACTGTTTTTTACAACAGATGTGCTGTTATCCAAAAAGACAATGTATGAATTAGACTGACTACATGTATTCCCGCTAAATGTACAATTGATGCTCTTAAAATTTCCGGGGTAAACAACATAAACAACATGTGAATTGGTGAGGTTTCCAATCACCATTGAATTGTACATTTCAAACCTAAGTGAATTAGTCCCGTATATGATAGGCCCATTGGAATAGTTGGATGAAAAAATACTACGATCAATAAACACATTGGCAACCGACGCATCTGAATAGAATACAGCACCATTAGTATTTGAATTATTTGAATTTATTCTACTGTTCAGAACATTCAGGTTTCCCGAATTGAGGTAAATACCACCTCCGTTTTCAGAAGTATTACCAGATATCGTCACACTGTCAAGTTTGACACTGGCACTGTTTACAATTCCGATACCTGCACCTTTCGTCGCATAATTTGAAACAATATTACAATTTGCAATAACAGGGCTTCCGCCGTTAATATACAATGCTGCTCCAATATTATAATTATTGGCAGAAAGGCCATTGGCATTGCCGGCAGTAATTTCAAATCCATCCAACCGTGTTGTACTGCTTGCATTATTTAAAGTTACTACATGATAACTATTATCCGTAGAAGT
Source organism: Chitinophagales bacterium (assembly GCA_046329775.1). Classification (GTDB taxonomy): domain Bacteria; phylum Bacteroidota; class Bacteroidia; order Chitinophagales; family JADIYW01; genus JADJSS01. The sequence continues at coordinate 280,159 of JAXLTX010000002.1, forward strand.
TCCTTCATCACCTACATTACCTGTTAAAATTGTGAGCCCAAGGTCAAATCTTCTTTGTGCAATGCTTGTTTCAAATCCACCAAAAGAACCGTACAGTTTTACACCGCTCGGTATTTCAATTGTCTTGTCGCGTCCCGCACCATACGGTCTGTCTTTACCTCTAGTGATCCATACTTCGTCACCAGCTGTAACATTTGGCAAACATTGTCCTAAATTGTTATAAGCAGTGGACCAGGACCCACCATCAAATACTCCTGTTAATTTATTGGGATTTACATACCATCTTCGTGCATTTACATCCAGAAAAACGAGAAATAAGAGTATTGTAAAAATGATTCTCACGGTAAAAAGTGATTTCATAAATTGATAAACTGGGATAATAAACATACAATACATTTTAAATTATTTAATATGTATTATTTACTAATTATAATTCTGGTAGGTGTAGGTCCTTGTATTCCATGTGCATCAAATGCTTTTTTGACCAACTCCTGTACACCGAAGTAAACATCCCAGTAGTCTGACTGGACGGTATATGGACGAATAGCCAAAGAACACATACCATCGGCTACTTTTAAAACACTTACTTCTGGAGCTGGTGTTTTTAAAACTTTGGGATGGCTTAACATTGCCTCTGTTGCTACTTTTCTGGCAATATCGATGTCCTGGTCCAGAGCAATAGCCATGCTCAGATCGACACGCAGGTTACCGTGTGTAGTGAAGTTGGTGATAATACCGGTAGACAGCGGGCCGTTGGGTATAATGGTTGTTTTGTTATCCGGTGTTAAGACTGTTGTTGCAAACACTCCTTGTTCCAGTACTGTTCCCACTGTACCTTGTGCTTCAATTAAGTCTCCTACTTTAAAAGGTTTGAAGATGAGTATCATTACACCGCCGGCAAGGTTGCCTAAAGAGCCATTTAACGCAGCACCGATAGCCAAACCAGCACCAGCAAGAATTGCAGCAAATGAGGTGATATCGATGCCAATCATGCTGGCAATGCTTAAAATCAGCAATATATTCAAAACCACCTTAATCAATGAAACCAGAAAACTTTGCAATGACTTATCATACTGCTTGCGCTGCATAACAGAAGTTACAACGTCTGCAACCCTTCTTATAATAAATGAACCAATGAGGTAGACTAAAACAGCACCTACAAGTTTAGGGGCAAAGGAAAAAGCAAGATCCTGTAATTTGGAAATCAGGTTAAAACTTCCTGCATTTTGAATTTGTAAAATCATAATATTTTTTATTGATTAATGAATTTCATAGAACGGTGTAAAGTTACGAAAATAAAAATACAGACCTATCTAATTATATTTTTTTTTATTCGACTTAAAGAGGTGGGTGTAACGCCAATAAAAGAGGCCAAATATTTTTGCGGAATGCTTTGCAGCAATTCCGGCCTGTTCAGCAAATCAAGGTAGCGTTGCTCGGCAGAATCGCGCTGCAAGGCGGTGAAGCGTTCCAGCAGGTGCAGTATCACATCTTCCCAGAACTTGCGCATCATTTCCTGCATTTTCGGATGCGTCTGGTACAGTTTATTCAATTCCGTTTTGGGCAGGTACAAAATCTCCGATTCCTCAATCGCCTGCAGGTAATTGTTGGTCGGCGTTTCGCTGATAAAACTGTAGATTTCTATTGCCGAAGAATGTTTGAGGGCAAACCAGACAGACACTTCCACCTCATCTAATAAATAGTACAGGCGCAGACAACCGTTTTGCACAAAAATCAAATCCTTGCACACCTCTCCCGCCATCAGCACAAACTCATTTTTCTTTACCTTCTTCTTCTTGAATTTGCTGACAATATCCTCCAGCTCCGCATCCGGGAGCGGCACATATTCGTTAAAGAATTTCTTGAGTTCTGCGGACATGTTTGATGGTTCAAACTTAAGGAAAAAATTGGTACTTTTATATTTAGATGCGGAAACAAGTTCGGCATGACATGGAGTGATCTTACCGTGTGTTTCCCCGAACTCGTTTCAGTATCTAAGAATAGAACAAACAAATGAATATAGCAGACTGGAAATCGAAAGGACAATACACCAGGGTGTACGGACATTCCATGTTCAACATTCATCATAAAATAGCAAAACCAACTATCGCCTTTCTGCACGGTTATCCCTCCGCTTCCTATGATTACTACAAGGTCCTTCCCCATTTAGCAAACGATTTTTCCTATGTCATCCACGACCAGCTGGGCTTTGGATTATCCGATAAACCGATCAATTATTCCTACTCCCTGATTGAACAAGCTGAAATGGCGATGGAATTGTGGAAACAATTGGGTTTGAAAGAAATTCATTTGGTCTCACATGATTACGGAACTACAGTAGCCAATGAAATCATCGTGAGAAAATTACAGGGTTATGAACCTGTAAAGATAAAGACCATCACGTTCAGCAATGGCAGCATGCACATTGAACTGGCACACCTTAAACTCGTACAGAAATTGCTGAAACATCCTTTCTGGGGAAAGTACGTCGTTGCCCTGATGAACAAATCCACATTCCAGGAAACCATGCAGGATATCTGGTACGACAAAAAATCATGTGATACGGGCGAGATGAAGGTATTGTGGGATTTACTGATGCTGAATAATGGGAAAGCCGTACTGCATAAGGTTTCGCAGTATAACAATGAGCGGGTGAAATACTGGAACCGCTGGATTCCGACATTGACACAATTGGATATTCCCACACATATCTTGTGGGCACAACAAGACCCGATTGCCGTGAAAGCTATTGCGGAACAATTGCATAAAGAAATCCCAAATTCAGTGTATACTAAAATCGACCGATGCGGTCACTACCCCATGCTGGAAAAACCGTTTGAATGGACAAAAAATATGTTTGAATTTATTAATTTGCACCCCTGATGTTTTTGCCCTCCGACCAGCTTATAGAATGTGTTCCCAATTTTTCCGAAGGAAGAAATCAACAGACCATTGATGCGATTGCAGCAGCTATCAGCAGTGTCGTGGATATAAAACTGATGAATATAGATGCAGGATGGGATGCCAACAGAACGGTATATACTTTTGCCGGAAAACCTCAGGCGGTTTTAGAAGCGGCTTTCCAGGCGATAAAAACAGCAAGCGAACGAATAGATATGCGTGTTCACAAAGGGGAACATCCGCGCATGGGTGCCTGCGATGTGTGTCCACTGATTCCTTTACAGAATATCACGATGGATGAAGTGGTGGAATTATCCGGGCAATTGGGTAAACGGGTGGGCGACTTAGGCATTCCCGTATATTTGTATGAATATTCTGCCACTCAGGAGCAACGTAAAAACTTAGCCTATTTGCGCAAAGGGGCATACGAAGGCATTGAAGAGAAAATAAAACTAACAGAATGGAAACCGGATTTCGGTGAACAACAATTCAATCCCAAATTTGGAATGATGGCACTGGGTGCGCGCAAATTCCTGATAGCCTACAATATCAACTTAAAAACAACAGACGAAAGCATTGCCAAAGACATCGCAAAAAGAATAAGAGAAATACGAAACAAAAACGATGGTACTTATCTATCCGATTTATTTCAGCATGTCAAGGCCATCGGATGGTTTATGGAAGAGTTTGACTGTGCACAGGTCTCTACCAATATCACGGATATCGAGGCAAGTCCGATAGTGGAAGTCTTTACGGAAATAAAAAAGATGGCAAAAGAACATGGCGTAGAAACCAATGGCAGCGAGCTGATTGGCCTGATTCCTCAAAAGGCTTTACGACACGAAATCATGCAACTGGATGAAGCGATTGAATACCTTGGACTGAATGCCGTAAAATCATTCAGCAAAGATAAAAACATCATTGAACATAATCTGATTCATCCATAACATTCACACCAAAAAGATTACATAGCATAACGATAAGAATGAATCTGCTGCAACACCCCTCTGTCTTACTGTTACTTTTTATGCTCGGAATTATTGCCCGGTATTTTTCATTTTTACCTAAAGAAGTCTATCGTTCCATCAATAAATTCATTTTATATGTTCCGCTTCCAGCCATTGTATTGACGAAAATTCCATTTCTGGAAATCACCCATGAAGTCATCTTCCCTATTGCTTCTGCCTGGATTATCTTCTTTGCTTCAGTCTTGTTTGCCTATGTGTTCTGCCGGCTGTTCCACTATGATAAAAAAACGATGGCCTGTTTGATTTTATGTTGTGGGTTAGGCAACACTTCTTTTGTCGGTTATCCAATATTGCGTCATTTTTACGGAGAACAAAGTCTGCAATATGCCATATTTGTAGACCAGCCCGGAAGTTTCTTGATCCTGTCCACTTTGGGTATTTTAGTGGCTACCTATTTCAGTGCTTCATCTCTCGACCTTAAACAAATGGGATGGCGTTTATTTAAATTCCCTCCGTTTTTAATTTTCATACTTGCTTTGTTTATTCAAAAGGAACTCATCACAGGAAAGGCATTAGACATACTGACTTTCCTTGGAAAATTCATGGTACCGCTGGCCATTCTATCGCTTGGATTGCAATTCAAATTATCGCTGAAAGATATCGCGTGGAAAAAACTGAGTGCAGGATTGTTTTACAAACTGCTCCTGGCTCCTTTTATCGTGTTTGCGTTGTTCTATTTCATCTTAAACAAGCACGGCGAACTGTATTCGGTGTCTGTGCTGGAATGCGCCATGCCGCCGATGATCACCTCCTCCATTCTGGCAGTAGAATATGACCTGGACAGCGAACTGGCAAATGCCTTACCTACTTTAGGGATTTTGTTTTCCATTCCAACCTTGCTGTTCTGGAAGTGGCTGCTTGCATTTTTTTAGATTTCTTTCAGCACATCAATGATACTGGAATACATATTGTCAAAATACGTTGGAAGCTCAGTCTTGTTTACCCAAATGGCCTGCTCTATATCTTCTTCCGTTTGAGGAATCAGATCTCCTTCAAAATCGGTTTTCATCTCAAACCAATGGGATACTTTCAATGCTAACTTATCATCTATCATGTAAGAATGATAAGTGGCTGTGTTATTTAATTTTTTGAAACGTACGGGCTTGGTGATACGTACATTCGCCAGACCTGTCTCCTCTTCCACTTCCCGCAATGCGGCATCTTCAATCGTTTCATCTTTTTCAATTTTGCCCTTAGGTAAATCCCAGAAACCCCGGCGATGAATCAGCAGAATCTCTCCGTTAGTATTTTCCACCACACCACCTGCGGCTTCAATGCAGATGAAATTTGCACATACTTCCTGAAACATCTTCTCAACGTTGGCATTGTGAAGTATGACATTATTTTGATTTACATCACTTAAAACCACCTTTAAGGTGGATGCAAAGTTTTCTTTAGTGGTGTAAGGTTCAATGATAAAATCTTCGTGCATTAAATTATCCACACTTGCAGGATTTTGACAGAGGTAAACTACCTTGTTATTGATAAAAAGTTTATACATTTATGCTGTTTAATTATTGAGTGAGTAAACCTTAAATATCCGATAATTATTTTGTATTGAATTTAGAAAAATCCCGACACTTATTACACATCGCTTAAAATCAAAAAAATGGAAAACAACGCGTATAAAGAAAAACTAGCCGAATATCTGCTGCAAATAAAAGCAATTCAACTCAACACACAAAATCCGTTTACATGGGCAAGCGGCTGGAAGTCTCCTGTGTATTGTGACAATAGAAAATTATTATCATATCCTGACATCCGAAACTTTGTAAAGGATGGATTAGTTAGACTGGTAGATGAATATTTCCCGCACACGGAATGTATCGCAGGGGTTGCCACTGCAGGTATTCCGCACGGCGCCATTCTGGCCGATGCCTTAGGATTGCCATTCATATATGTGCGTTCCAAACCGAAAGAGCACGGCCTGACGAATACCATTGAAGGCGACCTGAGACACGGCGAACGTGTTTTGGTCGTGGAAGATACCATTTCTACAGGCGGCAGCTCCTTGAAGGCAGTGGATGATTTAAGAGCAGCCGGAGCAGAAGTAAGCGGTATGATTGCCATTTATAAATATGGTTTTGAAAGTGCACATCAGCGTTTTGAAGATGCCGGTGTGGTGCTGAAGACATTGACCAACTATGAGTTCCTGTTGCGTGCAGCCGTACAAAGCGGATATGTGACGAAAGATGAATTGGAGACACTCAATGCCTGGAGAATCAATCCGGCTGAATGGATACCTGCTAATCAATAACAGTTTGCTAAAAAACTTATTGTCATGATTTTATCTATCAGTTTATTAAGCTGGAAAACATGGACGGTTCCGCTCATAGGGGCGTTCATAGGCTGGATAACCAACTGGCTGGCTATAAAAATGTTGTTTCATCCAAGAAAACCTGTAAAATTTTTATTCATTACCTTTCACGGCATATTCCCAAAAAACAAACCACGGATTGCAGAGAAGCTGGGTACGGTAGTACAAAGAGACCTGATTAACTTCGGTGATATAAAGGGCAGATTACAGGATCCGGATGCCCTGAATAATTTCAAAGAGCAAATCGCCCTGAGAGTGGACAATGCCATCAGGGAGAGAATTGAAAAGAGCCCATTGCTGGATGCGATAGTTCCGGATCAGCTGATTCAGAGCATACATAAAACCATTGTGGACGAAATAGAAAAAAATCTACCTTCCGTCATAGGCTCTTCCATAGACAAGATTGAGGAAAAATTGGACATTCAACAATTGGTAAGAAATAAGGTAGCCAATTTCTCAGATGAAAAACTGGAACAACTTTTACTGGACATTACCTCAAAAGAATTCACATTCATTGAGTTGATTGGCGGTGTTCTCGGCTTCTTTATCGGAATCATCCAATTGATCATCAGCGCCATATAATTCAGATCATCATCTGACAATCGTTATTGTTCCTTTCTTGGATAGATTTTTTCCGTTGTAGCAGGTAAAGCTGATTACATATACATAAGCATCCGATTGTGCATCTGCCCCTTTGTAGGTACCATCCCAGCATCCCTTCACATCAGCCGTCTCAAATACCTTTTCGCCCCATCTGTCAAATATCACCATCTTGTAATTGCTCAGTACTGGAGGATAGACAATGGCAAAGCAGTCATTGATGCCATCTCTGTTGGGGGAAAAGGCCATTGGAACATGAATAAAATCATTACTGCATTCATCAATCAACTCCACCCATACACTGTCTGTATTGCTGCAAAGGTGATTATCCGTCACTTGAACTGTGAATAAGGTGCTTGCCCTGATTACGGAAACAGGATCCTTGATACTGTCTGCACTTACCAGACTTGCCGGTGTCCAGTTGTAACTTAGAATCGTAGCTGCACTAAGCACATCCAGATTTATCTCTTCTTCATACCTTGCTCTCGGTACATTACTTGTCGCATCGATGGCTGGCAAAGGATTTACCCTAACAGGTAATACATCATTCACCTTACAGTTGTTGCCGTATGTAATTTCAAACGGTATATTGGCGCTGGCGGAATTCTTCACAGTATAGTTTGAATTTGCTATGGTGGTTGAGGTACCACCTGTTGACCATTTTACCGTGTATGGCGTATTGGGTACCGTTATGATACCCAAATCAATGACCTGAGAATCCCCTTTGCAATATTCGACCAAAGGTTTCGTATATGTTGCAGAGTTAACCGTCATATTAATTGAATTGCTGGTAACAGTTGCAGGATTTGCACAGGCTGCTGTGGTATTGATCGTTACTTTTACCACATCTCCGTCAGCTAGAGTGGAATTGCTGTATTGTGCACTGTTGCCTCCTACATTAGTACCATTTAGCTGCCACTGATAAGATGGTGTTACACCTGTATTACTTGCTGTTGCCGTAAACACCACTGCATCACCGGTACAAATATTATTTTTGTTGGAACTGATACTCACAGCTGGAACCAGTGCTGGATTAACCGTTAATGCAAGATTTACCGTACTGTCACAAGCCTGAGAAGTTTGCAATACTACCGTATAATTTCCAGAAGTGGTAAATGTTTGTGAACCCACAGTCACACTCTGCCCCTGACAAATTGTTTTGCTGATATTGGTCACCTTTGTCGGATTAACCGTCAATGCTAAATTTACCGTACTGTCGCAACTTTGAGAAGTCTGCAATACCACCGTATAATTTCCTGTGCTGGTAAATGTTCTTGTTCCGACCGTCACGCTCTGTCCCTGACAGATTACACGGGTGATATTACTTACCTTAACCGGTCTGACTGTCACAGTAGCGGTTGCCGAGCCGGTACAAATGCCCGTTGTGCCGGTAACCGTATACGTAGAGGTCGTTGTTAAGGCCGCTGTAACGGGATTGGAAACGGCAGACAAACCTCCCGTCCAGCTATACGTTGTTGCTCCGTTTGCAATCAGAGACGCGGATTGTCCGCTGCAAATGCTTGGACTATTCACACTAAGTACTGGCTGAGGTGTTACCGTTACCGTTGAAACAGCCGTACCTGTACAAGCATTTGTAGTACCCGTGACTGTATAGGTGGTTGTGGTGCTTAATGCCGGTGTAGTTGGGTTGGATATGGCAGCCAATCCGCCAGTCCAGATATAGCTTGTAGCTCCATTTGCCGTTAAATTTGCCGTCAGACCTCCACAAATTCCCGGATTATTCACACTCACGACTGGATTAGGCTTGACAGTAACGGTGGAAACGGCTGTTCCTGTACAACCGTTTGCAGTACCAGTTACAGTATAGGTGGTCGTTGTCGTCAAGACTGGTGTTATAGGGTTGGATACAGCTGACAAACCTCCCGTCCAGGAATAGGTTGTAGCTCCGTTCGCGTTTAAGGTTGTCGTCTGACCGTTGCAAATTGAAGGACTGTTTACGTTCAGTACCGGATTGGGAGTAACGGTTACTGTTGCCACAGCACTTCCGGTGCAACCACTTGTATTGCCAGTTACGGTATATGTTGTTGTGCTGGTTAATATCGGTGTACTTGGATTGGACACTGCAGCAAGTCCTCCGGTCCAGGTGTAATTTGCCGCACCACTGGCCGTCAATGAGGCCGTTTGTCCGCTGCAAATGGTCGGGCTGTTCACATTGATGATAAGATTGGAATTTATGGATACCGTTGCAACAGCCGTACCGGTACATCCATTGGTCGTTCCTGTTACGGTATAAGTGGTGGTGGTGGTTAACGCAGGTGTCGTTGGATTGGAAACTGCCGCCAGACCACCGGTCCAGCTATAGGTGGTGGCGCCACTGGCATTCAGAGAGGCGGTTTGTCCCGGGCAAATATTCGGATTGTTGACAACTACACTTGGATTAGGATTTACAGTCACTGTTGCCACTGCTGTATTAGTACAACCAGCCGTAGAGCCTGTCACCGTATAAGTGGTGGTGGTGGTTAATGTTGGCGTTGTCGGATTGGATACGGAAGCCAAGCCACCTGTCCAACTGTAACCCGTAGCACCATTGGCTGTTAAACCGGCGATACTTCCACTGCATACCGATGGAGAATTCACCGTAACCGCTGGCTTGGGGCTTACCGTAACCGTAGCAACAGCTGTTCCGGTACATCCATTGGTAGTACCTGTCACCGTGTAGGTAGTTGTAGTTGTAAGGATAGGCGTCGCTGGATTAGATACAGCTGCAAGTCCGCCTGTCCAGCTGTAGGTGGTAGCACCTCCTGCAATGAGATTAGCCGAAAGTCCGCTGCAAATGGAAGGATTGTTTACGCTAATTATGGGATTGGGTTTAACCGTTACAGTTGATACAGCTGTACTGGTACATCCATTGGTCGTTCCCGTTACAGTATAAGTGGTGGTGGTGGTTAACGCAGGTGTCGTTGGATTGGAAACTGCTGCCAGACCACCGGTCCAGCTATAGGTGGTGGCGCCACTGGCGGTTAAACTGGCTGATTGGCTATTACAAATACTAGTACTGTTGACACTGACAACAGGATTTGGTTTCACCGTCACCGTTGCAACCGCTGTACCGGTGCAGGTTCCAATAGATCCTGTTACAGTATATGTTGTGGTAGTCGTCAGCGCAGGTGTTGTTGGATTGGATATCGCTGCCAATCCTCCAGTCCACGTATAGGTGGTGGCGCCACTTGCTGTCAATGTTGCCGTCTGTCCTGAACAAATGGAAGGGGAATTCACGGTCACATTTATTACAGAGTTTACCGTAACCGTAGCAACAGCCGTTCCAGTGCAGCCATTCGTTGTTCCTGTCACCGTATACGTTGTGGTGGTGGTTAATACTGGAGTCGTTGGATTGGCTACTGCCGCCAGACCACCGGTCCAGCTGTAGGTGCTTGCACCGCTGGCTGTTAGTGTTGTTGACTGCGCTGAGCAGATGCTCGGGCTGTTTACACTTACCGTAGGATTGAGTTTAACTGTTACCGTTGCAACCGCTGTAGCCGTACATCCACTAGTAGTGCCCGTTACTGTATACGTTGTTGTTGTTGTTAATACTGGGGTATTGGGATTGGCTACTGCCGCGAGACCACCGGTCCAGGTATAACTTGTTGCTCCACTAGCTGTCAATGCAGCGGTCAAGCCGGAGCAAATGCTCGGACTGTTTACAGCTACTGAAGGACTGGCATTAACAGTCATAGTTATAGTGTTACTTGTTGCCTGCGTACCTGAGTTGCAGGAAGAGTTGCTTGTTACTCTAACTCTTACCTGGTCATTATTGTTTAATGTGTTGTTAGTATATGTATTGCTGTTTGTCCCAACAGGGTTTCCATTCAAAAACCATTGATATACCGGAGCAGCACCTGCATTGGTGGGAGTTGCGGTAAATGTCACACTGGTACCGGAACAGATTGGATTCTGAGAGGCTACGATACTTACCGTTGGTGGTGTACTTGCCACAGTAATGATCTTTGTGGAAGTCACTAAACAGCCTTTATCACTTTTTACCGTCAGAGAAACCGTTTTTGTCCCATTGGAAGAATAAGTTACAGCTGGCGGGTTTTGACCTGAAAATGTAGCCGGTGTCGCACCAACCCCGAAATTCCAGGTCCAGGTAGTCAGCGTACCGGAGGGTGGCGGTGTAGAAGCATCCGTAAAGGTAATTGCCTCTCCCGGACAAATCTGATCATCTGCATCCGAATCATTTATAATTGCCGTTGGCCCCTGAATCTGTGCTGTTCCGGTGAAACTAATATTGAATCCGTTTCCCGTAGATGTAAAGTTGTTAATTGCTATTGCATATGTTTCTCCTGCCACCACTGTTAACTCACGGACAAACTGGCTTTGGCATCGGCCACCAAAAGCGCAAAACAGATACGAACCATCGGCGTTACACCCTGAATATTCATCAGTGTAGGAAGCAGACGGACTAGTACCCGTTGTTGTACCCGGACATGGGGCAGATGCCATACATCTTACCACCTGCTTGCCGGCGCAATTACCAATTCCGTTTGGAAGTTTATAAACGACAAAATCCAGATCATCCACTGGGTTAGAAGGCACCAATGTAAAACCAAATGTACCGCCGGTTGCAAATTTAAATACATACCATGTTGAATTGGATTCGACTCCTGATCCGCCAAAACAAGCAGCGTCATCCATTTCTGTCGTATTTGTACCTGCACCACTCACACTAGGAACCGTAAAGGAATTCTTATCACACAATACCACGGCTGTAGGACAGTCACTGCTTGGTACCGGCACCGGATTAAAGTTATTGATACAATATTGAAATGTTCCCGTGTTTGCATTAACTCCATCCACCCTTATAAGGTAGGTTTCTCCAATAGTGAGCCCGCCTTTGTAAAGCTGAATGATATGTTGTCCGGATGGAGCAGATGCACAATTCAATTCATTAATGGTGCCGGAACAAGAACCAGAATAGAGTGCAACTTGAGGCCTATTTAAGGTACCACCTACAGGCGACCCCTGATTACCATTTATTACAATGGTTACATCTGTTGCAACGGCAACAAATTTAAACCAGACATCATTTACCGTACCTCCCCAGCAGGAAGCCGCCGCAAAACCACCGGTCGTTGCCACATCATCGGTAGAACCTACAGTCGTTCCTGCACCATTTGAAGAGCAGAAATTATTGACGTTGGAAATTAAGGTTGCATTGGGACAAGCATCGTTTGCCGGCTGTGCAATGGATACGAAGTAGTTTATTGTTATTAAGAACAATAAAAGTGTAATATTTCTCATAAGGATTAGCTGCAAGCTAATTTAGTGAAAATATCACAAATGTTAATGAATGTGAATTTTTAAAGCTAAAATGGGCAAAAATGTGAATAACCCGCTTTTATCTTCAGAATATCTCATCTAAAATACACCAATTTGAGGGTTCAAAAGCAGTTCTCAGTTCATCAACGCCCAGAGATTTTAACTTTCTGGTAGTGGTTTGCCCTATAGATATGATGGTCTGCCTGTCATCCTTGGCATGTTCGGTGAAATAGGCTTCCGCACTCATCGGACTTGTGAATACCAATATCGCCTCATCCCTTTTTTTCAATGAGCTTTTGGGACTGTTTTCATAAACGATCAGGCTTTCCGTGTTTGTATTTTGCAATAGGCTCTTCTGAATGCTCTGCATCGATGTTTTTGCCTGAGGAAACACAATCTTACCTGAAGCCACACTATCAAAATCATGTGCAATTTTATGTAAATCAGCACCTTGTCCAATAAAATCCACCTGTAGTCCTAATTCATAAACCGACTGAGCTGTTCCCTGGTTGATGGCAGCGATTTTCACACCATTCAGTCGTGCGGAATTGACTCCCTTAAAAAAATGCTTTACGCCGTTCTTGCTGCTGAAGAATATCCAATCAGTGTCTGGGGGTAAATTAAACTCCGTTGACTTAAATTCAATATAGGATTCATAACTCACCTGATACTGATGCGCCCTTAAGGCTCTGACCAGATAGTCGCTTTCCTGTAAATCAGAGGAAATGAACACGGATGTTGGCAATGAAGTCCTTAGCTGATTCACCAGGCTGGATGAGGCGAGCTCTACAGATTTATCTACAACAATGTGATGGGTGCGCTTGGGGAAAGTATTCCAGGCACTTGCCTGCGATACCCAAACATGCGTATGACCGTCGATCTGCTCAGCGTATACCCCCAGCGGCATCTGACAACCTCCTTCAAAATCGTGGAGTACCTGACGTTCAATTTTGGCTATATGGGTACTGTCTTCATCCATCAACAAAGTACATACTTGCCGGAGTTCTTCGTCATTTTCCCTTATCTGAAAAGCCAGCACGCCCTGAGCCGGAGCCGGAATAAACATGGGTGCTTTCAGTTCAACCTTCTCAAACGCACTCAAATCAATATTCAATCGCTCAAGCCCGGCTGAGGCTAAGACGATGGCATCGTAATTTTCTTCAGACAGTTTACGCACCCTCGTCGGCACGTTCCCGCGTAAATCCTGCAATACGAAATCCGGTCTGAATGCCGCCAGTTGCGCTTTCCTTCTGGCTGAGGATGTGCCAACTACAGCATGTTCCTTTAATTTCAACACTTTAGAGGCATCCACACTCTCTTTTCGTATCAATAATATGTCAAATGGGTTGGCACGCTTAGAGTAGGCGGCAATGGTCAGTCCATCCGGATAAGTCGTAGGTAAATCTTTACAGGAATGTACAGCCAGGTCTATACTGCCATCCAACAATTCATCTTCCAATTCCTTGGTAAAAAAGCCTTTTCCTTCTATCTTGTCAAAACTGAGATTCCATTGCTGTGTGGCGTCACCTTTCGTTTTAATGATTTTCAGTTCTACCTTCAATCCATTGTTTTCCAGAACGGATTTGGTGAAATTTGCCTGCCACAATGCCAGTTCACTGCCGCGTGTGCCAATTATCAAGGGAGTAGATTTTCCTTTCATGCAGAATTATACAACTAATCTAATTTTGAAATAAACAGTACTCGACAAGACTGTTCCAGATGCATCGATTCGATTATGGTCTGAATTTTTTATCCAAGAGAGACTTTTTGGTGGCCTTGAATGGCAGCGCAATATACTTTTCTTCCATGTATTGCATTACCTTTTCCAGTATCTCCTTAGACTGGACATCAAGTTTTTCGATATCCTTTTTAAAGGCCGTATTCAATGCTCTGTCTTTTATGTTTTTTACTTCGTTCGGTATATCGGACAGCGCCAATTCAAGACGTCTCTCCTTGTGCAGGTCGCTGAATGTCACTAAAAACTCCTCCAGCATGGCTTCTGCCTTGTACAACTCCCCTCTTCTGAACTGCATATTTTCCTTTGCTTTCTTTTCCAGAGATGCCACATCGATATAGTCTACATTATCCAATTCTATGATTTCCTGCTCCACATCCTGAGGAACAGCCAAATCGATAATGGTCACTTTTTTAGCGGCCGGAATAATCTTATCAAAGATGCCTTTTGTTAATACGGCATAATTTGCACCAGTACAAGTCAGGATGATATCTGCCTCTTCTGCATGGTTGATGAGTTTATCGAATTCGATTGCTTTGCCGTTGCTGAATCTTGCTGCGAGTTCTTCCGCCTTGCTTAATGTCCTGTTGTATACCGTTACATTCTTGATGCCACTCTTTATCAGCAGATTGGCCATCAGATGATTGGTCTGACCAGCACCGATGATCAGCATTTTGGCATCCGGATTGAAATTGCGCTCCAATAAGGAACGGAAAGCAAGCGATACGACGGAAACCGGTTTTTCGCCGATTCGTGTATCGCAGTGTATTTTTTTAGCAAATACGATAGCCTGCTGATAAGCCAAACGGATATCATCCCCGCATAAATCATATTTCTTTGCGTTGAGGTAGGCCGCTTTTATCTGTCCTAAAATCTCCCGTTCCCCGATAACCAAAGAATCGAAAGACGCTGCCACTCCCATGAAATGCTTTACAGCATCCGCACCGTCAAACACCAATGCTTTTGACAAATGCAGATTGATCAATTCCTTGTTGAAATGCGGATTAATGAAGAGGAATAGATCTTTCAGGAACCTATTATCTATCTTTTTGTCGTGTGTAAAAAAGAAAGTGACGCGATTACAGGTATTCAGATACAACAATTCATCCATAGCAAAACTTTCCTTCAGCTCCTTTAAACGGTTAGCCGGAAAATCAGACGTATCTTCATCCGTTAGCAGATAATCTTTCAATCTGTTAACTTTCGCTGTTTTATGAGTTATAGTTACTACTTTGTAACGCTGCACGTTTTAATTTTTATCCTTTACAAATATGGCAATATAATAGACAATAAAAAAATGATTTTAATCATGTCTTGTTCATCTAACATTAACATAACTAATTGGGGTACTCAATCTGCACATAACATTTGCCGTTCTGCAACTGCAAATCCTTCTTCACACCTAAGGAATATCGCACAATAACGTGCTTATTTTCATCCGTTTCCGGTAGTTTCCCTATCACTTTGGCATAGATGATCTTGTTATTGACCAGATTTTTAATCTTAATGACGGAGCCTATCGGCAATGTTTTATGCATGGCAAAATAAACACTCTCCATCGCCCCCAGCGTGGTGGTCATCGGGGCGCCGGTCCCCTTGACCTTCTGCAGGCTACCTGTTGAGGACTTGCTTTTAAACAAGGCTGCCAATTGTTTCTGACTCTCATTTTCTATAGATGTTTCCACTTCCGGCTTTTCCAACTCCTGTGTAATTTCCCCGTCCTGTACTTTAACCGATTCCACTGTTTCCGATTTTGCTGGTGGCACGGTTTCCTTTTTGGGCGCAGGCTGATGCTGAGGATAATTGACCGTCTTATTCTTCTGTTCAGCCGATACCGTAGGGATTTCCTGATATGCTTTGGGATTCGGCTTAAAAGTTGGGTCCACCACGATTAGTTGCGTTCCCGGCTGCAGGTTATAATCAGTCAATTGGTTCCATTTCTGAATATCTTCCACCTTAATCCCATATAACTTGGATATTGCATACATCGTTTGTCCTTTCTCCACAACATGGTATTTAGCGGATGTCACCTTTGGTTCAATTAAAACCTTTGGTTTAGACAACAATTCATTATCATTTGTTTCTGAGCCATTTAATATTTTTTTGTTAGCAGGGACAGGTATTCGTAAAATCTGTTCTATATTCAGATTATCCGCTGTAAGCGATGGATTGGCCTTAAGGATATCAGTTTTGGCAACACCGTATTTTTGGGAAATTTTGGTCAGGGTTTCACCAAATTTCACCACATGCATCACATACTGAGGTTTTTTCACCACAGGTTTTGATGTTGTTTTCTGAGCAAACAGCAAGCAGGAAATCAACAAACCGCATACTAAAAAAATTCCTTTTCTACACATAAACGACATTTCATTAAGACAAAAATGAGTTTTTTAAGTTTTAAAACTTTGTTTTTTTTTCAACATAAGTTTAAACTACTTTTGTGCTGCAAATACTATTCCATTTGAAAATCTCAGGCATCATACCAGCTAGATATGCATCCTCCAGGTTTCCGGGCAAACCGCTGGCGGATATTGACGGAAAAACGATGATACAGCGCGTTTATGAGCAATGTCTGAAAGCCCGGAGCCTGCAACATGTGATGGTAGCAACAGACGACACGCGGATTTATGATGCCGTAGCTGCTTTTGGCGGAAATGTCCAGATGACCTCCTCGGCGCACCTGAACGGCACTTCCCGCTGTGCCGAAGTGGCTGAAACCACCACAGAGCACTACGACTATATCATCAACATTCAGGGAGATGAACCCCTGATCAATCCGGAACAACTGAATGAATTGGCGGCATTGTTTGAAGATGAAGACGTGCAGATAGGAACTCAGGTGAAACGAGAAACGGACTTATCCTTACTCGAAAATCCGAATGTGGTGAAGACGATATTGGATGAAAACAACTTTGCTCTTGATTTCAAACGGATAATAAACGATGAGACATCGCTTGCAAACATCAGGCATACAGGTTACTTTTACAAGCATATTGGTATTTATGGTTTCAAAACCAATATCTTAGTGAAACTGGTACAACTCGCTCCGACAGAAAATGAACTCAGACACCATTTGGAGCAATTGCGGTGGCTGGATAATGGGTTTAAGATAAAGGCGGGCATTACCGCCTATGAAAGCCTCAGTGTCGACACTGCCGACGACCTGGAAAAAGTAAGGAAAACCCTGAATTTATAAAGCAGTTGTTTACATGGAAGATAAAACCGTCATATTGAATGAATTTTACATCATTCAAAAACACTAAAAAATTATCATCATGAAAACAAGCGCACAGCACATCTTTAGCAAATTGATTTTCACCACATGCTGCATCGTATGCTTACAAAGCTGCGCCCGCCATGAGGACAGCACCACTGAAACATTTTCATCCGTAAAAAGCACAACGACACCAAGCCCGGCATCCATCTCAACAGAAGAATTGGAGCAAGCTGCCGCCCTCTTGATTTTAGCCGCCGCAGCGAGCGAGACAGATCAGGACGTTTACAGCAATGAAGATGACAACCAAGAGTATCATTCGGAAGATGAAAGACAGAAATCTATCATCAAGGATGTGGTAGAAACAAATCTCTCGAGTAATATCGTATATGAATGATACATTATCTTCTATTTACAAATCCGACACCACTTTCCTGGCAATATATGGAGACAAGGCTACGCCCATTCCGTTGCAGGACATCACATAGCTGGCATAAGGATTCAATTGTTTTATCACAGGCGACTTGCTAACAGAAAAACCCATGATTCCCTGCCATTCCTGCTCAATCACAAAAGAATGCCCCGGCAGAATAATCTCTTTCAATTTTGTCCTCAAATCTGATAAAATCCGTTCATTCGGCTCTAAAGCAGTGGAAGTCTCCATTTCCATATCCAGGTTTCTGCCACCTCCAAACAGCACCCGTTTGCCGACATTGCGAAAATAATAATAGCCTTCCTCAAAATGAAAACTACCTTTAAATGGCAGATTTTCAATCTCATTGGTCAGGATTACCTGTCCACGCCCCGGCTTGATCTCCATTTCCGGGAATGTTTCGCTGATGAATGCATTGGTACAGAAAAAAATCCTGTTGGCTGACAGGGTAAAAGAGCCTGTTGCAGGGTTGTGTACTTCCAGCAGATGATCGTATAGATGCAATACTTCCGCACCATTGATAATGTCCACTTGTTGTTCCAGCAACAATTTACGATAATTGGACATCATCTTACCTGAGTCAATCTGCGCTTCCGGAGAACAATACACCAACTGTCGCACCTGTTGAAAGCCGATTTTTGGTATATCTGCAGTAACATCTTCAAAAACCGGTCTGCCAAACAAAGTCCAGATTTGTTCGTTCAAGCCCGCAAGTGTTTCCTGAGACAGAGGTGCATTCAAAATGAGTTCGTAACCTCCATATGGTGTACGTCCAGTCAGATCATCATTCAGGCGTTCGGTCAGTATTTTAAGACCTTCCACCCGCTGTGCAATGATTTCAAGCGCTTTTGCTTCACCCAACAACTCAATGTCACTTAAAATTTCCGTTGGGGAACCAAAACAGGCAAATCCTGCATTTTTTGTGGAGGCTCCGGTGGGAAATATTCCGCGTTCCAACAGCACTATGCTTGCATGCGGGTATTTTTGCCTCAGTTCATAAGCCACCGAGCATCCCATGATACCGGCACCAACTACGGCGAAATCATACTTGACAAGCGATTGTTGTTCCCAAAATGAAAGCATATGATAAAATTACTATTTTAGAACAATTTATGGATGCTTTACCCGCGATTTCTATGACAAAACAAGGGCAGGTTGGCTTGTTGGTTACAAACCAACCTTTAGATTTGGAAACACAAGTAATAGATAAAAGGATAAGCTATACTTTTCCATTGCGGCCACAGACCGACTTCATTTTGTACAAACTAGTAATCCTTAGGACACCAGCAAGAAATGGGTAATAAAATACAGGAAAATAAAATTGGTGGAGAATATCGGATTCGAACCGATCGCCTCTTCACTGCCAGCGAAGCGCTCTAGCCAAATGAGCTAATTCCCCAATCTGTAAAGAACAGGCGCAAAGATATAAAAATATTTCAACCTGCAAGACAATAAATTAACTTTGCCGCTTTTTCTGATGCACCTGGTCCGCCAACCTTTGCATGCAGGATCCGGTAGAACTGCTCCCGATCGGCCAGCAACAGGCCTTGTAAGGACTTCTGTATCGCCTCAGAGGTACAATCATGCTGAATCAGCTCTTCCACTATCTTTCCATCAGCTATCAGATTGGGCAATGAAATGAAATTCACTTTTGCCAGTCGCTTCCCTATCTGATAGTTTAACCAAGATGTTTTATAGATCACCACTTGCGGGATATTCAGCAAGGCTGTTTCCAGTGTAGCGGTGCCGCTGCATACCACAGCCGCCCTGGCGCGATGCAACACCTCGTAGGTTTTATCAAAGACAATCGACACATTTGCCGGTAATACAGACGGATACAACGTTTTAAGTCTCGAGATGCCGGCAATAACAAATCGTTCATTGGGGAAATGTACTGCCGTCTGCAACATGACCGGCATCAAGGACCTGATTTCCTGCTGCCGGCTGCCTGGTAAGAGTGCAATGGACTGGCCGGATTCCTCCTGAAGTCCGGAATCTGTTTGCAAACCCATTTCATCCAACAAGGGATGGCCTATAAAATGGGCGTTTGCATAGTGGTGTTTCTCATAAAAGGCCTTTTCAAATGGAAGTATACACAATACGATGTCAATGTAGCGTTTTATGGTTTCCACACGGCCTTCTTTCCACGCCCAAATTTGCGGCGAAATGTAATAGACCACTTTAAATCCTTGCCGTTTGCACCATTTAGCCATGCGCAGGTTGAATCCGGGATAATCTATCAGAATCACCACATCCGGATGCAGGTCCAGGATGGCCTTTTTTACTTCGTTGAAATTTTTACGGATGGTCCTCAGGTTCTTCAACACCTCGTAGAACCCCATAAAAGCCAGACGCTCCAAGCCGAAGAGCATATCCACTCCGGCATTTTTCATCTTTTCACCTCCAACCCCCTTAAACATCGCATTGTCATCCAACAAAGCGATTTGCTCCAGCAGATGACTGCCATGCAAATCTCCGGAAGCCTCGCCTGCTATGATAAAATACTTCATGATGGTTGCGTGGAATGCCTATAACCTTACAGCAAATATTTGATACCAAACATTGCTGCGATATAAATAATGGATGCGATGAAAATCCCCTTACACAAAAGAAATTTCTTTAGCAGATTGAACAGGAAGAAAACCGGGAGATTGATAAAAACGCAAACTTTAATGAAGGATGGCAAAACGGATAGGTCCTTTGCACTGGCAATGTACTGTTCCCAGCTCAAATAATCAAATTTGATTTCCCGATAGAGAAAAAACATCAGCATGGGCAAAACAAGTCCCAGCAAGAATCCAAATAAGGTCTGGTCGGCTTTTTCTAAAAAGGATGAATTAACTGGTTCCTGACTCATAATCGTTTTTTAAGTAAAGTATGGACTTCAAAAATAAGGCTTTGTGATAATTTATTCTACTAAACGAAGAATATATTACAGACAGTAATGCAGAAAAGGCTATTTAGAAAGTTTCAGGTTATACAACTGCCCGAAACCGGAAGCGATACCGCCGATGCCACTGATGAAATGTGTGGACACATCGCTCACATGAAAGACGCCCTGAAGCAAGGAAGCGGCACACATCAGCACTAAGCCTCCAAAGAATACGAATGCCGGAATCTTATTCTGATGATGATACTTGTAACCATGCAGGATAGACGATGTACCAAACACAAATACACTGGCAATGATGATGTACTCTATCCAGTGATATTGCTGGAAATAGGCACCCACAACAGGCAACAAAGCAACCATTACCGGTGTTATGATGCAATGAACCGTACACAGGACAGATAAAAAAACACTAATCTGTTCTGAATAATGTTTGTGTTTATGTGTATTTTTGTGTACTTTCATTTATGTAATTGAGTTGCAAATATACACCATTTCTGCAACATTATTGCATTTTACAGTAAAATAATGTCATGCAAGGTCTGGAACAAATCCTCAAACACCACGATTTACGTATCACACAGGTAAGACTGGAAATACTGCAATTCTTTCAAAACAGCAAGAGTGCGCTGACACACGCCGATCTGGAGGCTCACTTTGCCAAAAAGTTTGACCGTGTGACCATCTACAGAACACTGAGCTCTTTTTTGGAGAATGGATTGCTGCACAAAATTCCAGATGATTCCGGCATCGCCAAATATGCCATCTGCCATCATGAAGGCAGCGAGCATACCCATGATGACCATCACGTGCATTTCAAATGCCTGAAATGCGAAAGGATAGAATGTCTGCACAATCTTGAAATTCCGAAATTGCAATTACCCAGAAAATACAAGATGGAAAATGCCAATCTGCTGATAGAGGGAATTTGCGGCATCTGCAATAATTAAGTGAACATTTTGGTAAAAAAACTGTCTGATTATAATGGAAAAGAAAACACTCCAACAGGCTCCGGAAAAAGTGTATGAACAGACCATACAGCGCAAATACAGGAACTATAAATGGCTGATGTATCTGACCATCTGCGGACTTTCACTGATGTTTCTCAGCCTTACTGCGATGTATTTCATGGACCACCTCGGCAGCAAACAACCTCGGATAAAGATATTACCTATTTTTTACTGGAACTCCTTGGTATTGCTGGCCAGTAGCCTGCTTGCCATCATAGCTGAAAAGCATTTTGCAAATGATAATTTCTCCTCTTACAAAACCAGTCTGCTCCTGTTGCTGGGACTCGGTCTACTTTTCTTATCAGGCCAGTTCATCGGATGGATCACATTATTTACTGCCGGCTATCATTTTACAAACCATGCCGCCGCCTATCTGTACGTCATTTCCGGGATACATGCCCTGCACATCATCGGCGGGCTCACTTTTCTTGCTGTATTTACCTTCAAAAGCTGGAAAATGCTTGACAACTACGCCATGTCGGTTGTCTACTTCACCGATCCGATTGCTAAATCACAATTGAAACTATTTGCCATCTTCTGGCATTTCTTAGGTGTTTTATGGTTATATTTACTTTTCTTCTTTTTGGTAGTTGGATAAAAAAACAATTATGTTCGGATTTTTTAAAAAGAAACCGGAGTTGGTCTGCAAAGACTATATCTGGAAAAATGAAAATACAAAATACAATGCGCTGATGAAGCATCTACAACAATGCGAAAAATCAGTATTGGTTTATTATTTTGAAGACACCAGAGCGGAAGCGGAAGAACACCTGAATACCGCTCATTTGAATTTCAGTACAGAGTCACATACGTTTGCCGGCAAAGTCTGGTTATTGAGTGCCAACAACCTTTTGCATCTATCCGCTTTGGAAAACAGAAGTGTATTTTTTGCAGAACACCATCCCTCATATTCTCATGAGCAATCTATAAAAACACACCTGCTGAATAATCTGGCAGTCAGGGAGCTAATATTTTACACCTCGTTTGAAGATAAACTGCTGCAAATGTTCGGCTCGGAGCGCATATTGCAGCTTATGGAAAAAATGGGCATGAAAGACGATGAAAGCATTCAACATTCAATGATAAGCACTTCTTTGGAGAGAGCTCAGCAAAGGATTGATGAAAAAATAGGTATGTACAGCGATACCAGAATGCGCAAGGATTGGTTTAAGGTCAACTTAGTGGATATCGAAACGCTTTAATGTATCCTGCACCGTACTGACCATATCTTCGCTGATATCCAGATGAAACACCATTCGAATCTGATGTTTCCCAAACTGCACGGCTAAAATTCCGTTTTGCTTCAGGTAACTCAGCACCGCTTCTACCGATGTTTTCGTTTCGTCAATCGTAAAAATCAGGATATTCGTTTCGCAAGGCAACACCTCTTTTATCCAGGATAAATTTTCCAGTACCGCCGCAATTTGCTTTGCATGCTGATGGTCTATTGCCAGACGCTCCACATGGTGCTCTAGAGCGTACAAACAAGCTGCCGCCAGATAACCCGCCTGACGCATGCCGCCGCCAAATACCTTTCGGATTCTCCTTGCCTTTCGGATAAATTCTTTTGAACCGATTAATACAGAACCCACCGGTGTACCCAAGCCTTTCGAAAAACAAACGGAAATAGAATCACACAAGGCGCCGATTTGCTTGGTGGTATATCTTTTGGCAACAATGGCATTGTACAAACGGGCACCATCCATGTGCAATTTCAAGCCATGTGCATCGCAGGTAGCTTTGATTTCTTCAATCGCCTGCAATTCATAACAACTGCCGCCGCCTTTGTTTGAGGTGTTTTCCAGACAAACCAGACTTGTTTTCGGCAACCAGTCAAAATTGGGCTGTATGTTTTCCATTACCTGCTCTGCAGTGATTCTGCCTTTATCGCCGTCAATCAATTTCACTGAAACACCGGAATGAAAGGCAAATCCGGCCGTTTCGTAATAATAAATATGCGCCGTTTTATCCAGCATGATTTCATCCATTGGCTGCGTATGCGCTTTCACGGCAATCTGATTGGCCATCGTTCCGCTGGCACAAAACAAAGCAGCTTCATGGTTAAACAACGCCGACATCGTGGATTCCAGTAAATTAATAGTTGGATCTTCACTGAATACATCATCCCCTACCTCAGCGGCAAACATCGCCTGCAACATCGCAGCACTTGGCTTAGTAACGGTATCACTTCTTAAATCTATCATTCTTAAATAATGTTGTCTGTTTAACGATAACGGTTGAATGAATGCAGCAATAAACCATTAAGCACAAACATCCATCATCAAACGTAAATTAAAAAACCTGTTCAATAAAATGGCTGATGGCATCTGGCCACAAAAGAAGAATAAACAACACGCCCCACAACGCACCAAAAAAATGGGCATCATGGCCGATATTATCTGTACCTCTTCTTCCCATATAATAGGAATACAAAAGATAGAGCGGCCCTAAGATGTATGATGGGATGAAAAACGGTATGGGGAAAATCATCAGTTCCTGCGTTGGATATAAAACGATGCTGACAAACAAGACGGCGGAAACCGCTCCGGATGCACCCAATGCATTATACCTTGGATTTTCTCTGTGCTTGAAGTAAGAGAAAGAGGCACTCATCACAAGTGCTGTGACATACAGCGTTATATACAAAGTGCTTCCAAGGTTATGAAACAGCGCCTTAAATGCCAATTCCACATTTGTACCAAACAGGTAAAGGGCATACATATTGAAAAAAAGATGCATCAGATCGGCATGAATAAAACCTGAAGTGACGAAACGATGGTATTGTTTTCTGCTGTTTATCACATAAGGATTAAAGATGCAGTTAGACATCAGGGTCTGGTTGCCAAATGCCAGTATACTCGATATAACGGTCATGGCAATGATGATGTATGTAATCATGTAAAAATGATGATTTTAAATTTAACGAAACAAGCGATTTCCCATTTACAGGGAATGACATTAGCTTTTCTTTTTCTTCTTGCCGGCAACACCCGGTAAGATCTTCTTAAGGATGGCTCCGGACAAATTGGTGGCTCCGTTTCTGTTAAGGATTCTGCTGTTGACGAAGACCTGCGCCTTATTGATGAAACCCGGCACCACATAAGGCTCTTTACCCAGATTATCCAATGCCAGTTTCACGACCGGTGCGGCTTCCATCAACATCGGCCCTTCCTTCATGCCTTTGGTCATCTCCGACTTTGTCATCCCCGGACATAAGGCAATCACATCCACATTCTTATCCTTGAACTCATAATTCATACTTTCCGCTAAAGATAAAATATATGCTTTCGTTGCTGCATAATGCGACAGATACGGATGCGCATTGAAGGCACTGATGCTTGAAGTGAATATGATGCCGCCTTTTCCTCTACTGATAAACTGCTTGCCGAATTCATACGCCAGAATAAACGGCGCCTTCGTATTCAGTTGCAGCATTTGTAAATTCCTTTCCAGTGAACCACGATAAAATTGACCTTCACAATTCATGCCGGCATTGTTCACCAGCAATCCCACTTCCAGATCTTTCGTGGCATCTAAGATATCAGACTGAAAACCGTCTTTGCTTAAATCCGCCGAAAGGGTTCTGCACTCAATCTTATATTTTTCCGCCAGTTCATGTGCCAAATGGTCCAACAATTCTTTTCTGCGGGCCACCAGCAGGATATTCAATCCCTTGGCGGCAATCTGATGAGCAAACTCCACTCCTATACCGCTGGAGGCACCTGTAATGATTGCCCAACTGCCGTATTTCTCTGAAAACTTTGTATCCATAATTTTGAATTATGCTGAAAGATAAGCAAAAAGTGCAAAAACGTTACGTTGGATCTTTTATTATGTGCATGGTCGTGTTTCTTATGAATTTATATTCTGTTAAAAACTTCTTAAAAAAATTGGAACTTTTAATTCAATTTATTTGTAGATTGAATCATAATTAACGAATCCATATGTACACCTTCAAAAAAGTCTTGTTCATAGCAGCAAGCATTCTTCTCCTGACAAGTTGCCACAAATACACACCTGAAAATGCCGTAAGATGTGTGATGACCAATTTCGAGGATGAAATTGAAAACAATCAAAACTTGGTATTCACCTTCAACAAGGAATTATTGAAAAATGATTCGCTGGTGGATAAATGGATTGACGAAGATTTAATCAAAATTTCGCCGAATGTACCCGGCAGATGCAAGTGGACTTCCACCCGTGAACTGATTTTTTCTCCGCTGGAAGAATTTCCGTCCGCCACAGATTTTAAAGTCACCATTTCGGATAAAGTAACCAGGAATGCACCAACAGCATTGAGTTTATACGGACAAAGCACCTACGAATTCCATACCTCATATCTAACCTTAATCGGTTCGCATACGTTCTGGCGCTCCAACAGCAACGACCAGACGAAAATAGAATTGCAGACGGATGTCAAATTCAACATTCCCATCAATCCGAAAAAAGCGGCTGAATTACTCGAAGCCACCATCAATGGAGAGAAAGCAGACTTTAAAGTGTTGAATACACGTCCATCCAAAACCTTGTCCATTGTGTTTCAGCATCCGAAAGAAACCAACGAAACGGCTAAAGTAAAAGTGGTGTTGAAGAAGATAGGCAAAGCCATGAAGGAAGAGCAGTTCACGGAAAAATCATCCGTGGTGGGGGTGCAAAAACTGGAACTGCGCGAAATTGAAACGGTACACAACGGCGTGTCAGGTACCGTATTCATTGGTACTTCGCAGCCGGTTTCCGATAACAAACTGAAAGAATCCATCACCATAGAACCGGCGGTAAATTTCACCGCTACAGCTGACGATAAAGGCATTACCATTTCCAGCGAAGAATTTGCGCCCGACCAGGAATACGAAATCCGCGTAACGGAAAGCATCGTGGGCATCTTTGGCGGCAAGCTCAAAGATGACGTGGACGAAACCATTTCCTTTGGAGAGATTGCCCCGCAGATAAAATTCGACAACACCAAAGCGGAATACCTCGGTGCCAAAGGCAGCAGAAATGTATCCATCATGATGACCAAATCGGATAAGGTGAAAGTAACCGTCTATAAAGTTTTCCAAAACAACATCTATACGTTTAAGGAAAGAGGCAGCGACTGGGGTTGGCATGATGAATACAATGCTGAAACGGACAATTACTCTTATCACGATTATCAGTATTACGATACGGAAAATGTAGGTGAAGTCATCTTTGAAAAGAAATACAAGACCAGTGATTTAAAAGATTACGGACACGCCAAACTGCTCAACATCAACTTTGAAGACAAGCTAAAGGCATTCAAGGGAATCTATGTGGTGAAAGTGGAAGACAATGACAGAGTATGGCTGCAGGATTCTAAAATCATTTCCTTATCTGATATCGGACTGATTGTAAAACAGGATAAGGATGCCGTACACGTATTCGCCAATTCCATCCTGAACACGGAAGCGCTAAAAAACATTGAAGTGTCCGTCATAAGTACAACAAACCAGGAACTGGGTAAAGCTAAAACGGATAAAGACGGATATGCCACCTTTGTCATTCCGGATGCTTATAAAGATTTCAGAGTCGGGATGGTTACCGCAGCATCGGAAGACAGCGATTTCAATTATGTACTGTACAACAGCTCAAGGGTAGACAATACCCGTTTTGATGTGGGCGGCAAACGTCTGAATGCCTCCAATTACGATGCCTATATTTATGCGGAACGCGATATTTACCGTCCCGGAGAAGTTATCCATTTGAATACCATTGTGCGTACCAACGAATGGAACCTGCCGGGCGAAATGCCTGTAAAATCAAGGATTTTGCTGCCATCCGGCAAGGAACTGCAAACCTATAAGAATGTACTGAACGCGCAAGGCGCCTTTGAAATCACCCTGCCCTTATCGGCTAATTCCGTTACCGGTGTGTACACTTTTCAGGTACTGACGGGCAACGATGTATTGCTGGGTTCCAAGAATATCATGGTGGAAGAATTTATGCCTGACCGCATCAAAGTGGAACTTAAAACAGATAAGGATGATTACAAACCGCTCGAAAAAGTCGGTGTATCCTTTACCGCTACCAATTACTTCGGGCCTCCTGCCGCGAACAGAAATTATGAAGTCAATTTCTCTTTGGAGAAAAATACCTTCTCCGCTAAAGCATTCGAACAGTATAATTTCAATGTCAGCAAATCGGCGGAATACTACACCACCGTGCGCAACGGCATCACCGATGGGAATGGCAGCGGTTTTGAATCCTTTGAAATTCCGGCGGAATACAAGGAAACCGGTTTGTTGCAGGGCCGAATCTTGACCACGGTATTTGACGAAACCGGTCGCCCCGTGAATCGTGTGAAAACATTTGACGTGTACACGCAGGATGTATTCTACGGCGTAAAGACAGACAATGATTTTTTCAGCACCAAACAGCTTATCAAGATTCCGGTAGTGGCAGTGAACAAGAAAGGAATTCCGTACAGCTCGCAAACCGCGAATGTGAAAATCATCCGAAGAAAATGGGAAACCATCCTGCAAAAATCCGATGGACAGTTGAAATATGTCTCTCAGAAAAAAGAAGAAATCATCGACAATAAAAACATCAACATTGTTGGTTCTTCATCGCATTATTCTTTTACGGCACAGGAAAGCGGCGATTACGAATTCCGCATCTCCGCTCCTAACAGCGACAGCTATGTATCCTATTTCTTTTATGCCTACGGCTGGGGCGATACCTATTCTTCTTCTTTTGAAGTGAACAACGAAGGAAAGATTGACATCACCACCGACAAAGAAAAATACACCACCGGTGATAAAGCAAAAGTATTACTGAAACTGCCGTTCGATGGCAAAGTGCTGGTGACGGTGGAACGCGATAAAGTGCTCGACCATTTCTACCTGGAAAGCGATAACAAGACCGCCTCTTTCAATTTAAAACTGGAAGATAAACACGTACCGAATGTCTATGTGTCTGCCACTTTGATTAAACCGAATGTAAACGACGGTATGCCATTGACTGTAGCCTACGGCTTCGCTCCTGTCATGGTGGAAAATCCCGACAATAAAATTCCGGTAGAAATTATTTGTGCCACCGAAACACGCAGTAAAACCAAACAAACCATCAAGATAAAATCCAAGGCGAATTGTGAAATGACGATTGCCGTGGTGGATGAAGGCATCCTGGCATTGAAAGACCAGAAATCGCCGAATCCTTACAACTATTTCTACAGCAAACGCGCACTGGAAGTCGATATGTACAATATCTATCCTTACCTCTTCCCGGAAGTGACCTCACTCGGTGGTGGATTTGATGACATTTCTAAACGCGTGAATCCGCTGACCAACAAGCGCGTGAAACTCGTTTCCGTGTGGAGCGGCATCATTCATACCAATGCCTTCGGCAATGCAGAATTCTCGTTCAACATTCCGCAATTCTCCGGCAGTTTACGGGTGATGGCGGTGGCCTATGACGGCAAGAAATTCGGTGCGGCTGATAAAAACATCAAAGTGGCCGACCCAATCGTTATCAGTGCCGGTGTTCCCCGTTTTGTTTCCCCGAATGATGAATTAAACGTACCAGTCACCATCAGTAACACGACTAAAACCAAAACACAGGCTATCGTAACGGTGAAGACCGAAGGCGTGCTGCAAAATAAGGTGAATGGTGCTGTGAATACAGAAATAGAACCGAACAGCGAGAAACAACTCGACTTTGGTGTGCTTGCCAAAAACATGACCGGCGAAGGAAAAGTCATTATTACCGTGGAAGCCATGAAAGAAAAATTCACCGACACCACCTACATCACCTCCCGTCCAAATGCTACTTTCCAGAAATTCTCCGGTTCCGGCAACCTCGCAGGCGGCAAACAAAGCACCATCAATTTCAATACGGCTGTGCCGATGTTATCATCCTCCAGAAAATTAATTATCAGCAGTTCACCGCTGGTGCAGTATGGCAAAAATTTGAGTTACCTCGTCAACTATCCATACGGTTGTGTGGAGCAAACCGTTTCTACTGCCTTCCCGCAATTGTATTTCTCCGACCTGGCGAAAAACCTGAACAGCTCTGCGGTAACTAATAAAAACGCCGTGAACAATGTACAGGCTGCCATTGATAAACTGCAATCCATGCAGTTGTCCAACGGTGCGCTCAGTTACTGGCAGGGCGGCGGCTACGAAAGCTGGTGGGGTACCATTTATGCAGCACACTTTTTGTTAGAAGCACAAAAAGCAGGTTATTATGTGAATGATAAAACGCTGAACAAAATGTACGGCTATATGAATTCGCGTTTAAAAACAAAAGAACTGGAATTCATGTACTATGCAGACGGCAGCAAGAAGGAAGTCATCAAATCGGAAGTGCCGTACAGCTTGTATGTGCTGGCACTGGCCGACGAAGCCAAGACCTCCGAACTCAATTACTATAAATCCAATCCGGAACTGCTGACGCAAAGCGGTAAATACTTAATCGCTGCTTCGTTTGCCCTGAAAGGCGATAAAAAGAAATTCTACGCCATGCTGCCGAAAGGCTATGTGAACGAGAAAACCGATCCGGCGTTCAGCGGCAACTTCTATTCCGATTTCCGCGATATGGCGCTGGTGCTGAATACGCTGCTGGAAACCGACCCGCAGAATACGCAAATCAACTACATGGCGAAACAGGTGGCGCAAACCTTACTGACCCGTCAATACCTGAATACACAGGAAAGCGTCTTCGGATTCCTGGCGATGGGCAAGATTGCGAAAGCCGCCAACAAAGGCAATGTGAGCGCCACGATTACGAGCAACGGCAAAACGATTGCGACCTTTGACGGCAAGAAAGATGTGGTGGTACCGAACAAACTGATAACGGGCAACTCCCTGAACATTACGGCTTCCGGCAGCGGCAAGTTGTTTTACTTCTGGGAGATGGAAGGCATACCGACGGCGGGCAGCAACAAGGAAGAGGATAATTTCCTGGAAGTGCGCAGAACCTACCGCGACCGCAACGGAAAGATCTACAACAATATGTTCTTCCAGAACGATCTGGTGGTGGTGGAAATTGCGATACGCAGCACCAACGGCATCAATGTGCCGAACGTGGCGATTACCGATTTGCTGCCTGCAGGTTTTGAAATTGAGAACGCACGCATTACGGAAATACCACAACTGGAATGGCTGAAGAATGCCGCGCAGCCTGATTACAAGGACGTGCGCGACGACCGTTTAAACCTGATAGTGACGGCCACGCCGAAGATTAGCAAATACTATTACCTGTGCAGAGCGGTTTCCTTAGGAACGTTTAATGTTGGACCTGTGGGCGCCGATGCCATGTACAGAGGTGAATATCATTCGTACAATGGCGCGAGACAGATTGTGGTGAACAGGAAGGTGAGTTTGTAGTTGTCTAAAATTAGATAAAGAGTTATCGGTTGGTGAGACACCAGCCGATACTATTGAAAATATGGTTGGTGAGGACACCAACCAATAGATGAAAAATACCAAGCAGTAAGATAAATCTATTAGAAAAAATAAATTGGTTGAAGTATAAAAATTGCGTCATTAGTTAATATCGAGCGAGTCGTCGCCTTTAAAGGTGTTATCACCCGTCTAATGGTTAGTTGGTATAAACCAACAAATGCAGAGAAAATAAAAATTATACTATGAATAATATAACTTTGATTTTTACAGATCATAAAGAGCGTAATGGATTATGCAATTCATATAAACTTTTTAAATTAATTGAGAAATTATCTCCTGATATCATTTTTGAAGAGCTTCATATTGATTTATTTGATGAATATTATAAAAAATATAGTTTAAGCACACTTGAAACCAAAGCTATCAATCTGTATTTACGTCAAAATCCAATAACACATATTCCTGTCGACAGATATGACATTTCCTTAATAAAAAGTGAATATTTCAGTCCAATTTATCGAGCAATTGACCAGGTTAATCCTTATCATAGTATGCTTTGGTCAATGCATATTGAGCTAGCTGAAGATATGGGATTCGAATATCTTAATAGCGACCTTTGCACTTCCATATTAGAATTAAAAAGGTTTTGGGTTGAGAGAGTATTAAAAGAAATTAATAATATTGAATTATCTCTAAGATACAAAAAATGGGTTGATTACCAAGAAAATCGTGAAAATGAAATGATAAAAAATATCTACAATTATAAACATCTATCCAATTATAGTAATGGCTTATTTTGGATTGGAGCGGAACATCGAAAATCAATAATAAAAAAAATTAAGGAATACGAATCGAAAGAAAATCTTAATTTAAATTGGATATTTTACAATGTGAAAGATTAAAAAACAACCCCGCCTTTGACAGGTGTTATCACCTGTCAACCACTACCCGTATGGAAGCCCGCTAAAAACTAAACGGCAAGGCAGTCGGCAGGTGAAAACACCCTGCCGAGGGCAATGAAAAAGGTGGTTATATGCGTATGTTGTTTTAGTTAATACATGCCAAAATTGCAGATTATATAGTATGGTATTAGTTTTGAAGTGGCTTTGAAAACTTAAGAATATGATTAAGACACCACCAATCATTGTTATTTTAACAATAGACAATATTCAAAAGACAGTACACTTAAAACAGAAGAGGGAGAGTTGGAACATTTATGATATAGTATTAGATAACCTAATTCACGGACAAGCCCAAAAAGTGGGTAATACCAATAGGTGGGCTATTGTTACAGCCCCAGATAGTGCAATTCAACCCGAACACCATAATGCATTGTCAGATGCATTGGAAAGAGCCAGAAATCCAAATCATTAGATTTTTTTAATAAAACTCCTTCATTTTCGCGCGAGTCCCCCGCCATTGAGAAGTGTTATCACCTGTCAACCACTACCCGTATGGAAGCCAACTCAAAACCCAGCCCCTGTTGGTGTTCTTCACCAACAAACTACCATACCCTAATAAATGTTGTTGGTGACGCTTTCAACTTAAGTCTTTAATCATTCCTATTTAAGAATGCTAAACACCAACAACGGCATCAGGAAAAGAAAAGAAAAGAAAAGAAAAGAAAAAATAAAACAAGTAGTGTATCTTTAATTTGATATTTAAAATCTATACAATGAAAAAAAACACATTATCACTGTTGTTTAGCTTAGCCATTATTAGTGTTAAGGCACAAGTGGAAGTATACAAAACTTACGAGGATTACAAAAATAACATATATACCCATTATGCAGACTATAAAAAATCAAAAGTGGCTGCCTCGGGTGCTGATTATATATTTATAGACGACAAATCTGCAGAAGTTAGCATTAATACGAATACGATATGGGGGTTTAAATATAAAGATGTACTGTTCAGGATCTTTAAATTATCTGCCTATGCACCTGCGGCTGCTGTGATAAACGTTGGAAAAGTAGTCTATTATGAAAACGGGGATGCATACTTAAAAAGCCTGAAGAATAATAGAGAAGATGTGAAACTCAACCTGGGGCTCAGTTATTTCTTTTCTGCTACATTAGAAAGCGAAGTGTATGGAGGCAATAAAATGGGAAAGTTCTTTGCTGCAAAAGAAAATGAAAAATACGACGAACTCTTCAAAATGCTGATTGAGGATATTTCCTACAAATTTTTACCAAAGAAATTTTTAGAAGATGAAGCTCAAATGAAAGAATATCGTTATAAATGGACTTCAGGAAGAGAGGTGGCAGATGTAAGAAAAATAATTTTAAAATACGAAGGAATAGAAAAATTGGGTACCGCTACTATTGAATGGAAATATTTTCAACAATAATATTCAATCTCGCGCGAGTCTTCCGCAGGATGACTCGTGTCTGTAAATCCCCTGCTCCAACCCTCGACAGGTGAGGTGTCCTTGTATAGCCTTTGTGTGTTTAAGGTACTGCTATAAACTTCTCCACGCCTTTGATTTCTATGATAAAATCAAGGGCAACCAAAATCAGGATTGCTTACTAAAATTACGCACAAGCACGCAACCACACAAGGCAACGCAGCATACTTGCGCGAGTTAGGGGGTTGCCATACCTGATATTTTCTGTCTTTAAAATTTACTGCAATTTTAATTATTTTCTACTGCCGATTCAATGTGGTCCGGCTGTTTGTTGGTCAGGAAGACCGATAAAGGCGAGGATAGCAAAACTCCAACGGCATCCTAATTCTTTTATTTCTCAAGTGTAAAATACCAAATCCGTGGTAGATGAATATCCGAAACATTGGCGAATTTTAGGTATCTAATTTCAGATGTCATGGAAAAAGCACTTTACATTTTACGCTTGCATTCATTAGGTCTCGTGGCCTTGGTTACCGCATTCCTCTTCTGGAAAGACTACCTGAAACATCCGCATCTTCCGGTCGATAAAAATAAACTGGCACACTTCAGCGGTACGCTCAGCAGCGCGGGCAACACCATGTCGCTGCCATCGGGTTATACTACCGGTCACTACATCATCCTCAAAGAAGCCAATACGTCATTCATACCGGATGGCCTGGATTTCGGCGACTTTCTGAACGAAGTGCCGGAAGGTGCCAATATTACGGTGGCCTACAATCCCGAGGAAAATCCGAAAATCACGGGTGAAGGCATCCATGTCTTTTCCCTGAAATACCAAAACAAGGAATACATCACCGGCGATACGATACAATGGTACAATGATGCCATCAAAAAAAGAAGAAATACGGCCATCTATACCACGCTGGCAGGCTTGCTAGCCATCGGCCTGGTGGAATTTATCCGAAGGAAATTTTTGAATAAGCCATAGGATTTACTCCAGTCCCAGGCTTTTGATGTACGCCTTATTATCAGAAGGTCTGCCTAAAAACTCCTGCACCGCCTCTAAGATATCCCTCTGTCTCCCATTGGCAAGAATCAACTCACGATATCTTACACCCGTTTTCGTATCTCTCAACCCGTTTTGTTTAAACAGCGTAAACATGTCCTGTGCATACACTTCCGACCAAAGATAGCCATACATATACACAGGGTGCGTATTGATGTGAATCCAGGCGGCTTGTTTGTGTGTTCCCGGCACGTAGGATTTGATCACGCCCAGCTGCTTGTCGATTTGTTGCCAGAGTTTGTCTGTATTCAGCGGCTTTGACGGATTATAGCGGTCGTACAGATTCATATCATACATACAATTACGCAGTGAGCCAATCAGATTTAATCCGGAAGACAGATTTTTAGCTTGCTGCAATTTGTCAAAAGTCGATTTCGGCAGCACCTCGCCTGTCTGGTAGTGTTTTGCAAAAGAACTGAGTATATCGTAATCCCAAATCCAGTTTTCAAACAGCTGAGACATGGATTCCACAAAATCTGATTTTGAATCGGCCTGCGAAGCGAATTCACCGTGGTAGGCCATTTCATTCACGATATGCCCGAACTCATGAAACAGCGTATTTAATTCGCGCTGGCTCAACAAAGATGGTTGTGTCTTGGTAGGTCGTGTAAAATTGCCCAGCAGCATGGAAACCGGCACTTCGTATCCATCCGCGGTGGCCATTCCGGGCGTCAGCGGTACGCCGTAGAACCAGGTTTCTTTATTTGGACGCGGAAACAGATCCAGGTAAAACCTGCCTTTCAGCTTTCCGTTTTCAAATACTTCGTAGAGTTCCACTTCCTCGTGCCATACCGAAGGATTCGAAACTTTCTTGAATTCCAGTCCCAGTAATTGCTGGTAGATTTCAAACATTCCCTTCAGGCATTCCTGCATGGGAAAATAGGCACGCAGCTCTTCCTTATTTACCTGATATTCTTTTTTCAGAATCTGATTTTTGT
This sequence comes from Chitinophagales bacterium, assembly GCA_046329775.1. Classification (GTDB taxonomy): domain Bacteria; phylum Bacteroidota; class Bacteroidia; order Chitinophagales; family JADIYW01; genus JADJSS01. The sequence continues at coordinate 315,280 of JAXLTX010000002.1, forward strand.
AGTAGACCACATCCCAGGGTTGCAGTTTGGCATCTTTCTTTTTCTTTACATCTTTCTTTTTTTCCGCTTCCAACTGCCTTACATCCTGCTTTGCTTTTTCTTTAGACAAACTGACCAAATCATTGATGAATTTCCATACGGTTTGCGGATGCTTAGCCATTTTTGGCACTAGGTTAAAGGTCGCATAGGTTGGATAACCCATAAGTTTGGCGAGCTGATCTCTCTTCTTTACCAGACTATCCAGAATAGATAGGTTCTTGTCGGCGGCCCTGTTATTGAATTTGACAAAATAGGCTTTTCTGGTGGCCTCACTTACGGCATTGGCCATCACCGTTTCATTGGTCGCGTTAATAATCGGAATTTCAAATTTACCCGGTGCTACCTTGTAAGTTTCCTTAAATGCATCCGGCAATCCCTTTGCCCCTTCTTCATCCAGCGTTAAGATATCTCTGGACGTATTCATATTTTCCGAATAAGCCGAAGACAGCTGACTGATTTCTTTATCCAGTCGTTTAAAAATATCCAGTTGTGCATCATTCAGATTGACACCGGTCCTTTCGAAACCGAGTATCATATCATCCGCTAAAATCTTTTTATTGCCTTTAAGTTCATTGTAAGCGGTGGTGGATTTAAAACCCAGCATTTTTTTATAGATGTCTCTGTCCGAATAAATCATAGTGGACACTGAATCCAACAACTGAAACCCCTCCAAACCCTTTGCACGGATGAGAGAGTCCGGTGACACCCAGTAAAGCATATGGCAATTGCTGTAAGCGACACTGATTTTTGAATTAATGCCTTCCAATGCGGCAAAAACAGATTCAAATGTTACTGTCTGCTGATTATGAATGGAAGTTATCCCGGATGTCACTTCACTGATGGTGTAATTAACGTAGTCTTCCACATCTTTCGCAGTTGCGTTCGCATAATCAAGCGGCACATTCAGCTCTGTTATGAATGGATTCTTCTGTGTCTTATCTTCCGCCAGCAATAAATTTTCACATGCCAGCAGCAGACAGAAAGAAAATGCAAGGTGTTTTAGGTTCATTATGGTCAATTTAAATGAGTATTGGTAAAAATAGCATTTGGCGGACAATTGTTTGCACATTCGCTGTTATTTCTTCATCCCATACAGGGAGGTCTGAATGCAAGATTGCGCACTTATCTCTCAATCATCGGTGGAAAGTCTTCCGGTATATCCAGGCTGAAGTCGAGTGAAAATTCGCCTGTACTGATGGCCTGTAAGCTGAAATTCATCTTATATTCATTGCCACCGTTGAACTGGGCGGCATTGATCTCAATCTTCTGTTTGTTGCCGTTTTTCACCGTCACCACATCGGGTGTCGCATTCACGACGTTCAAATAGGAAGGCTTATCCATGTCCTGCAATCCTCTGACAGTAAAATACATCGTAGTGCTTTCGCCTTTCTTTACAAAACTTTTTTCTGCACCGACAATCATCTTCACGGGTGTCACCGGCTGTACACATTTGGGTTTAAAATCTTCCATCACCTTGATTTCCATATTATCCGTTATAGTGAGATTGGATGGAACATCCACGATGCATTGCCGCGGAGATTCTGCCAGCACCTTGAATATTGTGCTGCCGATGCTCACCCGGGTGTTGGCGGCACTGCCGTCGAAGGTGCCGATTATGCGCAGTGGCTTTCCCAACAGCACATGCTCCGGCGACAGGCAATCGTCCACAGGTACCAGTGGGTCTGTAATGGTCTTTATCTCATGGGTATAGGTTTTCCCGGTAGATTCGGTCAGTGAAATAATAAGGGATGACAGGATATTTACTGGAAACATATTCACCAGCTGGTCCGGTTGAATGTTTATCATCTTCTGCATCACATTGGTGTGGTTCACCGGATTGGAAAAATTGAACTTATATTTACGTACCTCCGCCAGTGAGAAGGCAAGCTGTTCATCGCTGAGTCCGGCGACAAATATGCTGAAAGTGCCGGAAATCTTGTCTCCGCTCTGTAAATCATCCGGCAGGTACATCGTAACGATGGCATATTTGGTATCGAAGACGATAGTGGTCAGACCATTTTTAGTGGTGGCGGTTTGCGCAATACCCGTGCAGTACAGGAACAGCGTAAGATAAGTGAGTACAAGTAATCTTGGCATACAATCGATTGAATCAGAACGTTTTTCCGTTTGTAAAATTACAAAACATACAGGATAGTGTTGTCAATTTTTATATACATTTGAGGATTAAAAATGTCATCGAATAAACAATACCTGTTCCGTTCAGCGCGTCTCGGTTTCAGAAACTGGGAAGGTGAAGACATTGAAATCATGGCTGAACTGAATGCTGATGCGAAAGTGATGGAGTTTTTTCCGTCGACACAAAGCAGAGAACAGACAGCTGCTTTTGTAGAACGCATGCAGAAGGAATATACTGAAAAAGGATTCTGCTACTTTGCGGTGGATACACTGGATAACCACGAACTAATAGGATTTATTGGCATTCACGAACAAACCTTTGAAGCTGATTTTACTCCTTGTATCGATATCGGGTGGCGATTAAAACGAAGTGCATGGCACAAAGGTTACGCTACCGAGGGAGCCAAAAGAGTGCTAGAATTTGCCTTTAAGGATTTACAACTCGAGAAAATTTACTCCCTAACGCCTGTCATCAATTTGCCATCAGAAAATGTGATGAAAAAGATCGGTATGACAAGATTGCACACCTTTGACTTTCCTTTATTCAAAAAGGATGAAAGACTAAGAAGTTGCGTGCTATATGAAATGAAAAACGATAATTTTGAGTACAATAAACAATAACATATGTCAAAAACATACAGAGAAGGACCTATCGGTGCGTTGATGGATGAATATGAACGCGCGGCTAAAGATTTGCAGAAATTATTGCGTACAATTGATGATGCAACGTACACACGCATCCTGGATACCCAGACAAAGGATAAGGATTGCCGCTCCATAGAAAGCGTCATGAATCATGTGGTGCGTGCCGGTTACGGGTACTCCAACTACATACGCAAGCAATTCGGGGAAGAGTTTGTTGAACGTAAAACGTACTATGAAGTGGGCACTCCAAAACTTGCCATCGCCGAATTGAATAAGGTGCTGAAATATACCGAAGAGAATCTGAGCAACAAATGGAAGATATCCTGGCGTAAGATTCAAGGCAATATCATTCATACCACCTGGGGACAGGATTTTGATATGGACCAGTTAATGGAACACGCCATCGTGCATATCCTGCGTCATCGAAGGCAAATTGAAAAACTACTGCTGAATGCCTGATGAAATGATCTAAATTTGCTGATAATTATCAGTTCGGCGTATCCTGAAAGTGTGTAACTTTAAGTATAAAAGAAGTTACTATGAACATCCTCAAAACCAAAACCAGCTGGACCAATGGAGAATTAGGCGTTCTGAAAGTATGCGCTGGCAGTTTCTACCTTTTGTTGGGGTTGTACTTTCATGAATTCCTGATCAACTATATCTGGATATTCCGCATCATTTTCGCCATCACGGTCATCTGGATTCTTATCATTTGGAACAAGAAAGAAAAAATACGTTCCTGAGATTACTTCTGTTTAAACGCCAATCGTACCTCTTTGAAATTATTTTCAAACATCATGCTGTTGAATATCCTGCAAGATGAGCGGAATCAATATTTCAGTCCACTATCCCACTTGTAACTAAAGTTACTGTCCGGAGCATTCATAATAGCTAATTTTGCTATGAAATTAGAAGCTATATGAAATACATTATTATTGGTGCCGTGGCAGGTGGGGCAAGCACTGCCGCCAGACTCAGAAGACTGGATGAACATGCAGAAATTGTCATCTTTGAAAAAGGGGAATACATCTCCTATGCCAATTGCGGATTGCCCTACTATATCGGCGATGTGATAAAAGACAGAAACGCCCTCTTCGTTCAGACAGCCGCATCCTTCCATCAACGCTTCAATATTGACGTGAGAACGATGACGGAAGTTATTGCAATTCATCCAGCAGATAAAACGATCAAGGCCGTGAACAGAGTAACCGGAGATACCTATGAGGAAAAATATGACAAGCTGGTCCTGTCTCCGGGTGCGGAGCCTATACGTCCGCCACTGCCCGGCATAACACTGGATGGCATTTTCACCCTGCGCAATGTTGCAGACACAGATTACATCAAGGCATATGTAAATCAGAAAGATGTAAAAAAAGCAGTCATCATAGGTGCCGGTTTTATAGGTCTGGAGATGGCCGAGAACCTATATGATTTGGGCATGGAAGTAACCATCATAGAAATGGGAAATCAGATTCTGGCGCCATTGGATTATCCTATGGCTGCCATCGTTCAGCAGCATATCCGCTCCAAAGGGATTCGCCTGATGCTCAGCTCTGCCGTTACCGGATTTGAAAAAACAGGCCAACACCTCAATGTCCTGTTAAAAGGCGGTGAAATGGTGGATGCTGATATCGTGCTCATGTCTATCGGCGTAAGACCGGATACAAAGCTGGCTGTGGATGCCGGCCTGAAAACAGGTACTGCAAGAGGCATCTGGGTGAATGAATATCTACAGACATCCGATCCTGATATTTATGCCGTCGGAGACGTCATCGAATTCACCAATCCGATTACACAACAATCCATGAACACCTATCTCGCCGGTCCTGCCAACAAACAAGGAAGGATTTGCGCGAATAATATCGTTCAGGGGAATGTACAGAAATATAACGGAGCCATCAATACTGCCATTGTAAAGGTATTTGACATGACGGTGGCCACCGCAGGAACGGCTTCCAAGCACCTCAGTAATGCGAACATCAGACACATTGTTTCTACCACACATAATGGCTCGCATGCAGGGTATTATCCGGGAGCTAAACAAATGAGCATACAAATCGCCTTCTCGCCGGAAGACGGGCGGCTATACAGTGCGCAGATCGCAGGCTTTGAAGGGGTCGACAAAAGAATTGACATACTGTCATCGGCCATTCAGCGCAAAAGCAGCATCTATGAATTAACCGAATTTGAGCATGCCTATGCTCCACCCTATTCTTCTGCTAAAGATCCGCTGAACATGGCAGGATTTGTGGCAGAAAACATATTACAAGACATGCTGAAGGTATTTTACTGGAACGAAATGAACCAGATCACCGGAGATGACATCTTACTGGATGTAAGAACAAGCAAAGAATTTGCTGACGGTGCGATTCCCAATGCCATAAACATTCCGGTGGATGAATTGAGAAGCAACATACACACGCTGGATAAACAAAAACGAATATTCATCTATTGCCTTGGCGGTTTGCGGGGCTATCTGGCACAACGCATGCTGAAACAAAACGGATTTGACCAGGTACACAACCTTTCAGGAGGTTATCAGTTGTGGAAAGCCTGCACAGATGAGGTAGTTTCCAACCAACTGAAGGAATTTAAACCGGCGGGTGTAGGCGGTTGATGACATAGTTAAATCATGGCATACCCTGTGGTGGTTCGGGATAAAGTTGTACTTTAAGGTACGATTTAAACTATGCAACCATTTCAACCAAAAGCGCAAAACACGCTTTTCGTGCTCATCCTGATGCTGCTGCTATCTTCCTGCAGTTTCAACAAGTTATTTTTACAGCCGACAAAAATCCCTGCCGGCACGCAAATGCTGCGAATGAAATCGGGCAGTGATTCCTTACTTGTCTTCTTTGAAGGGGATGAACATCAGCCTGTATTCATCAAAAACAATACAGACACAATCACTTATAATTTTTCGATTGAAAGTGTTCTGTATAAAAGCAGTAAGGGCCACACGTTGAACGGATGGATGCTTAAGCCCAAACATGCTGCCCCCACCTCTACCCTCCTGCATCTGCATGGGAACGGCGGTTGTCTGCTTAGCCAGTTCAGAGCGATCTCTCCTCTGGTGGAGCAGGGATTTCAGGTTTTTATGTTTGACTACAGCGGATTTGGTTTTTCAGAAGGCAAACCCACCAGAAACAACGTACTGACCGATGCTTTGTCGACACTGGATTATGTAAAAGCCAGAGAGGATGTAAAAGATACAAAACTGTTACTGTATGGTCAGTCTTTAGGTGGGCATCTATCCGCAGTGGTGGCGGCACAACGAGCCGCTGATATTGACGGACTGGTGATGGAAGGCGCATTTTCTTCCCACAAAGACATTGGCGGGCACATGGTCCCCTTCTTTGGAAAAGTATTTGTAAAACAGGGATATAGCGCCATGCATTCCATCAAGGAATACCACAAACCATTATTGATCATACACAGTGCACACGATTCCACCATTCCCTTCTTCATGGGTAAAAAGATCTACGATGCGGCGAATGAACCTAAACTGTTTTACGAAGTGGAAAAGTGTCATATCTGTGCCCCTCAGTACTATCCTGCTGAAATCAAAGAGAGAATAAACAGCATGCTGCTGCCGGCAAAATAGAAAATAGAAAAGACTAAATCCAAAGCAAAATATTCTAGCGAATATTTTGTATTTTTGCGCCAAGATCCATCCCATGAGTGTAGAACAGGAATTAATAGCGCGCAGCAAGAATCAATGCGAATTATGCGGCTCCGGCAGCAATTTAAGTGTATACGACGTACCACCAAATGCACAGCAACGCATTGGAGACAGCCTTTGGTTATGTGACAAATGCAGTGCACAGCTGAACAAGAAAGAACCGCTGGATGCCGCCCACTGGAAATGTCTGCTCGACAGCATGTGGAGTGAAGTTCCTGCGGTACAGGTGGTTTCCTGGCGTATGCTGAACCGCTTTCGCGATCAGAGTTGGGCGGCAGATGCCATCGAAATGCTTTACTTCGATGAAGAGATGATGGCTTGGGCAAAATCAACCGGCGACCATGAAAATTCATCTGAAGTGGAACTGCACAAGGACAGCAATGGTACCATTTTGCAAAATGGCGACACGGTAGTGCTGACAAAAACACTGGATGTGAAAGGGTCCAGCCTGAAAGCAACACTGGGCACTGTGGTGAAGAATATCCGATTGGTGCCGGACAATACCGAACAGATAGAAGGCAAGATAGAAGGACAAACCATCGTCATCCTGACAAAATACCTCAGAAAGGGATAACATCTTAAGTTGCTATATTTGCATCGGCATTAAATGCAAGTGCCCTGTTTCTGGATGCTGTAGTTATTTCATTACTTTTACTTTTACGATATGCTTACACAAGGAATTTCTGCATTAACCATTATAATCTTGGCATTCATCCTGTTTGATTTTGTACTGGAACGGATACTCGACTCCATCAACTCCAAGAGCTGGGATTTACCGATTCCTCAGGAATTATCCGGCATCTACGATGATGAGAAATATGCCAAAGCACGAAGTTATCACAAAGCAAAGGAACGGCTCAGCCGCATTACAACGGTATTCAGCACCCTGCTTATCATTGCGTTCTTATGGTTCAAGGGATTTGCGCTGGTGCATCTGCAGATCGCCACGCTCACAGCTGCTCCCGTATTACAGGCATTGTTGTTTTTTGGTGTCTTTGCCATCGTCTCCGATATCATAGGTCTACCATTTGAGCTGTACGGTATTTTTGTGATAGAGGAAAAATTCGGATTCAATAAGATGAACTGGAAAACCTATGTGAGCGATAAAATCAAGGGATATGTGCTGGGGGCCATCATCGGCGGCGTGCTTTTAAGCTTATTTGTCTGGTTTTATACGATTGCAGGAGCCAATTTCTGGTGGTATGCCTGGATTCTTTTTTCTGGGTTCACCATCTTCTTTGCAATGTTTTACACCAGCCTGATTGTCCCAATCTTCAATAAGCTGGAGCCGCTTGAGAACGGTACGCTGCGCGATAAGATTGAAGCGTTTGCACAAAAAGTCAACTTTCCGCTCAGCAATATCTTTATCATTGATGGTTCCAAAAGAAGCACAAAGGCCAATGCCTATTTCAGCGGATTGGGCAGTAAGAAAACGATCGTGTTGTTTGACACCCTGCTTAAAGAACAGACGGAAGAGGAACTTGTCAGCGTGCTGGCTCATGAAGTGGGACACTACAAGCTGAAACATATACGGATGAGTATGTTTATTGGTATATTGCAAATGGGATTACTCCTGTTGCTGCTCTCGTTTTTCATCAATAGACCTGAATTATCTCAGGCATTGGGCCTGCAAACAGATGTTCCCGTTTTCCATCTGGGCCTGATCGCATTCAGCCTGTTGTATAGTCCCATCTCGATGCTGACGGGTATTTTCATGAACATCCTTTCCCGCAAGAATGAATTTGAGGCGGATAACTACGCTAAAGAACATACCGGTACCGGTGAACATCTAATTACGGCATTACGGAAATTATCTGCCAACAATTTATCCAATCTTAACCCGAATAGATGGTATGTGTTTTTTCACTATTCGCATCCTCCATTGCTGGAAAGAGTACGTAATTTGATGAAGTGATGGAGTAATGTAACAATAAAACAATGAAACAATGCGACATAAAAGGATAAGACACTTTTTTATCATTTCATTATTCCCATTATTCCATTACAATGCAAATGCCCAAAAATTAGTGTCGCTACCTTTCGTCGGACATACTGACAGGGATGAAATTAATATCTGGTGCATGTTCAAAAAAGCAGATGCCGTATTCCTTCGGAATTCAGACGGACAACAGAAGATTTTTGTTTATGATAAAAAAAGTTGCTTTAGAAAGTATCTGCCCATCAGTTGTCAGTTTGGCAACCTGAACGCAAACCAGTCCTACGATATCCGATACTCCTTTAACAACAAGGATTTCTTTCCATTGATTACAGCAAAAACAGCCCGGGATTCGCTGAAAGACTTTTCCTTTCTGGCAGGCTCCTGCGCATTTGTTCCGGCTGGTTTCAATGTCGCCATCAAGCCCTTCACCAGCCTTCGCATCTTTCAGCATATGCAGCACGATACGGCAGATTTCATGGTATGGCTGGGCGATAATCTCTATTATGTATTGCAACGACAGCAATACAAACCTCAGCTGAAACGAAATATAAAAACGAGACAAAAAAAGAAGCTGAGTGCTTTTCTTCACAGCAAACAGCAATATGCGATCTGGGACGACCATGACTACGGAACCAACAACAGCGACGGGAGTTTTAAATACAAATCCACGTCACTGAACGTATTTCAGCAATTCTGGCCGAACCCAAAGAATGACAGCTTCAACTACTATTCGTTTCAGCAGGAGGATGCCGGGTTTTTCATGCTGGATGACCGCTACTACAATCAAAAGGAGAAAGAGGTGCTTGGACAAACGCAACTGAACTGGCTAAAAAAAGAACTGCTGGCATCCACTGCCACCTTTAAATTCATCTGCATCGGTATGCAGGCTCTGAATCCGCTGAGCACCAAAGAATGCCTTTACAAAACGGAAAAGGAATACAAGGAACTGCTTGCTTTCATCAGAGAGCAGCACATTAGCGGAGTGTTGTTTCTATCGGGCGACCGCCACCACGGCGAGCTGATGCGCGTGCAGGAAGAGGGGCTTTATCCGCTGTATGATTTCACCACATCGCCGCTAACGATGTACCCTGTTAAGATAAACTCAAAAAGCCGGGAAGCCCTCAATCCTGATAAAATAGACGGAACGTATTATCCGAAATACAACTACGGAAAAATTACGCTTTCGGGAGAGAAAGAAAACAGAAAATGCAGGATGGAATTGAAGAATAAGAGCGGAAAAACAGTCTGGATATATGAAATTGAGGCTGAAAAATTGAAATAAAGGGCGCATCAGTAAACACAAAACATTAACAATCAATATTTTAATACACAAACACCTATTGATTGTGGATAACATGTGGACTTAATAAAAAATCAACATAAAGTATAAGAAAATCAGGAAAAATTAGCTATCTTTGCAACTCCAAAAAATAGAAAATCATGTACGCAATAGTAGAAATCGGTGGCCATCAGTTTAAAGTAGCTCAAAATCAGGAGATATTTGTATTGAAACTGGATGGTAACGCAGGCGATAAAGTAAACTTCGACAAGGTATTGTTGGTTTCAGGTGATGCTGGCACAAAAGTAGGAGCTCCAACGGTAAGCGGATCTTCCGTATCAGCCACAATCGTTGAACACCAGAAAGGCGATAAAGTAATCGTTTTCAAGAAAAAAAGAAGAAAAGGCTATAAAGTAAAAAACGGCTTTAGAGCATCTTATACAAAAGTAAAAATTGACGCAATCGCGTAATTATTCAAACGCTAACATTTAAAATAAATATACAATGGCTCACAAGAAAGGTGTCGGTAGCTCCAGAAACGGTAGAGAATCACACAGCAAACGATTAGGTGTTAAATTATATGGCGGACAGGAAGCAATCGCCGGAAATATCATTATCCGTCAGCGCGGAACAAAATTCCATCCGGGTGAAGGTGTTGGTTTAGGTAAAGACCACACTATATTCGCTACGAAAGACGGTAAAGTATTATTCAAGAAAGGTTACAAAGACAGAACATTCGTTCACATTGCGTAATTGATTTAACAGATATAACATAAAAAGGCCCCCGAATTCTCGGGGGCCTTTTTTATCACTGGTTTTACGATTTAGGTTTATTGTTTAGCGACAAAGTAAATGGTTTGTCCGCTTTCGGGGTCGGTCAATTCGGCCAAAGGGCTTACTGATATACTCTTATCTTCGGAAGAAATGGATTTCAACTCACCGGAACTGCTGTAACCGACATTATTATGAGTGCATGCCGTAAAAAAAAGCATCACTGAGAGAGTCATTATGTTTCTAAGAGTAAGTATCTTTGCCATACCTCTTAGATTTGAGTTAAAGTTACTCCAAAATTGCATGCAAATCAAGGATTATTTTGTTAAAACAAGCACATGAAGATAGAAATCTGGTGGATTGGCAAAACCTTTCAGGACTTTACCCTAAAAGGATATATGGTATTTCTAAAACGAATTCAAAAATTCAACTCCACAGAAATTGTGGAATTCCCAGATATAAAAGGCCAGGGTAATCCCATTTCACTCAAGAAGATGGAAGCGGAAAGAATCCTGGCGAAGATAAAACCGGATGATTTTCTGGTATTGCTGGATGAACATGGCAAATCCCTCTCCTCGCTGGAATTTGCGGATTTTATTCAAAAAAAAGAGAATCAATCCATCAAGAAACTGATTTTCCTGGTTGGAGGCGCCTACGGCTTTGATGAACGGCTGTATGAAAGAGCCAACGATAAGATATCCCTCTCCAATATGACCTTTTCACATCAGCTCATCCGTCTCATCTTTTTGGAGCAGTTATACCGTGCCTATACGATCATGAATAATTTTCCATATCACAACGAATAAGGGAACTTTTCGACGTGTTTTGCAATTATAGAACTACATTAAAATAAACCAATCCAAACCAAACAACCAGTTCATATCATGAAAGACTTATCATTTCCACTCCAGTTCAATTTTAAGATCTCCACCCTATCCAATGATTTTACGGTGAAAGATGCCAACGGCACGACGGTCAGCTACATCAAACAAAAGATGTTCAAACTCGTGGAAGACATCTCCATCTACAATGATGAATCCAAGGCAGAAGTATATTACAATATCAAGGCAGACAGATGGCTGGATTTCTCGGCGGCATACAACATGACGAATAAATTCGGCAACTTCATCGGAAAGGTGGCCAGAAAAGGCTGGGCATCCATCTGGAAAGCACGCTATGAAATCTATGACGAGCACAACCAACAGGATTTGCTGATACAGGAGGAGAATCCGTGGGTGAAGGTACTGGACGCCTTATTATGTGAAATTCCGTTTCTGGGTATCATCTCCGGCTACTTCTTCAATCCTGCCTATGTCGTATCAAGACCGGACGGCACAGCTGTAGCCCGCCTGCAGAAAGAACCTTCCTTCTGGGGAAGAAAATTTACGGTATCCAAACTCAGTGCATTCCAATCCGGTGAAGAGGAAAGACTGGTACTGGGCTTGATGATGATGATCTTACTGGAAAGAAGACGTGGGTAAAAAATAAACTCAATGTACTTTACGTATGAATCATGCAACAATTTCATTTGTAATACTTAGCTTATTCTCTTGTAACAATGCAAACCATAAATCAAATGACAAAAAAGAAGCATCGATTATTACCGCTAAGACAGATGCATCAAAAATAATAAGTCACGTTAAAAGAATGGAAGATAATGACTATTCAATTTATATAATGGATAGCTCAAAATTCATCATACCGGATATATTTCTTATATCTGAAACAGATTATCATGACGCTAAAAAATATCCTTTTTTCAGAGATGCCGGATCAAACTGCAATTTGTTCTTTGTACCATACACTGACGGGTCTATCACAACAGCAATTCTCTGCAGAGATTTTGACATACCGATTCCTTACAAAGAATTGCTGGCCGGTGAAGGTTTGGATTTCAACAGCACGAGTCCTATCAAGGTCAGTAAAATCCAATCTGTAAACGGAATTGATATTAACTCCAGAAAGGCAGACTTCATTAGGCTGTATGGAAGTCCAGATAGCATTAGCACAAAAAATGATATTGAAGTATTTTACTGGAACTTACAAATGCGGGAATCAGACTCAACGATATATGATTTCAGAAAGTTACAACCTATCCTGCTGTACGGACTTCACTTTGGCATAGAGTTACATGTGAAGCAAAATGCTATGGTAGCATTAATCTACAACTATGAGGTACCCTAAACTTAAAAATATTTTGACATTTGCGATATGCCAAGCTCCTAATTACCACCTTTATAGGTCTTCCACTCTCCTATGAACTTATGCTGCCGGTATAACAGTATCTTATTAAAACACAGCATCCCATCTCCTTCCCAGGCCTGAGAGAAGACAAAATCACCTACCTGCAGTCTATTTTCATCAGAACTGCTGCAAATGCTCTGGCTTGGCAATAGATTAGCGTAGTTTTTCCCCTCCTCCTCCCAGAACGGATTTTTCTGCAAGCCGGCAGGTGCCACCAGATCGCCGGGCCATCCTCCGCCCAACATAAAATAAGAAACTTTCAGATTTGGGTTCCACCAGTTGACGAGCGGCGAAATCTTTTCCGCATGCGGCAGCTTAGCCGATTCCGTCTTTTTTAAAACCGGAGAGCAAAGAAACAAGGCAGGCTGATGCCCTAGCTTCTCTAACTCAGGAAATTCTGCAGGCGCCAGAAAACCGGACCCCATGGCAATCTCATTCACCGGGGTATAATCCTTATATTCCGGATAATGGAAATAAGTTCTGCTACCACCGCTGTTCAGCGTCAGGGAGCGGATAAACTCATCGTCGTAATGTTTCTTGAGTTCATCCACAAACACTGCATATGATTTCTGCACCTCAGCAAAAGCCATTTTAATGGCTTTTGCCTTATTTATATAAAATGGTACGTATGGAACATGTCCGTCATAGCCCATCAAACCGGTAAGTTCCAGATAGCTGCTGTTGGCCTTTATGGTTTCAACAAGTTCAGATAACTGCTGGACGGTTTGCAGACCTCCGCGTTGTAATCCTACATTTATTTCCAGAGAAACCTTAAGACGTACATTTTCCTTCTTTGCAAAGGCGAGGTAATCATTCAGTCGCTCTCTGGTATCTACCAGCCAGTGGATGGTATTCCAGCCTTTGTTTACGGATAAGCGTCCAAGCGCTTCCACCGGCAATGGTTTTCCCAGCAGTATATCCAGCGAATCAACATTGCAACGTTGCAGGATTTCTGCAATAAAAGGTTCAGAAAAGACCATCAGGCGATTTGTTTTTGTTCTGATCATCAGGTAATTCAGCAAATCAACGGAAGGCAGAGATTTAGTCACAAGTCGCAGCCTGTATCTGTCACCAAGTTGACGGGAAACAAGTTCCGCATTGTGATCCAGTCTGTCTAAATCCATGACACCTGCGCTTTCACCGCCGTAGGTTGTTTTCAATGCCATATTCAGAGCGGCAAAGTAGTCCGGATACACACATTTTACTTTTGATGGTTTGCTGTAAAGCAAATATGCCACCCCTGTTATCACGAAAGCGAGAATGATGATTTTATTTTTTTTCAAAGGAAGGCTAATTTAACATTGAACAATCGTTTTCCTCAAACAAATCTAACGTAAACCGGAAACATCAATCCAATAGAAAATCACAGCACATCTATCACTTTCTGCATATCCAGATCATGCATGCACTTGAAATGCCCTTTGGGACATTCGGACAGACCGTGTTTATGGCAAGGCCGACAAGAAAGGTCTGTATTTTCTATCATCACAGAATTTGCTTGGTTGTTGTACGGCGTAAATCCGAGACGTTTCTCCGTGCTTCCCCAGATGGAAATGATTCGTTTATTGAATGCCGCCGCAATATGCATCATACCTGTATCCGGGGTAATGACAAATTTTGCACGTTTGATCAGTGATGCTGACTGGTTGATATTGTACTTTCCGCAGCCATTGTAGATTTTGAAACTATCGATGCTTTCGAGCTGTGTACCGGTATAGGCATCTTCCACACCGCCAATCAGCATGATGGGCATGCTGATTTTGGAACACAATTCCTTCAGCTTTTCCAAGGGAATCTGTTTGGTGAAATGCTTAGCTCCCACCACTATCACACAGAAGCCTGCAATGTGTGTAAACGGTAATTTTGCCGGTGTGATACCATCATTTTCCGGAATAAAATAATCCAACCCTTTGCCATCGTTGATGACATCCAGTTTCTTCACGGCGGAGAAATAACGATCTACCACATGATTGTGTAACAAATCAACTTTGAATTGTGTGAGTAAAAAACGTTTGAAGCGCTGTTTACTGTAACGATACGTTCTTGTTTTCAAGCTGGCGGAAACCTGCCTTGAGCGAATATTATCGTGCAGGTCAATGATCATATCATACTTTTCTCCGTTCAGCTTGTCCAGCACTTCTGACACCTCTTTTTCAATTGCATAAACTTTGGAAACGGAGGGATTACTTTCGACGATCTGCTTAAATGAATGCTTCGTCAGGTAATGTACCTCGCAATTAGCAATCTGGTTTTTCACGCAGCGGATGACCGGGCTGGTAAGAACAATATCTCCTATGGATGAGAAACGGATGATGAGAATCTTCATGGTGCCAAATACATTTCTTTTTCTTTCAAATATTCTTCCACCCCAAACAAGACCTTTTCCCTGACGTCTTCCACCGGCAGTGTCTTTACAATCTTTCCGGGTGTACCAAGCACCATACTGCCGTCCGGAACAATCATATTTTCCGTTATCAGCGCATGTGCACCGATGATGCAACCGTTGCCGATCTTTGCGCCGTTCAGTACAGTGGCCCGCATTCCTATGAGATTGCCATTACCGATGGTTGCACCGTGTATCATGGCACCATGACCGATCAGGTTGTCTTCCCCGATAATGACGGGACCCCCAAAATCCACATGCATAATGACACCTTCCTGTACGTTGGTTCTCTTGCCAATCGTGATGCTATCAAAATCGGCACGCAAGACCGCACCAAACCAGATCGAAACGTCATCGTGCAACACCACTTTTCCCAATACTTTGGCGTTGTCTGCAATGAAAACACGTTCCATTTTCATTACCTGATTTTCAAGTTGCTGTTGATGTGAAGTCATAGCATAAATATAGTAAAATTATACATCCTGATTTTGTATTTTTGAACATGAAAAAAATCACCATCACTCTGCTCTCGATTCTTGTATTTATCATTTCATACGCACAAGATTCAGCTTCTGATACCAATAAACCCGATAAAACCGTCTACCATTTTTCCAGCACCCGTCCCGCTTTTTCTGAAGGGATTTTACTGGTACCATCAGGGAAAGCACAGGTGGAATTAGGCGCTTCCTATAATTTTTTCGAAGGCAACCGACATGAAATACAACATCCGTCATTCCATTTAAAATATGGCATCAGCAACTATTTTGAACTGAGAATAAACGGCGATGCCACCACCTACAAGTCCGGCGATTACCGCCAGACGGGTTTACATCCGGTGTATATCGGCATGAAACTAAAAATGATAGATGCCAAACGTTATGCACCCGGCAGTTCCTTTATCGGAGGCCTGAGTACCAGTTTCATTTCCACCAAAAACTTCAGGACAAAATACGTAGCACCTTATTTTAAAATCACGATGGAGCAATTTCTCCCTAAGAACGTTGGCATGGTCTATAACTATGGTCTGATCTGGAATGGAGAAAATGCCAAACCCACCTATAACTTTGCGGTGGCAACCTCATACTCCACGCTATTGAAATGCACTACAGAACAAAAACAGCACCAGATAAAATACTTCTTTGAAGTGTACGGCATTTATCCACACGGTGAAAAGGTCGATGTGCGTCTTAACACAGGTATTGCCTATCTGCTTAACAGGTTCATACAGCTCGATGTTTCGGTGGGCGCAGGATTACTGAAAAACTCCCCGCGTGTCATCACCAGTGCCGGGCTTTCCGTCCGATTTCCGAAAAAAGACAAGGTGAAAGAGAAGAAGAAAGATTAAATTTCATTCAGCTATTGGATTCATTGCCGGTTTGTATTAAATTTATATATGAACCATAAACTTATACTCCTGCTGAGTGTCCTTTTTTTGGGCGCCTGTCAGCGTGAAAAGCAAGCGCTGCTCTCTGAACTGAATATAAAAGTAAAAGGCAGCGGCACCACCTTCTATACCGATGAAGATTATCTGCGTCTGGTAGTACTTACCGATACCTCTAAAATCCATACGATCACGGAATTTAAATATTCCATGAACAACATAGCGCCCATTGTACTCAAATATAAAGACAGAGCCGGTGCTTTTCCAGTATTATACAATGTGGTGACTAATGTAGCCTATGAAACCCTCAGCAATATGCACACCGAATATGCCGATATGGGAAAAGCTTTCATGAACGAGTTTGGTAAACATTACCTTCGCAACTTCCACAGCTACCTCTTAGGACAACCCATAGAGCCCGCCTGGCTGAACTATTTCAGACATGCCTCTGACAATAAGCATACGATACTGCATCTCGCCATGTCCGGCATCAATGCACATATAACGTATGATATTCCATTCGTGCTGGACGATATCAACGCCGTGGATTCCTTCTATACCGATTTCAAGGTCTACACCGACTTCATCGCTTCCACCTATCCGCAAGTGGCCGTGGAAATGAACAGACAATACGGCGTACAGCAGGCAGACGAAGTCTTTAAGTTGTTCCAGATCGGTGATATCATCGATGGCATCAACGGCGCGGGGTACACCACACATCTGGTCATTGATATGTTGCGCAGTCAATCCTGGCAGCGGGGGCTGGACATAGAAAAAGGCAACAAAACCATTCAGCAGATGCATACCATCTGTTTTTCCGATTTTAATCTAAGGGAAAAGATACTTCAGGATGCGGATAATGCAAAATTATTGAACTAAAACTGTAATTTTCGGATACAGATAACAACCAATACTTTACAGGTAATTTATAATAACTTACAATGAAAAAAATCAATCTCCTCATTATTGCAATCCTCACATTGGTGATTGCCAGTTGCAACCTAAAAGGAAATAGCGGCAGCGGCGATGCTGCATTTGAAAAGCTATCCGAAGAATACCTGAAAGGCTATCTTGCCTGGCGACCGCAAACCGGCACCTACCTCGGCCTGCATGAATATGACGGAAAAATAACCGACTACAGCATGGCATCTATAAATGCCGAACTCGCCCGACTGAAAGAATTTGACAAAAAACTGGCTGATGTGGATTCATCCGCTTTAAACAAGAAAAATTATTACGACTGGCTTACCCTTAAACTGGCCATCAAAAATGACATCTTCAGTATCGAAGACCTGCATTACTATACTAAAAGTCCGATGGCTTATGCCGGTGCCATAGATGTGAACATCTACATCAAACGCAACTTCGCTCCTCTTGAACAGCAAATAAAATCTATTATTGCCATTGAAAAGGAGGCCCCAAAAATTTATGCGGCAGCCAAGGCCAATCTGGAAGATTCCCTGTCTAAACCTCATACGGAATTAGCAATCAGCATAGCAAGAGGTTCCGCTTCTTTTCTGGAAAAGGATTTACTGGTGGCACTAAAGGAGGTGAAAGATACAGCTTTGATGAATGCCTTTAGAGAAGCCAATAAAAAAGCCATCGATGCCATAAACGATTATGCATCATTTTTAGAAAAAGAAAAACTACCTAAGGCTCATAATCACTACGCCATTGGCGTGGAAAACTACAAGAAGATGTTGTTATATGGAGAAGGCATCACCATGTCTCCCGATGAAATATTGGCCATTGGCGTTAAAGAGCTGGCAAAAGAACAGGCCGCTTTCGATGCTGCCGCAAAAATCATCAATCCGAACAAGAAACCTATAGACGTATACAATGAAATGCAGAAAGAACATCCGACGGCTGCCACGCTGATTCCGGATGCAAAAAAACACCTGGAAGAAATCCGTCAGTTTCTGATAGATAAAAAAATCATCACCATGCCATCGGAAGTGCGTGTAAAAGTGGAAGAAACATTGCCCTACTTACGCGAAACATCTACCGCCTCTATGGATACACCCGGGCCTTTTGAAGAAAAAGCAACGGAAGCGTACTATTATATTACACCGGTAGATTTGAAATGGTCAGCTGCACAACAGGAGGACTGGCTGGCTCAATTTAATTATTACGGCACCGATATCGTTTCTATTCATGAAGCCTATCCGGGACATTATACCCAGTTCTTACATTTGAACGCTTCAGATGCATCTAAAATCCAAAAGATATTCGGCAGCTATGCCTTTATCGAAGGCTGGGCGCACTATACCGAAAAAATGATGGTGGATGCCGGTTTTGCACAGGACGGAGATTCGATAAGAGCTGCGAAATACCGTTTGGCACAATCCGGCGAGGCTTTGTTGCGTTTGTGCCGTTTGTATGTTTCCATCAACACGCACTGCCACGGCATGAAGCTGGAAGATGCCACAAAATTCTTCATGGACAACTGGCATCAAGGCGAAAAATCATCCAGTCAGGAGGCAATCCGCGGTACCTTTGATCCGGGATATTTATTTTATACCTTGGGGAAATTGCAAATCCTGAAACTACGTGAAGACTACAAAAAACAGGAAGGAGATCATTATTCTTTACAGAAATTCAACGATGCCATGACTGACAACGGCATGCCGCCAATACGAATCATGCGTGAAATTTTACTGAAGGACAAAAAAATCTGGAATGAGATTTTATAACACCTGCATTTTACAAAATGACATGCACCAAAGTGGTGATTTAGACTTAATCTTATAAAAAAACATCGTATGAGAAAGTTAGAGCAAAAGGTATCCGTCATCACCGGAGCAGGATCAGGCATGGGAAAGGCCATCGCCCGACTGTTTGCTGCAGAAGGCAGCAAAGTGGTCGCCACCGATATCAATGGCGAAAGATTGGAGAGTCTTGAAAAGGAAATCAGAATGGCGGGTGGAGAAATAACGACGCTGGTGGCAAACATGGCGAATGAAGCAGATATCGAAAAGATGATTCAGCTCGCCGTCACCACCTATGGTACACTGGACATTTTGGTAAATAATGCCGGCATCATGGACCATATGCAACCGGTGGCTGAAGTGGAAAACGATACCTGGGAAAAAGTGATGAAGGTTAATCTCGATGGTCCGTTCAAGGCTATGCGCAGTGCCGTTAAAATATTTCTAGCTAAAAAATCAGGTGTCATCCTCAACATCTGTTCCGTCGGCGGACTGAAAGGAGGAGTTGCGGGTGCCGCTTATACCGCCAGCAAACATGCTTTAATCGGACTGACCAAAAACACCGGTTATTTGTATTCAAAATCCGGCATTCGCTGCAATGCCATTGCTCCCGGTGCCGTAAACACCAACATCGGTGAGAGCATGGATCTTAGCAAGATGACGGCGTTGACCAACGACCGGATCATGCCCGGCATGGCCTTAAATCCCAGAACCGGCGAACCGGATGAGATAGCGAAGGTTGCCTTATTTATGGCGAGTGAGGATGCAAGTTTTGTTAACGGTGCCGTCTGGGTGGCAGACGGCGGATGGACTGCTTACTAAAATGAACCATCTCCGGACATCATGCTAAGCAAACATATCTTACCCCTCTTCTTTTTGTGCCATCTGTCGATTGCTAAGGCCCAAATCAGCGGCTGTACCGACCCAAAGGCAAATAATTATAATGCCTCAGCTGTCAATAATGACGGCAGTTGCACGTATAACGGTGCCAACATCTCTCCTGCCGTCTCAAAGAACCTGGGCGCCGAACTGCAGGAAACATCAGGTCTCATCCTCTGGAATAACAGCCTGTGGACGCACAATGATGACAGCAATAATAAACTGTATTCCGTCGATACGGCAACGGCTGCAATCATTCAATCCTATACGCTGACCCATACCATCAACTATGACTGGGAAGAGATTTCACAGGACTCTGCATATATTTATGTGGGCGATTTTGGAAACAATGGCAACGGCAACCGAACCGATCTGCATATTTTAAGAGTAGAAAAAGCTTCACTGCTGTCGAATAATCCGCTTATTGACACAATTAATTTCATCTATTCCAATCAGACAAACTTCGCAGCCACAGGTGCCAACAACACCGACTTTGACTGCGAAGCCTTTCTGGTCACCACAGACAGCATTTACCTTTTTACAAAGCAATGGGTGAGTGAGAAGACAAGTATTTACGCATTGCCTAAGCAGCCCGGTAGCTATACGGCCACATTGCGCGGAACCATCAATATTCAGGGCTTGGCTACGGGCATCACTTACCTTGAGTCGAAAAGACTGGCGGTTATTTGCGGATACAGCAAGACGCTGCAGCCATTCTTCTATTTGCTGTATGATTTTAAAAATCATGATTTTGGCAATGGGAATAAACGAAAAGTCACCATTAATCTCGCCTTTCATCAGATAGAAGGTATTGCCTCCAGCAATGGATTGAAATACCATGCCAGCAATGAAAAATTCAATGCACTTAATATCCCACAGAAGCTGCACACCTTTGACCTTTCCTATTTGCTGGCTACTTATTTAAACGGTCTGACAACCGATGTAACCATGACAAGGAAACCATCTCCCATAAACCTTTTTCCAAATCCCGCCGCTGAGTATCTGCAGATAAAGATACCCAACGAATCTGTTCATACGACAGCCGTCTTATATGATATATCCGGAAAAACAAGCATGATGTTTTTTTTGCATGATCTTAATAATGCTATTGACATCCGTTCACTGAGTCCCGGCATGTACTTCATTCATTTGGATGACACCTATGAAGATGCCGTCTTCGTGAAACAATAGGGCGATTAGAGAATTTCCTTTACACGCTCCGGCGGACGAGCCACTACCGCTTTATTTCCGTTAATCACAATCGGACGTTCAATCAGAATCGGATGTTCGTGCATTGCCTGTATCCATTGTTCGTCCGTTAATTCCTTACCTTTGAAGTTTTCAAGGTAAACGGTTTCTTTCGTACGGATTAAATCGTGCGGCTTGATGTTCAGTTTTTTGAGGATCGCTTTCAGTTCTTCCACTGAAGGAGCATCTTTCAGATACTCCACGGTTCGAAATTTCTGTCCGCTTTCTTCCAGCAAACACAGCGCGATCCTGCTTTTTCCGCAACGATTGTTATGATAGATGGTGATCAAAATAAGTATGAGTTTTGTGTGATGGATTATGATTTAGAATAAACTACCTGCTTTTTCAGAATTATCAATTCTGCCAAGCATCTTGAATTTTGAAGATAACAATACTCTTGATTTATTTGCCACCTCTTTTACAACCGCAACTTCATCATAATATTTAGCCTGAATAAAATAAATTTCTTTTCCATCAAAATAAATAAATCCTGTATGAAAATCCAAACCAACTATATACATTGATTCACCTTGATCTTTGATGTATTTAAAAAAATCTTCATTTTTAGCATTTGAAAAGGTCTTTATATTTTCATTCTCACAAACTGATTGTATAATAACAGAGGATGCCTGTTGTGCAAGTTTAACTCTGTTTATATTCAAACCGGCATCGCGCAATAATGTTGTTACAAAATACCCGCAAGCAATAGTACCATGTTGCGGCGATTCCGTTGTTCCATAGAAACCCCATTTTGTTCCATACCAATATGGAAACAAATCAAGCAAATTATTAGCGACTCCTTTCGCAACTTCTTTACTTGTAATTTCCATGTATGGTAATTTTTCTTTAAACAATCGGATATCTAGTTTTAGAGAATCATAGCTGACAGCAAATTCTTTTGATGATGACTGAATCACACTTTGCGTTGCTTTTACAGATGACCTATTAAAGTCTGATTTACAACTAACAAAGGAAAATGATAGTATAAAAGATGTAAGGTATCTCATAATTTATTTTAAGTAAATCAATACTATACCCAACGAGGGGCTACAAATTTTATTACATGAAATCGGTTTAATCAACGGTTCAGATTCCAGTAAAATTAAACGGCGTTATCTTCTTCAGTTCTGCACGTATTTCCTGCGTGATGTGCAGTTCATCGATGAATGCATGAATTTCTTGCTCTCCTATCTTGGCATTCGTTCTCGTCAGGTTTTTCAGCGCTTCGTAAGGCTTTTCATAACCTTCACGACGCAGCACCGTTTGTATCGCTTCGGCCACCACTATCCAGTTATCTTCCAAATCCTGTCTGATTTTTGCTTCATTCACCAGCAGTTTATCCAGTCCTTTGATGATGGATTCCATGGCAATGATGGTATGCGCCACCGGAACACCGATATTTCTCAATACCGTAGAATCCGTCAAATCGCGTTGCAGTCTGCTGATGGGTAATTTTTCTGCCAAATGATTAAACAGTGCATTGGCAATCCCTAAGTTTCCTTCCGCATTTTCAAAATCAATCGGATTCACCTTATGCGGCATGGCGGAACTTCCTATCTCTCCTTCCTTTATTTTCTGTTTGAAATAATCCATCGAAACATAGGCCCAGATATCGCGGCACAAATCAATCAGGATGGTATTGATGCGGGCATAATTATGAAACAAAGCCGCAAGGTTATCGTAGTGTTCAATTTGTGTGGTGGTTTGTGAGCGATGCAAACCCAATGTGCCTTTTACAAAGTGATTGCCGAAATGCTTCCAGTCATGCGCAGGATAAGCCACATGGTGCGCATTGAAATTTCCGGTAGCACCGCCGAATTTTGCGGAATAGGGTATTTGCTCGAAATAGGCA
The DNA here is from genome assembly GCA_046329775.1 of Chitinophagales bacterium. Taxonomy (GTDB): domain Bacteria; phylum Bacteroidota; class Bacteroidia; order Chitinophagales; family JADIYW01; genus JADJSS01. Next base: position 338,466 of record JAXLTX010000002.1, read on the forward strand.
TACTGATGGTACAAACGTTCTGTAAACACCTGCAACTCTTTACCCAACCTCGTAGGTGAGGCAGGCTGTCCGTGCGTCTTTGCCAGCATTGGAATACCTTCATACTCTTTCACCTTTTTCATCAACTCGCTGTGCACTGCAAAAAAGGTATCCTTGTATATTTCTTCGAAAGCTTCTTTCAGCGACAAAGGTATCGCCGTATTGTTTATGTCCTGAGATGTAAGACCAAAATGAATGAATTCGCTCTTTGCCAGCACCGCTTCGTCCTTGATGTTTTCCTTGATGAAATACTCCACCGCTTTCACGTCGTGGTTGGTGGTTTTCTCGATTTCCTTCACCCGAAGGGCATGCTCCATAGTGAAGTGCTGATATAACTTACGCAACTCATTCACCTGATTGTCAGACAACACACCTATTTCATCTATCTCTTTCGACAATTCGATAAAGTATTCGATTTCTACGCGAACTCTATATTTTATAAGGGCAAATTCAGAAAAATAATTTTCTAGCTTTGCCACTTTAGCTCTGTATCTTCCGTCGATAGGTGAAATGGAAAGTAAGGTGTTCATGGTTTATTTTTTTTCAAAAATACAGATTAATAAAGAAAAAGAATTTGATTTTTAGATAAGATATAGTGAACAAAATGGAAAATTTAGTTTTATTTGCGCTTCAGTCGTAAGTCCTAAGTAATGAGTAGTGAGTTTTTCAGATTCAAAATGCGAGCACTAAACATCTTATTTCTTACATCATAACACTCAATCTTTATGGCAAAAAATTTACTGATAGTAGAGTCACCGGCAAAGGCGAAAACGATTGAAAAAATCCTGGGAAAGGATTTTATGGTAAAGTCTTGCTATGGACATATCCGCGACCTGGCGAAAAAGGACGGCGTGGACATCAAGAACAATTTTGAACCAACCTATGTAATATCAGAAGACAAGGAACAGGTCGTTCGCGAGCTGCAGAAACTTTCCAAAAACGCGGAAGTGTGGCTGGCAACGGATGAGGACCGCGAAGGGGAAGCCATCTCCTGGCACTTGTGCGAGGTGCTGAACCTTGACATGAACAAAACCAAACGCATCGTATTTAATGAGATTACGGCCCCTGCCATCAAGAGCGCAGTTGCCAATCCGCGATTGCTGGACCAGAACCTGTTTTATGCACAACAGGCAAGACGCATCCTGGATCGTGTCGTGGGATTTGAGCTCTCTCCCGTATTATGGAAAAAACTTGGAAGACGAACCTTGTCCGCCGGCCGTGTGCAATCCGTTGCCGTGCGTTTAGTGGTGGAGCGCGAGCGAGAAATCAACAATTTCAATTCAGAAAGTTTTTATAAGGTAGTCGCCTATTTCTTATCCGACGGAAAAGTGTTTAAGGCCGAACTTTCCGAGAAACTGAAAACGGAGAATGAAGCGGAACAGTTTTTAAAGGAAGTGAAAGACGCTTTATTCAAAGTGGCTGACATACAGGTGAAGCCCACGCAAAAAGGCCCGGCTGCTCCGTTTACCACATCCACCCTGCAGCAGGAAGCTTCCCGCAAACTCGGTTTTTCCGTTTCCCGTACCATGTCTGTTGCACAGAAATTGTATGAAAACGGAAAGATCACTTATATGAGAACGGATTCGCCTAACCTTTCCGATCTGGCGCTGAACACCATCCAATCTTATATCAATAAGGAGTACGGAAAAGAATATTCCAACAGAAAGCAATACGCATCTAAAAACTCAAACGCTCAGGAAGCGCACGAAGCCATCCGACCAACTTATATTGAAAATACCAACGAAGGCTCTAACAGAGACGAAGAACGTTTGTATGACCTGATCTGGAAACGTACCATCGCTTCTCAGATGAGCAATGCCCGACTGGAAAAGACCGTAGCTAAAATCGATATTTCCACGAGAAAGGAAAAATTCGTGGCAGAAGGCGAAGTGCTAAAATTTGACGGATTTTTAAAAGTATATATAGAAGGTACGGACGATGAAGACCAGGAAGAAAGCGGCATGCTGCCGGCCTTATCCGTCGGACAAAATCTGAATTTCAAAAATATTGAAGCCCGTCAGCGCTTTACACAGCCGCCGGCACGCTATACGGAAGCGAGTCTGATCAAGAAACTGGAAGAACTCGGTATCGGCCGACCTTCTACCTACGCTCCTACCATTTCCACCATTCAGAACAGAGAATATGTGGTGAAAGGCGAGACGGAAGGCAAACCGCGCGAATACCAGAAATTGGAATTATCCGCAAAAAAAGAAATCCACAAAGAAACACTTTCTGAAAATACCGGTTCCTTAAAAGGTAAACTGATTCCAACCGATATCGGCAGTTTGGTAACCGACTACCTGATGGAGAATTTCACCCGTGTCATGGATTATTCCTTCACGGCGGAGATGGAAAAAGATTTTGATGAAATCGCTGAAGGCCACAAACAATGGTCTAAAATCCTGAAACAGTTTTACGGCCCCTTCCACAAAGAGATAGAAGCATCGGAAGAAAGCACAACCTACGTAACCGGTGAACGTATCCTGGGAACTGACCCTGAAACTGGTCGACAGGTTTCCGTTCGCTTGGGTAGATTTGGTCCGATGATACAATTGGGTGTACAAGATGAAGAAGAAAAACCACGCTATGCCAAATTGAAATCGTCCCAAAGTATTGAGACGATTACGATGGAAGAAGCAATGGAACTATTCAAACTTCCGTTGACACTCGGTACCTATGAAGGACTGGAAGTATCTGTAAATGCAGGACGTTTCGGCCCTTACGTAAAATTCGGTGAAGCTTTCGTCTCTCTTCCAAAAGGCGTAGAACCATCTGACGTGACGCTGGAACAAGCGATTGAAGTCATCAAAGGCAAGCAAGTGGAAGATGCTCCGATTGCACATTATCAGGGCAAACCTGTCACGAAAGGGAAAGGTCGTTTCGGCCCCTTTATCAAATGGGATGGACTGTTCATCAATATTCCGGCGCGTTATAAATTTGACACCATCAACGCAGAAGAATGTGCGGACCTGATTGAAAAGAAACTGGAAAAAGAAGCAAACCGCTTCATCCTGAATTTCCCGGAAGAAAAAATCTCCGTGGAAAACGGCCGCTGGGGTCCCTTCATCAAGTTCAACAAGAAAATGCTGAAACTGACCGGAAAGAAATACACACCTGAAGAAGCAGCCTTATTATCGCTAGATGAAGTCAAAGCCATGATAGAAGCGCAAGTGCCGAATGCCTTTGCCAAAGCTGCCCCTAAAAAGGCGGCGGCAAAGAAAGCAGCAGCACCTAAGAAAGCACCTGTGAAAAAAACGGCAGCGAAGAAGAAATAATAAATGGGATTCCCACAATGTGGGGATTTCATTTTACACATCTGGAGATTCCCTTTTACATAGGAAATGACAAGATAACTATCAACACAATTGTTGAGAAAAATCGCCTAGTTTTTCATTTTATTTTCTAAAATTTACTTCTATATTGCACCCATCAACATGCAAAAAGTATCCGAAAATGAATTCCGAGCGCTCATTACCTTGTTAGATGACAATGATAAGGAAGTGTATGCGCATGTTACAGACAAGCTGTTTTCGCTGGGGCTGGAAGGCATCCCTATGCTGGAATCTGCTTGGGAAACGGCTGACAATCAGGTGATACAAAGGCGCTTGGAGGACCTGATCAATAAGATACAGTTTTCCAATGTCAAGGACCGTCTGATGAAGTGGATTGACAAAGGCGGCAACGATTTGCTGGAAGGCGCTTTGCTGGTCTGCAAGTTCCAATATCCGGAGTTGGATGAATTCAAGATAACGCAAAAAGTGGAATCCATTTCCAAGAATGTGTGGATAGAACTGAATCCCGCCTTGTCGCCTTTGGAAGAAGCCCATGTAGTCAATCATGTGTTCTTTCAGTTGCACGGTTTCTTCGGCCATCAGACGGCACAACTGGATGCTGAACTTGGATACCTCAATAATTTACTGGAAACAAAAAAGGGAAACTCGCTGAGCCTGAGCATCCTCTATCTCATATTGGCACAGAAGAACGATTTGCCGATTTACGGCGTCAACCTGCCCTACCATTTCATCATGGCCTACAGCCGCAAGCACTTAAGCGAGGAAGAACTGGCCGACAATGATCAGGAAAAAACCGTGATGTTCTACATCAACCCGCTGAATAAGGGCATCGCCTTTTCCAGAAGTGAGATTACACACTACCTGGAACAGATGAAGGTAAAAACACATTCCCGTTATTTTTCTCCCTGCAACAATCTGGAAATCATTAAGACACTGATCTACAACCAACTCTCCTGCTACGACCAGACCGGCAACACCGACAAAGCCCACCAGCTGAAAGAGTTGTTCGATTTATTTGTAAGCGAGGGAGAAGATTCTCCCCTTGGAAGCGAAGAGGAGGAGTAAGCACCTCACCTTTCACGGTGTTGTCAGGTAACTGTATACATGTCCCCCTCGTCTTTGTCGGTTTTCATGACCAACAAACCACTACACGAATTGGAGCCTGAAGAAAATTGGAGTTCCATAAAAAACGATTTAAGAGATTGCTTTGCCACGCTCGCAATTACAGATACCTCTTTTACGCCCATTTCTTTACCTAAGCTAACTGCATCTGCAGTCGGAACTTCTTATATTAGTAGAGAATCATATCTATGACACGAATCATACAAGCTTGCCGACTCCTGTTTTCATCTATCAGCATCTGTTTCCTGCTTTTTCAAGAGGCTGCAGCGCAATGTCCGCAACGTTACCGCGATCCTGTTTTCTCCAAGGTGAATGCACGCCTGAACAACAAATACGGCATCGAAAAGATGAACACGGACGGCACCAAAACCTGGCAGGCTTTTGATCTGTACGAACCCAAGGACGATACCGCGCTGCTGCGTCCGCTTATCGTGCTGATACACGGCGGTGGTTTCACCAACTGGCCGCCACTCGACCGAACCAGTCCGGAGATAGCGGAAATCGGTAAAGACCTGGCCAAACGCGGCTACGTGGTGGTTTCGCCGGAATACCGCCTCTACAGCGGCGATGCCACTTATGACAAGATGGTGGAAACCGTGATGGCTGCGGCCTTCGATATCAACGACCTGATGTGCTACCTGGCGAATTCAACGGGCAGCGGCAATCCTTTCCGCATCGACACTTCCAGATGTTTTCTGGGAGGCTCTTCCGCCGGTGCGCTGCTGGCGCTCAACTTCGGGCTGTACATCAACGACACCTCCGATCTGAACCCAGAGCTGAGAAGAAGCATGAATATCGTATCCAATTTCGACCATGTGAACCCGCAAACGGTTTTACAGCATAAATTCTGCGGCATTGAACCCAAAGGCATCATTGCCATTTCCGGTTCTCTGATTGACACCAATCTGGTGCAGCCGCGCACAGGCAACGTTTTGCTCATACATGGCAAGCGGGATGGCGCGATTCCATACATGTATGGCCATCCGCTGGGAAATCCGGTGCTGCCGCTAGTGTATGGCCCCGGCACCTTTATGGAGAAGATGTGGCGCAGCGGTTTGCATGTGGAAGCGGATATCTATGACGACAAATACCATGTACCCGTGCTACATCCCTTCGGCGACAGCATTCAGTATGCATTGCAATTGCTGCTGCAAACCGGTTCTGTCTTTGATGCCCCGATTCTGGACAGTACGGAACGCCATATCGCTCGTTTTTGCTATAACATATTGGGGAGTCCTGCGACAAGCTGCCTGACGACGGGAATCCGCCAGCAAACATTCATCGGACAGGTTAAGATAGCCCCCAATCCATCCAATGGCCGTTTTGAGCTGGAATTGCCATCTGTTTTGTGCAACAAAAAGCTAAAACTGATGGTGTATGACGTGAGTGGACAAAGCATATTGGAAGAATCAATCACCAGTAATGGACATTACCCGCTGCAACTGGACGGACAGCCAAAAGGCATCTACTGGTTGTACCTGAGCGAGGAGCATACAGCAGTCCCATCATTGTATTTTGAGCAACTGCTGCTGCAATGACATCAGGTATAAACCACCATAGATGGCTGCCTTACGAAATCTGAATTCTATCCACTTTTGTGCATAAAACTCACAAAACGTACTATTTTATGCAATTAAAAATGATAAATATCAATTTTTCACCTCTTGGTAATGTAAAAATAAACATCATCTTTGCCTCCGGGAATTGATATACAAAAAAGTATTTATATCTTCAACCTGAGGAAAAGACTGAGCGGTAAATCAGATACCATTATTACTGTTCTGTTTTTTTTTTTGAAAAAACAATAAAGAAACTGAAACCTGAAGTAGCTGGAAAATTTAAACCCAAGCCCAACACCCCTCCTTTAGCATGATTTCTTGCATTTGCAAGGTTCAGTTCTTGATGTGTAAATATTGATTCAAGGTATTCCCCTGGGAGTACTGAACTAAATATTAATATTATGGGCTTACATCTGGACCCCAGAACCATTGTGTTTTTTAATTTTATCGGTGCCACGCTGGTTAGTTTGGGTATTTTAAGCCTATCCAGAAGCTATTTCTCTCACATCAGGAGCCTGCGATATTGGTCTTATGCTACCTTGATGCAGGCTATTGGCTGGATACTGGTGGCTTTGAGAAATATGATTCCTGATTTTCTTTCGATAGTATTAGCCAATATATTCATACTCAGTTCTCTGGCATCCTATTTCAATATCCTTGCAAAATTCAAACACATCCGGATAAAGCTATGGTGGTCATTTGTGCCGGTGTTTTTTACATTTTTCACCTTAATCTATTTCACTTATATTTCCCCTGATCTTAGCAAGCGGGTTATCTGTGTATCCGTGATATCTTCCATCATGATGTTGGCCAGCTTCATCATATTGTTTTATAAAAGCTACACAGAAAAGAAATATGCACATCGCTTTACCGGTTTCCTGTTTGGATATTGCGCCAGCATCCTTTTTGTCCGTGCCATTGCTACGGCTTACCTCAGCCCGAATAAGGATGAATATCTGTTTGAAGGCAACCTCATCAATGACCTATTGTACACCTCCTATTTTATCAATTCCATTTTCATCAGCTTCGGGTTCATCCTGATGTGTACAGACTGGTATCTTGAAAAGAAAAAGCAATCTCAGAAAGAACTGATCGATTCTAAGAAACTATTGGAAGAAACCAATCAGATTGCACGGATCGGCAATTGGGAAATCAATCTGGAATCGCAAAATGTGTTTTGGTCAAAGGTGATAAGAGAGATACATGAGGTCCCTGACGATTTTATTCCGACATTGGAGAATGCACTTGGTTTCTATAAAGAGGGTAAAGACCGTAATACCATAACAGATGTAGTCAACAGATCTTTCTCGATGCCATATACGTTTGATGTCACTCTGGAAATCAACACTTACACAGGAAACAGAAAATGGGTACGTTCTCTTGGCCGAAGCGAATTCAGTGATGGAAAATGTAAACGAATCTTCGGAATCTTTCAGGATGTAACGGATGAGATCCTGCTCAAACAGGAAATCAGTCTCGTGGAAGACCGCTTTAAGAATGCCTTTGAACACTCTGCCATTGGTATTGCCTTGCTCAACAAGGAAAAGAGGTTTGAAGTGGTGAACAAAGAGCTTTGCTGTATGCTGGGCTATAGCAAAGAGGAATTATTCAATCTGAGCAACGATGACATCACGCATCCGGATGACATAAGGGAATGTAACCAGCTGTATGACCAACTGATAAATGGTGAAATAAACAGCATCAGTCTGGACAAGCGTTTAATTCGTAAAGATGGATGTATCATCTGGATATTCATCACGGTATCTGCCATCAAAGATACAGATAACAATATCAAACAAACGATTGCTCATATACGGGATATTAGCGAACGTAAACGGATGGAGCAAAATCTGAAAGAAAGCGAGTATCAACTGAAAGAAGCTCAAAAAATTGCACGTTTGGGAGATTACAGTTTCAATTTTAAGACGGGTTCCTGGTATTGTTCCGAAGTGATTCAGGAAATCTCCGGTCTGTATTCTCATGAGGCAGACAATCTGGAAAACTGGAAAACCCTGATAGCCCCAGAATTCAGCGAACTGTTTTTAGATAAGACACTGGAAACCATAAGGCATTTCAGGGAAACAAATAAGACTCGTCATGATTTCAGGATTATACGTCCACATGACGGTCAGACAAGATGGGTTTCCATCAACGGTGAAATTGAATACGATGAAGCTGGAATACCGGAAAAGTTGATTGGCACTGTTCAGGACATTACAGATCGAAAAAACTCAGAAGAAATGCTGGAACAGAGTGAAGAAAAATACCGGCAAATTGTGGAAACGGCAGAAGAAGGCATCTGGCTATTGGACAAAAACAATAAAACCATATTTAGCAATAAGAAATTGTGCGAGATGCTTGGATACTCCCAGGTGGAAATACTCAATAAAACAAGCCTGGATTTTACGGATGAGAAAGGCAAATACAGATATGAACTGGCCTTATACAATATAAAGGCGGGATGCAAAGAGAAATTTGAAATGACCCTGCAAAAAAAATGCGGTGCATGGATGTGGGCACGTTTATCTATTTGCTCTTTACTGGAAAAGGATGGCAGCTACAAAGGTGCATTGGCTATGGTAACAGATATTACCGAAAACCACATATCCGGCGAACTGCTAGGGAAATCGGAAGAGAAGTACCGAAATCTATTCAAGAACATTCCAATGCCCATTTTCATATGGAGACTGGATAATTATAAGATCATAGAAGTCAACAAGGCGGCAATCCGTGAATACGGATATACCAGAAATGAATTTCTGCAGAAACACATCACGGATATCTGGACGGAACAGGAACAACAGAAAGCGATTGAATTTTCAGAGGAAATCACACACACCGACGACACGCGGATTTCAAGAATCTGGAAACACCGAAATAGATTTAACAGGGAAATCCTCATGAATCTTTCCTGCCTGCAGATCACTTATCATGATCACCCATGCGTGCTGGCCATGGCTGAAAACGTGACGGAAAAGATACAAGTAGCCAACCAATTACAGGAGTCGTATGATAAGATACGTCTGCTGAACAATCACCTGCAAAGCATCCGGGAAGAAGAACGCATCCATATTGCCCGCGAAATACACGATGAACTGGGGCAGCAACTGACGGTACTGAAGATTGATCTGGCATATCTTGGAAAAACTAAAATGACTGAATCACATCATCAATCAGCACACATAGAGCAAATGATTGGGAAAGTTGATACCGCAATAGAGACCGTTCGAAAAATAGCGACAGAACTGCGTCCCGGCATCCTGGATGACCTTGGCTTATGCTCAGCACTGGAATGGCAGACGGAAGAATTCAGCCGCAAAACAGGTATCCGTTGTAAATTCAGTCATAACTTACCGATGGAAGACACATTTTCCACTCAAGTAAACACCACCTTTTTCCGCATCTTTCAGGAGGCCATGACTAATGTGGCAAGGCATGCAAAAGCGACTACCGTAAACATTCAACTAAACCGAAAGGACAATACCCTGATGCTTGCAATTCAAGACAATGGAGTCGGAATGCCAGAAAATCAAAAAAAACATTCGCTCGGTATTCTGGGTATGAAAGAACGTGCCGCAATGCTGGACGGTGAATTCAATATCTGCAGCATCCCTAAACAGGGTACAAACTTAACCGTAAAAATCCCATTAAAATAAATCATAATTCATTATACTTACATCAACCATAAAACAACACTATGAAAGTAATAATTGCAGATGACCATGCGATTGTACGCAAAGGCTTGGTCGGAATCTTAAAAAACTCCTTCCCCTCCCTAAAAATCGATGAAGTAACGAATGGCATGGATGTCATTCAGAAAGTACATGCCAATCCTGAGTGGGATCTCATACTGATGGACATCTCGATGCCCGGCATGAATGGCATAGAAACCGTAAAGCAACTGAAATCCGAAGGATGCAAAATTCCCATCCTTATCCTAAGTATGCAACCTGAAGAGCAGTATGCAGTAAGAGTGTTGAAGGCCGGTGCTGCGGGATTCATCAAAAAGGACAGTTCTACGGACGAACTCATTCAGGCGATTCAGAAAGTACTATCCGGTAGGAAATACATCTCTGCCGCCGTTGCAGAAAAATTGGCGGAAGCTATGACCGATCACGGAGGCAACGTCATCCTGCATGAGCAGTTATCAGACCGGGAGATGCAGGTGCTGCAGCTGATTGCCAGCGGCAAAACGGTATCAGAAATTGCGGAGATGATTTTCCTCAGTGTAAATACCATCAGTACCTATCGTTCCAGAATTCTGGAAAAACTATCGCTCAACAGCAATGCCGAACTGACCAGATATGCCATAGAGAACGGTTTGGCCTGATAAACAATTTACAATTACCCGAACGCATGATTTCAATACTACTTTCTTGTAGTAGAAACAGTGATAGCACTTTCATCAACAAGACTACACTTCTAAAGAATTTACATTTCTATTTTTGATATCGCATACGAAAGTATGATAAAAACCTCCGGCTGGATAAAATTCAGCCGTATTACTTAAACCCTTAAATAGAAACATTATGAAATTCTTAATCTCAGACGACCACCCTGTCGTCAGAAAAGGCCTGACATTCCTGCTGCTTGAAACATTCCCGGGTGCCGAAATTACGGAAGTTGTCAACAACCGGGAAGTATTGGAAAAACTGACAGACAACCCTCACAACCTGATTTTAATGGATATTTCTGTATCCGGCTTCAACGGTCTGGATACCTTACGAAAGATCCGGACGAAAGGTATAACCACGCCCATACTTGTAATGGGCATACAACCTGAAGATGAGCACACCATCAGAGTCATCAATGCCGGAGCATCAGGTTATATCAATAAGATCTGCACCACGCCTGAATTGATCAACGCCATCAGAACCCTACTGAACGGACGCACCTACATTTCATCTGAAGTAGCAGAGCAGATAGCCGTTAACGCCTGTAATAAGAAAAACAGCTATACCATGAACAAACTTTCATCCAGAGAGATGCAGGTATTACAGATGATAGCCAGTGGCAAGATGATTTCCGAAATTGCATCCATGATATATTTACGTGTAAATACGGTAAGCACCTATCGCTCCCGTATTTTAGAAAAGCTGCATCTTCACAATAATGCAGAGCTGACACGTTATGCCATGGACCATCGCATAGCCTGATGAGCAATGGATGAATTAAATACCCAAATGAAACATAACATATTTTTTTAAAAGAGGCGATATCAAACAAGATATCGCCTCTTGATTTTTCAGCGCTTTCACACGCTTCTTGTAGTTTTAATCATGACATTCTTTTCATTGTTTCATCTATTTATACAGAGATACCATAAGTCTAATTTTATATCATAAGAAACAAACCCGTATATCTTGTACCCGCGAGATATGCAACAAACATAAAAACCCAATGTATGTTAAAATCATTACTCAGCGCATTGCTGGCACTGCTGCCCGTATGCTGCACACTTGCACAAAACTGTTCCATTAATGCCGGACTGAATGCTACCATCTGTTTATCCGACAGCATGAAATTGTACGGAACACGTTCAGGATTATTTTCTCCCAATGCCACATGCAGGTGGACTCAGATTAGTGGGAGCAATACCACTATCCTGCAACCAGACTCGCTTGTTACACGAGTAGTCGGATACACCGAAGGCAGCTATCTTTTCAAACTTACGAACAGATGTCAGGATGGCATAATTTCTGAAGACACCATTTCAGTAATAGTACGTGGAATCACGATTGCAGAAGCCGGCAATGACACCGTACTATGTCCTGATGATGAATACCAACTTCAAGGCAATGCCTTAGCTGATGATGAGACAGGGAGTTGGATTGTTCTATCCGGGACCAGCAGTATCATCATCCAAAATCCGCAAAACCCGAAAAGTGAGATCACACTTTTAGCCGGCAGTCCGGGTATTATAAAGCTCAGATGGATAATCAAAAACAGCCTGGGATGTGTCTCCTTTGACGATGTAAGCATTGTAAACAGAGGTGGCATCATGCCCGTCAATGCAGGGGCCGATCAAACCCTTGACAGATGCTATGCCGGTACCGCCTGCACAAAGCTGGTGGCAAGTAATGGAGGAACCGGCTTTGGCGGACAAACAGGTGTATGGACATTCATATCAGGGCCTTCAATGCCATTGATTCCAACGGTAAACAACCCAAGTATTACCGTTTGTAATTTAGTTTCTGGTGTCTATGTTTTCAGATACACGGTTTATGGTCCTTGTGCCAATGGCTTTGATGAAGTAACGGTAACAGTACCGCCACCGAGTGAAAATCTTTCTGCAAACAATCCAGGCCAGAGCTTTACATTATGTGATGGTGCATCGACAGCAACGCTGTACGGAAGCGTTCCGGCTTATGCCGGAGAAACCGTACAGTGGACACAATTATCAGGTCCTGTTCAGGTACGCATACATACCCCCGGCAATCCATCCTCTCTCGTCAGCGGGCTTACACTTCCGGGACATTACGTATTTAATTACAATATCACCAACTCATTATCCGGCTGCGTTGCCAATGCAGCGATGAGAATCGTCGTTTTTGAAAGTGGCACTGTAGATGGCGGGCCGGATCAGATACTACCATGTAATGTTACGGAAACCACGATTCAGCCAGACACCACAGGATATGGTCATCTTAATTACAGAATCGTCAGCGGACCGACCGGGGCTTTTACATACCCTACGGCCTTCAGTGATCGCAATACCATCAAAGACCTGATGTATCCGGGAACCTATCGTATCCAGATATTATATCAGTTTGGTGCGGATTGCCCGTCTGTAAATGATTATGTAGACATTACTGTATCGAGAACACCTACCGGTTCCAATGCAGGCACATCGCAAAATTTCCCTTGTGCTGCAGCCAATACCCAACTTGCCGGTAACAATCCAATCCTGACCGGTTTTGGAAACGGACAATGGAGTCAGCTTTCAGGTCCCAATCAGGCCAGCCTGTTACATCCGGGCAACTATATCTGTACAATTGCAAACACACTTCCGGGAGCTTATTACTTCCGATGGACTGTAAGCGGCGGAAATACCTGTCCGGATAGTCACGATGATATCCGTGTCATCATATCAGGAAATAGCGTTACAAGATCAGATGCCGGCAATGATAAGACGATTTGTTTCAACGCGCCTTTGACCCTTGATGGAAATGCATTTCGTGCAGACGAGACGGGTACATGGACTGCATCACCATCAAATGTCACATTTACGCCAAACAATAAAGTAGCCAGTCCAACCGTAACCGGGTTACAACCGGATATGCGATATACTTTTACATACACCATTGCAAACGCCTGTGGCAATTCATCTGTAGATACAGCCTATATTCGTACAAGTTCCATCAATGGTCCTACCATTGCAAAAGCAGGAACCGATCAGTGCCTGCCGGCTGGCACCACAAGCATACAGCTAAATGGTAATGCTCCGACCTCCGGTACCGGAAAATGGATACAGGTGACAGGGACGCCGGTGGTGATTGCGCAGCCTTCATCTCCCGCTACAAACGTTATCGGATTAGGCAACGGTTCTTACTCTTTTGTTTGGACAATCACAGTGAGCGGATGTGAAAATACATCCTCTGATACCGTTATGGTTACTATAGGCAACAATACAACTCCGGCTAATGCCGGCAATGACATTACCCTCTGCGGGAAACATATCGAATTAAACGGAAACACCCCTGTTTATGGTACAGGATCATGGTCATTGATTTCAGGAGACGGAAATGTAAGTATTCTCTCTCCCTCTTCTCCCCTTACCGCAGTAGAAAATATCATAACAGGTTTGTATACATTCAGATGGACCATTTCAAATGGCGCCTGCACCTCATCAACGGACGATGTGCAAGTGAATGTATCCATACCACCATCTGCAGCTAATGCTGGCAATGACCTGCAGATTTGTCAGCAAACAAATAACGGTATGATTCAGCTTAATGCAAGCACACCGACAAATGGAACCGGTGAATGGCTCTGGGTTTCCGGCAACACTCCCAATGTCATCATTACAGACAGCAGAAATCCGAAAACAACCGTAAGCGGATTAGGTTATGGGAAACATATCTTTAGCTGGGTAGTGAAAGGTGGTGCTACCTGTCCCGTATCTGCAGATGAAATGAGTATTACCATCTCCTTGCCTGCCAATGCTGGTCAGGATAAGAATTTATGCAACCTGACCGCCACCACACTAAGAGGAAATACCGGCAGCATGGGCAGGTGGACACAAGTATCAGGGCCGACAGCCACCATTGTACAAATACCTGCCGGGAATCCGAATGCAAACATATCTTCACTGCAGGCAAATGCCACCTATATCTTCAGATATACCATCGATGCCATAGGTGACTGTCCCGCTACCTCAGATGAGGTACTTGTTAAAAACGGTTCTCCGTCTGTCGCACCTAATGCAGGACGAGATGACATCTATTGCGATAACAGTGCATTCCCTTTACAAGGCAGTCTGCCTTCCACAGGCGAAACAGGTACCTGGTCTATCATCTCCGGTCCTTCCGGCGCATTATTCACACCAAATGCATCTGCCCCCGATGCCATTCTTACTGGTGTTCAGAATGGGATATACATTTTAAAATGGACCATCTCCAATAATGCATGCAACGTATCAGACATTAAAAAAATTGAGAACAATGCAGCTCCCGGCGCTGCCCACGCAGGACCGGATGATACACTTTGTGGCGCAGATTTTGTTTTCATGCATGGCAATATGCCTCAAAATGGAATTGGGGTATGGACACAGATAAAAGGACCAAGCAATGCCATTATAGATGCACCCAATCAACCGGAGACAAAAATATACCGACTGGTTCCCGGAACATATACTTTCCGTTGGACAATCAGCAATCCTTCCTGCCCTGTAAGCTTTGATGATGTTAATATTACAGCGCTCGAGAAGGTGCCTGTTCCTGTTTGTGAAGATGATTTCATTATATGCGGCGACAGCATGACACTGATTGCACAAGGCTTTTCTGAAAAGGTTATGTGTTCATGGAAACAAATTGCAGGACCTGGCAATGCAAGTCTGGCGACACCCAATAGGAATACCTGTTCCGTAACAGGTTTACATCCTGGCAAATATACTTTTGTCTTCTGCATCACCAATTCAAAATGCGAAAGATTTGACACCATGAATGTCACCATACAATCCAATATAATGGTGAATGCAGGAAGCGACATGAGACTGTGCAATCAGGCAGGCGGCATACAATTAAGCGGTGCAGAAATAGTTGGCAATACGGCGGATGGTATCTGGAGCATCTTATCCGGCAGAGGTACACTAAGCTATGATGGATGGACGTCTCATCCTGAGTTAGTGCTGTTCACGCCGGAACCTGGATACGCAGGGCCTGTAGAACTCCAGTTGAGAGCTGACGGAAACTGCGGTACGGTGAAAGATATGAAGACCATCTGGGTGGAAAATGAAAAAATACAAATGCAGGCAAACAATGATACAGCCTTTACGCCTCCCGGTAAAGCGGTTAACATCAATGTGCTGCACAATGACTGGGCGTATGTAAGCGATGCATTAAAGCTGTGCAACAATAAATCCATAACGGTTACTCCATCTCACGGATCTGTAGATGTCCAGCTTGATGGAAGCGTTATATACAGACCTGTTGCCGGATTTTCAGGCATTGACAGTTTCAGTTACAAGGTTTGTAATGAGATGATAGCTGACAGTTCGCGTTCAATCTGTATGGTTGAAGGCAATGACAACGCATGGGTATATGTAATTGTAGAAGGTTGCATAATACCAAATTCATTTTCACCAGACGGGGACGGGGTCAATGACTACTTCGAGATTCCGTGTGCGAGAGGCTATGCGCAAATTGACATATTCAACAGGTGGGGTATCGAGGTATATAAGAATGATGCCTATCAGAACGACTGGAACGGAACCTATAACGGAGAGTCTCTGCCGGATGGCACCTACTTCTATATGCTTTCATATAACAATGAAAACTCCAACCGAATCAATAAAAACGGATTCATCACCATAAGAAGATAAAAACAACAACCCTAAAAAACATAGAAACATGATCACTCCATTAAACAAATCCCTGATGACACTACTGTTCATCATCATCGGCTGCTCCTTCACGGCGAACGCACAGCAGGATGTATTGTACACACAATTCATGTATAGCAAACTCTCCCAAAATGCTGCCTATACTGGTTCCAGAGAGGCCTTAAGCATACGGGCAATGTATCGTGACCAATGGACCTCCAAACATGACATCGGAATTGAAGGTGCCCCCAAGACGACAACCTTTACCATGCACAGTCCTCTGAAGAAAGAAGCATTTGCTTTAGGTTTCTTTTTCATGAATGACCGACTGGGACTCGAACAGAAAAATCAATTCAATGTAACCTATGCCTACAGAATCAAATTGAACAAGAAAATAAAATTAAATATAGGGATAAACAGCGGCATCTTCTGGTACCGATTCAATACGGCAAACGCCGTACTTCTCAACCCTGATGACAACAAATACAGATCGGCAGTAAACCGAATATTGCCGGATGTTGGTGCGGGTGTATACCTTTACCATCCTGATTTCTATGTGGGAGCCAGCTTTCCCAATGTCATCAAAGGAAAACTGTCCGGCAAGAACGACTACAACTCATCTGCTGAGCGAACGGTTCATTTCGTTTTCATGGCAGGTGGTGTCATACCCGTCGACAAGAAAAAAAAGATAAAGATTCGGCCTCAGGTGCAATACTCCTACATCATCAGCAAAACACGAAAGATGCCCCAATCCTTTGATTTTAATCTCAGCCTGATGTTGTTTGACAAGGTAAATGCAGGCATACAATACCACACTTCCTTTAACAATAAAAACAATGACACCAGACTCACCAATCCTTCCACCATTGACTTTATGCTGGAAGTATGGCCGCTAAAACAACTGATGATCGGCTATGCTTATGATTATTCGTTATCAAAATTATCATCAGTAAACAGCGGTACACATGAAATCATCCTAGGATATGAGATCGCTCCTAAAAAGAAAAACAAAAAGAATTATCAGACCGGTTGCTATCACTTTTAAAAAATTGTAGACATTTCCATGACAGACTTTTCATCTTTTGCTCTATTTAGAACTCAAAAAAACAATACTAATTTTATGTCATAACAACGGTCTCAAAACCGGAAACATACAAGCCCATTTAAACCCCCTTTTTATTAATAACCCTAAATCCTGATTACCATGAAAAAGCAAAAAGCATTGTATTTTACTCCGCACTCGTGCAGATAAGATTTGACTTAAAAGACTTACAATAAGACGGACAACGATTACCCTGTCATTGAATCCGAAAACACCCTGGAAACATTCTATTTAAACATCTAAAAACCCTGTCATGAAAACTCAATCATTCAACACAAACATGTATACCGCCTTTATTGGTTGTATCAGAAAATCCGGTGTCAGCATAACAGCAGCTATCTGTCTGTTCTTCTCCGTTGTAACTCTTAACGCACAGACGCCATCCGGTTCATTTCCAGAAAACGCTCCTGCTACTGGTATTGAAACTATGCCTCAAAGGATTATGCTGAAAGGAGAAACGGCTGAACAATCCGACCTGTTAAGATGGGAAATGTCAGACCCATCCAATGTTGCCTCTTTCACCGTTCAAAGTTCAGGCAGTAATGAAATGGTATTCACAGATGTGGCCGTCATCTCTCCCGCACAGTGTGCTGACCCGCAGCAGTCAGGTTGCTATACATTGAAATGTGTGAGCGGCAATGATCCGGCTGGCACCTACTATAAAATCAAGGCTACCATGAAAGATAAGACGGTAAGTGAATCCAACTTCATCTATATCAAAAAGACGGCCGGCAATGTGGCTGCGCTGGATATCTCAGACATAAAAGGCATTTCCGGTCTGATTACGTTAACCATTAAGTCACCAAAAGCGCAGAATGTGACACTTTACATCGTCAACAGAAACGGACAGATACTGACGTTTCAAAATATCTCTGCAAAGGAAGGAGATAATGAATTCTCTTTCGATGCCGGAAAAAATGGCAGTCCGGAAATGTTGATATTTTCATTGAACAACGAGGAGGAACAAATAACGAAAAAATATATGCTGGCATCAGCCTGGTAACCAACCGGAGAGCTGCCCATTCTAATCACCTGAATCCTGACCATAACAATATTAGGGGTATCATATTGTTTGTTCTTTGTGCTGACTACATTGTGGTCAGCATTTTTTTTTATTGGATAAGCTGAAACACCTATTTCAAATCCCAGTTCTGATTCATGTAGGAAATGCCGTGATGATGCGTTAAATCGAACTGAACCGGTACTATGGAAACATAACCGTTTTCCAGTGCCCACACATCCGTATCTTCACCCTGATCGTGATTGACGAACTTTCCTGTCAGCCAGTAATAATTCTTTCCATTCGGATCGCGACGCTCATCAAATTCCTCTTCCCACTTTGCATTCGCCTGTCTGCAAATCTTCATGCCTTTGATTGCTTCCAATGGCAGTTTGGGGAAGTTCACATTCAATAAGGCATCCTTTGTAAGGCCCGTATTCAGCATATTGCGTACAATCTTCTCCACATACACCTTAGCGGCAGAGAAATCCGCATCAAAAGAAAAATCCAGCAAAGAAAATCCAATGGCAGGGATGCCGTCTATGGCCGCTTCCATCGCCGCAGACATGGTACCTGAATAGATCACATTGATAGAGGCATTGGAACCGTGGTTGATACCTGAAACACACAAGTCGGGTTTTCGGTGCAAGATTTTATCTATTGCAATCTTTACGCAATCCACCGGTGTACCGGAACATTGATAGGACGGTATGCCCAAATCGTGAAATACATCCACTTTCTGCAAACGCAACGGATCATGAATGGTAATGGCATGCCCCATGCCGGATTGCGGGCTGTCGGGTGCCACTACGGTCACATCGCCGAATGGCATAACGGCTTCCACCAGCGCACGGATACCGGGTGATATGATTCCATCATCGTTGGTCACTAAAATAACAGGTCTGCTCATGTGGCAAAGGTAGTAAAATAGTAGCAAGTGAAAAGGAATAAGTAGTAAGTAAAAGGTTATTTTTAATTTATTCAGATGAAATTCTTCCGATTTTTAGGTAGTTTTGAGTACATGAGTTCGAACGTAAAAAATATACTGATTGCCGTACTGATTTTAATAATTGCATTGCTTGGCATCAAATTGTTCATCGGCGATATTTTTTCTAAAAAAGATAATTCCTCAGTGGACGGCACCATTGTGGTGCAGCGCATACAGAAAGTGATGAAACTGGTGACGGTGGAAGGCAATTACTCCGAACTGATGCGCTACAATGATTTCGACTACATCGACTTTCCGGGTTTTCGCAAAGATGCCATTGTAAAAGTAGATGCGAAGGTAGCTGTGGGGTATAATCTCGAGAAAATGAAAATCAGCACGAACGAAAAAGACAAAACCATTGTTATAGAACAGATGCCGAAACCGGAAATCATTTCCATCGATACGGATATCAGGTTTGAAAATCTGAGCAGCGGTCTGTTCACAGATTTCAGTGAACAGGAATTATCCAAACTGAACAGCCTGGCGAAAGAAAAGATACGGCAGAAAGCATTGAGTGCGGAACTGATAAGACAGGCGGAAGAACAGAAGAATGATGTACTCGGTTTGATCTTTTATATGGCAAAGCAAAACGGGTATAAAATCATAGTGGAAGGAAACGAACTGAAACCAGCGATGATGAATGATGTACAATAACGATTTAATAAACCTCACCACAATTCCGTCATCGCCGGAACCAATCCTCTCCATGTGGAGAGGGTAAAAAGTCAAACTATTTTTGACTTGGGGTGAGGTAAACAAGATAATTAATTAAACTTGGAAGCAAGCATTATTATAACCATAGGAATCATCTTACTCGTCATCGGGTTGGTGAGTTGCGTATTGCCGCCTCTGCCGGGTCCGCCCATTGCTTATCTGGCCTTGCTCCTCGCCTACTTCGGATTAAATGCAACAAATGATTTACCACTGTGGCTGCTGATTCTTTATGCCATCATCATTCTGCTCATCACCATCATCGACAATTTCATTCCGGTCTGGAGCACCCAAAAATTCGGAGGTACAAAAGCCGGAATACGAGGTTGTTTCATAGGAATTCTGGTCGGCATATTGCTCGCACCTTTCGGTGGATTCAGCATCATCATCTGTCCATTTCTGGGAGCTATGACAGGGGAACTGATTGACGGACAGGAATTCACCGTAGCCATAAAATCAGGCATCGGTTCGTTTGTGGGTTTTCTATTAACCAGCGGTCTGAAAATCATATTGGTGCTGATGATTTGTTTTCATTTTTTCAAGGCGGTATTTTAGAGATAAAGCATAAGATAAAAGTCATTAGACAGTAACAGCATGAATCGATTTCAAAACTTATACTTGGTCAGGGTTTTCAGGCAAAATAAGATCTTATTCGCTTTTATCCTTTTATTCATCGGCTTTCAGATTTATTTCAACAATAAACGTATCCATTCCTTTCCATTTTTTGTCTGGGATATGTATTCCCGACCCGCAACATTGCCGGACACGCTCACCCAAACGGAAGTGTTTGTGGATGGGAAACGATTGGACGTCACAAAGCTTCCCATCTGGGAAGAGCTCTCCATACTGCACACTTACAAAATGTACAATTGGCAACGCATCAACGATTACAATGACCCTATGGATGAAGTGGTCAGGCTTCGTACAAAATATTTTCCCGAGCGTATCTATTCTTTTGCCGCCTGGAAAATAAACAATCATGCAAGCGAAGCAGCCACCTATCCGGCATGGCTCAAACAATACCTGGAAAAAACACTTGACAGAAAAATAAAAAGCGTTGAACTGCGTGATGTGCAGTACAAATATGAAAACGGTCATTTCAGAGCTATCCATAACAGCTGGACTGTCTTAAAGGTGGAACCATGAGAAATCTGCTGAACTTCCATATAGACAACAGAGATTCCTTTGCCAGAGTGGTATTCGGCTATTTTCTGCTATTGCTCCTGTACAGGTTTCACAGCAGCACCTTTCTTGCATATCAGTACGGACAACCCATGAAAGGTCCGGAACTGGATTACGCCTACTGGTTCAGCCTATGCAGCGGATTTCCTCATTATATCATTCAACATTATTGGGCATGCCTGTTGGTTGATATCGCCGTAGTAGTGACTGCTGCTGCCTGTTTCATATCCGATAAATACAGGAACGTGTTCTGCACACTATTGCTTGTTTTCTTTTTTGTTCAGCGCATCACAATCGAAACCTATGCCTGCTCTCATTCAAAAAGCATGAGTCCCGTTTTTATTGCGCTGCTGCCATTTTGCTTTAAGAAAGAGGAAACGTTTCAGTTGCTTGCCGAATTTTCCAGATATTTCCTGATGTACGTCCTGATTGCTTCCGCATTCTATAAATTCCATAATGGCGCACTGCTCGACCCCAGCAATTTCGCTACAGTGCTCGTGAACCAGCACAGTGATTTGGCTACCCTGAATCCGGGACACCTCTGTTACAAAATCGCGAGCCAACTGATTGCTCATCCTTCTTTTGCTGCTATTTCCTTCATATTACTTTTTCTCACACAGGCAAGTTTTATCCTGGGCGTTTTTACCCAAAGATATGACAGACTGCTTTTTATATTCCTTTGCATATTCGCGTGGTTGACATATTTTATCATGAGAATCTACAACCTTGACATTACCATTTTGGGATTATATTTACTGTATTTCCCGGCAGAACGAATAAGTAACAAGAATAAAACAACACCATGAACATGAAACATCTCTTTCTATATCTACTTATGGGTTTGGGTATGATGAGCAAGGCTCAGACCAAAAAACCTTTCTCTTATACGGGCAGTTATACCTTGAACTACGAACAGAAAAAGGCAAGTAGCCCAGGTGCCGCAAAAGGTACGGTGCTTTGTGCGTTCAGCGGTTTTGATGCTGCCATCATACCATCCTTTGCAACTACCATGCAAGATGTGGCCGGCGCAAAACTCTTGGTCAATACCAGTGTCAATGAGATGACCATGCTCACCACCATGAAAAAGGGAAACAAAACAGGATTGCTGACAACTATTCCCAAACCGGTGATGGAAAGCAGCAAAAACAAAGCACCTGTCATCACCAAAACCGGCATCACCAAAACCATTCAGACATTTTCCTGTGAGAAGATACTGGTATCCATAGGCGATACCACTAAAATGGAAACATGGGTCACCAATGGTATCGCACTGAATGTCGCAGATGCCTTACAACTCACCAATTCTGGATTCAAGAGCAAGTCACCATTATACGGCATCAATATGGGCTTCCTTAGCGGCACACCGCTGGAAACGCTGATTAGCTGCAAAAACGGAGATACCATCAAGATCAGCATATCTGACATCAAGAAGGTAAAACCGGATGCCGCCTTCTTCAACTCTGCAGGTTTCAGCATCATGGATGCCCGCGGACTACCGATGTTCAACGGAAACTAGCGACTTTAATCCTTTTATATTTTGGATTTTGGCATGGTTTTTAGATATCTTTGTATTTTATTTCTACCTATGCAAAAGAATCTGAACATACTGGCTATACTCATTTCTACCGTATTGCTGAGCAGTTGCGATGCCATTCTGCAAAATATTCAAAAAACCAACCAACAACAAACTGCAGCCAACCAGGCGGCAGGCACGGCTCCTAAAAGGGCATATACCTTAACCCTGCCAGCCAACAAAGACAGGATTCCTGCCGACGGATTTGCCGCAGGTGATATAATGGTCACCAACCCGAACCCATGGGGCATACGATACAAGGATTACGTCTATACCGATTTTGATATCAGCACCGAATACTACAAGAAAGGAGCGCCGACCTGGGATGGAGGCAAGAAAGATCTGATAATGGACATCGTGACACCGAGGAATGATGCAGAAAAGAAACGACCATGCCTTGTTTTCTTATTCGGTGGCGGATTTGCAGGAAAAGTGGATGACTGCACGCAAGAAATTGGAAAAGGGATGGCACAAAAAGGCTATGTGGTGGTTTTGGCAGATTACAGAATTGGATTTAAAAACGGACTGCTCGCCGGACAATGTCTGGGAGATTTCAATACAGGCATGTATCCCGCCTATCTGCGCGCCATCCAGGATGCACGTTCGGTTGTAAGGTATCTGAAAGCCAATGCAGAAAGATTAGGTATCGACAGAAACATGATTTTTGTGAGCGGACACAGCGCAGGCGCACTTACCTCCATCGGATTGGGACTGATGGATGACACCAATGCCCCGAAAGATATTCTGGCACAGGTGGGCGGTTCCATGGATCCGATGAAAGACAATATGCAATACGACGCGAAAATTGCAGGTGTGATATCAATGGCAGGTGCAGTGATTGACCCGTATCTGGTATTGGGTAAAAAAATCAACACTCCAATGGATTTTATTCATGGCACCTGCGATGAAATTGTAGACATGTATTCCGGAAATCCGTTCAGATGTCAGGATAGAAAAACCTTCCCGGTGATTTATGGAGGTGCCGCAATCTATGAGGCTTCCAAACAAAACGGCAATTCTGTCTACCTGAATATGATCTGCAATGGTTCACATGGCATGGGGTCTGTCGGGTACAACAATCTGGTCAATCTGATCAGCGATTTTACCTACAGTGTCATTCAGGGAAATCCGATTACCGGTAAGAAAATCATACCAGCGGAAAAAGGTGTCTGCAACAAGCCCGACCTCTGCAAATAACTAGATATTATCCATATCCAGATATCTGAACTTCAGGAAACGCTTGATCCTGAATCCTGCTGTGGCCGACTCTTCAATGGCATTCTGTAAGGCAGTAATGAGGTCATCATGATATGTAGCGCTCTTTCTTAAGTAGATATGAACGTAGTAGCCGTTTTCCTTACTGATGGTATAGCCGAGGTATTGAAAATCAGGATGTTTGTCTACCATATTGTACATGATTTTGCAATTGGTAATATCATGTATCAGTCTGTCCTTATCTGCGTTCGGAAAACCAATCAGCACCACATCGGCATGCACGTCATTGAAATAGGCATCCGACAGTTTATGGGTGGCAAAATAAGCATCCGTCAGTCCATTGTAATCATAGCATCTCGCTTTTACATAATGCGGAAAAACACCGGCATCTCCGAAAAGCACTTTTATCTTCTTCTGCTCAATGTCTTTTATCCGATTGATATGTTTCGCCAGCATGTAATGCGAACGGGGAAGAAAGAAGGCCGATCCTGCATTATTGGTGATGGAAGCCAGCTCTATCAGATTTTCATCATATAACCCTTTGGATAGGATGATAAGATTCAGGAAGCCAGCCACCAGTACTATCTTAACCTTATTCAGGTGTGTGCTGTTGCCCAGTTCGATGATGGCAAAAACCACAAATGGAAAGAACAGCTGAAAAGGAAAACGATCAGCAAAATTCATCACTAGAAACGACTTCAGGTATAATCCTATAAAGATGATGAAAGATACGGTACCGATAAAAAACAACAGTTTCATCTTTCTGAAAAAATAAAAGACCAGTCCGGCACAAATCAGGTAATACCAGGAAGTGTAGATATTAAACAGAAAGGCCACTTTCCCAAACTGGTTATCCATCACCTTGTGATAAAACGGCAATGGAAACAGCAATCCGAAGAGGCTGTATCGCCAGATGAAATAGATCAGCCCCGTCACCGCCATAAATGCTATCGGCCAGTAGCTGATATTTATCTTGCGGTAGAAATTCAGATATACAAAATAGAAAAACGCATAGATGGCACCTTCCGGTCTTGTTAAGGTCATCAGCAGGCATATCCCCCACAACCACCATTGCTGTCGGGTGCTGATGTTTGAAGACTTTAAGATAAAAAATGTTTCCAGCAGCAGCCAGCACCACAAGATGGTTTCCAGCCCGGAAAATGCATGTACATACACCTGCCAGTTGGTGACCACAATCAGGATGGCAAACAAGGCTGTTTTTTTAGAGGCTGTTTTCACGTAGATACGATATAGCATCATCAGCAAAAAAGACAGACCTACAAATTTGATAAAGATATGTGGCTGAATATGCAACAGGTAAGGAAAAATGGATAGTATTGCATACACGAAACTCGTATAGGCTTCCACCGGTTTGCCTTCCGTACTCCAGCTCCAGATGCCATGATGAACAAGATTATATCCGTATTTGAAGAAAATAAACGCATCATCGATATAAACCTGAAAGAAAATGAGTATGCCCAGGAAAAGGGAAAGCAGGATGACAAGCACCATCCCGTATTGCTGTATATTCTCTTTATTCATATCGATACAACGGTTAAACGGTTATTTGAATCTTAAAAATCGGGTTTCAAAATATTTATACGAAAAATGCGAAACCACAAACGTCAGTACGGGGGCCATCACATACAACATCACATTGAACGCCCAGAAATTCTCCGTTATCTGCAGCTGTTGTGCCACATAGACCAGCAGGATGATGATGAAAACATGGTACATATACACCCCGTATGTGATGGATCCCAGATAGGATACGGTTTTGTTGTTCAGCCATCGGAGTCCGTTTTCCTGATCGGCAAAATACAAAAGTACCACAGACCACAAAAGGGCATACACATCATGCACCAGCAACGGCGCATCCAGCCCATTGACAATCATGACGGCCAGCAACACCACACTGACAACCCTTACAATTCTATTGCGAAGAAAAGCCAGCCAGCGGTGATTGTTCACATACAGATAGGCCAGTAATCCGCCAATCAGCATACAATACAATCTTGTGAGTGCCAGAAAAGAGGTGATGGTTACAAGTATGCCGGTCAGTTGCTGACTTTTAAAAATCATCTTATTACCAATGAAGGCAATTATCAGCAGCACATACCAGATATAGACCAGAAAAAATCCGACCTTGAATATTTTCTTGTAGTTTTTAAACTTATTGAGCAGCAAGGGCCAGAACAGATAGAACAATTCTTCGGAACCGATGCTCCAGGCGTGACCGCCATAAACGGCCATTCCGCCATAGGTGAAGGCAATGGCACCGGCCAGTTGCGGCAAGATCACCAGAAAAAGCCCCAGATAGACCACTTTCGGAATGACCACTTCATGCGATACCGGGAATACCTTGGTAAAATAAACGCTGTTAAAGAGATCGCTCAAAAATGAAAAGGGACCAAATCCCCAGTAGAGCAGAATACAGAAAAAATACAGGGGCCATATCCTGACGATTCGCGAACGGTAGAACTTCTTCAGGTTGATCTTGCTCTCTTCATTCTTGTCCTTTTCCAACAACAGAAAATAGGATATCAGAAATCCGCTCATCGTAAAAAATAGCGTAATGGCAGAAGTACCCAGCGGTTCAACAAATTTATAGCTTCTGAAAAAATTCGGCAGATGCAATACCATCTTGATCTCTTCGATATGTGCCAAAAGTATGTAGGTTGCAAAATAAAAACGAAGTCCGTTAAAATTATGAAAGTACTTTTTCGCCATAAAGAAAGAAAATCGTTTTCAATTAAACAAACTCGCTCAACTCCAGCCAGCGCAGTTCTTTGGTGTCTAAAGATAGAATTATTTCTTCTATTCGCTGTGACGTTTTTTGGATTTCATCGTGGTTGGTAATACCTCCCGACAATCGTTCCGTCAGCAGTTCCTTCTCTTTGCTCAGTGCATCGATATCCTCTTCCAATTGCTTGAGTTCCGTCTGCTCCTTAAAGCTCAGCTTGCGTTTCGGAGCCGCAGACACCGCCATCTTATTGTTCTCTGCCTGCAGATTCCTTTCATCGCGTAAGGCCTGTCTCTGCTCTTCCTTCAACTGCAAACGATATTCATTATAATTGCCTAAAAAATCACGGACTTTTCCGTCGCCTTCAAACACAAACAAATGCTCGGTCAGCTTATCCAGAAAGTAACGGTCGTGGCTGACAATCAGCAGACAACCTTTGAACTCCATCAGGATATCTTCCAGCACTTGCAAAGTCAGGATATCCAGATCATTTGTCGGCTCATCGAGAATCAGGAAATTCGGATTCTTCATCAGAATCGTGAGCAAATACAAACGTCGTCTTTCTCCGCCGCTCAGCGTGGAAACGAGATTATACTGCTGCGAGGGCGTGAACAGGAATCGCTCCAGCACCTGTGAGGCCGATAAAGTCCCCTTACCAACCGGCAGATATTCTGCGATGTCTTTGATGACATCGATGACGCGTTTATCTGCCTTCAACTGCAATCCCTTCTGATTGTAATACCCAAACGCCACCGTTTCTCCCAGCACCATATTACCGCTATCGAATTTTTCCGCACCGGTGATGATGTTCAGCAAGGTGGATTTTCCGCAGCCATTTCTGCCCACAATGCCTACACGCTCTCCACGTTGAAATTTATGCGAAAACTTCTCAAGCAACACTTTACTGCCGTAGGCTTTATGGATGTTGTGCAACTCCAGAATCTTTCCACCCAGACGCTGCATCTTCACTTCGATTTCCACTTTCTTATCTTCAACCCTGGCGGTTGCGGCGGCTTTCACATTTTCAAAATTATCCACCCGAGACTGCGCCTTGGTGGTTCTCGCTTTCGGCTGGCGACGCATCCACTCCAGTTCCTTACGATAGGTATTTTGTGCTTTCTCCACACTCACACGCTGGTTCTCTTCGCGCAGTTCCTTATTTTCCAGATATTTGGAATAATTGCCTTTGTGTTTATACAAGACACCATTGTCCAGCTCCAGGATTTCATTGCAAATATTTTCGAGAAAATAACGGTCGTGCGTAATCATCAGCAGCGTGATGTTATGCTTCGACAGATACTCTTCCAGCCATTCAATCATATCCATATCCAAATGGTTGGTAGGCTCATCAAGGATAAACAGATCCGGTCTGTCCAGCAATAGGATGGCCAGAGCCAAACGTTTCTTTTGCCCACCCGACATACTGCCCACTTTCTGGTCAAAATCAAAAATCAGAAATTTGGAAAGGATGAGTTTTACCTGCTGCTCATAGTCCCAGGCTTCCAGTTCATCCATCTTGTTCATGGCAAGTTGAAGGTCGCCGTGTCCGTCCAGCGCTTTTTCATATTCCAGGCTCGCCATCAGAATCGGGTTATCCGCATGCATGATGGTCTGATAGACGGTCTTGTTGTCATCAAAATCCGGTTCCTGTACGAGAAATCCGGCTTTTATATCCTTGTGGAATTTAAAATCACCGCTTTCCGGTGGCTCCAGTCCTTGTAAAATTTTAATCAGAGATGATTTCCCTGTGCCATTTTTGGCTATCAGTGCCACTTTCTGGCCTTTATCAATAAAGAAAGTGATGTTTTCAAATAAGAGTTTATCGCCGTAGTATTTGGAAAGATTGTTAACTGTCAGATAGTTCATGCTGCAAAAATACACTTACTACCCAAATTTATTTTAAATTTATCGTGTGCAAGTACGCTTTATACAAACTATCCTGATTTCCTGCTGCCTGTTCTGCCTTTCTGCAAGCGCGGCTCCTAAATCCTATGTGTTTGATACGAAAAAAGAGAAAATCTCTGTTCCGTTCAAGCTCTTCAACAACATCATCATCGTTGATGTGAAAGTAAATGCCACCAAAACGCTGAAGTTCATCTTCGATTCCGGCTGTAAAAGCACCATCATCATTCATCCCAAATGGCTGGATTCCTTTGACATACCTTATCATCAGAAAGTCTATTTTTCAGGACTCGGGTTCAAGGATTCCATTGAAACTTTCAAATTGGAAGATGGCCGTCTGGAAATCGGGCAGATCAAAGGGGAACACATTCCCGTTTTCATACTCAGCAAGGACACGTTGGATCTCGACCATTATTTGGGAACGGATGTGGATGGCATTTTCGGCGCGGAGATTTTTGAGAAATACTACGTGCATGTCAACTACAAAAAAAGGGTCATTGAATTTTTCAACAAGAAGCCACAGAAACAGCTACACGCTGCCTTCACCCGCTTTCCCGTACAAATGCGTAAAAGCAAGGGATATATCAACTGCATGGTGATGAACCAGAAGCACGAATTTTTCATGTCAGAATTATTGCTTGATACCGGTTCCAACATCCCGGTCATCATCAAGAACAAGACCCCGGAAGACCTGAATCTCTCCCATTACATCGACGCTGAAATCGGTGAGGGTTTATCCGGCACCATGTATTCCAGCATCAGCCGCATCAAGCGCGTACTCATCGATACGCTGAAACTGGACAGCGTGGTGGTGGCCTTCAACGAAACGCCCATCACCTTTAAGGAAATGGACGAAAATACGCTGGACGGCAATATCGGAAATGACCTCCTGTATCGCCTGGACATCTATTTCGCCTATCCGGAAAGTGCCATTTACTTTAAACCCAACCGCCATCTCAACGACGTTTTCGAATTCAATGTTTCCAATATCATTCTGCTGGAGAATAAATCAAACAACGGAGGATTTATCGTCAAAAGCATAGCCGGCAACTCCCCGCCTCTGCTGGCAGGATTGCAGAAAGGCGATGAAATCGTGAAGATTGATGGATATAAAAGCGAAGATATCCAGCTTGAAGATGCTCTCCGGCTGCTCAACAAACGCATCGGTAAAAGAATCAACCTTCAGTTCCGACGCAACAACACCCTTACAAAGATTTCCTATAAACTGGTAAGCATCATTTAAGAGAAAAGTGCAATAAAACATTCTAATAAAATCGTAAATTGTAATTCTAAAACCATACATCAATCATCATGCAAGCCATCTATTTAGTTAAAAACGGAAAAACAACAGAAGCCTTTGAATTCAGAGATATACAAATCACCGAACCCAAAGACGACGAAGTCGGCGTTATCGTCGAAGCCTCCGGCATCAATTTCGCTGATGTGGTGGCACGCCTGGGACAATATCAGGACTGTCCGCCACTGCCCACCGTGGTCGGTTATGAAGCCGTTGGCCGCGTAGAAAAAGTGGGCAAAGACATCAAGACCGTACAGAAAGGCGACCGTGTCTTAGTGTTCACCCGTTTCGGCGGCTACAGCCAGTACGTACTTCAGAAAGAAAATGCCATTGCCAAAATCAGCGAAGAGATGGATGCCGGCAAAGCATTGGCATTGGCCACACAATACAGTACCGCCTACTACGCCAGCTATGTTTCCACCAATATATTTCCCGGCGAAACCGTCTTGGTACACTCCGGTGCAGGCGGTGTAGGCACCGCACTCATACAGTTGTGCAAACTGAAAGGCGCAAAAATATACACCACTGCCGGCAGCGAAAGCAAATTGGAATACTGCCGCAAGCAAGGTGCCGATGTTGTGATTAATTATGTGAAAGATGATTTCTCACAAGTCATCAAAGAGCCCATTGATGTTGCCTTCGATGCGGTAGGTGCAGAAAATTTCCGCAAGAGCTATAAACTGTTGAACCGCGGCGGACGTATCGTTGGCTACGGTGCTTCCTCCATGACCGATGCACACAATGTGTTTTCCAAAGCGAAAATGGGACTCGCCTTCGGACTTTACCATCCCGCACAGTTGCTGATGGAAAGCCGTGCCATGATTGGTGTGAATATGCTGCGCATCGCCGACTACAAACCGGACACGCTGAAGCATTGCATGGAAAGCGTGATACAACTGCTGCACGAAGGAAAGATAGATCCACATGTGGGAAAAATGTATCCCGCAAAAGACATCTATCAGGCACACGAGGATATGGAATCCCGTAAAACCATTGGAAAGATTGGGATTGTATGGTAGTCTTACCCACCCCTTTGTCCCCTCCGAGGAGAGGAAATCCGTTGCATTCAGCCGTCAGAAATAATCGCACTATCCGGCTTCCCCTCTTGAGAGGGGACTGAGCGGTGTGTAAATAGATGTCAAAAGTTTACAAAGGTGGATGAATAACTTGAATGATAAATATTCTATGCTAAATTTACAGAGTGCCGGCCGACAAAGAAAAACATAGCAAACAAATCAAACAATGGGCCACCGAACTGGGCTTCAGCCACTGCGGTATTGCCAAAGCCGGATTTCTGGAAGAGGAAGCGCCCAGATTGGAAGAATGGCTGAAACGCAGCTATCAGGGCGAGATGCACTATATGGAAAACCATTTCGACATGCGTCTAGATCCGAGAATATTGGTGCCCGGCGCCAAATCCGTTATCTCTCTTACGTATAATTATTTCACAGAGGAAAAACAGAATGAAGATGCGCCCAAGATTTCAAAATACGCGTACGGCGAAGACTACCATCACGTTGTAAAAGACAAGTTGAAAACCTTACTGCGCAACATGCAGCAGGAAATCGGCGAGCTACAGGGCAGATGTTTTGTGGACTCCGCGCCCGTGATGGAACGCGCCTGGGCAGCAAAGGCAGGTATTGGCTGGATAGGCAAACATTCCCTGCTGATTAATAAAACGCAAGGCTCCTTTTTCTTTTTAGCAGAAATGATTGTGGATGCCGAACTGGCATACGACGCCCCTTTTGCCACCGACCACTGCGGCACCTGCACCGCCTGCATAGACGCCTGCCCTACCGGCGCCATTGTAGAAAACAAGGTGGTGGACGGCAGCAAATGCATTTCCTATTTTACGATAGAGCTGAAAGACGCCATACCCACAAGCTATAAAGCTCAATTTGACGACTGGATGTTTGGCTGTGATGTTTGCCAGGATGTATGCCCCTGGAATCGTTTTTCCAAAGTACACAAGGAACCCAAATTTACACCGAACCCAAAACTGCTGACGATGAACCGCCGCGAGTGGCAGGAAATTACAGAAGACGTTTTTAATGAACTCTTCAAAAAGTCTGCGGTGAAGCGAACGAAGTATGAGGGATTGAAAAGAAATTTGAGGTTTTTGAAATAGATACATAATATAAGAATAAAATAAAATTTGTCTTGTTATAGGTTTAATACTGTTTTAGTATCTTACTAAGTATTTTTCTAAATGAAAATTGGACACAGTAGGCAAAAGAAAAAGTAGCTTGTTTTATGGGAAATTTAGCTAAAAAGAAGATTGAAAACAGGAGTGGTTTTAAATTAAATCACGGAGCTATTCGGTTTGTCAAAAAACATCAATATAGAATTCTAAACGAATCCGTTGGTGGTGATGCTCCAAAAGATGTTATTCGTTTGTACACTTATGGAGAAGTCAAAAAAGTAAAATCTGCCAAATGGAAGAAATACATTGCAAAGGTAGGACATAAATGGTATCCGGCAGAAAGTATTACCGAACATCTTATAACTTTTATTGGCAAGAGTTTTAATTTAAACATCGCTAATTCAAAACTAATTTTTGCAGATGGTTATTTGAGGTTTCTAAGTGAACATTTTCATTCAGAAGAACAAAGTTTGTATCATGGTGCTGAAATTTTATCCAGTTATTTAAATCAACAGGATACAAAGATGGTAGATACTATTGAAGCACAACGTAAAACAAGAGACTATTTTCATATACAAGATTTGTTTGATTCATTAATCCATATTTTCCCGAATGACTGCGAAAAAATAACTGACGGATTTGTTAATTTACTTTTATTTGATGCATTGATTGGAAATAATGACAGGCATTTCTATAATTGGGGTGTTATTTATCATATTCAAAATCAACATGTTCCTTACTTTGCACCTATCTATGATACCGCCAGAGCTTTATGGTGGAACACAAGTGAACAAAAAATTGTATCTTTGTACAAAGAAAATTCCACCAACCATGCTGCAATTGAAAAGTACATATTCAAGAAATCATTACCCAAAGTAGGTATTCCAAATGTAAAGGATGCAAATCATTTTGAATTGATAAAACACTTAAAAAGTATTAATTTCATAAACGAGGAAACTAAAACAAGGTTTAAAAACGTTTCCTACTTGGAGCAAGCAAAAAAAACAATAAACAAAGAGTTTAGTGCATTGTTAAGTAAAGAAAGAATTTGGTTAATTTGTTATACATTGGATTTAAGGTTTAATGAATTGCAAAAACATATTTAGACATGTTTAAAAAGATATTAAATTATTTATTGCCTAATCACTTAGAGAATACTACAAATAAAGTTAGTAATGGAATTTCATTTGTATTATCGTATAAGGATATTGCAATTGGATATTTGACATACAACAATAATACATGGATGTTTTTGTATTCTGAGGAATTTAAAAATCAAAAAGATTTAAGTACCATCTTAGAATTTCCAGATGTAACTAAAATTTATTCTTCTGACACATTATGGCCGTTCTTTGCAAATCGAATACCAAGCTATTCACAACCTAAAGTAGAAGATTATATAAAAAAACATCCTGAGGCAAAAAATAACATAGTTGAGTTATTAAAATACTTTGGTGAAATTTCTACTAATAACCCATACCGATTAAATACACAAATTTAGCCATTACATGCATGGTAAGCATAAGGTTTTGTCTTTTTACGTATGGTGTGCCTATCCTTAGCCTTTGTTGGTGTTTTTCATCAAAAAACTATCCTGCTGTAAAAACAATTATCCTCGCACAGGTCTTCCAAAGAATGACTCGAGTGTACTAAATAACCTGGTCTAGAACGGATCTATAAATAAACTTTGTACATTTATCTCCCAAAATACAAGCATAGCAAGCGATGAACCACACCAGCTCCTTTATAAGAAATATAACATCAAAAACTCCGAAATTCCTGTATCAGTTCGTGCTGGTTTTAATGTTCTCTATCTGCCACCTAAACGGCTCAGCACACAAAAACGCTGGCTTCAAGCCAAAGAAAGTCTATAAATCTAAAGAACTGATTATCACGCAAATCACCCAAAATACGTTTGTTCATACCTCTTACAAACAAACCGATGAATTCGGCAATGTTCCCTGCAACGGCCTCATCGTACGCAAGGGCACTGAAACCATTATCTTCGACACACCCACTACCGATAAGACTTCGGCTGTACTTATACAATGGATACAGCAGAAACTGCACTGCAGCATCAAGGCCGTCATTCCCACGCATTTCCACGACGATTGCCTTGGTGGCCTTCAAGCCTTTGATGACAATAATATTCCTTCTTATGCCAATAGCAAAACGGTGGAATACGCCAAAGAAAACAAGATGGCATTGCCCAAAAACAGTTTCAGCGATTCCCTGCGCTTGAACCTCGGCGATGCCTACGTTACGGCAACATTTTTCGGCGAAGGACATACCAGAGACAATGTAGTCGGTTATTATCCCGAAGATAATGTATTGTTTGGAGGTTGTCTGGTAAAGACACTGGACGCCAGCAAAGGCTACCTCGGCGATGCGAATGTGGCTGCGTGGTCGGCCACCGTGGAAAAGGTAAAAAAAGCCTACCCACAGGTAAAAGTAGTGGTTCCGGGACATGGCCCCTACGGCGATCAAAAACTACTGGATTATACGATTCAGTTATTCAGGAATCCGTAAAGAATCTATTGGGAACTTTATCGCTCATCTCACACACTACAATTTCCACTGCAAAAGTCACCTCGTACTCGCCGGGTCTTGTGCTCCGTGCGAACATTGAATAAATTTATCCCGCTTTTGTAAGTCTTCTTTACCAACAAACACCAAACACATGAACATGGCTGGTGCGGCATCAGGTATTGGATAAGATAAATTACAGTGGAACGGTAACATTAGTTACATCATAGCATCACAAACCTGCTTAACTTTATACTCTAATCAGCATTTATGAGCAGGGAATTCATCATCTTCGGTATCGTCATTCTGCATTTTGTCATTGGTTTCGGGTGGTTGTTATATAAATTGGAATTCGAGCAAAATGAAACGACATAAGTTCTCCATGAGAACAGTGACCTCCATCAATAGAAAGTAAAAAGACGGACCAATGGCATGACATTTATCTTGCATCCGTCTTTATAATTGGCTAATTTTATACATGCTGTCTTCTTTAGATCAATTCATTATCCGCTTTGCCGGATTAAAAACCACCCTTACCTTACTGGCTATATTTCTGGTATTTAATTTTGCCATATTCCCGATGTTTATGCCGGAGGATGAAGCATTGCAACCGCTGGACCTGCAAGTGGCGTATACGCCGCAGCAGGCCTATGATCTCATTGGGAAGTATAGTCTTGAAGAACGTGCCAACTACATCAGAGCAGAATATAGCGCAGATCTGGTGTATCCTGTTGTGTATACGTTGCTCTTCAGTTTTGCGCTGTTTCTGATATATGGGAAAGTAAAACTGGCAAGGCTTCCTTTTTTGATTCTTATTGCGGATTATCTTGAAAACATCGGCGTTTACAATCTACTCAAGGCCTATCCTGAAGAACTGGATAAGCTGGTCTACCTCACCAGCTTCATCACCACCATCAAATGGATGATTGCGCTGATAGTGGTACTGATGGTGGTTTTGGGATTGCTCCACTCCCTGAAGAAAATGGTATTCTGATTTCAGAAACAGGCAAACAATAGCAATCAAAATATCTGTCGTAAAAAGGCTATTCCGGTTTGTGGCAGCAGCTATGTGTACCTTCCGGTGTTGCCTTCATTTCAGGGCTTATGTAGGGGATTCCTAGGTTTAATCCGCGCAGAATCAGAAGAACCGCCATCACACCGACAAAAACGGGAACCGCCTTGCGCATCTGGTTGCGCCATTGAACAGAAATATACTTACCTAAGACTGTCACCGTAAACATGATGGGAAAAGTACCCAAGCCGAAGGCCGCCATGAACAGCGAACTGTTCAGCACACTGCCCGTGGCCACCGCTCCTGCAACGGCCACATACACCAGACCGCAAGGTAGAAATCCATTCAGAAAGCCAATCAGCAAATAGGTATAAAACTGTTTCTCACCACGTAATAAGGTGCCTAAAAATTGCTTGAGTCTTAGCGTGTAAGAATGGAGAAAACTGCTGTTGCTGTTGATATATTTTGAGAAGAACAGGAAAAAAAGAATAAGCACACCAAGCACTATGGAAAGGATGCGCTGATAGCCGCCGATAAAGAACTGCTTGCCGAGCAAACCGAAAATGACACCAAGTGAGGCATAGGCAGCAACCCTGCCCAGGTTATACAGTGAAATGAACCATAAACGTTTCCATTTTCCGGCATCTGCAACGGGCAAGGCAAGAGCAATCGGTCCGCACATCCCAACACAATGAAAACTACCTAAAATACCAATGGTAAAACCTGCTATGATGAATTGCCAAATCATTCTATCTATTGCACCTTGAATTTTTGCTCGGAATAATAAGCTTTTCCGTTGCTCTTCCAGCTGATCTGGATGGTATAGAATCCATCTTTCAGCTTATCCCTTGAAATGGATTGTTCTCCATTCGCATCTACATTCAACTTATCTTTCAAGTCCTTTTTCTCATCGGAAGGACAAAGAAAATAGACGGAACCCTCTGTTATATTGGCAGATGCAGCCAAAGGCAGTTTTATTTTCACACTTCCCGGCTGGTTGCTCAGCGTAACAGAATCTGCAAGAGCATTCAGGTTGTTTTTACCATCTATCACCGATTGATAAACCAGTTCTTTCGAGTAATAATTTTCATCCTGCATCTCATTGGTCTGTTTCGATGCTACAAAGACCATTCCGAGTATCATGGCAATAAATACGATGTATACGATCATTATTCTATATCCCCAACTCATAAAACCTTGCTTTTTTGTGTTTGTAAAAATAAGTTTTCTTACATAAATGGTCCGAGGAAATTTGTTTTCACCGTCTGTATCTTTTTACCATCCTTGTAGACACCCACTTTTAGTTTGGTCGTTCTGTCGTGAATCTCAGTTTTGTCCAGAATGATAAAGAACGTTTCTGTATGGATGCTTTCTTTTTTCAGACTCAGCACTTGTTTACCAACGAGTTTTATTTCACCTTTGGCATTCTCCAATTTCAATTCCACCGGAAATTCGCTGTTCGTCTTGTTGATGATCTTGGCATTATAGAGATTGCTAAGCTTATGGTCTGGCAACTCCTGATACAATTGTCCGCCGGTACGGGTAATATGGGTATCCACATCGTTTCTGGTAATCATCAATACCGTCAATATGGTCAATAGGATGACCAGTAAAACGGAATAAGCCTTGATTCTGGGCGTGAAAGTCAGTTTCTTACCCTCCGCAATGCCATTTTCAGA
The DNA here is from genome assembly GCA_046329775.1 of Chitinophagales bacterium. GTDB lineage: Bacteria > Bacteroidota > Bacteroidia > Chitinophagales > JADIYW01 > JADJSS01. The sequence continues at coordinate 375,594 of JAXLTX010000002.1, forward strand.
TGCATAACGGATCAGACCTTTCGGCAATCCTACCTTATCCATCATGAAATCACATGCATCAATACAGGCGGTACAACCCACACAATCCAGCTGTGTACCGTTACGGATGTCGATTCCGGTAGGACAGACATTCACACACTGATGACAGTCAATGCAATCCCCTGCGGTTCTTTGTTCGTTCTTCTTGAATTTCGCTCTATCCTCTCCTCTCTTATAATCATAGGCCACCAGCATGGTATCTTTATCAAACATCACCCCCTGAAGTCTTCCGTAAGGGCAAATGGTTGTACATACGATTTCACGAACATAAGCAAATACGCCATAGAATGCGAAAGCGAAGGCAATCAGCCCGATAAACATCGCTACATGCTCAGACAAAGGCTCCTCAATGATCTTGATTACCTTGTCTACACCCAATATATAAGACAGGAACGTATGGGCAATCAGGAATGAAATCACGAAATAGATGAAATGCTTCAGTGATTTCTTCCAGACCTTTGTAAAATTCCATGGTCCGTTATTCAGTTGTTTTTGTGCAGCCGGATTTCCTTCTATCAGCCACTCCAACGGACGAAACACCATCTCCATGAAGATGGTCTGAGGGCAGACCCATCCGCAAAACAACCTGCCATACACAACGGTAAACAAGGCTATGAAGATGATAAACGTGATCATCGCGATGGCGAAGATGTAGAAATCCTGCGGCCAGAAGATCTTGCTGAACAGGATAAACTTACCTTCCAGCACATTGAACATGACAAAAGGCATTCCGTTTACCTTGATAAACGGAATGCTGAAAAATACCAATAAATAAATTACAGTTAAAATGATTCGGTAGTTGTAGAACTTACCGTGAGGTTTCAATGCATACACCCAATTTCGGGCTCCCTTCTCTGTTACCGTGCTTACCCTGTCCCTGTATGACTCGGCGTGTGCTAATTCATCTAAATCCATTGTTCTATTATTTAGTTTGTGTAGAATCTGCAGGCGCTGCTGATGCTGTTGCTGCTTCTTCTACGTACAATTCACCTTCTTTCTCTTTTGCTCCCGGAGGGTTGCTACCTTTCAGAGATTTTATGAAACTGGCCAATTGTGCGATTTGTTTTGGAGAGAAATCATCTTTCCATGACTTCATCCCTTTATCCACATAACCATATTTAATGGTTTTAAATACATCCTTGATGTTTCCACCATGAATCCAGTATTCATCTGTCAGGTTTGGTCCAACACCACCTTGACCTTTGTCTCCATGACAAGCGGCGCAGTTAGCTGTGAAGGTCTTTGCACCAAGCGCAATTTCAGAGGAACCCAATAAGGTCACGGAGTTTTCATCGATCTTGTTACCTTCCAGTTTCAGCAATGAATCCTGCAATGCCTGGGCTGCCTTCATTTCAACGGCAAATTCCTCTTCCTGGAATGGCATTGATTCAGCAATGTGGTATCTGTACAAATAAACGGCTGCAAACAGGATGGTAGCTGCAAAGCCTGCTACAAACCACGGCGGAGTGATATTATCCAGCTCACGGATGCCGTCATAGTTGTGTCCGGTATCCATATTGCCTTCTTCTTCCAGTGGTTTGAACTGGTTGATGGTTTCCCAAAGTGTTTTTTCTTCCCCTCTGGCTGCTTTTTCTTTCTTCAACTGATCGATACCTGTCAAGAATCTCAGTGCCTTGATGAAGAACAGGATAACGGCTACTTCAATCAGAATGATGGTTACAAACGAATAGAAATAGATATTGGACGCCGTATTGGCTGTACTTGCTGTTGCTGTAGCTGCCGTCGCTGCTGCATCTTGTGAGAATGCATACTGAGACAAGAATATCAATCCTAAGAATACGACTGTTTTGGCAGCTGCCTTTTTAGATTTATACAGTTCGATAGCTCCATTAACCGTTACAGACAATACAAGAATGATGAATAACAATACCAATGCGATGCAGCAAAGTATGGTATTTACCGGAATATTGATGGAGCTGCTGGCAGCCGCAGGTGCCGCCGCAGCCGCTTGAGCAAAGCCCTTGCTGATGAACAATGTGCTAATCAGCAAAAAAAGAGATAGTTTTATTTTATATGTTGGTCTCATAACGTTTTTATTTTAGTCATTAGAATCTTTTTCCAGAGGTATGTTCTTCATGTGGTCAATAAAGCCGTTATCTGTTCGAATCACCCATAAGGTAACCAGTATGAAGAACGCGACAAACAGCAGTAGTGAAGTCATAGGATAAATGCTTACCCCTGTGATACCTTCCAAATAATTTATAAATTTCATGTTTGTTGTTTTAATTTTATAAATAGCATAGAGGCATCCTCTACTTCAACGCTGTTTTCTGGTCTGCCTTGATATCCTTGCCCACTCTCTGCAGATAAGCAATCAGAGCAATGATTTCTTTCTTGCTGCTGATTTCTATCTTATCAGATTTCAGGCTGGCTGCAATCTTATCCGCCTGTGCGGTTAAATCTTCATTTGCTTTAGCTTCATATCCTACTTCGTATGGCACACCCAGCATACGCATGGCGTGTATTTTTGAATTCGTGGAAGCCAAATCAATATCACGTCTGAACAACCATGGATACTTAGGCATTACGGAACCCGGAGACATGGAAGTTGGCTCCAACATGTGGTTGAAGTGCCAGCTATCCGGATATTTACCGCCAATACGTGCCAAATCCGGACCAGTACGTTTGCTACCCCATTGGAATGGATGATCGTAAACGAATTCACCCGCTTTGGAATATTCACCGTAACGCATCACTTCATATCTGAACGGGCGTACCATTTGAGAGTGGCAGGTGTAGCAACCTTCTCTTACATAAATGTCTCTTCCTTGCAGTTCGAGCGGTGTATAAGGTTTTACACTTGCAATGGTAGGGATATTAGATTTGATCATGAAAGTAGGAATCAGCTCAAAGATACCGCCTAAGGCAACTACCAATAAGCTCATCACCAACAACAGAACCGGTTTTCTCTCAATCACGCTATGCCAGAATTTTTTACCGGTGGCCACATAGGTCTTAGCCAATGGTGCAGCTTCCGCTTCTTCACTTTCAACAAATGTACCTTGGTTTGCCGTTTTAATAAGGTTATATACCATTAACAATGTTCCTGCCAGGAAGATGGTTCCACCCACAGCTCTCATGATATAGAAAGGAACGGTTGTCTGAACGATATCGATGAATTGATATTGTAACTGTCCTTCCGGCGTAAATGCCTTGAACATGAAATAAGAACGGAAAGCAGCCCAGTACATTGGTATTGCATACAGGATGATACCTAAAGTGCCAATCCAGAAGTGTGTACTGGCCAATTTCTTAGAATACAATTCTGTCTTGAACAATCTTGGGATTAACCAGTACAACATACCGAATGTTAAAAAACCATTCCAGCCCAATGCACCGATGTGGACGTGTGCAACAGTCCAGTCGCTATAGTGAGAGATGGCGTTTACATTTTTCAAAGACAACATCGGTCCTTCAAAAGTGGACATACCGTAACAGGTAACCCCTACCACGAAGAATTTCAGAATAGGATCTTCTCTTACCTTATCCCATGCACCTCTTAAGGTAAACAAACCGTTTAACATACCACCCCAGCTCGGTAAGATCAACATGATGGAGAACGCCGTGCCCAATGATTGTGCCCATTGAGGTAATGCTGTATATAATAAGTGGTGAGGGCCTGCCCAAATGTACAGGAATATCAGTGACCAGAAGTGAACGATACTCAAACGATAGGAATATACCGGACGGTTAGCCGCTTTGGGCACGAAATAGTACATCAAACCGAGGTAAGGTGTGGTTAAGAAGAATGCCACCGCATTGTGTCCGTACCACCATTGTACCAAAGCATCCTGCACACCGGCATATAATGAATAACTTTTTAGTGCGGAGAACGGCAACTCAAATGAGTTAACGATGTGCAACATCGCTACGGTCACCCAAGATGCTAAGAAGAACCAGATAGCCACATATAAGTGTCTTTCTCTTCTGGTTAAAATGGTGCCGAACATATTGATACCGAACACCACCCAAACCAATGTGATGGCGATATCAATCGGCCATTCCAACTCAGCATATTCTTTACCTGTTGTATAACCGGCAAGCAAGGTAACGGCAGCGGCCACAATGATTAATTGCCAGCCCCAAAAATGAATGTTACCCAATACCTTACTGAACATTTTCGTTTTCAGCAATCTCGGTAATGAGTAGTAAATAGCTGTAAAAATCCCGTTTCCGACAAATGCAAAAATTACTGCATTTGTGTGAACAGGTCTAACACGACCGAATGTTGTAGCTGCCATGTCTAAGTTTAAAACGGGAAATGCCAGCTGAAACGCGATTAAAACACCTGCAAGCATACCGACGACGCCCCATAGGATGGTGGCGTAAGCAAAATACTTCGGTAAGCGGTTGTCGTAAGAAAATCTTTCTAATTCCATATTGATTACTTGATTGGTTTATTATTTTTTATTGTATCATCGAATAAGATGCGATGAGCGGGAGAATATTCATCGTCAAATTGTCCGTCTTTTACGCTCCAGAGAAAGGCTATCAGGAAACCTCCTGCGATTATCAGACTGCCTATTAACATTATTATGATTACACTCATATATTATTTTCAGGTATCAAAGGTATTTAAAGTTACATTTTTTTTGGATGACAGCTATCAATGTCAAACATGACTTTTATCATGTTTTATTAGCCCTATTTTCCATGCAGAAATCTCACTCATTCCGTATGTCACCAAGATGATGCTGATGGAACTGCTGGGCATCAGGATGGCTGCTATCAGTGGAGACAGAGTGCCTTGTACGGCAAAATAAAGTCCGATAATGTTGTAAACGATTGACAACACGAAACTTACCATAATGATGCTCTTTCCTGATTTGGCAAATTGAATGAATTTATCCAGATTGGAAAACTGTTCAGCATCCAGAATACCATCGCAGGCGGGACTGAAATTGTTGGAATTTTCCGTGATGGCGATACCTACATCACTTTTCTTCAAGGCACCTGCATCGTTCAGCCCGTCACCAACCATCATCACCTTTTCATGTTTTGCCTGCTGCAAATGCTGTATGTAATTGAATTTATCATCCGGCTTCTGGTTGAACAGGATATCCGTATCACTGCCTAAAACGGATTGTAATTTTTGCAACTCTGCGTCATTGTCTCCGGAAATAACGGAAATCTTAAATTTTTTCTTTAAATCCTGCATCAACTGATTGAAGCCGAACCTGTAATTGTTGACAATCTTAAATTCTCCCAGCACATCCTTATCCACCATCACAAATACCATACTGTTGTTTTGCGGCTGTCCAGCCTTTCCGTACACAAATTCATACGAACCTATCTTGTAATGCTTCTCCTCTATCCAGCCTTCAATGCCTTTTCCTGTAATACCCTTAAAATTTTCAATGTTGGCGATTACTTTCTTATCCAGATAATCGACTACGGCTTTGCTGAGCGGATGAGGTGACTGTGCCAGCAAAGAGGCGATGTTTATCTGCTCCGCTTCGCTCAATGGCTGTCCTGAATAACTAACCTTTACATTGCTTTGTTGCGTCAGCGTTCCCGTCTTGTCAAAAACCAGATGATTGATGTCTGATATGTTTTCAATGACATCCGGATGTCGCAGATACAATTTGTTCTTGCTGAGTATTCTCAGGATATTTCCGTTGGTAAAGGTTGAAGATAATAAGAGTGCGCAAGGACAGGCAACAATCAACACGGTGGTGATGGTGTTCCACATCAGTTTATTTTCGCCATGTGCATACCAGTAGATGGCGGCCACACCTGCGATACCCAAGACGATAAAGGTGAAATACTTGCTGAGTGCATGTATGAACGAATTATAGGCCTCTTCCTTTGTTTTAAATACATCTTTGTTCCAAAGATTGGTGAGATAGCTCTGTGACACCTCTTTCACGACCAGCAATTCCAAAGCTCCTGCCATTTGCTTCCCCCCTGCGTAAATGATTTCACCGGGTTCTTTCTGTACCGGTAGACTTTCACCGCTGACAAAACTGTAATCGATTTCCGCTTTTCCCTTTGACAAAATGCAATCTACGGGGATCAGTTCATTATTGTATATCTGAATGACATCTCCCGCCTTAATATTATCAATCTGTGTAGGTATCACCTTTTCGTTATTAAGCACATTCACGGCAATCGGGAAAAACGATTTATAATCCCTGTCGAATGAAATGGACTGATAGGTTTTATCCTGCAAAATTCTTCCCACGAGCATAAAAAAGACGATACCGCTCATACTATCCAGATATCCGGCACCGGTGTGTGAAAAGATTTCATACATGCTTCTACCAAATGTAATTGCAATGGCTAACGCAATAGGGGCATCAATATTAAGCACCTTATGTTTCAAACCTTTCCAAGCGGTAACAAAAAACTCTGTGGCACAGTAAAAAATGACCGGAAGTGAAAACGCAACGATGAAATACTTTAACACAGTACGGATATTTGCCTCCACAACACCATCCGCCACGAGGTATTCCGGAAAACTCATCATCATGATATTGGCAAAACAGAAACCCGCAATCCCAATCTTATACAAACGGGTCTTATCCGTCTTCTTTACCTTATTGGTATTCAGCTCCTGCAAACTGATGTGCGGCTCATAGCCAATGGCGGTAAGGGTTTCCACCACTTTACGCAAGCTTGTCTTTGCATTATCAAACACCAGAAACACCTCTTTCTTTACAAAATTCACCTTGGAGGTCACCACCCCCGGATTCACTCTGTGAATATTTTCCAGCAACCACAGACAGGAACTGCAATGCATCTGCGGCAGGTAGAACGTGATATGTGTCTGATTGCCATCCGAAAACTGAATCAGTTTATGCTGAATCGTCAGATCATCCAGAAAGGCAAATTTATCTTCTCTTACCTTTATCTTCTGCGCCTGCCCGGGATTATTGTTCAGGTCATAATAGGTACACAGGTTGTTTTCATTCAAGATTTCATATACCAACTTACAGCCGTCGCAACAGAAGAACTTTTCCTGAAGATGAATTTTATTGGTCGGGCAATTTTCACCGCAATGATAGCAGACTTTCTTTTCAACTATTTCAACACTCATGATGTGCGTTTGTATTTATCTTTGTCCACAAAAAATTTTCCTTGATATACATCACATGCTGTATCGACTGCTCCAATGCATATAACTCATTACAACATATCTTAAACTGGTTGGACCATGTAGGTTGCTGGACATAATTATTCATCAATTTACGCAATTGCAATAATATGCCACTGATTTTCTGATGAATCAGGTTTACCGGTTCGAGATTGATAAGCACATCCGGTTTATTTTTCAAATGCGGGAATAACAATATGCTGTCTTTGGTGAAAAGCTGCTTCACCTCCATGTGTAATTTTCTGAAAATGACATTGGTTAGCTCCACCACTTCGGAGCCGTCAGTACAGGCTAGGCTGACCATATACTTCTGTATGGAATCCATATCAGCCAGAATCTGCGTATAGTGTCGATCTTCCAGATAATGGCATAATTCATCCACTGAAAAATCATGATAGTTTATAATATGCAGATTATGCATGGCAGAATTTTATGCTAAGGTAATCTGAATATGGATGACGGCTAATGACGGTCATCAAACTGAAACATGATTTTTATCATGTTTTATAGATGGAGGAATACGAAAAGTAATAATTAATCGTAGAGATTTGCTGTTTTCACCAGCTTATGCTGATCCAGAATCTTGATTTTTTTACCGGATAATTCGATGATGTGATCTTTGTTGAATTCTGAGAGCAGTCGAATGGCGGTTTCTGTAGCAGTCCCCACCAGATTGGCGATTTCTTCGCGGGTAAGTGCCACGTTTACGTGATTTTGCTCGTCCAGTCCATAGGTTTCTTTCAAGAAAAGTATGGTTTCCGCTACGCGTTCGCGAACCGGTTTTTGAGCAAGGTGTGTTATTTTTTCTTCTGCTTTTTTTAATTCATCCGATAAGACCTTCATCATCTCAAAGGATAAAGAAGCGTCCTTTTGCAGAATAACCAGGAATATTTCTTTGGGGATGAAGCAAACATTGCAGTCTTCCAATGCGGTGGCGGTAGAACTGTATCTGTCTCCTGACAATAAAGCCTTATAACCGATGATATCGCCGGGTTTTGCCATACGGACAATCTGTTCTTTTCCTTCATCACCCATCATGGCCAGTTTAATTTTCCCGGCATTGATACAGTAAACCCCGGATGCATAGGCACCTTCTCTGAAGATGGTCTCCCCTTTCTTAATGGTAGAGCAGATTTTCACGGCTTCAATTTCGGCCATCTTATCATGCTCCGTCTTACAAAAGACAGAATTGAATCTGTTGGAACAGTGTTTACAATCAACGTGTTCAAATGTAGGCTTCATCGTTGTAAATATACTATCAATTTTGGATAAAACATGACAAAAATCATGATTTGGAATTATGTTTTTTCCACATTTATCTTATATTGACAAATGTCAATTTTTAGGCATCATTATACCCAAGGGTTGGGTTGGAAGAATGAGAGTGTCTGGGCCTCTTCACTTCCGGGTTCCGGCAAATGGTTGTATTTCCATTCTGCATGCGGAGGCAGGCTCATCAATATGGACTCAATCCGACCGTTTGTCTTTAACCCGAAATGTGTTCCTCTGTCATACACTAGATTGAATTCTGCGTATCTGCCTCTGCGTATGTATTGCCACTCTTTATGTTTATCCGTATAAGTCTTATTTTTATTGTTGTTTACGATTTCAGCATAAATAGGAATAAAGCTATCCCCTACTGCTTTTAAAAAGGAGAAAAGCTGACTCTTTTCGGTGGCATTGCCCGGACGAAGATGATCAAAGAAGATACCACCGATACCGCGCATCTCCTTTCTATGGCGGATGGTAAAATAGTCGTCGCACCATTTTTTAAAATCCGGATAATAAGAAGCATTGTAGCGATCGCAGACATTCTTCAAGGTGGAATGCAGATGGCGTGCGTCTGTCGCATTGGGATAGGCGGGGGAAACATCGATACCACCACCGAACCACTCGTCCAATATCTCGCTGTCTGCCGTTTCGGACATACAGAAATACCGGACATTCATATGTATGATGGGAACGAACGGATTTTGCGGATGAATGACGATGGACACGCCTGTAGCATCAAAATACGCGGCATTTCGCGATTCAGATTTCAGTACTTCCGGCATTTTCCCATGAACATGTGAAAAATTGACACCTCCTTTTTCAAACACATTTCCCTGTTGGATTACTTTACTCAATCCGCCACCACCTTCCTCTCGGCTCCAATGGTCGTCTATAAATCGGGCTTTCCCATCCAATTCCTCCAGACTGGCGCAAATGGATGCCTGCAAATCCAGCAGGTATGCCTTTATATCGTTCAGCGTAGTATTATTCATAGATATTTACAGTGATTTTGATGATTAATGGACTCTGTCCCCTCTCAGTTCCAGATTTCCTAATACGCCTGTTTCATAATCCAACCACTCTTGCCATCTGCTTCTGACCAGTTCCTTATCAAAATATCTTTCCGCCAGATCGATGAAAAGCCGGTAGTGGGTTGCTTCCGATATCATCAGCTTATGATAAAAGTGCTTCAGTTCATCATCACTGATATCAAGTGATAACAAACGAAAGCGTTCACAGCTTCTGGCTTCAATCAGTGCCGCCAAAAGCAGCCTGTCGAGGAATCTTTCATCCGGACTGCCACCTTTTTTAATAAAATTTTGCAGGGCAACCACATATTTATCCTGACGTTGCTTTCCCAACTTCATATTGCGCTTTTTCAGCTCATCCAGCACCATTTTAAAATGTGCCCATTCTTCATTCACTATAGGAACAAGCTTCTCCACCAGAAATGTTTTTTCCGGGTATAACTGTATGAGGCTGATGCAGTTAGTTGTTGCTTTCTGTTCACAAAAAGCATGATCTGTCAATATATCCTCGATGGATGCAGAGGCCAGATTTACCCATCTTGGGTCCGTAGCTAATTTCAATCCTAACATGCGCCAAAAATAGCAGTTTTAAGCTACTTATTTAATTAATTATTATAATAATATGTAAATTCACTATTGACAAACCCAAAAACTCTTATTAAGTTTGTGTTACCCTATTTTTTTTTAGAAACATAAATAACATAACATGAAACCCTATTTCTTATTGTTCGCAATAGCGTATAGCTATTGTAGTAACGCAAACTGTCTGCTTACTAAAGTTAGCATTGACAACAGAACCAAAAATTCAGAAACAATTATTGACGGACAAGTAACAGAGCAACACTCCTGCTGGAATGCTGATAGATCTGCTATCTACACGGTCAATACCATTCAGGTAAATAAAATCCTGAAAGGAAACTCACCTGCTACCATAGAAGTGGTTACACCAGGCGGAGAACTAGACGGAAAACTGTTGGTAGTGGAACCCAATGCGGATCTGCATATCGGCTCAGACGGTATCTTCTTCCTAAATGAAAATACGAATGCACTTAACTACAGCAGCCGAAGTTCAAAATTTGAGATTTACGCGCTGGCACAAGGCTTTATCTCAACAGACCCGTTCAGCGGCATCTGTCATGATCCATTTGATGTGTATGCCAACAAACACATGGTGTACGAACAGATTCAGAAAACAACAGGCATCAATTACAGAGAGAGCATACCCACCAACGATAATGATGTAAGCGGTGACGCCTCTATCAGTTTATTTACACCGGCAACCATCAGTGCCGGTACACAAAGTGTGTTGACCATCAGTGGGTGGGGATTCGGAACCCGAAAAGGAGCTGCCACGGTACAATTCAGAGATGCCAACAGCACTTCATCTACCGTTTATTCTTCTATCCCTGACAGTACCTATATACTTTCCTGGACCGACACGGAAATAAAGGTAATCGTTCCGGGGGCTTCCGCTAACCGACAAGGAGGGGCAGGAACAGGAGCATTTAATGTGGTTACATCAGCAGGAACAATTATCTCTTCTTTTGCACCACTAAACATCAGCTACAATCAGTTTGAATATAAAAAAAATAAAATCTCATTAATCGACCAGAACGGAACAGGCGGATATACCTTTACCTTAAACAGCGACCTAGATGCCAACGCCGCTGCTAAAGCAAGTTTTACAAAGGCCTTGGACCAATGGAAATGCAATACAGGTGTGAACATCACCTTGGCTCCCACCACCACCACCACCACTTGCAGCAATCAATTGGACAATATGAACATCATTTCATTTGCATCTTCATCCTGTGCTTTGCCTGCAGGCGCTTTAGCCGTCACCTATTCTTCATATACCTTGTGTGCAGGCTCACCTATCATTCCGGATGGTATAGATATGATTTTTAGTCCGACTGCAAATTTCTACTTTGGTTCAGATGCAACACCTCTCAACCAATATGATTTTGAAAGCGTTGCTTTGCATGAGTTAGGCCATGCCTTTGGAGAAGGACACAGCTCTAACAATTCAGAAATCATGTATCCTTCCATTGCAAATGGTGTTTCCAAAAGAATCCTGAATCCGGCCACAGATATGATCAGCGTAAATGACATTATTGCCAGAAGCGCTGCAAACTCCTATTGTGGTTATTCAAGACACAGATTACAAACGACAAATTGCAATTCAAATGCACAGATGGTTCCCATCACCACACAATTTTCTGCTGATAAAACGGTAGGCTGTGCTCCCTTGACCGTAAATTTCTCCGATCAGTCAATGGGTGCGCCCACTTCCTGGAGATGGGATATCAGCAATGACGGAACAACAGAATATACCACACAGAATCCGTCCCATACCTTTACAACTGCCGGCACGTATACGGTAAAGATGGTGGCTCTGAATGCTACTGCCAAGGATTCGATTGTAAAGACTGCTGTCATTACGGTAGCACCGGCCCTGAAACTGAATCTGAATATTGTTCAAAACATATCATGTTTCGGTAATAACAACGGTTCCATTCAGGCAACTCCAATCGGAGGCAACGGCACCTACAGTTATACCTGGAGCAACAGTAAGAATACCTCTACCATTTCTGATGTAGCCGCAGGAGAATACACCGTTACGGTACGAGACGGATACAACTGCACCAGCAGCGGTTCTAAAACCCTTTCACAGCCGAACAAATTAAAGGTAGTGGTGAATACAGAACTGATAAGTGACAATAACTACTCCGCCACCTTGGATATCACAGGAGGAACGGCTCCATACACCTATACTCTAAACAATAACAATATTGTTTCCGGTTCCAACTCCATCAGCAATCTGAATGCAGGAAACTACACATTAATTGTGAAAGATAAAAACAGTTGCATTCAGAATGCAACCTTCTCCATTGAAGCACCAACCGGTGTTATGGATGTAGAAAACAAATTCGATCAGTTGGAGGTATTTCCTAATCCTGCCAGCAACTATGTGAATATCAATCTTTCTCTTAAAGAATATAAGACGGTAAAACTGGAATTGTTTAACCTTTCCGGTCAGACCATCTATCAGGATGAGTTTGAAAACATCCGTGACAAGCAAACTTCCGTAGACTTGTCCAACCTGTCTGCCGGCACCTATATCCTTAAATTCGGATTACCTGAAGGAAATACTTTCAGAAAAATCATCGTAAACAAGTAATGTAAGAAATATTTTTGGTTATTTAATGAATGTTATGTTTGAACCTGCGATTTCTATCGCGGGTTTTTTATTTTATTATTAGATAATATCCGTTTTGCCTGCCTTTTGGTTAATTTTGTAACATGCAAAAACGTGTCGTAGTCGGTTTATCAGGTGGCGTGGACTCCAGTGTAGCAGCCTATCTCATGCAGCAGCAGGGATATGAGGTCATCGGTTTGTTCATGAAGAACTGGCATGATGGCAGCGTAACGATTCAAGGCGATTGCCCCTGGATAGACGACAGCAATGACGCCCTGATGGTGGCCCAGAAACTCGGTATTCCCTTCCAGACACTTGATTTGAGCGATGAGTACAAGGAACGTATCGTTGACTATATGTTTGCCGAATATGAAGCCGGCAGAACACCCAATCCGGATGTGCTGTGCAACCGGGAGATAAAGTTTGACATTTTCCTAAAACATGCTTTGGCAATCGGGGCGGATTTTGTGGCTACCGGTCATTATTGCCGAAAAAGTGAAAGTGAAGATATTGATGGAAATAAGGTCTATCACCTGCTGGCAGGAAAAGACGGCAATAAAGACCAAAGCTATTTTCTATGCCAGCTGAATCAGGAACAACTCAGCAAAGCCCTCTTCCCTATCGGTGAACTCACCAAACCGGAAGTCAGAAAGATTGCAAAAGAACTGGACCTGATTACTGCAGAGAAGAAAGATTCACAGGGATTGTGCTTTATCGGTAAAGTTCGTTTGCCGGAATTCCTGCAACAGCAGCTAAAAACTAAAAAAGGGAATGTGGTGCTGGTTTCTGATGAAGCGGTGGATGATATCAAGGAGTATGCATTTGACCATTGTAATGCTGATGCATTGTATGCATTGACCAAACCCAATAATTTCACGCTGAAGGATGGAAAAATAATCGGTGAACATAACGGTGCGCATTATTATACGATCGGACAGCGCAAGGGATTAAGAATAGGTGGGTTTAAAGAGCCACTCTTCGTAATTGAAACCAATACAAAAGACAATATCATCTATTTGGGGGAAGGTGAAAACCATAAGGGCCTGAATCGCGCAGGATTATTTATAAAAGATGAAGATATACACTGGATCCGGAGAGATCTGACGATGAAAACAGGTGAACAACGCATCTATCGTGCACGTATAAGGTACAGACAAGCCTTGGAAACCTGTTGCCTGTATCAGAGAGAAAACGGGTTGTATGTCATTTTCCAAAATCTGCAGAAAGGCATCACACCGGGACAGTTTTGTGCCTGGTATGCTGAAGATGAATTAATCGGAAGCGGTGTGATTGCACATTGAAAAAATAAAAAACCCCGATTATTTCTAATCGAGGACAAAACTTATAACCATGAAAACAAACGATTATCTGTTAATGATGATCGTTATTTATAATTTTATCTTTCGCGAAGATAATCCCGAATCCCAATATCAGGATGGATACGATAAAGAAGTAAGGAGTACCTGACTGTATGAAAGACATTTGTTTAGTGGTGTTATAATCTAAATGTGCGGATGTATTTAAGTACAGGAACGTGGAAACAATCAGATAGATGGTACCCAATACACAGAAAATTGCTCCGAATACTTTAGTCATTTTTGCCATAAAACTGTTAATTTTTTACAAATTTAATCATTCTCAAGAAATAATGTGTTAAATGTATCAACATAAAATTTAATTAACATTCCTCATATCTTACTGACCACCTTCACCCTGGATGCTACATAAATTGCCAGCAGTCCTACTGCAACCGATACGTAACCAACATAATGAAAATTCTCAATCCGACCGTGTAAACCCTGTTTCACAATCATACCGCTGGTGATGGAGGCTATTCCGGTTCCCAACTCCATACATGCGGAACGCATACTCATGAATCCACCGCGTTTCTCGGGTGTTGTTGCAGCTGACATCAGAGTGTATGCCGGTATCATACGACCGGCTGCCAGAATGAAGAAGGTTGCACAAACCAGAATCGCCACCGGTATCACTACCTTGTTGATGTGTGTACTGGCAATGATCGGAATAAAGGAGAGTATGACCAGCACCACGAAAGAAGGGAAATTCCCCTTTTTATCAGACAGTTTTCCAATGAACGGTGAGGTTGCGATGGTGCAGATTCCGCCGATGGCATACATCACCGGAATCAGATCTTCATCAAAACCTACATTATTCACCATATACGGAACGATGAACTGAATTACCACATAGTGACTGTATACCAGCAAAAAGGCTAGCAGCAAGGCCATTACCTGATTGTGGTCGCTGAAAATATTACGGATGGTGACAAATGGATTCTTAATGGGCACCTTGTTCAACAAATGCATACTGATAGATGGTATCCATACGATGATGGCAAGCAATGCAAACAATGATATGACAGATAAAACGCGAAAAGGCATCTGAATGCTGAACTGTTTGGCTAAGAACAAACCTGCAGGCACCCCTGTAATTGCAGCAACTGCAAATGAAAGTGAAATAATGCTCATTGCGGTAGCTCTTCTTTCATAAGGTATTATGTCGCTGACAATAGCCACACAAACGCCCCCCACAATACCGCCGAAAATACCGGTTATGCCTCTGTATAAAATAAGAAGATTGAAATTACAGGCAAATCCGCAGAGCGCTGTACCAATGATGAACCCTAAAAATGTATAGATCAAAAGGTTCTTTCGATCAAACTGATCCATGATGGAAGCGGAGAGAAAGCCTGAAATTCCTGCAACAATAGAATATACAGAGACCACAATGGTAGACTGAATCGGTGACACATTGTAGGTTTTCATGATAATATTCCCCAATGGCATCAGCAACATGGAATCCATGGAAGCCAGATAGCATATGAACGCCAACAGGAATACAATCAGGAATTCATTCTTCTTGCCGTGTGGCAAACTACTTTCTTCCAAGGCTAAACTATCTACACTATCCATGTTTATTCATTATCGGGTGGCAGAATTATTGATTTATTGAAGGCAAGTGATTCCATATCTTCTTTACTCCTTCTGAAATTTCTGCCAGATAAAAATCTGCTTTTAATCCGGTTTTTTCTGCATATTTTTTGCCAACATACGTTATGAAACGTGCTGTTTTATCTTTTTTTACCAATGCGATACAACATCCGCCAAAGCCTGCACCTGTCATCCGTGCACCAATACAGCCATCAAAATGCGTGCTGTAATGTACAATCATATTCAATTCATGTCCGCTTACCTCATAATCCGTGTCTAAGGAAATATGCGATTCCGTCAATAACTGCCCGAATGCCTCGATACTGCCATTTTTCAGGGCTTCAACAGCATACAGTACCCGTTTGTTTTCCAAAATGGCATGTTTTGCCCGTTGATATAAGGTATCGTTTTCCAAATAGGCTAAAGAAATTTCGTGGACATGACATAAATCTTCCGCTATATCGAACTTACTCAGTATTTCAAACGCCGCATCACATTCGCTTCTGCGTTCGTTGTATTTTGATTCTGCTAATGAACGGGATTTATTGGAATTGATGATAAGCAATTGATAATCTTTGAAATCAGCGGGAATGTATTCATATTCCAGCGTCGCGCAATTCAGTAAAATCGCTTGATGCAGTTTGCCATTGGCTACGGCAAACTGATCCATGATGCCGCAATTCACGCCCACATATTTGCGTTCCGCCAGTTGTGCATCCAACGCCAGCTGGGTTCTGTTATTGTTATAAAAATCTTCATTAAAAATATAAGCGATTAAACATTCCAGCGCTGCCGAAGACGACAAGCCTGAACCTAAAGGCAAATCACTGCCAATTAAGATATCGGCACCTCGCAGGTGAACACCCTTATCTTTTAAAACCTGTAAGGTTGCTTTCACATAAGCAGACCAATGTGTTTTTTCATTTTGCTGGAATGAAAGAGTATCATTTACTGTAAAAGAAATTTCTTCGCTGAATTCTCTTGCATATATACGAACAATATCGTCTTCTCTCCTTTTAACAACAGCAGTAATACCTAAAGATATGGCGGCCGGCAGCACGAAACCACCGTTATAATCGATGTGTTCGCCAATTAAGTTGACACGTCCGGGAGAAAAATATGCCTCCAACTCCAACTCACCGTAGCGTTGAATAAATTCTTGTTGGAGTATACTTGTCTGAATCACGGATGAAGCTGATTTATTTTGTCAGAATATGAATTTGTAGATTATAAAATTTCAGGATTTCAAATCTAAGAAATCCAAAATCCATCAATCCGGATTCAGACAACAGATAAATCATCCGGATAAACTCCATCCGCAATTTTGCTTCTTAAAGCCGCTATCACCAAATCCTTTTCTTCCGAATAGGTAACGCCGCACCAGTCCTTGCCATCCGGCAACAACTGCACCTTTATCTTGCCTTCATTCATCATGGTAGAAACCACCGTAGGTATAAGAAATTCTGCTTTCGGCTCGTTGCGGTTCTTATCATAAAAGGCTTTCCACTGGTTTTCCAGTTCTTCATAAAGGAAACAGGTAAAACCCCAGAAATTCATGGAAGCATAGCTGTTTGCAGGAATATCCGTAAAGGTGCCATCGGCGTTTTCATTTTGCAGTTTTCCGGCGCGCAAATCTATCTGCGTCATTTCTGTAATGGAAACCAGTTCATTGTTTTCATTCAGGGTACACACCCCCCGCGAAACCGATCCAATATCAGACAAGGTATTTTCTAATGCATATCCGACTAACGAAAAAGTTGGTGCATGGTTATCACAATTGGATAAAAACTGATGCATGGAAACATAGGCTTCTCTTCCATAGAAGTCATCGGCATTGATCACCACAAAAGGATTTTTGACCAAATCCCGGGTTGCCAGAATCGCCTGGCCGGTTCCCCAAGGCTTGGTGCGTTCGGGATTGGCATCTGCCGGTGGCTGCTGCAAGGCAAAACGAATCGGTAATCTCGCACCCCAAATCTTGTCCATGTGCTCCTGCATATCATTCAACAAGTCCTTCCTTGTAATAAGGACAACATCATTAAAACCAGCCTGTTGTGCATCATATATGGCATAATCCATCAGCCACTCGCCGCTCGGACCAAAACTGGCGGCTTGCTTCACTCCGCCATAGCGACTGCCCATACCGGCAGCCATAATCACTAAAGTTGTATTGCTCATGCCACAAAGATAAGGAAAGCCTGTTTATAGCAAAATGCATTTAATGAACATCTGTAAATTAACCATTTACATGGAACTAAAAATAATTAATCTATTGTTATCCATAGCGCTTTGCTAGGTTCACGCTATTTTCCTACCTTTGCGCTTCAATTTAATTACGAACGAATGAATTTTGACAAAAATACGGTAATAGGCATAGCCCTTATTATCATGATATTTCTCGGTTTTTCTATCTATACTTCACAGCAGGAAGCAAAATACCTAAAAGAACACCCAAAACAGGAAGAACAGGCAGGCAAATATCCTGGACCCGATTCTACAAAAGCCATAGATTCGACCCTTGCAAAAGAGGAAGTTGCCCCTCAACCGAAAGCTGACTCTGCCAGTGCGGCGGCTTTAGGCAGTTTTGCAGCTTTCTCCAACGGCACGGAACAGCTGACAACCATTGAGAATGAGGATTGCATCTATACCTTCTCCAATAAAGGTGGTGTGATCAAAAAGGTGGAATTGAAAAACTATAAAACTTTCACCAAAAAGCCATTGATACTGTTTGAAGACAAGGGCAATGATTTCAACTTCACGTTTATAGCCAACGATAGTAAGGTGCCCGTGCAAACAGAAAGTTTATATTTCAATACAACAGCTACCCCTAAAAAAATATCCGGTGATGAAAAACTGGATATTGTCTACAAGATGGATTTGGGTAACGGAAAAAGCTATGAACACAAATATACGCTGAACGGAAAAGGCTATGTGGCCGACTTTGTCATCAATGCGGTAAACTTCAGCGATGTGATTCCGGCCAATCAGCCCATCTCAATGAACTGGCAGCAGGATTTACCCGCACAGGAAGGTGGTATTGAGGACGAGCGTTTCAATTCATCGCTGCACTACTTAAATGAGGCCAAAGAGGCAGATGATTTATCCAGAGATAAGGACAAACAGATTGAAACACCCTTACAATGGGTTTCGTACAAACAAAAATTCTTCAATACCTCCTTGATTGCCAACAAGGAACTGTTTAAAACAGGTGCAAAAATCAAGGTGTCCACACCAACGGACAACAACAACATCGTAAAGACATTCAATACACAACTGCAAATACCATTTAACAATACCAATGCTTTCAGCTTCCCGATGCGCATGTATATGGGACCAAACATCTACAGTGAACTGAAAAAAATGGATGTGAATCTGACGGAAATCATTCCCTTGGGCTGGAGTATACTGAGCCTTATCAATAAATTCTTCATTATCCCGATTTTCCATTTCTTAGGTAAGTTCATATCTAATTATGGTATCATCATCTTCATTCTGGCGGTGGTCATCAAACTCGTCACCTTCCCTTTCACCTTCAAATCCACCATTTCTATGGCGAAAATGAAGGTGCTGAAACCTGAAATTGATGAGTTGAAGAAGAAATATCCGAATCAGGCGGAATTTGGTCAGAAACAAATGGAACTATACAGCCAGACCGGCGTGAGTCCGTTTGGCGGATGTCTGCCGATGCTCCTGCAGATGCCTATTTTGATTGCCATGTATCGCCTCTTCCCGGCCTCTATAGAATTGCGCCAACAGCCCTTCCTCTGGGCTACGGATTTATCCAGTTTCGATTCCATAGTGAGCTGGAAAGCAAATATTCCAATCATCCACTCGATGTTTGGAAACCACATCAGCTTATTCACCATTTTAATGGCGGTATCATCCATAGCTGTGACTAAATTAACCAGCCAGACACAGCCAAGTGCAGGCGCTGATGACATGATGGCTCAGCAAATGAAGATCATGCAGTATGTAATGCCGGTGATGCTTATGTTCATGTTCAACAAACAGCCGGCCGCATTGAGCTACTACTATTTTCTGTTCAACATCCTGACGCTGGCGCAAAACTGGATCATTCAGAAATTCTTTATTGATGAACAGCAAATTCACTTGCAGATTCAGGAAAACAAGAAAAAACCACCTAAACAGAATTCTTTCCAGCAAAAGATGCAGGAAATCATGAAACAACAACAGGAAATGAAGAAAGGTAAATAAGAGAATCTTCTTCACCCATAAACATAAAGCCGTAAATCACAGATTTGCGGCTTTTTTATTTCTACTTTACAAAATACTTTTTTATATTAGAGAATGCAATATAAGTTGACGCATTTGCCCTTACTGAAAGTTGTCCTGCCGCTCGTAGCAGGAATCGTCTGTTTCAGCAGTTTCACCCTTTCACTTTCCTCCATATTGGCGATGACATTGGCATTTTCAATCATAGTCATCGTCAGCCACTTAAGCATTCGTCATCCGCTTTCCAAAAAACTGAATGCCTGGTTCATCTATGCTCTTATATTCCTAACAGGAGCTTTGATGATTACCCACAAGAACATTCACAATCAGACAGCTCACTTTGGTCATTACAAAGGAGAATTTGCCAAAGGAATCATCTCCAAACCCTTAGAAGAAAAAGATAAAACCTATAAAACGGTGATTGCCGTAAAGCAAATTATTGATAGTTTGAACAACACGACACCTGTCAGCGGCAACTTATTAGTCTATATTCAGAAAGATAGTACGCTCGCCGATTTAAGTATTGGGGATGAAGTCCTGTTTCATCTGAAAGCAAAAGCAGTGGACGGACCGAAAAATCCCGGACAGTTTGATTATAGAAATTACCTACAGCACAAATCCATCTACCAGCAGCAATATCTTACGAAAGCGGAAATTACGCTGTTGCAGAAACACAAAACGCTTTGGTTTAAACGTAGCAGCAATGCTATCGGAACGTATGTGCAATCCGTTCTCCAAAAGTATATACCGAAACAGGAAAACTTTGCTCTGGCAGATGGTATTCTGCTGGGTCACCGTGCAGATATTGACGTGGAACTATACAATGCCTTTGCCTATACCGGCATTCTGCATATCTTATCTGTTTCGGGTTTGCACGTCGGGATCATTTACGGCATGCTGGTCTTTTTGCTGAGTTTCATTAAAGACAAGAACAAAAAGATAAAAATTGCCAAATTCGTATTCATTGTTGGCTTCATCTGGATATTTACTTTTGTTACGGGATTTTCGGCAGCCTGTGTGCGTGCCGCCATTTTGTTTTCACTGATGAATTTCGGCAAACTCAGCAAGGAACACGTCACTAATCTGAATCTGCTGGCCGGCGCTGCTCTGCTGCAGCTACTGATAGATCCGAACAACCTGTTTGATATCGGTTTTCAGCTCTCGTATCTGGCCATGTTGGGCTTGTTCATTTTTACCAAACCTATTTATGCTTTGTTCTACTCTAAAAATAAACTCATTGATTCCATTTGGCAGTTGTGGTCGGCGAGCATTGCCGCACAACTGTTCACCGTGCCGCTGAGTATTTACTATTTCGGCAATTTTCCGACCTATTTCCTGCTGGCGAATATCTTTGCCATCCCCTTGTCTGCTGTGATTTTATGGCTGAGTGTTGGTTTGGTAATGTTTAGTTTTATCCCATTTCTGGCGAATATTATCGGCTGGCTGGATTCCTTGGTGATTACCGTGTTCATCCAACTCACTTATTTCTTTTCGAACCTGCCGCTCGGAAAACTGTATAATCTGTACATTTCTAAAGTTCAATTGCTAATATTGTTGTTGGCTGTTCTGTTGCTTGCATTTTTTGTGATACAACGAAGAGCGAAATACGTGATTGCCTGCCTGGGTTTGTTTTTGGTTTCGATTTTCATTTCCTATGCCTATACTATCCGGCAAGTCGGCAAACAGGAACTGATACTCTATTCCGTACCGAAGCATTTTGTACTGGCATTGAATAAGAACGGACAGCAGTTTATTTATTCCAAAGATACCTTGCCACAAAAGACAATCGATTATTCCATCAAAAACTCGCACCGCATTTACAGAATCAGCGATTATCAAACGATTATATTGGAAGATTCCCTGAATACAAAGGAAGTGATGGCGGATAAAGATTTGCTGATGGTGCAGAACAGGAGCTTTTATTTCCTGAAAAAAGAAAATACGCGCAAGGTTTTTGCTTCGCCGCTGAAAGTAGATTATCTGGTACTGAGCGAAAACTGCTTTTTGAATATTGAAAGCGTAAAGGCAAATTACATGTATAAGCGACTGCTGATTTCAAGCGATAACGACAATTACCATGTACGCATTTACCGCAAATTACTGGATGAAAACGGCATGAAGTATGTAGATTTGAGTGAGCAAAGTCTAGTGGTGGGGTTGTAACGAATAATCTAATTTTTGCTATATTTGATTACTCACTACACATTTGTTTCTCTCAACATTAAAAAAGCAACCATTTGAAACAAATAAGAAATATAATCAATGTTCTTATTATCATACTAGTAATTGAAATTATTGTTCAATTTTTCTTACCAAAATGGACTTTTCGATATAGAACTCTAGTTTATATAAATTATGTCATTCAATCTACTTCATTTTTTGGTATCATAATGTGTTTACTAGTTTTAAAGATAAAAGATACGTTAATTTTAGTTATCCTAAATCTTTTTGTGTTATCCATATGCCTTACCTCATCCTATATTGCAATATGTCCTATTGATACTTATGGTGAACCAACTGATGTAAGCTGTTTAAAAACGGAATCTAAGTATAAAACTATGGTAACAGAAAAAATCAGCGGCAAAACAGGTCAATCGAAATTTGACACAATAACGGTAAGAGATATTTGGATATTCAGAAAAGTTTGTAAAAAATCACAATAATAATCCCAACACCTCCCCAATCACCTCATATACCCTTTGCAATTGCTCTTTGGTAATGATATATGGAGGTAGAATGTATACGGTATTTCCCAGCGGACGAAGCAAAACACCGCGTTTTATGAAATTTCCATACAGAAAATCGCGTAAATCGTTAAAGTAGTTGGATGTGGTGTTTTTTAGCTGCTCTGCAGGCACACTTACGGCAATATCCTGCAACAAGTTGTAGTCCGCATCCGTTTTCACCTCAAACGCAACAATGGTGCCTATCTGTCGTAAGTTTTCAATTTTAGGATGTTCTTTTAATGTGGAAGAAAATTCAGTTTGCCATTCCACTACATCGTTAATCGTTAATTGTGCATTGTTCATTAACTCTAAACTTGCATTCGCCGCCGCACAGGCCAGCGGGTTTCCCGTATAAGAATGCCCGTGAAAGAACGTTTTCAGTTTATCCTCACTCAGGAACGCCTCGTAGATTTGCTGCGTACAGGTGGTCACACCCAAAGGCAGAAATCCGCCGGTAATGCCTTTCGACAGGCAAAAAATGTCGGGTTTATGTTGTAAATAATCCGAAGCAAAGACTTTCCCTGTACGTCCGAAACCTGTCATCACCTCGTCGGCAATGCAAATCACTCCGTGCTGCTGTGCAATTTCCAACAGTTTATCCAGGTATTCAGCCTTATACATCAGCATACCTGCAGATCCCTGCACCAGGGGCTCAAAGATGAAAGCGGCTGTTTTTTGAGTTTGTATGATTTGGGTAAAATCGACCAACACCTGCTCCATATTTTCATCGGTCGGCAAATCCACGAATTTCACCTCAAACATATAAGACTCAAACGGGCGGTTGAACACGCCGCGCGCACCCACCGACATCGCGCCGAAGGTATCGCCGTGGTAGGCATTTTTGAACGCAATGATGGTCGTTTTCTCTATGTTTTGGTTGTGCCAGTACTGAATCGCCATTTTCAGCGCCACTTCCACGCAGGTAGAGCCATTATCCGAGAAGAAAACGCGCGATTGGGTAGAAGGCAGTAATTTGAGTAATTTTTCCGACAGTTCAACAGCCGGCTGATGGGTAAACCCCGCGAAAATGACGTGCTCAAGGGTATCCAACTGCTTTTTGATGGCCTCGGCAATGTCAGGATTCGCATGTCCGAAGAGATTGGTCCACCAACTCGAAACGGCGTCAATGTATTCGTCTCCGTGTTCATCGTATAGTAAAGCGCCCTTTCCATGCGTAATGGCAATGTTGGGCGCTGCCGTTTGCTGCTGCGTAAACGGATGCCAAATCAGGTGATGATCGCGTTCAGAAAGATTCATAGTCGATGGGTAAGTCGTCCGGGTTGGTAGCAAGCGGCTTTTCAGAAAGGAATGGAAGCAGATTTTTCCGGATGGCGTCTGCTTGTTGTACAATAAATCCTTTGGACATTGTGTCAGCTTTTGGGATTTTACCCAACAGCTTAATACCAGTATAATTCAGGATATAGTTTTCCGATTCAATATTGGCCTCCCCGTTAAAGATTATGCCGGCAATCGGGATCTTATGCTGTTTCAATGCTTCAATCGTGAGTAAGGTATGATTAATGCTTCCTAAATAATTCATAGAAACTACTATTACAGGTAATTGAAGCTTAATAATTAAATCTTTAATTAAATATTTTTCTGACAAAGGAACCAGTAAGCCACCTGCCCCTTCCACTATCAAGTAATTATTTAATTCAGGTAATTTAAAATGTTGTATATCAATATTTTTATTGTCTAATTTTGCAGCTAAATGTGGTGAAACGGGCTCTGAAAAGACATATTCTTCCGGATGTAAGGTTTGGTGGTGTATAGCATACTCTTTTATGAAATCTGCATCCGTAAAATCAAGGCCACCGGACTGAACAGGCTTCCAGTAGTCAGCCTTCAGAGCTTCCACCAAAACAGCGGAGACAAGTGTTTTACCGATTCCCGTTCCGATTCCTGTTACAAAAAAACCATTCATAATTTCATAATTTACTTATAATCAAGAAGTAATTCAAAAAGTTGATCGATTTCAACTGACGTGTTATAACTATGCAAAATAACCCTCAGGCGCTCCGTTCCCTTTGGCACCGTGGGTGAAAGAATGGCCCTGATATCAAAATTATATTTTTGCAAATAAACCGCCAAACCCCTACATTGTTTATTACCCGGAACGATAATTCCAAAAATTGGGCCTTCACCACATACCTGGAACCTGCCTTTCAACTCGTTCATTTTAATTTTAAAGTATTGATTTAACTTAAATAAACCAACTATTTGATTTACATTTTTATGTAAATAAAAATAAGTATGTTTCACGCTTAATAAATTATGGGTTTCAAGCGCGGTGCTGTAGATAAAATTCCTGGAAAAGTTAATCAGGTAATCTTTTAGCTGACGACTGCCAAGCACTGCCGCTCCATGGCTTCCAATCGCTTTTCCAAAGGTATACACCCTCGCCAGGCACTTCTCCTCTATCCCCGTTTCATTGCAAAGACCACTTCCATTACTGCCAAATAGTCCGGTAGCATGTGCCTCATCAATTATCAATTCGGCTTTATAAACTTCCGCCAACTTCGAAATTTTGACCAAATCAGCTTTATCTCCTTCCATAGAAAAAAGTGATTCGGTAATTATAAAACGTATCTTATGAGTAGAGGTTTTCAGCTTTCCCTCCAAATCAACACAGTCATTATGCCTGAATGCGACCATTTCAGCCCCACTTAACTTCATACCCTGATGTATAGAGGCATGTACCAATTCATCGTAAAAAATGACATCTTCCGGTCGAATAAGCGTGGAAATCAGTCCGACATTGGCATCAAATCCGGAATTGAACAGTAAAGCTGCTTCAGCATGGTGTGTTTTAGCCATCAAGGCCTCAACTTCCTCATATAATGAGGAATTTCCGTTCAGCAAACGGGATCCTGTTGCCCCTGATTTATGATACTGATAGTTTTGATAGTCATTTTCCACCTGTTGCCGGATAAAGGCAGACCTGGACAAGCCAAGGTAGTCATTCGATGAAAAATCAATAACGTTTTGATTTACAGTTAATTGACGAAAAAGATGGTGTTCTTTTCGCTGCTGTAAGAAATATTGTATCCTTTCTGCTGCATTCATTAAGAAGCCACTAATGCATCTGCCTTTTCCTTTTTGAAAGCTTCACGAGGTTTTAATCCTAATAAATCGAACATCGCCATATCATCTGTGAAACTTGGGTTAGGAGTCGTTAATAATTTATCACCTGCAAAAATAGAGTTGGCACCTGCCATAAAACACAATGCCTGTTCTGCGACCGGCATATCCAGTCGGCCGGCACTGAGACGAACCATAGTTTTAGGCATGACGATTCTGACAGTGGCAATCATACGTACCATCTCAAATACGGAGACACGTTTCATACCTTCCAAAGGCGTTCCTTCGACAGCCACAAGTGCGTTAACAGGCACAGATTCAGGGTGTTCAGGCATTGTACTTAAAGTATAAATCATGGCAATTCTGGCCTCATCCGTTTCTCCCATTCCAATAATACCTCCGCTGCAGACACTGATACCAGCAGCCCGAACATTGCCGATGGTGTGCAATCTGTCCTCGTATGTTCTGGTGGTAATAATTTTTCCATACTGTTCTTCTGAAGTATCCAGGTTGTGGTTATATGCATACAAACCTGCGTCTTTTAGTTTTTGAGCCTGATCTTCCGTCAGCATACCCAACGTACAACAAACCTCTAAACCGATCTTATTCACCTCTTTCACCATATCCAGCACACGGTCAAAATCACGGTTATCGCGCACTTCTCTCCAGGCTGCCCCCATACAAAAACGCGTAGAGCCGCTTTCCTTGGCTTCATGGGCTTTCATCAACACTTCATTCACATCCATCAGTTTATGGGCCTTTAACCCCGTATTGTAGCGTGCCGCCTGCGGACAATAAGCACAATCTTCCGTACATCCTCCGGTTTTTACAGACAACAATGTACATACCTGTACCTCGCCGGTTTGGTTATACTGACGATGTATGGTTGCAGCCTCATACATCAATTCCAGCAAAGGCTTATTATATATCTCTTGTATCTCCTGAAAAGTCCAGTTGTTTCTGATGCTCATATCAAACGTTTGTTTGGTAAATAAACTAATTTTCTTTCTTTTTTCCTTCTTTTTTTAGCTTAAGTTTCTGTAAACTCGGATGATTTTTCACATACTCCTTTTGCATTGCCTGCTCCTGCTCTTTAAAACTATGCAATTTGTCGATATGCTGTGGGACATCTGCCACTGGCGTCACATACGGGACAGAGTCCAGGGCTTTTATGTTATATAGATTTGAATCTACAAGATTTAGCAGCACGGAAAATTCTTTGGGATGGGCTTGATAATAGCTGAGCGTTGAATAAAATCCTGTACTGTCAACCTTATGATGTTTAAAGATACTTGAATAGAATGATTGTTTAACAATAGTCTGAGAATCCTGCTGCACAGGTTGCATTCTTTCCGTCACATAAGCTTCCATCAGGAATATGTCCGCTAATACAGCTGCCATCTTTCCTTCGGATATCTGTTTGGTGTCTTTATCAAACTTATGCTTACGCACGCAAGACAGAATAATTGTAAACGATAGTATATATAAAATGAATTTTGGCCTATATTTATGGGAAAAATAAAACATACCGATGGCAAATATTTCTGCCTTACAAGATATAACAAAAATTGCGAACACCCAAGGTGCGGTTTTAGTGGCTATATCCAAAACAAAATCTGCAGAGGAGATACAAACCGTTTATGCTGCCGGACAGCGTGTATTTGGCGAAAACAAAGTACAGGAACTGGTTCAGAAGTATGAGCTGCTGCCTAAAGACATACAATGGCACATGGTTGGAAACCTTCAATCCAATAAAGTTAAATACATCGCTCCTTTTATCAGCCTGATTCATTCTGTGGACAGCCTAAAGCTGGCCATTGAAATCAATAAGCAAGCGCTGAAAAACAATCGCATCATTGACATATTGCTGGAGATTCATATTGCGGCAGAAACCAACAAGGCAGGTTTCTCCGAAGATGAACTGGTTGACCACCTGGATATCAGGGCTTTTGATGCCTTGCAAAATATCCGTATCGTTGGATTGATGGGTATGGCTACGAATACCAAAAGTACCATTCTTATCAAAAATGAATTTGCCGGATTGAAATCATATTTTGATGAGATAAAATCCACCTATTTCAATAATTCACCAGAATTCAGGTATCTATCCATGGGGATGAGTGGTGATTACAAGATTGCGCTGGAGCAAGGATCCAATATGATACGAGTAGGATCAGCAATTTTCGGAGAACGGGAAATCATCAAAAACCCGAATATTCCTATTTAAAGATGGCATTGGCGATACTCATCGCATCAATAAAGGCATCCTTATTCAATCCGTGTTGAATGTTATTTTCATCAAAATATGCCAATAGGTTTTCCGTTGGCATATTTCCTGTCAAATCATCTTTTGCCATCGGACAGCCTCCATAGCCTTTAATAGCCCCATCAAATCGGGTACAACCTGCATTCCAAGCTGCTTCCACCTTTTCTTTCCAGGTCGCAGGTGTCGTATGGAAATGGGCGCCAAATCCTATTTCGGGAAAATCCTCTGACAAGACGGAAAATACCTCTGTGATAATCTCGGGCGTTGCTATGCCTATTGTATCAGAAATGGAAAATTTTGTAACCCCTATCTCCAATAATCTGTCTACCCAATGCTCTACCAATGCAGCATCGTAGAAATCACCATACGGATTTCCAAACGCCATCGATATGTAACACACAAAGGTTTGCCCGGAACATTCGCAAATATTCATGATTTCCTCTACCCGCTGCAAAGACTCTTCAATGCTGCAATTGGTATTTCTCTTCTGAAACGTTTCAGATATGGAGAAAGGATAGCCAACATAGCTTATTTCATCAAACTCACTGGCTTGCTCCGCCCCTCTTCTGTTTCCAACAATTACAGATAACTTCGTTTCCGTATCATCCATTTTCAGATGCGGAATGATTAAATGCGTATCCGCCATTTGCGGGATGGAAGAAGAAGACACAAAACTGCCACAGTCCAGCGTATGGAATCCAACTTTCAGTAAGGCATTGAGGTACTCTATTTTCTTGGAAGTTGGAATAAAATCCTTTATTCCCTGCATCGCATCACGCGGACACTCTATAATCTTTACACTTGGCATCAGAGCATGAAATTACTAAAAACTTACAAAAATAAAAAATCCCCGACCTGAGGTCGGGGATTTTTGTGTTATGGTACAGATGGATGTTTACTGTTTCACCACTTTGTGGTAGTATACCTCATCGTCTACATTCAGCTTGATGATATACACCCCTTTCGCATAGTCTGACATGTTTAACTCCTCGTTTACATTACGTGTAGTCGCGAAGCTCTTAACATATAACTCTCTGCCTTCAGGGCTGTAGATGCGTATCTGGACACTCGCATTCTTCGTCAGCGTCAGGTTCATCATCAACTGGCCTGCTGTAGGATTCGGGTACACCTCGAATACCTTCACTGAGTTCGTCGCATTCTTGATGCCCGTATATACCGCTGAGAACGATGCAGACTCCTCTGATGTACAGCTGCCGTTCTTGACCTTCACCGTGTAGCTACCACTGCTCGTTATCTTATAGTATGGCGTTGATGTCGTCGCTACAAGGCTGCCGCTCTTGTACCACTCATAGCTTGCTCCTACGATGATCGTGCTGCTGTACAGCGTATCGCCGCTTTGCGTGATGCCTGGCGTTACAGGCGTCGGACTCACCGTCACCGTAGATACCGCCGTGCCCGTACAGCTTCCTGTCGTTCCCGTTACCGTATATGATGTCGTGGTCGTTAACGTTGGTGTGGTCGGGCTAGCCGTGGATGCCAAGCCACCCGTCCAGCTGTAGCTCGTCGCTCCAGTTGCTGAAAGGTTTGCTGTCGTACCACTACAGATGCTCGGTGAGTTCACACTCACGCTCACACCAGGTGTTACAGTTACCGTTGATACCGCTGTTCCTGTACAGCCATTCGTGGTACCCGTTACCGTATAAGTCGTCGTCGTGGTCAAGACTGGGGTGGTCGGATTCGCCACGCCACTTAAGCCACCGGTCCAACTGTAACCTACCGCTCCATTCGCCGTTAAGCCAGCGGTGGTACCACTACAGATCGTCGGCGAGTTAACGCCTACCGTTGGTCTTGATTTTACCGTTACATTCACCGAGGTCGTTCCTGGGGTTGTACAACCTGTGACCGTACCGCTCAAGTTCACCGTGATGTCGGCACTTGGCGTAAACGTCAGCGTGTTGCCTCCCGTCGTACCGGTCTGGCTCGATGTCCAGCTATAGTTATTCGCACCATTACCCGTCAGTGTAATGGATTCTCCGATACATACGCTCGCAGGGTTGGGGGTAGAACTGATCGTAACCGTTGGGGCCGAAGCATTCACCGTTACTGTGGACACTGCCGTTTTGCTGCAGCTTCCCGTTGTTCCCGTTACCGTATAGGTCGTCGTCGTGGTCAAGACTGGGGTGGTCGGTGTGGCTGTTGACGCCAGGCCGCCTGTCCACGTATAGCTCGTCGCACCACTCGCCTGTAAGGTAGCCGTTGAGCCCGAGCAGATGCTTGGAGAAGTGACCGTGACGTTTGGTAAGGCGGTGACCGTAACCGTTGCAACCGCACTGCCTGTACAGCTGTTCAGCGTACCCGTAACCGTATAGGTTGTTGTATTGCTCAATACTGGTGTCGTTGGCGTCGCTGTCGAGGCAAGTCCGCCTGTCCACGTATAGCTCGTCGCGCCCGTTGCTGATAAGCTCGCTGTCTGACCGGCACAGATGCTCGGGGAGTTTACACTTATGCTTGGACTTGGATTCACCGTGACCGTAGATACCGCTGTGCTGCTGCATCCATTGGTTGTGCCTGTTACCGTATAACTTGTCGTCGTCGTCAATACAG
Organism: Chitinophagales bacterium; assembly: GCA_046329775.1. Classification (GTDB taxonomy): domain Bacteria; phylum Bacteroidota; class Bacteroidia; order Chitinophagales; family JADIYW01; genus JADJSS01. The sequence continues at coordinate 406,071 of JAXLTX010000002.1, forward strand.
GCGTTACTACCGTTGGAATACCGCTTAAACCGCCCGTCCACGTATAGCTTGTCGCACCATTCGCCGTTAAGCTTGCCGTCTGACCAGAACAGATCGTCGGGGAGTTCACGCTTACCGTTGGTATCGGCGTAACGGCTACCGTAGCCGTCGCTGTTTTACTGCAGCTACCCGTTGTACCTGTTACTGTATACGTAGTCGTTGAGGTCGGGCTGACGCTGATGCTCGCCGTATTCGCGCCGGTGCTCCAGCTGTAGCTCGTAGCTCCTGTCGCCGTTAAGCTCGCTGTCTGTCCGTTACAGATACCTGGAGAGTTCACCTGTACGTTTGGTAAGGCATTCACCGTTACCGTGGAGACCGCTGTTGCTGTACAGCCGTTCAGCGTACCGGTTACCGTATAGGTCGTCGTCGTCGTTAAGATTGGGGTCGTCGGTGTCGCGGTGGAGGCCAAACCGCCCGTCCACGTATAGCTCGTCGCTCCGCTTGCCGATAAGCTCGCTGTCTGACCGCTGCAGATCGCCGGGGAGTTCACGCTTACCGTTGGTGATGGATTCACCGTCACCGTTGCCACTGCCGTATTCGTACAGCCACTCGTCGTTCCAGTTACCGTATAGGTCGTCGTCGTTGTCAGGGCTGGGGTGATTGCGGCCGGTGAACCGCTTAAGCCGCCTGTCCAGCTGTATGTGCTAGCGCCGGTTCCCGTTAACGTCGCCGTCTGACCGCTACAGATCGTCGGGGAGTTCACGCCTACCGTTGGTTTTACTTTCACTCGGATTGATTTCGTTGCCGCTACACTCGCGTTGCCCGATTTATAGGCGACCAGGCTGATCACATACGTGCCCGCCGTGCTGAAGCTCGACGTAACAGTCGTCGATGAAGTAGACGTAGATGGAACACCGCCCGGTATCGTCCAGCGAACAGAGTCAGGACTGCCTACTGTCGCCGTGGACGTATTCGTAAACGTCAAACTGCCGCCAGCACATACGACAGTATCACTCACCGTGAAACTCGCCGTCGCTGTCGGGGTGGTGTTACATGCTGCCGGAATATCAAATGCAGCAGTTTGGTCTGATGCACTTAAAGCGGTACCCTGAAGAGCCGAAGCCCCCATTCCTCTTCTTGCAAATGCGCTCCAAATCTCACACTTATCCGCATATCCGTATAAAATGGAGTCAGCTTTAAGTATTGCATTTCTGGATGTTAAGAAACCAGGATTACAAGCCTGTTGTTTCAAACCTTCTATCACCAGTTTTATAGCACGGTTATTACCTGCCGTTCCATTGTATAAATCTGAACTATATCCGTATTTATCAACAAGATTCCAATACATATCCCATAAAGCAGAACACCAAACTTCACCAATATCGTGTACCTCTGTGCTCGCCGCTAAATCTGCATAAGTCAACGGATTTACGGACATGTCATAAGAGTAAGGATAACGTCTTATACCTTCGCCTGAAGAAGTTTCGCCAATAGGATAATTACCTATCCCTCTAGGTGTGTTTTTTGTATCTGAAACTTTTCTTGTTAAAGCCAATGCAAAAAAATCACTCCAGCCTTCTCCCCCTTGCTCTTCATTGCTTAAACAAGCAGACGTTCCACCTGTTCCTGTGCTAAAACCTGTCAGACGTGTTGAAATACCATGTCCATATTCATGTGAAACAATACCATTATCTAAAGCCCCATCATAATCTAAGCAGTTTGTAGTTGATTGACGAAATAATGTAACTGTTGCTGTTGAAATATTATCTCTTAATTTTTGACCGTCTGTATAGTTTACAAACATTGCAGGAATCGTAACTGCATCTGCCCCGATTCCGCCTGACATGCCGATAATGGAATCACCTGCAGATTGTCTGTTAATGATAATTGCACCTATCGCACCAGCTTGTTGGACAGACAAAACTTTTTCGGAGAAGTTGCATGTCCCTCTATCAATCAATGCGATTTTACCGGAAATAGAGGAAGCATTGTTTACCGGTCCACAAACATATGATGGAGGGGATGTAGCACTCGTTGCATTTGCAACAGGTCCAGTAACATTATATGAACAAGGTCCCCAACCACTCTGAGAGCCATGCAGGATATCACCGGCAATACTAGTCGGAGTATTATATGTAAGAGTAGAAGGTGGAGTTCCGTCCCACATAAACATCTGCATACGAGAGCGGCTGAAGGTCGTATTTACGCCATCAGCTGATGTAGCAAAGTTTGCATTATTCATTAATGTAGCTCCAGTAGTAGGATCTTTAGTTCCATCATGTGCCTCAGCCCAGACAAAATCATTCCCTCCTGAAACACCGGTGTAGTTTTTTGATTGAAAGTTTCTACTTGACTCTGTAAAGCCGTTTTTATAGAAAATATCATGCATTATGTTGTTCATATAGAACAATTGAGTAACAATTGCTTTAGAATTTTCCAATGTATCTAACTGTGTGGCAAAGTTTAAATTATAATCAAACGACAGGGATGCTCCTCCATCTGGTGATGAATTTGCATCAGCACTGTTATTGCCATCCTTATCTGCATATGCATAAACATTATTACCTCTTGTTATTGTATATTCTGGACCTGCTGCACCATTCGTGTCATGCCAGCCATAAGGTGAAGCCACCGCATCTTCAGGATTACTTATTAAAATTCGACTACCATAAACTGGTGATTCTGTATAATATGGATATACCCTATATGAACCGGCAGATGGCTGTAGTACGTCGTCTGATGCCCCTTGAGGAACAGGATTACCAATTAATCTTGCTGAACTATAAACTGACTCCTGAGATTCTAAATATTTACCTCTTCCAAAACTACAGTGTAAAACCTGATCGAATTTATTAATGAGACTGCCGTCTTTAGCGTTTACGTCAATATTCCAAAAATTGTATTCATCCAGAGAATGAAATTGAACTTCCCAATCCAACTGAACCTTGTTGTTTATGTCACGAACCAGCAACAACTGAGCGTGTACCTCGATGTTTGTCAATCCGCTGATGGGTTTGAAAATGTAGAGGTTCTGCTTTTTGTCCACCTTTTCCTGCAGTTCTATTGCACCTATATTGGTTACTCCCACATAGGAAGCCGCACGAACCACGGCATCTTTTGCTGAAATGCCAGGAATCACAGAAGAAACCTGTTTTTTCAAATCATAAACACCGCTGTTGTTGGAGTTCACCACTTTTCCATTCATGAAATGAACGGAAATCATACCGCTTTTCAACGGAATGCCGAAAGCAGTTTGCTGTAACCAAACGCGGTTGATGTTACTGTAGTCATCGTAACTGTCGCTGAGTAGAATCAAGTCGGCAATATCCTGATCGGATAAGCTCAATTCTTTTTGGCTTTTCTTTAGGTAATCGAGAGCAGCTTGTTTGTACTCTTTTGCAAAAGTAACGCACATCACCAGCACCAACATACCTGTTAGTGTAATTCTTTTAATCATCTTATTTTGGCTTTAATACTGTAAAAATAGCAATTAATTAAAATTAACCAAAAAATTGTTACCAGGTCGGTAAAAATTAACTTATTGGAAATATTCTGAAATTGTTGATAATTAAAGCATTATAGATTGCCATATATTCAACAAGGGTATTGCTGTATGTTACAATGAAAGCCTAACGTGCTTATAACTAATTAATTACAAATAGTTACACAACTACATTTATAATTCTGCCAGGTACGACGATGAACTTCTTAGGTGGATTACCTTCTGTGAATTTTAACACTTTCTCATCAGATAACACCAATTTTTGGATCTCCTCCTGAGGCATATCCAGCGCAATCTCAATATTGGCCCGATGCTTTCCGTTGATCTGAATCGGGTAGTTAAACGCAGATTCTACAAGATACTGCTCATCGTGAACAGGGAAATCAGCATCAACTATTGATGTCGCATTCCCTAAATTCGTCCAAAGCATTTCTGCGGTGTGTGGTGCAAACGGCGCGATGAGTTTTACCAGTTCCGTCAACGTAGATTTAGCTACGGTTTTGAGTTTCGACAAATCATTCACCGCTATCATGAAGGTGGACACACAGGTATTGAATGCTAAACGCTCGATATCTTCATTTATTTTCTTGATGGCTTTGTGCAGAATCTTCAGTTCCTCCGGAGAAGCTTCCACCTCTATGTTTTTTGCCACGCCCATGTCATCGTAGAAGAGACGCCAGAACTTGCGGATAAAATTTGCCACCCCGGAAATCCCGTTGGTATCCCAAGGCTTGGCGGTATCTATGGGACCGAGGAACATTTCGTACATACGGAAGGTATCCGCACCGTATTGCTCAATGATCTGATCCGGATTGACCACATTGAACTTGGATTTAGACATTTTTTCAACTTCGCTGCCGCAATAATAATTTCCATCTTCTTCTGTAAGGAAAATCGCATCTTTGTAGTTGATATCTTCTTCTATTAATCTTTTATAATCAAGACTGTTGTTTAATGAGTTGACATACTTAATGTCTACATGTAAATTATCAAACAAACATGTTGAACTTAATTGAACTGTACCTATTACATCACTAAACCTTTGTTTGTAATCTAATTCTGCATCTTGAATTAGTCCATTTAATTGACCAATGTATTTTGTTGAGTTATTAATTTCAATTTCATCTTTGATTTGTTTTGACACAAAAATGGATTTGAGCTTAGATTTATCAAGGTTTAGTTGCTCATTAGGTAATCCTTGAACAAAGTAATGATATCTATACACAAACTTACTCACCCCTTGTATCATGCCTTGATTGACCATCTTCTGGAACGGTTCTTCTGTGCTTACCTTGCCAATGTCTTTCAAGAATTTATGCCAGAAACGGGAGTACAATAAATGACCCACCGCATGCTCGGAACCTCCTACATAAAAATCGACATTTTGCCAGTATTTCTGGGCTTCTGCACTGACCAGTTCCTTTTCATTCTGCGGATCCATATAGCGCAGGAAATACCAGGAACTGCCGGCATAGCCGGGCATGGTATCGGTTTCCATACGGGTACCTTCGCCGAATTGCGTTACCCATTCCGTCGCCGTCGCCAGCGGACTTTCGCCGGTGCCGGTAGGTTTGTAGCTTTCCACTTTCGGCAGCGTGACCGGCAATTGATTTTCCGGAACGGTATGAATGATGCCGTCTTGATCGTAATAAATCGGAAAAGGTTCGCCCCAGTAGCGCTGGCGGGAATAGCCGGCATCACGCATCTTGAAATTGATCTTGCCGTAGCCAAGATTTATAGCTTCCAATTGCTCAATCAATTTCGCCGTGGCGGCCTTGTATTCCAGGCCATTGATAAAATCAGAGTTGATGTATTTGCCTTCTTTGGTCGCATCGGCTTCCTGCTCCAGATTTTGCTGTGCATCCAGGATGGGAATGATCGGCAAATCAAATTTCTTCGCAAAGAGATAATCTCGCTGGTCACCGGAAGGAACTGCCATCACGGCACCGGTGCCATATCCTGCCAACACGTAATCTGCAATAAAGACCGGCACTTCCTGCTGCGTGAACGGATGCAGTACATACGCACCGGTGAATTGTCCGGACACTTGTTTTTCCGCTTGTCTTTCAATATCCGATTTGGACGCACACACTTTAACATACGCCTCTACAGCGTCTTTATATTCTGGCGTCGTGATTTGGTTGACTAAATCGTGTTCCGGCGCGATTACTAAAAAAGAAACACCAAAAATGGTATCTACCCGCGTGGTAAACACATCGATTTTGTCTTCATGGCTTTTCAATGGAAAAGACACCATGGCGCCGGTAGATTTACCAATCCAGTTGCGCTGCATGTCTTTCATGCTGTCACTCCAATCAAGGGTATCCAAGCCTTGCAGCAATCGTTCTGCATACGCAGTGATGCGTAGAAACCACTGCGACATTTTTTTCTTTTCTACCGGATGTCCGCCGCGTTCCGACACGCCGTTCACAATCTCGTCATTGGCCAGTACCGTACCCAAGGCCGGACACCAGTTGACAAAAGATTCTTTCTGATATGCGAGGCGATAATCCATCAGGATGTCCTGTTGCTGTTTGGGTGAAAACGACTTCCATTCTTCTGCTGTGAACTTTTGGACCTGATCGTCACAGGCTGCATTTACGGGCTTATTGCCTTCGTTATTGAAAATATCTATTAATTTCTGAATCGAATCAACTTTATCTATATCCTTGTTGTACCATGAATTAAACAACTGTAAAAATATCCATTGCGTATGCTTATAGTAAGCAGGTTCGCAGGTGGAAACCTGCCTTGTCCAGTCATAGCAGAAACCGATTTTATTCAACTGTGCAATGTAGGTTTCAATATTCTTTCTGGTAGTGATTTCGGGATGTTGGCCGGTTTGAATGGCATATTGCTCTGCCGGCAAACCGAAGGCATCAAATCCCATCGGATGCAACACATTAAATCCCTTCATGCGCTTATAACGCGCATAAATATCGGAAAAGATATAACCCAGCGGATGACCTACATGCAAACCCGCACCGCTCGGATAGGGAAACATGTCCAATACATAGTATTTAGGTCTGGATGAGTTGCCATCTATCTTGTAGACATTATTGTCATTCCACTTCCTGCGTGCTTCATTCTCTATTTTGGAAAAATCGTATATCATATAAAAATCGATAATTTTTCAAAAATACAAAATGTCAGAAGTATATGCTATTTTCTGAGTTTATGATTGTGTTAGAAGTTTTCTCCATTAAGCAACAAACACATGAAACACGAAGTTTTAATCTATATTTGGAGTATCATTATGCGAAAAGAGACTGTCCAGGATATCTCATTTGTACTGCTTTTATCGGGTATTTGCCATTTCTTATTTTCAAAATATGGCTTTAATCCGACAGACGAAGGATTTGTATTGTCAGCCACCAACAGGGTGCTGCACGGGCAAATCCCGCATGTAGATTTTTCATCGGTTCGGCCTCTGGGCTATGCCTATCTGCACATACCGGAATTATTGATCTCTAAAACTCATTTTTTTCTGGTATCAAGGTTTGTTTTCTGGCTGGAACAAGCGCTGATTGCGTATTGGTGGATCCGTTTCCTGCTTAACTGCTCAAAACAGGAACTATCAACGTTGAACAAGTATGCACTTATCCTGATTTGCTTTATTTTTAATGTACATTACTTCCCTGCATCAGTACTGCATACCGTTGATGGGTTATTGATGTGCATGATCGGCTTAAATCTCATTTCATCCGATAAAAAATGGCATTATGCAGGATTCTTTTTTATCGGATATGCCGCATTATGCAAACAAAATTACTTAGTGTTTTTGCCGCTTACGCTTCATTTATTCAAAAGAAAAAGTGTCGTCTTACACTTACTCTCTGGAATTTCCCCAATCTTGTTTTATGTGGTTTATGTTTGCATGAATGGAGGTTGTATTGATTTACTGACACAACTCAGCGGGCATAATGAACTGCTGAAAGTGGGCGTGGCTCGTTACCTGTTTAATCCAATGCCATACCTGGGTATTATCGTTTTTTTCATCTATCACAAACTGCGTTTTAACCGAACATTATTTTCGTCATTAATAACAATGACAGCGGTGGTTTTGCTTGTAACCAATCATTATCATGGAAAATATGTTTTCTTGTTTTTCGGAATGATTTGTAGCGAATGCATTTACCGGTTGGTAAAAAAAGAACCCGTCATACCAGCATTCGTTACATTACTTTCAGCCTGGTCGGTTTCTATTTCTGTGGGATATAATACGCCGGCATTATTCACCGGTGGAATGATTTCATTCCTGCTTTTCGATTCCTTTGCTTCAACAACCGTTGCTCTATCAAAAAAAACAGTTTATTCCATTCTCGCAATATCAATTCTTGCTTTTTATCATAGCAGGACACATAATATCTACCGGGATCTGCCAGCCACTCAATTGACTTACAAATTGGACCATATAGTAGAAGGTGCGAGTGGAATACACACCAATAAAAACACATATGATGTTTTGCAAGAATTGGATTCTTTAAGGCATTCAACCCCCAACCTGATGGTGATTCCTGACTTTACCGCCTGCAATATTCTACATTCGCATCAATCCAAAATATTAACGGAATGGCCCAATAAAACGGAGGTTCCTAATGATAAAATCCTGCAAAAAATCACATCCGACATAAGAAATGACAATACGTCTTTACTTGCAATTCCAAAATATCTAACAGCCTTACTAAAGGATGGTTTTGTAATTTTAGAAAATCATGGCGATGAGTATCCAATTGTAAATTATTTACTTGAAAACAAGTATATGGTAATTGAAGAGAAAAAATATTTTTACATTTTACGAAAGATACATCCACCTTCAAATACTATCACAGAGAATGAATATATTAATTTGCACTAATTATCATTCCATCTGTAACTATCATTTTGCAATCCGCATAAATCAATCACTCTGTCGATTACTGTTGCTGCTAACTCTTCAAAATTTTGCGGCTTGCTGTAAAAACTGGGCGTTGCCGGACATATAACACCTCCCGCTTCTGTTACAGCTTTCATATTATTGATATGAATAAGATTGTAAGGGGTGTCTCTCGCTACTAAAATGAGCCTGCGTCTTTCTTTCAGAATCACATCTGCTGCACGGGTCGTTAAGTCATTGGAAATACCTCCGGCAATCCGGCCTAAGGTTCCCATAGAACAGGGACAAATGATCATCGTATCATATTTGGCGCTACCGGAAGCAAAGGGTGCCATAAAGTCATTCTTATCGTAAAAATCGAACGGATAGTCTTTGTACTGTTCATTTCCAAGTTCATATTTCCAGACATCTTTGGCGTTATCAGACATCACCACGCCAATTCTGGACACCTGATTCTTAATGTGCAACAACTTATCAAATAGCACTTTAGCATACACTGCACCGCTGGCCCCCGAAACCGAAACAATTATTTTTCTTTCCACTTATTATTGATTAAATTTACAAAATCGTCAGATTGGTACTAAATTTGCAATAGCTAAGTAAAATAACAAAATAGAAATGAAAAAGTTAAATTTTAAATCGTTCACATGGCTTATAGTTTCGGTATTCATGCTGAATACGGCTACTGCAAAAAATGCAAAGACAGGTACAAGCGATAACGATATTAAATGGTCAAGCATCGAAAAATCAATGTCGGATACCAAATCTGGCAATAAAAAATTCATTTTAGTGGACTTATATACCGACTGGTGCGGATGGTGCAAAAAAATGGATGAAAACACCTTACAGGATCCGGGGGTAACCTCTTTGCTGAATGAAAGCTTTACCGCCGTAAAATTCAATGCAGAAACATCCAGCCCTGTTACGTTCAATGGTAAAACCTATAGTTTTACAAAAACCGGTGCACGTGGCGCCAATCAGCTGGCCTTGGATTTAGGTAGTGTTGGCGGCAAATTGGGATATCCTACATTGGTCGTATTGGATGAAAACGGAAACAAATTGCAGGCTTTCCCCGGCTTCAAAGATGTGGAGACCTTAACAGCCATCTTAAACTATTTTAAAAGTGGAAGCTATAAAAAAATGGACTTTCAACAATTTCAAACAGGTGAATAATCATTAAAAATACATTGTAACGTATGAATATCTTAAGAGGACTACTAGGCGGATTTTTAGGGCTGCTGCTGCTAAGCGTACATGCGGAAACCCCTCCAAATAAAACCGCCGTCAAACCTGTAGAAACCAAGAAAACTCAAGATGCAACAGAAAAGAGAATCAACTGGCTGAGTTGGGATGAGATGGTCAAGTTAAACGCAAAGCAGCCCAAAAATATCTTCATAGATTTCTATACTTCCTGGTGCGGTTGGTGTAAGGTCATGGATAAGAATACGTTTGAAGATCCGACTGTTGCCGGCATAATGTCTGACTATTTTTATTGTGTAAAATTTGATGCGGAAAGAAGGGATACGATTCGTTTCATGGATAAAGACTGGGTATTTGTACCCGGTGGTAGAAACGGCTACCACGAACTGGCGGCCTATTTCATGCAAAACAATCTATCCTATCCCACGATGTGCGTTCTGACGCCGGATTATAAGCTGATTACGCCACTGAAGGGTTACATTGCCGTTCCGCAATTTGAACCTTTAATCAGCTATCTCGGACAGGATTTCTGGATGCCTTCAAAAAACCAAAACCTGGAATTATACAAGCAAAATTACAAGAGTCCGCGTACAACGCCATGGACACCGCCACAATAAAAACACTGAATCATCCATCATTGTTAAACATAAAAAGCTGCTGAAAGGCAGCTTTTTAATTACTTTTAAACCTATGAAATCCAAAATAGCCACTTCGCTCCTACTGCTGTTGGTACTTACCGGTTTCCGCCCGCCACAAAAAAATGCGACAGATAAAAACCCGCTTACCTTAGACAAACCATTAAGCTCTGACCACTCCCTGCTTTGGCAGATTTCAGGCAATGGTTTATCAAAGCCATCCTATCTGTACGGCACCATCCACATGATTTCCAGAGATGATTATTTTTTAGGGAAGAATGTAAGTAAAAAACTGGGCAAAAGCGAGGCGCTTGTAATGGAACTCGACATGGAAGACATGGACATTGCCGCACTCACCAAACTAAGCTTGCTGGACAGTGGAAAAAGCATCAGGAATTACATGAGCGATACGGACTACAATGCACTCCAGACCTTTATGGAAGACTCCATCGGCATCAAGAAATTCACCTTTGAGATGTTTTATTCCAAATTGAAACCCTTTTACCTGGAACAGCTGATCTTCTTTAAATACCTTGGACAAGAGAAGGAATCTTATGAGGATAACTTCAAAAAAATGGCTGAACAAAAAAACATTCCGGTATTGGGACTGGAAACCTTTGAAGAGCAATTGAGATTTCTGGATGAGATTCCGATGGAAAGCCAGTTAAAAAGCATCATCAAAACGATAGGAAATTATTCAGCCGAAATCCATAAAATGGATGAACTCATCAAAAATTATAAAACACAAAACCTGCCTCAACTCAGCAAATTATTTTCTGAAGATGATGACCTGACGCTGAAAACAAATCTGCTTGACAAGCGCAACGACAACTGGGTGCCGAAATTAAAATCGGAGATGCAGTCAAGGGCTTGTTTTATAGCCGTGGGAGCAGGTCATCTCGGCGGCGAAAACGGCCTAATCAATTTATTGAAAAAAGAGGGTTATTCCGTTGAGCCAATTTCCACTAACTAATTAATTAATTGACAATTAACAATTGACGATTAACAAATAATCGTTGTAAAACAACTATTTTGTACTTTTGCAATATGTCATGCTGAACTTGTTTCAGCATCTTTTACAACTACAAGATGCAAGATTTACCTAAAAATTTAGACCTCCGTGAGATTGAAGCCAAGTGGTATAAACACTGGCTGGAAATGAAATATTTCAAATCCGTTCCTGATGAACGCGAACCTTACACCATTGTCATACCGCCGCCAAATGTTACAGGCGTATTGCACATGGGACACATGCTCAACAACACGATTCAGGATGTATTGATCCGCAAAGCCCGAATGCAGGGTAAAAATGCCTGCTGGGTGCCGGGTACCGACCATGCGTCTATCGCTACGGAAGCCAAGGTGGTGAATTTATTGAAAGAACAAGGCATCAGCAAAAAAGACATCACCCGGGAGGAATTCCTGAAACATGCCTGGGAATGGAAAGAGAAATACGGCGGCATCATCCTTAAACAACTGGAAAAACTGGGCGCTTCCTGCGATTGGGACAGAACTCGTTTTACGATGGAAGCAGACTTGAGTGAAGCGGTGATCGACGTATTTATCGACTTGCACAAAAAAGGAAAAATATATCGCGGCGTACGCATGGTCAACTGGGATCCGAAAGGCTTAACGGCGGTTTCCGATGAAGAAGTGATTCATAAAGAAGTAAATTCTAAATTATTTTATGTTCGTTATCAGATTCAGGACTCTGATGAATGGATAACCATTGCCACCACACGACCTGAAACCATTCTGGGGGATACAGCTATTTGTGTGCATCCTGAGGATGAACGCTATAAAAACCTGAAAGGTAAATTTGCTATTGTTCCCTTAATCAACCGCGCGGTACCGATTATTTTCGATGAGTACATTGACATTGAATTTGGAACCGGTGCCTTAAAAGTGACGCCGGCACACGATATCAACGACTACAATCTGGGTATCAAACATAATCTGGAAGTAATTGACACCCTGAATCCCGATGGCACGCTGAGTGAGAAAGCGCAATTATACGTTGGCGAAGACCGTTTTGCCGTACGTAAAAAAATTGCCGTTGACCTGGAAGAAAAAGGGCATCTGGTAAAGATTGAAGAAATCAAAAACAAAGTCGGCTATTCGGAAAGAACAGATGCCGTCATCGAACCGAAATTATCCATGCAGTGGTTTTTAAAAATGGATGAACTATCCAAACCGGCATTGGAAAATGTGATGAATGACAACATCCAACTGATTCCGGAAAAATTCAAGAACACCTACAAGCACTGGATGGAGAATGTACACGACTGGTGCATCTCAAGGCAGTTGTGGTGGGGCCACCGCATTCCGGCTTGGTATGACGAAAAAGGAAATGTGGTAGTGGCAAAAACTGAAGCAGAAGCGTTAGTTATCTACAAAGAGAAATTCCCAACTCTCAACTCTCAACTCTCAACTCTAACTCAGGATGAGGATGTGCTTGACACCTGGTTCTCTTCCTGGTTGTGGCCTATTTCCGTTTTCGATGGCTTTAAAAACCCAAATGGTGCAGATATCAACTATTATTATCCGACCAACGATTTAGTGACAGCTCCGGAGATTTTATTTTTCTGGGTAGCGAGGATGATCATCGCCGGTTATGAATACCGTAAGGAGAAACCATTCTCAAACGTCTATCTGACGGGCATTGTGCGTGATAAGCAAGGTCGTAAAATGTCGAAATCATTGGGCAACTCACCGGACCCGCTGGACTTGATTGACAAATATTCTGCCGATGGTGTGCGTACGGGCATGCTGTTCTGCTCTCCTGCCGGCAATGATTTACCATTCGACGAAAAACTGTGCGAGCAAGGCAGAAACTTTGCCAATAAAATCTGGAATGCATTGCGTTTGGTGAAAGGCTGGGAAACAGAAGAAACAGCCAACAATATCAATCAGGATATTTTTGTCTGGTTCGAAAACAAATTGGAACTGCTGAAAGAAAATCTGGAGAAATCCTATGCTTCCTACCGTTTATCTGAAGCATTGATTGATCTCTATAAATTCATCTGGGATGATTTCTGCTCCTGGTATCTGGAGTTTGTAAAACCGCCGTATGGCGAAAAAATTGACGCCGTATCATATCAGAAAACGGTTGGATATTTTGAGGAACTGATGAAATTGCTGCATCCGTTCATGCCATTTATTTCCGAAGAAATCTACCACCGCCTGAACGAAGATAGAACGGATGACATTTGCGTAGCCGATTACCCGGGTATCAACAACTACGATGCGAGAATCATTCAGGAAGGGGAAAAACTGAAAGAAGTGATTTCCGCCATTCGTGATGTACGCAATAAAAACGGGCTTTCACCTAAGATTACAATGACAGTTTCCGTGCAGGCTGCAGACAAAAGCCTGTATAACAAATTTGGTGCGCTGATTGAAAAAATAGCCAATATCCATCCGATTCAGTTTACCGACAAGGAAGTGGCAAATGCAGTTTCACAGCTCATCCAAACGGATAAGCTCTTCATTGAAACCGGTGTTCAGATTGACACGGAAAGTGAGAAAAAAAAGATTCTGGATGAAATTGAGTATTACAAAGGTTTCATTGCATCTGTAGAGAAGAAACTGGGTAATGAGAAATTTGTCGCCAATGCCAAACCTGAAATCATAGAAAACGAACGCAAGAAAATGGCGGACGGACAAACCAAACTGCAATCGTTGGAGGAAAGTTTAAGCAAGTTATAATACAGAAGGCATCTTAAACAGATGCATTCACTTTTTTATTCAAACAGGTACGCAATGTCATCCTGCGTGAGGTTTTTCACAAAACCATCTTCCTCGCTGATTAAAGCATCCGATGTGCTTTTTTTACGCTGTTGTATCTCAATAATTTTTTCTTCAATCGTATTTCTGCAAATCATCTTGTAGGCAAACACATTTTTTGTTTGACCGATACGATGCGTCCTGTCAATTGCCTGCTGTTCAATGGCTGCATTCCACCAAGGGTCTACCAGGAAAACATAATCCGCAGCCGTTAACGTAATACCTGCATTTCCCGTTTTCAAACTCATCAGGAATACATTGGTGGTATCGTTTTCCTCCTGAAATTTCGCCACCAGGTCTCTCCTTTCTTCCAGTTTCGTGTCGCCATCAAAATGAAAATACGGAATGTCGTTTTCTTGTAATCTTGCCGCAATCAAGTACAGCATTTCCTTAAACTGAGAAAACACGAGGACCTTGTTGTTCGATAAATTATTCATCAGTTCATCCAGCAACACATCTATCTTAACGGATGGAACATTGCCTGTCAGTTCCTCTTTAAGCAGTAACGGCGAACAGCATACCTGTCGCAATTTTATAATACCTTGTAAAACGGACAGTTTACTCTTATTGAGTCCTTCATTTTTAATATTCAGGAATACGCTCTTGCGGATGCTTTCTTTCACTGAATCATAGACTTCCTGTTGCGCCTCCTCCATTTCACACCACAAAACCAATTCTGATTTTTCCGGCAAATCTTTTGCGACCTGCGTTTTCGTTCTGCGTAAAATAAAAGGATTCGTCAGTTTATGCAAGGCCTCCATCTTCTCTACACTCTTATTCCTGTCGATTGGCAACACATACTCTTTTCGGAAGAACTCCTGCGAACCTAAAAATCCCGGCAGCAGGTAATTTAATTGTGCGTATAAATCAAACGTGTTGTTTATAATCGGCGTACCGCTCAGAGCAATCTTATGTTTTGCAACCACCTGATACACCGCTTTGGTGGCCTGTGCATACAAGGTTTTTATGTTGTGACTTTCATCCAGCACAATCGTATTCCAGAATACATTCTTCAGCTTGTCTACATCAGCACGCAAGGTGGAATAAGCTGTAATCAGTACATTTGATTTTTGTGCCATGAAATCATCCATCTTGCGGTTGTTGCCATAATACACAAAGGAAGTGAGCGAAGGACAGAACTTCTGCAACTCCTGCTGCCAATTATAAATCAGTGAACCCGGACAAACAATGATGAATTTAGCATCCGCTTGTTGTTCAAACTGAGAGGCGATGAAGCAGATGGTTTGCAATGTTTTTCCCAAACCCATATCATCCGCCAGACAGACTCCGGCATGAATCTCTGAAAGCAGTTTCATCCATTCATATCCTTTTTGCTGATAAGGACGCAGTGTTGCCTGCACCATTTTCGGCACTTCATACACGGTCTGATTCACATCCTGCCATTGCTGCCATTTTTGCCACCAGTTATCGTCAATCACCAGTTTGAGTTCCTGTAACTGGGCAATTTCCCTGGCACTGATGAGCAGCCATTGTGGAAAGGAAATTCTGCCTTTTTCAATTTTACTGTGTTTGATAACGGCGCTGTAGTTCGTAATCCATTCATCATCCAAAACACCAATACTATTGTCTTTCAGCAATATATTCTTCTGATTGTTGTAGAGGATTTTCTGGATTTCATTTGGATTGACTTTCTCATCGCCGAAACTGATTTCAATATCCGCTTCAATGAGAGAATCCGTCGTCTTGATATTCGACAAATCGGTTTTGACCGGATATTGGGAATACCTGAAATGACGTAACATATCCATTCCAATCAGTTCCACATTTTCTTCCAGCAATTTATGATACGTTTTCAAAAACCAGTTCTTCTTTTTCGCTTCATCAAACGGCAGATAAAAATAGCCATTGAATTGTTTGGCAAAATTCGGATGCAGTTCCTTAATGCCATTTGCAAACTGCTGTTCCTTCTCCTTGCTTCGTCGGATACAATATAATTCACCTCCGATGCTTATCTCGTGCTCTTCCTTAAACTCCCCTTCCAGCAGAACATCTTCATATTTCCATTGCGGTGTCAGCATCAAAAAAGAACCGCTGTTGATTTCGCTCAGTAAAATGCAGTTTACCGGCTCCACTTCAATGATTTTCTTTTCAAAAATCCCGTCTTTCTTCACCGGATACTTAAGTTCGAGGTGTTTTATGATATGTGAGGTGAACTGCGCCGGATTCTTAGCGTAGCGTTCCAGTTTCACCTCCTGAAGCCAATCCAATATCTGGGCATCCGAAGCGGAAAGAAAGTAATAGACATTGCCATGTTCCAGCAAAAAATTATTTCTGTTGAAATGAGACAATTTCATTTCCTTGTCATCAATGTTCACCCAGCACATAACAGAAAGGCTGCCATCTATAAGCTTTACAACTTCAAATCTGATTTTAGGAATCGTACCTGAAAATCGGCAGGGAGCTGTCAGCAGATTGCTTGTTTTCGGATTCATTGTCTTATGGTAGATGGCAATACTGTCCTGTACCGCTGCCAGTTCCTGAAAATATTTCTGCAAATCGCGGTTCATCGCTTTAGAGAGATATTGCTCGAGGGAGGCACCGGATTTTTGTTTCTTTAAAAACTTTGTGTGTTCGGAAGCCTGAAATTTCAGGTTCTCAAAAGTGAAATTATCCAATGCCACATTAACCACTGCCGGAAATGATCTTCTGTACAATTGCAAGACCTCTGCCGTCAATTTTTCGTAGGTATATTTCGTTTCCGCTTTTGTCTTGAGGATTTTCAGCATTTCAAAGGCAGCCAAGAAATCCTTCATTTTCAAAGGATTAAAGCAAAAAGATATTTTCAGGATTGGTTTTTCGTAAGCCATAATTAGTCAGCGCAAAGGTGAATTATATTTACAAAAAAACGTAACTTTGCCTTCGAAAAATTTCTGCACATGAATATTTGTATCGTCACCGGTTCCGGTGGATTAATTGGAAGCGAATCCGTATCTTTTTTTGCTGATAAATTTGATCTGATCGTTGGTATTGACAACGACTTGCGTTCCTACTTTTTTGGACAGGATGCATCCACGGCATGGAACAAGAATAAGTTGGAAGAAAAATATTCCAACTACAAGCATTACAACATAGACATTCGTGACAATGCTGCATTGGAAAACGTATTTAAAGCATACAACGAAGATATCAGGTTAATCATACATACTGCTGCACAACCGTCTCACGATTGGGCAGCGAAAGAGCCATTCACCGACTTTACGGTGAATGCAAACGGAACGCTGAACATGCTGGAATATACCCGTCTGTATGCCCCTAAGGCTGTTTTCATTTTCACATCCACCAACAAGGTATACGGAGACAACCCCAATTATCTGCCATTGGTAGAATTGGAGACACGATGGGAGATTGATGAATCGCATCCATATTACAAAAACGGTATTGATGAACATATGAGCATTGACCATACCAAACACTCTGTTTTCGGCGCTTCCAAAGTAGCTGCCGATGTCATGTGTCAGGAATATGGCCGCTATTTTGGCATGAATGTAGGGGTATTTCGTGGTGGTTGTTTAACCGGACCAAATCACAGCGGTGCGATGCTACACGGTTTTTTATCCTATTTAATGAAATGTGCCATCACCGGTACCCAGTATAACATCTTCGGTTATAAAGGGAAACAGGTACGCGATAACATACACAGCTATGATCTGGTGAATATGTTCTGGCATTTTTACCAAAATCCGAGACAAGGTGAAGCATATAATGCCGGAGGAAGCCGTTATTCCAATTGCTCCATGATGGAAGGTATCACCTTGTGTGAAGAGATTTCTGGCAATAAGATGAATTATCAGTATTTGGAAAACAACAGAATCGGCGACCATATCTGGTATATCTCTGATGTGAGCAAATTCAAAAATCACTATCCGGATTGGGATTTCAAGTATGACTTGACCACTATCCTGCATCAGATTCACGACAGCATGCTCCAACGCGTGTAAGTTTGTCTAGTCAGACTTAATTCTTATCTCTCATAACAGGTGCACTGCTGCCTGAAAAAATGCTTTTGTCAAAAAAACGGAGAACACATCATATCACTGTCCGGGTGGGAGGCTCGCTCGTACGAATTCTAACTCAACAATACCGAATACTAATTTTTTCCATAATCAACCTTCATTTTCAACTACTTTCATCTGAGACATAAGCCAACATAATCAACCAAAAAACAATGATATGAAAGTGGATGATTTTGAATTACCTATTGAGGGCTCGCTGGGGAAGGCAGGTAAACTTTCCAGGCAAACACCTCTATCCAATGTATCATCTGATACTCCTAAGAAACAGCATCAACACGTTGAGGAGAAGAATAAAAAAAATAAGGTATCCAATTCCGTGAGACAAAAAAACATGCATTAAGCACTTTTATAGTCGGAAATTGATAAAAGTCCTGAGCAGAAGCTGTATTCATATTCCTGATTTGACCCGATGATGACCAATCTATCACGGGTATATTTTTCAATCAGGTTCAGGTACCAGTCTATCGCTCTTGCATCAAAATTAGAGGTAGGCTCATCGAGCAATAAGACCTGAGACTCCGTCAAAAACGCTAGCGACAACTTCAAACGCTGTTTCATTCCTGATGAAAAGTTCTTGATATATTTCTTTCTGTGTACCCCCAACTGGGAAATCTCTAAAAATTCATCCTTACCGGATGTTTTCATCTTTTTAAAGGAGGCATGAAATTCGTACAATTCTTCCAATGTAAAATCCTCAATCAGCGAAATGTAAGGAGCTGCATAGGCCATCTCTTTTGACATCTCGATATCATCTGTTATCCTTTTGTGTGGCATGGAACATTTTACCTTCCCGGATGTAGGCACCAAACCACCGGATATTATCTTCAGCAAGGTGGATTTCCCGCTTCCGTTGGGCCCTACTACGGCATAAGAAAGTCCAGGTTCGAACTGATAGTTAATCTGTTTGAAAATCCATTCAAACCCGTAGCGTTTACTGATATTTTCGAGCTGTATCGTCAATCCTAATCTATTCCTTTTATAATTCCTCTCTCTGATATCCTTACAAAATCCAGAATATGATCCCTCCATTCAGAAGACGGCACCTCTTCTTCAATTTTCTGCAATGCCTGTGTGGTATTCAAACCATTATTTCCAAAAATATAACGATATACATCCTGTATCATGTGAATCTCCTCCGTACTGAATTTATGGCGTTTCAATCCAACGGAATTAATTCCGGCATACTGCGCCGGATTGCGCATCACTAGGCAAAACGGAGGCACATCCTTCCCTATCATGCTGCCGCCGGAAACGAAACTATGCCTTCCGATTCTGGTAAACTGATGGGCACCGCTCATTCCACCGAAGTAGGCATAATCCTCAATGATAACATGGCCTGCCAGGTTGGTTGAATTTGCCAGAATACAATGTTCCCCTATGATACAGTCGTGTGCCACGTGCACATAAGCCATCAGCATGGTATCATTTCCAATTCTGGTGGTGCCGCTTGCTTCCGTACCGCGGTTAACGGTAGCACATTCCCTGATTACCACCCGATCTCCGATTTCCACCAGAGACGATTCTCCATGGAATTTTAAATCCTGAGGAATGGCACCGATAACGGCACCCGGAAATACCTTGCAATCCTTGCCTATTCGGGATCCCGGAAAAATGGTGACATTTGGGCCTATCCAGGTGTTGTCCCCTATGATCACATCTTCATATATTGCAGAAAAATGTTCTACAACAACATTTGTACCTAATTGTGCGTTGGGATGTATAAAATGATTCAATACCGGAGTTTATACAAAGATAGCATTTTGTCTGATTTTTATGTTACGCATCAGAAAGAGTGTTCCGCCACTGCCTCAATGTATTTTTCCACCAAGAACTGAGCAAATTTGCAGTTTGAGGTATGGCCGGGTTTGTAGGCAATCAGCTTACCCTTAAAATAGGTTTGCGTTAGTGCGAGATCTCCTATGACATCCAGCAGCTTATGTCGGGCAGCCTCGTTGTCAAAGGTCTGATACAGTGGATTCAGGATACCCATTTCCGGAATGGAATTGGCGGACTGGTGAAAAGTGGTCGCCAGCCATTGTATTTTCTCTTTTGTAAGCGCCGATTCAGAAAACACCAGTGCATTGTTTAAGTTACCGCCTTTAATGAGTCCGTTGTTATACAAGAATTCAATCTCGTGCAGAAAGCAGAATGTTTTGGCCGTGCCTATCTCTTCCGGATAATCCCTGATATCATTCAATACGGCATATTGATGTTTAATCATTTTGGAAGGAAAATCTATGAGGCAGGTGACCGCAAAATCTTCATGTGGCAGAAAGATGTATTCTGCGCCCGTTTGCTCGTCTTTCCATTCTATCACATCTTGAATGATGTATCGTTTGCGGGGCTGATTCAATTCAATGATATTTTCCTCCCGTAGGCTATCGATATAAAACTTGGAACTTCCGTCTAGGATAGGAACTTCCTTATTGTCTATTTCCACCAGAACGTTGTCTATTTCCAATGCATAGAATGCAGATAACAAATGTTCAACCGTAATCACTTCGACATTGTGCCTGCTTATGGTTGTGCTTCTGTTGGTATTAGAGACATTTCCTGTCTTTGCCGGAATAAACAAAGTAGGATTGATATCCGTTCTGCAAAACTGTATTCCGAAATTTTCGGGTGCAGGTTTGATGGTGACATTCGCTATCAGCCCGGTATGTAATCCAACTCCGGAAAACTGAATCGGACGGGCTATTGTTTTTTGTAAACTCAAATCATACTCATTAGCGGTGAAGAATGAAGACTAACAAATATAAGAGGAAATTCCGAGGAAATTGTGGTTATTCTGTGTTTTTTAACTTCTTAAGAGCCTCTTCCAATGCCCTCACCTGCCGTTCGAGTTCAGGCAAGTTCTTATACACCACGGTAGCCTTAAAGTGTTGTTTCATATCCATCACCGGTGTACCGGAAAGTACCAACCCTTCCTTTTTAATATGTGAAGCCACTGCGCTTTGTGCATTTATCTTGGTATAGGGGGCTACTACTACATGTCCGACAAACCCCACCTGACCCCCAATCATATTGTGATGACCGATTTTGGTACTGCCGGAGATGCCGGTTTGGGCTGCAATGACGGTATGTTCACCAATCTCTACATTATGAGCCACCTGAATGAGATTATCCAGCTTAACTCCCTTTCTGACAAGGGTAGAACCCATTGTTGCCCGATCCACACAGGTATTGGCACCTATCTCACAATCGTCCTCTATCACAACATTACCAAGCTGCGGAATCTTGTGAAAGGAACCATCCGGTATCGGTGCGAATCCGAATCCGTCGCTGCCAATAACCGCCCCGGAATGCAGGATACAATTATTCCCAATGACACAATGGGCATTCACGGTCACATTCGGATATAAGATGCAGTTATTCCCAATCGTGACATGCTCCCCCACATACACGAAAGGATAAATATGTACATTGGTTCCAATGCTTGCCGAAGGATGGATGAATGCTTTTTCAGAAATTTCTGTAGTCACCATAACATTAAACATGGACAATACCTTTGTAAACGCTTCGTAAGCATCCTTCACCAGAATAAAATTACCGCTCATCTTGTCGGAATACCATTCACGTGAAATCACGATGCAACCTGCGTTGGTGGTATTGACGTAATCAAGGTATTTTCTGTTGGCCAGAAAGGTGATATGTTCCGGCTGCGCTTCTTCAATTTTTGCAGGGGACAAAACCTTGTGTTCTGCATTTCCGATAACATCTCCGTGTATTCTGTTGGCTATTTCATGAATGGTCATCAGCGCTTTATTTTAGGATATGCAATATAATGTTTCACTACCGGATTAGACAATGAACGGATATTCCATTGTTCTGTAATGTCGGTAATCTCCTTGATGCTGCCATCTTTAAACTTTATGTAGATATTATCTTTGGAAGGATTATACGCATTGTTCCGGGCCGTGCCTTTCAGAATCAGGAATCTCATTTCTTCTTCCGTATAATGACTCTTTAACTCCTCATATCTTTCATCCGCTTTGTCCGCATCCAGAAATTCAATCTTGAACAGCTTACGATTTACGATGGAAGAAGCCAGCGTTTTCAAGATGGCATCTTCATTGCTCATCCATGTTTTCAATGCCTGAAAAATATCGTAATCATCCAGAGAGGCAAAGGTATCAATATGATGTGCAAATGCGTCCGTTGTAAGAGTGTTTGACAAAAAGAAATTCAAGCCTGAAGAAATCTCCATTTGCTTCATTCCATTGCTGTAGACTTCCTTTGCACGCAGCAATGCATTTTTCAGCATCAAATCTGCTACAAGGCTGGTTTTATGCAAATAAACCTGCCAGTACATCAACCTTCTGGCCACAATAAATTTCTCTATGGAATAGATTCCCTTTTCTTCCACCACAATATTATCCTCATGAACATCCAGCATATTGATGATTCTGTCGTAACCCACCACGCCTTCGCTGACTCCGCTGTAGAATGAATCTCTGTTCAGGTAATCAAGTCTGTCCATATCCAGTTGACCGCTGACCAGCTGGTGCAAGAACTTTTTAGGAAACTGATTCGTGAAAATCTGAATCGCCATTTCTATGGGCTTTCCAAACTCCTCTTGCAGTTTCCTCATCAGGAGCATGGAAATATGTTCGTGATGAACATTTTCAGCCAGCACCCCTTCCAGTGCATGCGAGAAAGGTCCGTGTCCCAGATCATGCATGAGAATGGCCAGTACCGCTGCCTTTGATTCCTCTTCGCTGATATCATGTCCTTTCGATTTCAATACTTCCAGACTTCTATACATCAGGTGCATGGCGCCCAGAGAGTGGTGAAAACGAGAATGCGTGGCTCCGGGATATACCAATGAACTCAATCCCAGCTGCTGTATCCTTCGCAAACGCTGGAAATACGGGTGCTCTACAACATCAAAAACGATATCATACGGAATCGAAATGAAACCATATACGGGATCGTTGAATATTTTGCGTTTGTTCATGGATGCCTGAAATATAATTGTTAGGCGCGTTTAACCCTATTTCACATTTTTAATACAATATAATTTGTATTTTGCAATTTAAATAAGTTACAGCTTTGCAAAAATAAACAAAACAAATAACTTATAACCAATAACCAACCAACTATACATGAGCGAGATAAGAATACTTTGGGCTGATGATGAGATTGACTTACTGAAACCCCAGATCATCTTTTTGGAACAAAAGGGATATGCCGTGGAGCCGGTAAGCAACGGACACGATGCCTTGGACAAATGCAAGACGGAACATTTTGACCTTATCTTTCTTGATGAGCACATGCCCGGCATTACGGGACTGGAAACCCTCTCTCGTATAAAAGCCATCAATCAGGATATTCCGGTAGTGATGATTACCAAAAATGAAGAGGAAAATATCATGGAAGAGGCGATCGGCTCTCAGATAGCGGATTACCTGATAAAGCCGGTCAAACCGAATCAGATCCTGCTGGCCATCAAAAAAATCACCGAAAACAAGAAACTGGTTTCTGAAAAGACAGCCACCTCCTACCGTCAGGAATTTCAGACCATCATGACGGAAGTGAACAATGTAAACACCCATCAGGAATGGACAGAACTTTACCGTAAGCTCATCTACTGGGAGCTGGAACTGGAGAAAGCCAACAATCCGGATATGAAAAACATTCTGGACATGCAGAAAGGAGAAGCGAATAAGGAATTCTTCAAGTTCATCACCAGAAACTATATGAAATGGCTGAAAGAAGCCGGTAAGGAAAGTACGCCTACCCTGTCACACACCTTATTCAAAGACAAGGTCATTCCATCCATACAGAAAGATGTACCGACCTTCTTTTTACTGGTCGACAATCTGCGTTATGACCACTTCAAGGTGATTGAAACGCTGATTAAAGAAGACTTCAGAAAGGTAAGTGAAGACTATTTTTACAGCATCCTGCCTACTACCACACAATACTCCCGCAATGCGATTTTCGCCGGACTGATGCCGCTGGAAATTGACAGAAAATATCCGGAGAAATGGTTCTATGACGATGAAAATGCCGGCAAAAACCTGCACGAGGAATTTTTTCTCAATGAGCAGTTCAAACGAAACAACATCAGTCTTAAGACAAGCTATACCAAAATCACCAATCACAAGAGTGGAAAGGATCTGGAAGACACCATCCTCAATCTGATGAACAATGACTTCAACGTCATCGTCTATAATTTCGTGGATATGCTCTCACATGCAAGAACGGAAATGGAAGTGCTGAAAGAACTTGCCAGCGATGAGGCTGCGTATCGTTCACTGACGCTTTCCTGGTTCGACCACTCGCCTTTGTTGAACGCTTTGCAAAAATTAAAGGAACGAAAAGTCCGCATCGTCATCACCTCAGACCACGGAACCGTGCGCGTGCAGAATCCTTCCAAAATCATCGGAGACAAGGCTACAACGACGAACCTCAGGTACAAGACAGGTAAAAATCTGAACTTTAACGAAAAAGAAGTTTTTTATGTGAAAAATCCGGAAGAAGCCTTATTGCCGAAGTCCAATTTAAGCTCATCCTATGTGTTTGCCAAAGAAGACTATTATTTCTGTTATCCGAACAACTACAATCACTTTGTAAACTATTACAGAAACACCTTCCAGCATGGCGGTGTTTCCATCGAAGAGATGATTGTTCCCGTAGCCGTTTTTGAAAGCAAATGATTCAACATGAATTTCACCATCAAGAACATCGAAGCACTAAACGCTGTTGCGGAGGAGATCATACAGCGCACCAAGATGAATACCGTTTTTTGTTTTTACGGAAATCTGGGAACCGGTAAAACCACCCTGATTAAACTCATTTGTGATAAGCTGAAGGTGACGGATACCATTTCCTCTCCTACCTATCCCATCATCAACGAATATCATTCTCCCGAAGGTATCATCTATCACATTGATTTATATAGACTGAAATCAATGGATGAAGCCCTGAATATCGGACTGGAAGAGTATCTCTATTCCGGCAATCTATGTTTTATCGAATGGCCGGATAATTTTGAAAGTATCCTCCCTGAACAACATCTTAAGATAAAAATTAGTAAATTTGAAGAAGACAGAACCATTGTATTGAGTTCAAACTGAATACACAAAACCATGTCTGACCATCAATATTGAGCTATGGAATCCATGTTAGGCAAAATAAAATCAGAATATTCCCTTTATACCAAAGAAGTACTGGCAGAAATCGGCAGCAGCAGAAAATCTCTATTCTTGGGCATTCCGAAAGAAACCGACTATCAGGAAAAGAGAATTCCGCTGACCCCTAACTCCGTTGCGGCCCTGGTCAACTACGGATTCCGAGTTTCCATAGAAAAAGATGCCGGCATCAGTTCCAATTTCTCCAATGAAGAATACCTGAATGCCGGTGCTGATGTGGTGTTTTCCAAGGAAGATGTTTTCAAGGCGGACACCATCCTGAAATCCGGCCCGATCAACCAGAGCGAAATCAGTCTGCTGCACAGCAATCAAATCATCTTCTCCCCCATCTTGCTGCCCAACCAGACAAAAAATATGGTGAAGTGCATGATGGAGAAACGCATCACGGCCATTGCCTTTGAATATGTGAAAGGCGATTACGGCACCTATCCTTTCATGCGCAGCATGAGTGAGATTGCCGGAAATTATGCCATCGCAACTGCCGCCCGTTATTTGAGCAATGAATACGGCAAAGGCATCCTTTTAGGAGGCATTGCCGGCCAACCACCGGCCAAGGTCATGATCATCGGTGCCGGCACCGTGGGCGAAGCGGCCGCCAAGGCAGCACTGGCGCTGGGGGCTTCCGTGCAGGTATTTGATGATAATATCTACCGCTTATCTCGCTTGCAGAATGATTTGGGAAATAAGATCTACACTTCCGTCATCGATCCGATCAATCTGGCTAAAAATATCTCAAGAGCACATGTGGTGATTGGCGCTTTAAAACCCAAAAACGGAAAAACACCGCGAGTGGTGACAGAAGACATGGTACGCTCCATGAAGAAAGACTCTGTAATCATTGATGTTTCCATCGACCAGGGCGGTTGTTTTGAAACTTCCGTTGTGACCAATCACAACGAGCCTGTTTATACCAAACACGGCGTGATACATTATTGTGTACCCAACATTGCATCCAACGTTTCCAGAACGGCAAGCTATGCGTTGAGCAATATTTTGGCTCCCATACTGAAGAATGCAGCCGATTCGGGAAGCATCGAGAACCTGCTGAAATACGATGAAGGATTGCGAAAAGGTGCATATTTATACAAAGGTGCCCTGACAAAGGAATTCATCGCACAGAAATTCGATTTGAAATTCACCGATCTGGAACTGTTGCTGAGTGCCGATTTTTAGCCTACACATTTCATAATATGCTATAAGATGCATACCTGTGACGCGTATATTTACGCACCGAACAGGCGTTTCTTGAAATCCTCTTTTGTGGGCACCTTCAGAAAAACGGATGTAAACAGAATGCCTGACAATATCAAGGGAACTACTGCAGCGTGATAGCTTTGTGGATTTAAGCCCCAGCCCAGCAGCAAACAAATCAACAGAATCCTGTACACTTTTATGTAGGACATGATGGGCTTTGGCAATTCTTTCTTTAAGACAAAAAAGAAAAGCGGAAAATTCAATGGCATTGCCCATAAGATATTCAGGTTCCATTTGGTGGAATGATGATCGGTACCCAACCACATAAATAAGAACAACCAGCCCAACAGGCCCAATACGGTAAAATACAGAACAGGAATGAATTTCAATCTGGAAAACAGCGAAACCCTGGTTTGCAGGATCAAAGCCATAAAGAACAATATCCAGAACACCAAGGTAGGCGTCAACCATTTTTTCGCCATATATTCAGGCACCGTATCCAGTATTAAAGCATTACCGTTCACCAGCGGTTTCCCATCCACCACGGCACTATCGCAGAGCTGCATCAATTCATCCGGCAGAAAGGTGCGGCCGTATCCGGCTTTCTTGTCGGTTGGCACGCCAATTAACATATCCATGCCCAGATCCAGCCATTCGTTTTTCACATTTCTGTCTATCAATGCTCTGTAGGTAGCCTCATCATCTGCATCTTTCTTATACTCCACCTTCTTGAACAGGGAAAGTATGATATTGCGCGGACGGGTGGAGCAATTGTCAAACAGAAAATCATATTTATAATACTTGTTTTCCTCACGGGCGTTGATGGTCAGACGCTCAAACAAAAGCTGTTTCTGCGCCTGCGTCAGGTTCAACTCCTGCTCCCGAATCCAGCGGTTTTCCTCGCGGTACATCTGTTCAAAATCGGTGTAGTTGTCAATGGATTCATAATACATCAGCTTGCCTTTGATGAACTTCATCAGGAAATCCGGTTCGCCGAAATTGAAAGTGCCGTAGTTGTACACCAGATCCCAGCCTAAAATGGAATCCTTGACACGAATGGCGGTATGTCCGAAATTCTGGTAGATTTCGTGATCTGCCCGTCCCACCGTCAGCAAACTGACTTTGGAAGAAGTCGTTAGATCAGCCACTTTTATATCTTTGTCATATCCGAACAGAACGCTCGAGATGCTAATAAGTATTAAAAAAAACGTGCTTTTGTAAGAAATCAACTTCATGGTACGAATATAGATATAAAACTTTTTATTCAGAAAATCGTTTTATCGAATATCATCCCATCATGAAAAAAATAAATCTGATATGGTTTGTCCTGTTGAGTTGCAGCCTGCTGAGCTCAAAATGTCAGTCAAGCCGAAAAGGAACGACAAGCGCCCACTCAAACACCAACAATAACAACAATACCATGGATACAGCAAGCATCAACAAATCAGAAGAAGAATGGAGAAAAGTGCTGACAGATGAAGAATACCATGTACTGCGGGAAGCAGGCACGGAACGTCCGTACACAGGAAAATACACCGACCTAAAGGCCGATGGCAACTACTACTGCAAAGCCTGCGGCAATCTGCTCTTCACCTCAGAAACCAAATACCATAGCGGCTGCGGCTGGCCTGCCTTTTACGACAAAGCCGGTAACACGGCGGTGGAAACCCGCATCGACAACAGCTATGGAATGTCGCGCATTGAAGTCTTGTGCAAGAAATGCCACTCGCATCTGGGCCATGTATTTGAAGACGGTCCGAGCGATAAGACGGGATTGCGCTATTGCATCAACTCCATCAGTCTGGATTTTAAAGAAGACAGTACGAAGCTTAAGTGATGAGTGATAAAAAAAGGTTCGCAGTTGCGAACCTTTTTTGTTTATCATCAGTAGAAAATAATCTTATTGCGCTATTGTATCCTGTGCTTTGTTTTTCATAGACAGCCAGTAGATAAAAAATGCTATGGCAATGAAGGGGAAACTCAGCCACTGGCCGTGATTCAGGGTAAAACCAAGCATCGTCAGCTGATTGTCATCCACCTTCCAGAATTCCAGGAAGAAACGTCCGGCAAACATCATGAACAGGAATATCGCCATCAGGCTGCCTTCACGCGGTTTATACTCTTTTTTGATGTAGATGGTAATCAATACCACAAAAATCAACACATACAGAAAACCTTCGAAGAGCTGAATCGGCACACGCGGCATGGTTTCGCCTAAGCGGTCAAACACCACGCCCCAGCTGCCGTCGGTGTAGTCGCCCACGATTTCTGAATTGAAGAAATTGCCGAAACGGATAAAGGAGCCGCCGATGGCCGTCGGAATCGCCACTCTGTCGATAATCCAGAGAAAACTGTATTCCGGGTGATTGTATTTGTAGAGGATGAGCGCAATGGTAATGGCAATGGCAGCACCGTGGCTGGCCAGACCGCCTTTCCAGATTTGCACGATTTCCAGCAGATGCTGGCTGTAATAATCCCATTGATAGAAAAACACATGGCCTAAACGCGCGCCGATCAAGACTGCGAAGAACATGTACATCAGCAATTGGTCGGCACCTTCCGTGTTTTTGTTTTCCTTTTTAAACTCCCAGAAGAGGATATTGTAACCTAAGAAAAAAGCGGCGCCATACAGCAAGCTGTACCAACGGATACCGAAATTCTCGGTAATCATAAAAATCTCAGGTTTGATATTCCAGTGAACGACAAAAGCCAGCAAACTA
Organism: Chitinophagales bacterium; assembly: GCA_046329775.1. Taxonomy (GTDB): domain Bacteria; phylum Bacteroidota; class Bacteroidia; order Chitinophagales; family JADIYW01; genus JADJSS01. The sequence goes on from JAXLTX010000002.1 coordinate 435,154, forward strand.
TTCATGTAATGTATTTGAGGCGCTAATTTAGCAATTTATTCGGTTTAGTTATCCGCCAAAGGCCATTTGGCAATAGTTAATAAACGTCAAGAAGCTCCATTGAAATAATTAAAAGTAAAAACGTATATTTGGAAAAAGATGATAATGAGCAGACCAATATGCCAATTACAGCTATATATATCTGATTTTGTCAGACATATAAGCAAGTTAGGCGTCATTGTAGAAAAACCGACAACCAATAACATTTAGACTTAAAATTTCATCAAAGACAGTAAGATAAAATTATCTTTGACACTTTAAATATTCAATGGACAAGACCAAGAAAAATAAATTCAAATTAAAGCAAATTGAAGCACTCATTCGGACATCTGAATATGCTGAGCTTTTGTCTGAATTGAGCACGGATATATACACAGAGTCAAAAAAAGCAGAGAATGAAGCAAGTATTGTATCAATTTTTGAACTCGAATTATTCTCATTTATAAAAGAAACTTTAGGGTTAAAATATTATCCTGAAAAAGAAAAAACAATAAATACAGAAAGACACATTTCAAAAGGAAGGATTGATAGTAAAATTGGTGCATTAGTAATTGAGTTTAAGCATACATCAAAACTCAAAACAACTGAACATAAAGACAAGGCTTCATCTCAGCTTGTTGACTATCTAAAAGGACTTAATGACAAACATAATCTTGACTATTTCGGTATTGTAACAGATGGGACACAATGTAAACTGATTAACATTGAAAATGGGATTATAAATGAAGGAGCATTTGAAAAATTATCTTCAAAGCACATAGACAGAATAATTAAAAGCATTGTTTTACTTGACAAAGTTGCATTAACACCTGAAAATTTAGTAAAGGATTTTTGCCAATCAGAAAATAGCCTTTCCAATAAACTTGCAATTTGTCTTTTTAATACATTAAAGAACAGCCCTACGGGCCGTTCTTTAATGTTGTTTAACGAGTGGAAGGAACTTTTCAGGTTGGCTCACGATGATAACTCGAAGCAAAAGGCAATTGAACAAAGAAAAAAATCATTGGAAGAAACTATTGGAGAAAAGTTGAAAAACAATGAAGATGAATATCTAGCTTTATATGCAATACAAACTACTTACGCAATTATTGTAAAAATAATTGCATATAAAGTAATAAGTAAAATCCGATTCAATAAAAGTTTAATTGATTTCAATAAGCTTTCTGAAACTGATTTTGACACATTAAGACATCAAATGAATTCCCTTGAAGAAGGTGCAATCTTTAGAAGTCTTGGTATAGGAAACTTATTAGAAGGAGATTTTTTTGCTTGGTATTGTTCGTCAAACCAATGGACAAATGAGATTGGAACTTTTGTTCAAGAGATTTTTAAAATCCTAACTCAATACGAAGATAAGGCACTATTCCAAACTGGGGAAAACGTTCAAGATTTATTTAGAGAATTATTTATGAAAATAATTCCAGATAAAGTTCGACACAGCCTTGGAGAATTCTATACACCTTCTTGGTTAGCTGATAATTTGATAAGGGAAACAATAAACCTAAATCCACAAAAGAAAGACTGGACTGCACTTGACCCTTGTGCAGGTTCAGGAACATTTGTAACAATTTTAATTAAGCACGTATTAATAGAAACAACTGATAAAACAAAAAAAGAAAGGTTAAATGCTGTGCTTAGTAGAGTAAAAGCCATTGATTTAAACCCTTTAGCAGTTTTAACATCGAGAATTAATTATTTTATTAATATTGCTCACTTAATTTCAGATGATGATGAGTTTGAAATTCCGGTTTACCTTGGAGATTCTTCATATGTTCCCACAAAAGTTGTTATCGAAAATATTGAATGTATCAATTATAACATAAAAACAATTAAAGGTTTCATAAATATTGATTTGCCAAAAAGTGCTGTTTCTAATCCAATATTATTTTCACAAACAATGACAAGTATTGAACAGGACATACACAATTTGGATGCTGATACAATACAAGAGAAATTATTTTCAATAATACCTAAAAGGGATTTAACAAAAGAAATTGTAAATAGGATTAAGTCCTTGGCAGAGCAATTTGTTGAGCTTGAAAGAAACGAATGGAATGGGATTTGGGCTAGAATTGTAACCAACTTTTTAACCACAGCTAATTTAGGGAAGTTTGATTTAATAGTAGGAAACCCGCCTTGGATTGATTGGAAAAACTTACCCGCAGGATATAGAGAACGAGTAAAATCAATTTGTATTGACCGTCATTTATTTTCAGGTGATAGCTTAACAGGCGGCATTAATTTAAATATATGTGCGTTAATATCTAATGTTACAGCAACAAATTGGTTAAAAGAAAGTGGTGTTTTAGCATTTCTAATGCCTCAAACAATAATTTTCCAACAAACGTACGAAGGATTTAGACAGTTTAAGGTTGACAATAATGCTAATTTATATTTTCAGCAATTATATGACTGGACAAAGGCAGGTCATCCTTTTTCTCCTGTTACACATAAATTTTTAACCTTCTTTTTTTCTAACAAGGAAGTCGATTATAAAAAGGGAATTCCGTTGAAGTATTTTATAAAGAATAAAGGGTTTGACTTAAAAAATTATAGAAACGTTACGGATTTTGAAACATTAGAAGAAGTATTCACATTAAAGAGTGAATTAGCAGGTCAATGCATTGAAAACACCAGTATATTCTCCTATGGTAAGAACGAAAACACCCTAAAACAATTTTCAAAAATTTCAGGAACATCCTTTTATGTTGGTAGAGATGGCATTGATTTCTATCCCCAAGAATTGTATATGTTAACTGTCGATAAAGAGTTGGCAATTAGCAAGAAAAGAGTGTTTGTAAAAAATTATCAAAATAAAAAAGCAACACATCGGATTACAGAAACTACATTTCCATTAGAAACCAAGTATTTATACCCTTTAGTTAGAAGTGTTGAAATTGATAGATTTCACATCAAAGAACATTCTTTTGTTGTTCCATTCCCCTATAAAGATGATAACAAAAGAGCACCAATTTCATTAAAAGACTTAACAAAAGAATCACCTCTTTTGGCTAACTTCTTTTATCAATTAAAAAGTGTTTTTAGTTCAAAGACTGACTACAACAAAAAAATAATTGGCGAAAAGCATAACAAAGAATTTTACGCTTTAACAAGAGTAGGCGAATATACATTTGGCGATTATTTTGTTGTTTTTAGAAAGGATACAAAATGGTGCTCAGCTGTAATCGGCTCAATTGAAACTATATGGGGTGAAACTAAAACCCCAAGATTTCAAAGTCACGCAGTTTATATTTCCCAAAATATTAAAGGGGAATTTATTACACTCGAAGAAGCGCATTTTATCTGCGCTATATTTAATGCACCACTAACAGCTGAATTCATTACCAATTCAAGCGATGACAGGTCTTACAAGGTTAGACCTCCTATTTATATTCCAAAATTTGACGAGAAAAACACGTTACATAAAGAACTTTCAGAATTATCTATAAAGGCACACAAACAATATGCTGACAAAAATGAAATTAGTAAAATTGACAAAAGACTTAACGAACTCGTGACGAAACTGAAATGAGAAAAGAACAACGAACGCCTAATCGAGTAGACGGCCTCACCGCATAAAGCGATGAGGTGCGCCTCTCACACCACCGTACGTACGGGTCTCGTATACAGCGCTTCGTTTAGTAATGGGTTCAGTTCATCATACATTTCCAACATAGATACATACCCTCGTTTCCTCAACCGTTCCAACGTGATGGTGGGCTTAAACATATACCCCAAAACATAACATTCAATTTACATCTTGCTTTCTATTTTTGTTAGGATAGATTTTTATGTTTTTAATCGTTTATGCAAGTTGAAAAAAACATCCTCCTCCTTTGTTGTACAGATAGCCGGTGCAGAACATTTAGGCTTTGCGGAAGAACTCTGTAAACTGTACGAAGATTCTGCTAAAAAGCGCGGCACCGGTATAGCCAAACGCGATCCGGAATACATCAGGGAAAAAATCTTACAGGAAAAAGCCATCATCGCCATTACGCCGGACAACCACATTGCAGGTTTTTGTTATATCGAAACCTGGGAAGGGAAAAACTATGTGGCCAACTCCGGGTTGATTGTGCGGGAAGAATTTCGCCACCACGGCCTTGCCAAAAAGATTAAGAAATTTGTGTTTGAGCACACCCGCAAAAAATATCCGCAGGCTAAGATATTCGGTATCACCACGAGCCTAGCCGTCATGAAACTGAACTCTGATCTGGGCTACAAGCCTGTTACGTTTTCAGAGCTCACACAGGACGATGCTTTCTGGAGCGGCTGCAAAAGCTGCATCAACTACGATGTGCTCACCAGAACGCATCGCAAGAACTGCCTGTGTACCGGAATGCTCTATGACCCGAAGGACGAAAAGAAAAAGGAATTTGCTAAGGTGAAGAAAGTGGAGAAGAAAATTCCGGCAAAACTGAAAACACCGAAAGCGCAACGCATCAAGGTGGTGAAGACGGCAGGAAAAAGTAAAGAGAATAAAAAATAATGAACGATGAACATGGACGAGTAAAGTTATACGACTCCATAATTTTATAATCTGATAAGCATGAACAATAAAGTAGTTTTAGCATACAGCGGCGGTTTGGACACCTCATACTGCGTGAAATACCTGAGCGAAGAAAAAGGCCTGGATGTGTACGCCATCACCGTAAATACGGGCGGTTTCAACGATGAACAACTTCAAGCGATTGAAGTGCGCGCCAAAGAACTGGGGGTGAAGGAATTTGTGGTGCGCAACGTGGTGAAAGACTATTATGAACAATGCCTGAAATACCTGATTTTCGGGAATGTGCTGAAAAACAACACCTATCCTCTGTCCGTATCGGCAGAGCGTGTTTTTCAGGCGATTGCCGTGGCGGAATATGCCAAAGAAATCGGTGCGGGCTACATTGCACACGGCAGCACCGGCGCCGGCAACGATCAGGTGCGTTTCGATATGGTGTTCAACATTGTGATGCCGGAGGCTGGTATCATCACTCCCATCCGCGACAACAGACTATCCCGTGAGGAGGAAATCGAATACCTGAAAAAACATGGCGTGGAAATAGATGCGAAGAAAGCGGCCTACTCCATCAACCAGGGCATCTGGGGCACCAGCGTGGGCGGTAAGGAAACATTGACATCACGCTATACATTGCCGGAGTCAGCCTATCCGACACAACTGAGCCAAAACGAAGAAAGCGAAGTGGTGCTGGAGTTCGAGCGTGGTGAGCTGACGGGCTTGAATGGTCAACAATATGCGCATCCGACAGAGGCCATCATTGCGCTGAACCAAGTGGCCGCTGCCTATGCCATCGGCAGAGACATCCATGTGGGCGACACCATTATCGGTATCAAAGGCCGGGTGGGTTTTGAAGCGGCGGCACCACTCATCATCATCAAGGCGCATCACCTGCTGGAAAAACATACGCTGACCAAACAGCAATTGTTCTGGAAAGACCAGCTGAGCAATGTGTATGGCAGCAACCTGCACGAAGGGTTGTTTTATGAGCCCCTGATGCGCGATTTGGAGGCCTTCTTATCCAATACACAGGAAAATGTATCAGGCAAGGTGTTTGTTCAGCTAAAACCGTATCGTTTCGAACTGACGGGCATCGAATCTCCTTATGACCTGATGAGCAGCAAATTCGGCAGCTACGGCGAAATGAACAATGCCTGGACGGGCGACGATGTAAAAGGATTTGCCAAGATTTTCTCCAATCAGATGATGATCTGGAAGAAAGTGAAGGATGAGCAGACCAAAAAATAAGGTGTCTGTTTGGATCTCTCGGATTGAACAGTGGTTTTTCGGAATTATTTTGCCCTGATGCGGCTGAGTGTCTCGGGAGTCATGCCCAGATAATTGGCAATATCCTTGAGGGAAACACGGTTGGCGATATCACCGTATTGTTCGATGAATTCAGTGTATCGTTCTTCTGAAGTCAGCGATTTAAAGGTGAACAATCGTTCTACATAACTGCTGTGGAATGCTTCCATCATGATTCTGTAAACCCTTTCAATGGCGTGCGACTGACGGCATAATTCATCCAGTTCGCTGTATTTTATGCGGAGCAGGACGACGTCTTCCACCGATTCATAAACATGCCTGCCAGGTTTGTTAGAAATATGTGTAAAGTTGCCACCGAACAATCCGCCTTCTTTTTCAAAACGTTCTATGACGAGTTTATCATTTTTGTAAAAATACACCCGAACTATCCCCTTGTAGACAAAGTAAAAATAATCGGCTACCTTGCGTTCCTCGATGATGACATGATTTTTCCTGTATTTCACCAGCTCCGCCAATTTTATCAGCGGATCCAATTGCTCAGAGTCTACGTTAACGGTGGTCATCACTATTTTACGCAGCAATTCTTTAGCTTGTTTTTCCTGTAAAGTTTCGGGTTGTCTGGTCATTTCTATGTTGCGGCAAATGTAATTATTTTTTTTCAGCCACAAAGTTCAGAAAATTGACATTTGATAGTTTTTACACTTTTTTAATCTTTTTATTTTCTTTAGACCTTATTCGGCTCAGTGTTTCAGAGGTGATGCCAAGATAATCCGCCACATACTTCAAGGGAATGCGATTTACAAATGAGCCATAGTGCTTTACAAAAGATCTATACTTTTCATCGGCCGTTAGCCCCTTGAGGTGATGCACCCTTTCTACGTATATCACATAATACCGTTGGATGATTTTTCGGGCAGCGGTCTCCAACTCGTGGTTCTCCATAAACAATCTTTCCAAATCATCATATCTTGCCCTCATCAATACAACATCTTCAATGGCTTCATAAATATCCATGCCCGGCTTTTTCATGATATGGCTGTACAGATTCCCTATAAAAGTCCCTTCTTCCGCAAACCAGTCTATCAACTCTTTTCCGGTACTGTGATAATAAACCCTGATGATGCCCTTATGTACAAAATACACGTAACCACTGATCTCCCCTTCCCTGATAATCTGCGTATTCCTGTCATACTCTACCGATTCACATATATCCAGTAACTTCTTTAAATTTGACGGAGAAATATCCACTAGAGAAGTGATTACTTCAGCTAAAAAATCTTTAGGGGATTTTTGATTGATGAGGGGTTTACGTTTTGCCATCCTGTTTTGTTATGGTTTTAGTAAATTTACTAAATTAAAAATGATATTTGTCAATTTTGAATTCTTTTTTTTGTAAAAAAAATATATAACAAATGATTCGACTGCTAATGCTGTGCCTGTTTTCCGTAAAATGTCTTGTGGCCTTTTCACAAAATCAGACAGCCTATAAGATCCTTATTGTTACGGCACATCCTGATGATGAGACAGGATTTGCCGCTACCGTTTACAAGGTTACAAAGGAAATGCACGGTATTGCCGACCAATGCGTCATCACCAACGGAGAAGGTGGATATAAATATTCGACTCTTTCAGAAGCGTATTACGGCATAGAGCTGACGGATGAAAAGACCGGCAGGGAACACCTTCCGAGCATCCGTAAACAGGAATTGATGAATGCCGGTAAAATCATAGGTATGCGCAATATCTTTTTTCTGGACCAGAAAGATGCTCACTACGGACTAGATGAACACGAACCGCTGGACACCACCTGGAATGTAACGCTGGTTTCCACCCGCCTGAAGGAAATCATGACCCAGACCAGGTATGACTTCGTATTCTGCCTGCTGCCTACTCCGGAAACACATGCACATCACAAAGCGGCAACCTTGCTGGCCTTGCGGACCGTGCAAAGCCTACCCCAAACACAGCGTCCAATCATATTGGGCGTAACGGGCGCGACAAAAAATGACACCCTGAAATACTCCTTCACACAGTTGAAAAATTATGCTGAATCCAAAGTGGATGACAGCGGACCGATGTATTATTTTGATAAAAGCGTGAAATTCGGGTTCAAGAATGCCCTGAGCTATAAGATAATCGTGAACTGGGAAATTGCAGAACACAAATCGCAGGGCACCATGCAGCTTGCCATGAATCAGGGAGATCTGGAACAATTCTGGTATTTCAGCCTGAACGGTGAAGAGGGTAAAGAGAAATGCAAACGATTTTTTGAACAATTAAAGATCATTCCGTACCAGCCAAAAACCTATTGATGAATAAACTTATCCGCGGACTAAGCCTACGGCAGGCCGTTGCCGTCAATATGATAGACATGGTAGGCATCGGACCGTTTATCACCATTCCATTCATCATCGGTGCAATGAACGGACCGCAATGTATTCTTGCCTGGATGCTGGGTGCGCTGCTGTCATTTTGTGATGGCTGCGTATGGGCTGAACTTGGCGCCAAATGGCCGCAGGCAGGCGGCAGTTATGTGTTTCTTCAAAACCTCTATGGCAAGAAGTATGGCGGATTGTTTTCCTTTCTGTATATCTGGCAAACCACCATACAGGCGCCGCTCGTAATCGCTTCCGGTGCCATCGGTTTTGCCGCATACCTGCAATACCTGGTGCCGCTGGAAATCTGGCAGCAGAAGTGTGTATCCGGCGGACTGGTATTGGTGCTGCTGTTTTTACTTTACCGAAAAATCAACGACATCGGCAAGATATCCGTTTTTATGGGCATCATCGTTTGCGGCACTATTTTATGGCTTATCATCAGCGGGCTCACACATTTTGATGCAAAGCTGGCATTTACGTATCCAGCAGATGCCTTTAAGCTGACGCCTTTGTTCTTTATCGGACTTGGCAATGCCGGCACCAAAACCATCTATTCCTTTCTGGGGTATTATAATGTCTGTCATCTGGGTGGAGAGATAAAGCATCCGGAGAAAAACATACCGCGCAGCATTTTCATATCCATCGCAGGCATCAGCATCTTGTACCTTTTGATGCAGATTGCCGTACTGGGCGTTATCCCCTGGCAGGATGCCAAGGATTCCGAATTCATCGTCAGTACTTTTTTTGAAAAGATATACGGTCTTACGGCAGCCAAAATAGCCACCGCCCTCATCTTATTCATTGCCATCTCTTCCCTGTTTGCCGTGATGCTGGGGTATTCGCGCGTGCCATATGCGGCGGCGGCTGATGGTAACTATTTCAGGATATTTTCAAAACTGCATCCGACCAAACATTTTCCGCATCTGTCACTGCTGATACTGGGTGCGGTGGCATTTTTCTTTTCATTATTATTCAAGATGAAAGAAATCATCTCTGCCATCATCATCATGCGCATTCTGATACAGTTTGTCAGCCAGAGCATAGGTATTCTGTTACTGCATCAGCAAAAAAAAGAAACGAAACTACCGTGGCGCATGCCGTTGTATCCGCTGCCTGCCATTACCGGCATTATCGTGTGGCTGTTTATCTTTTTGACAGCCGATTGGGTATATATGCTTTTTGCGATGGGTATCATCATCAGCGGAATGGCACTCCATTTCGCATTTATACGCAACAAAAAAAGTGAGATGAAACGTCAGGTGCAAGAATAAATCAGGAGCAGAGGATAGATTTCCCCCTCAGCCTGCTGAGGGTTTCCTGTGTGATACCGAGATATGCGGCAATGTAGCGTAAGGGTACCCTGTTCAGAAGATCTCCGTGTTCTTTTATAAAATATGCATATCGCTCATCTGCAGATATATAAAGAGTATTGAAGGTTCGGTTCATAAATGCGCCGAAATACTTCTCCACCTGTTTTCTTCCCATATTGGCGAGTGAATGATACCTGAAATAAAAAGATTCCAGCTCTGAATATTTTATCTTGAGCACGTAGGTATCTTCCAGCGCGATAAAGTTCATGATATTGGTATGGCCGGTCATAACGGTATATCCCGGTACCAATATCATATCTTCCTTCATAAACCAATTGGTGATTTCTTTTCCTTCTTTCACATAATAAATCCTCACCAATCCTTTGCAGATGAAGCTGAAGTCATCCGAGAATTCTCCGGCTTTCAGTATCAATTGGTTTTTGGCATATGTCGCCATTTCGAAACGTGCCACCAGCTGATCAATATCTTCCTTATTTGTATCTGGTGCCAGTTGCAATAAATACTGTCTCAGTTGCTGTTGTCTTTCTTCAATTCCCGGTATATGTCTTTTCATACGCACATTCAATATTATTGTTTTGCCCTCAGGCGGCTCAGGGTTTCCTGAGTGATGCCGAGATAGGAAGCTATGTATTTTAAGGAGATCCTGTTCAGCAGTCCACTGTTTTCTTTCACAAAAAGCTGGTAACGGTCATCGGCGGAGAGAGACAATACATCATACGTTTTTTTGATAAAGGCTGCATAGTAAGCCTGTATCATCACCCTGCCCAAATGCTCCATGGAATGATATTTATCATAGAACTTTTCCAGCGTTGAATAGTTTATTTTCAAGACCAGCGTATCTTCCAAGGCCTCATAAGTGGTGTAGTTCTTTTTACCGGTATAGATGGAATAGGTAGCGGCAAACAGCATGTTTTCAGAGATGAACCAGTTGGTGATTTCTTTATCTTCCTTGATGTAATATACACGCACCATGCCTTCCAGCACAAAACATACCAGATCCGATGATTCACCAGCAGCCAGTATGATTTCTTTCTTTTCAAATTTATCTAGGGTGAAACAACTGACCAGTTCGCTGAGTTGTTCCGGATTTGCGGAAGGGTCCACCTGAAGAAAATAATTTTTCAGGCGTTCACGATATTGTTCGATATTTTTTTTTGCCGTCCTCATGACATTATCGTTTGGCTCTTAATCTACTCAATGTTTCCGGAGCAATGCTCAGATATGAAGCAATATGTTTTAATGACACTCTGTTAACCAAAGAAGCCCTTTCCGCCATACAGATTTCAAAACGTTCTTCTGACGTAAGGAACAGCTTGTTGTAATTTTCGATGAGAAACTGTGAGTAGTACATTTCGACCATCTTTCTGGCCAATCTCTCCAGAAGATGGTACTTGCTGAATAAATGTTCCAGTTCCTTGAAATCTGCAGAAAGGCAAACCGTATTTTCCAATGCCTCAAAACAGTCAATATTCGGAATGCCGGTAATGATACTATATGTACTGGCAAACAATCTGTTTTCTTCAATGAAATTGGAAGTGATTTCTTTACCTTCAATGGTGTAATAACTGCGAACCAATCCATTTATGACAAAATACAATCTCTTTGTCGGTGAATTTGGATGAATGATGATGGCTCTCTTAGGATAAACATCCAGATGGAATAAGGCCACCATTTCATTTAACTCCTCCTCTCCTGCAAACGAAATAGTCCTGAAATAATCGATAAGAATCTTTCTGCATTTTTCGATATCAAATTTAATCTTGGGCATATTATATTCGAATGCGACGAAATGTAGTCAACTATTTGATATAAATCAAGTATGTGTATTCAAAACACAAATAATTTACTATAAATGTAATGGTAATTTGTATATTGTGTTTCAATCAGTTAGAATATGACATTTAGTGAAGCAAGCAGAAAGGTTGAAGAAAACCTACATTTAATTGGTACTGTAGAAAATACACACGTTATTGAGGATGTAATTACTTTACCTAAGGAGAAGGATATTTATGACATTATTACTAAAGAATATAGGCTTTGGAGAATAAATAATCCAAATGAACACTATAAAGTAAAACTAACTCCTGATATGGTATCAAGTTGGAGGGCTGTAAAGGTGTATAAAACACCCAGAGAAAATGCACTATTAGCTACGGATTTATAGTTTGCCAAAGTCAATAACTACAAACAAATCTATATTACTACCTGACGGTATCTTATTTTCTCCGTCTTTTGTTCCACAGATTACTGTTGCATATTCTTTATGCTCATCTATGAATTTATATAATGATTGTACAATAGAATCAAATTGTTCGCCTATTGTATCCACCCGTGTTTTAATCTCATTTGCCATAACCAAAATTAATTTTAAAATATTTGGTACACAATGGTGCACATTGGGGAACTTTTACTATATTTGTATATTATACCAATTTATGGAACATTTAACGCAGGAAATCAAATTAAGAGTAACTGAAGACATGAAAGCATATTTACAGAAACTCGCAGAAAAGGATAGACGTAAGTTGTCGGACTATATACGCTTGAAACTGGATGAAGTGATAGAGAAAGACAAGTTTAATAATGAATTGCCATTTTAATATATCAGATTATGAAGAAGTACACATTAACAGATTTTCAGAAACAATACCCGAATGATGATGCTTGTTTAGATAAGTTATATCATCTTAGATTTGATAACCTTATATGCCCTAAATGTGATAATACCAAACCTTTTAATAAAGTAAAGAACAGACGTTCTTATCAATGCCCTTGCTGTGGCTTTCAAGTATATCCAACTAAGGGAACGATATTTGAAAAAACAACCACACCGCTAACAACATGGTTTTACGTTATATTCCTACAAACCACTACACGAAACGGAGTTGCAGCGAAAGAATTGGAAAGAATGTTTGGTATATGCTATAAAACCGCATTACGTATGGCACACCAAATTAAAATTCTTATGGCTCAAAAAGAGGGTGTGAAGTTGTCAGGTATTGTTGAGATAGATGAAACGTCTATAACCATGAAAAAAAGCAATAAGCCTACTTATGGATATGGACAAGATACAGTTAAGAACTTTAAGAAGTCAGGTAAATATGTCGCTAAAAGAAGTGTTTCTATATTCGGCTTCGCTCAAAGACAAGGTTTAATTTATATAAAGGTTGTACCCAACATTAAAAGCGAAACCATTATACCTATAATCAAAGATAAGGTAGAACAAGGCGCACACGTTATGACAGATAAAAACCACTCTTACAATGTCTTAAAAGAAGAATACACACATACAAGCGTACACCATACCAATAACCAATTTGTAAAAGGGTTAACGCACGTAAACACTATTGAGGGATTTTGGGGACAACTTAAACGCACCATAACCGGAACGCATATCAAAGTATCTGAAAGACATTTACAGAAGTATATAGATGAATGTGTATTTAGGTATATGTACCGGGATAAACAAGATATTATGTTTGATGCTATTTTGAGCCGTTGCGCTTCTTAGGCTCTTTTGGTAAAGTATTCTTTAAGGCTCTCTCAAATAACTCCTTGCCGTTATCGTTCAATTCTTTCCCCTCTAAGAACTTCTCAACTCGTTTGCCTATTTCCTCTACTGTTAAACGTTTCTTTTTTCCCATACCATAAAATTACCCTGAATTACGGATATATACAACTTCCTGGTTTCTCTTTACTTCTTTCTTTGCAAACAAATCATCTTTGATGTGTACTATCTTTTTAATGTGTGGTGCTTGCCATTCATATGAAACGTTTATTTCCTCAACCCGATCCAAAATCCATACTTTACGCTGTTTATCCGCCACAAAGTAGAATCTGTCACCCTCTATCAAGTCATATATCCTTTTTACCACCATAACAAGGGTAAATTTAGATATTATCCTTATTTTGTGATAAATTATGTGTGTATGTACAAAAAGTTATTCTTAGTCTATATTCAGTTAGAAAATAGTGATATTAAAACATTACAAGAAATAGACACGGTATTGAAAGAAAATGAATTTATAAAAACCATTGACGGACATTCAGGCACATTTAACCTACCAAGTGGTTTTTATACTATTGTAGTTAAATTCAATGAAACTGACACTTTAACAACATCTTGGCATATTCAAGATAAAGTTTTTAACTTACTTGTTGGATTGGGTGTACCTAAACCACTTGTCGTTCTTGTAACTCAAGATGATATTGCTTGGTAGTCGGGAGGTGGTGTACCTCTTGTACCTAAGTCTAACCATGGAACTATATCATGATGGCTAAATGTTGGCATACCTTTGACTGCTGAAACTATTAAATACTCTATTTCCTCTTTATCAGAACCAACAACACGAACGTAAAAACCCCTTTCTCTAAACTCCTTTTTTAAGGCAATATTAGCTTCATTATCCGCTTCGCTTATTCTCATTTCTTTCCTTTTTAGATAGGTGAAATTAGCCTACAATACCATAACACCACCTATTTAACTCCCATTTATTTGTAAATTCTACAAATTTACATTAAAAAACACCCTCTAATAAACTATTGATTACCTTTGTGTCTTGGGTACATATACGTGATATAAATCAAATAATTGAGTGATTTTAACAAAAGAAAAATAGTTGAGATGATAGCGGTTTGAGCTGTTATCAGTGTTTTGAACGAAGCCTGCTGAGTGTTTCCTGGGTAATTCCAAGATAAGATGCCACATATCTCAATGGCACCCTGTTTAACAAATCTGCATGATCTTTAACAAACAAATGATATCTTTCTTCTGCGGATAGAAACAGGACATCAAATGTTTTTTTCATAAAGGCACCATAGTATGCCTGAATGAGCTTTCTGCCCATGTGTTCCAATGAATGATATCTGGTGTAGAAGGATTCCAGCACTGCATATTTTATTTTCAACACATGTGTTTCTTCAAGCGTTTCATAACTGCTGTAATTCGGTTGTCCTGTCAGAATGGAATATGTGGCGGCAAACATCATATTCTCCTGTATGAACCAATTGGTGATTTCTTTTTCCTCTTTTACGTAGTAGATCCGCACCAACCCTTTGCAAATGAAATAAACCGTATCGGATGACTGTCCGGCTTCCAGCAACAATTCCTTCTTAGGCAATACCTCATAACTGAATTGCTGTATGAGTTCATCCAATTCGCTTTGCACGGTATCAGCCGATAGTTTCATAAAATACAACTTCAGCTGTTGACGATAATGATCCATGTTCACTTCAAAGGTCTTTTTCATGATTTTGCTGTTTGCTGTTTTGCCCGTAATCTACTCAGTGTTTCCGGTGTTATTCCAAGATAGGTAGCAACATATCGTAGTGGCAGTCTGTTTAGAATTGCGGCTCGTTCCCTTACAAAAACATCATACCTTTCATCTGCGGACAGGAACAGCTTATTGTAATTCGCTTTCATGTAGGTTGTATAGTATTTCTCGACGATTTTACGTCCAAGGTGTTCAATTGCATGATATTTTGCCATTAGCTGTTCTATCTTCTCATTTTCCGCCACGAGACAAATTGTATCTTCAATTGCGACATGATAATCTATGTTCGGCAATCCTGTAAAATGCGTATATCCGTTGGTAAAGAACGTATGCTCTTCCTTAAAATCTGATGTTATTTCCTTTCCTTCGGCCTCATAATAGATACGCACTAGACCGCTGATGATAAAATATAACTTTCCGTCTTTGGTAGCAGGAGGAATAATGACTGATTTCTTGGGGTAGGCGGCGACAGAAAACAATCCCATGAATTCATCCATCTGTACCTCCGGTATTACAGTAAAATGCTGAAATATTTCGCGTAGCGTTTTCAGCGCCGCTTCAATATCCGTTCTGAATTTTACATTAGTGGTCATAAACATGCACAATTTAAAATATCTCTTGACATAAATCAAATTTAAGGGCTACTTTTTTTTCATCAAAGAGCCTAAAAATTCAATTTAGAATAAATATAAATTACACCTAAATATGGTAAAATCAAAGATTTACAATAAACAAACAAGATATAGGGACGTATTGTTTAACGAGAAAAACAACAACCTATAGATTCATAAAACAAAACAATAGGAAATCGAGAAATACCTATAAAATTAAAAATACAATATACGATAAAATAAAAATTATATTTCCTGATGAATATCAAATCTTTCAAGATAATCGGATACTTTCTTCACAAACATCCCTCCCAATTGACCGTCCACCACACGATGGTCATAGGTATGAGAAAGGTACATCATGTGTCGGATGGCAATCACATCCTGACCATCTACTTCTATCACCACCGGTTTTTTGGTGATGGAGCCAATCGCCATAATGGCAACCTGAGGTTGATTGATGATGGGTGTTCCTATGATATTGCCAAATGTTCCGATATTGGAGATTGTATAGGTTCCATCCATTACATCATCCGGCTGTAGTGAATTGGTACGGGCTTTCACCACAATGGCATTCATTGCCTTTGCAATCCCCAGAAGGCTTTTCTGGTCGGCATTTTTCACTACCGGCACAATCAGGTTTCCGTTTGGCAATGCCGTTGCAATTCCCACATTGATATCTTTCTTTTTAAGGATCCTGTCGCCGTCAACACTCACGTTGATCATTGGAAAATCCTTGATGGCTTTGGTGATGGCTTCGACAAATACAGGCATAAAGGACAAGCCGAATCCTTCCCTTTTCTGGAAAGCATTCTTATTCTTTTCTCTCCAGCGAACAATATTGGTTACATCACATTCCACAAAGGAGGAAACATGCGCTGCTGTTTTTCGGGAATTGGTCATGTGTTGCGAAATCAGTTTTCGCATTCTGTCCATTTCTATAATCTCTACGTTGCTGTCGGATTTCTGAACATCATTGATGACAGGTTTTTCTTCCGATTTTTTTTCCTGCACGGATTCTTTCGCCGGCGACGTTACGGCTGGAGCTTGCGGCTTCAGCAATCCGCTTTTCTTGGCCTCCAGATATGCCAGAATATCTTCTTTGGTAACGCGATTATCCGCCCCGGTTCCCTGTATGGCTTCAAGTTCCTGCATGGAAATATTTTCCACCTGCGCTATGTTCAGTACCAAAGGAGAATAATATTTGTTAGTGCCGGAAGAAGGTGTATAGATTGGCTGAGTCTGTTCTTTTGCAACTTGTATGGTTTGTTGCACCTGTTGTACCTTTTCTTCCTGTACAGCAGCTGTAGCTTTTGATTCCTTCGCTTCATCTGAAACTGTAATCTTATCCTCAACCGCTGCTTGAGGTACGGTCTTTTCCTCTTCATTTCTCTTCTCCGGAATATATTGTGCCGGAGCATCACCCTCTACTTCAATAATGGCTAAAGGTTCGCCGACGCCGACAGCCACATTCGCCTCGTGCAATAGCTGTTTGATAACGCCGCTTACCGGGCTGGGTACTTCCGAATCCACCTTATCCGTTGCCACTTCCAACACCACATCATGTTCATTCACCTTATCTCCGACATTCTTATGCCAGGTCAATATTGTCGCCTCGATTACACTTTCGCCCATCTTAGGCATCAGCAATTTAAATTCTGCCATCCTTTCTGTTTAAGTTCGTGTGAAATTACTATTTTAATTGATTCAATAAAAATTTTCTGAGCATCACCAGTGCCAATACGGCGGAAAGTTGAATATTCCTGTCTCGATGAACGGTAAAGGACATCATCTTAATCACCTTTTTATCCTTGGTGCCTATTCCTATAAACACGGTACCAACCGGTTTTTCCGGTGTAGCACCAGCAGGGCCTGCCACTCCGGAAATGGCAATGGCAATATCTGTCCTGAGCTGAGTCAGGGCGCCGTCCAGCATCTCGGAAACGGTCTGCTCGCTTACAGCTCCGAACTGTTGCAAGGTTTCAGGTTTTACGCCTAAAAGCTCCTGTTTCACTTCATTGGCATAGGATATGATACTGCCTTTAAAATAGGCTGAACTTCCCGCAACGGATGTAATGAGATGCGCCAGGTAACCGCCGGTGCAACTTTCAGCCGTTCCGATGCTCAGGTTTTGTTCCAGTAACATATTCCCTACGGTTTGCTCCAGCAATTCCTCCTCATAACCATAAATATGCTCTCCAATGTTGGCCACCACTTCCCTCCGCGCTTCGTCCAGAATGGCTTGCAATTCGTCCTTGTCATCTCCTTTGATCGTCAAACGGAGCCGTACCTTACCAACATTTGGGAGATAGGCAAGCTTTATCCTCGGATCCTTATGTTGTTCAAAATCAACCAAAGAATCTGCCAGCTGCGTTTCACCAACACCTGCCGTAAGAATGTTGCTATGCAGGATAAATGGAAGCTGATACTGTTCTTTCAGATAAGGGACAACACCTTCTATTATCATTCCTTTCATTTCATAAGGAACGCCGGGCATTGAAACGACGGTTTTACCATCTTTGGTAAAAATCATACCAGCTGCGGTTCCGTTACTGTTGGGTATTACCTTACAGACATCCGGCAAGTATGCCACCCTTCTGGAGGCCTCATTGATCAATCTTTTTCTCGAAGCGAAAATGCGCTCAATATTCCGAAAGGCCTCCTCATTGAATACCAGTTTACCGCCAAAATATTCGCACAATACTTCCTTGGTGATATCATCCGAAGTTGGCCCGAGACCTCCGGTAATCAAGATGACCTGAGATGCTGCCAGCGCATCGTTTAAACAATTGATTATATCCGATTTTTCATCACTCAGGGAAACATGATGAATAACATCAATACCTATTTCATTCATTTTTTGAGACATCCAGTACGCATTGGTATTCAAGGTCTGTCCAATCAATAATTCATCTCCTATGCTTAAAATGGTGCACTTCATATTTGGTATTTATTTTGCAATTTAATTATTATCTTGACAAAATATTTCACATAAAGTTTTAAATGTATTCTATGAAAAAGTTATTGGGTATTTTTTTAGTGTCCGCCTTATTGTTCGGATGTACGGCGCAACAGATTCAGGAAACGGTAGGAGCGGTTTTAGGAACGACCTATGGTGATCCTAGTGAACAGGAAGCAGGGCAAGGTTTGAAAGATGCGTTGAGCATCGGTATCACCAAGGGAATGGGAATCCTGTCGCAAACGGATGGGTTTCTGGGAAACGATCTGGTCCGCATTCCATGGCCTGAGCAGGCTACACAGGTAAAAGACGTCATGCTGAAACTCGGCATGCAGAAACAGGTGGACAATGTTACCACTTCTCTGAACCGGGCGGCAGAAAAAGCTTCCGGAGTGGCCATCGACGTATTTGTGCAAGCCATCAAGCAAATGACCGTAACGGATGCCATTCAAATCATCACAGGCGGTAATGGCGCCGGAACAGCCTACCTGAAAAGAACCACCACCCCCATCCTTACAGAGAAATTCAGACCGATAGTTGACCAGTCTTTAGGACAGGTGAATGCCACGAAATACTGGACTGATGCAACCACCATTTACAACAAAATCCCCCTGGTAAAACCGGTAAATACTGACCTCACGGGTTTTGTTACAGAAAAAGCGCTGGATGGTGTTTTTAAAATGGTGGAGAAAGAAGAAAATAACATCAGAGCAAATCCGCTGGCCCGTACCACTGAATTATTGAAAAAAGTATTCAGTTTTGCTGACAGAAAGAAATAAAGACGAAACCATGTCAAGAAAACCTCAACAAGGCCCTTTAATGGGCATACGCATACTAGATCTGAGCAGATTATTACCGGGGCCATTGGCCACACAGATGCTGGCGGATCTCGGCGCTGAAGTCATCAAGATTGAAGACCCGAAAGCACCGGACTACAATCGCTTCTTTCCTCCTATGAAAGGTTCACAATCGCTGAATTATATCAGCATCAACAGAAGCAAACTTTCTGTTACGTTGGATTTGAAGTCAGAAGACGGGAAGCGGAAATTCTTTGAGCTTGTAAAAACAGCTGATATCGTGGTGGATTCCTTTCGTCCGGGTGTATTGCAAAAAATGGGCATTGATTATGCCGCTGCTAAACAGCACAATGAAAAAATCATCTACGTGGCCGTTACAGGCTATGGATATACCGGTGCATATAAAGACAAAGCCGGACACGACATGAATTATCTGGGATATTCCGGTATCTTAGGCTTGACGGGAGATAAAGAAAAACCTATTATTCCGGCCTGTCAGATTGCAGATGTAGCTGGCGGCAGTTATCCTGCTGTGGTGGCATGCCTGGCGGCTTTATGGGCACGCGAACGTAGCGGCAAGGGGCAATTTGTAGATGTGGCCATGACGGATTGCGTCATGCCATTATTATCCATGCAGTTTGGTGAATTCCTGAATACCGGTGTGAAGCATAGACGGGAAGAACCGATGCTTAGCGGCGGCATGGCCAACTATCATCTGTATAAATGTAAGGATGACAAATGGATTGCATTGGGTTCGCTGGAACCTAAATTTTGGCAAGGCGTATGTGTAATGCTAGGTAAACCTGATTGGATGCCTCGGATGATGCCGATTCCTGAAGAAGTGGAAAAACTGAAAAAGGATTTACAGGATATCTTCAGCACCAAAACACGGGATGAATGGGTAGCAATGGCCGCACCGCTGGATGTTTGCCTGACGCCAATTCTGGAACTGGATGAAGTGGAAAAAGACATCCACCTGAATGAGCGGGATATGTTTTTTGAAGTGGAACATGCGGATTACGGAAAAGTAAAAGGCATCAATCAACCTTTTAAATTTTCTGAAACGCCTGCAAAACCAAGCTGGGGTGCGCCCTTAATGGGGGAAGATAATGAATTGCTGAATAATCTATAAATTCACTAAATTTACTACATGAAAAAGTTGATTATACCTCTCCTGATGCTGGCAGCCTTATCCTGCAAGAAAGAAAGTGCTGACGATACGGGACTGGCCTTAGGGGAAACGAATTGGGAACTGCATTTTAAAAACAACAGCAGTTTTACCTTTTTCGCCGTATCCCAACTTTATTTCAAGGCCAACAGGGATGTAGACAATTACAGAAGTGCAGACAGCGTTTCCGGCACCTGGAAATCAAAAAGCAACACCGTTACCATCTCATTTGACAACGGTGATGTTTACACAGGAACGGCCATCACACCGGACAGCATTTCAGGAGCACTTTCCGCTTCCGGAAACAACGGTATCTGGTATGCATTAAGAAGATAATTCACGTTTCATGAAATAAAAAAACGTACGTAATCATTGTTACGTACGTTTTCGAAAACTGTCGAGGTAATCAATTTTAATTCACTCCGAATTAAAACTCGTATATCTCATTTAGTCTGCCTTTACTAATCTGCGAACAGCACTTCCCTCTTTGGAGTAGAACTGAACCATATAAGTTCCAGCAGCCAGATCATCCATATTGATATTTAACTCATTCACGCCTTTGTTCAACGTATGTGATTCCTGTTTAGCCATATTTCCGTCCATGTTAAACACTTTCACCTGTACGGTTAAAGGAACAGCACATTTTACGCTTACCTGAGTATTGTTATGTTGGCTGGCCATCAATTCGCTGATGGTTATCTTATCATCAGATTTGTACAATGACGCGATATTAGCCGGAACATAAGGTGCATTGTCTGCGAGCAAATCGCTTTGTGCCTTGATTTTGCCGGAAAAAGCTACCAGCATAGCTACGAAGAGGATTTTGTTTAGGTGTTTCATGACAAAAGGTTTTAAATGTTAAAACGCTTTGCAACACTTGATAAAAAGGAAACTACAGGGATGACGCTATAAATAGGTTGGAATTACGAGTTTGAAATAGGGTCATAAAATTAGTTTCTTTAATTATTAAGGGTTTTTAAAGGGTTTGTGATACAATATTACACAATCCTGTTTTATTTGTCAATAGTTGAATCACATTTTTTTAATAAAAAAGCAAAAACAATGTCACCTCAAACCAAAAAATAATCATTTTAAGGTATGTTTGGGAGTATATATCTAAATTTGGAACGCAATTTGACTGACTTCCAGAAACAACCATATATGCGCATTCATCTGCTTTTATCTCTTTGTCTAGCCCTTGTCATGTATCATGGTAAATCTGCCGATAACTATAAAAATACAGACTGGAATCACATCGGTAGCGAGTCCGGCGCTTACATAAACGGCAAGCAGCTGAACCTTATGGATTTTGGCTGCAAAGCGGACAATGCTACAGATAACTCAACAGCCTTACAAAACGCAATCAAATCTTTAAATGGGAGTTCAGGTGTAATTGAGATTCCTGCGGGAAACTATGTATTTAAGAAATCCATCTCCATACCATCCAATATCCTGATTAAAGGACAAGGAAGTGATAAAACGATCTTAAATTTCAACCTGAACGGAAGCGGTGACATATTTTCCATACAGGGAAATGTAAGCAACGTCTCCTCTCCCGTCTTGTCGGGCACTACGAAAGGCAGCAGCACGGTGAAAGTGAGCAATACTGCCGGCTTTGCAGCTGGTGATTATGTTTTGGTGAAACAGACCGCAAATAGTTTATTAGCATCCAGCTGGGCCTACAGTTCATTTTTTCAGATAGTGAAAATCAGCAAGATAAAAGGAAATGAAATTTCTTTCTCCAACTCCTTACATTTAGATTTTCCTGCATCCAACAATCCTGTAATACAAAAAATAAATCCCGTTCAGCAGGTGGGTATCGAATCCTTGAAAATAAAACGCAATGACGCCAGTTCCGGACAAACCTCCAATATCTTTTTCAACTACGCCGTCAACTGTTGGGTAAAAGGTGTAGAACTGGAAAACTGTAATTACGCGCACATCACTTTGCAAAGCTCAGCAAACACCACCATTTCCGGCAACTATCTGCATGACGCTTTTGAGTACGGCAGCGGAGGAAAGGGTTATGGTGTAGTTTTGCAATTCGGCGCAAGCGACAATTTCATTTTTGACAATATTGCCAAACATCTTCGTCATTCTTTTTTGTTGCAGGCTGCCGCGAATGGAAACGTGATAGCCTACAATTATTCTTATGATCCTTACTGGACGGAAGGCTGGTTCCCCGCAGCCTCTGCAGGCGATGTGGTCTTGCATGGAAACTATCCGTATGCCAATCTGTTTGAAGGCAACATCTTTCAAAACCTGGTGATTGACAATTCACATGGCATCAACGGCCCAGACAATACTTTTTTCAGAAACAGAATTGAAAGCTATGGCATTGTAATGAATGGGAACAGCGGTGACAACATGCATTTTATTGCCAATGAAATAACAGGCTCAGGTTTACTGAAAGGATTGTACAATATCGAAGGAGGCAATCATTCGGAAATTGCCAACAACATTAAAGGAAGTTTGCAGTCCGGCAACATTACGGAATCATCATTAATCAATAAAAATTACACTTCTAAAATTGGTTCGCCAAACGCCGTTGGGGCATGGAAAAATGAAGCGTGTATACGAAATGGGAAAGCGGTAAAAACAATTGTAAGCAATACTACGAAATCTGCTTCAGAAACTGTATCAACAACAGAAACAACACCTGTAAAAACTAAAACACCAAAGAAACCCAAAAAGAAATGCTGTGTAAAGAAAAAGAAGAAGTAATTACAACCTACTGCTTCTGTTTCGCAATAAATGATCGGCAATCACTAAGGCTGCCATGGCTTCCACTATTGGAACGGCACGTGGCAATACGCAAGGGTCATGTCGCCCGCGGCCGGTGACAGCCACTTCATTTCCATCCTTATCCACCGAATCTTGCGCCTGCATAATCGTGGCCACGGATTTAAAAGCAACATTAAAATAAATATCCATTCCGTTGCTGATACCGCCCTGCACACCGCCGGAATGATTTGTTTTCGTTTTTATAACTCCATGGTCATTGTAAAAGGCATCATTCTGCTCACTGCCGCGCAATTCCGTTCCTGCAAAACCGCTGCCGTATTCAAAGCCTTTGGCCGCATTGATGCTCAGCATCGCTCTCCCTAAATCTGCGTGCAGCTTATCGAATACGGGTTCGCCCAATCCTGCCGGAACGCCTGTAATCACACAGCTTACCAAGCCGCCGATGGTATCACCATCCTTTTTCACTTCTTTAATCAGCTCAATCATTTTATCCGCTGTTTCCGCATCCGGACAACGTACGATATTGGCTTCCGTTTTGGATAAATCCAGTTCGGTGTATTCTTTTCCGATTTCAATCTTTCCTACTTTGGAAACATAGGCCTGCACTTTAATGCCGAAATGAGCCAGTAGTTGTTTAGCAATAGCTGCAGCAGCTACACGTGCAGCGGTTTCTCTGGCCGAACTTCTGCCACCGCCACGATAGTCGCGGGAACCGTATTTTACATCGTAGGTAAAATCAGCATGCGAGGGACGGAATCTATCTTTGATATGTTCGTAGTCTTTTGATTTCTGGTCTTCATTACGGATAATAATGCCAATCGGCGTGCCTTGTGTAACGCCTTCAAAAATACCTGACAAAATTTCAAATTCATCCGCTTCTTTGCGCTGTGTGACGATGTTGGATTGCCCGGGTTTTCTGCGGTCCAATTCTGCCTGAATAAAAGCCGTATCAATTTTTAATCCTGCCGGACAACCGTCAATGATAACACCTAATGCCACGCCGTGACTTTCACCAAAGGTGCTGATGCGAAAAATTTCTCCGAATGAATTGCCTGCCATACAACGAAGATAAAAAATAAAAAACAAATGAATCTTTAACAGAATAAGAATTAATTAACTGTGGGATTTATTACACCAAATCTTCACCCATTCATTTACATCTTTTCCCTAACTTGCATACAAATTCATCGTCATGAAGAAACTGCTTATTCTGATCTCGTTTATAGCCTACTCTAGTCTTTCATTTGCGCAAACCACAAAACCTGTTGCACAAAACGCACGTCCAAAACTAGTGGTCGGCCTCGTGATTGACCAGATGCGCTGGGATTTTTTATACAGGTATTACGACAGATATTCTTCAGGTGGTTTTAAGCGGTTGATGAATGATGGCTTTAATTGTGAAAATACGTTTATTCCCTACTGCCCTACGGTGACTGCTGCCGGACACACTTGTATCTACACCGGCAGTGTGCCAGCCATTCATGGAATTGTTGGAAACGGCTGGTATGATTATCATGAGAAGAGAGAAATGTATTGCAGTGAAGACAACAGTGTTAGCACTGTTGGAAGCAGCAATGACAACGGAAAAATGAGTCCGAAGAATATGCTGACCACCACTATTTGCGATGAGTTGAAACTAGCTACTAATTTCAAGAGCAAAGTGATTGGCATTTCCATAAAAGACAGAGGAGCCATTTTGCCGGCAGGTCACAGTGCAGACGCTGCTTATTGGTATGATAACAAAACAGGCAAATTTATATCTTCTACTTATTATATGAATGAATTGCCAAAATGGGTACAAGATTTTAATGAATCAGGTGCCGTGACAAATTATTACGGAAAAAACTGGAACACTATGTATCCTATAGCAACGTATACACAAAGCGATACGGATATAAATAACTACGAAAGTGCCCCATTGGGCGAAGACCAGAAAGGATTTCCGTATGATTTAAAACGATTTGCCGAGAAGAAAAATTACGGCATGATTCGTTCTACACCGTATGGAAATTCTCTGACAATTGATTTTGCAAAAAACGCTTTAATCAACGAACAATTGGGTAAAGATTCTATTACCGATTTTTTAGCGGTATCCTGCTCTTCTACCGATTATATTGGCCATGCGTTTGGTCCGAATTCCGTTGAAGTGGAAGATACCTATTTGCGCTTAGACAAAGATATAGAAGCCTTCTTAACATTCTTAGATAAGCAAGTTGGAAAAAATAACTATACACTTTTTTTAAGTGCCGACCATGGCGTGGCGCATGTTCCTGGTTTTTTGGAAAAACATAAATTACCGAATGGCGGTGTAACCGGTTCTAAAGTGGATGTTGCCTTGAATCAGGAATTGAAAACACAATTTGGTGTGGATAGCTTATGCTTAGGCAGCTGGAATTATCAGTTTTATTTGAATCACAAACTGATTGACGAAAAGAAATTAGACTATGAAGATGTGCTGGAAGCAAGTATTTCTTTCCTGAAAAAAGTAGCCGGTGTAGACAAGGTTTTTGAATATGCAGATTTGCAGGAAGCCATGTTGCCCAAAGACCTGAAAGAACAATTTATCAACGGATATTATCCAAGTCGCTGCGGAGACGTGCTGGTTGTTTTAAAACCCGGATATATAGACGATGAATACAGCGGCAAAGGCACCACGCACGGTATCTGGAGTCCGTACGATGCCCATATACCATTATTGTTTTATGGCAATGGTATTGCCAAAGGAAAAACATTTGAGAAAGTTTACATGACCGACATCGCTCCTACTTTGTCCGGTTTACTGCACATGCAAATGCCAAGTGGTTGTATTGGTAATGCAATTAAGGAGGTGATTAAGAAATAAATTTGATTATTCTATACTTTATAACTCAACACTATCATCGTCAATCTTGAAATATTCAAAAGGTTTTCTTTTTCGTCATAAATCTTAATCTCCCAGATTTGTGTTTTTCCTCCGATATGAATGGGTTTAGCAACACCTGTTACAAAACCGTCCCGCACAGATTTGATGTGATTGGAATTAATGTCCAGCCCCAGTGCATATTCTTTGCTAATGTCTAAACATAAATTCGCTGCCATACTGCCCAGTGATTCTGCGAGCACCACATGCGCGCCGCCATGCAGTAAACCCAAAGGTTGCCGTGTTCGGTTATCCACCGGCATTTTCGCTTTCACAAAATCATCGCCCAACTCTGTCATTTCAATACCCAGATGCTCTACCAATGTTCCTTTGCTTTGCTGATTCAAAGCTTCCACCGTAATATTATTAACTTTCCAGATTTGCATGCATTAAATTTTGAATACAATATACTCGATTTCTATATTTTCTTACATTACATTAAAATTAACAAGCCAATATTAAAGTAATTATCTAACTTTATTAAGAAACGTAAACAATTTCATGAATAAAGTCTCTGCAAATTTATTATTGTTGCTGTTGCTTTTTTGCTGTATTTATCTAAATGCACAAAATAATTATGATGCTTCAATTCCAAGCGGCGGGGAATATATTTATGAAAAAAATGATGCGGCACATCCCTGTATTTCAGCACAGGAATATCAGTTACTGGATGCAGAGATAGCTGAAAATAATTTGTTATTACATCTGAACGACGGACAACAAAACCGTATTATGACGACATTATTCAGCTGGCCACTGAAAGCAGCTGCTGGTTTTACGGATTGCGGATTTCATTTCATTGGTGCCTTTTTAGATCAGAACACGGCTGCAACTTCGATTAAGGATTTTAATTGTGGAAGCAATACCTATGATGGTCATAAAGGAACTGATATCGCTGTATTTCCTTACGGATTTTATAAAATGGATAACAATCAGGTGGAAGTAGTGGCAGCCGCTGCAGGTACTATTATCGCCAAATCAGATGGAAATTTTGACAGGAATTGTTCTTCCAATAATTTAACAGCCAACTATATAATTATCCAACACGCTGATGGATCAGAGGCATTGTACTGGCACATGAAAAAGAATTCAGTAACTGCTAAGTCGGTAGGGCAAACCGTAGTTACAGGAGAATATCTGGGCGTTGTTGGAAGTTCGGGAAGTTCATCAGGCCCTCATCTACATTTTGAAGTCTGGTCCGGAAGTACCAATGCTACCCGTCAGGATCCTTATTCAGGAACTTGTAATACATTAAATGCGAACAGCTGGTGGGTTGCACAAAAACCGGCTGTAGATCCGGCTGTATTGAAAGTATCCACTAATACGACAGATTTAGTAATGTCTGCATGCCCTGCCACTGAAATACCGAATGAAAGTACTTCTTTTTCCATTCCATTTCAGGGAGCAGGATTACCGGCAGGATATGCAAAGTTTTATATTTTCCTGAGAGATGCAACGGTTGGTTCTACTGTTGATTTAAAAATATTAAATCCAAACGGAACTACCTTTAACAACTGGACATACACACCCACCACTTTTTACAAAGCAAGTTACTGGGGATGGTCAAAATTATTACCAACGACAGCCGGTACTTATAAATTTCAGGCTACCTATAATGGTATGACCTGTACCCAAAATTTTGACATAGTAACAGCAGCTACAGCTACTATAACTCCAGGCGGTTCAACTACATTTTGTCAGGGAGATTCCGTTATATTAACAGCCAACTCAGGCAGTTCCTATTTATGGAATACTGGTGCCACCACACGAAGTATCACTGTAAAAAATTCAGGCAGCTTCACCGTAAAAGTTACATTTTTAAATGGTTCATCGGCAACATCTACAGCCACTGTTGTAACTGTAAATACGCTTCCAACTGCAACTATTTCTGCCAGTGGAAGCACTACTTTTTGTCAGGGTGATTCAGTTATTCTAACTGCAAGCGCAGGAAGTTCTTATTTATGGAACAATGGCGCCATTACACGAAGTATCACGGTTAAAAATTCCGGCAGTTTTTCCGTGAAAGTAACTAATGCAAATAATTGTTCGGCAACTTCTGCAGCGTCTTCAACTAGCATGAGAACTCCGCAAAACGGTTTGTCTATTACTCTCAGAAATGATACCTTATTTGCACCTTATTCTTCACCCGTAAAATGGTACCTTAGCGGCAATGCAAATTCTATTGGCAGTGGTTTGTTCCATCTATGTTCTTCAACAGGAAATTATTATGTTACCGGGCATGATGTAAATGGTTGTACCGCTACAAGCAATACTTTCTTAGCAAATTGTAATATCACAGGTATTACAATTAAATCGAATGCTAACCAATTCGATATTTATCCAAATCCTACTCATAATGTAATTAATATAAGAGCTTCGGGAGTTGAAAAAGGAACTTATACATTCAGGTTGAGCAATATAATCGGACAAGTACTATCTGAAGAAACTATTAATATAACATCCGGACAAATTGAAAGAGTAATTTCAATGAAAAATCTCGCAAATGATATTTACTTTTTATCTGTAGAATCAGGAAACTCTGTGATAGTCAAAAAGGTTTTTAAACAAGAATAATGTT
This sequence comes from Chitinophagales bacterium, assembly GCA_046329775.1. Taxonomy (GTDB): domain Bacteria; phylum Bacteroidota; class Bacteroidia; order Chitinophagales; family JADIYW01; genus JADJSS01. Next base: position 463,702 of record JAXLTX010000002.1, read on the forward strand.
ATTTATTCTTCTCAAAAGCTCTTAAAAATTCTGTTCTGTCGGTGATTTGCACTTTGTAATCCGTTTCAATTTTCAATCCTTCTTCCAAAGTGGTATGAATACCTTCGTTATACAGATGTTTCAATGCGGCAATGGTTTGTGCGGAATTTTGCAAGATATCATTCGCTAATTCCAGTACGGTTTTATCCAAGTCTTCTAAAGGTACCGCACGATTCACCAAACCGATTCGTTCCGCTTCTTTACCTGAAATGGGTTTAGAGGTAAACGATAATTCTTTGGCTTTATTAATACCCACCAACCTAGGTAAACGCTGCGTCATTCCCCAGGTGGGCATAATACCCCATTTAGCGTGCGTATCTCCTATTTTAGCGTCTTCTGCTGCAACTATTAAATCAAAAAACATCATTAGCTCTGTGGCACCGGTATAGCAATGTCCGTGTACCTGAACAATGGCCGGCTGTGGCATTGTTCTTAATAGTTTAGCTATCTCATTTCCTTCCTGAATGATTTCGTACGAAGTGAATTGTCCGCCCACCAGCGATTCATTCATCGCTTTCAAATCCACCCCGGCAGAAAATGCACGCCCCGCTCCTTTCAGAATCAGCACTTTGCAATTGTTGTCAGTGGAAATATTCTTTAAGGCGTTTTTTAATTCGCGTATCATCAGCGGCGTCAATGCATTTAAAGAAGCCGGACGGTTTAAGGTGATACTGGTGATTGGACCTTGCTGTTCTATAATTATGTCTTGATATTCCATGGTATTTATTATCTAAACTATGAATTTTATAATCATTAGCTAATTGTTAATCGTTTAATTAATACACACTATCCTTCTGCATAAAAATCCTGTAAGGCTCCGAAATATTCACCGTTCCAACCTTCCACGATATCGTCGTAATCTTCATCCGGAATATTGGAATGCCTCAATTCTACAGAAGTTCCCTGCTTATGTTCATGCAAAATAATGGTAACAATGGATGGGGCTTTCTGCTCACCAAAGTACCATTCCTGTACGAGTTTCTTGTTTTCAATAAATTCAAGATTTTTACCACAGATATTGCCTTCCCACAAGGAGAACTCACTGCCCGGATCCGTTGACATCTCGGCATCATCTCCACTCCACAATTTTATGATGACAGGATTGGTTAATGCCAGATAAAGCATATCCGGAGAGGTATTTATTATATAATATTTTTTATAATCTTTCATTGCTTGATTGTTTCAGTTTCAAAATGCAGTGAAAATCGTCATTAATCTCGCAGATAAGCTGCAGATGGCAGATTCATTCCATTTCTCCGTAAATCTAAAGAATAATTGATGCGGAAACAAATCCATCAGCACATTTCCGTCATCGGCTGATTTCCAGTTTGTAGACGGCCCAGTCGAGCAAATGCAGGGTATCGAACTTTTTTACGATGGGTTTCGTGAGGTCAAATTTATTGCCCGTTACACGATACATCCCCAACACATCATCATCGTCAAAATATTGGACAAAATTGCTGTTGCCATTCTTCAGATAATTGGCATAAATATCATTGAGGTATAAGCGGCAAACCGGCTCTATGCCTTTGGTCTGCTTTTGCGTATCCTGTTCCAGCAAGATAAATGTCAATGTATCTGTTGGTTGGATAAATCCGGTGGTAATCTTAAACAACTTGCTTCTTTTGGTGGTATCCAGACGAAAGAACTGCGCACAAATATTCTGAGGCAGACAGGAACCGTTCTGTTTATAAATGAACAGAAAAACTTCATCGTTATTGGTAGCCCCGGGAAGTCCGTCTTCACTCAGGTCAATGGCTTTTACTTTTACATTGAATGAAATGGAATCCGCTTGCTTGCTGACAACAGAAATTGAATCTGTCTGCGCTTTTAGTGTCATGCAGCATACGCAAACAAAAAGGAATAAGAGCTGTTTCTTCATAGGTTTGATTTTGGAATAATAAACGTGCTTGTTGCATTAATAATCTCAATTACGTTTTTTGCCTTCCGAAAAATATACTTTTTTAACTATTTTACACTTTAAATACAGAAATTATGTCGCAGGCACATTTCATAGAGACCCCAAAAACAGCACGAATATTTACACACGGCACATTAACGGGAAAGACAAAACTAGTTTGGATCGTGGCGCACGGCTATGGTTTTCTGGCAGAATATTTTATCCGAAAATTTGAAGAGCTGAATCCGGAAGAACATTTTGTGATTGTTCCGGAGGCGCTGAACCGTTTCTATCTGAAAGATATGAGCGGCAGAGTGGGTGCTTCCTGGATGACTACCGAAGACAGAGACCATGAGATCAAAGACTACACTTCATACTTGGATAATGTTTATGAAACATTAATTTCACAATCAGGGGCAAAAATCGTTGGTTTAGGCTTTTCTCAGGGGGCAGCCACCATGGCCAGATGGGCCATGCAAACAGATAAACGTCTGAATTTCATCGTATTTTGGGGTGGAAGCATACCAAACGACTGTTTGGATAATATTTCAAAATTAAATTCATTACACCCTTATTTACTGGTAGGTGATTCCGATGAGTTTATCAGTCAAGAAAAAAAGGAAGAAGTAATGAAAACTTTAGATAACGTTGGCATAACATTTTCACATATTTTTTACAAAGGCGGACACGCTATTTTAACTGAACCTTTAATGCAACTCTGTTCCGAGTTAACAGAGCCGTAAAAAGCTGGCAGTATCTTTGCAACGAACTTTTAGGCAAAATAAGTTCGGTTTAAACAAGATTTGCCATGAAAAGAATATTTGCACTCATACTAACTGTCAGCGTCATCCATATATGCAACGCATTTTCTCAGGTTGAATTTGGCAATGCCTCATTTTATGGAACTGAATTCAATGGTAAACCAACCGCCAGCGGTGAGCTTTACTCACAGAACAAACTGACGGCTGCTCACAAAACATTACCGCTTGGCACCATTGTAAAGGTCACCAATGCGCAAAACAATAAATCTGTGTTTGTAAAGATTAATGACAGGGGCCCTTTTGTAAAAGGGCGAATCATTGACTTATCGACAAAAGCGGCAGATTTGTTGGGCTATAGAAACAAAGGTACCGCATATGTAAAGATTGAAATCGTGAAACCGGACAGCATTCCGGCGGATTTGCTGTCAGCCTCTGTCGATATTGCCAGACAAAATGGGATTGAACAACAGGACAGTTCTGATGAAATCAATGCGGCGGTGGGCAAAGAACTTACGGCTGTATCTGACAAAAACAAGGTAACCAATGACAAACCTGCCTCCCAACCCATGACGGAAGCAAAAGATGTCAACTCATACGGCATTACCAACCGTTCTTCTTATTTTATCATCACCAAACTGGATAAATCCAAAACCGGATTTTATGGTCTTCAGTTAGGGGTCTTTTCTGATATGAATGTAATTTTTGCCATCATCGCGGAACTGGAAGCCAAGTACAATCAGACCTTACTGGTTGAGCAGGTTGACCTCAATGGCAAGACGGTTTATAAATTATTTATAGGGAAATTCCAGAACCGCGCTTATGCGGATGCCTTAAAACTGACATTATCGGATAAATATAAAGATTCGTTTGTTGTAAAATACGAATAGCACTAAAACTACCATTGTAAAAACTCAGCATCAGGCACCAACCAATTTTCATACGGATACATTGCAACGCTCAACTGTTGGAATGTATCCGCATTTTAGTCTTTCACGAATGAAGTAGCATAATTATCCTCTCCTCCGCTGAGGAATAACTGATACCATCCTTTTGGCAGCATGCTTATGTCTATCTTATTACCGGATAATTCAGTCAACTCAGGAAGCATCTCTCCAAGAACATTGTAAATCGTGACTTTCCAATCAGAAAAGATCTGCTGAGGGATATCCAGTGTAAGCTCATTTATACAAGGATTCGGAAAAACGCTCATTTGCCTGGCAACATTCATTCTTATACCTGTCAGAGTAAAATTCAATGGTCTTGTGGTGTTCCAGCTATGATATCCGCTACTGCAGAGTGATGCCACATTCCATTTCAATTGTCGTAAAGGATTTATTTTTATGCCAATTGTTGTATTGGAAGTTTCGTAAAAGGTGACGCTGCTACTATCGTCTGCCAGACCAATCTTATAGTTCAACACACCAGGTACTACATCCCAGCTGAGCAAGAATGAATCGGCCGCCACTGACGTTGCACGTAAATTCTGCGGTGCATCACATCGAACTGCTTGTGGAATTTCCTTGGTTTTGAAAAAATTCCATGCCTCCTTGTTCATGGAAATATCCAATGTGGTTTTTCCCAACACATCAAAGAAGATATTGCTGGCACCCGGCCACACATGTCCGCCATTAATGACCTTGTAATACACCTGCTGAACGTTCTGTGCGCAGTTTTGGTAGGTGTACCGAACCACTCTTGTGCCGTCTTCACGCAAATCCGGCAACGTATCAATAACAGGATTTATATCGCAGCCATTCTTGATTTGCCAGAAGTGTTTAATGGAATCAATACCCGGAAAATTTCCGGCAATGCCAAAATAGGAAGTAATTGGATCGGATAAACCATTGAATGCGGCAATACTGATTGGTCTTGCCGGCACACAGGAATTCAGATTATCGTTTACCATGCTTGCCACATTGGGAGCTATGGCTGCTACTCGATTCGTCGCATCACAAGCTAATTTATAGCTCATAAAGCCTCCTGCGGAATAACCCATGGAGTAGACTTTGGATAAATCCGCGTTGTATAACACCGCAGCACGGTCCATCCAGTCGCCCAAAAAGCCCACGTCATCTACATTGGAAGAGACGAAAAAGAAAGTACCCGAATTCCATCGAAGATCCACCCCCTCCGGATAAAGTACGATACACCTTACCGAATCTGCCGTTTTATGGAACTGCGTGTAATCAAACTGGAACTGTGCATTGGTCAGGAAACCGTGCATGTTGATGACAAGCGGCAGTTGCTCTGATGTTGAAAAATTCTTTGGCAGATACACCATGGCACTCCGCGTCTTATCCTGCCAGCGAGTCTTGAAGTTCATTTGCGCCTGTATGGCGGATATCAAACCGGATACAAACAACAATAAGAGTAGCAATTTCTTCATCGAAAAAAGTTTAGTGAAATTAAACAAATAATCGATGATATAACAGAAAGGTATATTTATTGTTTTCCCAGTCCGGCATTTCTGATATACGGCTCAACCTGCATATCGTGTCCGATGAGATTTCTGAATGCCTTATTGAGATCAACGCTGTTTCCTACAGAAAGGATGTACTTGCGAAAACGGTCACAATTGGCTCTGGTCAATCCACCGTTTGCCTTCATCCAATCAAAAACGTTATAATCCAGCGTCTTGCTCCAGGTATAGGCATAATATCCCGCTGAGTATCCGCCGCTCCATATATGCGCAAAATAAGGCGTATGATATCGGGTCGGAACTTCATTCATATATAAACCGTATTTTTTCAAGGCTTCGGTTTCAAATTCCAATGCCGGTTTGAAATCCGTTTCTTTTTCAACGCTGTGCCAGGCCAGATCCAGGGTTGCGGCCGCGAGCAATTCTGTTACGTCGTATCCTTTGTTAAAGGTTTCAGCTTTTACAATCTTGTCGATAAGCGATGCAGGAATTACTTTTTTTGTCTTGTAGTGAATTGCATAATTTTTCAGAATGGCGGGATCAAGTGCTGCGTGTTCGTTTATCTGAGATGGAAATTCCACGAAGTCATTCGGTGTAGCGGTACCGGAAAGGCTCGGATATTTCTGGCTGGCAAATAAGCCGTGCAAGGTGTGTCCGAACTCATGGAACATGGTGGTAACATCTTTGAAATTAATCAGAGAAGGGTTTCCATCTACAGGTTTGGCGAAATTATAAACGTTATAAATAACCGGTTTCTGTTTCAGTACATAAGACTGCTGGACAAAATTATCCATCCATGCTCCACCACTCTTGTTATCTCTTGTGTAAAAATCCAGATAATAGATGGCCAAAGATTTTCCATCCTTGTCAAACACCTCATAAGCCACCACATCCGGATGATATACCGGCAAATCCTTACGCACCTTAAAGGTTAATCCATACATCTTCTTTGCCGCATAGAAAACGCCCTTCTCCAGTACATTATTGACTTCAAAATAAGGCTTGATTTCACTTTCATTCAAATCATATTTTTCCTTCCTCACCTGCTCGGAGTAGAAATTCCAGTCCCAAGGCTCCAACTTAAATCCACCATTCTGTTTATCAATCAAATCCTGAATATCTTTGGCTTCCTGTTTTGCTTTCTCTGTGGCAGGTTTTGCCAGTTTTGCCAGCAATTCCATAGCGCGCTCAGGGGTCTTGGCCATTTGGTCCTGCAACTTCCATTCTGCGAAACTCTTCATCCCCATCAATTGTGCCTTTTGCAGACGCAATCGCACTATCTTTTCCAAAATAGCTCTTGTATCGCCGCTGTCATTTTTCTCGGCGCGTGTCCAGGATGCTTTGAATAATTGCTCTCTGACACTTCTGTTTTTCAGATATTGCAACAATGGCTGCTGTGTGGTATTGGTCAACCCCAACAGGTATTTGCCGTCATATCCGGCAGCGGTGGCCTTGGCTTTGGCTGCAGCAATATCTTCGGCAGATAATCCATCCAGATCTTCCACCTTATCTAGCAGCAAACCGCCGTTCTTTCTGGCAATCAGCAGCGTATTGCCATATTCTGTTGTGAGGCTGGCCAATTGCTGATTGATGGTTTTCATGGTTTCCTTGTCCGCATCCGATAAATTAGCGCCGGCCATTTCGAAATTCTTGAGATACAACTCCACCAATTTCTTATCTTCCCCTTTCAGTGCGGAAAGATTTAAGGCCTTGATGCGTTTGTAGATTTTTGAGTTGAGATATATATTGTCATTATGAGCAGAAAAGATGGGTGCATACTCCTCTTCTATGGCCTGCAGGGTCGGATTGGTATTGGCACTGGTCATCTTGAAAAACACACCCATGGCGCGATATAAATCCTGTCCGCTTAATTCCAGCGCCAAAACCGTGTTGGCAAAGGTAGGTGCATCCGGATTATTGGAGATCTTCTCAATTTCTGCATCGTGCAGTTTCAGGCCGGCTTCAAAAGCAGGTTTAAAATGTTCATCCTTAATCTTGTCAAACGGAGGCGCCTGATATTGCAAGGTGCTTTTCTGCAAGAGAGGATTGGTTGGTTTTACGGTGCCGTCTTGTGCCAAGACAGGATTTAAGACAGTTGCAGTATAAATGGCGCCAACCAATATGCTTTTGTGAAATGAATACATGCGTTTTAAAATTTGAGGTGTAAAGGTATGGCATTTGCAGATAAAGGCAAAAAAAGAACACCCCAAAATCTAATATTATGGAAATATCGCGTATTTCTTGACCTATTCGATCAAACCTGACGTGAACAGAACAACGTTACACTGTTAATTATGCGAAATCCTGATGCTCATTTTTTGTCGGCAGGAGACTCATGGCTCTTTCTGAAATGGCCGTTATGCTAAGGCTCGGATTTACGCCAGGATTGGCAGACATCATACTTCCATCGCACACCATCATATTTTTGTAGTTGAAGACATGATTGTTCTTATCGATCACACCACTGCTTGCATCTCTACCCATGCAGGCACCTCCAAGAATATGGGCTGTGGTAGGGATTCCAAACAAGGTTTCCGAACTCATCACCATAGCTTTTCCATTAACAATCTTCTCTATCTTGTGTGCTATCTCCTGAGCTTTGGGGTTAAAGGCAGTAGGTGCAGGTCCTGTATCCAGATTGGTTTTCATGATTCCCACTTTGGTTCTCTTTAAACTCAAGGTAGAATCAATACTTTCCATATATAGCAGTATGTGTGTCTTCTTACTCCAGTCGTCCACAAAAAAAACTTTAAGGTTGTCAATCGGATGTAGGACGAAATCTTTCATCATATTAAAGAAGCGGATGAATATATTTTTGCCTGTTACCATCGGTGCCATGAACAATCTCCAAAACCCCGCCCCTTCGGAATATTTCACCGGTTCCACATGGCGGCTGTCATCTATATTCACAATGGAACCGATGGCGATACCCTCTGAAAATGAAACATCCTTATCATAAGTAGTCACACCAATCAGACTTTCAGAATTGGTACGGATACCTGTTCCCAGTTTATCGGAAAGGTTGGGCAGTGAGGTTTCTTTCAGTTTCAACATCAGCTCCATGGTACCTAAAACACCTCCGGAGAAAATTACCCCTTTGACCTTTACGCTTGCTTTTCTAGGGAAATAGGATAATGAGTCCTTGTATTTAATTTCATATCCTGCACTTCCATCCGCACTTAAGGGAACGACATCATACACCTCTTTTTCTGCAATAATTTCGGCACCCAGTTGCTGGGCGAGGTACAAATAATTCTTATCCAGCGTATTTTTGGCATTGAAACGGCAGCCCAACATACAGCCCCCACAAAGATTACAGCCGGTCCTTTCCGGTCCTTTTCCTTCAAAATAAGGATCCTGTACGGTGACACCCGGCTTTCCGAAATATACAGCAACATCTGTCTTATCGAATGTTTTCTCATCTCCCATATCTTTTGCCAGTTGCAGCATGGCCTTATCACTTCGGCTCATATACGGATGCTTTTCCGCACCCAGCATTTTTTTAGCCGTGTCATAAAACGGTTTCAGTACATTCTGCCAGTCCTCAAGACCGTTCCAGTGTCCGCTGTTGTAAAATTCTGATTTGGGAACCGGTAAGGTATTTGCGTACACGACGGATCCGCCACCAACAGCCACCCCGCTTAGGATGGCTACATGTCGATAGAAGGTGAGCTTGAATAAGCCCTGCATTCCCAGTTTCGGCATCCACATCCACTTGCGAAGATTCCAGTTGGTTTCAGGAAAATCCTCCGGTTTGTTGAACCATTTTCCCTTTTCAATCACCAATACCTTATATCCCTTCTCTGATAAACGCAGTGCGGAAACAGAGCCGCCAAAGCCACTGCCGATAATCACATAATCGTAGTCGTAAGTTTGAGTTGCCATTTGTATACTTTCAACTGACAATTTACGGATTGGGAATGAATTATCCGATAAAAGAAAGATAATTTGTCAGAATTAGCATCTATCGTTCAGAAGAGACGCAACACTCAGTCAATAATTCTGTATAACAACAAACCACTTAAGCATCTTAAGATTTTGAAAATTTCTCCCAGCTTTTTTTGCACAACTGATAGGTAAGGTATTCTATATAATAGCTTCCTTTCGCAGCGTCCTCTATTTCATTAAAGTAAGATTCATAATGAAGAATATGGTGAACATTGCGGGCAATCCGTTTTCCGAAGTCCGAATTATCCGTGAGTATGTCATGGCTGTTGATGATCAGGCTGTCACAACCTCCAAGGATGGCGCTCATCGCCTCGGTGGTATTACGCAGCATATTTACGTTCTCCTCTTCAATGCTAAAACTTCGGGTGTCTGTTTCGCACTGAATGAAAATCGAATATGGCTGATTACTTATTTCACACACCTGTTTCCACAACCAGCGAAGTGCACGAAGTCTGGCAATTTCAAAAAAGTAATTTCCACCGATAAGAAAATGGAAGCGGATATCTTTATCCCGGTATTGTACTCCCTGAAGTAAAGCTGCTGCCAGCTCATCGCTCATCGTTTCCTGTTCACTGATTTTTACAACAAAAGGACAGGCACCTTTCTGCACAGCTTCCAGCATGTCTCTGTCATCTTCTGTATAATTTTCAAAAGTAAGCGGTGCCACCTCCAGTAAAATACCTTCCAGCAAAGAATCAATTTCCGCTTTGTGAAATGACTTACCCTGCAAATCAAAAACCAGTGCGCCTGCTCCGGCCTGCAATGCCTTTAGTGCTTCCTGATTGGCGGATACGATGTCCTGCACGAAAATTCTTTCTGTTATCATCCATCCTTTGGCGGATTTCTCGGGGATGCTGAGCTGATAACGTTCACTATCCTCATTGGTGTAAAAGGGCAATACATCAATTCCCTCTCTGGAATGCCAGATGAGTTTATCAAAGGATTCTCCTTTTAGATCTTTAATGATTTTTTCTTTCCAATCGGCAGGAGTGGGTGCCGGAAACTGCTGAAATATGCTATCGAATGTATCTAATGACATAGGATAAAGATAGTAAACCTTAAAGTCATTTTAAAATCTTAACCATACTGTTTTAATCCACGCTTAAAATCTTAATCTCTACGCGCTGATTGAGTGAATTTGCCGGTTCATTAGGCTTCAGCAGCTGCGTTTTTCCGTACCCTTTATAACTCAGGCGATCGGAAGCGATACCCTTGCTTATGAGATAATCCACGCAGGTTTTGGCTCTGCTGGTCGAAAGTTTCTGACAGTAATAATCATCGCACAATCCATTGGTATGTCCGCCAATTTCCACTTTCAGATTTTTATTACGCGCCAGAAACAAGACCACCTTATCCAATTCAGGATAGGATGGAATCTGGAGAAAAGAGGCATCTGCCACAAAATAGATGTTATTGACCTGCGCCACAGCACCTACCTGCAACGGCACATTAAACAGGTCGTAATTTTGCGGTACATTGGCAGCCGTCTTTTGCTGTATCTTCCCCAATGAGTCTATAGAACGCTTGAGCGCCAGCACATCTCGTTCCTGTTGTTTTTTCAGGGCATCCAGCTTGGCCTTATCCTCTTCCATCTTTTTCTTTTCTGCCGCTAGCTTATCACGCTCCGCCTGCATTTGCGCCAGTAAATCATCCATTTTCTTTTTCTCCAGTTCAAGTTTTTCCTTCTCCCCCGCCAGTTGTGTGTTTTGTGCTGTCAGTTTATCCTTTTCATCGCTGAATCTGGTGCGTTGGTCTTTCAGGTCTGCAATATCTTTTTCCAGCGATTGCTTACTGCTGCCCATCTTATCCAGTGTTTCTGTCATCTTTTGCTCTGCCTGTTTCTGTGCCTGTTGTATAGAATCCAGTCTTGCCTTTTCCGCTTCCATATCGGCTACGGTGGTCATTACCGGCTGGATGGGCACTACCGGTGTTGTGTTCTCAGGTGCCGGTGCGGGAACCGGTTGTATTGGTTTTTCACCCACGATTATCAATTCCCTTTCCTGGTACTCCTTCTTTGGTTCAACGGGTGCTGGAACTGAAGGCTGAACATCTGTTTTTACGCTTAACTGTGGAGAAGGTGCCGCGGCGGGCAATTGGGTATCCATTGTCGTTTTAGGCGTGTTTAAAGCAGCCATTTCCTCTTTCAGTTTCCTCAGTTTCTCTTCATATTTTGTGATAATCGGATTAGGTGCCTGAACAACTGTTGGAGGTGCAGGCTGAACGGCTAACGGTATTGCTTCCTGAACAGGCGGTGCCGGTTCCTGTTTTTTAGTCACAGGTGTACTGCTTACCGTTAAAGGTGCATTTTTTTGTTGTTTTTTCAACTCATCCAGTTTTTTCTGATATGCATCATAATCCTGTGAAACCTTGTCTTCCTGTTTTTCTTTTAATGGCTGAGCCTCGTACGGTTTGGGCTTGTACGGATCTGCATACAATCTATTGCTTTGCCCCACTTCGCGTTGCTGCTGTTTCAAGGCATCCAGCTTTTGCTGAAGGTCATCTGTTTTGGCACTCGAGGTGGGTGCTACTGCCTGTGGATTAGGGTATTGTTCGGCAATGGTTCTGGTATCGGTTGGAGCAGAGTAGGTGTTTGGCTGCTTTACAATCTGTGATTGTTGTTTTTTCAGTTCATCCAGTTTTTGCTGCAGCTCGTCCGTTTGCGGATTGGATGTTTTTAGAGGAGCATTATAGGTTACCGGTGGAGCTGCATAAACAGGTGTTTCCGTTGTATTCGGATCGACCTCTGTTGTAATGATGTTGGGATTGGCGGTATTTTGCGGCGTAATGACCGTAGCGGATGAAGTAGGGGGAGTTGTTACAGGCATTGTGCGTTTTGACAGGCTATTCAGACCGTCATTGTTGGGATTTACGGTAGGATTATTTTTCTGCTGTTCGCGTGCCGCCAGTTCTTCTGCTGTCAATACTCTTGGCCCCGGCTTGGGTGTTTCCACTGGTTTTATAGTGTTTGTTGTAGCGGGGCGTGGTGTTTTCTCTTCAGGTGACTGATATGGCTGAATGGTGTTCAACACCTCTTTCTTCACTTCCTGACGTGGTGCACTTGGCTGCGGGGTAACGGGTGCCGAGGTTGTGTTTGGGGGTGGCGTGTTGCTGACGGCAGGCGGAGTTGTAGTTTGCGGTTTTGGTGTTGACGCAATTTGTGTCTGTTGTTTCTTTAGTTCTTCCAGTTTTCTTTGCAAATCATCAACTTGCGGATTGGTGGCTGGTACAGGTTTGGGTGCCGGAGCAGGTGCAAGTGCCGCGGTAGCTTTTACAGGCGAAGCAAGGGGTGCAACCGGAGTCGTGGTGGTGGTCACCGGGTTGGTTGCATTACCTTTTTTCAGAGGTGCGCTTGCTACAAACTTTTTAATATCTACGTATTCTGGACGTGCTTCTTTAGGTAATTTTATTCTATACAAATCATTTTTACCAAAATAGGTAACACCACTGGAGAAATAGGCATAATCACCGGATGCAGGAATGGTATAATAAATATCCATTTCATCGGTATTGATTTTATCTCCTAAATTCAAGGGTTTGCTCCAGTTGGTCCAGGTATCGTCCAGCCGTTTACTCATATACATGTCGTAACTTCCAAACCCAGGATGCCCGGAAGAAGAAAAATATAAGGTTTTACCATCTGCGGCTAAAAAGACACTTCCTTCTGCTCCTACTGTGTTTATTACCGGGCCAAGATTTTTAGGTTCCGACCAATCGCCATCACTGTATTTCTGGGAGACATACAAATCCAGATCACCGTATGAGTCATCCCGCTGAATGGACATCAGCACAATATTTTCATCTAGATTCATGTGATAATGAGCGAATTCATTCTTGTTATACAGATTCGGTATATTCAGCGGCTTGGGTTTGCTCCAATCACCGTCTTTTTGTTTGGTGGAAACGGACAAGCCTGCGTAATTATAGGTATTCTTGATGTATTTGTTGGCAACATACAAACGGTTATTATCTCTGCTGATGAAACAGATAAAATTGTTGTCATTGGTATTCAAAGGAGGCCCTATATTTTCTGCTTTCCCTAACTTGCCTCCGGGCATTACATTTGACAAATAGATATCATCATTAAAATCCCTCGAGTTATTTTCATCCGTTAGTTTTCTGGTAAAATACAACAAACTGCCATCCGGAGAAATCAGGGGTAAATGATCGTAAAATTGAGAATTCACATTCGGTCCCAAATTTTCCGGTTGTCCCACTGTTTCTGAATATTTGATCACATTAACATTTTGTTTGTAAGGTGCGGTATTGGACGAGATGCCGATACAGTCGATCTCCTGCCTTCCGAATACGGCATTCGTATTGATGACCAGTTTCAGTTTCACCACATTATAGGTTGGTTTAACTTTAAAATACGTAAGCGGATCTGTAAATTTCTGCGTAGGGACAGGATGTTCATTTTCATATACCGTGTATTTCTTACCTGAAACATCATACAGGATGATTTCCGTTATGGAACCTGCATTTGCATTCTCTCCGACGATGACCTGCTGTACCGTTTGCGGTGTGGCAAAACCAACTGTGACAAATTCTTTTGAATCATCCTGATTTTTTGGCGTCCAGGCAAGCTGGGAAGAAACACACTTGGTGGTGTTCGGATACCCCAGAACCTGCGATGCACTCCACCTTGTAGAATTTTTGCCAATCAGTTCATCTTTATATTCCGAAGAGAAATCTATCAATTTACTGGCCCATTGCACCTGCGCAAAGCCGAAATGGGTGATAAAGCATAATGAATACGTCAATAAGAAAATCAATTTCTTCATTCAGTACGTCGTTTAAGGTTAATCAGTATGAAATATAGTTAAATCCATCTATTTTAGAATATTATTAACAAGATTTATACCAAGAAAAAATCAGAAATACTATTTTCACCATAATAACGTTTATTTTTGGTATTAATTTTGAACACAATAAGCATGAGAACATATATCGCTATACTTTTTATATTCATTTCCTTCGTTTCCAAAGCTCAAAATCAGATCAGTCCGGATGATTTCAAGCAAATCAAGCTCTATGAGGATACCATACGCATGTATGGCGATACGCTTATAAACAGCCAGGAAAAGGACAACCGCACCATAGCCAGCTATCGGATCATCAAAACGTTGACCAAAGCCTTAAAAATAAAGAATTCCTATTATTACCAATGGGATTCTCTGCTCCCATGGAAGATTGTGCAGCCAGAAGACGCTGCCTTTAAGATTTTCACATGGTATGTACGCAGCGATGAAGACATGTACAAATTCTTCGGTACCATCCAGGTAAAAAGCGATACGCTGAAAATGTTTCCATTGATTGATTACTCTGAGTTTACCGACCACCAGGAAGACATCAACGTAGACAATAACAACTGGATCGGTTGCCTGTATTACGGTCTTAAAACGGTAAAATCCGGGAAGAAGACCTATTACACCTTATTTGGCTGGGATGGCAATAATGCAGGCAGCAACAAAAAAGTGATGGAGATATTTTCCTTCAACAAACAGGGAAAACCACGCTTTGGCGCACCCATCATACAAATGGAGAATGGTAAAATCCTGAATCGCTTTATTCTGGAATTTTCCAAAGAAGCCAGTGCTTCGTTAAACTGGAATCCCGATGAAAAGAAAATAGTCTACGACCACATAGCACCCAATGGTGATGCGCTGGAAGGCTTTTTTGCCAATTATGTTCCGGATGGCACCTACGAGGGTTTTGAATGGAAAAAAGGAAAATGGAGACACGTGGAAAACATAGCTTATGAAAAACGTGTGGACGGTGACGTGCCAAATGTAGGTAAACAAAATACGTTTGAGTTATATACACCGAAACCAATTCCGAAGACGAAGTAGAAATCACAACTTATCCAGAATTAAAGCCGTGGCAATGGCGGCATTCAGGGATTCTGCTTTGCCTTTCTTAGGTATGGTAATAGGATAGGTGATTTTTTCCTGAAGCTTCTTATTGATGCCATGACCTTCATTCCCGATTAATATGAATCCTTTTTTCGTAAAATCCTGTTCGTGGTAATTTTTACCGTTTAATACCGCACCATATACCGGTAATGTATTGGTTGCTATGGTAGTTGCCAAGTCCGCTTCCAGAATCTGAATGCTACCGATAGAAGCCATACTTGCCTGCACCACTTTGGGGTTGTAGGCATCCACACAGCCATCCGAACAGATAATCTTCTGTATACCGAACCAGTCGCAGGTACGAATAATGGTTCCCATGTTTCCCGGATCCTGAATATCGTCCAGCAGAACCACCCATTCATCATCCGACACCTCAAATTGACTATCCGGTATTTTGAAAACCGCAAGGCTGTTGTAATGATGCTGTAATGCGCTTATCTTGTTCAGAGCATCGCCGGATACTATCTTGACAGGATTCCCGTTAAAAGTATCGTTATGGATGGTGTATATGTTTACAACTTCGATACCTTTATCTATTAATTCTTTTATAATTTTATCACCTTCTGCGATAAATTGGGAATACTTCGTTCGGTATTTCTTAATTTTGAGCGAATTGATATGTTTAATTTCAGGTTGACTGAGCATACTATGCAAAATTGGGTTCAAAGATGTAAAAAAATAGGATATGTTGTGTGCATACTGCTATTGTATTCTTGCAATGCAACCAAACATTTAATAAAAGACGACCAGAGTCTACTGATTGGCAATGGTATTACCGTAAAATATACAGGTAAGGTTATCAGCGATAAAACGGAACTGAAAGACGAATTGGCCAAGCAGGTGGTCTATAATCAACAGCCCAACAAGAAATTCCTCAGCCTTTTCCGTCTGAAACTGGGGATTTATACCATGTCTATCCTGAAGAATGAAAAAAGGCTGCTCCGAAAGAAACAATTGGAAGACAAAATTACAAGCGGTGACTACACCAGAAAAGACACGGCAGAACTGGTAAAATTATTGAAGAAGAAAAAATTCGAAAATTTCCTGAACCAGACCTCCGGAGGTGAAGCGCCCGTGTTGTTTGATTCCACTACGATGGAAACCTCCATCCGTAGAATGAAGAATTACCTGTTCTATCACGGCTTTTTCTATAGTGACGTTACAGCCTCCTATAAAACCAAAAAGAAAAAAACCAGTGTTACCTACCACGTCAGCACCGGGCCGCAGTTTACCTACCGTAATATCACATTGAGCGCAGAGGACAGCGCTTTACTCATGATTGTAAGCAAAAATACCAAAGAGAGACTATTGCTGAAGGGTGATCCCTTTGATGTAGATATTGTTAAAAAAGAACGGCAACGATTGGCGGATATGATACAAAATAAAGGTTTCTTCACCTTCAGTCCGGATTACATCTTTATGAATATCGACAGCACAGTCGGCAACCACCAGATTGACGTGAACCTGATGGTTAAGAATGAGACGGATTCGCTTAACCATAAGATGTATTCATACATCCAGATTGATTATGATATTCTAAACTTTGACAACAAGAAAGCCAATCAGAAACTCACCAGAAAGGATTTCATCTATGATACCATTTGCGACGTAAACTATCGCGTCTTAAAGACTTCCGTACTCCCCAGAGCATTGACCAAATCCACCTATATAAAACCAGGCGACTATTTCAACAAGGATCAGTTGACAAAAACGAGAAATGCCCTGAACAGTTTAGGTGTGTTTCGGTTCGTAAATATTGAACACGTTCCGATTTCCATTTCACCCGAAGAAAGCGGCCTTTATACCCGTATTAAATGTGCCCCTGCTAAAAGACACGCCTTCAGCACAGATGTGGAGTTGAATACGAATGCGCAAAGCACGCTCGGATTCAACCTCGTAGGTTCTTACCGCAACAACAATCTGTTCCGGTCTGCCGCAAAATTCCAGTTTAATGTGAGCAGTGGTGTGGAATTTCAGCTGTTGAAGGAAAAACGGCTGGACAATAATGCCGTGAATGCCGTGAATTTCAATATGGAAGCGAAGCTGAATTTGGCGCGCATTTTTCCTTCCTTTAAAAAGAATAAGTGCATCACCTACCAGAAATACAAACCACGTACCTTCATCAGTCTTAATTATAACTTCCAGAAAAGGATCGGCTTGTACAACATACAAACGGTGGGTACCAGCTATGGCTATGAATGGTATAACGACAACTACAGGCACATCGTCTCTCCTTTAAGTTTCACGTATGTCATTCCATCTAAAATCAGCGACTCCTTTCAGACGCAATTGGATGAAAATGCCCGTTTAAAACAGAGTTTCAACCAACAATTCATACTCGGACAGGAATATACCTTTACCTACACGAACCAGAAGCTGAATGTGGGAAAATACAAGAACTTCTTTTATTTCCGGGCAAATGGCTTTCTGGCAGGCAATGTCTTATTCGCCTTTTCAAAGGCTGTGCAAAAAGACAAGGAATCTCCTTACAAACTAGGTAAAGTAAACTTTGCGCAATTTGCCAGGATTGAACTGGAACCCAGGTATTTTTTCAATTTCCGGCGGGGGCAGGCATTTTCATTGCGCATGTTTGTAGGTGCCGGCATCCCCTATGGAAATTCGAGGTATACGACACTGCAGACAAAATATGATGGTCGCGACACCCTTTTTGAGCGGGAAGTTGCCGTCATGCCCTACATCAAACAATTCTTTGCAGGAGGTCCGAACTCCCTGCGTGGCTGGGGATTCCGCAGGTTGGGTCCGGGGGGATATAATACGTATGCAGACAACAGAAACAATCTGGATCAGACCGGAGACTTGAAATTTGAATTCAATGCCGAATACCGTTTCAACATTTACAAAATATTCAAGGGCGCCCTGTTTACGGATATCGGAAATATATGGTTACTGAAAGATGACCCCGAAAAACCTCTGGCCAACTTCGACTCCAAACGATTCATGAAAGAACTGGCATGGGATGTGGGTGTAGGATTGCGCATGGACCTCAACTTTTTTGTCGTTCGTTTTGATGTGGGCTACGCACTTTATGACCCTGCTTTTCCGGCGGGCGACCGATGGACCTTTAACAAAATCAATAACGAGAATTATAAGATCCTAAAAGACCCTAGAGACAGAAAAGGTGAAATAAAGCCGTTAGGACTTTATAAAATAAGTTTTACCGATTTTATGGGATTAAATTTTGCCATAGGCTATCCATTTTAACAGATTTATTTCTTTTCAAACAACTTTCCTTACCTTTAATTGTCTTACAGCACATGCAGCATATTATGAAAACAGATGCAAAACAATCGACAGCAAAACAAATGCTGATGGTTGTTTTATTTTGCACTTTCTTTCCTGCATACACATACGCTCAGACGTTTCAGCGTTTTGATTATCTGCCCGTCACTGCAAACGGTACAACCTTACGTTATCCTTGGACCGGAGGCGTGAACAGCGTTCAGTTTGGGAAGGCGGATGTAGACCGAGATGGTAAAATAGATTTGGTAGTATACGACAAGAGCAACAGGAAATACCTCACCTTTCTTACTATTTCCGAAAACTCTACAAACTATGTTTTTGACAATCATTATGCTGCAAACTTCCCTCCTGTAAGCGGATGGATGATCATGAAAGACTACAATTGTGACGGTATAGAAGATATTTTCACCTATAACGGCATCGCCAACGCCATGGTCTATACCGGTTATTATTCCGGTGACACATTGCGCTATCGACTGCAACAAAACGGATTCTTTTATCAGGCCAACAGCGGCACCATCAATGTCTATTGTTCGGATGTAATCAAACCGGCAATAGCAGATGTTAACGGAGATGGAGATTTAGACATGATTTCATTCAACGTATTCGGCAATCGTCTCATCTATTATGAAAATCAGCAAAAGGAAGCACGTTTATCCTGCGACAGTCTGTTTTTTGCAAAGGCGGACAACTGCTGGGGAAATGTGCGTGATTCCTTTGCGGCTTCCTATGCCTTGCAAGACACCTGCACTTACAAGTTTGACAGACAGAACGGCAATGAACAGACATTACATACGGGTTCTTCCATCGAAGCGATTGACATAGAGCGCAACGGCAGCACCGACTTGCTGATTGGCAGTGTATCATTGGATAATCTGACCATGCTATACAACTACGGCAATAGAAACTATGCGAGTGTACTGCTGCAGGATGTTACCTATCCGAATTACAACATTCCGTTCAATACGAGTTCTTTCGGAGTTCCCGTTTTTTTGGATGCTGACAACAACGGCACAACGGATCTGCTGGTCTCCACCTTTGATGAAGGTGCCGCAAACGTTGACAATATCTGGTATTATAAAAACAGTAAAATCAACGGTAGCAGAAGCATCCGTGTGGAATTGCAGCAAAAAGACTTTCTGCTGGATAATATGATTGACGCCGGTGAAAACTCCAATCCTTGTTTTATGGATGTGGACGGGGACGGACTGACAGATATCCTGTTGGGTAGCGGAGGTTATAAAGACAATATCAATCCTGCCGTATGTAAACTTCTCTATTATAAAAATACCGGCACCATCAGCAATCCTGCGTTCAACTTGGAGAATGACGATTTTCTGGGCATCCGGGATCTTGGTGTAAAAGATCTGGTGCCTGCTGCAGGAGATATGGATAATGACCTTGACATGGACCTTCTGATCGGCTTATCAGATGGGCGGATGATCTGTTGGGAAAACACTGCAGCAACGGGCAGCGCCCCCAATTTAATATACAGGGGCATATTAAAAGATTCCTCCGGGAGCAACATATCCATCGGCACTAATGCAGCTCCCTTTTTAGTGGATATCAACAGAGACGGCAAAACGGATCTAATCATTGGTGAACGCAACGGCAACCTCAATTATTACAGAGGTACGATGACAACTGCTGCAAAATTTTCATTCGTTACCGATTCTTTAGGAAAGGTAAGAATAAAGACAAATGGCATTTCCATCGGATATACCCAGCCGTGTGTGTCGGATGTAAACAATGACGGCAAGTACGACCTGATATTGGGAACAAATATAAATGGTCTGTTATTGTATGACAATATAGAAGACCATCTAGACGATACGTTCAGCAATGCATCTCCTGTCTTAATTGACAATTCCGATAGACGCAGCACTGCAGCCATATCGGATATCAGCGGTGACGGAAAACCTGAATTACTCACCGGAAACATCAATGGAGGCCTGATCATCTACAGCCTGGATCCTCCACCATTCATTCCTACCGGAATCAGAAATCCATTTTCGGAGAAACTGGATTTTGACCTTTATCCGAATCCTGCCAACAATCAGTTATACATTGATATAAACGGAATTGAAAACAATATCCAGGTGCAGGTATACAGCCTGATCGGGCAACTGATAGCCACTGAGAGAAATGAAAGACAACATCATCTCGAATTGAACACCACAGCATTTCCAAATGGGATGTATCTTGTTAAAATCAAAGCAGGACAAAAAGAAGGCACCCAAAAGGTGATTATCCAGCATTAGTAAATCCCAGGCGGATAAGATCTTAAAGAAATTTCATCCATATCATACAACAAGTATATCCTTCTTACAGCCGGCATTTCTAAGACTTCCGTATTCTTATTAAATAGAATTAACCCCAAAAAGGCTGAACGAAAGCTCAACCTTTTTGGGTTTGTCAGATTATATGGTTTACAGTTTTATGATTTTCACTTCTGTTCTTCTGTTGTTCTGATGGCAATCGCAATCACCTTTGGAATCGGATGGGCAACCGGTTACACCTGAGCAATCCTGCAAGAGCTTGCTTTCACCATATCCTATTGCCGTCATTCTGCTCTTGTCAATTCCATGTTTCACAAGATACTCCACTGCGCTTTCCGCCCTGCACTGCGATAATTTCTGGTTGTACTCCGCTGTGCCTCGTTGATCCGTATGCGAAGACAATTCTATGGTCATGTTTTTGTATTGCTTCATGATATCCACCAGATGGTCCAGTTCTTTGGAAGCATCATTTCGGATATTACACTTATCAAAATCATAATAGATATTGCGCAATACAAAAGTTTTACCAACCTCCAGCTGTTCAACACATAATTTGAGTCTTACATACAAGGTCTTGTTTCTATCGAGTCCTTTTGTACTGATATCTTCCATATTGGAATAGTATCCGTCTTTGCTTCCAAGCACCGAATAGTCTGCATTTGATTTCAAATGAAAGCTAAATTTACCCTGTACATCTGTGGTCGCTTTTTCAATTTTTCCGGTTTCTTTATTGGTCAGCTCCACTTCAACGCCAGCCATCAGCCTATCTTTATTACCACACTCAACGGCTGTACCTTCCAGAATGAATCCGGGATCTTCATACAGCAGTTCTTTATAGATATTCCCTTTTTTCTCAAACTCAGTTTTCTGAACACTTTCCGTGCTGGTTCTTATACCCCATCTGTCACCGTTTATTCCATACACACCTGGTTCCCTATTCACAAAAGTCACTTTCCCGTTTTTCGAAGTCTTTAAAGTTTGCAGTATCTTTCCGTTTTCGTCCGTCAGATTTACAGACACTTCATCTACGGGCATACCGGTAAATTTATCCTTTACCGTAACAATGATATCCTTACTGGCCACTTTAGCCTGTTTAGGTTCTTTCTTCACTTCCTTTGTCTTTTCAACCCTGAATACCAATCCGGCGCTCAGGGCTAGATGGTTTATATTCATTTTAGAGACAGGATATTTGTCCAACGCAAGCCCACCGTCAAAATATTCAAACGGCACCAGATTACCTCCTCGTACAAAATCTTCAGGCCGTAAGTAATTCAATCGGTAGTCTGCATCTTCCGTCACAGCACTGCTCTTTACGAAAGAATGTACATAGTCGATGCCAGCCGTTACCCCCACATTCTTATGAAACCAGTAGTTTACGTACAATCCCACTTTTAAACCGGCTGCATTGATTGGTTTGTTGTAGTCATAATCCAGAATGGACTTTCGTACGGAAGAAATGTTACCTACGGATTTTCTGCCCAGCGTATCTATCCCCACAAATAAAGCCCCCATCTTTAAATGACTTAATCCTACCCGAACATTCATATCCACATCCAGTTTGTCACTGGTATAGAGTTTTGCACTGGGACCAATTCCAAAGAAAATGAGTTGCTGGCTGTGGTGATTGTTTTCCACCAGTTTTGTTTGTACATTGTCACCCGCCGTAGATTCAATAAAGTTGGTGAGTACAGATGGAGGGAGATATTTAAATTTATTGTTGAAATAATCCAAATCCAGACCGAAGCCTATATTTTTATGAAAATAGAAATCCAGATTGGTACCGCCATAGCCGCCCCATTTGGATTTTAGAAAATCCTGTTTGTCATTATCCCGTGTTTCCGGAACCACAAACTCCACTGATAGCACCGAAACACTGTGCGATGCCAACTTATCCGGATAAGATTTAAAATTGGTAGCGGCTCCGCCTTTTACACGAGCCTGAAATTTAAAATAACGATTCTTTGTAATAACTCCGGCGGAGTCCTGCGCGATGGTCAGATTGGCAAACAGCAGAAAAAAAAGGCTACATAAGATGCTGTTTTTCATAAGTCTGTTCATAGTATAGATTTTTGTTACTTAAAATTAGAACAGAAAAAAACCATATGCCATGATAATTATCATATTGCCCAAACGAATGAGAATTCGGACAATTAACTGAATCCTTAAAAATAAAAAAAGGCTGAACGGAATATGTTCAGCCTTATCAAAATGGTTGAGGTCGGTGGCGGATTCGAACCGTCGTAGAAGCTTTTGCAGAGCTTTGCCTAGCCTCTCGGCCAACCGACCATTTTGTGGACTGCAAAACTACATTTTTTTAGTGAAAAACAAAATTTTTAAGTGTAGTTTTTGTAAAAAGTACTAATCTTCCACCTCTACCACACTTGCCTCCACTTTATACCCCAGTGGCGGATGTAACTTTCGAATTTTAATTCGAATCGTATCTTCCTTTACCACAAACAAGCGAATATCCTCTATTATCTTTCTCGCCAGACGTTCAATCAATTGCACCGGTTCCTGCATATTTTTCTGAACCGCTGTGTAAATCTGCTCATAATTCACGGTACCATGCAAATCATCGTCTTTTTCAGCCTTTTGAGCGTTTGTCTGCACCCAAACATCCACGACATATTTGCCGCCAATCTTTTGTTCCTCCGCATACACCCCGTGATGCGCATAAAATTCCATCCCTTCCAACCCTATCCAAACTTTTTTTTGCATACCTTTGTTTATCATACAAAAATAGAATTTTATGTCCAATAGATATGCTTCTTCTTTCCGTGGTTTCGATTATTTAAATCTGGACGAACAGCTGAGCGATGAACAGAAACTGATTCGCGACAGTGTGCGAAGCTGGGTAAACACTTCGGTTATTCCGATCATTGAAGACTGTGCCGAACACAATCAGTTCCCGAAACATCTGATCAAAGAATTGGGAGAAATCGGTGCTTTTGGTCCGCATATTCCTACAGAGTACGGCGGCGGCGGATTAGATGCCATTTCTTACGGATTGATTATGCAGGAGCTGGAACGCGGTGATTCCGGTATTCGCAGTTGTGCCAGTGTACAAAGTTCTTTAGTGATGTATCCCATCTGGAAATACGGAAGCGAAGAACAACGCATGAAATTCTTGCCCAAACTGGCAAAAGGCGAATTGCTGGGTAGTTTCGGATTGACAGAGCCGAATCATGGCAGCGACCCTTCTTCTATGGAAACACGCCTGTTAAAGAAAGACGGAAAATATATCCTGAACGGTGCCAAGATGTGGATCACCAACTCTCCCATGTGTGATATAGCGATTGTTTGGGCAAAGAATGAAGAAGGTCATGTAGTGGGATGTATTGTGGAGCGAGATATGCAAGGCTTTTCAACGCCGGAAATAAAAGGAAAATGGAGTTTGCGCGCCAGCATTACGGGCGAGTTGATTTTTGATGATGTGAAAATTCCGGAAGCCAATATATTGCCATTGGCAAAAGGACTAAAGGCGCCTCTGTCCTGCCTGTCCTCTGCCCGATACGGTATTGCCTGCGGTGCCTTAGGTGCTGCGATGGACTGCCTCCACCATGCCGTAGAATATAGCAAGGAGCGGAAGCAGTTTGGGAAGCCATTGGCTGCTTTTCAGTTGACGCAAAAGAAACTGGCTGAAATGCTGACGGAACTGACGAAAGCACAATTACTTTCCCTGCAATTGGGGAAACTGAATATTGAAGAGAAAATCACACCGGCTCAGATTTCTATGGGTAAACGCAACAATGTGGAAACCGCCTTGCGTATCGCGCGTGAAAGTCGACAGATATGCGGTGCCATGGGTATTACCGGCGATTTTCCGTTTATGCGCCATGCTATGAATCTGGAAAGTGTAATAACCTACGAAGGTACGCATGAAGTGCATTTATTAATTACAGGAATGGATATGACCGGTGAAAATGCATTCGGGTAATTACTTCATCTAAAGGCTTTTAAAAATTTACCGTGCTGATTGGCTGCAATGTGAAACCATCTCCGTAGCTGTATTGGATGATTTTATTTTTCCCTACCGCAATCAAATGAGAATCCAATGCTATCACATCTGTCACATCATCCGGATATGTATTCTTTAAACGTAGTGCAGAATGATCGCTTGCATCAAAGACATTTAATCCTCCGCCATTTCCACTGCACACATATATTGCATTGTTCCTTACCCCCAAGCCCATCGGCTGACTCATCAGATAGGTTGAAATCAAGGTGGGGTTTGCCATATTGCTGATATCAATCACATTGATCTGATCGGGGATACTGGCATTGCAAGTAGTTCCGCCTCTGAGCGTTATATATGCGATGGTTCCGTCCACCACTACCGGATCGCAGGAGGTGGCATGAGAAAATGCAGAAAGAAACTCTGGATTAAATTCATCTGTTGCATCCACGACATACATACCATTGGTAGACCCTATAAACAAATACTCGCCCTGTTTGAATAAGGTTTCAAACTGACCGCCTCCCAACCATTGATTCAGATAAACCGGCTTGTCAAAGAAGGTTCTGACGGGATTACTGATGTCAAACACTCTTAACTGGTTGGATTCCACAGTATACAATGCATTTTTATTTATCTGGAAACGGGCATAAGAACCACCAGTGCCGATTGCCGGCATTGAGCTCATATCCTCCATAGTAGCGAAAATCGGCCCATTATAGGTATCTTTTGGGCGTTTTCTTTCTTCCAGTCTGAATCCAACAATAATCTGCTCATCCTGAACCGGATTTATAGAATAGTCATAAAACTCCGCTTGCCGAGGATATATCGGAGAAAAACCGATTGAATTCTGTACCGTTTTCACCAGTCTCAAATTATTCATATCCGAAATGTCAAATACCAATAAGTCAACATAATTATCGGCGTATAGATAGTTGCCTTTTACGGCAATATCATGCACACCTTGCAGATTTATAAAGGCCTTATTTACCGGAGCCGCCGGGTTGCTGTTATCAAAGATGTGTATGCCAGACTCCTGTGCAATGTAGAATAAATTTGCACCCGTTACGTATACCTTACCATCAGCATGGGTGGTTCTTGCGCTCAGGATCTTTACATCATTTCTGATATCGCTCAGTGATTTTATTTCCGGAACAGCATACAAGGCTTTATCATTCTCTTTCCTGCAACCGATTGCAAACAATAGGAAGAACGAAAGGATAAATGGTTTGAACGGGTTCATAAAAAGGTAATTTCAGTTTTAAAACATTATCTTAAAAGTTAAATATACAATTAATCCAGTACAATATCAAGATAAGAGAGGCAATTCTGCGGACTGCCTCTCTACACTGTATTGATTAGTTAATCTTTTACATCAAAAACCATGGATAGATGTAAATTTTCATGGTATTTCCGTTTTTCATGGAAGCTTCCATATATACCAGACCAAATTTATGATTGGCTCTGTATGTGATTTTACTTACCAATGCCCCCATCACAGGATTAAAGGTGGTTTGTTCCACTTTTGTTGTTTTGATATACATCATACCGAAAGGAAAATCATCCACACCAGTTTTTTCCGTAACGGTTCGGGTGATCTTCACGCCATCTGATGTGGTAAAAGAATAGCTGTCGCCCACATTGGAATCATATTTCACCAATGTGAATGGCTTGCTGGCATCATTGATATAATCCTGAATACCTTCTGATGTGATGCGCAATTTCACTTCAAAATTGGCTCTGTTCTGTGCATCCTTCAGATTGGCAGGAATCAGCGGCACTATGGCAGCCGAATCGGGATTTCCCGTGAAGTCCACCACGACCTTATAAGTTACATTGCCGTTGTCATTACTGACTACCGTCATAAACATTTCAGGGACCTCACCACCATTCGTTTCTACATAAACGGAAGACTCTCTTCCCACTTTGGTCAATTCCAAATCTGTTTCGCCACCCAATTTGCCTAAATCATCTTTTTTGCAGGAAAATATTGCTAAGATGAATCCTGCCATCATCATAAAATTTCTGGTCTTTCTCATATTATTTGTTTTTCTTAAAATTATCATGCCTTGCAGCAGCTTATCTCTGAGATTTATCAGTAAGGAACATGAGAATTATCAGTAACAGAAATTCTCTTGACGGTTTTATATTCACATTCTATCAACACGGTTATAAACTGTTTAAGTGGGCTTATCAACGTATATACATCTATAAATTAACATTATTACAAGGCTAACAAGTCTAATTATTTAATTATCAACTTCTAAACATAAGGTTCCACGATTTTCAAATTATTAACATATTAACGTTCATTTTTATCAAATTTTGAACGAACTTAATATTGTATTTTCGTCACCCCATGGAAGAACAAACCACGAATAAACGAAGCACAAGATTTACGCGCAATAAAACGGAAGATATTTCGAATATGTTGTATGGAAAAATACCGCCACAGGCACGTGAACTGGAAGAAGCGGTATTGGGTGCAATTCTGATTGAAAAGGATGCCATTTCCTATGTTTCAGATATTCTGAAGCCGGAAAGCTTTTATGTGGACGCACATGCCACCATTTTCCGTGCCGTGCAGAATTTATTCGGAAAATCACAACCTATCGATTTGCTCACGGTAGCAGATGACCTTAGAAAAAACGGAAAGCTCGAAGAAGTGGGTGGTGCATTTTATTTAAGTGAACTGACCAACAAGATTGCCTCATCCGCCAATATAGAATACCACGCGCGTATTGTAATACAAAAATTCATTCAGCGTGAGTTGATTCGTATATCGAATGATATTATCCGGGATTCCTATGAAGATACCACCGATGTTTTTGACTTGCTGGATACTGCCGAGAAACGCATTTATGAAATAACGGATAAGAACCTTCGTAACTCCGTACAGGGTATCGGGCAGTTGGTTTCCAAATCCATCCTGCAGATTGACGGACTCATCAACCGCGATGACGGATTGCTGGAAGACTCTGTTCCGTCCGGATATATCGAACTGGACAAGATGACCTCCGGATGGAAGGCAACGGATCTGGTTATCGTGGCTGCGCGTCCGTCCATGGGTAAAACTGCATTCGTACTGAATCTGGCGCGCAATGCCGCCGTGGAATACAATATGCCGGTTGCGATTTTCTCCTTAGAGATGGGTGCCGTTCAGCTGGCAAAACGTCTGATATCGCTGGAGTGCGAGATTGATGCACAAAAAGTGGCCAATGGAAGAATGAGCGATACGGAATATGCCATCTTACGCGATAAGGTGGAAAAACTATCCTCCTCACCTATTTACATCAATGATCAGCCGGCCATCAACGTGTATGAGTTGCGTGCACAATGCCGACGATTGCAGAATGCTCATGGCATAAAGATGGTCATCATCGACTACCTGCAGCTGATGAGCGGTGGCGGCGATAAGGGGATGAACCGTGAACAGGAAATCTCCAACATCTCCCGTTCCCTGAAAGGACTTGCCAAGGAATTAAACATCCCCGTGATAGCCCTGTCCCAGCTGAATCGAAGTGTCGAAACTCGAGGTGGCGACAAAAAACCACAGCTCTCCGACTTACGTGAATCCGGTTCGATTGAGCAGGATGCGGATATGGTAATGTTCCTATATCGCCCGGAATACTATAATATGAATGAAGGTCAGGATGGCGCATCTCTTAAAGGGGTAGCTGAAGTCATCATCGCAAAACACAGAAATGGTCCTGTGGGCAGTGTAGAACTCCGATTCAACAAAAACTTCGGACGTTTCTATGACGCGGGCGGCTTGTTTGAAGAAATGCAGGAATTTAACAGCTACAAGACAGTTCCGTCAAAGGGCAATTTTATGAAAGACGATGAAGCAAAGTCTTCAGATAATTTCGACATCTTCTAATCTCCTGATTAGATTTTACCATTTAAAAAAATAGTTGTTGATACATGAATTTATTGACACAGGTCAATGTTATTCTGTATTATTCGACTTAACTTTGCCTTAACCTTATAGAAACACTAGAAACATAAAAATTCTCCCAAAAGCCGCCTTAAAGAAGGCGGTTTTTTTTATCTCTTCATTGGAAGCTTCAGCAAGGCTGAGGGATTTTCTTTTACATCTACGACAAATTGCTCCATATCTTCCTTAATCCTATGAATGCCGGGTATTCCAAATTTACCTAACAACTCATCGATCTTAAGTTGCATGGAGGTGTTAACCGTGTCGACATGCTCTCTTAAGTCTATTAAAAAAGTATCGACTATGCGCTTTCCTTCATCTTCCGTAAAATGATTGTTCTGAATCAAGTCTTCCACCAGTTCCTTAAATTTCTCATTTGTCACAGATGCGACACCAATAGAAGTATAAACGAATTTCTTGATAATAGCTGACATGGTACAAATTTAAAAGAAAACAAAATACCATGCTTATTATTTTATACTTTTTGCAGTGGATAACATTTGGTAAAAAAATGGCAACGGTTTTATGGAATCTTGAGTATTTATGTCTCTCAATACATAAGAATGACTGAAAAAAGGATAACGAAAGCTGAGTAATCAAATTCTTACAGCCGGAATATCTGTATAGCTATTTCATAAAAAATTCTTTATTACGATAACAATTCAATAAATTTGACAATCTGATTACACTATGCTACCCAAAAAACGATGGACATATTTAGAAGCTGCTGAAGAGGAGGTAAATGAATTGCAAAAGCAATTAAATATTCATCCTGTTTTGTGTAAACTATTGGTCTTACGCAACATTAAGACTTATGACCAGGCTAAAGACTTCTTTCGTCCAAGCCTGGATAAACTACACGATCCATTCCTGATGCGCGACATGGATTTGGCCGTATCCAGAATCGAAAAGGCGCTTGAAAACAAGGAACACATCCTAATCTACGGAGATTATGATGTGGACGGCACCACTGCGGTTTCTTTGGTCTATTCCTTTTTTAAAGAAATCTACGAAGATGTTACATACTACATACCAGACAGATATACAGAAGGTTATGGGATTTCATTTCAAGGAATAGATTTTGCTGCAGAAAAAAATGCAGGCTTGATTATTGCATTGGACTGCGGCATAAAGGCACACGACAAAGTAAGCTATGCGAAAACCAAAGGGATTGATTTCATCATTTGCGACCACCATTTACCAGGAGATACCCTTCCGGATGCTGTAGCCATCCTCGACCCCAAAAGAAATGATTGCACTTATCCCTTTGACGAGCTGAGCGGTTGTGGTATTGGCTTTAAGCTCATTCAGGCTTTTGCACAAAAAAATAATGTACTTAACGAAAAGATATATGAACAGTTAGACCTTGTTGCCGTAAGTATAGCTTCAGATCTTGTGCCAATTACGGGTGAAAACAGAATACTTGCCAAGTTTGGTGTTGACAAGGTAAACACGAATCCGAGGGCAGGTTTCAAGGCATTGATGAGCGAACTGAAACTCAACCGCATTCTTGACATCACCGACCTGGTTTTTATTATAGGACCACGTATCAATGCCGCAGGACGTATTTCTCACGGTAAAGAAGCGGTAACTCTGCTGATTGAAGAAGATTATGAAAAAGCCCTTGAAAAGACAAAAAAGGTTCAACAAAACAATATTGACCGTAAAACGCTGGATAAAGACATCACAGAAGAGGCTTTTGCCATGTTAGACTCTAATGAAAGTCTCATTAATAAAAAATCTACCGTTCTGTATCAGGAACACTGGCACAAGGGAGTGATTGGCATTGTTGCCTCCCGGTTAATTGAAAAATACCACAGACCTACCATCATTCTGGCATCATCGAACGGAAAAGCAGTCGGCTCCGGGCGTTCTGTGCCTGGCTTTGACCTCCATGATGCCATCGATGCCTGTAGTGAGCATCTGGTGCAATTTGGCGGTCATAAGTATGCTGCAGGACTTACCATTGAACTTGACAAAATAGAAGACTTTACAAATGCATTTGATAAAATAGTGAGTGCCAGAATTTTAGATGAACAACTGATACCACAGATAGAAGTAGATGCGGAAATAGAATTATCAGACATCAACGAACGCTTTTTTAATATTCTGGAACAAATGGGCCCGTTTGGTCCGGGCAATATGCGTCCTAACTTTGTGACCAAAGACGTGTATGACACCGGCTACAGCAAGGTATTGAACGGCAACCATCTAAAACTGAATATCCTGAAAGATGGACAAGACCCCAGAAACGGGGTGGGCTTTGGAATGGGTGACTATATGAAAGTCATACAGGAACAGGAAACCTTCGACATTTGCTATCAGCTATATGCCAATATATGGAACGGGCAAACCAAAATTGAATTCAAACTGAAAGATTTGAGATAATGATTCTACGCGCAGAACATTTAGTGAAAGCATACAGCAAACGTAAAGTGGTTGACAATGTCTCCATTGAAGTGAAACAGGGTGAAATAGTAGGATTGCTGGGACCAAACGGCGCGGGAAAAACGACTACCTTTTATATGACCGTGGGGCTTGTAACCCCTAATGAGGGTAAAGTGTTCCTCAACGACAAAGACATCTCCAATGTTGCCATGTATAAACGTGCCAAACTGGGCATTGGCTATCTGCCCCAGGAAAATTCGGTTTTCAGAACACTCAGTGTAGAGGATAATATCAAGGCAATTCTGGAATTTACCGATTTGAAGAAATCCGAGCAGAAAGACAAACTGGAGCTCCTGATTGATGAGTTTGGCCTTAACCATGTGCGTAAAACGAAAGGAAAACTACTGTCCGGCGGTGAAAGGCGCAGAACAGAAATTGCAAGGGCACTGGCCTCCGACCCCAAATTCATCCTATTGGATGAACCATTCGCCGGTATCGACCCCATAGCCGTAGAAGACATACAGCAAATCGTAGAAAAACTGAAACTGAAAAATATAGGAATTCTCATTACAGATCACAACGTACAGGAAACGCTCAGTATAACCGACAGAGCCTATCTGCTATTCGAAGGTAAGATTCTGAAACAAGGCAGTGCAGAAGAACTAGCTTCTGATGAACAAGTACGTAAGGTATATCTAGGGCAAAATTTTGAGTTGAGAAAAAAATGATATTCAACTCACCAGCAAGCGTTTATCAAAATCAAACACAGATATATTTTCAATTCTTACCTTATTGAAATCTTTATGCAAGGGATTTATCAGGTAATTAAACTCTTCCGGCAAGATGATAGATGGCACCTTCAATACAAGTGATTGATGCGATTGAATCCATTTATCGCCAATTCCATTAAATTGAGCATTCACACCTCGTTTACCCAATTCTTCTTTTATTTCTCTGTGTTTTATTTCCTGAAAAGAGGTATTATCCGGCATTTCTATCGTGATCAGTCTCAGATCATCCGGAACAAAACCATTCGTAGTGTGTACCAGTATCTCCAATAAAGCCAGCGACCGATAAGACGAGGTGTATAGTATGGCATTACCCGGCGAATTCCAGCGTCCTCCATTTAAACGCGCACCTGTTCCGTTTAAGTCATTTGCAAATTTTTGTCGGGAAATTCTATATACGAACATTACTGAACGGATAATTATGCAAAAATACCGTGCTCAATTCTTCCCAATTCTTGTTCTAATAATTCAAAACCGAAGATGGTATCTAAGAATGAAATGGGCTGCTCATTGTTAAAAATCAGTATGGAGGCTTTCATCCAACCTTTGAATTTATCCAATGTACCAAAAACATCAGCACCTCTCTCGTATAAACGCTGCAAATGCAGTGCACGCTCAGAAGCATCTTTGCTGAGCACGTCTTTATCTTCGTATCGCTGCAGGGTTCGCTCTGAGATATTTAAAACAGCTGCCATTTCTTTTAAGGTTAAATCGTATCGCTTCATCAAATTTTCTATTTGATACATGGCCATTCCATTTCTGGATTTGTTAATTAAAAGATGGGCATCGTCTTTTACAATAGAGGAATATGAAGACTCCGTATAATAAGGCATTTCTTTATCCATTACCTGTATGGCTGGTTGTTCTTTGATGGGATATCTTGCTGGCTTCTTTTTCAAACTACGACATTTGTCTCAAAATTAATGCATTTTGTCGTAATTATCAAGTTTTTTTTACAAAAAATGTTTTTCGTTTTTCATTACATTTTCCAAGGTCCACTCAATTTTTTGCTCAAAAGAAGATTGGCGAACATTGCAGTCAAATTTGGTACAGCTTTTACAGGATTTGGGATGACAGGGATCTGCATGAATGAAGGTTTCTAAATTATTGGGAATGATATCTTTGATATTCTCTTCCACTAATTTCAGTTCATCGTGTACTTCATTTGCATTGAAATACCAGGGAACGGTCGTATGGCAGTCAATATGTATCTTTTCCCCGAATTTGATGATACGAAGGTTATGTATGTCTATCCAGTTCTCGCGTCGTTTATCATTTAAATGATATACCACTTTATCCAGCAGCGCAAAATCAGCCTCATCCATGATACCTGCCACAGACTTCTTTAGAATCTTATACCCGCTGAATATAATCAGAAACCCCATCAGGATAGCCACCACATTGTCAATCCAGAACATTTTGGTCAGCAGAATCAATCCCAGCCCCAGCAATAAGCCAATGGTCGTATATGCATCTGATTTTAAATGCTCGCCACTGGCAATCAGCGTCAGAGAACTGTTCTTCTCCCCGCTTTTAACTGCCATATTCCCCAAAATATAGTTTACTATTCCGGAAATAACAATCAGTACCAATCCAATATCCAGATTTCCAAGAACAACCGGAAAGAAAAAATTATAGCATGATTTTACAATCATGATCAGGCCGGCAGAGAAAATAAGACTCCCCTCAATGCTGGCAGAAATAAATTCTATCTTGCCATGGCCATATGGGTGATCCTCATCGTGCGGCTTCGAAGCCAGGTAAAGGCTATACAATCCGAAAAAGCCTGCAACAATATTGATGATGCTTTCCAGCGCATCCGTCAATACGGCATTGGAATGTGTTTTGAAATAGGCAAAGAACTTCAACCCAAGCAAAATAAAACCTACAGCCAAAGTAAAGGCCTGAACGGCGATTTTCTCCCTGCCATTTGGTGTCTGTTGTGCGATACTCATACTAATAGTTGCGTTCTGTAATGTAATTGACAAGATCAATCATACCGGTTTTTGCCGGTGATTCTTCAATCGTCTTGATGATATCAAAGGCGCGGTGCTTATATTCATACATCATCTCTTCTGTATATCTTATACCGCCTTTTGATTTGATGAACTGAATCAGCTCATCCACCTTAGCCCTATCTTCATTGTGATTCTTTACCGTATTGATTATCCATTTCTTCTCTGACAGTGAAGAATTATTCAGGGTATAGATAAGTGGCAATGTCATTTTACGCTCCTTGATATCAATACCGCGAGGTTTCCCTATATCTGCCTCTCCGTAATCAAATAAATCATCCTTAATCTGGAAAGCTATACCGATGTACTCCCCTATCTGGCGCAATTTTTCTATCAAATCCTTATTGTCCGTCGTGGAAGCAGCTCCCACCTCACAGGCTGCAGCAATCAGCGAAGCAGTTTTGTTTCGGATAATTTCAAAATAGATGCTTTCGTCAATATCAAGTTTACGTGCCTTTTCCATTTGAAGCAATTCCCCCTCACTCATGCGTTTAACGGCTGTAGATGTAATATGTAACAGATTATAATTTTGAGTATCTAAGGCCAACAACAGACCTTTAGAAAGAAAATAATCACCTACCAGCACCGCTATCTTGTTTTTCCACAAGGCATTAATGGAAAAGAAACCACGGCGTTCGTAGGAGTCATCCACCACATCGTCATGTACCAGTGTGGCGGTATGCAGCAATTCCACCAAGGATGCACCTATATATGTGGCTTCAGTGACTGCTCCGCACATTTTGGCTGCCAGAAAGATAAACATGGGACGTACCTGCTTTCCTTTGCGCTGATAGATATAATAATTCACCTTATCCAACAGGGATACCTGACTTCGCATCACCTCTCGAAACTTCTCTTCAAACAACTCCAATTCTTTCTCAATCGGTGCTTTTAATATATCTACTTGATTGCTCAACGATTGTTATTTTTGTAAAGGTAAACGATTAATTCGTTGCACAATATACAAACTTTAAAAACATGGAAAAAGCTGAACTCCTGATAAATGGCTCTAAAGGAAAATCAATTCAGATAGATATTTCCTACATCAGAACTTACCAGACAAAGCCGGTAATTGTCTTTTGCCATGGATTTAAAGGGTTTAAGAACTGGGGGCATTTCGATCTTATCGCACAGTATTGCGCGCTACAAGGATTTGTCTTTGTAAAATTTAATTTCTCACACAACGGCACCACCATAGAACAACCGCTCGACTTTGCAGACCTGCAGGCGTTTGGTGACAATAATTTCTCTATCGAGCTGAATGACCTTGGATTTGTTTTAGACCATCTCGAAACCCATGCAGATAACTATGAAGTGGAAAATAGGGAAATCTACCTCATTGGACACAGCCGTGGTGGTGGAATTGCCATTTTGAAAGCACAGGATGACAATCGCATTAAGAAACTCTGCACCTGGGCCAGTATAAAAGATGTTTCCGACTTTTTCCTTCATCAAAATCTGGAAAAATGGAAAGCGGAAGGGCAGATATATACTTTCAATGCACGCACAGGACAGAACATGCCGTTACATTTTCAACTGTATGAAAACTATGTAATGAATAAAGTAAGACTGGACATACAACAGGCTGCAAAAAACATCCGAATCCCCTGGCTCATCATTCACGGCACCAACGACACCTCGGTACCTCACACATGTGCGGAGCAACTGCATCTGTGGAATCCTCAAAGTGAACTGACTATGATAGAATCCGCAGATCACACCTTTGGTGGCAAGCACCCTTGGATGGCTGCAGAACTACCCGAACACACCAACACGCTGCTAAATAAGACAATTTCCTTTTTGAAAAAATAAAAAAAGACGGCATCTAAAGATGCCGTCACAAACAATATATCATTCTTAAGATTCTTTGGAGGGATTGTTCTTATTCGGTTGGTTATTGCCCGATTTTCCTTGATTCTGCTGTTTTCCCTGATTGTTTTGGTTATTCTGATTACTCTGCTTAGGTCCACGGTTTTGATTTGGACGATTTCTTTGATTGGACTGTCCGCCCTGCTTCTGCTGCTGTCCCTGTGAAGGATTGTTCTGCTGTGGACGATTTTGTTGCTTATTCTGTGGAGGTCTGTTTTGCGGATTCGGCTGATTTTGCGGATTGGAATTTTTGCGTTGTTGCTGCGCCTTCGCCTTGTTCCTATGGTGATTCCTCTTATCTTTTCTATCCAGACTAGCGAGAGAAATCTGACCTACCACATCGGCAAACTCTATGCTTTCTTCTTCCGTCTTTTCTTCCACTTCCGCCAAATCTGTGATGTCTGCCGGTTTTTTACCATTGGCATTCATCTCCAATACCATTTTCACATTTTCCAAAGAAATCGGATAAAAAGTACCGGAGCCTTTCACCGTGTAGAACATCAATCCTTTCAGAATATCTGTTTTCATAAGACGTGCATCTCCTGTTTCCAACTGTAAGGTATCCGCCTTTTCGGGCACAAAACGCAAAGCATCCAGATAGGTATCCAACTCATAATTAAGGCAACATTTCAAACGTCCACATTGCCCGCTGAGTTTGGTCTGATTGATGGACAGGTTTTGATAACGGGCGGCAGATGTATTGACAGATTTAAAACTGGTCAACCAGGTGGAGCAGCACAACTCGCGGCCACAGGAACCAATGCCCCCCACGATACCCGCTTCCTGACGAGCGCCTATCTGACGCATTTCTATTTTCACCTTAAATTCCGCTGCCAATACCTTTATCAGCTCACGAAAATCCACACGACCATCAGCGGTGTAGTAAAAGGTTGCCTTTTTACCATCTGCCTGATACTGCACATCCCCGAGTTTCATATCCAATCCCAGATTTCTGGCCAGTACACGTGCCTTCAACATCGTTTGCTTTTCCTTGGCACGTGCCTGCTCCATCAGGTTCAGCTCATTGTCTTTAGCAATACGAAGAATGCTTCGGATATCCTCAGAATTCTCTTTCACACGTTTGCGCTTCATCTGCAGACGCACCAGTTCACCGCTCAGTGTCACCTGCCCCAGGTCGTAGCCTTGGGCGGCTTCCACAATCACGTAATCGCCGGTGAAGACATCAAAACGTTTATCGTTTCGGTAAAAACCTTTGCGAGAGCCGTTTTTAAAACTCACCTCATGAATATTATATTTGGCATAAGGATCAGCAGTGATATCACTGAGCCAATCATGCACTTCCAGTTTAGAGCATCCGCCAGTAGCGCAATGTCCGTTGTTTTTACATCCGCCGGGCGTGGAACCCGAGGTACCGCAACTATTACAACTCATTTTATCTTTAGTATTGAGTAGCCTGAACTTAGTGGAAAAAACCATGCTGAACCGGCTGAATATGAACAATTAGTTTTACGCTTCCAAAACTTGCAAACAAGTTTAAACAAGACGTAAGGCAAAAATACGCTAAAAAATGAGATTTTGGAACGGAAGTTTTAAGCAAATGTTAATGAAATGAAGTCCCGTTTGCAGAAATTGCCACTGAATTGCTATAAACTAAAAGAAATCGGAAAATCATCGGAAACAGAATTACTTCTTTATCAGGACATCAGAAAATCGTCATTAAAACTATTTCACATCACCCTATAACAGGAAAGTTAAGAATGATTTGAAGAAATGTCTTAAGACATCCATTTTCTAGCAATATAATTTCAGGCTGCAATACGATGACTCCATACAATCAGGATGTCGTGTCAAACTACTGATGCTTCAGAACATTTTTATCATAGCAATGATGCATCTTTCCCATTAATTAACAAACGCCAACTCTCTTTAATGAGTATTAGAAGTACATTTAGGGCATAAAATGTCTGAGTATGAAAGCTACAGTCCCAATATATGATGTGCTGATTGTTGGTGCGGGTTTGTCCGGCATCGGCGCGGCTTATCATCTGCAAAAAGACTGCCCCAGAAAAACCTTCGCCATTCTGGAAGGCCGCGAATCCATAGGTGGCACCTGGGATTTGTTCCGATATCCTGGCATACGTTCAGATTCCGATATGTACACCTTAGGGTTTTCCTTTAACCCATGGAAAAACCCCAAAGCCATCGCAGACGGCCCCTCCATTTTACAATACATCAAAGATACCGCATCCGAATTTGGTATCGCCCCAAAGATAAAATACAATCATAAGGTATTGGATGCTTCATGGTCGGACGAGGACAAATTCTGGACACTAAGCGTCAAGGCACACAAAGATGTCACGCAACAACAGATGAGATGTCGATTCCTCTTTATGTGCAGCGGGTACTACGACTATGACAATGGCTACACCCCTGATTTTCCGGACATCAGCAAATATGAAGGCAGGGTAATACATCCACAGCACTGGGATGAGCAACTAGACTATAGTGAAAAGAAAGTGATTATCATTGGCAGTGGCGCAACCGCTGTGACCCTCTTGCCTGAGATGGCAAAAAAGGCTGACAAAGTGTACATGCTTCAACGCACACCTACTTATGTGGTCACATTACCTAGTGAAGATCCCATAGCACTTTCATTACGAAAGGTATTGCCTGAAAAGGATGCTTATCAGGTAATCAGGTGGAAAAATATACTCATCAGCATGGGCTTTTATAATGCCTGTAAACAATGGCCGGATGCCATCAAAAAAATCATTTTAAAAGGTGTACGGAGGCAGATGGGAAATGACTATGATATGCGCCATTTTGATCCACCTTACAATCCCTGGGACCAACGTTTGTGTGTGGTGCCGGATGCTGATTTGTTCAAGGCGGTAAAAAGCGGTAAAGCTGAAGTGGTGACAGACCATATTGAACGCTTTACCCAAAAAGGGATTTTACTAAAATCCGGCAGAACACTGGAAGCGGATATTGTGGTGACAGCCACAGGACTGAAAGTACAGCTCCTTGGTGGCATGACAGTACATATCAACGGAAAGGCTGCAAAGGCTTCGGAATCACATTGCTATAAAGGTATCATGCTCAGCAATGCGCCCAATTTTGCATTTATAGTTGGCTACACCAATTCCTCCTGGACGTTGAAAGCGGACCTGAGCAGTCTTTTTTTTACACGTCTGTTGAATTATATGGACAAGAAAGGATATACCGTCTGTACACCAAAGTTCAGAGATGGAGAAATGGATTCCAGGCCTCTGCTTGATTTTGGTGCTGGTTATGTACAACGTGCATTTAATGATTTACCCAAACAAGGCAGCAAACTACCGTGGAAAGTTTATCAGAATTATATCATAGACACCTTGTCGTTGAAACTAAGTCCGGTAAATGATCCATACCTTGAATACCAATAAAAAGCTAAATTATCGCTGCTACTCAATCTTCAATATTTTTAAAACATTGATAACCAAACACTTAATATTTTTAAGAAAAATTAATCACATGATTAAAATCATTGTTTAAGTCATGCTTTAGTGTTTAGCTTTGTATAGCATGGCTAAAATGGATATCAGTACGGAGGGAAAAATCAAAGCGGCAGCAAAAAAATTGTTCACTAAGAATGGTTTTGAAGCTACACGTACCCGTGATATTGCTGAAGAAGCCGGTATCAATCTGGCATTGCTCAACTATTATTTCCGCAGCAAACA
Organism: Chitinophagales bacterium; assembly: GCA_046329775.1. Lineage (GTDB taxonomy): Bacteria > Bacteroidota > Bacteroidia > Chitinophagales > JADIYW01 > JADJSS01. The sequence goes on from JAXLTX010000002.1 coordinate 502,853, forward strand.
GAAACTTTTCGAGGTGGTGATGCGGGAAAATGTCACCTTGTTTCTTGGGAGCATCCTGGAAACCATCAACAAGAATCAACACCTGACTTTTGATGAAAAAATAGAACTGCTGATAGATCAATATATTGATATGCTGTTGGCAAATCCTGATTTGCCATTTTTCATCTTGAGTATCAGCCGTACAGAAGAATTTAAGAAGGATGACAGTGACAATCCTATTTTGCAGAGTATGAAACTGATGCGAGCTTCATTTATGCAAACAATTTTGGCAGACATACAGTCCGGCAAGTTAAAACCGGTACATCCGCTACATATCATTTCCAATCTGATGTCCATGATCGTTTTTCCATTTGCTGCGAGCGCCTTATTAAAAACACGGACAGGTATCAGCGACGAGGAATTTGAAAAGCTGATGTTAGAGAGAAAAAAACTAATTCCTGTCTGGATAAAAGCAATGTTTGACAACTAAACGAAAAGCATGACAACAACAGAATATATAGATATGAAAAGACTCCTTTTGCCTCTCCTTTTTTTATTTCCGCTTGCCTATATGAATGCACAGGAAAACAACATTATCACGATAGAGCAATGTTATCGACAGGCAGAAAGCAATTACCCTATGGCAAAGCAACACGAGCTGATTGAGAAATCCAAGCAATATTCTATTGACAACATTTCCAAAGGTATCTATCCTCAGTTTAACGTGAGCGGTGCCATTACCTATCAGTCGGATGTGACGAAAATTGAAATCCCGATTCCTGGCATCAGTATTCCAACTCCGGCCAAAGACCAGTATAAACTATATGGTGAACTATCACAGTCTTTGACAGATTTCCCACAAAATAAACTGCAGAAACAGCTAAAAGAGGCGGATGCTGGTGTACAGCATGCCAACCTGAATGCTGAATTGTACAAACTCAGGGAGCGCATCAACAATCTGTTTTTCGGGGCATTGATGATTGATGAGCAATTAAAACAAAGCGACCTGCTGAAAAAAGATATTGAAATCGGCATACAGCAAATGCAAGCGGCTATCGATAACGGTACTGGTTTTCGAAGTAACGTGGATAAACTGAAAGCAGAACTGTTAAAAGTAAGCCAGAAAGACATCGAATTAAAGGCTTCACGGAAAGCGTACACCGATATGCTTGGCTTATTTATTAACAAGCTGATTGATGAAAAAACCATATTGGAGCAACCTGCCGCACCCTTATTTTATGATTCCATTAACCGACCTGAGCTACAGGTCTTTGATCTTCAACGACAGGCTGCTATGCTACAACGCAAACTGATAGCCACAAAAAGCTATCCGAAACTCAATGCGTTTTTTCAGGGTGGCATCGGAAAACCTTCTCCGGTAAATATGCTGGACAGAGGTTTCAGTCCATACTACATAACAGGTGTGCGATTAAACTGGAACATGGGTAGCATGTACACATTCAAGAAAGAACGCCTGCTGAATGAAAATGACCTAAAAACAATAGATATTCAGCAAAATACCTTTCTTTTCAACACAAAAGTATCTGTTACACAACAACAGGCAGATATTATAAAATTTGAGCAGCTTATACGATCCGATGCTGAAATCATTGCATTGAGAGCTTCCGTAAAGCAAACATCGGCAGCACAACTTGAAAACGGAGTCATCACCACAAACGACTACCTCAAAGAAGTACATGAAGAGGATGCGGCAAGACAAAGTATGATATTACATAAAATGCAATTGCTGATGACGCAATACGCAGAAAAAACAACCACCGGCAATTAAATAATCTCTAACACAATAGATATGAAACAACTCTTGTTTATAACATTATCCGCACTGATTTTGACATCGTGCAACCGAAACGGCAATAAATCCGATGCTTCCGGCGTATTTGAATCAGATGAAGTGATCGTATCCGCAGAACAATCCGGTAAAATACTCTCCTTTCTGGTAAATGAAGGTGATGTGCTGGAAAAAGGAAAAAACGTAGGACAGATTGATGTCTCGAATTTCCAGTTTCAGAAGGAACAGATTAAAACAACCATTCAGACATTGGCACAAAAAACCAATAATCCGGAACCTCAATTGCAATTGGTGAAAGACCAGCTGGCCGTACAGGAAACCAATCTCAAATACCTTCAACAGGAGAGAGACCGTATCGGACGTTTATTGAAAGCTGATGCAGCCACACAAAAGCAATACGATGACATGCAGGCGAAAATTGATGAACTGATGAAACAGATGGCTGTAACGAAGCAACAGATTAAACTCTATTCCAGCAACATCGCCACACAAAACAGGAGCATCCTGAGCGAGCGAAATCCGTTGGAAAAATCTGTAGCACAAGTGGACAATCAGATCAATAAGGGACAAATCATCAACCCCATAAACGGAACGGTGCTGAATAAATTTGCCATGGAAGGTGAAATGGCAGGTGCGGGAAAAGCATTATACAAGATTGCGAATCTGGATACACTTACTTTAAGGATTTATATTACCGGCTCACAATTGGTCTCCGTAAAATTGGGTCAGGACGTGAAAGTACAAATAGACAATGGAAAAGATGCCTATAAATCATATCCCGGTAAAATATCCTGGATTTCCAACAAGTCGGAATTCACACCTAAAACCATACAGACAAAAGATGAGAGGGCAAACCTGGTGTATGCCGTAAAAGTAAGAGTACCCAACGATGGTTTTCTTAAAATAGGGATGTACGGTGAAGTAAATTTTTAAGATGATCCTGCTAGACCATATCACCAAGACATACAACAAGGGCGACGTAACAGCCGTGCAGGATATTTCCCTTGATATCAAAGAAGGCGAAATATTCGGTTTGATTGGACCGGATGGTGCCGGTAAAACCACACTCTTCCGCATCCTCACCACACTCCTGTTGGCAGACGAAGGCAATGCTTCCGTGAATGGCCATGATGTGGTAAAAGACTACAAGAAAATCCGGAATGAAGTGGGCTACATGCCTGGCAAGTTCAGTTTGTATCAGGATTTGACCGTAGAAGAAAATCTGCAATTCTTTGCTACCATCTTCGATACGACCATTGAAGAAAACTACGAACTTATCAGGGATATTTATGTGCAGATAGAACCTTTTAAAACGCGATACGCCGGACAGCTCTCCGGAGGTATGAAACAAAAGCTGGCACTTTGCTGCGCACTCATTCACAAACCTGTTGTATTGTTTTTAGATGAACCCACCACCGGTGTGGATTCAGTCTCCCGCAAAGAATTCTGGGAAATGCTGAAAAACCTGAAAGCACAGGGTATCACCATCATGGTTTCCACACCTTACATGGACGAAGCGAATTTATGCGACCGCATCGCGCTGATACAAAAAGGAACTATTCTCAGTGTCAACTCACCTGCAGATATAGTTAAAACATATCCAATGCAATTGTTTGGAGTTAAGACTTCCAAACCATATAAAGTGATGACGGAATTGAGAAACCATCCCATGACCAACACTTGTTTTGCCTTTGGTGATTCACTGCACGTAACGTTTAAAGAAAACATACTGCCTGAAGACATGAGCAGATTCCTGCAATCCAAAGGATTGGAGGATGTTCACATCGAAGTGATACAGCCTGGCATAGAAGACGAATTCATTCATTTATTAAAGAGTTGAATCATGCAGGAAACCGTCATATATACCAATAAACTAACGAAACGATTCGGCGATTTCATTGCAGCCAACGAGTTATCCTTTGAAGTCTGCAAGGGTGAAATATTCGGATTTCTGGGTGCAAACGGTGCCGGAAAAACCACCGCCATGCGCATGCTTTGCGGGCTGCTGAAACCATCATCGGGGGAGGCAAAAGTCAGTGGCTTTGACATCTACAGAGAAACAGAAATGATCAAGAGGAACATCGGTTATATGAGCCAGCGCTTTTCCTTGTATGATAATCTGACCGTAAAGGAAAATATCCGATTCTACGCAGGCATTTATGGCATGAGCAATAAGGAAATCGCCTTAAAGACAGATGAACTGCTGACAGAACTGGAGTTACAAAACGAAACCAAAACACTGGTTAGTGCATTGCCGCTGGGCTGGAAACAAAAACTGGCCTTTTCGGTCGCAATGGTACATAGCCCCAAAATCATTTTTCTGGATGAACCCACCGGAGGCGTAGATCCGGTGACACGCCGTCAATTCTGGGACCTGATCTATCGTGCCGCAGACAATGGGGTCACGATTTTTGTAACGACACATTATATGGATGAAGCGGAGTATTGCAACAGGGTATCAATCATGGTGGATGGAGTGATTGCGGCATTGGATAGCCCTTCTGCGCTGAAACAACAATTCAGTGTTCCAACCATGCAGGATGTATTTTATCAATTGGCCCGAAACGCAACACGCGCGCAGGGATAAAACAGCACAAATGAAACAACTATTCATATTCATACGAAAAGAGTTCTGGCATGTGTTCCGCGACAAGAAAACATTGCTGATGCTGTTCGGCCTTCCGATCACACAAATCATCTTATTTGGCTTCGCATTGAGTAACGAAATCAGGGATTCCAAAATCGTTATTGCAGATTATTCCAAGGATAACATAACAACCAAAATCATCAATAAGATTGAGGCGAGCAATTATTTTGATGTGGAGCGCAACCTGAGAAGCGCCCGGGAACTGGATGCTGACTTCAAGAAAGGGAAAGTGAAACTCGGCATCATCTTCCCGGCAAATTTTGAAGAAGATCTGCTGCATACCAATAAGGCTACGGTACAGATCATTGCAGACGCATCCGACCCGAATCAGGCGACCATGGTATCGAATTATGTAACGCAAATCATCAATGATTACAACCTGTCGATGGCAGCCATGCAGCCTTTGCAAATCACGGCAGAAATGCGCATGCTCTACAATCCGGAACTGAAAGGTTCCACCAACTTCGTTCCTGGTGTGATGGCACTGGTACTCATGCTGGTGTGTACCATGATGACAAGCGCAGCTATCGTAAAGGAAAAAGAAATGGGAACGATGGAAGTCCTGCTCGTTTCTCCGTTCAAACCGAGGGATATCATCATTTCAAAACTGACACCCTATCTGCTGATTTCCATTATGAACTTAGGCATCATCCTGATACTGAGTGTTACATTTTTAGACCTGGAAATAAGAGGCAGCCTGATTTTGCTGATATTGGAAAGTATCCTGTTTATCCTGACCTCCCTGTCCGTTGGTTTGTTAATATCGATTAATGCAGACACACAGCAGTCTGCCATGATGATTTCCCTGATGGGCATGATGCTTCCTACCATCTTGCTGACCGGATTCATGTTTCCGGTGGAGAACATGCCGGCACCGCTACAATGGATGGCGAATTTAGTGCCGGCACGCTGGTATTTCATCATCATCAAAAAAATAATGCTGAAAGGCTTGGGCTTCCGTGCCGTTTGGAAAGAGACGCTTATCCTTACAGGCATGATGGCCTTTTTATTTACGGTAAGCTTGAGAAAATTTAAAACCCGACTGGAATGAGGACGCTACTATTTTTACTGGAAAAAGAGTTCAGGCAACTGATGCGAAACAAGCAGCTGATCAACATCCTGCTGATTGCTCCTGTCATGCAACTGGTGCTGTTACCGCAGGCGGCGGATTTCACCATCAAGAACATACACATTGCAGTGGTGGATAATGACCACAGTTCGACATCACAAAAGATGATTCATAAGATAACGGCATCAGGTTACTTTAAACTCAGCGGATATACAGACACCTATCAAAAAGGTCTGGAAATGATTGAAGACGAGAAAGCTGATTTACTGCTACAGATACCCGCTAACTTTGAAAGGAATCTAGTACGTGAAAATCACAATCAGGTGTTTGTGGCACTGGATGCAATTCTGGGTACCAAAGCAAACTTAGGCGGCACTTATCTTGCACAGATTCTGCGGGATTTCAACAATGACATCCGGCTTAACTGGATAACGCCACCCAATACGGCAACCCCGCAAATATCGGTAGCCAATTACTACTGGTATAACCCGTTTTTTGATTACCATCTGTACATCGTTCCTGCCATCCTGGTATCGCTCATCACATCCATTTCCTCACTACAGGCAGGTTTGAATATTGTATTGGAAAAGGAGAATGGCACCATCGAGCAAATCAATGTATCACCTATCAAGAAACACATCTTTATTTTAGGGAAACTGATTCCATTCCTGGTATTAGGTATCGTTTTGTTTTCTTTGGGGATGTTTACAGGATGGGTGGTCTATGGGGTGGCACCTGTTGGGAAGCTATATGTATTATTCATCGCACTGATTGCTTACTTGTTTACGATGTTGGGGATGGGCTTGCTCATTTCCACCTACTCCGGTACACAACAGCAGGCGATGTCGCTGGCATTTTTCTTCATCAATATATTCAATATCCTGAGCGGTTCTTTCAACTCGGTGGACAGCATGCCGCATTGGGCACAGGTGCTGGTGGAATTTTTCCCGCCCAGTCATTTCATCAAGATCATGCGCATGGTATGCATGAAAGGCAGCGGTCTGTCTGACATCAGCTACCATCTGTTCATCTTATTTCTGATCGGCACCGTACTGAATGTATGGGCTGTGTTGAATTACCGAAAAACTGTATGATTCGAGTAAGATTATTTTTCTATTTTTAGCGCATGAATAAGAACAGACTGGAGGCTTTCAGCGACGGTGTCATCGCCATTATCATTACCATCATGGTACTGGAACTGAAAATGCCGCACAGCGCGGAATGGGCCGCATTAAAAGAGTTGATTCCGATATTCCTCAGTTATGTACTCAGTTTCATATATGTAGGAATCTATTGGGATAACCATCATCATCTATTGCACGCTACCAAACATATCAGCGCGGGTATCATGTGGTCCAATCTGAACATGCTTTTTTGGCTGTCACTAGTACCGTTTGCCACCGCCTGGATGGGCGAAAATCATTTTGCCACCAACACAGTCGTATTATATGCCATTCTGCTGCTGCTTTGTGGGTTCTCTTACATGGTTCTACAAAATGCCATCACCGGCTGTCATAAGATGGATGCTCAACTGGTACGCGCACTGGAAAGAACACGTATAAAGGGATATATATCAATAATCAGCTATGCTTTGGCGGTGGGCATTGCCTTTCTTAACCCGATGCTATCTTGCGGTATCTTTGCCGCTGTGGCGGTTGCATGGCTGATACCGGATAAAAATATTGAGAGAGCCTTAAAAGAATAACTTAAGAGTGGTCGGCCATATCAGACGGATGCCTGTAACATCCTGTTTTTCCCTGCTAAATCTTTTATTAGTTGTACGTACCTGAACCCTTTTCTTTCCAGCAACGACTTCACTTGATTTGCATTAAATTCATTCAGTTCGAAATACAATTTACCATGCCGGTTAAGATGCTCCAACGCAAAATCTGCAATCTTATCGTAAAACAATAAAGGCTGCGCATTCTCTACAAACAGCGCCAGGTCTGGTTCATAACGAACAGTGGAAACAGACATCAGTTCCCGTTCATGATACGGAATATAGGGCGGATTACTGACGATAATATCCAGCTTTAAAGGGGTTGCATCTTCCGTCTCCATATACAACCTTGTGTCTACAAAAAAATCGGTGGAAGGCAATATGTCATGATGATAGAATTCGATCTCTGTGTGATTCTTCAGGGCGTTTACCTTGGCCACTTCCAGTGCATTCTCACTGATATCAATGGCAAAAACACTCCAGTCTGGTCTGTTCATTTTCAGAGCTATGGCAATACAGCCGCTGCCGGTGCCAATGTCAAGTACGGCGGATTTATCCTGTTTGTTTTCAGACAAAATCAGATGCACCAACTCCTCCGTTTCGGGTCTTGGAATCAGCACACTCTCGTCCACGAAAAAATCCAGTCCGTAAAAGTGCGCTCTGTTGAAAATATACTGTATAGGGTAATGATTGGATATCTTTTCAAAAATAAAATTCAACTCTTCGATTTCATCGTCGTTCAGGTCATAATCCTTAATATCAAAATATCTTTTCTTGAAATAATCTTCCAGACCATATTTGAAAAGGTTCTCCGTCTCTCTTGCGTCGAATGATTCGGCAAGCATGGGAAGAATGATATTTTTGTAGTGTTGTACGTTCAATTTTGTATTTTTACGCGTTCATCCTGTGCAGCTGACAGGACGGTTATGATATCTAAGTCTAAAGATGCTGAAATAAATTCAGCATGGCAACAGTATGGATAAGAATTTTATATACATGAGGCGTTGTTTTCAACTGGCTAAGTTGGGCGAGAGCTTTGTCGCTCCGAACCCGATGGTGGGCGCCGTGCTGGTGCATGAGGACACCATCATCGGAGAAGGTTACCATCAGCGTTTCGGAGAAGCCCATGCGGAAGTGAACTGCCTGAACAGCGTCATCGACGATAACAGACATCTTATCTCCCAATCAACCTTATATGTCAGCCTGGAACCCTGCGCCCATTATGGCAAAACTCCACCTTGTGCCGATTTAATCATCAGACATCAGATACCTAGGGTGGTGATTTCCGTACAGGATAATTTCCATGAAGTGGACGGAAAAGGCATTGAACGATTAAAAGCAAATAACATTGAAGTCATCACCGGAATTCTGGAAGAAGAAGGAAAAGAACTGATAAAACATTTCCTGTTTTTTCATCAATACAAACGTCCTTATGTGACATTGAAGTTTGCGCAAACAAAAGACGGATATATCGGCATTAAAAATCAGGAACTGAAAATATCCAATGAGTATACCAAAAGATATGTGCATCAGCTACGTGCCGGGCATCAGTCAATATTAGTCGGGAAAAATACGGTTTTATCAGACAATCCTGAATTGACAGTCCGTCTCGCTAAAGGAAAAAATCCTGTTAGAATTGTTGTAGGAAAGTCCGATGATTTCCCAGCTGAGTTCAACATCTTTAATGATAAAGCCAAAACAATATTCTTGTCGGATATCGACGACCGACCGTTGACGGTCGACCATATTCTGACTCAACTCTATGATAAAGATATTATCTCCGTTTTAGTGGAAGGAGGTGCGGAAGTGCTGCAGCAATTCATAGACAGTGATACATGGAACGAAGCCCATGTGATCACAAGCGACAAAACCATTGAGGAGCTTTCGGCAACGGACAACCCGCAGAAGTACATCAAGGCTCCAGAAATACATGGCGAGCACCTCAACAGCATCCAATCTGAAAACGATACTATTCAACTTATAAAAAATCCAAATGTTCTATTTAATACTTAGCATACTTTGTTCCACCTCCTTAGTCATTATTCTGCGCCTGTTTTCAAACTGGAATATTAAAACGCCGCACGGTATAGTGTTCAATTATTTAGTTTGCTGCATTACAGGTTTACTGTTAACAGAACAGTTGCCTAGCGCTGCAGAATATTTCAGCTGGAACGGATGGTATGCCTGCCTACTGCTGGGGACCTTATTTTATACGGTGTTCAACATTACAGGAAAGGCGACCGGCATTCTGGGCGTAGCAACGACAAGTTTACTATTTAAAATCTCCTTCATTATCACAGTAATCGTTGCTATGATTTTTTTAGGTGATCTGATAACCTGGAACAAAATCCTTGGAATCCTATTTGCCTTGCTTGCAGTCTTTCTCATCACATACTCCAACGACAAAAACGAAAATACCAATACGGCTAGTGAAAAAAAGAGCTACATCCTGATGTGCTTATTTGTCTTTTTGGGAAGTGGTGCCTGTGATACGGGTTTCAACCTGATACGCTTAAATTTAATCCCCGTACATCTGGAACACATTGCGACGGTGACCATCTTTTTGGGTGCTTTCCTTTCCAGTTTCCTGTTCAACCTGAGAGATAGATCTTTATTCCAATGGAAAAATCTGCTTGGCGGTTTGCTGTTAGGCATCCCAAACTATGGTTCTTTGTATTTCTGGATTCAGGCATTGAAAGTTTTAAAGATAAGATTCAACTGGGATTCCTCTACCTTATTTCCTATCAATAATATCGGAGTTGTCTGTTTATCTGCTTTGATTGGGTTTCTGCTGTTCAAAGAAACTTTTTCCATGCGAAAATTAATAGGATTCATTTTGGCGGTTGCCAGCATAATCATTATCGGTTTTTTAAACTAAACATTGTATTCTTATTTTACCATACAACCCGCTGAAGCAATTCTTTATAAAGATAAAGCGAGTAAGTTCATAGGTTACGCCTACCCTGTAAAAAATGAAACGGAGATAAAGGAAAGACTGGACCATCTGCGCGTCCTGCACCCCAAAGCCACACATCATTGTTATGCCTACAGACTCGGACTTGATAAAAATAATTACCGTGCGAATGATGACGGAGAGCCGAACGGCACGGCGGGAAAGCCTATATTAGGCCAGATAGATTCCTTCGGCATTACCAATTGCCTCATTGTGGTGGTACGCTATTTCGGAGGCACCAAACTCGGCGTATCCGGACTTATCGATGCCTACAGGGAATGCGCGAAAGAAACCATCGAAGCGACTGTCATTACAGAACAACGGATTCTCGATTATTATCATTTAAGATGCGCTTACGAATCCATCAATAAAATCTATCAGATCATCAACAATAGCAGGGCCAGCATCATCGAGCAACAGCTGGACAATACATCTGTATTTACCATTTCTGTGGAGCAGGAAAAATCCGCCTTACTGGAAAGCAGGCTGACGGAGGAACGAATTGATCATTCCTTTATCGAGCGGAAATGAACAATTCACACCTATCCTATTTAAGGTTATTTAAAAATGAAATCAGTTGCGCGGTGGCTTTTGCGCGGTGGCTGATGTTTGATTTCTCCTCCAGCATGAGTTCCGCCAAAGTCCTTCCGTCTTCCAGCACAAAGACAGGATCATAACCGAAGCCGTAGAGGCCTTTTTTCTCCTGCCCTATCTTTCCCTTCAGGATGCCCGTAAACTGATGCTGCACGCCGTCGAGCATTAATGTTATCACGGTTTTAAACTGTGCATTTCTGTTTGCTACACCGTTCATGTTTTCCAGCAGTTTATCCATATTTTTATTCGCATCACGGTCACCGGCATAATGGGCGCTGTTCACGCCGGGAGCTCCATTCAGCGCTTCCACTTCCAATCCAGAGTCTTCTGAAAAACAATTTACATGGTACTTATTATAAATAAACCCTGCTTTCTCAGCTGAATTCTCTTCAATGGTATCATGTGTTTCAGGCAGTTCCTCCGTGCATCCGATGTCAGACAACTTTTGTATCTGAAAAGAAGCCGGCAACAATACTTCCACCTCTTTGATCTTGTTCTGATTATTGGTGGCAAAAACGATTGAAATCATGATTACAGTTTAAAAGAAATTTGCAATTGAGTCCAGAGTTTATTTTTGAGCACTTTATCATTTTCCAGCACCTCAGGAGCATCTGTTTTCAGGAAATCCACAGATGCCACATGTGTAAGCCTGTATGGCTCTAAATCGAAATTTACACCGACTTCATGCTCCTTCACACCAAAAAGAAAACACTTATGGATATCCAGCACTTTCTTTAGTGCTGAAAAACGCACCGTATTGGTGGATATATCTACAAAAAGAAATTGAGCCAGCTTCAGTTTCAATGCATTCTCAATCAATTTGGTATACAATGTATCTTGTATGGCTGCCACCGATTCCTCCTTGCTTTTCTTGTAAAAGACGACATAACCGGCAAATTGTGCATCAATGGAAATCTGTTGATTATCATTGATTATGAAAAAAGAATTCATCATCCGACTTAATCTAAATTTTATTATTCAAGCCCAAAAGTAACTACCTTTTTTCGTAACTTTGAAAAAATATTTGCATATGTCAACAGAAGTTACAGAATTGGCGACACTGCCAGCTATCGAGGTGGAAACCGTAAAAGAAAGTAAGCTTTCTCAGATTGACTTTGACAATCTGCCGTTCGGAAAGACATTCTCCGACCACATGATGATTTGCGAATATTATGACGGCAAATGGCAATCCGCTAAAATCCAGCCTTATCAGAACATTTCCTTAAGTCCTGCATGCAATGTCTTTCACTATGGGCAGGCCGTATTTGAAGGCATGAAAGCCTACTATAAACAAGACGGTAGCGGCATCGTCCTATTTCGTCCGGAGAAAAACTGGGAACGCTTAAATAAGTCTGCAGTACGTATGTCCATGCCGGAGGTACCGAAAGAACTTTTTATGGAAGGAGTAAAAAAACTGGTGGAGCTGGATAAGGATTTCATCCCCAACAAAGCAGGCAGTTCCTTATACATTCGTCCGTTCATTATCGGTACGGAACCTTTCATAGGTGTCCGAACATCCGACAGATACCTTTTCATGATTATCATAGGACCGACAGGTCCATACTATGGGGAACCGATTTCCGTATTGGTGTACGATACGTATGTGCGCTCTACCAAGGGTGGCTATGGCAGTGCGAAAGCTGCGGGCAACTACGCCGGCACCTTGTACCCTGTTGAGCTTGCCAAGAAGATGGGATATAAAGATGTGTTGTGGCTGGATGGTGAAGAGAAAAAATACGCCAGTGAAGTGGGCACCATGAATATCTTTTTCGTCATTGACGGAAAACTGGTAACACCGCTGTCAGATGGTACCATTTTAGAAGGCATCACCCGCGACAGTGTGATTACGATTGCAAAAAGTCTGGGCTATACCGTGGAAGAACGCAATATCTCCATTGATGAGATGATATCCGCACAGGAAAGCGGTAAACTGACCGAGATGTTTGGCACCGGCACAGCTGCAGTGGTGAATCCTGTCAACCGATTCGGATATAAAGGAAAAGATTATTTGCTGGATGACAAAGCGTTTACGGTGGCTCCACAGATCAAGAAAGAACTGGAAAGCATTCAGAAATGCACCACAGATGATAGATTTGGCTGGGTGGTAAATGTATTGTAATCATGGTTTCAATACCATCTGCGGATACTACATATGACAATTTCGAAAACAAACACAACCCTACTTCGGGTTATCTGCTGCGTTTGCTTAACGATACTTTCATGCTTTTATGGTAATACATCTACCGCACAGGAACTACCCTGTGCAAATGAGATCTTTCAGACACAGCAATTAAAAGATACTGCCTTTGTTCGTCAATTGCGTGATCTGCGACAGCAAGCCAATAACGTTCCGCAGCAACGTATCAACGGTGCGATACTGGAAATACCGATTGTGGTACACGTATTGCATTTAGGCGAGCCTATTGGCACCGGCACCAATATCTCTGACCAGCAGATATATGATGCCGTACAGGGCGCCAATGAACGATGGCGGAGAATGAATACAACGGAAGGTGTTGATATGGAAGTACAGTTTTGTCTGGCACAATTCGATCCAGAAGGTAATCCCGTTAACGGAATCGTACGCAAAGATGCCAGCGGCATTCCCAATTACAGTCAGTATGGCATCAGCTATATCGGCGCATTCGGAGAGCCGGGTTCTGATGAGATAGCGACCAAGAACTTCAGCAACTGGCCGCACAATTATGTCTACAACATATGGGTGGTGAACAAGATTGCCGGAAACTGGGGCGGTTATGCTTTTTTCCCCGTGGGCGGAGAATATTCTACAGATGGCGTAGTGATTATAGCCAATTCCATGAAATACATCTATTCTACACTGGCTCATGAACTCGGGCACGGCATGAGTTTGTTTCACACCTTTCAGGGTGATGACGGAGGTAACTGCCCTGCTAATGATTTATGTTTCATCCAGGGCGACTGGATTTGCGATACTCCGCCGCACAGACAATCAGACTGCAATAACAGCAGTTGCAATAACAGCCCGGACAGTCTGTATTCCATGAAGAATATAATGAGCTATTGCAATGCGAGAGGAATGTTTACACAAGGACAAAAAGATCGCGTCAGAACCTCCATCTTTAATACCAGCCGTAAACAATTGTTATTTTCTCATGCCTGTATTGGTATGGCAACTGACATCAGCAGAACTGTAAAGACAAATGATCCGCTAAACCTCTACCCCAATCCGGGAAATGGCAACTTTACAATATTTACGCAGATAAATCCAAATGAATCTGCCACTCTGGAAATCATCAACACTATCGGACAAACCTTGATTCAGGCTGATATGTATACCGGAAAAGAACATCATTTCTCATTTTCCGGTCAATTACCTAAAGGCATATATCAGGTATTGATCAGACGAAACACAGAACTCAGACAGGTTGGTTTGTTAAGTATTTTATAGTCTTCACACATAAAAATGCCTACACCCGAAATACAGGCGAGGCATTTATTTATTTATTACATCTGGCCAAGATAAGCGAAAACACTGAATCGCTTTTCTATGGTAATCAAATTATCAATCAGGGCCAGACAACTGTCCAAATCCCTGTAACAGAATGGCGCATCCGTTTTGATATTTTCATCGGCTATCATTGCAGGAATATAGATGCTTTCGCGTAGCGCGGCATAATCAAATGCTGCGGCAAATTCCTTCGCATCACCTCTTGACATGACCCTGCCTGTGCCATGACACAAGGAATTACAGGTATCTTTCACCCCTTCGGTGGCTGAAATCAACACCACATCTCCGTTCATGTTGGATGGCACTACCGTCTGTTCGCCAGGCATCACCCTCACGGCTCCTTTCCGAATGATGACACCATCCCCGGCAAGTTCAAAATGATTATGATTCTTATCCAGCACTATATTCAATCGCCCGAAATATTTTTCAAGTATCCTGAAGATGGCAAACCTGTTCTCCTGTGCCCAGTCACACACCTCATGAAATTTGGAATCAAATTTTTTCGGCTGATCCACTAAATCATCCACCAGTTTGGACTCATTGCGGGAACCGGTATGAATTAGAAAATACAGTTTATCATCCGTGTAAGACTCCAGTGCATCCAGAAAATGATTTCCGGAACCCAGGTCTCCGAGTTTACCTTTATTGGCCTGAATGTCGTAATATATCCTGTCCCAGTTTTCTCTCTTAAAATCTTCCTTAGACATATCCGCTTCACACAATAGCATACCGCAGCCACAATCCGAGACGGAAAATTTGCGCCAGTCCTCCTGCTCCGTATAAACAACGGTGCCGGTAGGCAATGGTGATTTTCCCGGACAGGCATCCGGAAAGAAAATTACCTTTTCCGCCTTTAAATCCTTGGGCAGCCAACCATAAATCTTATTCAATGGTTCTGCCGAATAGTTTATAATTTCCATATCCTCATTTTTAATCATAGTAATAGGGTGTCAGCTGCAACAAATTACAACTGACACCTTTTTTAATCACCTGCCAGAAAACAACTGCAGGATGTGCTTCTCCTACTGGTCCATCCTGACAATCTTCGGATAGAACATACCAACCACATCCACCAGTTCGGTTTGGGCTTTCATCACTTTGGTGATGTCTTTGTAAGCCTGTGGCGCTTCATCCAATCCTCCTCCTATCAATGTCACTCCATGATCTTTCAGCACTCTCTTCATATCGTTCATGGTGATGGAGCTCATGGCTTTGGAACGAGACATTCGTCGTCCGGCGCCATGCGATGCAGAATTCAGTGATGCATCCACTCCCTTGCCGTTCACAATATAACCCGGCGCCGTCATGGATCCAGGAATGATACCCAACACATTCTTACCTGCCGGCGTTGCCCCTTTTCGGTGTACAATCAGCTCTTGCCCGTTATGCACTTCTTTCCAGGCAAAATTGTGGTGATTTTCCACCATCACCAGGGGCTTTTCATTGAGTGCCTTCGCCATCTTTTCATGTATCGTGTGATGGCAGGCGGAAGCATAGTCTCCGGCCAGATTCATTGCCAGCCAGTATTCCATGCCTTCCTGTGTATCCAATGACAACCATGCGAGATGCTTTGCCTCCTGCGGCAGTTTACATGTCTGCATCGCGAGTTTGGTATAGTGGTTGGCCACCGTGGCACCCAGACCGCGAGAACCGGAATGAGACAGCAAACCGATGTAATTTCCCGGCGGAAGTTTCAAGACATTATCCGCCGTCGGGATCTCTACGATACCAAATTCCACAAAATGATTTCCCGAACCGGAGCTCCCGAGTTGCTTGGCTGCTTTAAATTGCAGCGACTTCAGTAAAGGATGCTCATCAAACTCTTTTCTATCCAGAATCTCATGGGGTGTCGTTTTGGTGAATTCTCTTCCGGCACCAAACAAGGTATTTTCCTTCAGCAAATTTTTAAAATAATCTTCTTTTGCTTTCAGCAATTTATCACTGATATCAAATACCGACAGGCACATACGACAACCGATGTCCACACCAACACCAAAAGGGATGATCGCATTGTGAGTGGCCAGTACCCCGCCAATCGGCAAACCGTATCCCTGATGCGCATCGGGCATCAGCGCTCCTGCAACGGATACCGGCAATTTCATGGCGGTTTCCATCTGCTTTACAGCTCCCTCTTCGATATCCTGTCCGCCGTAAGCGGCATATTCCAGTCGGTCTTTTCTGAAGAAATACTCATTGCCTTCCTCCTTGACTGCATCCGCCAGCAGATCTTCTGATATGGTCATGTGTGATTGCTGACCTTTTCGCAACAGACGGATATTATACTCAATCAACGCATCTGCGATTTTTGACAATGGTTCATTTTCGGTGAATTCAAAAGGATTGGCCAGCACTTCCTGAAGGATTTGCAATGCCTCTTCCAAAGAATGATGTTTGTAATGTTTGTGCATCACATCTATCACGATAGCAATCGTTCTGTCTTCCGGATAGTTTATTTTTCTAAGGTCTTTGCCTTGTAATTTTAATTTAGCCATGTTTATTTATGTTTTATGACAAAGAACACTTTATTTTTTTTACAGCGTTCCATGAAATTGTTTTTTCTATTTTTTTTGTGTCAAAGATTTGGCAAGCAACGAACTCACCAAATCTCTTTCCACAAACTGCGTACAACGATTTTAATAATTTACTTTTGAAACATCTCCTATAACAAAGGTGTTTTTACCCTTTTCTGCGATTCTTGAAATGGTATCCATGTACTTGATGAATCTGATGTATTCGTTTTCCTTCATCAATTCGGCCGCATTCTTCAAGGTTCTTGCGGTGGCAACGGCGGTTCTGGCATTTTCCAATTCCGTCTTCGACCTGATTTTTGATTCCAATTGTTTTGCAAACAAATCCTGAATCATCTTCGGAAAAGTAATGTCTTTCAATCGAGCTTCCGTAATTTCGATTCCGAAGGCTGCAGCTTCCGCCATCATTTTCTCCGTCCTGAAATTTGAAATCTCCCCTCTCCTTTCATTCAATGTTTCCGCTTCGATGGATGCAATCTTATTTCTGATCTCCAACTGGGCGATGCCGTTGATGCTGGTTTCAGCTTCATTCATCCTGTAGATGGAGTTGACGTAAGATGCCAGATCGAAATTTGATAAGAACAAAGCACCATTGGCTATCTTATAGCTAATCATGAAGGAAAAACGCAAGGCGACATTATCAGCAGTCAAGACTTCCTGATTCGTAACCGTAATCGTTTTCGCAACGGCCGGTAAGGTGACCAGTTCTGTTTTATCCCACATATCCCATATTTCGTAATGTCCGGGTGTCCATTCCTGTTCCAATCTGTTGTTTCTGTACAAGAAACCCATTTCATTTCTCTTTACCTCGTATTTCTTTTTAAAGATTCTCATAATGTGTCTTTTAATCGTGAATAATAAACCGGTGAAGAGCGTATCGAATGGAAAGGAGTTTAAATTAAGTACAGGAACTAAACTGTACGGTATCCTTTATACTGCTGTTTCCATCGGATGCTCCGTCATGAAGTTACCCTTCACCGGTAAGTGTCTGGAGTGACAGTCCAGATTTGGGATGAGCCAAATCAGCATGCAACCAAAGCAAGCGAGGAATCGAACCTCCTGAGATTTCCAACTGCAATGCCTTCTTCTACGGAAATCCCTAAAGTGAAAAAGTGGCAGTATGTGTCAATGCATCACGGCATCTCTTTTAAAACCAATGACGCTGATCCTGTTATCAGAGAATGTTCGTTCGTGACTGTGATAAACCTCCGCTATCGTCATCGGCTCCGTGACATGCTGCTGCAATTTCATCTTATCCGACAAGTGTTGTGCTTTTGCCACACTCAGCTTGCCAAAATAATATTTTGCAATCAGCCTTCCCTTCCGCATCAATGCCGTATCTATTTTTGAAATCGGCATATTGAACGTACAGATGATTTGCGTATTGAGGCAGTCCCCCAGCAAACCATCAGAGATATTCAGCAGGTTGGATACCGCTGAACTTCCCGTAATCTGGCGGTCCATGATGATATTCTCAGCATCTTCGATAATCAGGATACTGTTCGGATAATCGAGCAACAGATTCATGAATTCTGGATTGGTGATATTGCCGGCCACTGCGGGCGGAACGAACAACACTCTCTTTTTCACCTTTCCGATCAGATAACGCAGATAGGTGGTTTTTCCCGTGCCGGGCAATCCGTGCAGCAACACAATTCCCTTATCGCTCTTTTTGTTAAGTCTTTCCTGGATGGTCTTATCGATTTCAAGAAACTCATCTTCATAGAACAACTTCAAATCCAGTGTTGTCTTCTTGATGTCGATGGTTTTCAGGTTGAACTCCCTGCCGTCATACGAAATCAGATTCATCTCGAAATCCTTCTTTCGCTCTCTCCTGCGGAACTTCCTGATGCCTGATGTAACAGCGTCCACAAAAGCCTGCTCCGCTCCGTTGGATAAGATATCACAGTAGTTATATGCCAGTTTGATGACATTCTTATTGCTGAATACCATATAGATTTCATCCGTTTCATATCGCTTCATCCCGGAATTCTTATTCAGGTTAGAACTTTCAAAGATCTTATCTATCTGCCCGCTGAAATTCGTCACGAGGTATTTCTTCGCTTTTTCTATATCAATAGGATAGATAGAATGTATCGTAGGGATGCTTCCGTTCAATGCCCAGAACAAACCTTTCGCATCGAGATAGTCCGCCGAAAAAATCCGGTTGATATCGACATTATAGCTATTTTGTACAAATTCCATTTTTATTTTCTTTTACATTTTTACAATAGTTTTCCATTGCGATGACATCGCATTTTTAAAAAGCTCACAACTATTTTTTTGAGTTGTGCGTTGATTTTGTCAGGAAAATTTAAAATAAAAAAACCGACATGTTCGTGTCGGGCATACTATATAGATTGGTTGTTGTGTTAACTATACCTGCTGCTGCGACACACTGTAAACAAAGGGCTATCAGCTCCTGTTGCCTGCAGTTGTTTGTTGTTAAGAATACTTTTACGCATTGTTTTATTTTTACGGTGCAAAGATAAATCAATATTTTTCACACTTCCAACTATTTTGAAAAAAAAGTTGTCATAGCAACTAATTTGGAATGAATTTAAATATGGTATAAAAAAAATCCCGAGTGCTTGACTCAGGATTTCATGATATGAAGTAAAGAAAGTTTTACATCAACCAACCGATTAATTTCTTGATTAAGTTGGTGCCGCTTTCCGTATAAGGCGGGAATCGTTGTTTCAAATCACTTAATGTAGATTTTTTCAAAACTCCTTTGAGGTGACTGAAGGTATCAAAACTCAATTTGCCGTGGTATGCACCGATGCCGCTTTCGCCGACGCCGCCAAATGGCAATTCAAATTGCCCAACGTGCATCAGGCATTCATTGATGGATGCATTTCCGGAAGATGTTTCATTCAGTATCCTTTCCTGATACATCTTATCATCGGAGAAAATATACAATGCCAGCGGCTTGTTACGTGAATTCACAAAATTGATGGCATCATCCAGTTTTTCATATTCGATCACCGGCAGAATCGGACCGAAGATCTCTTCCTGCATCACCGGATCTTCCACAGACAGACCGTCTAACAAAGTAGGTGCAATGTATAAGTCTTTGATATCCGTTTGTCCGCCCATCAGTATGTTTCCCTTTTCCAGCAATCTTGCCAGACGAAGAAAATGCTTTTCATTGATGATGCGTCCATAGTCTGGACTTTGCTGTGGATTTTCTCCGAAGAATTCCTTCGTGGTTTTTGCGAATAGTTCTACAAATTTCTGCTTTGCCTTTTTGTCCACTAAAATATAATCCGGAGCCACACAGGTCTGGCCAGCATTGGTAAACTTACCCCATACGATACGTTTGATTCCCCAGTTCGTGTTGAAGGTTTCATCCACGAAACAAGGGCTTTTTCCGCCCAACTCCAGTGTAACCGGAGTAAGGTGTTTTGCTGCAGCCTGATAAATATATCTACCTATTTCTGTGCCTCCGGTGAAGAAGATATAATCGAAGCGTTGCTCCAAAAGCGCTTTGCTTTCATTTACACCACCCGTAACCACTTTCAGATAGGCGGGATCATAATTGCTGTTGATGATTTTTTCCAACAGTGCAGAGGTATGTACCGCCATCTCGGATGGTTTGATGACCGCTGTATTGCCGGCAGCCATAGCGCCTATCATGGGCGCAACGGCCAACTGAAAGGGATAATTCCACGGAGCGATGAGATAGGTTACGCCGTACGGTTCCGCCTGAATCCAGGAGCTTCCCAACTGGTGGAACAAAGGTGTCTTTACTTTTCTTGGTTTCGACAGCGAGCGGATATCTTTCAGCGTGTGATCGATATCGGCAATCAGGAAACCGATTTCCGTACCATAGGCTTCCATCGGGGATTTATTCAGATCCTTTTTGAGTGCATCCATGATATGCTGCTCATTGTCGAGAATCAGTTGCCTTAATTTCTTCAGTTGCTGAATTCTGAATTCCACATCCTTGGATTTTCCTGTATTGAAAAACTGACGTTGCTGAGTAAGTAGCGCTGCAGCATCAAATGCTGTTCCTACCTGACTTTCAATGGTTGCTGACATATTATTTTGATTATTGAATTTGAGAATTGTTGAACTATAAAATTAAATCATTTTTTCATTCATTTCATTTTTTTATTACTTGTATGGAATTCCAAGTTTTTTCAGCACAAAATGAAGCAACCAGGCCGGTCCAATCAGCAAGAACTGCAGATCTTCAAAGAAAGAAGGCTTTTGACCTTCTATTTTGTGTCCGATGAACTGAAATATCCAGGCGATGACAAATACGATAAGGGAAAATTGCCAAAGGCTTAGGTGAATGATTGGCAGCAGTTCCAGCTGCAGGTAGCGATTACCGGCCAGCATCAGGATGCCTACAAGAATCATTCCCAGAAAGATGGGAATGGACAAGGTGGCATAAAAGACAAGCGCCAACAGAAAGACAATACTGGCAGCGTTTATCCACCCTCCTGCGACCTGTGGAAAAGGAATGGACATGAGAAGCCCCAATACTGTAAATAAAATCACCGGAACACAAATCCAGTGTATCAATTTATTGGTAGGATCCTGGTGGTCTCGGCCATAAAGTGTCAGCCAGTCGTCAATTGTTTTCATAGCATCTTTTTGTACACTAATTTAGTGTTTTTTACGGATAATTGCTGTAAAATACCGGACCAACAGCACTTGACATATCATAATTAAACTGGCTAAAATGGCTTAAAAAGCAATTAATATCTTTTTGATACGATTTTTTGGCAGTATATTTGCAACTCATTAAACAAAACATTCTAAAAATGAAAAAACAAATCTTATTCCCATTATCAGCCATTCTTGTGTCAATTATCTTGTTTGGCTGCGACCCAAAAGAAAATACATGCGTATATGATGAAACCACACAATTAGGTGGCTACATAGGCGGGCACTCGATACTTGGGGGTGCATATACCTTTGATGACTCATTAACAATAACCAATCCTACAAGCGGAGATTCAAAAATATCTATAGAAAGTGATATTCTTGGTACTACTCTTACTGGTTCATTTGATCCAAATAATTGCGGTAGAGTAATTTTAGACTCTGTTATTATTTCATCTAGAAATATACAAACCGTTACTTTAAATAACATCAGAGCAGGCGGCTATGGTACATTTAATGGTAATAAGTTAAATACCGTTATTAACATTAAATCTGGAAGTGCCACAGCAGGCGCAATAAACATTCCAATTGCAGGCCAATCCTTAACCGGAAGTTTTACAAAGTAATCTTCCTTATATTCCCCAAAAACTAAAAAGGATCGCTTCTCAGCGGTCCTTTTTAGTTAAAACCCAATTACATTATAATGCTACGAATGGTTACAAATAATAATATTCATTGCTGTAACAAACAATGTAATTTTATTATCTTTCGTAAATTAAAAGTAAAAAAATTATAAATTTCATTTTAAAAGCAATATATTTGGTAACATTCGTTAACTTAAAATAAAATCTAAAATGAAGAAATCAATCTTATTGACTTTTGTATTGGCAGCTATTGTCAGCACCATTTTTCTTACTGGTTGTGGAAAAGATTCAACATCCTCTACCATTAAGACTGACAACTATATTGGAACATACTATGGGTATTTCACCCTAGAAAGTTTAGCGTTTAGCAATGCGGCTTTGGATACTGTTATAGGGAAGCAGCTACCTGACACATTAACTATTTCAGAGAATGGTAACACTACCGACAATATCGTTACAGCAACAAGCAAAGTGTTGAATACGACAATTGATTTAACATTAACGTCTGAAACGGCTGCCAAATTAGCAATTACAAACAAAAATGTTCAGATTCAGACAGTAAGCGCAACATCCGTAACTGCAAGCGGAACTACATCTTACAATGTTAGCACAAAATATTTAACATTAAATGCAACGGCAACGTCTGGAAACGTATTTGGTTTACCTTTGCTTGGTTTGGCAAAACCTGTTTTAGGTGGATATTTCACAAAACAATAAGGACTTACATTAATTTTTGTAAACCGCTTCCCAAAGGCGGTTTTTTTTTAATCTTCAATCAAGCTAAATCAACCTCAAATGAAAAAAAGTATTTTCACTGTATGTATTTTAATGATATCATTATCCATATTCGCTCAAAAAGCTACAGTTAAGGGCACCTTAAAAGATTCTAAAACACTAGAACCTCTGATTGGAGTGAATGTATCAATAGATAGTTTAAACGGTACAATTACAGATATTGATGGTAAATATGAATTAACAATCGATCCGAAGAAATATACTAAAGTTAAAATAAAATTTAGCTACATTGGTTATGAAGACATAATCAAAGAAATATCAATTAAAGAAAATAAGATTGAAATCTTAGATATAATGATGGGAGAAACACAGAGTCTGCTGGATGAAGTAGTAGTAACATCTTCGAAGTTTGAAAGAAAAATAGGTGAAGAAAGTGTTTCGATTGACATTATAAAGCCTGCTGCTATAGAAAAACAGAACATAAATAATGTAAGTGATATTTTACAAAGGAGCTCTGGTGTTACTGTAGTGGATGGCCAAGCAAACATCAGAGGAGGTTCAGGTTATTCGTATGGCGCAGGTTCACGAGTATTGTTATTACTTGACGATTTACCCATTCTCCAGGCTGATGCAGGTTTTCCAAGTTGGTCTGGGTTACCCGTTGAAAACATTGGTCAAATAGAAGTAATAAAAGGTGCAGCTTCCTCTTTGTATGGAACCTCAGCAATGAATGGCATCGTAAATGTTAGAACAGCCTATCCAACATCGAAACCATATGCAAAAATTTCTATTTTCGGTTCTGTCTCAGATAATCCTAATCCTATTGAGTATATTACAGATTCTTTGTATAACATAATAGGAAAAGTCAAACAAAACAAACAATGGTGGAAACAAGATAGCATTACTTTACCAGGAAGAACAATTGCTGAAGTAGGCATAACCATAAGAGACACAACAGTTAAGAATGACAATACAAGAAGACCTTATGATGCCGGTTTTTCATTGGCATACAGAGAAAAGATAGGAAAACTAGATGTCGTTGCAGGCGGAATGTTCTATAAAAAACAAGGACACAATTGGGGTTCCACTGAAACAAGGGGTAGGATGACAATTAATCTAAGATATAGAATTAACGATAAGATGAGTTTTGGTGTTAATACTAATATTCAAATGAATAAGAGTCAAACTTTCTTTTTGTGGGGCGGAACTGGTATTAATAAATATATTCCAAGTGCAGCTACTGGCATCCCAACCGCATCACGTAGTTTCAGGGTGAGTGTTGATCCTTTTTTCAGATATGCTGACACTAAAGGAAATAGTCATAAAGTTCTATTCAGATATAACAGGACTGCAATTGACAACACCGGCGAACAAGATAATTCAAATAATTTTTACTACGGAGAATACCAATATCAAAGAAAAATTGACAAATGGAACTTTGTTATTACTTGCGGCTCTGTTGGCTCTTACTTTAGTTCACAAGCACAATTATTTGGAGACACTACACATACAGGAACAAACATCGCAGGATATTTCCAATTAGACAAGAAATTTTTCAACCGATTAAATATAACATACGGCTTTAGATTTGAAACAAACAAAATTGATAAAGATAAATGGGAAACCAAACCTGTTTCTAGGGTTGGTGTAAATGTACAAGCTGCCAAATATACCTTTATCAGAAGTTCTTTTGGACAAGGTTATCGGTATCCTACTGTTGCAGAAAGGTTTATAGAAACAAGCCTAAGCTCTTCATTTGGCATTTTCCCTAACAGAAACCTAACTTCAGAAACAGGTTTAAGTGTCGAACTAGGTATAAAACAAGGTGTAAAACTAGGCAAATATGTAAAAGCATTTGCAGATGTTGCAGCATTTTACACCGAATATAAGAATATGATTGAATTCAACCTTGCTATCGAAAATTCAAATCTTGGGTTTAAGGCAAGGAATATACCTACTAAAACAAGAATTTTTGGATTAGAAGCTTCCATTGGTGGAGAAGGAAAATTATTTGGTAAATTCCCAACAACATTAAACCTCGGATACACATATATAGTACCTCAATATGCAGACTTTAAAAACTATGATAAATCTCTAGACATCGCTCAATATAATATTTTGAAATATAGAATTCGTCATCAGTTTATTGGAGTTTGGGACATTGATTTTAAAGGATTTACTTTTGGTCTTACTGGTCAGTTTTATAGCTTTATGGAAAATGCAGATGGTATTTTTGACATTATTTTACCAAGTTATAAAGCATATAGAGCATCCCACCTGAAAAAAGGTTCTTCGCTGAGTGATGAAAAACCTAAATTCAAAGGTGACTTTATTCTGGATACCCGTATCGGTTATCACTTTACCAAAGAGAACAGAGATTTCAACTTCTCTTTCCTGGTTAAGAACATTACCAACAGAGAATATACGCTGCGTCCGACATTGGTGGAACCACCACGTTCTTTCGGATTCAGAATGGATATAACCTTTAATTAACACTAAGTAAATCTTAGCTTTATACAAACTTTTGTGAGCTCACCGTAATGGTGTAATGTTCACAAAAGTTTGTTTTTTTTTGCGGTAATTAGAAAATAGTACGGTATTTTTGCACAAATCTTTCGAAATGCAATATATTAAGCTTACGATTATCTGCTTATTCTTTTTCATTCAGTCTTCCTTATCCGCTCAGGACGCCACCGTAAAAGGAATCATTACAGATGCCCGAACAAAGGAAGCGCTGATTGGTGTAAACGTCACCACAAACGGTAATGCCTCTTCGATATCTGACGTAAACGGAGCTTACGAAATAAAACTTCCCGAAGGAAACCATACGCTCATCTTTACGTATGTTGGTTATAAAGACTACTCCAAAGCTATAGAGGTCAAATCGAATGAAGAAATTCAGGCTGATATTAGCATGGAAGAAGATGCCAAGAATGTGTTGGGAGATGAATTAGTGGTAACGGGCTCATTATACCAAAAAAGAGCTTCTGAGGAGGTCATTTCACTAGAAGTTATCAAGCCAAGACAATTGGCAACCTCAAATATTCTCAAAATTGATGATATAGCACGAAGAGTGTCAGGTTTAAATGTTGCAGACGGTCAGGCAAATATCAGAAGCGGTAGTGGATGGTCATATGGTGTTGGTTCAAGGGTAATGATCATACTAGACGGATTACCTTTATTATCACCAGACAGAGGTGATGTAAAATGGACTCTGCTACCGACCGAATCTGTTGGGCAGATTGAAGTATTGAAAGGTGCATCTTCCGTATTATACGGATCCTCAGCGATGAATGGTACGATTAGCTTGCAAACACAAAAACCAACATCTACCCCTGTAACAAGACTATCCTCTTTTGTCAGTTTCATTACACCGCCAAAAAGAGCAGTAACAAAGTACTGGGATTATCCTAAACCTTCCGTTGGTGTTTCTTTTATGCGCGCACACAAACCGACCAACTATTTTGAGTATAATGTTGGAGGTAGTTTTTATTTAAATAATACTGTTTATGAAAATGGATCAGAATACCTTGCACGTGTAAATTACAGATTAAAATGGCTTTCAAAACGCAATTCAAAATTATCCTGGGGGTTTGCAGGTAATTTAATGTATAATAAGGACTACGAATTTTTCTACTGGCAAAATGATAGAGATGGTGCATATAAGGCAGCTGCCGCTAATAGTTTCGAGAATATCCGTATAACCATTGATCCATTTGTAACGATATATGATAAGAAGAATAACAGACACGAAATAAAGACAAGGACATACTTTAACAGACCATCTTTCAATACAAAGACAATTCTTGAAAATATAAACTATCAATTTAGTAAAAATTATACAACAAAGAACCTTACTGTAATTGCCGGACTAGACGAGCAAGTACTTTGGATAAATGTCCCGGCATTTGCAGACGGTGGTAAAAAGAAAGCCAACATCTTAGCCGGATTTATGCAATTAGAGAAGAAATACAAAAGACTTACATTAGTCGGTGGCGTAAGATTTGAATATTTTGCATATCAAAAATTATCAGGTGTAACAGGTGCTGAATTCAAGGATAAGAACGGGAAGTTAAAGTTTTATTTACCAGGACAATGGAGAGCGGGCTTAAATTATCAAGCTGCCAAAAATACTTTTATTCGATTTAATATAGGTCAAGCCTATCGTTTCCCAAGCTTTGCTGAACGTTTTGTGGATGAAAGAGTTGGAAATACTGACAATCATTATACAATCGTTGAAAATCATCCTATTCGAGATACATTCTATACCACAACTCGGGATTCTGTTTACACAACCTCTACATTAGGTATTTTACCAAATTCAAATTTAAAACCTGAATATGGTTGGACTTCTGAAATAGGTTTTCAACAAAAATTCGGTTCCAAGAATAATAATCATTACAGAGGGATGTTTGATGGAGCTTTCTTTTGGCAAGAATACAAAAACATAATCGAACCTACTTCAAAAGGATCTGTTCCTGAATCTAATGCAATCATCAATCTTTCATTTCAAAATATCGTACGTGCTAGGATTGCTGGATGGGATTTATCACTAAAAAATGAATTAGATTACGGGGCTCATAAAGCATCATTTAATGTTGGTTATACATACTCTCTTCCTGCTGCTTTAAATACAAACTCTATATATGGATTTGAAAATGTTGGCAGTTACCTGAAATACCTTTTCAAATACTCAACACGTCAATTTGGTAGTGATACAGCTGAACAGATTTTAAAATATAGAAACAGACATCTTTTAACTTTAGATTTCGAATATACGTACAAGAACATGTTTACATTGGGTCTAGATGCACGTTATTACAGTAAGATTGAAAACTTCGACAAAATATTCATTGCTATTCCCGGAATCGCTGATTTCATATCTTATAGTTCAAAAAAAGGGTATTTTGTTTTGAATACAAGAACATTCGTAACTGTTAAGAAAAAGCATACAGTTGGTCTGATAATTGACAATATATTAAATACAGAATATTGGCTCCGAGCAGGAAAACTGGAACAACCAAGGCGTATAACCATGCAATACAGACTCGAGTTTTAATTTTTAATAATTTTCTCATATTAATCCTCCCGTTTCGGGAGGATTTTTTAATTTTAGGGATGCCAAAGCCAACGTATCCATACTACAACCAGCTCTTCAAAAATCTACAGTTGCCACTCGCCTACTGTGATATCGACCTTCTCAATGAAAACTGCCGGGATATCGCCCTGCGTTGCGACGGACATAAAACCATCCGTGTCGCATCGAAATCGGTACGCTGTGTAGCTGTCCTGCAACATATCCTGCATTCAAATCCTGTCTATAAAGGGCTGATGTGCTACACCGGCCGTGAAGCCTTGTTTCTATCCGAACAGGGGTTTGATGATTTGCTGCTGGGATACCCTATTGTCAACAGGGAGGAAATCCGAGATGTCTGCTTGGCTACTAAAAATGGCAAGAAAATCATCCTGATGGTGGACAGCATTGCGCACTTGCAGTTGACGAATGAAATAGCCAAGGAAGTGGGTGTTATCCAACCGCTCTGCATCGATATCGATATGTCAACGGATTTCCCTGGATTGCACTTCGGCGTATTGCGCTCGCCGCTTACCACCGTGGATGCGGCTCAAAAACTGATCGATGCCTTTGACAATTATTCCAACATTTCATTAAGCGGCATCATGGGCTATGAAGCGCAGGTAGCAGGCCTTGGAGAAAAAAACCCGGCCAACGGGATTAAAAATTATGTCATCCCATTTTTAAAGAAAAAATCCATTACAGATTACACCAAAAGACGGCAGAAGATTGTAGCTTATGCTAAAGAGAAAGGGCACCGATTGATGCTGGTGAATGCCGGTGGTACCGGAAGTATAGAAAGCAGTAAAACGGAAGATTGGGTAACGGAAATCACCGTTGGTTCCGGATTCTACTCCCCTGCCTTATTCGATTATTACAGCAATTTCAGACACCGGCCTGCTGCAGGATTTGCCGTGCAGATTGTTCGCCAACCCAAAGAAGGTCACTACACCTGCCTTGGTGGCGGATACATCGCCAGCGGAACTATTGGAACGGACAAACAACCCAAACCATATTTGCCGGAGGGCGTGACGCTGACGGAAAACGAAGGCACCGGAGAAGTGCAAACGCCTTTTGAATACAAAGGCGGCGAGCCAATAGGACTGGGCGACACCATCCTCTTCAGACACAGCAAAGCCGGAGAATTGTGTGAACGATTCAATCATCTGCATCTCATCTCCAATGGAAGGATTACAGCTGTCGTTCCAACCTACCGCGGACAGGGACAGTGCTTCTTGTAAGACATTCTTTCTGCACTCATTTATTACTAAATTCCAACTCATTTTTTTTCGATAAGCAACCATCATGATTGAACAACAAGAAGCAGCCATCCGAAAATTAACCTTTCAGAAAATAGGTGACGAATTCCAGAAAATAAAACCTCCCTTCTCTTACGAATATGACAATGAAGAGGAAGAGGAAATCCTGAAAAAGATATTCCTGAAACCATTCACATCCGCAGCAGCCACCTATGAATTTACGCACAGCATCGATCTGGATTTACACCCTCTGTTCAAGCTTTCCAAAGCCATCTTTCACGGAGGTGATTTTGAAAATATTTCCACACAGATACTGCAACATCTGAAAACCGTCTCCAAACATCCGAACATCAAGGACGGAGACCTGTTTATCGTTAAATACGATGATGTAAAACTCAACCAGCAACATTATACGGGATTGGGTATCTATAAGATTGAAAACAAGGAGAATTTCATAGAAACCAATGCCGGCAGCAACGATGAAGTGAAACTGGATATCAAGCAGGGAATCAGCGGCAGAAAGCTGGACAAGGCATGCCTTATATTGCTGACAGATGAACCGTATACGATATTTGTCATTGATAATGGAAACAACGGAAATGATACCGACTACTGGATGAATGAATTTCTGGGTGTTGAGCTGAAAAACGATTTCATCAACAATACGAGCCAGTTCCTATCCCTCACCAAGTCCTTTATCACGGAACAGTTTCCGGAAGAATATCAGACAAGCAAGGCAGATCAGATTGATCTATTAAACCGCTCCGTACAATACTTCAAGAAACATGAAACCTTCGACAAATCAGAATTTGAGTCGGAAGTGCTGGTGAACAAAAATGTGATTGACTCCTTCCGTAACTTTGATGATGAGTACAGAAAATACAACGGAGTGGATATGAAAGACACGTTTGAAATCTCTCCGCAGGCGGTAAAGAAACAAGCACGCATATTCAAAAGCGTTTTAAAGCTGGACCGCAATTTCCACATCTACATTCACGGCAACACTGAAATGATTCAGCAAGGCGTTGACGAAGACGGCAGAAAATTCTACAAGATTTTCTATCAGGAAGAGAATTAAACCTACCCCAATCGAGTTACAAAACAATCTATGGATTACAGTCACTCGATTGCTTTACTTTGCTCACTGAGCCATTCCCATATTTTAACGCTTTTTCTTGCTGGTAATCTTTAAATTCTCACCATTTATCGGTATATTGCTTGCCAAATTCAATAAACCATGACTGTATTAGAATCTACTGCCATTAAAATCAGCAATCCGATCAACGGTTCTATTCTCTATGAAATAGATGAAATAACAAACGAACAGGCTAAAGCACATTTCGATAAAGCCAGAGACGTACAAGTGAAAATACAGGCAATGAGCGTGGAACAACGCGTTGCCGAAGTTTATAAGATCAGGGATTATGTCATTGCCAACAGCGATTTCATCCTCGACTGCATCATCGCAGAAACCGGAAAGGCAAGGACAGACGCCTTTGCTGCGGAAGTGTTTGAAGTGACGGATGTGATAGACGTCTACAATAAACTGGCACCGAAACAACTGAAAGACCAGAAGATGAACTGGCCCATTTTTCTCATGGAAAAAACATCCAGGCAATTCAGGGAACCGCTGGGAACCGTTCTAGTCATCACTCCGTGGAACTTCCCGTTCTATCAGGTGATTGTACCGAGCCTGATGTCATTTTTAGCCGGAAATGCCACGATTGTAAAACCATCGGAAGTGACGCCCTTAAAACCATTGTGGGATCATTTCTTCGCCCACAGCGGCTTTATGAAAGACGCTATACAAGTGGTGATTGGCGGCAAAGAGACCGGGGCCAATTTACTGGCGCAAAGACCGGACAAAGTACATTTTACGGGCAGCGTGCATACCGGAAGAAAGCTCATGGAAGCCTGCTCCAAACAACTGATTCCCATCGATCTGGAATTGGGCGGCAAAGACCCCAGCATCGTGTTTGACGACGTGGATATTGACAGAACTGCCAACGGCATCATGTGGGGCGCCTTCACCAATGCCGGACAAAACTGTACCGGTATCGAGCGCCTGTATGTGCAGGAAGGCATTTACGACCAGCTGGTACCTTACCTCGTGGAGCGCACACAGCGCCTGCGCACATCGCATCCCGGCAGAGATACCAAATCGCCGGCGGACTGCGACGTAGGCGCCATTACCGCGCCGTTTCAGGTGAAAATCATCGAAGAGCATATTGAAGATGCGATTGCTAAAGGCGCCAAATTATTGTGTGGCGGCATCCAGGAAAAAGGCTCGCACCATATCCCGCCGACCATTTTTGAAAACTGCACGCACGAGATGAAGATTGCTTCCGAAGAGACCTTCGGGCCTACACTGGCCATCATGAAATTCAAGACGGAAGAAGAAGCCATTCGCTTAGCCAATGATTCGCCGTATGGTTTGAGTGCTTCCGTATGGACCAAGGATGCAGCGCGTGGCGTACGCGTGGCTCGTGCCATCAAGGCTGGCAATGTTTGTATCAACAACCACATGCTGAACGAGGCCAATCCTTACCTGCCCTTTGGTGGCGTGAAGGACAGCGGTATCGGGCGTTTTAAGGGCGAGGACGGCCTGCTGGCCTTCTGCAACCTGAAATCCGTGCTGATTGACAAGCAAGGCAAGCTGATAGAGCCGCAATGGTATCCTTACACCGAATCCAAGTACAAGTTATTGTATGCCGTGATGCTGAGCTGGTTTGGCAAGAGCCGCAACTACTTCAAGTTTGTGAAGAACGTGTTGCCGCTTGATTCCATAGGAAACAAAGAGAAATTCAAATAAGAAAAATGCCGCTGTCAGAGCGGCATTTTTTAATGTGTTTTGTGGATAAATAACACCAAAACACATACGTATACATAAAAATACTTCTTTATCTTTAGGGAGTTAGAGATATGAAAAGTCATACCTATCTGGCTAATGGATAGTGGATAGGTGTGATTTTGTCATACATATAAACAAGTTAGCAGCCATATTATGACGACAAACACCTCGAAAAATAACGGACTAATAGTTGGAACAATCTTTACGGTTTGTTCATTCCTATTGACATTTACATTTGTTGTGCCGATTATTTCAGTATTACCTGGAGTGTTTTTTGAAACTATTTCAAAAGCCATTGTTTCAAATGACCCATACAGTAATGTGGGTAATCTGACAATCCTTTTACTGACTGTTCTTCTTTTATTAGCAATTATCTTGACCATAGTTTATACAAGGAAACGTACACCGGCAAACGAAACTTTATCTAAAGGAAGATTGACACTAATAATGTTCGCTTTTTATTTTATCGTTCATCCATTAGGTTTTTATATTTATTGGGGACTAAATCTAAATTTTCGTAGTGACGGACAATTAATATTTGCGGCAGTAGACAGTTTTCCAATTTCAAGTTTTGCTTTTGTGCTATTGGGACTTTTAATTGACTGGATAAGAAATACGGCTGCTAACACAGGCTAAACGAATATGCGGTGGGACGTGCAAGTTGCAAGCGCATTTTTCATCGGTGTAAACTTTTTGTTGGCGCTTGCCATTACCGATAGTAATTATTAATTAAATTCGTGCGGCTAGACATTGAAGTGCTTTCTATACCGCACATCGTTTAGCCTCAAACGTTAGGTGCAAGCGTAGCGGACGACACAACAGACATCAAACAAACATTAAAAACACAGACAAAATGCCAACGCTTCGCAAAATTAAAAGAGCTGCAAACCGACACACAAGCCGACCCAAATTGCAGCACATTTAATTTTGCCCAACCGCACCAATACTTTCAGCATTTGTTGAAAATTCAGAGCTAAAACAGACCTGTTTTTATTATCTTTGACACACAAAAAATCAATGACAAATTATATAGACTACATAAACGAAACACTCAAACCGAGAATAACCGAAAAAGAGGTTGTTCTTGACTTGTTTGCGGGTTGTGGTGGTTTGTCTTTAGGCTTTGAGGCTGCTGGTTACAAGACAATTGGCTACGAAATGGATAAAGCCGCATCTGACACTTATAACAAAAATCTTGTTGGCGACTGTTTTCCTATAAAACTTGACCTTGACTTTGAATATCCGCAGGCGGACATCGTAATTGGTGGACCACCTTGCCAACCTTTTAGTGTAGGTGGACACCAAAAAGGAATGGAAGATGCAAGAGACGGATTTCCTGTTTTTATTGATGCAGTTAAGAAGTTGCAACCTAAGGTTTTTATGTTCGAGAATGTTCGGGGACTTTTATACACGAACAAATGGTATTTCGATTTAGTATTGACCGAACTTCGCAAACTCGGTTATATCATTGACTTCAAGTTACTCAACGCAGTAAATTTTGGAGTTCCCCAAAACAGAGAACGACTTTTTGTTTTCGGACATCGAGCAAAATTTAATTTCCCAAAACCCAATCATCATAAAGTAACAGTAGGTGAAGCTATTGGTGACCTAATGTTTTCTACGCCACCCGAGAGCAAGTTTTTTACAGCTTCTATGGACACTTATGTTGCCAAATATGAAAAGGCTTCATCGTGCATAAATCCGAGAGACTTGTATGCTGACAGACCTGCAAGAACATTAACTTGTAGAAACCTTGCTGGAGCAACAGGTGATATGCAGCGTGTAAAATTAAAGGACGGAAGAAGAAGAAGACTTTTGCATAATGAAGCAGCAAGACTTCAAAGCTTTCCAGACTGGTATGAATTTATTGGAAATGAAACACAAAGATTTAATCAAATTGGCAATGCCGTTCCACCTCTTTTAGCATATCAAATGGCATTAGCTTTAAAGGATTGCTTTCAAATGGATGAACTTTATTCAGCAGAAGAAATTATAGAAAACAACTTACAGCCAAATCAAGTTCTGACACTTTTTTAATATGAAGAATTATATTCCCAAAAGCACTAAATCAAAGGCTGTTCAAAAAATCATAAATGAAGCTCTCGACATTTTAAACAGTGTCGGCATTCCAATGACCAAAACCGAAAGAGGTTTGGAAAGAATGGCAGTTTGTTTTCTTGCTGTTGCAGGTGTAACGAAAGATTGGAGTAAAGCGAAAGAAAATGCAAATCTTAAATCTCGTGACATTATCAATCTCGTAAATAAAAATTTTGAAGAAAAAATCTCATCAGGTTCTTATGACGACATTAGAAGAAAAGATTTAAAACTTCTTGTGCTTGCAGACATTGTTGTAAATAGTGGCGTAAACAAAGGTTCTGCGACAAATGACCCAACAAGAGGTTACGCATTACACCCAGACTTTAAACAACTTATTGTATCATACAAAACAACTAACTGGACTAAGAATTTAAAATCATTCAATAAGAACAAACCATCACTTGCAGACATACTTTCAAGAAAAAGAGACCTTGAAAAAATTCCTGTAAAACTTCCAAACGGCAAACCGATTGAACTTTCACTTGGCGAACACAACGTTTTACAAAAAGCACTTATTGAAGAATTTCTTCCTCGTTTTGGCAGCGATTGCACTGTTCTTTATATTGGCGACACTTCAAACAAAACTTTGCATATTGAATTAGAGGAACTTAAAAAACTAAATTTCTTTGAGCTTTCACACGATGAACTTCCTGACATTATCGCATACAGCAAAAAGCACAATTGGCTTTACCTAATTGAAGCAGTTCATAGTTCAGGACCAATGAGCGAAACAAGAGTTTTAGAGTTAAAGAAAATGCTCAAAGACTGTAAAGCTGAACTAATCTTTGTAACTGGTTTTCTTACTCGACCTGACTTTAGAAAATGGATGTTAGATGTTGCTTGGGAAACAGAAGTCTGGATTGCCGACAATCCCGACCATTTGGTTCACTTCAACGGACATAAGTTTTTAGGAGCATATTAACCAACGCTTTTGGTGGCACATTTGTATTTTTTTCAATGCACAGTCCAACGCTAAAAATCCAAAAGAGCCACCAAGCCAACGCACCACAGACACTGCAAAAAATGGACAACAGAGCAACGACAGACAAAACGCCAGCACCTAATCGAGTAGACTGCCTCACCGCCCTATGAGGTGAGGTGCGCCTCTCACACCACCGCACGTACGGGTTTCGTTCACTTATCGGTTGGTAGTCCCCACCAACCGAAACATAGTATGTTTGGTGAGCCACCAAGCATTAGCAACAAACATTCAACACATTTTATACTTTTAACGACAAAAACCATGGTACAACTTCACCCACACATCAACTTCAACGGCAATGCGGAAGAAGCCTTTACCTTTTACCAATCGGTATTCGGCGGGGCATTCTCCAGGCTGGTCCGCTTCAAAGACATGGCCGGTCCCGGCTTTGCAGTGGCGGAACACGAAGCCCATAAAGTGATGCACATCGAATTGCCGGTAGGCACCAGCAGCCTGATGGGCAATGACGTGCCAGAAAGTATGGGGCGCACCAATGAACACGAACACCGCAGCAAGATTGCGATACGTGCCGGCAGCAAAGCGGAAGCAGACCATCTCTTCCAGGGCCTTTCGGAAGGCGGACAGGTGGAAGTACCCATGACGGACAGTCCCTGGGGTTCCTATTTCGGCATGTTCCGCGACAAATACGGTATTGAATGGATGCTGGAGTTTGACCCGAAACAAAAGGGGTAGATAATGGTTGCACTGCACAGGTATTCTGTCTCATTATCCTTACATATTTCCCAAATTCTCAACAGTAGCGCACGAATACTCGTTTCTTTTTGCCATGCGCCAATGGATGTGTACATTTGAACCATCAAAGAATAAACTTATCATACTTATGAGAAAAACCATCTTATACCTGGCTGCCAGCTTACTGGCTTTTTCCTGCAAAAAAGGAGACAATAACGATCCAACCATCACTGACCGCGTGGTCAACAAAACCATCACCCCTATTCCGGTGGGCCCGAATTTCATGATTTCCGACTATCTGGACGTGGACAACGACGGAAAGATAGACATCAATTTTTTCGGCCAGATTACCGACTCTACGAAGACACTGACGTTAAAGACAGACAACGACAGCACCTTGATATTGTCAGGATATACACCATATGCCAGCTATCCGGGTGGAATAGTTCCCACAACAAAGGATATGGCTCCCAACACATTCGTGGATGTCTCCTCCTCTTATTGGATAGCGGTTTCTTATACGGCTCTTGTCAGCACCAAAAAGACCAAGGAAATCAATACCGGTTTCCACGGTGCCGGCGATAAATACGTCGCTTTGAAACTCCTGAAACCAAGCGGTCAGGATTTCTATGCCTGGATGCTGATCAATGTCAGTGAAGATTTTAAAACGATTCTGGTAAAAGAGGTCGCAGCCAATACCACACCCAATGAAGGCATTAAAATAGGCGAAAAATAAAAAAAGATGAATACACATTTGAAACGTCACCCGTTTGGTGGCGTTTTTTTATTTATTCCTGAACTGGTGCCGCTATCCATACTACCAATATGCATATCTAAAACATTATCTTTGCTCCATGCGCGTGCTGCTGACGACACTGAATGCTAAATACATCCACACCAACCTGGCCATCCGTATTCTTTACCAACTGAATAAAGAACATAATGGCCTGGCCTGGAAGGAATTTACCATCAACGAAGACAAGGAGAAGGTGGCGGATGAATGTGCGCAGTATGACATTATAGCCTTTAGCTGCTACATCTGGAACATCACACAAACACTGGACGTGGCGGTCAAAATAAAAGCCAGAAATCCTGATACAAAAATCTTACTGGGCGGCCCGGAAGTGAGTTACGAATACGATGACATCATCGCGCTGGACTGCGTGGATTACATCATCGCGGGCGAGGGCGAAACCTCGTTTCAGCAATTCCTGCAATCCTATCCGGACATAGAACAGGTGCCGGGCCTGATTTTCAAGAAAGAAAATAAGGTGAGCGAAAACAAGCCGGCACCGATGTATGACCTTAAAAATTTCGCGGACATCATGCCGTATGCCTCGGATGACATCCGGGTATTGCGCACCAAAGTGTTGTACCTTGAAACCTCGCGCGGCTGTCCGTACAAGTGCGAGTTTTGCCTGGCGAGCCTGGACAACAAGGTGCGTTACCTGCCGAATGACACGATAAAAAACACCTTGCTCTTCATGATGCAGCATGGTAAGGTGATCAAATTTTTAGACCGCACCTTCAACATCAAGAAAGACTTTACGATTGATATCTTTCAGTTCATTCTAGACCATCATCGCCCGGGAAATGTCTTTCAGTTTGAGATCACGGCAGACATCATCCATCCCGATATCATTCGGTTTATAGAAGAGAAAGTACCGACCGGTCTGTTCCGTTTTGAGATAGGCATACAAACGGTCAACCAGCAAGCGAATCTGGAAGTCAGCCGAAAACAGAACTTTGACAAGACAAGGAAAATCATCCAGGCACTGGAACAAAAAGTCGAGATGCACCTGGATTTGATTGTGGGTCTGGCGTTGGATTATTTTGAAGACATTAAATATTCATTTGAAGAGGTCTTTAAATTGTTTGCGCCGGAACTGCAACTAGGTTTTCTTAAATTCCTGAAAGGCACACCCGTACGCGACAAACACGGACAACACGGTTTTGTATTTGATCCGCATCCGCCGTATCAGATCATTCAGAGCAATTACCTGAGTAAAGAAGAATTGCAGCAGATCGTTTTGCTGGAACATGCGCTGGAAATCTACTGGAACAAGAAAAGATGCATCCGGGCGTTGAAATATATCACGCAACACTACAGCATCTTTGATTTCCTGCTGGGACTTGGCACCTATTTTTGCTCTGTACGGGAAGTGCATAAATACACGCTGAAAGATGTGTACGAAATCATCCATCAGTATGTACAAGAAAATCATCCTGAAGACCTTGTGCTGCAGGAACTGATTGCGATAGATTATTACCTGCAGTATAAACTAAAGCCACAGCAATTATTCCTGCAGGAAATCCCGTTGGAAGAGAAAAAACACCTGACAAAAGCACTATGCTTAAACACCATTGATTTCAGGTATGTCATCTTACCCATCCGTTTCAATTACACACGCTATCTGCACGAAAACCGAGTGGAAGAAGGGAACTTTCCGCTCATCATCCAATATTCAGGCATCGCAAAGCCTGTGGTTGTATGCCCTGAAACATTGGAAGTTTTACAGCCGCTGCAATAAGCTCCGCTCCACGTCATCATACCAACCTAAGCTTCGAGATATTTTCAACATGAATCGGTGTTTGTTATCTAAAAATTAAAATCGTCGATACCTACCCCTACCAATTGATTACTACAAAATTATTGGTATATTAGAGCATTATCTCAATGCTCAATTTCACAAAAGATGATCTACGATTTCATTGTTGTCGGTTCAGGTTCAGGCGGTGGTTCTCTCGCCTACTATCTCAATAAATCAGGCGCAAAAGTGTTACTGGTGGAAGCCGGAAAATTCTACCGTAAGGATACTTTCCCGAAAACGGAAGCAGAAACATCTGCCAAACTCTACTGGGGTGGCGGCATTGAATTCGGCAAAGATGGCAAGATGGGATTTCTGCGCACCAAAATGGTGGGTGGTTCCTCCATCGTCTATCAATGTTTAATGGACCGATTTGATGATATAGCTTTGAACGACTGGAGAACGGAAAGTGGTGTGGACTGGTTTACGCCGGAAGTGATGGATCCACATTATTCGCAAGTGGAGAGCGACATGGTGCTGCATACGTTCAAAAGGGAAGAAATGCGTCCAAACGGCATTCTGTTTGCGGATGCCTGCGATAAGTTAGGCTACAAATGGGGCTTCCTGCGCAGAGGACAAAGTAATTGCGGAGCGGACAAAGGCAATGACTGCGTAGGCTGTCTGGGCGGATGCTTCAGGGATTCCAAGCAAAGCTCGCTGGTGGCTTTCATTCAAAAAGCGGAAAAGGAAGGACTGGAGATTGTTTCCGAAACGGAAATACATAAAGTGGAACCGAACCGTGATACCTGTAAGATTCATGGGTTGCAAAACGGCAAACAGGTAAGTTTTGAAGGAAAGAAAGTGATACTGGCCGGTGGAGCCTTTGGTTCCACGCGCATGATGACGATGTCAGGCTTTAAATCAAAATTGCCGGCATTGGGAAAAAAATTCGCATCGCATCCACAGTTCATGTGGCTGGGATTTCAGAACGAACCCGTAGATGCACATAAAGGCATGTTCCAGTCGGTGGCATCCAAAGATCCGAACTTCAGGGCACAGGGCTTTAAGCTGGAGAACGTCTTTGCCTCTCCCATCTCGATTGGCATGCTA
Organism: Chitinophagales bacterium; assembly: GCA_046329775.1. Lineage (GTDB taxonomy): Bacteria > Bacteroidota > Bacteroidia > Chitinophagales > JADIYW01 > JADJSS01. Next base: position 542,233 of record JAXLTX010000002.1, read on the forward strand.
ATCAATGAAACGGGTGCAAAGCATCAGGATTACCTGAAAAAATATCGCTACATGCAATGCATTGAAGTGGCCGTACGTGATGAAAATATCGGAGAAATACAATGCGACAACAAAGGCAAACTGACCATCGTAAAACCATTGACAGATCAGGATAGGCAAAGACGCGACAAGGGATTTGAGGCGATAGAAAACATCATGACAACGGCCGGGGCTAAAGAAATCTACAAATCCAATTTCTATTTCGGTTTGCACCTGATGGGCGGCTGCGTGATGGGAACAGATGCGGCAAAGTCTGTGGTGAATCCGGAGTTTCAGGTGCACGGAGAAAAGACGCTGTATATTGCGGATTCCAGCATTTATCCGAATGCACCAGGCATCAATCCGGGACTCACCATAAAATCATTAGGTCATAGACTGGCAACGCAGCTGATAAAATAAATCCGATTACTAAATACTGTCTATCAATTACAAAACATATGGCAAACTTTTTTTCAACCAGAGCGACAAAAGGCCTTTTAAAGGTGGGGGAAATCTATTGCCCTAAAAATGGCGACTTTCCTTCCTTCAGTGAAGCGGCCGGCACTCCCTTTCTGAATAATCTGGTGGCAAATGTACCGGAAGATGATTTCTCCTCCCTGAGTCTGGTGCTGGCCATCTTTTCATTCCTGCCACAGGGCATCTTGCGCTGGATCATTGATGCGTGCACCAATGCGCAACACAGCGGGAAGGACGGCCTTATCCCATCTACCCTGAGACAGCTGAACTTAGGCTTGCGGGGCTTGTGCTATTCCATCTATTATTCTGAGTTTACCAATCCGAATTACACCGGAAAAAAACCGCTGGAGATTATCGATTATCACGTCAACCGCGTGGTGGATTAAGCCACGTTCCGAATGTTCAGTTTTATACCATGTTTAGGTTTCAGGGTGACCAGCGGCTCAAACTCAACTTTTTGATTTTTATCCAATTCAAAATCAAAATGGTATAGCAACTGTGCCAGCAGTATCGTCATTTCCATAGTGGCAAAATAAAAGCCGATACACATCCTTGGTCCACCGCCAAATGGAAAATAGGCATTGCCGTTGAACAATGGATTATCTTTCTTCAAAACGTTCCGGGATAAATTCATCCGGCTGCGTCCAGTATGCCGGATGACGATGTAGGTGATAAATGCTCATCAGCGTTACCGTTCCCTTGGGTATGTCTGTTTCATTTACCACATCCTCTTCCTTGCTTTCCCGACTCAGCATATATGCCGTTGGATACAGGCGCAGCGTTTCATCAATAACGGCCTTCAGATAGGTGAATTGCCTGTACCGCTCCATCGTCAAAGCTCCATCTTGCATAATCTGCTGAACTTCAGCCTTTGCCTTTTTGTATTTCTCCGGATGGCTACACAGGCAATACATGGCCCAGGAAATGGCATAACCGGAAGTCTCGTGTCCCGCCACATAAATCGTCAGCAGTTCATCGCGCAACTGACGGGTATCCATTCCTTCATTGGTGTCCAAATCCCTGGCGTCCAAGAGCATACTCAACAGATCATTCTTTGCATCCTGTCGTTTTCTTTGCTCTATCACATGGTACAGAATGGCATCCAGCGATTGTACGGAATGCTCAAATCGCTTCTTTTCACCATTCAGCGCAGACCATATTTCAAAAAACGGATTTCGGATGCATTTCACCATGTACAACTGCAATTCATAGATATGCTTTTGTATTTGGTTCAGCTGACCGGAAACATCGGCACCCAATAAGGTTTCCACGACAACTCTTGAGGTGAGTTGCATCATCTCCGCGTCAATGAAAACCGTTTGTTTGTTTTGCTTCTTCCACTCTTCCATTTCATTTTTCGCCAATCTGTTCATCACATCGAAAAAGCCTTCCAGCCGTGTCTTGTAAAATGCCGGTTGCGCCAGTCTGCGTTGTTTGAACCATGATTCCCCTTCATTCGTGAGCAGGCCATTGCCCAATACCATTTTCAGCTTATTGGAGGCATAATCTTTTCTGTAATTCTTATGATTGGATACGAGGATCTGCTGTATAACGTCGGCATCGCAGGTGGCAAAAATTGTACGCATCGGAAGTGTAAAAATGAAAGACTTCTGATGTTCGAAATTCCGTCCCATGAACCGGATGATATCCTTGGAAATATCCAATGCACTGCCTAAAAGCGGTAAGGATTTAAGGACCGGTGTACGCATTCTTTTATAAAAATACGCAATATCAATAATAGTGGATAAGGTTGTACCCGTTTTTTAATAAGAATATGTATTTTTGAAGCGATGCTTAATTTTTTCCAAATAGAAGAATACATTCATTACTGGATCACCTCCTTTAACAAGTATAAAATACATTCCCCGTATATCTTCAGGCTGGTGACGGAAGTCTTCGAGAAGCAACTGCTTTATGAAGATTTCGAACGGATTGAACGTGTGCGCGATGATCTGAAAGATAATGAGACGGTGATTGACGTGGTGGACCTGGGAGCAGGTTCCAGGGCCTTTAAGACGCAGCACCGCAAAATAAGCCGGATTGTACGAAAGAGCGTTAAGAAAGAAAAATACGGCCATCTCCTGTTCATGATGATTCGTCATCTGAAAGCAAACTCCATTCTGGAACTGGGAACCTCACTGGGCATTACGACGGCTTATATGGCTTCCGCGCATCCCAACACCAAAGTGATTACGGTGGAAGGAAGTGAATCCATAGCAAAGATAGCGCAGGAAAATTTCAATAAATTAAAATTGAAAAACATAAACCTGGTGGTCGGAAATTTTGACCATGTCCTGAAGGGCATCTGTGATGAACGCCAGAAGTTTGATTTGATTTTCATTGACGGCAATCACCGTGAACTTCCTACCATCAACTACTTCAACATCGTATTACCGTTCTGCCACAACGATACCGTTCTTCTGTTTGACGACATCCATTGGAGTGAAGAAATGCAGGAAGCCTGGGAATACATCAAGAATCACGAAAAGGTGACCTGCACCATTGATATCTTTGAAATGGGCATTGTATTTCTACGAAAAGAATTCCGCCAGAAACAGCACATGCAAATCACGTATTGAGTTGCAAAAACGCCAGCTGTCAGATGACATGAACGCCGTCATCCTCGTCCTTAAAAAACTCTTTCTTTAGATAGACAGCATCCCTTGGATTCATCTTACCCGCATTGATCAGGCGCAATTCGCGACGATGCAAGGCATCTTCGTACAATTCCTTTTCGCGCTCCGACTCCGGCACCACTTCAGCACACCTGATGGGTTTTCCCTGAAAATCCAGTCCCACAAAGGAAAAAAATGCCTCGTGCGATTTCACTTCTTCCTGTGTCTTGATATTTTTGATAAACACTTCGCAAATCACTTCCATAGATGTATTGAAGGCACGGGTTACAAAGGACTTCAAAATGACAATATCTCCCATCTTTATGGGCAGATTGAAAGATACATTATCCAGACTTGCCGTAACCGAAATGCCACCGCTGTGCTTGATGGCGGAAATGCCTGCACAAACGTCCATCCAGCTCAGCAGATGCCCACCCATCAGGTTCCCTATCGGATTGGTATGTCCGGGCATAATGAGTTCTGTATGAATATTTAGCGTGTCTGATACTTTTCTAGGTTCCATTCCACAAAAATAAACGATATTCATTAATGATTGTTTATTAAACATCATAAACATTAAATAAAATATTTTCCTACTTTTGCAAACACCTTACAAAAAAATGGCTGCGTAGTTCAATTGGATAGAATATCAGATTTCGGCTCTGAGGGTTGAGGGTTCGAATCCTTCCGCGGTCACTTTTATTTTCGGGAAAAGCTGTAATTTAACAAATTACAGCTTTTATATTTTAAGGGGAACTTACAGCTTACTTACAAGTACGATTCGGCAGAATGTTGGTCAGGAAGACCAATAACGGCGAGGGGTAGTTAAGTATCCGATTGAACATGTTCTTTGTTTGGCACAAGCACGCCACGCTCACCGCTTGGCTGCATGCTCGCGCCAGTGGGAGTAGTTTGGTTTCGGTTGGTGAGGACACCCCGCCCTCGACAGGTGTTTTCACCTGTCGACTGCCATACCGTTTATCTTGCAAAGACCTATTCATCATAAGCAGCTATAAAATTTCCGTACAAATATGTCGACTGCCATACCGTTTATCTTGCAAAGACCTATTCATATAAGCAGCACGTTTTCTCGACAGGTGTTTTCACCTGTCGACTGCCATACCGTTTATCTTTCAGCACACACATACGCTTAAATTTATAAAATAAATTTCGTTTAAAGGAGATCATTCTTTGCGGCTAGTAGTTGGCAGGTGACGCATGCGCGCTAAAGCTTGCAAGCTAAACACCTGCCACGGGCGGGTATATCATGTTTAAAAATAACACTAATTTTCGGATTTCATTTCGGTTCGTAGTTGACAGGTGACAACACCTGTCAAGGGCAGGATACGTACAAGTACGATTCGGCAGAATGTTGGTCAGGAAGACCAATAACGGCGAGGGGTAGTTAAGTATCCGATTGAACATGTTCTTTGTTTGGCACAAGCACGCCACGCCCCCGCCCTCGACAGGTGTTTTCACCTGTCGACTGCCATACCGTTTATCTTTCAGCACACACATACGTTTAAATTTATAAAATAAATTTCGTTTAAAGGAGATCACTCTTTGCGGCTAGCAGTTGGCAGGTGACGCATGCGCGCTAAAGCCCCGCCCTCGACAGGTGTTTTCACCTGTCGCGCCTCGACAGGTGTTTTCATTTTGTCGACTGCCATACCGTTTATATGCAAAAAACCTCACGCTTATCTTTTAATATTTTATTATATACAGTTCAGCACACACATACGCTTAAATTTATAAAATAAATTTCGTTTAAAGGAGATCATTCTTTGCGGCAAGTAGTTGGCCGGTGACGCATGCGCGCTAAAGCTTGCAAGCTAAACACCTGCCAAGGGCGGGGGGGGGGGCACCTGTCGACTGCCATACCGTTTATCTTGCAAAGACCTATTCATCATAAGTAGCTATAAAATCCCATACACTTTTATTCTGCAAAAAATGCTCAGCGCTTGAATATTTATATTCTTCAGGCACTTTACACAAGCCAGCCCTTACCGGATTGTTATGTATATAATCCATTTTTTGAGTAAATACCTTCTCACTGTATAAATCTACCGATAATGAATCAGTTTTCCAAATCATATATGTTCGATCATAGTGATTAACTTTACAGGTATCCAATAATACTAAGTCATGTTGTTTTAAGTAAAACATAATTTGTTGAGCAGTATATTTCAAAAAATCTCGCTGTACATCTTTTAGCAAGTGTGGTGATCTTATTCGCCAGATTAAATGTAAATGGTTACTCATAATTACAAATCCATATACATTAACTCTGTTAGCTTTTACAAGGAATCTTAAACTATCTATGATAATGTCTTTTACAGCATCGTCCTTCAAAAGATGATTCCCCGCCCTCGACAGGTGTTTTCACCTGTCGACTGCCATACCGTTTATCTTGCAAAGACCTATTCATCATAAGCAGCTATAAAATCCCATACACCCCGCCCTCGACAGGTGTTTTCACCTGTCGACTGCCATACCGTTTATCTTTCAGCACACACATACGCTTAAATTTATAAAATAAATTTCGTTTAAAGGAGATCATTCTTTGCGGCTAGTAGTGGCAGGTTCTTTGTTTGGCACAAGCATGCCACGTTTGATTAATGGATGCATGCTTGCAGCAATAGGGAACTTAATGGTTGCGGTCAGAGACCGGCAGATTTAGTACACACGAGTGTACCTGCGGAACACTCGCGCGAGATGGGTAGTTGGGGAACACTATCTACATTACTGCTCGGCTGATTTTATAGCTCTTTTAATTTCATCTTTTATCAAAAAGTCAAATTTCACAGGACAACTGTCATTTGCAGTAACCTCACACTCACTTATAGGGAAAATGGCATAACCTGAAATTAGAACAGTTTTATGATTATTAACTATGGCAAAAGTCCTTAGAGATAAAAACAAAAGCTGTAATGATATTCCAAATAAATATTTGAATATATTATTACGCTTGAGATGAAAAAGAAAAAAAATAGCTAAAAGTGATATTACAAATACAATCATGTAGTTATATCTGACTAGGGAAACATTGTATGTTCCACTCTGGCCTGACAGTAAAAATTTCAATAAATCTTCATCAATGATGCTAAATGAAGCAACTATCAAAATTAAAAGGCTAAATAGAATGTTCTTTATTTTATTCATTTCATTCAGTTGTAAAGGTTACTCCCGCTGGAATAGTATTATCTTTATAAAACACAGGTGATACCAGTTTTTTATCACCATCTTGAATTAAAGTTGAAGATGATCCGCCATCAAATCCGAAAACGTAATCATATCCTTGACCAGCTAGTTTATCCCTTATAACATCGAGAGTCATTCCACCTGTTTTCATCTCATCAGGAGACACTACCAACATCATAGAGTTATTCTTACTGTTCAGAGCAATTATAACTTTTCCAACTGTCTTTGAATTTTGTGCGCCATATCCCTCTGCTTCACAATATTCACCATACTCCTTATTTGAATATTTCTGTCCATCAACAATTATTGGAATTCCTCATCCAAAACCTACTGTTGAACCCCCGCCCTCGACAGGTGTTTTCACCTGTCGACTGCCATACCGTTTATCTTGCAAAGACCTATTCATCATAAGCAGCTATAAAATCCCATACACTTTTATTCTGCAAAAAATGTTCAGCGCTTGAATATTTATATTCTTCAGGCACTTTACACAAGCCGGCCCTTACCGGATTGTTATGTATATAATCCATTTTTTGAGTAAATACTTTCTCGCTGTATAAATCTACCGATAATGAATCAGTTTTCCAAATCATATATGTTCGATCATAGTGATTAACTTTACAGGTATCCAATAATACTAAGTCATGTTGTTTTAAGTAAAACATAATTTGTTGAGCAGTATATTTCAAAAAATCTCGTTGTACATCTTTTAGCAAGTGTGGTGATCTTATTCGCCAGATTAAATGTAAATGGTTACTCATAATTACAAATCCATATACATTAACTCTGTTAGCTTTTACAAGGAATCTTAAACTATCTATGATAATGTATTTTACCGCATCATCCTTCAAAAGATGATTCCATTCATAAATGGTGGCGGTGAAAAATTGCGGATGATTTTCTTCATATATCATGTTTAAAAATAACACTAATTTTCGGGTTTCATTTCGGTTCGTAGTTGACAGGTGACAACACCTGTCAAGGGCGGGGGGATTTTGTAGACTCAGGTCGTCCTGCGGAAGACCTGCGCCAGAGTGGTGGAGTAGACAGTTTTACCTAAATAACTCAGCGATTGCCTTAATTAAAAAATAAAATCCACCTATAAAACAACTCATTATAACAGTAAAAGCTCTCCATTTATTACCAGCTGGATCATCGTCAGATTGATACTTATATTGAAAAAAGAAACTAGCAAATCCAACTATTAATAATAAAACCCCATTTGTAATATCTGATTTCATTGATTCAATTATTTATGTTCTTTATTTGTTTGAATATCTAAGGTTCTTTCTTCCGGTACTTCTAAAGTTTTATCTAGCAAGTAATCTTTACTTCTTTTTTGTGTTTCGTCTAAAATACCAGTTCCCAATTTATCCCCGCCCTCGACAGGTGTTTTCACCTGTCGACTGCCATACCGTTTATCTTGCAATATACATATACGCTTAAATTTATAAAATAAATTTCGTTTAAAGGAGATCATTCTTTGCGGCTAGTAGTTGGCAGGTGACGCATGCGCGCTAAAGCTTGCAAGCTAAACACCTGCCACGGGCGGGTATATCATGTTTAAAAATAACACTAATTTTCGGATTTCATTTCGGTTCGTAGTTGACAGGTGACAACACCTGTCAAGGGCAGGGGATTTAGCCTTTAAACATCCTTCGTATGGGTTCAGAAAGCTGTTTGCCTATATCCGCAGAGCAGGCAAAGGCTGGAATCATAAGCGGGTATATCGGATATATAAGCTGTTAAAGCTGAACAGAAAACGAAGAGGTAAAAGACGGCTGCCGGCAAGGGTAAAACAACCGCTGACACAACAGAGCCATATCAATCAAAGCTGGAGCATGGACTTTATGAGCGACAGTATGGTGGGCAATCGAAAGTTCAGAACATTTAATGTGATGGATGACGGCTCCAGAGAAGTACTGGCTATAGAAGTAGATACCTCCCTTTCAGCAAAAAGAATTATAAGGACATTGCAACAAATTATCAGCCACAGAGGAAAACCACAAATGATAAGAACAGACAACGGACCGGAATTCACCTCCAAGGACTTTGAGCTATGGTGTACAGACAATGAAATCAAACTTCAATATATTCAACCCGGAAGGCCCATGCAGAATGGTTATATAGAACGATTTAACCGGCTGTATCGGGAAGCGGTATTGGATGCTTACTTGTTCTTTGATCTGTCTGAAGTAAGAACACTCACCGATGAATGGATAGAGGAATACAATCACAGACGACCACACGAATCTTTACAAAACCAAACGCCCAATGAATGGAAAATTAATTTATTAAATCAACAAAATACTCTAATTTGCACTGTCTGAAAAAAGGGGTACTTACACGCTAATTCATTCCTGTCAATATAAATATTTACTTCTACTGATTTTTCCATTACTTCTAAACTACCTGCCCCTGTCGCTACTACCTGATTTAAATCTATTGAAGCTTGCTCAAAATTTCTTAGCTCAAAGTAGGACAAACCTCTTAAACCCAATAATTCTTTATTCTTTTTTTTGTCTAAACCCTTATTTGCTATCTCTATAACTTTACTGTAGTCTTTATTATTATATGCTACTTGAGCTTCTCTTACGTAATCCTTTGCACAAGAATTCATACATATCAAACAATAAAATCCGATTAGATAATTTTTCATAAATACTATTTTTTTTGATAATTTGTTTTTGCACCTACGCCTACGCCTACTTTAAGTGGGCTATTTTTCCCGCCAACACCTTTATCTATTCCTACATTAACACCACTTCTTTCCCAACTACTCGACTGCCATACCGTTTATCTTGCAATATACATATACGCTTAAATTTATAAAATAAATTTCGTTTAAAGGAGATCATTCTTTGCGGCTAGTAGTTGGCAGGTGACGCATGCGCGCTAAAGCTTGCAAGCTAAACACCTGCCACGGGCGGGTAGTTGACAGGTGACAACACCTGTCAAGGGCGGGACCGGCGGGATACGGATCTGGGGTCATCTGACATTGCCCCTACTGTAGTCATTTTATATGCTTTGCATTCTCCTCTGAGTTTTTCTTTCTGTTTAAGCTTATAATGATTACCTTTAAGTGGCGGATGTATCTCCGTCGAATGATTAAATGAATCCTGAAGAAAACACCGGACTGCCTGCAAAAAAGGGAACAACGGATATCTTTGAAATCAGCATCTGGCTGGATTCCTATGAGGATATCTTTTCCGATTTTGATTCAAGGCCTTTGTCGGAACGCACCGTTTCCGATGACTTTCTGTCGGAAGTCAAGAAGGTATGCGATGAAAAAAGCAGGAATAAAATCCACCTTAAGCTTTCCATGCCGGAACCCCTCAGAAACACTGACCATGAGGCAGTTATCACCAAACGGCTTCATTTATACTTCCAGAACAGCCACCGTATGCTGGAGAAGGATGCCCGTAAAAAAAACATCCGAGGCATTTATTTCATTCTGGCCGGCATGCTGCTGATGCTCTGCGCCAGTTATATCTCCTTTCTGAAACCACAGAAATTCTACATACACACCCTGCTGATTCTGTTTGAGCCTGCCGGTTGGTTTTTCCTATGGTCCGGCCTGGATCACCTCGTTTACTTCTCTAAAAGCAAGAAGGCAGACTTAATTTATTTCAACAAGATGGCGGAAGCGGTCATTCGGTTTGATAGTATTAAATAAACAACTCACAATCAATATATTAAATAAAATTATTCAACTCTTGCTTTCTCTGAAAACTTCATAAAAAGCCTGATTCCTACCCAATAAATAATCCCCGTATTATCCACTTTGATTGTTAAAAACAGTTCAAAAATGTACATAACTACCCGTTTTCCATAAAATGGAATTGAACGATTTCATGTATATTTGCAGGTTCTGGATTTTCCATAGAACTGAATAAATTAGACCGATGAGACTGAGAAGTTTGGACATTAAGGGATTTAAGAGTTTTGCCGATAAAACGCAGATCAATTTTGATAACAACATTACCGGCATCGTAGGACCGAACGGCTGCGGTAAATCCAATGTGGTGGATGCGATCCGCTGGGTATTGGGGGAGCAAAAAACCAAGGCACTTCGTCTGGAAAAGATGGACAACATCATCTTTAACGGTACCAAAGATAAATCTGCCGCCAACGTAGCGGAAGTTTCCATTACGCTGGATAACACCAGAAACCTCCTTCCTACCGAATTTTCCAGTGTTACCATTACCAGAACAGTGGAACGCGACGGCGACAGTGACTACAAACTGAACGGTGTCTCCTGCCGTTTAAAAGATATCCGCGACCTGTTCATGGATACCGGTATCTCCACCGATACCTATGCCATCATCGAGCTGAAGATGATTGACCAGATCCTGAACAACGTAGACAATGCGCGCCGTACCCTGATTGAACAGGCGGCCGGCATCTCCAAATACAAGACCAGAAAGAAGGAAACGCTGGCAAAACTACAGGCAACGGAAGGCGATTTGAACCGCGTGGAAGACTTGCTGTTTGAAATCGACAAGAACCTGAAATCACTGGAATCACAGGCAAAGAAAGCGCGCCAGTACAAAAACTACAAGGAGGAATACAAGGTCATTTCCATCGACCTTTCAAAATACGAGCTGCACGACATCAACGAGAGTTTCACACTTTCCAACAGGGAGATTGAAGAATACGAAGACAAACGCCTGGAAGCCAACACTCAGATTGAAGTGATGGAAGCCAATCTCGAAAAGGAGAAACTGGCAGTTTTGGATAAGGAAAGAACATTGTCTGACCAGCAAAAGCAACTCAATGCCTTCTTATCACAATTGCAGGAAAAGGAAAGCCAGAAAAAGATAGACCAGCAGAAATCCACCTTCCTGAAAAACCAGATCGTACAGCTGAACCAGCAGATCACACAGGCAAAAGCCATCATTGAAACGCTGAGCAGAGAGATAGAGCAACTGACACACTACAACGAGGAAGACGAAAACAAACTGGAAGTGATCCGTGTGGAATTTGACGATGCGAAAGCCAAATTGGAAGAACAGCGAAATGCCAATCTGGAGTTCAGAAACAACCTGGACGAGGCACGCAACAGACACGCTTCCAGTGTTAACAAGATAACGGAAACCGAAAAACTGATTGCCGTCAAAGAATCACAGTATGAAGCCCTGCAACGCAGTGCACAGCAGTCGATGTTTGAAAATGAGGAGCGCATCAAAACGCTGGAAGGTTTGCGCAATGACATCGCACATACCGAAGAAAAAATAGAAAAGCAGAAACTGCTGGTGGATGACCTTCGCAGAAAGGAAGAGGAGAACATGGAGAAAATCCAGCTGCTCGAAGAAAAGACCGAACAGCTCCGTCAGGATTTAACCAACAAAAACAGGACCTTAGACGCAAAAAACAACGAATTCAAGCTCACCAAAAACATGATAGACAATCTGGAAGGTTTTCCGGAATCCATCAAGTTTTTAAAGAAAAATGTCAACTGGCTGAAAGACACACCTTTACTTTCTGATATTATTTACTCAGAAGAAAAATACCGTGTAGCCATTGAAAGCGTACTCCAGCCCTACCTCAACAACTTTGTGGTGGATACGGAAAACGAAGCCATCAACGCGATTGATGTTTTATCTCAAAGTTCCGTCGGTAAAGCCAGCTTTTTGATTTTAGATTATTTTAAAAAGACTACCGCTAACGGTGATCAGTCGACGCTGGACAATACCAAAAAAGCGATTGATGTGGTTCAGATTGATGAAAAGTTTAAACCGCTCTTATCTTATCTGTTAAACGGCATTTATATAGCAGATGAAGGCACGGATGTAAACAACATCTTTGATAAAATAGAAAACAAGAAAGACATTTACATCATTTCCAATTCCGGCCATTTGCTGAAATCCGACAAACAGATTTCCGGCGGTGCGGTTGGTTTATTTGAAGGAAAACGTCTAGGCCGTTTAAAGAATCTCGAAATTCTGGAAAAGGAAATCAAGGAACTGGAAACCGAAGTGATGCACCTGAAGAAAGTGACACAGGACAATTACAACGAACTCCAGCACCTGAAAGTGAATTCATATCGCAACGTGATAGACCGCGAGTCGCATCAGTTGCAGCAGATAGAGAAAGAACTGGTGGCAAAAAGATCCAAGATAGAAAGTGAGGAGAATTCGATTGGCAAGATCACTTCACAGGCGCAGGCATTGCACGAACAGATTGAGCGCATGCTGGAAGAGATTGAACCGCTCCGAACCATATTGAGCGAACATATCGCCACCTCCAACGAACACAAGAATGTGCTGGATAATCTGGAAATAGATTTCAGAAAAGCAAATGAGCTGTACAACCAGTTTTCACAGGCGTTCAACCAGACGAATATTTTATTCATTCAGCAGGAAAACAAACTGAAATCCAACCAGCAGACCTTGACCTACAAGCAACACCAGCTGGAAGAGAATCAGAACCGTTTAAAAAATGCGACCAATGATATTGAGAACTCTCAGCTGGAGATTGACATTCTGACGGAATCCATCGAAAAACTGGAAACGGAACTGATAGAATCGTACAAGGAAAAAGAAGCGCAGATGCAGTCGCTCTCCACACAGGAAACCGATTACTACAAGGTAAAGGACGGCATCAACGCGATTGAAGATGCCATTCGTGAGAAAAACAAATCCAAGCAACTCATAGAGCAAACCATCATGAGCAAGAAGGAATTGCTAAGCGAACTGAAACTGAAATTGAATGTTTTAAAAGAACGCTTATCCATTGAATTCCACATCGATGCGGAAGAATTTACGGCGAACCTTGAACTGCCGGAAACGCCGAAAGAAGACCTGGCAGACCGACTGGATAAGGTGAAACGCCGTATCGAAAACTTTGGTGAGGTGAACCCGATGGCGGAAGAAGCCTATAACGAAATGAAGGAGCGTTTCGACTTCATCACCTTGCAGAAGAAGGATTTGATGGACTCCAAGGATAACCTGATGCAAACCATGCTGGAAATCGAGAACACGGCGAAAGGTCAGTTTTTAGAAACCTTCCACGCAGTACGCGAAAATTTCATCAGCGTATTCCGCAGCATGTTTACCCAAGATGACAATTGCGACCTGGTGCTGATCAATCCGGATGATCCGCTGGAATCTGAAATCGATATCATTGCAAAACCAAAAGGAAAACGTCCGCAAGGTATTAACCAATTATCCGGTGGAGAAAAAACACTGACGGCTTTGTCCTTGCTGTTTGGATTGTACTTATACAAACCGGCTCCGTTCTGTATCCTCGATGAGGTGGACGCTCCGCTGGATGACGCCAATGTACGCAAGTTCAACGAAGCCATCCGCAAGTTCTCGGAAAACTCGCAGTTCATTCTGGTGACACACAATAAATCCACCATGGCCTGCGTAGATTCCATCTATGGGGTTACCATGGTAAAACAAGGGATTTCACGAGTGGTACCGGTGGATTTCGGCAGCTTGAATTAATATAGATTTATTAAATTCTTCTATCGATTGGTGTCCTCACCAACCGAAAACGAATCTTAATTAAAACACCAAGTATATAAAAGTTAAATTTCAGAAAATCTCCTCCAAATCCTTCTCATACTCATATTGCAAATCCTCATGCAGGGTTTGCATGGCTTTTTTTATTTTCTTCAGTTGGCTGTTGTATAGATTCACCATGGCGGTACTTGTAGTGTAATCTATCTTTAATGCTTTTAATAGTTTGCAAAAATGTACCAGCACCTGTATTTCCGTTTCCGCCTGTCCTGAATATTTGATGTACTTATTTGCCATGCGCAAAATACGGCGAATGCTTTTCTTGGCAAGAAACATCGTTGAAACATTAATTTCTGCAAACTCAGCAGTCATTTCTTTTTTTATGGAGCTGACATATTCCTGTTCATTTGTATTTTCAAACAGCAAGTAATTCAGCAATTCCTTGTTTTCCTTTTTGTATTTCGCCATGCGGATACACAATTCCACCAGCGATTCCTGCGGAATGTGCTGTAATTCATGTTTGATGGCAGAAAGAGAAGCGGATTGCATGAATCAATAGTTGGTTGTACATACAAAAATAGTGTTTATTGTTGACTGTCATTCCCGCTAATGTAAGAATATCCTGAAAAACAGGTGTAAGATTTTTACAACTGAAAGACATTCGCATTCCTTACGCCGCCGGTGTGTACGGCAATGATGGTCGTATTTTCAGGAAAATGGTTTTTCGAAATCAAATCAAAGATACCATACATCAGTTTTCCGGTATACACGTAATCCAGCAGAACCTGATGCTCTTTGTAGAAGTCTTTAATGAATTGCATCAATTCTGGAGTCGTTTTGGCGTAACCGCCAAACGGGTAGTTCTGAATGCTGAGTTTTGGATTATGGATAGAAAAATTTCCTGAGATATCTTCCAACAAATTATCATGTTTTAAAACAGCAAAACCAAGTGCCTGTTGATATGCTTTAAGATTCGTTGAAATCCCTGCAATGGTGGTTCCGGTGCCACAGGCGCAGCAGATATAATCAAAGTCGCTATCAATCTCATCAACGATTTCAGCACAGCCTTTCAGCGCTAATTCGTTTGCTCCACCTTCGGGAATTATATAGACGGCATCAAGATCCAGGGACAAGGCATACATGCATTTCTGTTTGTCTCTATACGATTCTCTGTTTACATAAATAAATTCCATCCCGCAATCTTTAGCAAACTGCAATGACTTATTCAAAGGGTTATATTCTTCCCCCCTGATGATGCCGATGGTTTTGAAGCCCAGGTATTTTCCGGCTGCAGCCGTTGCGGTGATGTGATTGGAGAAAGCACCACCAAAGGTCAGCAGCGTAGTTTTATGTTCCAGTTTTGCCTGTGCAATGTTATATTTCAGTTTGCGCCATTTGTTGCCGGGAATATCGGGATGAATGAGATCATCACGTTTCATGAACAAATTGATGTTAAACCGGCGGGTAAGTTCATTAGAAATTTTATCTAATCTTGTAGGAAGATTGAATATCTCTGCCATGTCTATTCGAAGATTCTGTTGTGAATCAAGGAAAAATACTTGTGAAAATCCGCTGAGGTGAAATCCGGTTCAATGGCTTTAAAGGTTACACCTATTTTATCGGCATATACTTTGCTATAAAACGGAAACATCTTTTCAGGTTCCGAACTCGTAAAATCACCGCGCCCCCATTTCGTGATAAAGAAATCCAGCGTATCACCTTTTCCTTGCTGCACGAAATACCGTCCCTGACTGAACCAGACCAACGTTTCCGCTGCAAAGCTTTTTTCTATGGGCTTCAGTAATTCCGTATGGCGTTTAATGGCAACAATATCCACTTTTTTACTTTGTTGAAAAACAGAGTATTCGCCAAGATACAAGGTGGAGTCATCATAGGCTACCATATTCCATAGCCAGGACGTAAACATGGTAGGCGTACTGGTGAGATCATCCACTTGAATGTGCTGTTCTTTCAGATTTTGCTTAAAGACCGCCGCTGAGCTGAATTTATTTACCGTTGCAGTTCCCACATAGAGCAAGCTTATGACCAAAGCGGCTGCAGCCAATTTTCTCCGGCTGTCATTTTCTTTCTTAAAAAACCAGACGGTCATAAAAAATAGCAATGGAGCAATCGTAAACAGGGGATCCACGACCGCCAGGTTGTTCCAACTGACGAGTTGATTATTGAACGGGAGCAGCATCTGCGTTCCGTAAGCCGTACCGCCATCCATCAGCACATGGGTGATAAAACCGCTTAGAAAAACGAAGTAACAAAGTGTCCATGGAATCTTCTTCCTGAAAATATTATACAAAAGAAACGCCAATGGCAGAGCAATGAACGGATGAAAGAAAAAGGCATGGGTAAAACCGCGATGCATGTGCATGGCCTCCGCCGGTGTTCCTGCAAAGCGTGTAAAAAACACATCCAGATCAGGAATGGTATTGGCTGCCGCGCCAACAATGATTGCCTTATTCCCTATTTTTTTTCCTAAGGTCAATTCGCCGAGTGCAGCACCGACAACGATATGTGTAAGTGAATCCAAATCGTTTTTTTAATCATTTAAGTAATTCAGCAAGATTCCTATCTGTGTTCGGAATGACAAACGGCATTAAAACAACTCTCCCTGTTCCGGTTCTTTTTTATCGTCCAGGTTCGTAATCTCAAAGTCCACATCAAAATTCACCTTCTGTTCTTCTTCCTCATCGTGAGGCGCTTCCACCAGCTTCATTTCCTTGATGGAACCGCCACTCAATTTATTACCGATGGCTTTCCAGCCTTTCACTTCAATAAATTCAGACAGGTTGACGGATTCAGGTTCACTCACTTTTCCTTTACCCAAATCCATGGTGTACTCTACCGTAGGATTGGAGAACAAGGTGGCAAACACCAGTTTAGCATTGTTTTCATCTGAGATGAAGCTGTTCTTGGTATCAATGGTGGTGGTTTCTATATGGAAACGTTTTACATAATTGCATTTCTTAGCGTCAGAATAGTGAACGGCAGAAACGACGGTGGTGGGATAAAGCTTATCTATCGCCACAATATCATTCATGGCATAGCGGTTCGACAAATCGAAGTTCGTCAGGTAATACTCGCCGGATTTCAGGACGACCAAGATTCTGTCTTCATTCTGGAATGAACCCAGGTAACGTCCGCGCTTGTCTATATTCAAACGGCCAACCGTATCATCCAGCCAGATTTCCACGCCACCTAAAGTCGTTCTTCCCTTTCCTTTCTGCTCTATTTTTTTCACCGGATATTTCGTCACGATGTTTCCATTGGCACTTCTGCCTTTGATATCCAGATTATAGAAATCAAATTCAAACACCTTGTTGCGCGCGCTGCAGGCCGGCGACAAGACCACACTGCAACTCTCCGCCTCGCCATTCGGATTGACGGAAAAATATAAAATCTTGGATTTCGGATTGCCCTGCGTTATGGGATATTCCTTGTCACGCGTAATGGATGTTACGTTAAAACGTTTCGCATAACTCGTTCCGCTTTTACCATCGAGGTAAACACAATTGTAGGTCGTACGCTCATCGTTTTTCTTCCATACCGCCACATGTATGATGTCTTTTCCTACAAACACCTTTTCGGAGTTGCGCACCACCTTCATGGTACCATCTTTCATGAAGGCGATGATATCGTCTATATCCGAACACTCGGAGATAAACTCTTCTTTCTTCAAGTCCTTACCAAAGCCTATGAAACCTTCCGCACGGTTGACGTATAATTTTTCGTTGTTGGCGGCCACCGTCTTGATCTCCACCACATCAAAGAGGGCGATTTCCGTTTTCCGTTCTTTGCCTTTGCCATACTTTTTGAGCAGATCTTCGAAATACTTGATGGCAAACTTTGTAAGCGACTTCAGATTTTTCTTTGTCTCTTCCATCTCATCTTCCAGTCCTCTGATATATTCATCGGCTTTCTTCTTATCGAATTTGGAGATGCGTTTGATTTTTATTTCCGTCAGGCGAACGATATCCTCTTCCGACACCTCGCGCATCAGTAGTTTCTTAAACGGAGCCAGCCCCTTATCAATGGCGACAATCACACCCTCCCAGGTTTCCTCTTCTTCAATATCACGATAGATTTTATTTTCGATGAATATCTTTTCCAATGAAGAGAAATGCCACTTATCTTCCAGTTCACTCAGCAATATTTCCAGTTCCCTTTTCAACAAGTGCACCGTAGTATCCGTTGACAGACGAAGCGCATCGGAAGCTCCGATAAAATGTGGTTTATCACCAATTATCACACAGGTATTCGGAGAAACGGACAATTCGCAATCTGAAAAAGCATACAAGGCATCTACAGTAACACTCGGCGACACCTGGGGTTGCAGTTCAATTAAAATCTCAACCTCTTTAGCGGTATTATCCACTACTTTTTTGATTTTAATTTTCCCTTTTTCATTCGCTTTCAGGATGGAGTCAATCAGATCAGATGTAGTGGTGCCAAATGGTATTTCCGTAATCTTCAGGGTTTTCTTGTCTACGATTTCAATTTTAGCACGCACGCGGATACGTCCGCCACGCTTACCGTCATTGTATTCACGCACATCGACCAGACCTCCGGTTAAAAAATCGGGAAATAATTCAAAGGGTTCTTTACGTAAATACTTGATGGAAGCATCAATCAGTTCGCAGAAATTGTGTGGCATCACTTTCGTTGACAAACCAACAGCGATACCTTCTGCCCCCTGCGCCAACAACAAGGGAAACTTAACAGGTAACTGAGCAGGTTCACGTTTCCTTCCATCGTAGGATAGCTGCCAATCGGTGATATCTTCATTAAACACGACATCCAATGCAAACTTGGACAAACGTGCCTCAATGTAACGTGCAGCTGCGGCATTATCGCCTGTTCGTATATCTCCCCAGTTGCCCTGACAGTCGATCAGCAAATCCTTCTGACCAATGTTGACGATGGCATCGTTGATGCTGGCGTCCCCGTGCGGGTGATATTGCATGGTGCTACCCACGATATTTGCCACCTTGTTGTAGCGACCGTCATCCATTTCCTTCATGGCATGCAGGATACGACGCTGCACAGGCTTGAAGCCATCGTATAGCGCCGGGACCGCGCGTTCCAGGATTACGTAGGAGGCATAATCCAAAAACCAGTTTTCGTATAAGCCGTCAATCGTGGTGATGTGGCTGTCCTGTTCGTTATATTCTTCTGTTGACATTGCTTCTATCCTTTTCTTTACAAACTAATTTCAATTTTCAATCACGTCCTCCATCACTTCGTCTTTCTCTATCTTCAGGTTGTTGATGATGAAGGTCTGACGATCCGGAGTGTTTTTTCCCATATAATATTCCAGCAACTGTTCTATGCTCTGATTGCTTTTAAGCAATACCGGCTCCAGTCTTATATCCTGTCCTATGAATTGTCCGAACTCGCTCGGTGATATTTCACCCAAACCTTTGAATCGGGTAATCTCGGGTTTTCCTCTGAGCTTTTCTATCGCCTTTAATTTTTCCTGTTCAGAATAGCAGTAGATGGTTTCCTTTTTATCCCTGACACGAAACAAAGGGGTATTCAGCACATATAAATGTCCTTTCTTGACGAGGTCCGGGAAAAACTGCAGGAAAAAGGTCATCAGCAACAAACGGATATGCATTCCGTCCACATCGGCATCGGTGGCAATCACCACATTGTTATATCGAAGATTGTCCACATCCTCTTCTATATCCAATGCATGCTGCAGCAGGTTGAATTCTTCGTTCTGATAGACAATCTTTTTTGTCAGGCCGTAGCAGTTCAACGGCTTGCCGCGCAAGGAAAAAACCGCCTGTGTCTGCGGATTGCGCGCTTTGGTAATGGAACCGGAAGCCGAATCCCCTTCCGTAATAAACAAGGTGGTTTCAGCATGCAGTTCATTTTTCTCATCTGTATAATGTACCCGGCAATCACGCAATTTCTTATTGTGCAGGTTGGCGGATTTGGCACGCTCATTGGCCAGTTTCCGGATGCCGGATAAATCCTTGCGTTCACGCTCCGACTGTTGGATACGTTTCAACAACGCTTCAGCTATCGTTTGGTTTTTGTGCAAGAAAGAATCCAGTTTGTCCTTTACAAAATCATTTACAAAGGATTTTAAACTCGGACCGTTCTCCCACATATTTTGTGAGCCTAATTTGGTTTTGGTTTGCGATTCGAATACCGGCTCCTGCACGCGCACGGAGATGGCACCCACGATTGCCTGACGAATATCCGATGCTTCAAACTGTTTTTTATAAAACTCACGAACCGTTTTGACAATCGCTTCTTTGAAAGCGGCGAGATGTGTTCCGCCCTGTGTGGTATATTGCCCGTTGACGAATGAATAATATTCTTCACCGTATTGATTGTTGTGTGTCAATGCGATTTCTATATCCGTGTCTTTTAAGTGGATAATCGGATAGCGCAATTCCGCTTCATTGGTTTTCTTGTTCAGCAAATCCTTTAAGCCTTCTTTGGAGACGAATTTGTTTCCATTGAAATGAATGGTCAGACCGGCATTGAGGTAGGCATAATTCCACAACTGTTCCTCGATGAATTCGGCAACGAAATGAAAGTTCTTGAAGATGGAATTATCTGCCTGAAACTGGAATTTCGTACCGTTTCGTTCAGTGGTTTTGGCAATCTTATGATCGTGTACCAATTCCCCCTTGTCAAACTCAGCCACCTTGGTTTCACCTTCGCGGAAAGATTCCACTTTAAAGTAGGTGGAAAGCGCATTCACTGCCTTGGTACCTACCCCGTTTAAGCCTACAGATTTTTGAAACGCACGTGAATCATATTTACCGCCGGTATTTATTTTGGAGACGCAATCGATGACAGCCCCCAGCGGAATACCGCGACCGTAATCGCGCACAGTCACCACTTTATCTTTGATGGAAATATCGATTTGCTTTCCATGCCCCATCACAAACTCATCGATGGAGTTATCGATGATTTCCTTGAGCAATACGTAAATCCCGTCATCCGGTGCAGAACCGTCTCCTAATTTCCCGATATACATTCCGGGACGAAGGCGGATGTGTTCTTTCCAATCAAGTGAACGGATGTTTTCTTCGGTATATTGAACTTCAGCCATAATTTAAGTCGTAAGTCGTGAGTAATGTGTCGTAAGTTCCTATAAACGGTTCTCAGCCAACAAGCAAATGTATTATTATAGTAATGGAAAAACGGGTAAATTTTTCCACATGGTTGAATAAGAAATAAGTGACTGAATGCTACTTGATTGTATACAAATAACCAAGGGAAAGGTTGAAATTACAGTTATACATTTTAGGCAGACCGGCATTCTTTTTAGTGGTGCTCAGCAGTCCGAGATTATGTCTTGCAGCGACCTCTATCCAGCCTTTACCCACTCTGATATTTGCACCGGCACCGGTTACAAGTCCCATATCGAAACGCATGTCCTTGCCGCTAAAGATATATTTTTCTGTGCTGGAATTTTTTGATTGCTTATCAACGGATGTTGCATGCTGAGTGTAGCCTCCTGCCCAGTATGAAAAATACGGACCGAAGTAAAAAACGCCCTTTACGTTCTCATTTCCCACCTTGGCAACGGCGAGTACCGGAAACTGAATGTAATTCAACATCATTTTAGAAACATATCTGGCGGAATCAGCTGAGCGCTTCCACGCCTGCCCTTTCTGAGAAAACTCCACTTCTGTCTGCAATCCAATGTATCTATTGAAATCAATACGTAGTACGGCAGCCAAATCAGACCCCAGCACCACCCGTTTCCTGTAGGTATCCGGTGGTGTGAATTTTCTGAGATGTGCTATATTGAATCCTGCCCTTGCACCAACGGAAACGCCTACTTCTGCGTTGGCAGAACACAGCATCATCAGCAATATGAAGAGCACACTTATGGAACGATACATAACAGAATTTGTGACAAATATACCGTAGTTTTTTCAAGAATAGTTCAAATTTGTTAAACTATACTTAAAATTTTCAGCAATCTGACCTGAGTATTACAAAAGGCATTACATTTGTTACTGTAATCTAAAAAAACGAACATGAAAAAATTATTTTTAGCACTATCAATGATGGCAGGTACTTATGGAGTATTTGCACAGGAAACAGTTCCGGCTGCGGTAGCTCCGGATCCAAATGCACCGACAATGACATTTACAAAAGATGCCATTGACTACGGTACCATTAAACAAGATGCTGACGGCAACAGAACATTCACATTTGTAAACGATGGAAAAACACCTTTAATCATCAGCGAAGCGCACGGTTCTTGCGGCTGTACAGTTCCAACATATCCGAAAGAGCCCATCATGCCGGGACAAAAAGCGGATATCAAAGTACACTATGACACTCACAGAGTTGGACCTTTCTCCAAAAGCGTAACCGTAAACTCTAATGCTAAAAACTCACCGGTAGTATTAAAAATCAGTGGAACCGTAGAAGCTGCGGAAGTGGTACCTACTGCAACTGAGCCAAGTTCTATCATCCCTACAACCGCTCCTGCTCCTGCAGCGGTAACGGCAGCACCTGCAACGGTAAAACCGGCAGTAACGTCTACCGTTAAGAAAACAACTTCCACTACAGTCAAGAAAACAACCACTCCTGTAAAAAAAACAACGACAACTGTAAAGAAAACTACTACGTCTACACCAGTTAAGAAAACAACGACCACAACAACTGCAAAGAAAACAACTAAATAAATAACCTTGTTAAGCAATAAAAAAGTCCTGATTTTCATCAGGACTTTTTTATTATCTCGTCAGGATAACATATTCACTGATAATTTCCCGCAAGAAATTCATATCATCCATTTTCGCTCCCTCTATTCCCAGTTGTTCTTTCAGCGTATTAACGGTTTTATGCAAGATGTCATAATAGGTATTATTCGGATATTGCTGACAACGAATCAAGAGGTTTTTCAATGCAAGCATTTCTTCATCGGTATATCGCACAACTTCAGGATACTTTGGTATAAAATCCTCCTTATCCGGCAGATTTTGTAAATCATCCAGCGTGACGATTCTATCCGGTTTCAGTTTTACCACCGTCGTGTTGGCAATCATATCACCCAGTCGCTGATTTTTTTCACTCATCAGGATGGCAATGCTACCCACCGAAAAGAAAGACATGCCGAAATCTACAGCCCGGTAAGCCCATCTGACCAGATAGTCGCTCGTTTCCAGAGCATTCCCGTTCAGTTTTATCACCGTAATGCCCACAATCTTCTTCCCGATACTCTGACCATTGGTAAACATCTCTATAACCAGTGAGTAAAAATATTTCAGCGTCATCAGTACGGCGACCAGCAGATACATCTGGAGGTCAGAATCGAATACGGCACCGAAAGAGATGGCCAAATAGATAATGATAAAGAAAACGATTCCGATGATGGTCGTATCTATCAACCAGGCTATGAACCGCCACAAAAATCCGGCTGTTTCATATTGTATGGTGACATTTTGCGTTGTAGTTACATCTATTTTTGCCATGCCTAAATATAGTAAAAAGTAACAAGTGTAGCATAATCTGTCAAATGGAACCTCATAAAAAAACGAAATGCGCTGCAAAATCTTCTCAATAAAAAAAAACGATTGAATAATTTTATTATTTTAGACTGCGAATGAAGGAAACCAAATTCATAGAACAAAATAGAAAAAAGTGGGCCGAGTTTGAAAACCTATCCAAAAGCAGGCACAAAGATTCCAATCTGTACAGCAAACTATACATACAGATAACGGATGATTTGTCGTATGCCAGAACATTTTATTCCAATCGTTCGGTGCGTGTTTACCTGAATAATCTGGCTCAGGATATTTTTCACAAGATTTTCAGCCGCAACAGAAAGAAGCAGTCTCTGCTGAAGGATTTCTGGATGGAAGAACTGCCGTCCATCATGTACCATCATAGAACAGAACTGTTGATTTCATTTATAGTGCTGCTGGTTTCCATTGCGATGGGCATCCTCAGCTATCAACACGATCCTACCTTTGCAAAAAAAATGCTGGGCGAAGGCTATATGCAGATGACGGCGGAAAACATTGCAAAAAAAGATCCCATGGCGGTCTATAAACAGAGTGGCCCTATTGAAATGTTTATCAGGATTGCATTGAACAACCTGATGGTGGATATACGGACATTTTTCTCCGGACTGATTTTCTCCATCGGCTCGGTGCTGGTATTGCTGTACAATGGACTTATGCTGTCTGCCTTCCAGTATTACTTTATCAAGCGGGGTTTGTTCTGGGATTCATTTCTGGCAGTATGGCTGCACGGCACGCTTGAAATCTCAGCCATGGTGATTTGCGGTGCTGCCGGGCTGGTATTGGGCAAAGGCCTTGTTTTTCCGGGCACCTACAGCCGGACACAGGCCTTCTTCTCCTCCGCACAGCGCGCCACTAAAATTTTCTTTTCCGTATTGCCTATTACGTTCGTGGCCGCCATCATAGAATCTTTTCTCACTCGCTATACACAGGCACCTGACCTCTTGCGCCTGACGCTGATTCTCGTTTCCCTCTTTTTCATCATAGGATATTATGTTTATCTTCCCTGGTTGAAGCAACGCAACGGAACCCTGCGCATCCCTGAGGCGGAAAAAGTGCTGCCTGAACACTTCCCTCCTTTTGAATTCTATCAGATAAAAAAAGTATCTGACATCATTCTGGACAGCTTTCGCTTTTTCAGGAAATACTCCGGTAATTTCTTTGAAATCACTTTCCGAAGCACCGTCATCTTTACCATCATCGGCTTAACGCTAAACAGAACCTATCTCTTGCAGGATATCTATTACACGGAATGGAGCTTTACAAACCTCGGTCATTTTTTTACAGCGAACGAAGGAAATCGTTTCATGTTCCTGTTTCCATTATTATTTACGATCACAGCCCTGCAGGTTCAGCATCTTTTTTACAGAGAACAATGTTTGCTACAACGCATCAAATCCCCATCCTTCTTTGACTGGATAAAATCAAACCTGAGACGTACTGCATCGATCCTGATCATTCAAATCATATTTTATGCCATGACTTCATATCTTGGGCTTAATTTCCTGACCATATCATTTTTACTGCCTGTACAATTCCTGAGCAGTTTTGTAATGATGTTTCCGTTTAAGTCTTCCACAAACCCGGTAACCACCTTTTTCAGGACACTGCAAAACGGCTTGGTCAACCTGCTGGCTGTGCATACCGTATTTGTGTTTTTATCCATGGCATTTTTCTTTTTAATCAGCACTTCTGTATACTGGATGATCTACGAAGCAGTCTCCATGAACCTGAATAACGACATTGTGGACAGCGATTTCATCTTCCTGCTGTTCTTTTTGATAGCCATTTCATGTATCATCACCTTGAGTTTCATATTCTTCTGTATTGCACAGGGTGTCTTCTATTTCACACAGAAAGAAAAACACACGGCTGAAGGATTAATCACTCAACTCGAACATTTAGGAAATTCACCTCGACGAAATGTACTGCAGAAATAAGATCATCATATGGCTGTTCACTGCATGCTTATATTCTACAGGCATGGCACAATCCTCTGACAGTGATTATCAGAAAGGTATACAGCAGCAGACTGACTACCTGCAGCGCCCGATTGCAGGAAAACCATTTGACAAGGAAACATGGAAGAAAGCTAAAGAGAAAGTAAGAATCAAGGAATATAAACAGGAAAAGAAGAAAGAGAAAAAGAAAACAGACACCTCCAATCTGAACATTTCTCCGGCGCTGGCACAAGCCATCAAGTGGAGCCTCTTTGCCATACTGATTGGCGCCCTGCTGTATCTGGTCATTCGCGTGCTCGGTATCAATCCGTTCAACAGGAAGGCAGACAGCAAGCAAATAAACATATCACTGGAAGAACTGGAAGAGAACCTGGATACGGCAGCCATTGACCCTCATCTGTATGCAGCCATCAAGGACAAAGATTTCAAACTGGCCATCCGTCTGTACTACCTGATGATTATTCAGAAACTGGCGATGAAAGATAAGATTGTCTGGAAAAAACACAAGACCAACAAACACTATCTCCAGGAAATGAGAACAAAAGCAGGATATCCGGTATTCAGGTCGCTGACACATACATACGAACGTTGCTGGTTCGGCGATATGGAAATCGATGAAACGGCTTATGACCGTATACAACCGGATTTTGTCAACTTCTTACAAAATATAAAGTAACTTGAACAAGGAACGAAGCAAATATTTACTTATTGCGCTGACGATCATCATCGTTGCTGCAGGGTATTATCTGCTGATGGACTCTATGAGTGAATGGAATTTCAATCTGGATAATTCAAAGAAGAATGCATACGGAACCTATATCACCTACGAACTTTTGAAAGAAAGGTACGCCCCAAAAGGGTTCAGGGAGATTGACAATTCTATTTTGGAAAGTTTTCGAAAACTGAAGAAGAACCGCACCTACAATTATATCTTCATCAACAATACTCCTTATTACGACTCTGCTACGGTCGACACTCTCTGCCGTTTTACAGAAGCGGGCAACACGGCATTTATCTGCTGTGAGAATCTGCAAGGGCGTTTCTTAGATTCCATACTCCGAAAAACCTATCACCTTACCATCACAACGGGATACAACACCCTTTATTACAACCTATTTAATATCGACAGTCTGAAAAACAAAAACAAGGACAGCATCATTGGGGATAAACGATACAGCACCTTCAATCTCATTCATCCATCCCTTAAATCTGCCAGCGGTTACAACTACTACCTGAAATACAAGGCTGACACCATCAATAATTATTTCTACCGTTTTGAAGCCGTTCCCGATTCCGAGTGGACGCAGCCAATACCATCCGCCAATGCCATTTCATTTGCAGGCAGTGAACGCTCCTACGGGACCGGACTAAACTTCGCCATTCTGAAACACGGCAAGGGGCAATTCATACTGTTGATGTCTGCCGTTCCGTTTACCAACTATTTTATGCGAACAGCGCAAGGACTGGAATATGCGGATAAAATCTTTGCACATCTACCTGAACAGACGACACTCTGGGACAACGTTTCTCATATGAAGACTGATGAAAATGATGACATGGATATGGATCACGGCAACAGCAAATTCGGTGACAGTCCTCTCTACTTCATCATCGAAAATAGGGCGTTGCGCTGGGCCTGGTACCTCAGTATCCTCGGGGTGGCGATCTATGCACTCTTTCACGCCAAACGCCGTCAAAACATCATACCAATCATAGAATCTAAAGAAAATACTTCGCTTAAATATGTGGAAACCATCGGACAATTGTATTTTCATGATGAGGAGCATATTGAGATTGCCAATGAGATGCGTTTGCAATTCTTAAATTTCATTCGCCAGAAATACTATATTAAGACAAATGAGATCGATGAGGTATTTTTCAAACAATTATCCCTGAAATCCGATATTGAGGAAGAAAAGATCAAAGCAATATTTGAGGAATTCGTTGATATCCTGAAAGTGAAAAGCATCCATCAGCAGAAATTGCATTCCTTGAACAAACAATTAGAGTATTTTTATAAAAACTGTAAATAAACCATATGGAAGAAATGAACGAACAGACAGCGGTGACTCCCCTCATCAATCCAGACATTGAATTTGTCACCAATGCAGCAGAGAAAATAAAGAATGAAATCGCCAAGGTGATTGTAGGCCAGGATAGTGCCATCGAACTGATGCTATCCGCCTTATTTATCGGGGGACATATCCTGCTGGAAGGTGTTCCCGGTATTGCCAAGACACTGACGGCAAAGATGCTTGCAAAAACCATCTCCGTAGATTTTTCGCGCATACAATTCACCCCGGACCTGATGCCGACCGATATTGTTGGAACCTCCGTCTTCAACCTCAAGGAATCCGAATTCAGATTCCGTCCGGGTCCTGTGTTTTCCAATATCGTACTGATTGATGAAATCAACCGTTCACCGGCCAAAACACAAGCCGCACTTTTTGAACTGATGGAAGAACGTCAGGTTTCCGTGGATGGCACCACGTATCCCATGGAATATCCGTTTATGGTGCTTGCCACGCAAAATCCAATCGAGCAGGAAGGCACCTACCGTTTACCGGAAGCACAGCTGGACCGTTTCATCTTTAAGATTGTCATGGAATACCCGAATTTCGAAGAGGAAAAATTAATCCTGCATCGTTTCAACAATGACTTCTCTTCCAAAATAACCCGTGAAGTTCACGCCGTCGTAAATGCCGCCGATATCAGACGTTGCAGCGAGATTGTAGAGAAAATTTTCATCAAGGATGAAATCATCCATTACATAGCCCATATCGTGCATGAAACCCGCAACCACGGAGATCTTTTCTTGGGAGCATCACCAAGAGCATCCCTTTCGTTACTAAAAGCCAGCAAGGCGATGGCTGCCATTTCCGGAAGAGAATTTGTAACACCGGATGATGTGCGTGCCGTATCGGATGCTGTTCTGAATCACAGGGTCATCCCATCTCCTGAAAAAGAAATGGAAGGCATCACGGCACAGGACATCATCAGGCAAATCATCCAAAAAATAGAAGTTCCGAGATGATCTGCATTTAACAATTCATGAAAGCAATGAATGTTGCCGGATAAACAATGACTAAACTAAAATACACATACGAACGATTCATCAAGCATACGTTTCTAACGAAACGATTTTTCTATGCATGGGGTGTAGCCGTGTTGCTGTTCATATTGAGTTTCAGCCTTGAATTCCTGTTCCCTTTGGGGAAATTGTTGCTGATTCTTCTGGGTGCCTTCACGCTGCTGGATTTCATGCTGGTTAAGCTGTTTGACGGCAAGATAGAATGCCGGAGACAGACGCCGCATGTATTGCCCTTGGGGGATGAACAACATATATCATTGCACATCAAGAACAACCAGAACAGTATCGTGCACATCGAAGTGGTGGACGAGCTGCCGGAAGAATTCCAGAAACGAGACTTCTCCTTTAAATTCAGCCTCTCGGGGGGCGAAGAGAAACCCCTCTCCTACAATGTTCGTCCGCTGACACGCGGCCCGTATACATTCGGCAACTGCAACATTTTCGTTTCCACCTTATTGGGATTGATCCAACATAAGATGGTGTTTCCGCTTCAAGTAACGACACCGGTATTCCCGTCTTCCATTCAGGTAAAAAAACACGAATTGCTTTTATTCAACAAGCTCCATTCTTTTCAGGGAGTAAAAAAGATGCGCCGCATAGGACACAGCTATGAATTCGAACAGATAAAAAACTATAGCATCGGTGACGACATCCGTACCATCAACTGGAAAGCCACAGGCAGAAGAAATCAACTGATGGTCAATCAGTTTGGAGACGAGAAATCACAGCAGATCTATTCCATTCTCGACAAAAGCCGCGCCATGAACATGCCGTTCAACGGCCTGAGTTTACTGGATTATGCAATCAACACCACCCTGGTCATTTCCAATACCGCCATACACAAAGATGATAAAGCCGGGGTGCTGACTTTCAATGAAAAGATGGGCAGTTTTGTGAAGGCAAACAAGAAACCCGGGCAGCTCAAACTGATTTCGGAAGTGTTGTACAGAGAAGAAGAAAGCAGTCTCGAAGCCAATTATGAGCTATTGTACAATGCAGTCACCCGTTTAATCAAGCAACGTAGCCTGGTGATATTGTATACCAATTTCGAAAGCTACTACACACTGGAACGCTACTTGCCTGTACTGCGAAAAATAAACCGTTCCCACCTCCTGCTGGTCGTGGTATTCAAGAATACTGAAATAGAATCCTATAGTTACGAAACGGCATCAGACACCCTTGACATCTACCATAAAACCATCGGAAAAAAATTCCTGTCAGAAAAAGAGATGATGGTGAAAGAATTGGCCAAGTACGGCATACAATCCGTTTTAACCGCTCCGGAGGATTTATCCACCCAAACCATCAACAAATATTTAGAGTTCAAGGCGAAGGGGTGGATTTAGACAGCCTGAATCAGGTTGGGTGGCTTTCCGATTACAGTGTCTGTGTGCGGTAGCTTCAAAAACACCTACCGCACTTTTACCACAATCACCTTGCACATCTTATCCGCAAGTGTCTGTTTTTTTTCATTCGATACCAGCAACGGATATCCGAAAAAAAGCAACACGGAAAGCAGCAGATGCTTCAGTGCATCCGTAAAACTGATATCTCGTTGCTGTTCGGTCAGAAATCGAATATTCATGATCTGCATGCCGGGTGTGGCGTTGCTTTCACTGCCGGCAAAATAAAACCGGTATACCAAAAACGCAATCAACAACTTCCACCACACCATTTCCATGAATCTTGAATAGTCGGATGCCGGTTTCAGCAGATAAAAAATGCCATACGAAGTGGCTATAAAAATCAGCACATCTGCAAGTACGGATGCCGTGCGCGGCAACAGGGACGCATATTCCACCTTCCTGGTTTCATAAGTCTTTCCATCTAAAACATCATCCATATCCGCTTCAATATAACCATTTCCGTAACAAAATTTACGATTAAAAAATTGATTTTTGACGTAAGTATTCGGATATTTGGAAAAAACTGTCTCTTGAAAAAGTCTCTTCAAAAAATTGCGATGACCCTTTGTGTGCTTTTCTGCTGCACCGCTTGTTTTGATATTCAGGAAAATCTTTTTTTAAAAAAAGATGGTTCTGGCACTTTCTCTTTTGTGGTGGATATGAGCCAGATGAAATCCATGATGGCCATGTTTGATGATGCAGGAAAAGCATTTTCAGGTAAGGAAGACAGTCAGGACAAAAAGAATAAGAGCAAGAAAAAATCCGCTAATGACAAACTCAGCTCCACCTTCGAGATAACGAGACGCAAACTGATTAACACGGAAGGAATCTCCAATGTAAAGATTATAGACGACACCACCTCTTATACTTTTGGCATCCGTTTCGACTTTAAAAATATCGCGGTACTCAACGAAGGCATGAATAAATTGTTTGACGATGATACCGCTTCTGACAAGAAACCGATCACCTATTTCGAGTTTAAAGACAACCAGCTGACCAGACTGGAAGCCTTGGATTCTAAATCCATATTGGGCAAATCCTCCAGCCTGACAGATAATGCCAATGAAGGAAACAGCGAAAATCCTCTATTCAAGATTGACCAGCTGTTCGGAACAGTATCCTATTCCACCAATTACGAATTCGAAAACAAGATAGCTTCCACCAAAAATGAAAGTTCCCTGTTATCCTCCAACATGCAGAAGGTGACATTGAAAGTCTTTCCGTTCGCATCAGCGAAAGACAGCACAAAAAGCAAAACAAGCATTGGTAACACGATTACCTTCAAATAAGAGAATAAGCGCAGGTACAGTTGATATAACTTTGTAAGAAACATGAACACCACACGTAACTGGATATTGCTCACCGTTTTCACCATCCTTTCCTTTCTTGCGGTAAAATGGCTGGCTGCCTATCAGGAACGCAAGAACACCATTACCGAACCCAGTGTCAACATCGATATCTCTGAGATAAAGGCACGCGGTACTTTGCGCGTCATTCTGGAGTACAACTCCATCAGCTACTTCATCTACAAAGGCCAGCGCTTAGGTTTTGAATTTGAGCTGATGCAACAGTTCGCCAAAGCCATCGGCGTGAAACTGGAAGTCGTGCTGGCGCGTTCCTCAGAAGACCAGTTCAACATGCTCAACGAAGGCAAAGGTGACATCATAGCCAATGGCTTTTTTGAAAACAGCAAGATAAGACAACAGGCCGCACTCACTCAAGCTTACAGGAGTGTTGGACAAGTCATTGTGCAACGCAAATCCGGTGTGAGTGTAAACCCTATGGACAGCATACAAAAAAACGATACGCTGCTGCAATCGGTGCAGGAACTCGCCAACAAGATTGTCTACGTACCCGACAATTCCATCTATTACACTCGCCTTAAAGAACTCTCCGACTCCAGCGGCATCAACATGGATGTGCGAATCCTGCCGGACGAGCGCGGCACAGATGATATCATCGAAGCCATCGCCAATGGTGAAATCGACTATACCATTGCAAATAAAGACATCGCATTGGTCAACAAATCCTATTTTGAAAACCTTGATGTTAACGTACCTGTGGGCAATCCGCAGCCACTGCATTGGGCCGTGCGCAAGAACTCTCCGGAACTGCTGGAATCTGTCAATTACTGGATAAGAAACTTTGAAAATCAAAAACTGTACGGGGCATTGTATGCCAAATATTTCAATGAAGACAAAAACATCGCTTTCGGCTATGACGAGCAGGCAGAATTACAGCAAGGGATGATTTCACACTATGATGAAATCATTCAGCGTTATGCGAAAGGCATCAACTGGGACTGGCGACTGGTGGCAGCCATCATCTATCAGGAATCTAAATTCAATCCAAACGCAACTTCCTGGTGTGGTGCGCAGGGATTAATGCAGCTGATGCCAGGTACGGCGAGGGATATGGGCGTATACCGAAGCGAAGTCTACAATCCGGACAGGAACATTAAAGGTGGCACCAGCTACTTGAAACAATTGGAGAAAACCTGGGCGCATATTTCCGATTACACGCAGCGCATCAAATTCATTCTGGCCTCTTACAATGCAGGTCCCGGCCACGTTTCCGATGCGGCAAGGCTGGCTGAAAAAAACGGCTATCCTGCAGACAAATGGGATGGGTCCGTGGAATATTTCATGCTGTATAAATCCAGTCCGCGATTCTATAATGATCCGGTGGTAAAATACGGTTATTGCCGAGGGCAGGAACCCTTCAATTACGTACGCAACATCGTGAAAAAATATTTTGATTACGAAGCCAAGATCAACCTGAACTCAGCTACCCAAACACCGACCGCCATGCGTCTGGAGCAGGTGGAAACGGTGGCTTTCGACGGACTGGAAGGTGTGTATAATCCGACACAGGGCTTGATTGCCCGATCGGCCCGTCGTGAGTTGTTTTTATCGCATAAGTTGTTCAACGAAGAGACGCAACTGATTCCGAAAAACGGTGGTAGAAATCCATTTGACAAACCGAAGAAAGAATTGTTTGTACGCACCGAATCTGCCATGATACAGGATTCTACCAAGCAATTGTTTCAGCGCAAGCAGCAGTTATTTCAGACACAACAGCAGATACAGCAGGTGCAGCAGGTACGCAAAACACCGAGTGGCCTGCAGCCCAACGATGAAAGCAAAATCAATAAGCTGGTGCCGAGAAGGAGGTAAGGGATAAACTCCCAACCCCTATTGCATGCTTTCTGATTTCTGATTTCTGATTTCTGATTTCCTATTTTGCAAAACATGCTTTAAACCTGTTGACACACGAATATCTTAAATTTATTGACCACAATCCTTCGATGACATAGTAACACCAAACGAAGTTCTCTCCTTATCTTTTAATACAAGGCTAGGTTAATGATGCAGCTCAAAGAAAAGCAGCGTTAAATTATATTTCTCCATCCTATCCATAAAAACAAATCCACACATTTATTGTTGTTGTACTAAGAATTTTTACAGCAACATGCAAGAGTATTTAATCATCGGCGGCTCCAACGGAATCGGAAAGGCTTTAGCTACCCAATTAGCTAAAGAAGGCAAACAGGTAACAGCCACCTTCAATAAAAATGAACCACAAGAGGAAGATACCAATATCCGTTATCATCACTTAAATGTATTAGACGAAACGCTTTCTCTGGATTTTATTCCGGAAACATTAACAGGCATTGTGTATTGTCCGGGCAGCATCCACCTCAGGCCGTTTGAACGGATCAAACCCGCAGATTTTGAGAGTGATTATCAACTACAGGTAATCGGTGCCGTCAAAATCATGCAGGCGGTTTTACCCAGATTAAAGAAAGCAGGAAACGCGTCTATCGTATTATTTTCCACGGTTGCCGTACAAAGCGGTTTTCCTTTTCATGCGCAGGTCGCCGCCTCTAAAGGTGCTATCGAAGGTCTTACCAAAGCTCTGGCGGCTGAGTATGCTCCCAAAATCAGAGTCAACTGCATTGCACCCTCCCTTACCGATACACCACTGGCAGCAATGCTGTTAAATAACGAACAAAAAAAAGAAGCCAATGCGCAGCGCCACCCGATGAAAAGAGTGGGCTGTGCGGAAGACATAGCAGCGATGGCAGCCTTCCTGCTCTCCGAAAAAGCAAGCTGGATTACCGGTCAGATTTTTCAGGTAGACGGAGGTATTTCTTCGCTTAAGAGCTAAATCTTGATGAATGGAGCAACAAGACATCGACAGAGTTATTGAAATGGCCTGGGAAGACAGAACTCCGTTTGAGGCCATTAAAATCCAATTCGGCTTTTCGGAAGCGGATGTCATTGCGCTGATGCGGAAGGAATTAAGACGCGGCAGTTTCAATTTATGGAGAAAACGGGTCAACAGCGGCATCAGTCAGAAACATGCAAAGAAAAGGAATACCGAAATCACCCGTTTTAAATGCAGCCGACAGCGAACCATTTCCCTGAATAAAATTAGCAAGCGATAAATGGAATTGCTATTTGCTGCTGACTAAAAACCGTTGAAATAATGATACATCACTCACCCGGGTGGTAAATCCGTTCCGCACTTTTAAAAACCGCTTCTTTATTTAAAGTCATTGGTTTTGTCTTTTCATTCACAAACAGTTCCATCTGGTCGCTATAGTGTTTGCTTTCAGGATGTGTGGAAGCACCAAAAGGAGAAATGCTATTGATTTCCACGCCGTCTTTCCCAAATTTCATCAGCTGAAAATAACCGTCGCCGGCGGTTGCCTTATAAAATCCTTTTTTCTTATCGTACTTCGTATCCACGGCACGCGGCACTTCGGATAATCCACCAATGGGATGATTTATATCTCCTCGTGATAAACGTTGAACTGCTCCTAAAGGAACATCCAGTGTATTGTATTTTTTCAGTAAATAAGCTTTTGCCTTGCCCAATGCCTTCACCACCTCTGCTTCTGTCAGCGGTTTCTCTTTGATCATTAAAAATGCATACGGCAGTTTGAGTTTACCTACGGCAAATTTATTCGTCAGCATTGCCAATCCTGCGTTGGTATCGTTTTTATCACCGCTTAAATTCCAGGCTTTTATTTTAGCAATCGCTTCCTTTAAATCCGGATATTTGGTTGCGTCTAACGTAAATAAGGCTTTGAAATTACGCATGTATCGTCCGCTGTCATCATACGACTTATCAAATTTTATCCGCAGAAAATCCTGCCAGGTAAATGCACCCTGATGTTCGTTCAGCAATCTCGAGAATCGTTCGTTTCGGTTATAGGTAAACAACTGCAAGCCAACAAAATAGTCTTTTGAATTCTCATCATACGACGTAGCCTGCAAAGGCGTTCCGTTGCAGTTAAACAGGAAACCGCATTTCGGATTCGTATATTTTATTTTCCGTTCGTAGGGCAATAATTTAGTCCATAGATATTTCGAAGAAGTGCCTTCTACCGGGCGGTTCCAGTTCAGCATGGAATCGCGCAAGGGAATTTTACCTTCCGAGATAAAAAAGATATTGCCGTCTTTATCGCCATAGGTAATATTAAATAATGGCAGTGCTTCCATTTTCACCACCTCCTCAAACTCCTGCAGATTATTTGTTTTGTTCATGCGATACCATTGCTCCGCACCGCGTATGTCCATGGCAGACGGATATCGCAGCGCATACCAGCCGTGTTTGGTTTTAAACACCGGACCATACACACTGATGGGTACCATTCGTTTTACCGGCAGTTTCAAGGCACCTAATTTTATCTTCAAATGAATGGTTTTATAGGTAAATCTTCTCCACGCGCCATCGTACCAGTAAGAATCATGGTTATTGCTCAATTTCATTTTATAGACATCACCGAAATTGTGATAATCGGTGGTGTGTGCCCAGCCTAAACTATCGTTGCAGCCAACCATTACAGAAACGCAACCCGGAAACAAGCCACCAAGTGCATTCCACCCCTCATCGCTGTTGATGTGTGCTTCGTACCAGGCCATTTGCCCTTCTATCGGCTGATGCGAATTACTCAGCAGCCAGGTTTTACCATCTTCTGTTCTCGAAGGTGCCAGCACCATGGCGTTAGAGCCACTTCCCTTTTCATTCGGCTGAAAGAATTCAGCTGTCAGATTGTCTTTAATCGCTTTCAAATCCAGTCCCGCACCTGCCAGTAAAATCCCAACAGACACATAACCTTTAATGACATCCAGCGGAGAAAACGGCAAAGTACCTTTTACCAGTACTTCATCAGGGTGTTTAATACCGTAATCATTCACCGCCTGTGTGTAAGCTTCCACTATCTTTCTAAACTCCGGCGACAAGTCCTTTTCATACCGGTTTTCCACCAAGGTATCTACGCCGAAAAACTGCATCGCATAATCAAACAGAACTCCGTTTTTTCCGAGTACCGTACCCAATTTATTTTTAGCAGGCAATAAATTATACTGAATGAGTTTAAAGGCATCTTCACAATGCGCCCAGGCTAAACCATACGCAGCATCCGCATCCGTTTTACCATAGATATGCGGCACACCAAACGTATCACGCACAATGGTCACATTTTCCGGTTTGTAGGAATACGTTGCATAAGAAAATAAAAAAGAGCTTAAAACAAAAGTCAGTATAAATAGCTTTTTCATGGAATGGAATATTCTCCTAAAATAGATAATAGGAACTATATTTTCTGCATTCAACAAATTGTAATTTAACTGACAGCCATATGAAATCCGGAACACTTGCGCCCTGTTTGGCCTGTTTTATCTCAAAGGTAAAACCGACCTTTATCCGTCAGACAGAAGCACCTCATCAAAAACTCATACAAAATCCGTATCTTTAGGCTTCATTATACACTTAAAAATATTACACCTTGAATTTTAACGAATTTGGCTTTGATGAGCGACTGATGGAAGGGATAGATGCCATGAACTACAAACAGGCGACCCCCGTGCAGGAACAGGTGATCCCCATCATCCGTGCAGGTAAGGATCTGATAGCCTCGGCACAAACAGGCACCGGCAAAACAGCCGCTTTCCTGTTGCCCATCCTGAATGAATTGATTACACAGGAGCGACATGAAGATGAGGTGAATGCACTGGTAATCGTGCCGACACGCGAATTGGCTGTACAGATTTCACAGAATCTGGAAGCCTTCTCCTACTTCACCCCTATCAGTTCCATTGCGATATATGGCGGTGGCGACGGTCACTCCTTTGAAAACGAAAAAAGAGCCTTATCGCAGGGCGTGGATATCGTCATCTGCACACCGGGCAGGATGTTGAGTCATCTGGCTTCCGGTTATGTACGACTTAAAGGCTTAAAACATCTGATTCTGGATGAAGCAGACAGAATGCTGGATATGGGTTTTTATGATGACATCATGAAAATCATCACCTATCTTCCTACCGAACGTCAGACACTGCTCTTTTCGGCCACCATGCCGCCAAAGATGAGACAGATGGGGCTTACTATACTGAAGAATCCGGAACAGGTGAATATCTCCATATCCAAACCACCGGAGAAGATTGTTCAGAAAGCTTATGTCGTATACGAACCGCAAAAGATTCCGCTGGTAAAATCAATCCTTAAAGATGTGCAGTACAACAAGATTGTCATCTTCTGCTCCAGAAAGGAAAACGTAAAGAAACTTAGTCGCGAGTTGAATCGTGACCGCATAAAGAACGAAGAGATACATTCAGACCTGGAGCAGACGGAACGAGAAAACGTGCTGCTGAATTTCAGAAGCGGACGCACACATATCATCGTTGCCACGGATGTCTTGTCGCGCGGTATTGACATTGAGGATATCGATCTGGTTATCAACTTTGACGTACCCAATGATGGCGAAGATTATGTGCATCGTATAGGCAGAACAGCGCGTGCGGAGACGAACGGAACAGCTATCACACTGGTAAGTTTGGAAGAGCAGCTTAAAATGTTGCAAATCGAAGAGCTGCTGGGACAAGCGGTTCCCAAAGCGGAATTGCCAAAGCAATTCGGAGAAGCACCGGCCTATGATCCGCAACCTAAAAAGAAATTCAACAACAACAGGAAGAAACCTTTTCGAAAACCATTTCATAAAAGAGGCCCGGGGGGACTGCCAAAATCCTGAAACAATCCATGAAAAGTGCAGTTATCCGGATTATTTTACAGCATAAATACCATCCTCTTCGATCCTGATTTTTTTGAGTTTATATAAATTGCCTACCGCATTTTTAAATGCTTTCTTACTCATATTTAATTTTTCCCGCACCTCATCAGGGGCACTCTTGTCATTCAGTTTAAGGTGACCTTTATATTGTTTTAATTTGGCAAGAATGATCTGGGAATTCCGTTCTATTACATGCTGAAATCCCTGTGGCTGTAAACTTATATCCAGTTTTCCATCATCTCTCACTTTCTTGATGTATGCATCGATTTCCTGCCCCAAAGCAAGAGGTTGAAATATTTCATTATGGTACAGCAGGCCGTCACGCTGCTCTTCACCTACATATACCTCGATACCTAAATTCGTCGGCCTGCCGATAATAAGTCTAACCTTATCTCCTGGCGCATATTCCATTTCATTCATTTGTTGCAAAGTTAAGCAATAATAGTGTCTGTTGAATGCAGCTGATATTAAGACAGATAGATGTAACGAATGCGCTAACGGGCGACGTTTAATCCTTAAAAAATCCTTAAAATCCTTACAGAACCGTAATTATGGTGTATTAAATAGTATTTTTGTACAAAATTACACAATGAGTTTCAGAAGACCGGCTACAGACGAGAATTCCCCTAAAACATTATCTAAAGAGGCCTTCAACAGCAGTTTAAAAATCATCCATTATTTAAAGCCGCATAAGTTCTTGTTTTTTCTCGGCGCCGTATTTCTGATCCTATCCACGATAACGGCGCTTTCATTCCCGTACCTTTTCCCATTGCTCGTAGACCTTGCACAGCACAAGGAGGTGCATATCCTGCAATTTCAGGGAAAGAACCTGATCAACATCACCACTCGCCTGCAGCTGATAGAAATCATCGTCATCCTGCTTATCACACAAAGTGTTGTTTCCTTTTTCAGGTTGTATATTTTTGCCCAAACCAATGAACGCATTCTGGCCAATATACGACATGACCTCTATAATAAAATCATCAGTCTGCCCATCTCTTTTTATGAGAAAAACAGAATCGGTGAACTGACCAGTCGCATCACTTCAGACGTAACCAAACTGCAGGATGCCCTTTCTTTGGATCTGGCGGAATTTTTCAGACAGATTCTCACCCTGCTGGGCGGAATTGTGGTCCTCTTCCTGATCTCCAAAAGCCTGACATTTTTTATTATGGGTACAGTTCCCGTAGTCGTGTTGTTTGGTCTGCTATTCGGAAGATTCATCCGTAAAAAATCCGCAGAGGCACAACAGGCCGTTGCAGATTCAAATGTGGTGGTAGAAGAGACTTTCCACAATATCAATATCGTAAAGGCCTATACCAATGAATTATTCGAAAGCAACCGTTATCTTGAAAAGGTAAACACCATCAAACGCGTTTATCTGAGCAATGCCCTGTTCAGGGGTTCCTTCATTTCCTTTATCATTCTGGTCATGTTTGGCGTTATCACCCTGGTGCTGTATAAGGCCAGCGGACTGCTGGAGCAAGGTGAACTTAGCGTTGGTCAGGTATTGCAATTCATTATCTTCACCGTATTCATTGGCGGTTCACTGGCCGGATTGGCAGAATTGTACGGCAAAATCATCAGTGCCTTAGGCTCTTCCGACAGGATTTCCCAGATACTCAATATTCCTTCGGAGGTACAGATCAAACAAGCGAAATCAGCAAAATTCAACGGAGACATAGCGTTCAGGGAAGTTGCCTTTAATTATCCGACGAGACCGGAGACGGATGTTCTAAAGGGCATTTCCTTTCAGGTGAAAAAAGGAGAAAAGATTGCACTGGTTGGTGCATCCGGTGCCGGAAAATCGACCATTCTGCAGATACTCCTGCGATTTTACGAAGTGCAGAGAGGTGGAATCACCATTGACAACACATCAATCTACGACATAGACGTTCAGGATTTAAGAGCTAACATCGCGGTCGTGCCACAGGAAGTGTTGTTATTTGGTGGAACCATCAAAGAAAACATCCTTTACGGTAAATTAGATGCAAGCGATGAGGAGGTGATAAATGCTGCCAGAAAAGCCAATGCCTACGATTTCATCAGTAATTTCCCGCAAGGAATGGATACGCTGGTCGGAGAACGCGGGGTTAAGCTTTCCGGCGGACAACGCCAGCGCATTGCCATTGCCAGAGCCATCCTGAAAGACCCGGCCATCCTCTTGCTGGATGAAGCGACAAGTGCGCTGGATGCTGAATCTGAAAAATCGGTACAATCTGCTTTGGATACACTGATGGAAGGCAGAACAACCATCATTATCGCACACCGACTATCTACCATCCGAAATGTAGATAAGATTCTGGTGATGAACCACGGAAAGATTGTGGAACAGGGAAGCCATCAGGAACTGAGTGAAATGCAGGATGGATTGTACACCCATCTACTGAAACTGCAATACCAGTTAAACTAAACGAATTTACTCAATCTTATTATGCATCAAGGTAGCCCCTGTAAACTTGAAATCGCGGACATCGCAGGTTCCGTTTTCGATAACGGCATCCAGGTCTGCTTCTAGTTCACCTGTAACAAGATTGCTGATTCTGTTGTAGCTCGACAATCTGAGTTTACCTCTGTTGTTATGGATCGTGCCGCCGTACATGGCATTTACGCCACTCTTATTTTTGATGAAAGCGGTCACCAATACTTTCTGACCGGTTTCAAAGGAATAGGAAAACGGAATTTTTTCCAGCAACGTCAAATCTCGGATGGCAATATACACCTCTGTCTTGCTGGCATCATCGTATAGCTTGATGATGTAAAACTGATCATTATTGATCATATCCATACCACTGTCCATGGAATGTTCGATAGGATATCTGGATGCGTCAATGCCATGAAACTCCCTGCCCATAATCATACCTTTCGCTACAATCTCTTTTTTCACTTTATTGAGCAGATAACTGGAGTCAATGGCCTCTGTCTGTTCAATCGTCGGTTTCATGATATGGAGCGTATATCGAAATTTGTACAATATGATGACCGTCAACAGGACTATCAACGGAATTGTTTTCAGTACGGATCTAGGAAATTTCATGCCCTAAAGATAGTTTATAATTGAAATACATTTCGTTAAACAAGGCAAATATATCGATTGAATTTTAATCCTCAAATCTATTGATGGATATTTCATGAGAAATTTCGGGATAGTGTTCCAGATAATCGGTGAAAAAATCCGCCAGATAGGGCGACAAAGAAACCCCTTTTGTGCCCATTCCGTTAAAGATAAACATATTCCGGTATGCAGGATGCCTGCCAATCACAGGGCGCCTGTCCGGCATTGCAGGACGTATGCCGGCCCTTTCTTCCACAATCGTGTAGGGTGACTTCACCACTTTTTCCATCTTTTGCAGTATCTCTGCACGTCCGGCATCCGTGATGCTCTCTTCCACATCGTCCCAGACAAAAGTGGATCCGATACTGTACAGATCATTTCCTTTGGGAATAATGAAAATATTGCGGTTCAGAATGTCGCTGAGTTTCAGATCTTCCGCATGTATCTCTATCTGCTCACCTTTTGCTAG
The DNA here is from genome assembly GCA_046329775.1 of Chitinophagales bacterium. Taxonomy (GTDB): domain Bacteria; phylum Bacteroidota; class Bacteroidia; order Chitinophagales; family JADIYW01; genus JADJSS01. The sequence goes on from JAXLTX010000002.1 coordinate 583,593, forward strand.
TGCAAACGGAATCCATTTGAAATATGGATTCTGAAAGGCTCTGTATCCTTCACAAAAGATGATCCCTGATGCGCTGATATCCTTATAGCTGACAGTGTCATCCATCTCGAGTGCAGAGAAATCAAATTCTTCTTCCAGAAGTCGGTCCTCCTTCAACAGATAGGTCCGGAAAGCTTTGGTAAATACGGGTACATCCATCCAGCAGGCGAGCTGTATGACGCCTGCGCCGAATGGTGCGGAAATATGGGGATTATTGTCGCCCGGATACACGATATCCCCCAGATAGGGCATGTATTCGGCATCCGTTTTTTTTATGTTCCAGATATTGACATCTTCTTGCGAAGAAAACACCTTGAAAATCTCCTTCTCAAACAGGAAGGAAACCCCTAACTCCTGCTCCAGTTCTTTATAAGCATTCTTTGAAAAGGGCAGTATTTCATCAATCTTCCATGTCTTCACCATCTTTCTGCCGGTAATCGGATTCACGACACCTGCGGCAATATTGGAGGATGAGTTGGGATTGTATAGATCGACCACCACCACAGACTTTCCTTTCTTCAGCAAATAGTATGCAACCATGCTTCCGGCAATTCCCTGCCCTACTATAATATAATCTGTCTGCTTCATCAATCTGTTTTATAATTTCACACAACGTGTCATCTCTCTTTTTCCTTTTGGTCCCGGTAAGGCCTCCACGACAAACCCTACGCTTTTCATCGTTCTTTTCACGACTCCTTTGGCACAATACGTCACAAGTATCCCGTTTGGCCTCAGGGCATTGTACATGGAACGAAAAATGGCTTCCGTCCATAGCTCCGGTTGTGCAGAAGGTGCAAAGGCATCAAAATAGATGATGTCAAATTGTTCTTTATAATTTATGTCTTCAATGTTCATCTCAGTCTTCTTCAGATTGAAAAATGCACTGACGGGTTGCATCTGCTCCCACTCGCACTGCTGAATGTCATTCCAGAACGAGTTGCACCGACCGACATCGGTAAGTGCACAATAATTGAGCTTTGAGCTCATTTCTGCTGCTATAGGAAACTTCTCCACAGAGGTATAATTCACATGCATCTTATGCTTTTCTGCCTCTATACAGGTGAGCAATGCATTCAATCCTGTACCAAAACCGGTTTCCAGAATATCAATCGTCTGGTTCGATAATTTCTGCCTCAACCCTGCATTGATAAACACATGCATCGACTCCTGCAAGGCTCCGTGCACAGAGTGATAATGTTCATCATAGTTTTCCGCATAGAGCGTGTTGCTTCCATCCTCTGTCACTACCAGCCTGGGTTCCATGTGCTTACAGTTTCATCAGTTTAGAATAATAACTTCGTTCTCCCGATTGTATTTGCAGATAATAAGCCCCTTTGCTCCAGGCGGCAAAATCAGGAATTCCCAATGGGTTTTTACCGTTCTGAAGGATCAGTTTTTTGGTAAACTGCAATTGCCCGGATGTATTGTAGACCAGAATCGTTGAAGGTGTCTGTACCTTATTCTTAAATTCAACCATGATGTCATTGCCCGAAATATAGGCCGTTGCAGCAAAGGGATTTTGCTTCACACCAACGCTTGGTGCAAAATATACCGAATCGATCAGGCTGTAGGTAAATTTATTCGTGTTATCCACCATCTTGATTCTGTAATAATAGACACCACTGCTGGCATTCAGTTCATGCAGGAAATCATACAAGGTGGTATTGGAAGAGAAGCCACCGGCAGGCACCGTATCAACATCAATGAAGGTAGCCGCATCAAAAGAATATTGAATTACAAATTCCTTGCTGTTCACCTCTCTGGTGGTTTTCCAGGTCAACAGGACATCGTCATTTAGGATTTGGGCAGAAAAGTCCAGCAAATTGATATTTTGTATGGCATCCGCATCCTGTTTGGTACTCAACAGGTAGAATTCACCTAATGTATCCGTCGTAAATTCCACGAAATAGCCGTTTTCATATGGATAAAACTGAATTTCCTGTGGTGTGAAATACCTGTAGTAAGACTTAACATGATTATCAATGATATCGAGATTCGTGTTCAGTCCGATATATCGCAGCAGGTTCATGTCACCCATCCTGTTGATGGAATCTTCATTCAGTATGTAATTGGTGTATTCATTATTGAGGATATACAGTCGCACCTTATAGTTTCCTGCAACATTATTTTGAGGCTTAATTACCCAGTTACGCGGAAAGATATTTTTATCATTCAGCACTTTCAGTTTATCCTGATTGGCTTCATATCCCAACAGCACATTACCCAGACTCTTATTGTCATCATGCAATTCGGCTACCAGTCGCCCATTTCTGTGAAACTGTATCCAGCCATTGCCCAATGAAGTCTGAGAAACGTATCCTGAATCCGTGGTTGCGATTTCCTCAAAATCATTAAAGATGCGAAGATCATCAATTCCCAAACCTTCAGATATGACGAAATCATCCGACATGAAATGAATACGATACATGAAATTAGATGGATCTGCCAATCCTGCCAGCGGTATCATAAGATGTGCCACCTGCCATGGGTAGGTAACCCTGTCCCAGTAAGGTTTGCTTTGAAAGCCGTTGTACCAGTTCAATCCGCAATTATAACATCCAAGCCTCTGCCAGTCTGTTCCGTTTGTAGAATATTCTGCATAAGCGGAATCGGATTTGGTCTGCATCACCGAAATGAAATTAAAGGAAACCAGGGGATCTTCATTGAGTGCTGAAAAATCCATACATCCCATATACAAGTATGAATCTTCATTAAAATTATACCCCTTTTCTATTCCTGTCGTCCAGGCCTTGCTATCCTGAGCGGCATTGTTCATATTATACTTCAACGGTGTTCCCCATACCCATGAGTTATTTACGCCCTCGGAAAAGACATTTCCGTTATTGGTTTCAAAGTCATTATAGTAAGGAAATGAATCGATGGTCTGCATCACGATGACGGATGTTTCAAACGTATCATTCTGCCTGTTTCTGTCACCTGCATTTTCTGCCCACGCCTGAAGGGTGTAATAACCGGGTGCATTATCATCAAACATAGTGGAAAACACATAAGAGAGCGTGTCTCCCGGTGCAATGGTGGAAGGAATAAGTTCCGTGACTACCGGATCATTTCCGGCTTTGTAAGATACCGGAAGGTTACTGATCGGCAATGCGGAATTATTTTTCACGGTGATGGTAAGCGGCTGTGCGACAAAGCTTTTTGCACAATGTACTTTCTTGATTTTTGCATTCGTTACGGCCACATCCCTGCCGGCATTATACAGCTTGAAATCGTCAAATGAGTAACCTCCGCTCGCATAAGGGGTTGTAGCCGCATTTACACCGGTTTGCTGTATCTTCAACTGCGTGGAGCTGGAAAAATTTTGTCCATTTTCAATTTTTAATTTCTGATAAAGATTCACTTCCGCCACTTTTTTGTAGGTTCCGGCATTTCCTCTGTTTGCAAACAGGTCATACAATCTCACCCAAGGCTTTGCGTCATCTCCTCTCACAAAAACAAGATCATTACTATCCGGTTCAGACCTGTTGAGGTAAGTAAAATCCAACAATAAGACAGAATCGACATAATTGGACAGGTTATATGTGAATATCAGTTCATTTTTTCTGGCCACCGTACCAATATAGTTATCCAGTGTAATACTTCTGGAACCCGAGTTGGCGTACAGATTACCTTCATTCGACCTTAATCTGCCTCCGTTTTCAGGATAATAATCTGCATAATCCAATCCTTTTATGCCAAAGGTGTTATTGCTCAACTGGGTATTGACGGATTCAAATGATTCTGAAAATGGCAGCACCAGTGGGGCATTCGGTAAATGTCTGACCGTATAAGAGAGTGTATCGTTCTGTGTATTATTATCCCCCGGAAGAGTGGTCCATGCTGTAATGTTGTAGTTGCCAACAGCACTCATATCTTCAATATTGACGGTAAAATTCATAATGGAAGTATCGTTAGCCGTTACCACATCCGTGAGGGTTGCCGTTCTGATCGGTCCACCGTTCACCTTGTACGATACAGGTATTGAGTTTTGCGTAGCCGTACCGAAATTCTTAATGATAAAAGACATCTTTTCGGCATTGCTGAGCGTCGAAGAGGTGAATTTTCTGCCTCCTAAAGGTCTGAACATTGCGTAAACCCCCACGTCATTCAATGTTGTACAGGTATTGGCGGCAGGTGTAAAAGAATTTGCGAGACTATGATTACCTTCCATGCCATTCTTGATGGTGGAAATGGAATACATATATGCCTTGCCATTGATCAGATTATTTATTGTGTACGTGAGCAAATTCGTTTGACCGACCAGTACCCAGGCCGTGTCTACAAAGAGATAAACCTTATAGCCGGTGGCACCTCCAACTGCCGGCCAGTTAATCTTAACCGTTCTATCGCATACCGTGTGATTGATGGAAGGGTAGAATATCTGGGTTCCCACGCTGAATGTTGACGCAGATATCGCGATATTGTTGCCCGATGTAATTTTCATAAGACACTGATTGCTGACAATATCAGGTAGCCCCCAGGTGTAATTTTGTGCAGATAATTGCTGATTGTTTGTGACTGTCTGCCAGCTGGCACCATTATCGGAAGAGAATTCAATCTTTGCCAGAGAGTCAACACCGTTTGCATACCATTTGATTGCCACATTTCCCGGATCCAGCAGCTCTCCGCCGTTGGGATGTGTCAGTTCAATCTTTCTTTCCTGTGCATAATACGCTACAGCGTAATCCTGTGGACCAAAGGGAACCTGTTTACCTTTAACCACTATGGTGTAGATGCCGGCTGCAGGTTTATCCATCGTTATCTGTTCATTCGTATTGATATCATCGATTCCTCTGAATGCCGGTCCTTTGGGGTTTGCAGGATTTAATTTCCAGGGCAAAACCGTATCACCAGCAGGAGTAACCAATTTCACATCCAGATTATTCACAATGGATTGATCTGCTATAGGACTGCCTTCTTTGTCTGTCCACGACAATGTTACTTTTAACAGGGAGATATTTGAAGGGACTGCAATAGGATATGACTTAAATTCATTTTGGCTGGCATTGCCCTCAAAAAATAAATTATTCGCTATTGATGCAACAGCTCTGTATGCATCCGGTTTACCAAAACCATATACGTAATCAGGCCCGGGGTTACCTAAATCTCTGGCTGTATTGATCAGAATTGCTTTAATAAGAGAAGCATTAGGTATTGAAGAAAACTGCATTTTGTATTTTTGATACAACAGCGCCGATAATGCTGAAACCTGAGGAGCTGCGTAAGAAGAACCATAAACATCTCCAGCTAAATTATTTGGTAATAGAGTTGATACTGCATATCCCTTTGCAACTAATTCGGGTTTAATACGGCCGTCCTGTGTCGGTCCTCTTCCACTATTTTCAACAGCTTTTTCACTGGAGAATAGCCATCCAATAGTTAGTGCATTTTTACATCCCTGAAACCCTATATCCACAGAACTGAATGTATCCGTTGCAACAGCACAGGCAGCGGATGCAGAATTACCAACGGCTACCACCGGCAACAACGTAGGGTTATCATACACCAATTTATCCATATCCGCGGCTTCCGGTATATATAAACCTGATTGAAAACAATTGGTAGCGGCAAAATTATAAGAATGATTAGAAATATCAATCGAATGGATGGCTTTCCCATCAGCAACTTCCTGGACTATATCGTTTAATACATCCCAATAATACATATTGCACCTTGGTGCAATACTTTTTAGTGATGAAGAAAAATCCCCACTCCCCCCAATACAACCGGCAACTTCGGTTGGATGAGCCATATAAGGTAATGAACTATTCTGTTTATCAATAACAAAATTTTTATTTACAGGTAAATCAATATGAAATCCATATGCACCATCATCCCATATACCAACATTTACCCCTTCACCCTTTAGATTAAACCCAAAAGGTTGTTCTTCTTGTATTTGTTTTACTCCAAGCATTATACTTCCTTCATATATCAAGGGATTTCTTGTAGGATAATATTTGGTGATAAAATAGACAAACGGATATTCAGCCAGCTCCTTCAATTGCCGTGCATTGACATCTGCTGAAAAATGGTGATGCTTCGTATCGTTATGGATGATACGGATGCCAATCTTCAGTGCCATTTCGCTTAAAGCGTTTTCACTTACCGTGAATGCATACATTACAGACACCGGAATAGCGGCAGTGGCATCTGTCAATGTTTCATCAATTTTTGATGTGGCAGAGAGATATCCAATTTTATCGGATGGTAGGGATTGCAACAAGGAGACCGTCTTAGCGGCATCCGTAGCCACCAGGTAATATCCATCACCCAGATAAGTCTGAATGTCGAATCCTTTTTCATTCAAAAAAGACGCAGAATTGTTTTTGGGATGAACAACAAGGTAATCTTTATTGTCAAATCGGAAATCAGCGGTATTCATTTTAGCGGCAGGGTTATTCAAAAAAGCCGGGTTGATTTCAACTAATTGTAAACTGTTTTTTGAAAACAAAACGGTGATATTTGCAACAAAAAGCAGCAACAAAGTAAAAGTCTTTGTCATAAATGGTAAGATTTAGTATAAATATAAGATTTTCAGTCGAAAATGACAATTAATTCGTTTTACACAAACTGTGAACTATTTCATTTCTACCAAGGTGATGCCGTCGCCGCCAAATTGTTCACTCTCGTACCTGAATGATTTGACATGCGGATATTTTTTCAGGTAAAATTGCACCGCCTGCTTTAATGCACCTGTTCCTCTCCCATGAATAATCTTTATATTATGAATGCCATACATGATGGCTCTGTCCATAAAGTTATCCAACGCGGTCAATGCCTCGTCCTTCATCAATCCGCGCAGATCAAGATTGTAATCAAATTCGCTTTTCTCAATCAGTATCTTGGAAGAGAAGCTGTTTCTTTTCAGCTCCGGTTGCTTTTTTGTATTTCCAACCGGTATCAATGCATGCAGCTTTGTTTTGGTTTGTATGTTGCCGAATGCCACCAGCGCCGTATTGTTCTTGATTTCCAACACTTCTCCTGTTTCTGTTCCTTCTTCCAATCTCACCTTAGAACCGACCTTAATCACTTGTTCGGTCTGTAATGCGGCAGTCTCAGGGACATCATCCAGTTTCTTTTCAATCTGCTCTCTGTTATCGTCAATATAATTTCTAACTTCTAAAAATTTTTCTTTATTGTTTTTTTCTTCTTTCCACGTACGCATCTCATTTTCCAGATTTCTGCTTTCATCATTAAATCTGTCTAACAAACGTGCTTCATATTGTTTCAGCAATCGCTTCTTTTCTTTCTCTAATTCTTTATTCAATTGCTCATAGCTTTTCGTCAAATCCTGCAATTGTGATTCTTTTATCTGCACATTTTTACGCAGACCTTTGATAAAATGCTTTTCCGTTTGAATATCCGTCAATACATCGTCCAGTACTTTCTTATTATCGCCGATTTTATTTGCCGCACTATTGATAATGGCTTCAGACAAACCGCTTTTTTTTGCAATCTCGAATGTAAAAGAGCTGCCCGGTTGTCCGACCTGCAATTGATATAACGGTTTTAATTGTCTGGTATCAAATGCCATCGCACCGCTCTGCATATTTTCGGTATTAGCAGCATATACTTTTAAGTTATTAAAATGCGTGGTAATCACACCAAATACATTTTTCTGGTGTAAACTTTCCAGGATAGCTTCTGCCATTGGTCCACCTAATGCCGGATCGGTGCCCATACCCATTTCATCAATCAATACAAGTGTTTTCGCAGTAGCTTTTGATAAAAAATAATTCATATTGGTCAAATGCGAACTGTAGGTACTTAAATCATTTTCTATAGATTGTTCATCGCCGATATCTACAAATAAATTATCAAAAACGGATAGCACAGAATTTTCTTTGGCAGGAATCAACATGCCGAATTGGAACATTAATTGAATCAATCCAATTGATTTTAAGATGATAGACTTGCCACCTGCATTTGGACCTGAAATCACCACTATCCTGTTTTTATCATCCAGCAAAATGGTGTTATCTATAATGGGTTTATGTTGCTTTTTATGATGGTGGTACAACACCGGATGCACAAATTCGCGTAAATAAATATGCCGTTCTTTAGATATTTGAGGTAGGGTGCAATTATAATTAATGCCAAAATATGCTTTTGCACGAATTACATCCAGCTCACTCATCAATACTTGCAAAGATTCAATATTCTCTTTATAAGGCTGGATTTTGGAAGTAATGTCTACTAAAATTTTATGAATTTCGCGGCGTTCGTCCAGGTATAATTCTGTGAGTTCATTATTCAGAAAAACTGTTTCATTCGGTTCAATATAAGTGATATTTCCATTATCACTTTCATCGGTAATCAGTCCTTTTATACTGCGTTTATATTCGGATTTCACCGACAATACCCGTCTGCCATCACGAATGGTTTCTTCGGTATCTGCTAAAACATTTTGTTGCTTATGCGATGACAACACCCGACGAAAAACAGCATTAATTTCCTGTATTTTTTCGTGAATTTGCTTTCTGATTTTGGATAATTCAGGCGTTGCATTTTCTCTTACGATTTCTTTATCAATATCAATAACTTTTGAAATAGAAGCTATTAATCCCAATTCTAAATTATAGTCTGTAATTTTTTCTGTTAAAAACGGATATAATTGCTGTCTTGCTTTTGGTGTAAAAAAACGAAAGACTTCTGCCACCGCACTTAATGCGTAATATAACTCAATCAGTTCTTTCACATCCAGGTAATAATTGTCGATTTTTAACTTAATCAAAAACGGCAATTCATTAAAACCATATTGAGGCAGCTGCGTATCATTCTCTATAATTTCTTTAGCTTCTTTTACAAATTGAAGCTGCTTATTCAAAACATCCAAATCCGTTATGAATGTTTGCTTCAATAATAACTGTTTACCCAAACTTCCGGAACAAAGGCTTTCCAGTTCTTTTAAAATAAAAGGGAAATCTAATTTTTCTAAACTATTTTTAGGATAATGGTGCATTACTTGTACATTTTCAGGATGGAGTCTGTGAGTAAACTGTAGATCCGATGTAAATGTTCATCTTCTTGTTTCAGTAAATATAAATGTTTGTCTATAATTTCCATATCATTTCTTCTGGCCGGTCCAGTTTGTGCGTCTTTTGGAGAAATGGTATCAATTTTATGGATGGTTTCATGAATTAACGGCATTAATAATTGATAATCGAGCTGATGTTTTTCACAATATTCCTGTGCAACTGCAAATAAATGATTGGAAAAATTATTGACAAAAACTGCAGCAATATGCAAATGCTTGCGTTGTTCGTCCGTATACTCATACACTTTACGGCTGAGTAATTTTGCCAACTCTTTAATTTCTTCTTTAAATGAGTTATTATTAGACGTTATCAAAAAGGGAACTTCACTTATATCTATTTTTTTTGTTTTGGAAAAAGATTGAAGCGGATATAAAATTCCTGTATTGGTTGCATTTTCAAAAACATCCAACCCAACAGATCCTGAAGTATGCACCATTTTCATGTCGGGCTTTTTTTGCAAAATAAAATGAGACAAGGTTTTAATTACTTCGTCTTTCACTGCAAAAATCAGCAAATCAACATCTAAGTTCAGTTCGTCTAAATCACAAATGTAGATGGAATTTGCCTGCCAGGCTAAAACTTCAGAGTTATCACAGGTTTGACTGTATATCTGCTGAATGGTAATGCCTTTTTTAGAAAAAGCTTTTGCCAAATGAGTTGCCACATTGCCGCTACCGATGAATGCTATTTTTTTTATTGCTGATTCCAATTGCCTATTTAAGAGTACAAAAATAGACTATTTAGCGCTATTTCAACATATCTGCTCTTTTATTAAAGAAATTTGAGATGAATCAACGTTGTGTTTTCAAGTGATTGCTATCATCATTCCTTGGAAGTATGATATTAATAAATGGAATAGTGGAAATAACCGCATCAGCCGAAATGATTTTTGGCGGATCAAAATTTTGATCGTCTATTCTAACAATTTCAATTAGTGAAAATTTGTTTTGTTGATCAACAAGGAAATAAGCACCACCGCCAATTTTTATAAATTCTTTACCTTTACTCTGTAAAAAAAGATCTATTTCATGCTGTGTTACCGTTACTCTTTTATCTAAAGCATATATTCGATTAAACTGACCGCTTATTAATTGCCCTGCCACAGCATCTGGCGGCACTATATATACATCTGCGATTAAATTTGGTTCGTTGCAACTAATACAAAATGGCGCTGTATCGTCTGCAATGGCATGTTGAATGGCAATTGTGATGAATAGTACAAAGAGTAGACTTAACTTTTTCATAGTTTTATAAAATATATTTTCAGCCTTACTTACAGGAAACTAAAAATCTAGTTATGGTATTCTTGAACGCATTAAAATCAATTATTGGCAACGTTTAGAACACAAGATTAAGGATGATAACGATTTCAATAATTATGTTATTAATGATCATCCTGTAATCAAAAAAGAAGGATGCCGGTTTATAAGCACCAACATCCATTCATTTTATTCTTTAATCAACTTTTCTATATGTTTAACACCAGATGCATCTGTAAATGAAATCAAATACGTACCGGCAGGTTGACCATTTAAATCAACTATTAGTTGATTTAATCCTTTAGTTAACTGTGTTGAACTAACCGAAATAGTTTGTCCTAATAAATTGGTGATTTTTAATTCTGTGGCTATCTCTTTGGTCGATTGCAGTTGCACCGTCACTTTTCCGCTTGTAGGATTCGGGAAGATTTTCACAAATGAATTTACCATGGCTTCAGAAAGTGGGATATTGATCGTATTGCTGTAGGTAAAGGTTCCGTCATCATCTATGATTTTCAGTCGGTAGTAGTTATTACCCACCACTGGTTGATTATCATAAAATGTGTAACTTGTCTGAACTGTTCCACCGACAGCTTTTTGCTGCCCGATGTAACTCCACCCTTCTGTTCCATTGGTTGATTTTTCAACCTCGAAACGGTCTGAATTTCTCTCTGAAGCCGTTTCCCAATTTAATACGTTTTTGTCTTTATCATTATATCCTGTAAAGGAAACCAATTCAACTGGTAATGGTGCAAATGGAAAGCGATTCGGATGAATGTAGAATGTAGAAAAGCTATTCACCGCAAACGTTGCTGCATAGTCGGGACCTGTTGCTAAATCAGAATAACGTGTAATAGTTGGAAATATCAATTTAGCCGAACTATTTGTAGCCGGATAATTAGGCGGTGCCGTAAATGTGCCACCCGATCCATTATCGAATTTAGTAACCACCAAATCTGAAAATTGACTGAATTGATATGCTGTTCCAGTTGCTTTTGCTTGCAGTGCGTTGAATTCTGCCTGTGTGAAATACAACGTAACCGTTACATTCTGTCCTATCTTTGTATCGGGATTAATTGACCAATATCTTGGCAGATATGGTTGCTGATCACCAAAATTGGTTGTAACTGTTTTTACATTTGCTGAACTAGGTGTAATTGAATTTGCATTATAATCATATCCTGTACATACTTCTGTACTACCCATTTCTATTCCACTACCTGATGGGTCAACAATTTTTGCAATTATCTTTCCTGCGTTATCAAAATAAGTATATGTTTTACCGTCTTTTATACTACATGTACGACATGTATAATATTGTGGTGATCCGGTTGACTGTAAAGATATATTATCAAGGGCTAAGGCCACAGGCGATAGCGTTCTTGACTGACTTTTAGGACAAGCCGGACCAGGAGATACAGGATATGCTACTTCCCATTTTACAGTGGTAGAGCCATTTATCGCTGATAAACCTGTAATGGTAGTTGGATTTGCTGTTGTACTGGAAAGTGTACCATCACCGGAAACTATTGACCAAGTACCGCTACCAACTGTTGGAGTTGTTGCAGATAAAATTGCATAAGGTTTTGATGGATCAGCACAAGCTTCAATACTAGGTTGCGGGAATACTGCATCACTCACATCCGGTCTTATAGTCACAGACACTTTATCAGTCCATGCATTACAATTCGCAGAAGTTGTTTTTCTTTGATAACAATAAACATCAGGTGTTGTTAGACTACCTCCTGCGGTTGTGAATCCTGTTTGCACTTGAGCAGCTGTTAAATCTTCAAAAGTAGTACCCGGACCTACCAATAAATTCCAACCTGATGCAGGTGATGTTGCCGTCGACGTTGTAGTTTGTGATATAGCACAAGTAGCTGTTGTTTTTGCCACATACCAGGTATATTGGTAAGCAGGTAAAGATGTTTTACAAGAAGAAATTGCATCGTAAGCTCCACCGACAGATGTTTCCGCATCAATAGCGGCCGGTGAAGTATTATAACATATTGTTTGGTTTGCTGTTGTTATTGTTTTGGCATCAAGAGTTGTGTAGGATGGATGGTTGATATTATTTACGTAGGTTCCAGCACCACCACTGTTTCCAGTAGAAGTATGCGTAGAACCACCTAAACCACCTGAGCCACCACTAACAGAAACTGTTGGTGAGATTGTATTCGAAACACATGTATTCATGATTATTTTTACACGTCCTCCAGAACCACCACCTCCACCACCTGCAAAGTCATTACATGTACCATTATTTTCATCTGGGTAACCAGCGTTTCCGCCAATACCTCCATTTGCGTTTAATGTTCCTGTAATATTCATTACACCAAAAGCTTGGAGTAAAATACCTCCGCCAGAACCAGCACCAGCACCTCCACCGGCACCTCCTTGAGCATAAAAAGTTTTTTCCGGACAAACTCCACAACTACCGCAACCTGTTGCTGTACAATTCCAATCGCTTCCATCATCTGTACCACCATTACCACCATTATTTCCATTAGAACCGTTGCAGCTAATAATCCCAGAAACAGTTAATTGATTACAAGCAATGAGACTTACAGATCCGCCGCCGTTACCGCCAGCACCTCCGTTTGTACCATTGTTTCTACCTGTTCCACCGCCGCCGCCGCCAGCACCTCCGGAACCCATACTAATATCGGTTCCAGAATTTGTACCATTTGCAGCAGGAGCATTGTTACCATTACCAAAAGATCCAGGAGTGTCTTCTCCGCTACCAAATCCAACACCAGATGCACCGTAGAGACCAGCACCACCGCTGTTTCCATATGATCCACCAGAACCGCCACCTGCACCACCAGAACCAGCAAAGTGTCCATCGCTATTACCTCCACACAAAAAGCCTCCACATTTTCTTGACCACCCGTTTGCGTCTGTTCCGTTAGTTCCGGCGGCTCCACCCCCGGTACCGTTACCAGCACCGCCAGCGAAACCCTTACCGCCACTGTAACTATTATTTCCTTCATTACCACAATCACCGTATGTACCACCAGCGTTTCCACCATTACCACCTGTATAACCTGCGCCGTTACCATTTATAGTCCCGTTGATTGTTATGTTTGCAGCATTGATTACCAAAGGACAACCTTGCTGTACAGTAATAGTTGACCCACTGTTTAAAGTGAAGTCACCGCTAACATTTATTGTTCCACCCATCGTAACATTGTTTGCAATAACTACATTTCCTGAAATAGTTCCTGAAGATGTAACCGCAACAATATTTGAATTAGTACTACTACCACAGCTCCACACTTGGGCTCTGTAAAAAGTAGTAGTAGTAGGTGAAACACTTAAGGTATTAGATGTAACAAGACCACCTGAATTATTCCATGTAGATCCATCTGTTGATGTTTGCCATTGAATGTAGCCAGTTTGTCCCGTTAAGGTAAGTATACCCGATGAACTCCCGCATGATTGTGAGACAGAAAGTGTTCCTGCAACTGCTGATAAGCAAGATATTGAAGCATTATATTTTGCTCCATTACCTCCGCCATTGTTACCTTGATACACTATGTTGTAGGTACCGTTAAGTAATGTTGTATTAGTTTGATTGCCACAACAGGTTCCCGTATATGCCCAAGTGCCTCCACCATCAAATGAAATACGATAATTGTCATCATTACCAATTACAACAGAATAAGCACCTGCGGTAAACGTATTAGTAAGCAAAGCACGAATGCTTTGACCGCTACCTGTATACCCACACTGTCCTCCTGTTGCGTTAGACGAACTCGCTACTGTTCCATTTGATATTGCGCCAAAACTTGCAGAAGTTGCATTAGCTGAACCTGTAGTAAAAGTTCCTCGGTAATTCGACGTTGCAAAACCGTAATCATTGGAAGCATAATCATAGACTCTCCAATTTCCAGAACCGTAACTTTGTAAATTACCTCCTGACATTTGACACTCAACTAAGTTAGCGCGCGCGCCACCAGTGCCTTCACGAAAATCAAAGTAGAAATCATTATTTCCTGAATTTAAGAGAACTGGTACTGATGTTGTATTTCCTGAACCACTTCCAAGATTGTCATAAATTAATTGAAGAGATCCAACTCCTCCATAATCTATATAAATCCTTCTGCCGTCATCATTGTTAGGAGTAGTATAGACCCAAACTCCATCTGAACCATAATTTCTACGCGTTACATATCTTACTGAAAAATTATCAGTGCCAATTGTTGGTGCACCTGAACAACCACCGGTCGTTAAAGTAGGACTACCTGTGCCCCAGTTATTATCAATCATAGTAGTACCAGATGCTGTAGTAGTAAACCAGCCTGCATAAGTTCTAAAATCAACATTTGAACTATTAAATGCATATGCGTTCCAGGTAGGATAACTTCCCAAGGTGTAGTCACCTGCCATTTGGCAGGTATTAACAGAAACAGATGCTCCTCCTGTATTTTCTCTTTGGTCGACAGTTATATCTTTCGAACCATCAAGAATATAAGTAAAAGTACCTGATTGAGTTGCATCTGCCCACTGATTAATCATATCGTAAGTAGAACCACCTGTACTACTCATTCTAATTCCATCATCTGAACTATACGTAATTCTATAAAATGAGCGTGAGAAATTTTTCGACAAAATATGCCTAGTGCTGAAATTATTTGTATTCATTCCACAAGGCGATGTGGTAGGTGATCCTGTTCCCCAACTGATATTAAGATTATCAGCAGTGTTACTTGTGTAACCAGTAGAAAATTGTCCTTTAGGTTCGTTATAATCTTTGCCATTAAATCCGAAACCTTTCCAAGCTGTACTACTATACGTAATTGCAGATCCACCTGAACAACTTACTGTAGCAATGAACCCAGCTGCAGTATTACTGCCATCCGATTTAAACCGAAGAGTTAATGAACCATCTGGTGCAGTTGAAGTGATTGATCCTGGAGGAAGTGTTCCACCAGTTGAATAACAACCAACCTCTGTAGCACCTGTACTGTTGCCGTTATAAACTCTAAGCCAATCCCAGTTTGTAGCACAAGTTGCTGACTCTGTAGCAAATCCACTAATTACAATTGAAACTTTCCCGCCAACATTTCCTGGATAAATAGTTATATTCCCATCAACATTGTTTGAATAATTTCCAGTACCTCCATTATCTCGAATTGTACCACTACACAAATAAACACAATTTGAACCGGAGGCTGGAATGTTAATATCAACAGTCGCTGGAACATTAATTTGTGCATTTGAAGTTAATGGAATCAATAATAATGAAGAAACGAAACAGGTTAACAATAACTGTGTGAAAAATGAGAAGTGATATGGCTTTCTATCAGAATCAATATTGAACAAACCTTTTGTAGTTTGTATTATTTCATTACCTGTGTTTCTTTGCTCAATCGTTCTAATAAAAAGGTTATGGACTTGTAAATATTTATTCATATACATACTTTAATACTACAAAATTAGCACACTTTCAAGTAAAGACAATACTAAATTGTAATGAATAATATTATAGATTCATTGATTTTATCACTACTAATAATTAATAAGGGATTCCTGGAATTTACATTTTTAATTATCAGGATGAAACAGAAAATAATATTTAGCCATACCAATGGCGCTTTTTACATTTAATTTTTTCAGTAATGTTTTCCGATGAGAATCGACAGTTGATTTGCTGATAAAAAGTGCTGATGCTATTTCCTTCGTGGTACATTCGCGGCAAATCAGACGGAGAATCTGAATTTCCCTTTGGGTTAACGATTGATATCTTTCATATTCTATATTACTGAATCCTTTTATATCAGCGACAAGCTTGCTGTTTGAGATGGTATTATTGATGATATCATTTACATCTGCCGCAACGGCAATAACAAACCTAGGGCTTCCATCCTTTCTAAAGTAAAAAGCCTGACTGCAGATGTAAGTCCACATCCAGCCTTTTACGGTAGTTACATAATACATATATTCATATACGGACTGATAGCTTTCAGGATTGGTAAAATAATTTACCACCAGGGCCTGAGCCTGAACAAAATCGGGATGCAACACTCTCCTTGAAAAGGAGAATCCATCTTCCTCCGCTTCCTTTTGTGTGATACCGAAATAATCTTCTGCCGCCTTATTGATATGGCAGATCAGATTGGTATCCATATCCCTGATCAAGGATATGTACTTACAGCTGTTACAAAGGTTGCGTGCCGCGGAAAGTACGGCAGCTTCCGAGGCATTTATGCTTCTTAATGTTGTTATCAACTCATTCAGTGCGTGATATATTTCATTCATAGTTTAGTGATTACAAAGTTCGATAACAGGCATTTCTGTATCAGATAAGATCAAACATAACGGCATATTTTACCAATCCTACAGAAGATTTGACTCTCAATTTCTTGATTATATTATTTCGATGTGTATCCACCGTGGTATTGGATATCTGCAACAAATCGGCTATATCATGGCTTGTTTTTTCTTCGATGATATATTTCAGAATTTCCTTTTCGCGTAGGGTCAGCTGTTCAAAATATGCTCCGTTATCTTCAATGAAAGCGATATTTTTCCTAAGTTTCTGGAACTTACCTTTCCCATCCAGCATATCGGATATATCTATTCCGATCACAAAAAGATACTTCGCCTTTCCATCCTTGGTATATGTAGCCACCTTGGTGCAATTATACAACCATCGCCAGCCATGGCGTGTATTCACATAGTATAAGTGAGAGAGCATTCTGTCATAGTTCTTAGGCTCATTGAAATAAGAGATATGTGTCTTTATGATGGAAAAGTTTTCCGGATGCAGGTATTTAAATACGTATTTGAAACCAAGTCTGTTCAGTTCATCGTTAGTGGTGTCAAAGTATTCACAAGCTACGGGATTGAAATATACCTGTGCGTATTTTTCAAAATCTACAATCTGGCAGATTTTACCTGAAGCATCTGCCTTGCATTTCAATTCTTCAAGAGCGAGGTTGTAATCTTCCGAAAACGACTCCCTGTTTTCATGCAGCAATTCGATCAAATTGCTTAGCTCATCATAAACGGTATTCATGATTCATTGGATTTATCATTAATTAATGGTTTTTCAAAGTTAACAATAATATATGACTTTTAAATTAACAGATGCATATAAGAAAGCTCCATATTTATTCTCACATGAGTTTATACTTAAATATAATATTTCACCCCCCCCATATATCAGAAATCAATCACTACTTCTATGTAGCAATTAATGAATATGTTAGGTTACAATAAAATACCATGCAAAATAATTACAATAAAATAACATCATCATCTTGTAATGTGTAAACGGTTAAAGTATTGCGTAAACGGAAATCTGCTGTCAAAGCAGCCAAGTAATCGTGATACTCAAGAGACTTAGAGAATGATGGATAGAGACAACTACAAGGCTGTATGATTCTGTTGTTTTCTGTGCAATAAACTGATGAAAATACCGGACACCATCACAAAGCAGCCCAGCCATAACACATTGATGAAAGGAAACCTGATGGCTTTCATGATGATAAACTTATTGAGTTTCTGCTGCACCAGTATCTGCATCTTATTTTCCTGCGGAAGAATCTTGATAACGGAAAAGCTGACATTGTTTTTCTCTACCCGCGCAGGCACGCTGGTGGCTACCACTTCTCTCACCAGATAAACAGGTTCGATATAATAGGTAGTATCCAGAGATATGAATTTCATGGTTGCCCCGATGGCAATGTCTTTTGGCAGCTTCTGAAATCCATGAATATGTGCATCCGGATTGATTCCTTCCAGAACGACCATGCATCTGGAAGCAGGAATGGTATCTCCCACTGAAACGGTATATGTTTCCTCCACAATGGAATCAACCGCCGTACCATCTTCTTTCAATGGTGCAGAAGTGATATGAGTGTATAAATCGGAAGCGATGGTCTTTCTGGTGGAAGGTACGGGATTATTTCCCATCTTGCTGTTCATGAGAATGTTCGGATGTAAAATGAAGGTGTTTTTTACATTTCCTTTCTTATCCAGTTCTTCATACTTTACATTAAAATAGATGTTCTGAACAGCAAATGAATCGCCGAGATAGGTTACCCTGTACTTACCCATATTTGCCGGTTCGTTCTGATATAACAATACATTCTCTGCGATTTCCTGCTCAGAAAATCCTTTCCCGTAATCTATCCCGAATTTATTCACTGAAAGTACCTCCTGACGTCCCTGAGAAATCAGAATACCTATCAGCATGATGGCAAAACCGATATGTGTGACCGAACCGCCTGAAATTTTCCATTTACCGTGCAATACCTGAAAAATATATTGAGCATTGGCTAATATGGAAAACCATCCTAAGAGAATCAGCAAAATATGATCAATACGGTTCAGTTTGAATGGTATGATAAGCAAAAGACTCAGTAATACGGCAACAACAGCGACAATGGCCAATCGTTTCAATACCGCTTTATAATCCGATTTCTTGTACTTGAAAAACTGGGTTACGGCTGACCCTAAAGCCACCAGAGATGCCATCCAGATCTGCACATCATTATAATGACTCTTGATATCAGATGGCGGTGCAAGTTTGGCGCCAAATATCTTATTGATGACCGGAAATGAAGTCAGCACGGTGATGTGGATGGAAGCGAAGATAAACACCAACGAACCGATGAACAACCAGAATTCGCGGGAGGACAACTGCTCTTCCTCCTTTTTGGATGGGATTTGCTTTTTATAAGTCCTCTCTATAAACAGATAAATGGACGGAATCAGAAACGCCAGTATGATTACCACCAATTGTCCGCTCATACCCAAATCGGTGAATGAATGCACGGAAGCGTCTCCCAATATGCCACTCTTGGTCAAAAACGAAGAATACAATACCATCAGAAATGAACCGATCAGAAACAGATATGTGGCATGCAGCGAGTAGCCGGTATGTTTGTAGGCCATGAGGGTGTGAATACCTGCTGCAAGAATCAACCAGGGCACCAAGGACGCATTTTCCACCGGGTCCCAGGCCCAGAATCCACCGAAACTCAATGCTTCATAAGCCCATGCCCCGCCCATCAGGATACCTGTTCCTAAAATCATCAGTGCAAACAAACTCCAGGGAAGCACCGGCTTTACCCAGTCGGTAAAATTGCGCAACCACAGAGATGCAATGGCATAGGCTGCAGGAATGGTACAAGCTGCAAAGCCGAGGAACAAGGTAGGTGGATGAATGACCATCCAGTAATTCTGCAATGACGGATTCAGTCCTGTGCCATCATCCGCCACCCAATCCGGGTTCATCTTAAACACGGGAATATCCATCGTATCGCGCATCAGCGCAAACGGACTCGACCCCATCTTGTAGCCGAAAACATAAATTCCCAAGAGCATGGAACCTAACAAGACCTGAGCCAATGCCACGATGGACAAGACAGGACTTTCCCAGTCTCTCGCCTTAAAAATGAGTACACAGCCCAGCACTCCATGCCAGAACATCCAAAGCAGTGTGCTTCCTTCCTGTCCGCTCCACATGGCAGAAAACTGGTAATAGGTCGGCAGCGCTCTGGATGTGTGCTCCCATACGTATTTATATTCGAAGAGGTGGCTGTGGATGATAATCAGCAAACTTGCCATAACCCCGAACACGGACACTGCATGTAATATGTACATTTTGCGACCGAAGCTTATCCATGGAAATGATTTGCTTGTGTCATTTCTGGTAAGAGTGGCAAAAAAGTAAGCTATACACGCCGCAAGGGATGTTGCAAAGGATAAAATAATCAGCAAATGTCCGACCTTACCGAACAGCATGTTTTGACCAATGGCGTGAATATTCATAATTTAGAAGTAAGATGTGAATACAGGTACAGGAGAATTTAAATGCTTTTGCCGTTATTGGCCTGCTGCTCTCTGTTTTTATATTTGGAAGGACATTTTAACAATATCTCGCTCGCCTCGAAAGTATCTCCCTTCATCTTGCCTGTCACGACGATTTTTTCTGAACGTTCAATATCGCGAGGTTTTGCCTTGTTGACCACCACCAGTTTTTCCACTTTCTGTTCATCTATCACGTACATGGAGAAGCGATTCGGATTCACTTCCGGTTTGTAATCTATGCCTTTTTCCTTGTTCAGGTATCCTACTACGGTGAATTCTTTGCCTTGTTTGGCATAGGCGGATTCAAAATTTTCATAACGGCTGAATCCTCTCCCCAGCATCACGGTGAGAGAAGCTACCAGAACCGCAACAAAAACCAAGGCAATAATATGAGTACGTTTCATTGAGTATTCTTAATAAGATGAACCCCAAAATTACGTGTCTTTACCTAAATAAATGAACTTTAAAAGTTATTTAATTTTAATCAAGGTGGAGAATTTAACACTTTCTGGTGTTATCAGGACAAATGGGCGCTTACCAGCTTTACAAATTCAGAGCGGGTCGCCTGTTTTTCAAACTCGCCGGTAAATGCGGAAGTGGTCGTCACCGAGTTTTGTTTCTGTACCCCTCGCATCATCATACACATGTGTTTGGCTTCAATCACCACGGCCACACCCAGTGGGTCCAGAGCTTCCTGAATGCAATCGCGAATCTGTGTGGTCAGGCGTTCCTGTACCTGTAAACGACGGGCAAAAGCGTCCACCACACGGGCGATTTTGCTCAATCCTGTGATTTTCCCGTTTGGGATATATGCAACGTGTGCTTTTCCGTAAAAAGGCAGCATATGATGCTCGCACATGGAATACAGCTCAATATCCTTTACGATAATCATTTCGCTGTGATTTTCGTTGAATATGGCAGACTGTATAATCGATTTGGGATCCAGCTGGTACCCATGTGTAATGTATTGCAACGCTTTAGCCACCCGATGTGGTGTTTTTACGAGACCTTCGCGTGTTGGGTCTTCGCCAATCAGGTTCAGGATATCTCTGTAATGATTTTCAATTGTTGGATTTGGTTCGATGACCATTCCGTTGTTTAATACCATGTCGTCCATTTTTTAAAGGTACAAAAACATTAAAACATGAAAAAGTCATTTTTGTTTTAAATAATAAATTGAATGTCGCATTTTACGGCATCCATGTAGAATCCACTGTATTGGATATTACAATTTGTGATATCAGGCTTGAATATATTGTTTGAACATTAAAAACACATAAAATCCATGTATCTATATCCTTAAAAATAAACTCAAGATGTGTAAAATAAAATGAGCCGCCTGCACTGCACAAGCGACTCATAAATAAAGCTTTGATGGAAAATTAGTTTTTCTTATCCAACATCAAGAAGTCGCTGGCAATGATTTCCGTGATGTACTTTTTGTTGCCATCTTTGTCGTCATAATTGCGGTAAGTGATCTTACCGGTAACCGCCACCTGCATCCCTTTGTCGAGATATTTTTCCACCACTTCTGCCTGTTTACCCCAAACAACCACATTATGCCATTGCGTTTGTTCTTTCTTTTCGCCTTTGTTGTCGTAGTAGTAGTCTGACGTTGCGATGCTGAATTTTGCAAATTTTCTGTCTTCGCCAAATGTTTTGATTTCCGGTTTTTGTCCTAAGTTTCCGATTAACTGTACTTGATTTCTGATTGCTGACATGTTTTTAAATTTTAATTACGTTAAAAAATCAATTTGTTTGTTTTATTGAATGGAAGCGGGAAGTTTATTTTCGCGATTCAGTACATTTCACTTCTTCACTCCGTTCACCCATTTAGATACAAACAGCACACAGATTCCATAAATTTCTGGAAACATTTTTTAAATTATTTTACAAACAACTGTAAAACAACAACTTAGCTAATTATATTTTTTATCACTTTTTTATAGACAGGTTTCTCATGCACATCAAAATGATTGGCTTTATCGATTTCTATAAAATGTTCCGGTGATTTTAGAAGAGGGATGAGTTTTTTAGCCAGTTCTATTGGAATCAATTTATCGGCGTTGCCATGTAAGATATACGTATCACAGGTAAGGTGTGGCAGGTAGGTATGATTCTCCAATTTGAATTTTAATTTTTTAAACGGAAACAGTTTCACTTTATGATTGAATAAATCCGGCATACTGTAATACGGAGAAATCAATATCAGTTTCTTCGGATGCACTTTTGTAGCCAGATTGCTTGCCAGTGCCGTGCCTAAGGAACGTCCTACGAGATACACATCCTCCGTGTGGTTCAATTTCTCTATTGTTTTTTTAAAGGTAATCTCCACCACTTCATGGAGCAGATCTTCCGTCAGTTTCCCTTTGCTTTTCCCGTATGTAGGATAATCCATGATAACAACATCCAGGTTATTTTGCAAAAAGATATCCGCTTTTGGAAGATGATATTGTATGTGATTCAGCGTGCCGTGCAGAAAAAACACCAGTCCTCTGGATGCCTGAGCCTTCAGATGTACGGCATTGATTAAAAATTTCTCCTTTCCAATACTGAAATCAAAAAGGAATTCCGTCAGTGGATGCTCGCAGGTAAATACATGAGTATCCGGCAGGCGTTTAGAACGGAATATGATGGCGCGTTGTATCAGCATGATGCATGAATATAAAAAAAGGCCTGGAAAATTCCAAGCCCCAGATTCTTAGTCCAGACTTCGTTTTACTTCAGCAAGTCTTCTATATACTGCATGAACTCCTGATCATTTACGGTGGTTCTTGGGGCTACGGATGCGACCATTTTACCATCTTTACTGATGATAAATTTCTGATAATTCCACTTCACAGGTGCATCCACCACGCCATTTTGCTCTTTACTGGTCAGGTATCTGTACAAGGGAGCCATATCGTCACCTTTCACAGATATTTTGGAGAACATCGGAAAGGTAACTCCATAATTTTTTGTGCAAAAACCCTTGATATCAGCATTGCTTAAAGGCTCCTGACCTAGAAAATTGTTTGCCGGAAAACCCAGCACCACCACACCTTTGTCTTTGTATTTTTTATAAAACGCCTCAATTTCAGCAAACTGCCCTACCAGACCACACTGGCTGGCGGTATTTACAATCACTATGATATTACCTTTGTATTTAGACAAAGACACGTCATTGCCGTCAATATCCTTCATGGTAAAGTCATAGATCGACTTGCCTGCGACGGCACTGCCTGCATTTGCCGCAGCATTGGAATTCGTATTCGCATTACAACTGACGGCCATAATAAACATTGCCAACATCCCCAAAAATTGCTGTTTCATCTTTTTCATATTTCCTTAACAATATTACCATATAAATGGTTCAAAGTCAAATTATCATTTACTTTACCCGATACATTGCAAATATCATTCCAAACTCGGTTTGGCCCGAATTTAGGATTAAAATCATACTCCATGTCAGGATAATAATAATTATTATTGTAAATTGTGTGAATTTTTCAGGTAGTTTCTATAGATAACCACATCATACCGATTTTATGGAATACATTAGCAGTGACAAACAATTTATGGAGTCCAAATCTCTTGAAACCCGGAAATATCATATCCTTATTGCTGATAAGGATAAGCTCAGTATCGACACGACCATCAAAGCATTCAAAGCCGAGCATTACAAATTCACCGAAGTCACCAAGACAAAAGATCTGGTGAGCATCATCAAGAAGGAAAAACCGGACCTGGTGATACTGGAAGTGGATCTGAATGAGACTGACGGCATTGAAATGTGCTGGGATATCCGGGCAGATGCCGCGCTGGCGAAATTACCTGTCGTTTTTTATTCCAACCGTTCGGATGATTTCACTCAAATCACCGCTTTTGAAGCCGGTGCAGATGAGTTTGTGGCCAAGACTTCCCGTTCCCGCTTATTCACCCATCGCATCAAGGCTTTGCTGCGTAGAAGCTACGATAAAGAGGAAGCACCGAAAGAAATAAAGACATTTGGCAATCTGGAAATCGACGAGGAGCAAATGGTGATTTTCAAGAAAGGAGAACCGTTGAAGTTATCCAAGAAAGAATTCCAGCTGGTGCTGCTGCTCACCTCCCGCCCGGGCAAGGTGTTCAAGCGCAATTATATCCTGTTGAAAGTATGGGGCGACGATATCATTGTCGGCGACCGTAATATTGACACCCATATCAAGAAAATACGCAAAAAAGTGGGTAAACAACACATAGAAACCGTGCGCGGCATTGGTTATAAGTTTATTCCTTAGCAACAAAATCCATTCTTTTTATTTCCCTCCTATTTTGTTGATAAAACAAATTGCAATTCATTAAAGAAAAGTCTAATTTAAGTTAACTAAAACAAAAATTATGAATGCAAGAGTTTTAATCGCTGCCTTTGCGGGCGCCATTGCTTATTTTCTGTTAGGCTGGTTAGTGTACGGCATCCTTACGCCTGATTTTTATGCCGCACATTCCCTCACCCAATATTACATCGGCTTAGAGAAAACGCCTCCCAACTTCTTAGGTATTTTTGTGGCGGGCTTTGCTTATACTCTGATGATGGCTATCATTTTCGGGAACTGGGCGAATATTGACACTGTAAAAAACGGTGCCATTGCCGGCGTCACCATTTCCCTGTTGTTTACTTTAAGTGTCGACTTGGGCATGTGGGCGACGATGAACCTATACGGCAGATGGATAGTGGTGGTAGACGTGCTGGCAAATGCCGCGATGGGTGCTGTGATAGGTGCTGTTGTGGCATTAGTACTGGGGTATAAGAAAAGTGAATAGTTGTTTTATTAATTTTTCAATCATTGTTTGTACCATACGAATTAATCTTATGGTGTAATTACAAGAACATTTAATAATTTTAACCTCAACTGAAAGTTCAATGCAGTTCAAATCGCTTGGCAAGTGGATGGGGGACAAAAACCATGATGGGAAAAACAATATTTATTATTATAAATTACACCTTATTTATTATGAAAAAAACGGCAATCTTATTATTATTAATTTTAATATATTTTAAATCATTTTCACAACTGGAAGTATATACATCCTATGAAGACTTTAAAAATAACAAACCACAAATTTATGCCGATGTAGAAAAGATTGAAGCATGGTCTTATTTTATTGAAGTCAAAGCAGATAAAAAAATTAAACTATTTTATAAAGACATATGGGGCTTTAAATTTAAGAATACTCTTTTCAGGACGGTTGATCAACGACATATCGTTGCATTAATAAACAAAAACAAACTAGCATATTGGGAAAATGGAATGGGTATTGTAGAAACATTGAGTAATCCTGACAAGAAAAAAGTAGTAATAACAGATGACGGTACATATTATTTGTACTTATCAAAGGCTTATGATAGTGAAATATATAAACCTGATGATTTCAGGAAACTCTTATCCAATCCTATTTACGATGAACTCATCGGATGTGCATATGATAATTATCCGGATCAATATATGAAAGCTATAAAAGGTAAATTTAATAACAAATACTATGCATTAGAAGGTTATTCAGATGGCATTGCTGTATTTATAACAGTTGCCAAAAATGGATTAGGATTAGATGAAATCAGGAAGTGTGTGTCAAAATTCAATAATCCATAAATATATTCCCCAACCTCGCCCTTGCCGGGTCTTGTGACCCGTGCAACTACAAACTAAAAATAATTGAGAAGAAAATTAATCGATTGGCAGTCGGGCCCCGCCCTCGACAGGTGTTTTCACCTGTCGACTGCCGTACCGTTTATCTTGCAAAGACCTATTCATCATAAGCAGCTATAAAATCCCATACACTTTTATTCTGCAAAAAATGTTCAGCGCTTGAATATTAATATTCTTCAGGCACTTTACACAAGACAGCCCTTACCGGATTGTTATGTATATAATCCATTTTTTGAGTAAATACCTTCTCGCTGTATAAATCTACCGATAATGAATCAGTTTTCCAAATCATATATGTTCGATCATAGTGATTAACTTTACAGGTATCCAATAATACTAAGTCATGTTGTTTTAAGTAAAACATAATTTGTTGAGCTGTGTATTTCAAAAAATCTCGCTGTACATCTTTTAGCAAGTGTGGTGATCTTATTCGCCAGATTAAATATAAATGGTTACTCATAATTACAAATCCATATACATTAACTCTGTTCGCTTTTACAAGGAATCTTAAACTATCTATGATAATGTATTTTACCGCATCATCCTTCAAAAGATGATTCCATTCATAAATGGTGGCGATGAAAGATTGCGGATGATTTTCTTCATATATCATGTTTAAAAATAACACTAATTTTCGGGTTTCATTTCGGTTCGTAGTTGACAGGTGACAACACCTGTCAAGGGCG